>NZ_JACHJW010000001.1:5702489-7152484 GCF_014203835.1 Micromonospora polyrhachis | reverse complement strand
TCTGACCGCCGAGCAACTGCCACACCGGTACGCATGGCTCTGAAGGACGACGGCGAGATCTTCGACCTGGACGCACAGAAGCCGCTGGCCGACCTGCCCGACGACGTGGCCTACCAGTACTGCGTCAACCGGGCGTTCTGGTACGACCGGCGGGACGAGTTGACCGCCGAACACGTGGCCCGGCTGCCACACCGGACGAACGTGCTGCGTACCCACGCCGGATCGCAGTGGAACCGGCAGCGGCACGCCTGGGCACCGGAGATGTTCGCCGACATGGCGACGCGGAGCGGGGCGGCGGGTATGCGGGTACTGACGATCTTCGCCGAGCCCTCCGCCTATCACCCCACCAACGAGATCAACTATCTGGCGTACGCCCGGTTCACCTGGGACCCGAACCGCAGCGGGGAGTCGTTCTGGCAGGACGAGGTGGCACCCCGGTTCGGTGGTGAGGCGGAGGCGGCGGCGTTCCAGGCCGGCGTGCGGGTACTGGACGACCCTGCCGCCACCGCGTCGGCCCTGACCCGGGTGCGGGGTGAGGCACTCGACCAGGTGGCGGCCACCAGCGGCGAGGTCCAGCGCCGATGGCTGTGGCTGGCCGAGCGCACCGCCCGGTTCGCGCATTCGCTGCAACAGGGCTGACCGGTCGAACCGGTCCCCGGCGTGCCGCGCCGGGGACCGACGGTGCCCTCAGCGGGCGTCGGTGATGACGTGCGAGCAGGGACCGCAGGCGGCCGGTCCCTGCTCGGCGAACCAGCGGCAACTCCGCCGGATCGCGCACCGGGGCAGCCCCGTCTCCTGCTGCGTAACGGTTTCCTGATAGGAGGCGCTGAGCCGGGCCCCCAGGCCACAGTGGTCACCGGTCCAGAAACCGCAGGACGTGGTGACACACGGGCCGGCGAGCCGGTAGCGTGCCTCGACCGGGCCGGCAGGCTTGTCCTGGTCGGCAGCGTCGGCCTGGTCGTCGAGTACGACCTGGGCGGGCACCGCCGGCGTGACGTAGGCGACCCGACCCGCCGGAGTGATCATCCCGAGGAAGACGGTGGCGTTCTCCCGTGGAGTGCTCGGGCACATTCGCTCCGGCGGGTCGGCACGCCGCGATTCGTCGGACATCAGTCGAGGAAGAAACCGATGTCGTTGATCTTCGCGCCGATCTCCCGTGCGCGCTCGCCGCTGAGCACCCAGAGACCGTTCCACTCGGGTCGGAGCTTGATGTTGCCGTGGCCGACGGTCACCGGGCTGTCCAGGCGTGCCTGGACGACGTGCAGGGCGGCCAACCCCGCCTTCTGGATCTCTCCGGTGATGCGTGCCCGCTGCACCTCGTCCAGTTCGACCCCGTCGACGACGAATCGGAACTCGTTCCTTGCCATGGTGCCCCCTCGGTTCGGTTTCTCCTGGTCCGACCGGGCGCTGTTCTTCCGTACGCCCGGTTGGTTCTTCTAGTACGACTCGGTGCCGAGACCGAGTCGTACGGTGGCTCGGGTGAAGGCGGCCCAGCCGGCGCGGGTCCTGACCTCGACCTGTTGCGCGGCCCGGCGTAGCGCCCGGTCGCCGTATTCCGGCCAGTTGTCGGTCGTCGTGGCGGAGTAGCCCCACACCGCCCGGCAGGCGTGCACGGCAAAGTCGACCTGCTCGGCGGAGTTGGTGAAGCCGGAGACCCCGTCCTCGACCCGCACCCGACCGGCCGCCGGCTCAGGCCGGACGACCGGAAAGTGGTGGTGCAGGCTGGACAGGGTCGCCCAGTACGCCGGATCAGGCCGCCGGGCATCGAAACCGTCTTCGGCCCGGCCCCGGTGCAGATGACTGATGCCGGTCAACAGCAGGGCTCGCCCGTCGGCCGTGGTCTCCGCGACCACCTCCAGGGGAGTCACCCACCGGCGTGGCGTGTTGGCCCACCAGAAGCGCAGCCACTCGGTCAACCGTTCGTGGAAGTCCGGCGTGTAACGCAACGGAGCCGGACCACCGCCGGGCCGCCGGGTCCGGGCTGCGGCGATCCGATCTCGGGTTACGAGTTCACCACTCGGCCCGGTGGACGGATTGGCCCGCGCCGGGCCGCCGGCCGGCACGCTGAGGGTGAGTGCGGAGACCACCGTCGTCCCCACCAGCAGTCCCCGGCGGGAGACCGGATGGCGCGTGTCGTCCATGGTCAGCCTTCCTGGTCGTGTGGTTGTTGGCCGCCGGCCGGAGCCCGAGCTCCGACGAGTCCGGGAGATGCCGCCCGCAGCGGTGATCGCAGCCTTATCCACCGACTTTGATCAGGCAATGTCGATGGCTGTCGCATTCCTGACGTGCGCGGCAGGTTGTCGCCACCCCGACAGGCGTAGGCCGGGGAATAGAGGTGAGAGTGGCTGTTCGTCCCCGATAGAGCCGTGTGTCGGGTAGGTAGGTTGCGTGGCGTTCGCATCCGAGACGATTTCGGGGATTCTTCGCCTGCTGCTCGGGTAGATGGCCGGATGACGTTCAACCCGAACGGCATTGATCGCCGCGTCCCGGCGAATTCAGATGGTGCCGTACCGGCCGGCTCGGTGATCATCCTCTCGGCCAGCGCTGGTGCCGGACACGACGGAGCGGCCAACGAGTTGGCCGACCGGCTACGGACGCACGGCTTCCAGGTCCGGCTGTACGACCTCGCGGACGTCCTGCCCTGGGGGCTGGGCAGGGTGCTCCGGGGCACCTACCGGGGAATACTCACCCGGGCATCGTGGGTGTACGGCCTGTTGTTCGCGATCGGGAACACGTTCGTCGGCTCCGCCCCGGCGACTCGCTTCCTGCTGCGTCCGGCCCGCCAGCGGATCCTGGACCGGTTGCCGGCCGACATCCGACTGGTGGTGTCCACCTATCCGATCGCCAGCCAGATCCTCGGGCCCCTGCGCCGGGACGGACGACTTTCCGTACCGGTGGTCACCTATCTGACCGATTTTGCGGTCAATCGGATCTGGGTGTCGCCCGGCGTCGATCTGCACTGTGCCGCCCACGGCACCACCAGGTCCGAGGCGCTCGCACTGGGAGCCGGGAACGTGCACGTCACCGGCCGTATGGTTGCCGACCGCTTCAGGCCCGGGTCGGCGCGGGCGCGGGTCCGTGCCCGGCAGCGGTTCGGACTACCTGCCCAGGGGCGGCTGGCATTGCTGGTGGCCGGCTCGTGGGGCGTGGGGGAGGTGGAACGAACCGCCGCGGAGATCATCCGTAGCCGGGCGGCGGTTCCGGTGGTGGTGTGTGGCCGCAACGCGCCGCTGTATCGCCGGCTCCGACGGTTGGGGCTGGGGTACGTCCTGGGCTGGGTGGACGACATGGCCGACCTGTTGCGGGCCACCGACGTGCTGGTGGAGAACGCGGGGGGCCTCACCGCACTGGAGGCGATGGCCACCGGGGTGCCTGTCGCCACCTATCGTCCGATCCCGGGCCACGGCAGGGCGAACGCCGTCACGATGGCGCGGGCTGGTGTGTCGAGTTGGATACGTCGGCGTAAGGAACTTGGCCCCATCCTCGACGAACTCATCGAGGGTGAGCGGGGGAGCCGACAGCGGGAGGCCGGGTTGCGGTTGTTCGAGTCGGACCCGACCCAGTGGATCAATGAGCTTGTCCGGCGGGAGGAACGGGCGTTGTTCATACCGTCATCCAGCCACACGCTCCGCGCCCTACGCTCCGGGATGGTGGCCGACGTGGCCAGCCGGATGCTGACCGGGTGGGGTGTGCGCCGGGGCCGGTCGCCGCGTCGGTATCGGACCCGGACGCCAGCGCGGGCCGGCAAGCGGAGCGGCTGATGAGCCAACCGGCCGGACCGGTCGCCCTGGCTCTCGCCCCGACCCGACCGGTCGCCCTGGCTCTCGCCCCGACCGTATCGGCCGGCCTGATGCCTGCATCGGCGGTGGCCAGTCGGTCTGCCCGATACCAGGGAGGCACGCCATGAACGTCGCTGCCATCCTGTTCGGCATCGGTGCCGCCATCTGTTTCGCGTTGAGCTCGGCACTGGAGCAGCATGCCGCCAAGCAGGAACGACCGACGAGGACGCTCGACCCACGGTTGCTGACCCGTCTGCTTCGCCGGCCGATGTGGCTCTTCGGCAGCGTCCCGGATGTCGTCGGCACCGTCCTACAGGCGCTCGCACTGCGGGCCGGTCCGCTGGCGCTGGTGGAGCCACTGTTGATGAGCGGGTTGTTCATGGCGATCCCCTTGGAGGCGGCACTGGAACGGCGGCGGCCACACAGGCGGGACCTCGTCGTGGTGGCGGTCGGGGCCACGGGGCTGACCGCCTTTCTGGTTGCCGCCGACCCGAAGGCCGGTGTGTCGAGCCCCTCCCTGGCGGCCTGGCTGGCGGTGGTGAGCGTGGTCGGGGTCCTCGTCGGCGTATGCCTCGCTCTCGCCTGGCGGGTCAACGGGGCCCGCCGGGGCACCCTGCTCGGCATCGCCACCGGACTGCTGTACGCCCTGGCCGCCGGCCTGTTGAAGGACGTCGCCACCAAGGTGACGGACGATCCGCTGTCCCTGTTCGCGGACTGGCACCTCTACGGACTGCTCGTGGTGGGGATCAGCGCGTTCATCCTGAACCAGAACGCGCTCCAGGCCGGGCCGATCGCCGCCCCGTTGACGGCCATCACGCTGCTGGACCCGTTCGGTGGCGTCATCATCGGCGTGGTCGCGTTCAAGGAACAGCTCTCGTTCGACGGGATACGCCTGCCGATCGAGATCGTGGCCGTGGTGGTCATGGTCGTCGGCATCTGGCTGACCACCACAACCCGGTCGAAGTAGCGCTGGCTAAACCATGCCTTACCAGGATGTTCCCTGAGAAGGAGCGATTTCGGGGTGTTGCCAGCCATTCGTGCGGGATGTCGGCTAGGCTCCGAAACAACTACTCAGTGCAAGTGAATGACTACGGCTTCTCCCTGGTGTTCGAACCAGCCGTGAGAGGAAGCATGTGCTCGCTGTGACTGACAGTGTGACCAGCCCGCCGCCGGATCCCGCCCTCGATCGGCGAGACCCGGATACGGTACGGGCCGGCGAGAATTTCCCCGTCGCGCTCCGTATCCTGCCCGAGGCGATCCGGCAGCATCTGCACGCCCTGTACGGCTATGCGCGCCTTGTCGACGACATCGGCGACGAACCAGGCCACGCCGGTGTGGTCGACAGCCCGGTGAGTCGGCTGGCCCGACTGGCCGAGTTGGCCGACGAGGTGCGGGACATGTATTCGGGCCGCCGCCCGACCACACCGGCACTGATCCGGCTGGCACCGACCGCCGCGGCCTGTCAACTGCCGATGGAGCCCCTGCTCCGGCTGATCACCGCCAACGAGCGCGACCAGTCCGTCGTCCGGTACCCGTCGTTCGAGGACCTGGTCGCGTACTGCCATCTCTCCGCCAATCCGGTCGGGGAGCTGGTCCTGCACATCTTCGACGAAGCATCGCCGCGGCGGGTGGCCCTCTCGGACCGGATCTGCACCGCACTACAGATCGTCGAGCACCTTCAGGACGTCGCGGAGGACCGGCGGCGAGGGCGGATCTACCTACCCACCGACGACCTGGTTCGTGCCGGAGTGCCCGAGGCGGCCCTGGACGCGTCGTACGCCAGTGCCGGCCTGCGGAATGTGATCCAGCAGCAGGCCGAGCGGGCCAGGGCGGAACTCGACGCCGGCGCGCCGCTCGTCGCCGAACTACGGGGCTGGGCCCGACTCGCCGTCAGCGGCTACGTCGCCGGCGGCCGGGCCACACTACGGGCGCTGGCCCGGTGCGACCACGACCCGCTGCCGGGACCACCCCGGGCCACTCGCGCCACCCTGGTCGGTGAACTGCTCCGGACGCTCCTGGGGAGGACCGGATGACCGGCGACCCCCGACTGATGCTGGCCTACCGAGAATGCGAACAGATCACCCGGAACCAGGCCCGCAACTTCTACTACGGAATCCGGCTGCTCCGGCCGGAACGGCGAAGCGCGCTCTGCGCCGTGTACGCGATCGCCCGGCGGATCGACGACATCGGCGACGGGGACCTGCCTGACGCCACCAAACTGGCCCGGCTCGACCAGATCCGTGCCGCGTTGCACCAGCTCCCCGGAGACACCGAAGACCCGGTACTGCTGGCCCTGGCAGACGCGGCGAACCGGCTACCCATCCCGCTCGCCGCCCTGGACGAGCTGGTGGACGGCTGCGTGGCCGACGTGCAGGGCACCCCGTACGACTCCTTCGAGGAACTGACCGGCTACTGCCGCTGCGTCGCCGGCTCGATCGGCCGACTCTCCCTCGGTGTCTTCGACATCCGTCCGTCCGTCTCCCGGACCGAGGCCAGCGAACTGGCCGACACCCTCGGCATCGCACTGCAACTGACCAACATCCTGCGCGACATCCTCGAAGACCGGGCCCAGGACCGCGTCTACCTGCCCGGCGAGGACCTCGACCAGTTCGGCTGCCGGCTGGAGCTGACCGCCGACGGCGGACTCGGCGACAAACCCGACCGACTGGTCGAACTGCTCCGGTTCCAGGCACACCGTGCCGAACGCTACTACCGGACCGGGCTCGGACTGCTGCCCATGCTGGACCGGCGAAGTGCCGCCTGTGTGGCCGCGATGGCCGGCATCTACCACCGTCTGCTGGCCCGGATCATCACCGACCCGCTCGCGGTCACCCGCCGTCGGGTAGCGCTCACCGGCTGGGAGAAGGCGTACGTCGCGGCACGGGCGATGGCCCGGAGCACCGCGTGAAGGCCGGGCACGTCTGCGTCATCGGTGGTGGGCTCGCCGGTATTGCGGCGACACTGCGCCTCACCGACGCCGGCCACCGGGTCACCCTGCTGGAGGCCCGCCCCGCACTGGGCGGGGCGACCTACTCGTTCCGCCGGGGCGACCTCGCGGTGGACACCGGCCAGCACGTCTTCCTGCGCTGCTACGAGGAATACCGCAACCTGCTGGGGCGCCTCGGTACGACGGAACGCACCGCGATGCAGGAGGCGTTCACCGTACCGATCCTGCGGCCCGGCGCACCGCCGCACACGTTGACCCGGGATCGCCGGCTGCCCGCACCAGCACATCTACTGCCGGCGCTGCTGACCTACCGTCCACTGCGGCTGCGGCAGCGGTTCGCCGCGATCCGGGCAGCCTCCGCGCTGCGCGCCGTCGAACCGGAGGCCCCCGCCTCGGACGAGATCAGCTTCGGTGCCTGGCTGGCCGACCACGGCCAGGATCCGCAGACCGTGCAACGACTGTGGGAACTCATCTGCGTCGCCGCGCTCAACGCCCCGCCCCGGCACGCCTCGCTGGCCTTGGCCGCCCGGGTGTTCCGTACCGGACTGTTCGACCGGGCCGACGCCGGTGACATCGGACGGCCGACCGCGTCCCTGGCCGAGCTGCACTCCGTACCGGCGCTCGGGCTGCTGCGGCAGCAGGGCGCGAACGTTCGTACCGGCACCCGGGTTCGGGATATCACGGTCGACCCGAGTGGCTTCCAGGTTCGCTCCGACCACATCCGGGTGACCGCCGAGGCGGTGATACTCGCCGTACCGCACCAGCAGGCGGCGCGGCTGGTGCCGGAGGCGGCGGTACCGGACCGGGCCCGCTGGTCGTCCCTCGGTGCCGCGCCGATCGTCAACGTGCACGTGCGCTACCGGCAGCGGGTCACCGACCTGGAGTTCGCCGCCGGCCTGGACACGCCGGTGCAGTGGGTCTTCGATCGGACCCCGCCGGACTCCCCGGGCCAGTACCTGGTGGTGTCGATCTCCGCTGCGGAGTCGGCCCTGCACACCCCGGCCGGGGTGCTGGCCCGCACCTACCTGGCCGCCCTGGCGGAACTCTTTCCGTCCGCCGGACGTACCGCCGTGCACGAGGTCTTCGTGACCCGGGAACCCCGCGCGACCTTTCGGCAACGCCCCGGTACGCGCAGCGTTCGGCCCCCGTCGCGGACCGCGCTACCCGGCCTGGCCCTGGCCGGGGCGTGGACCGACACCGGGTGGCCGGACACGATGGAGGGGGCGGTGCGTAGCGGACAGCGAGCGGCGGGCGTGGTGCTCGAACACCTCGCGTCGAAGACAACTCTGCCGGAGGCATCGACATGACCGTCGCGCGACCCCACATTCTGACCGAGGCCGACCCGCTCGTCCGGCCCGCGATCCACGCGGCGCTCGACCGGCTCGACCCGCACACCCGGCTGACCGCCGGCTACCAAATCGGCTACTGGGATGCGACCGGCGAACCGACCGAGGGGGGTAGTGGAAAGGGACTGCGCTCCACACTGGCGCTGCTCTCCGCCCGGGCCGCCGGGAAGTCCGATCAAGACGGCATGCCGAGCGCGGTCGCGGTGGAACTGGTGCACAACTTCTCCCTGCTGCACGACGACGTGATCGACGGTGACCTGGAGCGGCGGCACCGGCCCACCGCCTGGTGCGCGTTCGGGGTCGGCCCGGCGATCCTGGCCGGCGACGCGTTGTTGAACCTCGCCACAGACGTTCTCTCCGAGCTGCCCGGCCCCGATGCCGCTGCCGCCGCCCGGTGTCTGACGGTGGCGGTCCGGCAGTTGATCGCCGGGCAGGCCGCCGACATGGCCTTCGAACGGCGTACCGATGTGACCCTCGACGAATGCCTGGCCATGGCCCGCAACAAGACCGCGGCCCTGCTGTCCTGCTCCGCCACCCTCGGCGCGGTGCTGGGTGGCGGGCCGACGCCGCTCACCCGCGGCCTGGCCCGATACGGCGACCGTCTCGGCCTGGCGTTCCAGCTCGTCGACGACCTGCTCGGCATCTGGGGTGAACCGGCCGTCACCGGAAAACCGGTCCTCGCCGATCTGCGTGCCCGGAAGAAGACGGTGACGGTGGTGCGGGCGCTGACCGCCGGTGGCCCGGCCAGCGACCAGTTTCGGGAGCTGTACTGCGCCGCCGGGGAGCTGAGCCCCACCGATCTCTCCCTGGCCGCCATGTTGATCGAGGAGACCGGGGCTCGGGACTGGACCGTGAAGGAGGCGGACCGGCTACTCACCGAGGCACTGACCGAACTGGACCAGCTCGCCCGGATGAGCGCGGCCGGCCTGCTCGGTACGGCGGCTCTGACCCCGCTGCACGACGACCTGACCGCGATCGCACACTTCATGACCGGACGGACGTACTGATGACCGGATTGCTCTCCACCGCCGGTGCCAAGCCGGTCGAGCCCACCGCCGGCCGGAGCGCCACCACCACCGCCACCACTGAGCGGCCCGACGACGACCTGCGGCCCCGCGCCGAGGCGGCGCTGGCCCGCGCCCGGGAGCACCTGCTCTCCCGTCAGCAGCCGGAGGGCTGGTGGCAGGGGGAACTGGAGACCAACGTGACCATGGAGGCCGAGGATCTGCTCATGCGGCAGTTCCTCGGCATCCTCACGCCCGCGGAGACCGACCCCACCGCCCGCTGGATCCGTAGCCGGCAGCACCCGGACGGCGGATGGGCCACCTTCTACGACGGCCCCTCGGACCTGTCCACCACGATCGAGGCATACGCGGCGCTGCGGCTGGCCGGCGACGGGGTCGACGCGGAGCACATGGTCCGGGCCCGCGACTTCGTACTCGCCAACGGCGGCATCGAGCGCAGCCGGGTCTTCACCCGGATCTGGCTGGCGTTGTTCGGGGAATGGTCGTGGCACCGGCTGCCGGCCATTCCACCGGAGGTGGTGTTGTTGCCGTCGTGGATGCCGCTCAACGTCTACGACTTCGCCTGTTGGGCCCGGCAGACGATCGTGCCGCTGGCGATCGTCCGGGCGCAGCGCCCGGTACGTCCGCTCGGTTTCTCCCTCACCGAGCTGCGCACCGGTGCCCGCCCACCCCGTGCCCCGTCACTGCGGGGTCGGGCCGGCTGGTTGCATGGTCTCGACGCGGCGCTGCGCGGCTACGAGCGCCGCCCGATCGGGTTGCTGCGCCGTAACGCGCTACGTCGCGCGGCGGAGTGGGTGGTGGCCCGGCAGGAGGCCGATGGCTCGTGGGGCGGTATCCAACCGCCGTGGGTCTATTCACTGCTCGCCCTGCATCTGCTCGGCTATCCGCTGGACCATCCGGTGCTGCGGACCGGCCTGGCCGGCCTGGACCGGTTCACCGTACGCGAGGAAACCCCCGACGGGCCGGTACGGCGACTGGAGGCGTGCCAGTCACCGGTCTGGGACACCGCCCTGGCGGTGGTCGCGTTGGCCGATGCCGGCCTGCCGGCCGAGCACCCCGCGCTGGTAAGGGCTGGCCGGTGGCTGATCGACGAGGAGATCCGGGTAACCGGCGACTGGGCGGTACGCCGGCCGGGACTGGCTCCCAGCGGCTGGGCGTTCGAGTTCGACAACGACGGCTACCCGGACACCGACGACACCGCCGAGGTGCTGCTGGCGCTGCGCCGTACCGCCCCGGGGCCACAGGTCGGGGCGGCGCTGGAGCGGGGCCTGCGGTGGTTGTGCGGGATGCAGTCCCGGGACGGGGGGTGGGGGGCGTTCGACGCGGACAACACCCGGACCCTGGCCCGGTCACTGCCGTTCTGCGACTTTGGGGAGGTCATCGACCCGCCCAGCGCCGATGTGACGGCACATATCGTGGAGGCGCTCTGCGCCGAGGGCATGGTCCGCTCGACGGCGGTACTTCGTGGCGTCGACTGGCTGTTGCGCGCCCAGGAGCCAGACGGTTCCTGGTTCGGCCGGTGGGGAGCCAACCACGTCTACGGCACCGGGGCGGTGGTGCCGGCACTGGTCGCGGCAGGAATGCGCCCGGACGATCCGGTGATCGTACGGGCCGTGCAGTGGCTGCACCGACAGCAGAACCGGGACGGCGGCTGGGGCGAGGACCTGCGCTCCTACCGAGACCAGTACTGGCTGGGCCGGGGTGCCTCGACCGCCTCGCAGACCGCCTGGGCGCTGCTCGCCCTGCACGCCGCCGGGGTCGGTGACTCGGCGGCGGCCTGGCGGGGGGTGCACTGGCTGGTGCAGACCCAGCGCCCGGACGGCAGCTGGGACGAACCGCACTACACCGGGACCGGCTTCCCCGGTGACTTCTACATCAACTACCACCTATACCGTCTGGTCTTTCCCGTCACCGCGCTCGGCCGACTGCTCGACGCGGCCGGAACCCGCGATGCGTCGACCGACGTCGTCGCCGGCACCCGGTCGACCGAGGCCAACATCGGCATCCCGTCGGCCGGCGGGGACATCGTCGGCATCCCGTCGGCCGGCGGCGCCGTCGGTGTCCTGCCGACCGGCGGAGGAGCCGGCAGTTGACCGGGGACTGGGTCCTGTTCGCGCCGATGCGACTGGAGACCTGGGCGCTGCGCCGCGCGCTGCCCGCAGGCGCGCCGATCCGCCGTACCGGAACGGGGTTGGCCCGGGCCGCCCGTGCGGCGTCCCGACACGGGGACGCGTCGGCACTGGCGGTGGCCGGTATCGCCGGTGCGCTCTCCCCGGCGCTGCGCCCCGGGGATCTGGTGGTCGCCACCGAGGTACGGCTCGCCGACGGCGGGGCCGTACTGCTCTGTCCGACCGCGCCGATGCTCGCCGGGGCGCTACGACGGCGCGGATTGACGGTGCATCTCGGGCCGGTGGTGAGCAACCGCCGCTGGGTCGACGGCGCGGCCCGTACCCGACTGGCCGCTACCGGGGCGCTGGCCGTCGACACCGAGTCGGCCGCGTTGCTGGCCGGGGCCGCCGACCGGCCGGTGGCCTGTGTACGGGCGATCGCGGACGGCCCGGAGACACCGCTGTACCGGCCCGGGACGCTGCTCCGGGTGGTGTGCGCGCTGCGGGCGCTGGCCCGGGTCGGCCCGGCGCTGGCGCAGTGGGCCGGGGCGAACCCGGAGCCCGAGGTGCCGCTGGCCGGAGCGTGCTCGTGCGGGACCGGGGCGGTACGAGAACGCACGACCAGTGTCGAAGACGTGTGCCTCACCCTTCCGAAGGAGAGACGTCCGAGATGAGCATGCCACTACGTCAGAGTCTCCGGGTCGGCCGCTACCTGCTCGAACAGAAGTTGCGCCGCCGGACGTACTATCCGTTGCTGGTGGAGTTGGAGCCGCTGTTCGCCTGCAACCTCAAGTGCGCCGGCTGCGGGAAGATCCAGCACCCGGCCGACGTGTTGAAACGCCGGATGCCGGTGGAGCAGGCGATCGGGGCGATCGAGGAGTGCGGTGCGCCGATCGTCTCCATCGCTGGCGGAGAGCCGCTGATGCACCCGCAGATCGACGAGATCGTCGCGGAACTGGTCCGCCGCCGCAAGTTCGTCTACCTGTGCACCAACGCGGCGCTGCTGATCAAGAAACTGGACCTGTTCCAGCCCTCACCGTACTTCTCGTTCGCCGTGCACATCGACGGCCTGCGGGAGCGGCACGACGCCTCGGTCTGCAAGGAGGGGGTCTTCGACCAGGCCGTCGATGCGGTGCGGGAGGCGAAGCGGCGTGGCTTCCGGGTTACCAGCAACACGACGTTCTTCTCCACCGACACCCCGCAGACCGTCATCGAGGTGCTCGACTACCTCAACGACGATCTCGGCGTCGACCAGATGATGCTCTCCCCGGCGTACGCCTACGAGAAGGCGCCGGACCAGGAGCACTTCCTCGGTGTGTCGGAGACCCGGACGATGTTCCGCAAGGCGTTTGCCGACGGGCGGCGTCGCCGGTGGCGGTTGAACCATTCGCCGCTGTTCCTGGACTTCCTGGAGGGCCGGGTCGACTTCCAGTGCACCGCCTGGGCCATCCCGTCGTACTCGCTCTTCGGTTGGCAGCGCCCCTGTTATCTGATGAACGACGGGTACGCCGAGACCTATCGGGAGCTGATAGAGACGACCGACTGGTCGGCGTACGGGCGGGGCCGGGATCCGCGCTGCGCCAACTGCATGGCGCACTGTGGGTACGAACCGACGGCGGTGCTGGCGACCATGTCGTCGCTGCGCCAGTCGATCCGCGCGCTGCGCAACTGACCCGGTCGGCCCGTGTGCTGCGCAACTGACCCGGTCGACCCGCGCCAACGCGTGGACCTCGCAGGTCGAGACGCGACCCAGGCGGCCAGTGTCGACTGGAGGAGGTTCAACCCAGCCGGCCGGCGAGCCGCCGGTAGGTGCCGGGCAGAGTGCCCCGGACCGCCACCGGCAGGCGTAACCAGCGCGGCACGTACACCTCGTCCCGGCCGCCCAGCATCGCGGCGACCAGCGCGGCAGCCGCCCGGTCCGCGGTCACCGGCCCGGGCCTGCTCCGCTGGTACGGCCGGTTGCGGCGGGTGAAGAACTGGGTGTCCACCACGCCCGGCACCAGCACGGTGACCGTCACACCCGTGCCCGCCGTCTCCTGCCGTAGGCTCCCGGCGAAGACGTCCAGACCGGCCTTGGTGGCCGCGTACACCGCCTCGTCGCGGACCCCGAGCCGGCCGGCGATGGAGCTGACGAAGCCGAGGTGGCCCCGCCCGCGCTGTAACATGCCCGGCAGGACGGCCCGGGTGAGCAGCATCGGCGAGAGTAGGTTGACCGTCGTCAACTGGGAGATCTCCGGACCGGTGATCTCGTCGAGCGGTCCGGCCCAACCCAGGCCGGCATTGTTGACCAGCACGTCGATCCGGCCGGCCGTCGTCAGCACCCGTTGCGTCAACTCCTCGGCCGCTCCCGCCTCGGTGAGGTCGCCGGGTACCGCCGTGCCGCCCAGTTCGGCGGCGAGCGCCGCCAGCCGGTCGGCGTCCCGACCGGACAGGAAGACGGTGGCCCCGTGTCGGGCCAGGCGTCGGGCCGTCGCCGCACCGATGCCCGACGAGCCGCCGGTGACCAGCGCGACCGCCCCGTCGAGCCGCGAAGCTGCCATGCCGTCAGTCTGGCCCACCCGGTCCGGCTGCGGCGGCTTCCACGCCGCGTCGTGCCGGTTTCCACGCCGCGTCGTGCCGGTTTCCACGCCGCGTCGTGCCGGTTTCCGTGCCGCGTCGTGCCGGTTTCCGTGCCGCCCCGCGTCGGTTTCCGTGCCGCCCCGCGTCGGTTTCCGTGCCGCGTCGGACCGCCCCGGGCTACCCGCACCTGACGATGGGGCCGCCCGGGGCCTGTCATCGGCTCGGATCAGCTCAGATGCGCTGCCAGAGCGCTGGCGCGTTCGGCGGTTCCCAGCCGACCATCGAGGTGTGGGCGATCTGGCAGCGGTAGTTCAGGCTGTTGTAGCTGACCTGGGTGCCGACCGGGTACGACACGCCGGCCCGCCAGGTGCCGCTGGGTGGCGGGGTGCCGGTCGAGGTCGGCGTGGGGCCCGGGGTCTGGTTGACGTTGAGCACGAAGTCGAAGGTCGCCCGCCGCTCCGTGCCGACGTTCTGGATCGACATCAACAGCGCCGGGTTGTACAGCGAGTCGGTGGCGTTGCGCGGCTCGCCCGGGAAGTAGAGCTGGGTGGTGAGGATGGGCCGCCCTGGTGCCTGCACCTTGACGTGGATGTGCCGGGTACGGCCCGGGTAGAGGCCCGGAACGATGGTGGTGAGGCTGAACGCGCCCTGCGAGTTGGTGTACTGGTGTCCCCGGAAGCGGAAGCCGGTGTTGTCGTACGCGCCGTTGGCGTCGGCCTGCCAGAAGTCGAGCAGTGCGTTGGCGATGGGCTGGCAGGCGAGGCCGTAGACGGTACCGGTGAGGACCAGCCGGGTGCCGGTGCCGTCCAGCATCGACGTGCGCTGTGGTGAGTTCGGCTTGAAGTAGGGGCCTTCCATCTGCGGTGGCGTCGGATCGTCCCCGTCGTCGCAGTACGGTGTCGGGTCCAGGGACTGACCCGACGGAGTCCGATTCCCCGCCAGGGCGGGCAGGGCACCGACGAGGAACGGTGCTGGTGCGGCGACCACGGCCGCCTTCAGCAGCTTCTTCCGGGTGATCCCGCCAGTGGGCGGGGAGCCGGCGGTATCACCGATGGGCGGGTGTTCGCTCTGTTCGCCAGTCATGCTCGTTCTCCTAGACGTCAGGGGTGCGGGCGGGGGACGCCCGGGACTCGTTGGCGGCCGGCAGGGGACCGGCCGCCACGGTTCTCGACCGCGAGGACCGGGTTGCCGGCCGCCGTTGCGGGGGCCGCTCGACGGGTGTGTGTCGACGCTATGTTTCAAATTCGGAAACGTCGATGGATTTCTGTGGGTGGATGTGGTGATTTCCACCGACACCGCGCCGGAACGTTCCGGGACTGACTCCGGTTTCCCGGCGGAAGAACCGGCAGAAGTACGCCGGGTCGAAGTTCAGTTCGCGGGCTACCTGCCCCACCGTCATTCCGGTTCGCGCCAGTAGGCGTTTGGCCTCCAGGACCTGGACCTCGCGGATGAGCTTGCCCGGGGTCCGCCCGGTGACCTCCTTGACCACGTCGTTGAGGTAGCTGACCGATACGCCGATCCGGCCGGCGTAGGCGGCCACGGACCGCTGTCCGGGTTTCGGATCGCTCAGTAGCTGGCTGAACCGTTGGACAACCCCTGTGGCCCGATCCGTACCCCGTGCCGGCGGTGCGATGCCCGGTGAGCGTCGGGCCCGCACGACCAGCACGTGCAGGTATGCCTGTAGGACGGAGGTGAACCCCTCGTCCCGACGGCGGTACTCGCGCTCCATCTGGGCCATCAGCGCTGCGAAGTCGGCTGCCTCACCTGCGGTCAACTCCAGCCACGGCACTTCGCTGAGGGCGTGAAGTACGGCCCGATCGCCCGGATGGGCGAGCAGGAACTCGTCGGTGAAGAGCGTCACCCGTCCACACAGGCCGGAGACCCGGTCCCAGAAGTGCACCTGACCGGGGGCGATGACGTACAGGTGCGGCGGTCGCAGCGGCTGCTCGACGAAGTCGATGACGTGGGTGCCCGTGCCGCCGGTCACCAGCACCACCTCGTAGAAGGTGTGCCGGTGCGGAAAGCTGGCCCGCGACAGCGGGCCGATCGTCTCGAATGTACCGATCGCGAACGGTAGTGCCTCCGGGGCGGGCACCGCCAACCGATGCACCGGCAGTGGGCCATCTCCCCACGTGCCCCGACCGGCCGACACCGTTTCACAGCGGTTCGTCCGGGTGGATGAAGGCGGCGGCTCGGAGAGCGGCGACCTCATGTCGTACTCGCCATGCGACGCCTCGTACGCTGCCGTGTCACTGGCTCACCCGCCCATCGTCTCCACCCCTCGGCAGCGAGCCTATGACGAACGGATATCGATCACTGTTGCCGGAATCGGATGTCCCGCCAGTCCGATGGTCAGTCCTGGTGCAGCCAGGGTGCGGCGCCGACCACACTGCCGTAGAGCAGATGATCGGCCAGCAGGGCCAACTGCTCGCTCAGTCCGCCGCGGCGGATACTGATACCGAGCAGTGGGGCGATGGCCGCCCCGTACCCGGCCCAGAACAGGAACCCGTACGCCGGTCCCGCCCACCGCCAGCGACGCAGCCGGCGGGGGAGTACGCCGAAGAACACACCGCCGGCCAGCCCGTAGGACCAGTGGACCACCTCGACCAGCGCGCTGCGACGCTTGACCGGGATCCGACGCAGGAGACCGGGGGCGGTGTGCAGGAGGACCGACTCCGGTGGGATCCGCTCGACGAGGCCGAGGGAGGTGGTGAGCTGACGCAGGCCGGACATGGCCATGGCGGCGATCGCGCCCCGCATCGCCCCCCGCACGATCGGGACCGCCTTCGTCATGTTGCTGACCTCCAGGGACGTGCTGACCTCCGGGGACGTGCTGACCTCCGGGGACGTGCTGACCTCCGGGCACCTCCGTCGAGGCGCGGCACCCCCGTCTACCCGCCTGGTCGCCCCCCGACTACCCGCCTGGCCCGGACCGAAACAGCGGTCAGAGCGGGATGAGCCCGGAGCGGGCGGCGTACCAGCCGAGCTGCATCCGACTGCTGGCTCCGGTCAGGGCCATCAGACGACGGAGGCGACGCTGCACCGTACGTTCGCTGGTGCCGAGCCGGCTGGCGACGGTCTTGTCCGGTAGACCGGACAGCAGGAGCGTGAGCAGGTGGACGTCGACCTCGTCCATGGCCGGTACGTCGTTGGCCAGGTCACCGGCGGCGGTTACCCGTAGCGGTGTCGCCGTCGCCCACACCCGTTCGAAGAGGTCGACCAGGGAACGTACCAACGACTCACCTCGGACCAGGAGGAAACCCGGATGCATGCTGACCTGGTCGGATCGCATCGGGAGGACGACCGCCTGCCGGTCGATGATGATCAGCTTGCTCGGTAGGGAGTCCGCGATCCGGATCTCGTAGCCGTTCTTCAGGTAGCCGCTGATCTCCTCGGGTGCCCGAGGATCGTCGAAGGCGCTGCGCTCGTACACGTAGCGGTAGGTCGGTGCGAATCGGGTGATCGTTTCGAGGTCGGGGTTCAGGATGTACGGCGGCCGGAAGAACGCCAGGGCCTCACGCTGGGCACCGCGTTCCATGGAGTCGAGCCAACTGGCGAGTTGCTCGGGTGTGGTGATCGCCTCGACCTGGCCGGACAGCCACGACGAACCGGTGCGGTACACCGCGACCAACTCGGTGAGTCTGCTCTGGACCTGCTGTAGTTCGGCCTGCCGTTGGACGATGAGCGTGCCGAGGCCGACGTCCGGCGCCACCGCTGTGTGTAGTCCGTCCGCGTGTCCGGTCACCAGGCCGTGTGTGGCGAGCTTGGCCAGGCAGTCGCCGACGATCGCCGGATCGATGCCGAGCACGTCCACCAGCTCGGCGGCGGTCGCCTGACGGCGCCGGAGGATCTCGACGTACACCGCCTCATCGAGCTCGTCGATGCCGAACCCACGCAGCACTAGCCCTCCCCGCCCGCTGGTCTGCCCCGACCCGTCCACGTTGGCGGAGACCTGACATGTCTGATCTTCGCCAGGAGAAACCGTAGCGCCGCCGGTCGGACCTTGGCGAAGCTTCTCGATCATTGGACGCCCATCAGCGTCTATGGAGGGGAGTCACTGAGATGCCAAGATGGCGTAGACGCAGTCTGCTCGGCGTCACTGTCGCCGCCGCGCTCGTCGTACCGGGCGGTGGCGCGGCCGCCCACGGGCAACCGTCGGAACCACCAACAGGTGGGGTGGTGACCAAGGCCCCCGGGTCGGGACAGACCACGAGCCGGGTCACCCTGATAACCGGTGATGTCGTCACGGTCACGAGCGGCGGCAACCAACCGACCCAGGTGACCGTGAACGGTCGGACGGGCTCGAACGGAAATGTCACCATCACGACCGAGGGCCGGGACACCTACGTCCTACCCCGGGAGGCCCAGTCCTTGGTGATCTCCGGAAAGCTGGACCGGCGACTGTTCAACGTCACCGGCCTGATCGAGCAGGGGTACGACGACGCGCGTAGCGGTTCGATCCCGCTGATCGTGCGCTACCGGGCGGCGGCGGTCGACGCACGTAGGGCCGCACCGGCTGCCCCCTCCGGTGCCCAGGCACTGCGTTCGCTGACCAGCATCAACGGCGCGGCGATGGCGGCCGACAAGAAGCAGGCGGAGGTGTTCTGGGAAGCCATCGACGACGACAGCCCGCAGGCGGGTACGGCCCGTACCCAACTCGCCGGTGGGATCGAACGGGTCTGGCTGGACGGCAGGGCCGAGGCGCTGCTCGACGTGAGCGTGCCCCAGATCGGTGCTCCCGATGCCTGGGCCGCGGGCTACGACGGCACCGGCGTGAAGGTGGCGGTGCTGGACACCGGGGTCGACACCAGCCACCCGGACCTGGCCGGCAAGATCGTCGACAGTCGTAGCTTCGTCCCGAACGAGGAGGTCAAGGACGGCCACGGCCACGGCACCCACGTCGCCGCGACCATCGCCGGCACCGGTGCGGCCTCCGGCGGAAGGCACAAGGGTGTCGCACCCGGAGCGCAGCTGATCGTCGGCAAGGTGCTCGGCGACGGCGGCAGCGGCGCGCAGTCCGGAATCATCGAAGGCATGGAGTGGGCCGCCCGCTCCGGTGCGAAGATCGTCTCGATGAGCCTTGGTGGCCCGGGGGGTGACGGCACCGACCCGATGTCGTTGGCGGTCAACGAGTTGACCGCGGAGACCGGTGCGTTGTTCACCATCGCCGCCGGCAACGACGGCCGGCAGGGGGCCAGCACCCTCGGCAGCCCGGGAACGGCCGATGCGGCCCTGACCGTGGGCGCGGTCGACGACGCGGACGACATCGCGGACTTCTCCAGCCGTGGCCCCCGGGTCGGTGATGGTGTCGTCAAGCCCGAGATCACCGCGCCGGGAGTGGGCATCGTCGCCGCGCGCGCTACCGGAACCGCAATGGGAACGGTCGTCGACGAGCACTACACCTCGGCCAGCGGAACCTCGATGGCCACCCCCCACGTCGCCGGAGCGGCGGCGATCCTCGCCCAGCGGTATCCGGACTGGCCCGCCGATCGGCTCAAGGGACACCTGGTCAGCACGGCGAAGGCGCACGCAAGCACCCCGGCGTTCAGCCAGGGGGCGGGTCGGGTGGACGTGTCCCGGGCCACCCGACAGGCCGTCTCCGGCACCGGTGTGGTGAGTTTCGGCATCGCGCAGTGGGACGCCACCACACCCGTGGTCAAGCAGGTGACGTACACCAACCCCGGTGACCAGCCGGTCACCCTCGCCCTCACCCTCCGGGGGACGGGGACCGAACTGCCGGCCGGGCTGCTCAGCCTCGGGGCCGACTCGGTGACCGTGCCGGCGAAGGGCACCGCGACGGTGCCGGTGACCATGTCCGCCGCCGATGTCCCGACCGGCACCTACAGTGGCCACCTGTCCGGTGTCTCCGCTGACGGTGCCACCGTCGTGTCCACGGCGATCGGTCTGGTCAAGGACGTGAAGCGGTTCAAGGTCACGGTCAAGGTCGTCGGACGCGACGGCGCTCCGGCCGACCCCGCGTCGACCCTGGTCCGGTACGTCTCGATGGATGGACGTGGGGAGTCGAACTTCACCAATCCCAGTCCGGATGGCACGTTGTCGTTGACCCTGCCCGCCGACACCGAGTACCTCTTCCAGGCCGACACCGTCACCCGCAGCCCCGAGTACGACCGGGTCTGGGAGTACACCATGGGCACCCTGCCCAACGTGGTGATCACCGGTGATCGGACCATCACCTTCGACGCGCGCAAGGGTGCCCCGGTGACGGTACGGACGCCGAAGCCCTCGCAGACCGTCCATGCCCGGGTCGGCTTTACCGCCCACAGCACCGACCAGAAGTACTACTGGGCCCTTGAGCAGTGGCTGGGCGGAGAAACCGCCGTCTACACGATTCCGACCGCGCAGCCGAATGACAACTTCCGCCCGTACTTCGGTTGGAAGCTGACCGCCCCCGACCTGGCTGCCCGCGTCGTCGGCCGGAACAAGGTGTCGCTGGACGAACTCGCCTACTTCGGCGGACACGTCGGTTCCCTGCGCTTCGACGGGACCAAGCGGTTGCCGGTGGTCTCCGCCGGCACCGGAACCGCCCAGGAATATGCCGGACTCGACGTGCGCGGCAAGACCGCACTGGTCAGGCGCAGTGCGAACGTCCCGTTCCGGGACCAGTTGGCCAGGGCGATCGAGGCCGGCGCCGCAGCGGTGATCATCTTCAACAACGCACCCGGCCGGTGGGGTGCCGACCTCTGGGGGGACACCACGCCCAGCGCGGTTCCGGCGATGACCCTCTCCGGGAAACAGGGTGAGAAACTGCTCGACGTGCTGCGTCGGGACCGGGTGACCATCGAGTTCACCGGGGTGGCGGTCAGCCCGTACTCCTACGACCTGGTCAAGTCGCCGCAGGGTGGGTGGCCGGCCAACCCGCGTTACCAGGTGCGGAACAACGAGTTGGCGACCCTGCGTACGGTCTACCGCGCATCGGCGGCCGGCACCGAGGGCGGCGACCTGAGGTTCTTCTGGGTGCCGGGACAGAACACCGCATTCGGCCAGTACACCCGGCTACCCATGCCGGCCACCCGGACCGAGTACGTCACCACCGGCCTACGGACCACCCAGCGGGTGCTGATCGGTCCGACCTGGCAGCTCGGCGGGTCGGAACTCGGGGAGTCGATCGGTGTGTTGAGACCGGGACAGCGGCTGTCCCGGACCTGGAACAAGGCGGTATCCCGTACGGCGTTGCCGCCTGCGCTCGACGAGGCGGCGTTCCGGGACGGCGATCTCGTCGTGGTCCAGGCCGCCGGCCTGCTCGATACCGGGACTGACCACACGCAGACCTACGTGGCGATCCAGCGTGACAAGGTGCTCGCCACCGTCTACCGCAACGGCGAGCGCCTCGGCACGTCGAAGCTGCCCACGTTCGCGTTCCCGGCGGCACCGGAACGGGCCCAGTACCGGGTCACCCTCGACGTGGAACGGGCAGACCCGTGGTGGACGACCTCCACCAAGGTCAACACCGCGTGGACGTTCCACTCGCAGCGTCCGGACGCCCGACAGCTCGTGCCGATGCTGTCGGTCGACTACGACATCGACGTCGACATCAACAACCGGGCAAAGGCCGACCGCCGGTTCGAGATCGGGCTGAACGTTCGACACCCGAAGGGGCTGTCCGGTCCGGCGATCCGGGACACCAAGCTGTGGGTCTCCTACGACGACGGCACGACCTGGCAGTTGGCCGACGTCGACCGGAAACGGGCGGGGCAGTTCGAGGCCATCGTCCGGCACCCGAAGCTGGCCACCACGAATGGATTCGTCTCGCTGCGGGTGCAGGCCACCGACGCGGACGGCAACACCGTCGAGCAGACCGTGACCCGCGCGTACCAGCTTCGCTGAGCGTACGGAGCACGATCGAAGCCCCCACCCGACTGGCAACGGGTGGGGGCGTTCGACGTCGATCCCGGCGGAGCCCGGCCCATCGTCGCCGGTCAGTCTGCTGCCTGCCGTCTCCGCTTGCGGGTCCGGTCTCGCGGGGGCAGGTCGGGTCCTGGGCGTTCGACGCGGGTGGGGTTACCACGTACCAGCTCATCGTGGACCCGCCACCGGGCGGTGGTAACCGCGCGTCCCGCCTCCTCGTCGCGGTGCTCGATCCGTTGTCGCAGCAACTCCAGGGCGATGCTGCGGTTGAGACTGAACTGCCGCTCGGTGTCGACCACCACGACGGTCCCCGACGGGCGATGGGTCGCCCGTACCGCTGTGCTGGCCTTGTTCCGATGTTGACCGCCGGGACCTCCGGTGCGACAGGCCACGATGTCGACGTCCGCTTCCGCGAACGTGGTGTGCGGGACGTCGACCTGGCACGGTCGGGCGGTGACGTACCAGTTCTTTCGGCCGGCGTCCGTGCGGTAGGGGCTGGGGGCCTGCCAGCAGAGCGTCCCGCTCCACGACGCCACGAAGTCGTCGACACCGGCTCCGGCGATCCGGACCAGGACCGACCGGTAGGTGCCGGGCTGGTCACCGGCGACGGTCTGGATCCGACGGGTGGTCATCTTCTGCCGGAGGGCGTCGGCCTCCAGCCGGCGCAACAGTTGGGCCAACGCCCAGGCACACTCCTGCGGTCCACGTCCGGCCGACAGGAGCAGGTGGACGGTCACGAACGGCCCCGATTGCGACGCTGGTCCCGCCGATCCCGTGGAGAGTTCGGCCCGAGGGTGGGCGTCTTGTATGTGACCAGCGGAACCGTGCTGACGATGGGGGTGGCCAGGTCGTGGTCCACCAGGTCGGCGATCACCTGCTCGATGCGCTTGTAGGCCGTCGGTGCCTCCTCGAAGAGAAGCTGGCGGTCCCCGCACACGACCAGGGAACCCACCGGCGTACGGCGCAACTCCTCGACCGTGTGCTTGGCCCGGCCCCGGCGCAACGCGTCGGCACGGGACATCTTGCGGCCCGCCCCGTGCGCCACCGAATGGTTGGCGTCCGGACCGGCGTGACCGGCGACCAGGTAGGAACGGGTGCCACGCGTACCGGCGATGAGCACGTCGCGACCGTCGCCCGGGGCCGCCCCCTTGCGGTGCAGATAGACGCCATCGCGAACCTCGACCAGGTTGTGACACTGGTCGACAAGCGGCTCGGTGGGCTCGGCCCCCAGGGCGTAGGCGACCCGGGCGGCCATCAGCCGCCGGTTGAGCGACCCCCATCGCACGGCATCGTCGTGCAGCGCCAGGTAGGCGGCGGGGTCCGGGGCGGATCCCGCACCGTGCACCTCGGTGTGCGCCCGCAGGATCTGCTCGCCCAGCCCTCGGGAGCCGCTGTGGACGATGAGGACAAGGCCACCGGCGGTGAGCCCGAGACGCGTCGCGTGGGCCGGATCGAGGATGCTGTCGATCCGCGCCAACTCGACGAAGTGGTTGCCCCGGCCAACCGTCCCGAGGCCTTCGAGGTGACCGGCGGGGATCTCATCGTCCACCACGGCCCAGGCCGGGTCGTCGGCGTCGCGCACCGGGTCGAGCGCCTGGTCGAGGTCGGGGAACCGGGCGGCGAGCTTTTCGGGTACGGCGTGCTTGAGCTTGATGGGGAATACCGCGATGCCGCAGCCGATGTCGGAGCCCACCAGGAACGGGTACAGCACACTCGATGCCATGGCGGCACCGATGGGGGCGCCCTTGCCGGGATGCAGATCGGGCATGGCGGCGACGTGGATCATTCCGTCGAGGGCCGCCACCTGGTGGCACTGGGCCAGGGCGTCGGACTCTATCCAGCTCGTGGGGGAGGCGAAAACGGTGACGGTGGCCGAACCGGTGGTCCGGGCGGATTGCGGCAGGGATTCCTGCCGGGAGTCTTGCGTAGACAAGGACGCTCTCTTCGCTGAGGAAGGGTACGGGCGAACAGCGGCACGGCGCTGGCCGGCGCGTGGGCCGGGCAGGGGCGGGGAGGTCCATCAGAACGTCATGCCCACACGTTCCCTGAGCCTTCGACGAGCGGCAAGCGGTTTTCCGGCGTACCGGTTGCCGTAACCGTCCTCAGCCCACGACCGGATGACCGCCGCGAACACCGGGTGGTCTGCCGGTCCCGGACGTACGCCGCAAATTAGGCTGTCCGCCGGACGGAGCCATCCACAGGGGAGCGTGTCGGCGTGTACGAGGTCTCGACTACCGTCAGGGAGCGCCTGGCGAGCTGGTGTGAGCGGGTAGTCAGCGCAGACTGGTTCAATGCCGCATCCTTCGGGCTGATCATCGTCAACGCGGTCGTGCTCGGTGTCGAGACCTACGACCGGGCACTCGCCGAAGCCGGCCCGATCCTGTGGGCCGCCGAGTACGTCTTCCTCTCCCTCTTCCTGGTCGAACTGGGCCTGCGATTCGGTGCCCACCTCACCGCCCCCGGCGGCTTCTTCCGCGACGGTTGGAACATCTTCGACCTGCTGATCATCTGCGCTCCGCTGCTGCCCGGCGTGCGGGAGAACGTCACCCTGCTGCGGCTGATCCGGCTCGCCCGTATCGTCCGGGCCGTTCGGCTCTTCCCGGGCCTCCGGGTCATCATCGGCGGAGTGTTACGCAGTCTGCCGGGTCTCGCCAGCTTCCTGCTGATCGCGGCACTGACCATCTACCTCTACGCCATGGTCGGCTGGATGGCCTTCGGGGACGCCTACCCGGACCTGTACGGCACGGTCGGACGCGCCATGTTCACCCTCTTCCTGCTGCTCTCCCTCGACGGCATCACCGACGCCTTCAACGCCGGACGGGCCGTATCCGAGTGGAGCGTCATCTACTACGCCTCCTACATCATCATGGCCTCCTACCTCCTCACGAACCTTCTCGTCGGCATCGTGCTGAAGGCACTGGAGGACGCACATCAGGCGGAACGGCCAACCCAGCGAAACCCTGAGCCGCCCCCGATCGCCCCTGGCGCGGCGGTCATGGCGGTACCGGCTACGCCGTCGCCGGCTCCGGTCGGCGAGTTGTCCGACATCGGTACCCGGCTCCGTGAGCTGCGGACCGCGTTGGACGCCCTGGAGGCCGAACTGGCGCGGCAGCCATCAACGAGCCGGGCCGGTACGGGTCGCCGCTCCACCAGCCGGCGGTCGAAGGGCCGCCGCGCCGCCGCCAACTCGCGAACCTGAGCCGCTGTCCGCGTGCCGCGATCCTTGGCGCAGTGCTTGGCTGGCGCCGACCGATGATCGCCCGGGCGAACCGTCCGGGAGGAAGGAGTCTCGGACTCGTCACTGAGCGTGCGATGCGCCCGTTACCGTTGATGTCCTGAACGGTCCGTACGAGGAGGCGACGCGCCCGTGGGCGGCTATGGCGTGCAGGTCGCGTTGGTGCTGGTGTTGGTGCTGGTCAATGCTCTGTTCGCGGGCAGCGAGATGGCGTTGGTCTCCCTGCGGGAGAGCCAGCTGCAGCGGTTGGAGCGCACCTCGCGGGGCGGTCAGGTGTTGGCCCGACTCGCGCGGGATCCGAACCGGTTTCTCGCCACGATCCAGATCGGCATCACCCTGGCGGGTTTCCTGGCCTCGGCGGCGGCTGCGGTGTCCCTCGCGGCACCACTGGTGGAGCCACTGGGGTTTCTCGGCGGCGCGGCCGGGCCCGCCTCCGTCGTACTGGTGACGATCGTCCTGACCTTCATCACCCTGGTCTTCGGCGAGTTGGCTCCCAAGCGGATCGCGATGCAGCGCGCGGAGGGTTGGGCACTGCTGGTAGCCCGGCCGTTGGACACCCTGTCGGCGTTCTCCCGTCCCGCGGTGTGGCTGCTGGGCAAGGCCACCGACCTGGTGGTGCGGCTGACCGGTGGCGATCCGAAGGCCCGGCGGGAGGAGGTGACCACCGAGGAGTTGCGGGACATGGTCGCGGCCCAGCGCAGCCTGACTCCGGAACACCGGATGATCATCAGTGGTGCGTTCGAGGTGGCCGAGCGCAGCTTGCGAGAGATCCTCGTTCCACGGCGGGACGTGGTGACCCTCCCGATCGGGTTGAGCGCACCGGAGGCCCTGCGGGAACTTGGCGGAACCGGGCAGACCCGCGCCCCGGTGGTGGGACGTGCCGGCCTCGACGATGTCGTCGGCCTGGTGCACCTGCGGGACCTGCTCGACCGAGAGGGGCCGGTCGCCGACTACGCCAGCCCAGCGATGTTCCTACCCGAGACGTTGAAGGTCACCGAGGCGATCCGGGAGATGCGGCTGCAACGCCAGAAGTTCGCCCTCGTGGTGGACGAGCGCGGCTCCATCGACGGCATCGTCACGATGGAGGACCTGGTCGAGGAGATCGTGGGAGAGATCTACGACGAGACCGACCGCGATGTGCAGACCGTCGTACGTACCGCCGACGGGGCGCTGGTGTTACCGGGCGGCTTTCCCCTGCACGATCTGTCCGACGTGGGGGTGGACGTCGACGAGTCGGTCGCGGGCGACTACACGACTGTCGCGGGTCTGGTCCTGTCGCAGTTGGGACACATCCCGACCGGTGCGGGGGAGACCGTACGCCTCGCCGGGTTCACTGTCGAGGTGCTGGAGGTGACCGGCCGGGCGATCACCAAGGTCCGGCTCCGCCCGAACCGGCGCGCGGTGACCGATGCCGACCCGACCGGCTCGGGCGACGCTGACGAGTCGACGAGACCCTGATCCCGGTCACTCGACCAGGACGGTTCCTAATGAGTTCTGGGAGTGAGCCATCCGGCAAACTCCTGGTGGGTAGGTAGCCGCCAGTTGGTGAGCACTCGTCGTTCCTGGACATCGAGTCCTGATGAAAGATCGTGCCCTGGCTGGTCGGTGTGGAGAGTTGATCGCTGATGGGATGTCGTGCCCGTCCGGTTGCGGCGTGAGCACTGCTTCATTAGGTCGCTGATGGTTCTCCTCCTGGCTACCGGAGGTGATCGATTCGACAGGTGGGAGACGTGTTGCTGTTCGTGGGAGATGACTGGGCGGAGGACCACCACGACGTCGAGCTGATGGATGCTTCCGGCCGCCGGTTGGCCAAGGCTCGGCTGCCCGAGGGCGTCACGGGGATCACCCGGCTGCACGCGATGATCGGCCAATGGTTCGGCGACGACCCCGCCGACACCGCCGACATTGCCGCGCGGGTGAAGATCGGTATCGAGACCGACCGGGGGCCGTGGGTCCAGGCGCTGGTCGCCGCCGGATACACGGTGTACGCGGTCAATCCGTTGCAGGCGGCCCGCTATCGGGAACGGCTCGGCGTGTCCGGTGCCAAGAGCGACACGGCCGACGCGCACATGCTGGCCGACATGGTGCGCACCGACTCGCACCAACTGCGCCCGGTCGCCGGGGACAGCGCCGAGGCCGAGGCGGTCAAGGTCGTTACCCGGACACACAAGACGCTGATCTGGGAACGCACCCGGGCCGGGCAGCGGCTGCGGCACGCGTTGCGGGAGTACTTCCCCGCCGCCCTCGCAGCGTTCGAGGACCTCGACGCCGCCGACACCCTGGAACTGCTTGCGAAGGCACCCGACCCGGCGAGCGCCGCGAGGCTGAGTATCAGCCAGATCAGCGCGGCCCTCAAACGCGCCCGCCGCCGTGACATCCCGACGAAGGCTGCCGCGATCCAGGCCGTCCTGCGCGCCGAGCACCTCGGCCAGCCGGCCCTGGTCACCGCCGCGTACGCCGTGTCGGTGCGTGCCCTGGTCGCGCTGCTGGCCACCCTCAACGAGCAGGTCAAGACCCTGCAAGGGCAGGTCGAGGCCCATTTTGGCCAGCACCCGGATGCTGAGATCATCCTGTCCCAGCCCGGACTCGGTGTCGTCCTCGGCGCCCGGGTGCTCGCTGAGTTCGGTGACGACCACGACCGGTACGCCTCGGCCAAGGCCCGCAAGAACTACGCCGCGACCAGCCCGATCACCCGTGCGTCCGGCAAGAAGAAGACCGTCGCTGCCCGGTTTGTCCACAACGACCGGCTCATCGACGCGCTGATGACCCAGGCGTTCACCGCACTGACGACCTCGCCGGGTGCCCGCGCCTACTACGACCGGCAACGCGCCCGCGGCACTAGCTACAACGCCGCGCTGCGGCAACTCGCCAACCGGCTCGTCGGCATCCTGCACGGATGCCTCAAAACCGGCAGCCTCTACGACGAGGCGACCGCCTGGTCGCATCACCTCACCAAGGCCGCTGCTTGACATTCAAGCTCCTGGGATGTCTTTCAGCGTTCTCCCAGTTTGCGGTGATAGCTTGCCTCCGCTGCAGCGCTCCACGATGGATTTGTCGGCGGGCCACGGAAACGGAGCACGACGCGGTCGATCGGTCCCAAGCGGTGGGGGCGGTAGCCGTACGGACCCCGCTCGCCGCCGCCTACCGGATCCACCCCGGGGATCGGCGGAACGATCCCGTCCACCAGCGCGGACCGCTGCCTACCAGCGGAGCCGCAGGTGGACCGGGGCGGGCACAGCGACCACCAGTTGTAGGACCAAGGAGAGGCAACCGACCGATGGCCGCTGAGGGTAGTACCAAGGCCGTGCTGACCGCCCTGATCGCCAATCTGGGCATCGCGATCAGCAAGTTCGTCGCCGCCGGTATCACCGGGTCGGCATCGATGCTCGCCGAAGGTGTGCACTCGGTCGCGGACTCGACCAATCAGGCTCTGCTGCTCGTAGGCGGCAAACGGGCCCGCCGCGCCCCCTCCGCCCTGCACCCGTTCGGCTATGCCCGCGAACGCTACATCTACGCGTTCATCGTCGCGATCATCCTCTTCACCATCGGCGGTCTCTACGCGCTGTACGAGGGTTACCACAAGATCAGCGATCCGCACGAGCTGACCTCGCCGCTGATCGCCGTCGTCGTTCTGCTGATCGCGATCGGCCTGGAGAGCTACGCGCTGCGGACCGCCGTCCAGGAGGCGAACAAGATCCGCGGTGATCGTGGCTGGGTCTCCTTCATCCGCCACGCCCGTTCCCCCGAACTGCCGGTGATCCTCCTCGAGGACGCGGGTGCCCTGCTCGGCCTCGTCTTCGCCCTCGCCGGCGTGGGCCTCAGCGTCCTCACCGGAAACGCGATCTTCGATGGCATCGGCACCCTGTGCATCGGTGTCCTGCTGGTCACCATCGCGGTCGTCCTCGCCATCGAGATCAAGAGCCTGCTCATCGGTGAGTCGGCGCTGCCCGAGGAGGTCACCGCGATCCACAGCGCGCTGCTGGCCACCCCGGGAGTGGGCCGGGTCATCCACCTGCGCACCCTGCACCTCGGGCCGGACGAACTCCTGGTCGCCGGGAAGATCGCGATCGACGCCCAGCAGAGTGGTGCCGACATCGCCGCCGTCATCGACGACGCCGAGGCTCGCCTGCGCCAAGCGCTGCCGATCACCTCGATCGTCTACCTCGAACCCGACATCTACCGTCGACCCGCATCGTCGAGCGTGGGGTCGCCCACGCCCACCCAGTAGCCAGGAAGCCGGCGGACGCGAGGGTCCACCTCGGATCACGAGCGTTCCACGGTGTCGATCTCGGGCACAGACACGGCGACGAAACGTAGCTCGGCAACGTACCGCCGACCGGTCGGTGAGCCACATCTGCCCGGGGCCGGCAATGGTGAGCCGGGAGTCGTGGAACTTCCGACCTGACGCACCAACCGGTCGATGGCCCGCCTCGGCTCGGCCGCCCGCAGGTCGTCGGCCGGTGCCTCCAGCGTCCATCCGATGCACCAGTCGGTGTGCAGCCGCGCCAGCGCCGCCCAGAGGTCGGCGGAAGAGACAGCCGGAATCGCCGGATCGGCCTGGGACTCGGTGACGATCTCATCGGCCTGAAGCTCGGCGGCGACCCGGTGCAGGGCCTGCCCGAGCGCCACCCGACGGCTCGGGCCTGACTCCTCCTGGATCGAACGGTGTGGAATGACGAGACCGATTCGGAGCTGTCAACGTCGGAAAGGGGATGCAGATATGTCCGGACCGCCATGACGCGAAGGCCGGCGATGCGTACAACCAGGGCGGTAATGGTGTGGTTGGCGAATCAACCTGCTGCTGGATGTCGTACCTGCGGCGTTTCCATAGGGTGAGCCGAGATTGCTGCCGACTGTTGGGGGGCGACGTGCGGATCAGAATCAAGTGGACGGCTGGCCGGCGCCTGGTGGCGCAGGCATTCGTCGTGCTGGCGACCACAGTGGCGACGCTCGGGCCGCCGGTGTCCGTCTCAGCCGCCGACGCGCCGCCGGCCCTGCCACTCCTGCCCAATCCCCACTCGTTTGGCATCACGGTGACCGGCTGGAGCGACGTCGATCCCACCGTGCCGCTCGACAAGCGCCGACTGGTCAACCTGAAGCTGCGTACCGAAGCGATCTATCCGGGCGTCAGCCGTCCGGAGATCCAGGTCCGCATACTGTTGCCGGCCCACTACGACCAGACGGCGGCCCGCCGCTATCCGGTGCTGTACCTCCTGCACGGTGGGCTCGGCAAGTGGGACGACTGGTCCAACAACGGCGTCAAGGAACTGGTGACCGGAGTCGCTGCCTTCACCGGCCTGGTGGTGATGCCCGAGGGCGGCAGCACCGGCTACTACACCGACTGGACCGGTCACGCAGACGGCGGCCACAGCCCACAATGGGAGACCTTCCACATCCGGCAACTGCTGCCCTGGGTGGACGCGAACTTCCGTACCGATGCCACCCGCACCGGACGGTCCATCGCCGGCCTGTCGATGGGCGGCTTCGGGGCCCTGAAGTATGCCGGTCGGCACCCGGACCTCTTCTCGGCCGTGGGTAGCTTCTCGGGGGCCACCAACATGCGGTACGCGGATGGCACCCACGACGCCCCGGCCACCTTCAGCCAGCACATGCAGTGGTCCGGCGCGGCCATCCGGGAGGTCAACTTCCTGGATCTGGCGACCCGGGTGAACCTCTACGAGAACGGCTGGCCCGTGCAGGACGAGCAGCGCCAGGAGGACTACCGGTTCCAGGCTGTATTCGGCTCCCCGACGAACTGGCCCCACGTCAACCCGTACGACATGGCCGCCCGATACGCGGCCTACCAGGGGCGAATTGCGCTCTACTCCGGCGGTCAGCAAGGCGGTGAGACAGATATCTACGCCTACAACAACCAGTTCCGAGCCCAGCTGACCGCCCGGCAGGTCGCGTTCCACTGGTGCGTCGGGGACGGTACGCACAGCTGGGAGTACTGGCAGCGTGACCTCACCGACTTCCTGAACCTTGTCTACGGCACCCCGATCGCCTGCCACTACACCAGCTGAGCGGAGGTCACACCACCGTCTGGCACCGTTGCCGGAAACCGTGCCAGACCCCTTCACTCCGACGACCTGGGATGGGACACTGCACCGTGTCCAGCCATGACAGTCGATGCTCTGCCAGGTGCCGATGCGCCAGACCGGTGGCACCATGATTGCCGGTCACTGGGAAGTCGTCGTGGTCGGCGGTCGGATCGCGGGCGCCTCCACCGCCTGGGCACTCGCCCCCTACGCGGAACGGATCCTCGTTGTGGACGCGTCGCGCGCCACCACCTTCTGGCCGCAACAGTCCACCTGGGACCGCTCCGGCAACCTGGCCTGGGCCGAACTCGGCCTACTGGACACGGTCCTGGCCTGCGGTGCGCCCCGCACCTACGGCGACACCTATCGGGTCGGGGACGAGGTCGTCGAGCGCGAGTATCCGTGCGAGGACGAACACTCCTACCGGATGAGTGTCTCCCGCGAGGTGCTGGATCCGGCGCTGCTCGCCGCAGCGTGCAGCCGGGAGAATGTCGACGTGCTACGGCCGGCGCAGGTGCGTGACATCGCCTTCGACGCGGAAGGTCGGGCGGGCGGGGTGACCGTCCGTCATGCCGGCACCGACCACAAGATCACCTGCGACCTGCTGGTGCTCGCCGACGGGCGCCTTTCCCGCAACGCGGGCCGGGTCGGCGCAAAGGCGTACCGGGTCGTCGAGTCACCCTGGTTCGCGCTGCTCGCCTACTACGAGAACCTGCCGCTGCCGACCGACCGTTCCTACTTTTCGTTGCAGGACCGTAGCGTCCTCATCTCGACGCCGTGCGGCGACAAGCAGTGGTGCATCGCCCTGGACCGGCACCAGAGCCTGATCGACGAATCCGGCCAGCACCCGGTGCGGTCGTACGACCGGATGGTGCGCGACGATCCGTACCTGGGCCCGGCGGTCGCGGGGGGACGCCGGACAACCTCGGTCGGCGGTGCCGGCCGACTGCGGATGCTGCGCCGGCCGATGAGCGGCCCCGGCTGGTGCCTGGTCGGTGACGTCGGATACCACCTGGACCCGGTGACCGCCCAGGGCACCCGAGCCGCGCTGGTCACCACCCGGATCCTGCGCGACCGGATCGCCGCCGTCGGCCGCGTCACGGACGTGGACCTTACCGGTCTGACCGACGAACGGGACGCGGCACTCGAGACGGAGTGGGCCTACACCGAGCAGATCGTGGCCCCGGAGCAGAGCTGACGGCGGCCGACTACGCCACCGGCCGGGTGCCGTTGATGGTGACCCGCTGCCCGTAACGTGAGTGCGGGTAGTAGTCCCACACCGCGTGGTGCTGGGTGCAGCGGTTATCCCAGAACACCAACGTGTTCGGCGTCCAGCGGACCCGGCAGCTCAGGATGGGCTGGTGGGCGACCAGGGCGAAGAGCAGGTCGAGCAGTGCCCGGCTCTCCCGGGACGACAACTGCACGATGTGCGAGGTGAAACCGGCGTTGACGAAGAGCAGTTTGCGGCCGGTATCGGGGTGACGTACGACCACCGGGTGTTCATTCTTGGGTACGACGTACTCCGGCGGCGGGGTGTAGCCCTGCCACGGGATGAGGCCGTCGTGGACAGCCGTCAGCCCGTCCAGGAAGGCACGCATCGACGGAGATAACATCTCGTACGCCAGGTGCATGTTGGCCCACAGGGTGTCGCCGCCGCTACCGATCTCCGGGGTCCGGGTCACATAGAGCATCGAGCCCAGGGAGGGCTCCGCGTCGGCACTGCCGTCGGTGTGCCAGTCCTCACCGGCCACGAACCGAGAGTCCTTGCCAGCACTGATCTCCAGGATGGCCGGATCTCCGCCGTCGACATCGGCCAGCGGTTGCAGCCGCAACTCGCCGAAGTGGCTGGCGAACCGCTTGTGGTCCTCGGGCGACAGCACCTGGTCCCGGAAGACCAGCACATGGTGGGCGAGGAAGGCCTGTTTGACCTCGGCCAACTGTTTGTCGGTCAGCTCGGCGGAGAGGTCGATACCGGCGATCTCCACCCCGATGACCGGGGAGAGTGGCCGGGCGGTGAACGTGTCGTAGTGCTCCTGCGGCCGGGTCGTCAACCGCTCGATGGCGGCCAGTACGTGCTCTTCCATCTCGTTCCTTCCTGTGGGTCGCGTGTCATAGGCCCTGGTTCAGCAGGTCGGCCACGATCAGGCGGCCGAAGGCGAGGTTGCCGTGAATCGGGTCGTCGGCCGCGCAGAACGCGGCACGTTGCTGCCCGGTCTCGTCGGTCACCCGGGCACGCAGATCGACGATCTCCACACCGGATACGACCAGCGCACGGCGGATGGTCTCCTGGGCTGCCTGAAAGACCAACGGGTCGGACATGCCCGGTACCCGCTGCGGTGGCAGCACCGCCAGCACCCGTAGCCCGAGGCCGAGGGCGTGACGATAGAACGCCAGGGCGTCCCGGGCCATGGCCCGGACGATGTCGTCGAACAGCCGGCTCGCCAGGAATCCGGCCGGAAAAGAACCGTCGCCGCAACGGTAGAGGTGCCAGTTCTGGGTGGTGGCGAAGAAGTGGGCGCTGAGGCCGAAGGTGCACACCAGCGGGACCGCCAGTTCGCCGATGTCGCCCACGGCCAGATCAGCGAGGAAACCGCGGTAGAGTCCGTCCGCCCGAGCGTCGCGGAACACCAGCCGATCGTCGCGTACGTCGAAGAAGTCGGCGTTGAAGTCCCGCCCCGAGCCGATCGGGCCACCGACGAAGGGCACCCCGGCCGCTGCGGCCGCCCGGCCGATCGGCCCGGCGTGCGAGTCACCCAGCAGCAGGAACCTAGCCGGCGCGGTAGTAGTCGAGGACGGCGTCGTCACAGAACAGGTCACCTCCGTCACTGGTGCCGTCGATCTGGACGGAACCGCTTCCGGTTGGCCGGCTCGACCCCGCCCCGACGGCGTATTGCGCGATTCCGTGGAAGAAGTGGCGCATGACGAAGGCGACCCCATCCGGCGACACGGTGCGCAGGTTCGGTTCGAAGAAGACGCCCCGGAACGGGGAACCCGTGATCAGCTCGTACGACGGGAAGTAGTCGACCTGGTCGTCTTCCTGCGCCAGTTGTCCCGCTGCGGCCCGCAGGACCGACTTGGAGTAGGTGCTGGCGACCAACGCGTGTTCCCCGGTCGCCGTCGCGGTCAGCGGCACCGGTGACACGGTCAGCAGGACGTTCAGCCGTGGGTTGGCGGCGCGGGCCAGCGCGACGGCGGCGGACAGGTCCCGGTGCACGTCGGCGACGGTGAAGTTGCGAAAGACATGCCGTCCGGCGTCGAAGACGCCGCGCGGCGTACCGGGGCAGACCGGATGGACGACACCGGTGATCCGGTCCTGCCAGGCCTCGGTCAGACCGAGGGTGAAGATGAGACAGCCGGCTCCGGCGACCGCGTCCCGGATCGCCGTCAGGGTGATCCGGCGCGCGGCCAGGGCCGCCTCGGCCGAGCCGTATCCGTCCGGTTCCACCGACGGCCGGCAGGGGTCGAAGAAGCGGCCGTCCTCGCACCAGATCTCGTCGGTGGGCGTCGTTTCGCTCGACGCCCAGGAAAGCCACTGCCGCAGGGCGGCGGCGGTGTAGATGTTGCCGGTACGGAAGGAGAACAGACCGTAGTGACGCGCCTGCCGCTCGGCCTCGGTCAGTCCGGGCGGGGGCAACTCGACCTCCCGCCAGTCCATCCCCTGGTCGAGTAGGGCGGGACCAATGTGCCGGGCGAAGCAGGAACCGGCGGTGAGGATCGGGTCGTCCGGGCCGATCTCGAACTTCGACGTCCACACGTCAGCGATGTTCGGCATCTCCGGCTCGGCCACTGCGGACCGCCAGAACGACCGCGCCGGCAGCGACTGGTACGGGTTCATCGCGACGTCATCGAGTTGGTGGCCAGTGCGGTCGCCAACAGCGCGGTGATGGTGGCCTGATGGGGAAAGAGGAAGAAGTGCTCGCCGGGGAAGACATGCCGGTGGATCCGCTGGTTGCTCTCCCTCGACCAGCCCTCCGCACGTTCTCGGTCCACGTGCGGGTCCCGGCTACCGAGCAGCAGGTGGATGGGCAGCTCCAGCCGCGGTTCCGTCCGGTAGTCGTAGCACTCGTCCACCGCCAGGTCGGCCCGCAGCCCGGGTAACAGCAACGCCATCATCTCCGGGTCGTCCAGCAGTTCGGTCGAGGTGCCACCGTAGTCGCGCAGCGCGTTGACCAGCTCCGCGTCGGGCAGATTGTGCAACCGCTGGTCGATGACGCGCGTCTGCGGTCCCTCGGCCCCGGCGACCCACAGGCCGCACGGCGGCGGCAGGCCGGCGCGACGCAGGGCCCGCGCCACCTCGAACGCCACGAGCGCGCCGAGGCTGTGGCCGAAGAGGACGTACGGACGGTCGGTGTGCTCGCCGACCACATCGGCCAACCGTGCTACGAGTTCGTCCAGGTCGGGCAGGGGTGTCTCGAACAGCCGGGTGCCCCGCCCGGGCAACTGGGCCACCCATAGCTCCACGTCCGGGCCGAGCAGCGGCTGCCAGGGCAGGAAGGCGGCGGCGTTACCGCCCGCGTACGGGAAGCAGAACAGTCGCGTCGACGCGTCCACGCGGGTCGTGCCACAGAACCATGGGCTGATTCCCTCGCTTCGCTCGGTCATGCGTCACCTTCCGTTGGTCGGTGGTCGCATGACATGGTTCTGCGTTGGCTGACTTCCTCGCTTCGCTCGGTCATGCGTCACCTTCCGTTGGTCGGCGGTCGCATGACATGGTTCTGCGTTGGCTGATTCCCTCGCTTCGCTCGGTCATTGCACCGCCTTGTTGATCATCTCGGCCAGGGTTCGGGCGTGTGGCGGCGCGACGATGCCGTAGTGCGTGGTGTCGACGCGATGCCACGCCGCCAGCCCGGGTAGCCGCACCTGCCACTGCCGGGCCTGCGTCTGGGGCGAACCGAGCGTCGGTAGACCCTGCGTCGGCCGGTCCGCCAACCACAGTCGACTGGGGGTGTCGGCCAGTCGCGGCAGCGTGTACTGCGCCATACTCGCCAGGTTGGCCCGGCAGCAACGGGCCAGCGCGTCCGTGTACGCCTTTGCCGTACCGCCGGCTGCTCCCAGCTCGTGGGCGAAGAGCGCTTCGAGCCGCTCGTCGTCGTACGCCTGAAAGCCCGGCCCGGCATCCGGTGGTGGCGGGTCGATCAGGTAGAGGTCCCGCACCGGTCGACCGGCCTGTTCCGCCTCTGCCGCCATGGCGAGCGCTACCCAGGCGCCGAAGGACCAGCCAGCGAGCCGCCACCGCCACTGATCCGGAGGAAAGCGGTCCCGTAGCGCGGCGAGATAGTGCCTCGCTCGTCCCGGCAGGGACCAGGTTGGATGGTCGGGACGGGTCAACGCGGGATCGGCGATGAGGCACACGGTGAACGCCGGATCGAGCGCCGACACCAGTGCCCGGTACGGCTGGATGTCGCCGCCGACGGGATGGACCAGACAGAGCAGCGAGTGCCCATCGCCCGGCTGCCAGATCTCCAGCGGCACGATGTCCGGGGTGGGTGGGACCGCCTCGTGGAGGAGGCGCAGCACCTCGGCCAGGCTCACCCGGTGGCTCAGCTGGGACAGCGCGAGGTTGACGTCGAAGCGCTCCCTCACCTCGTCGAGCAGGTTCAGTAACACCAGGGAGTCGGCACCCAGGTCGTAGAGGGACGTGTCCGGGTCGATCCGGTCGACCTCCAACCAGTGACCCAGCCAGCCGGTCAACTGGTCGACGGCTGAGCCTGTCCCCGCCGCCGCCGCCACCGCCGGTGTTTCGAGCTGCGGTTCGACCTGCGGTGTTACCGGCGGCGCGTAGAAGTCTCGTGCCCGGTCTGGAGCGGTGGTGCACACCAGCAGGTGCGGCAGCCGCAGCCGTAGGGCCTGTGCGAACATCCGCTGCCCCTCGGCCACGGACAGGCCAACCGCCAGGTGTGCCCGGTGCCGGGCGTCGCTGGTCAGGGCCTCCCGGGCCATGCCCACCTCGTGCCAGATATCCCAGTCGATGACGATTCGCTGGGTGACCCGGGTCGCCGTCGTACCGTGCTGGGCGAAGCCGTCCAGCAGCCCGTTGGCGGCGGCGTAGTCGAGCTGACCGATCCCGCCGAACTGCGCGGCCAGCGACGCGCAGTAGACGACGAACGCCGGCTGGTAGCGCTCCACCAGGTGTTCCACGAGCAGGGCGCCGCGAATCTTGCCTGCGGTGGCGGACCGCATCGTGGTCGCGTCCCGCCGGGCGGTCAATCCGCCGGCCCCGACCCCGGCGGCATGCACGATCCCGTCGATCCGCCCGGTGTACGCGTCGAGACGGGTCAGTAGCGCGTCGGGTGTGATCTCGGCCAGGTCCGCCTCGACGATCTCGACGCGGTCGCCCCAGGGAGCCAGTACGGCCGGTAGACGCCCCCGCCGCGCGAGCAGGATCACCCGGCAGTCGCCCTGCGCCAGCAACCAGGCCGCGATGCTCTGCCCGATGCCGCCAGTGCCCCCGAGGACCAGGTAACCGGCCGGTCCGGCCGGCAGCAGGGGCGCCGTCGCCACGGCCGGTGGGCGCACCGGCAGCAGCGCCTGCTCCCACCAGTAGTTCTCGCGGAGCGCGAGCCGCCGGGGCGGTGCCCCCTCCGTCGCCTGCCCTGCTCGCGCGTCCGCCACGAGCGTCGACACCGCCGGTGCCCACCGGGCCAACTGGGCACTCGGCAGATCCAACCAGTGGCTTTCGAGGGCCGATTCCTGAGGAACTACTTCGCACGCGCCGGCCAGCAGGCCCAGCTCCGGTCGGCGCACCCCGTCGGCGACGGGTTGAGCCTGGTGGGACAGCCACCAGACTCGGATTCGCGGCCGGCGGGGCAGGCCGGACACCGCCGCCAGGAGCGCGGCCGGTGTGTCGACACAGGCCCGGTAGGCGTGGGCCAGCGCCTGGCTGTCGACCGGTCCGTCCACGGCCAGGGGTAGCGCGTGCAACCAGTCGACGTCACCGTCGCCGAGTGCGTCGAGCAGTTGGCGCAGCGACCCGGCATCGGTCGGGTCGACCTGGTAGTCGTCCCGCCCCAGCCGGACGTACCGGTCGACGGCGGTGACGGCCACCACCCGGTCGTACACCGCCTCGAACGTGTGTCGCGCGGCTGGCGGCAGCGGCTCGGTCGTCAGCACTACGAGCATCGTCGGTCGACGTGCACCGACCCGGTCATCGGCGTACCGCCAGCGCAGCCAGTGCGGCTGGTGCAGCCATTCGCCCTCGGGCAGGCGCACCGGCCACCGCTGCTCGACCGCCCGTGTCCCAGGCTCGGCCGGCGGCGCGGCGCGGACGAAGTCGAACTCCGCCAGTGCGAAGGCCGGTGGTGGCAGGTCCCACGGGGCCTGCGCCGGCCCGGCGGGCCACCGGATGGCCCGACCGGCGAGCCAGCCGGCGGCCAGCTCCGTCGCTGGCAGGGTCCCCGGCAGGTCCTCCACCTCGATCGGAGCGATCTCGACGGCGGTGGCGGCGCGTAGCCAGGAGACGGCATCGTCCACCTCGGCACACGCCGCAGCCGCCCGCCAGCGGCGGGGCGGGCGACCGGCCTGTAGGTGCCGCAGCACCTGACGGTAGGTCTCGGGCCGGGCCGCCAGGTAGTCGGCGAGTCGGCTGGCGTCGGTACGCAGCCCGGCCGCGCTGCTGCTGGCGAGCAGCACCACGGGTACGACCGGCGGCGGCGAGCTGGTCGGCCCGGTGTCTGCCGGTTCGGCCCCGTCGAGGATCAGATGGGCGTTGGTGCCGCCGATGCCGAAGCTGCTCACCGCCGCGACCCTCGGTCGCCCAGCGGGCCAGGGCCGAGCCTTGGTAGGTACATAGAAGGGCGTCGGATCGGGGCCGAGCCGTGGGTTGAGTCGGCGGAAGTCGATGTTGGGCGGAATCAGCCCGTGGTGTATGGACATGGCGGCGCGGATCAGGCCGGCCACCCCGGCCGCCGCACCGAGGTGGCCGATCTGGCTCTTCACCGACGTCAAGGCGCAACGACCGGACTCGGCCAGGTCGAACGCCTGGCGCAGCGCGGCCACCTCCACCGGGTCGCCCAGTTCGGTGCCGGTGCCGTGCGCCTCGACGTAGGCCAGGTCGGTGGCCGGGTGTCCGCTGCGGCGTAGCGCGGCGCTGATCACCTCCCGCTGGCCGGCGACCGATGGGGCCGAGTAGCCGATCTTCTCCGCCCCGTCGTTGTTGACCCCCGACCCGGTGATCACGGCGTAGATGGTGTCGCCGTCCCGCCGGGCCAGCCGCAGGGGCTTCAGCACCACCACACCGACACCGCTGGCCCCGATGGTGCCGCTGGCATCGTCGCTGAACGGCCGGCAGTGCCCGTCCCGGGAGAAGATGTGCTGCGGCCGGTAGCGGTAGCCGTCGCTCAGCGAGGTGTCCACCAGGACCCCGCCGACCAGCATCACGTCGCTTTCGCCCTGACGCAGCAACCCGGCGGCGACGTGGACCGCCACCAGCGAACTCGCGCAGGCCGCCTGGACGGTGAAGGCGGGCCCGGACAGCCCCAGGTGGTAGGCCACCTTCGTGGCGAGGAAGTCCTTGTCGTGGTGTAACGCCAACTGGAAGGAGTCCGGCAGTCTGGCCGGGTCAGCCTCCCGCAGCATCGCCTGGAAGTAGGTGTTCTCCCCGCAACTGGCGAGCAGGCCGACCCGTTGCCCACCGGGGTCGGCGATGCCGGCGTGCGCCAGCGCCTCGACACAACTCATCAGCAGGTGGCGCTGCTGCGGATCCATCAGCCGTGCGTCGGAGCGGCTGATACCGAAGTGCTCGGGGTCGAAGGCGAGCGGCCCGCCCAGATGACTGCGGGCACCGACCAGTCCGTCGGCGGCGGCGAAGTGCTCGATGCCTCGCTCGCCGGCCTCCACCATCGTCCAGAAGGCGGCCAGGTCGTTCGCACCGGGCAGCCGCACGGCCATGCCGACGATGGCGATCGGCTCGTCGGTGGTGACCTGGGCGACCGGGACCGGCTCGTCCGGTGCCACCGCGCCCGCCAGGAAGCGGGCCAGGTGCCGGATGGTGACGTGCTCAAAGAGGTCGGGAATGGTCAGTGACAGCCCTTCGGCGACACAACGCAGGTGGAAGCGCATCAACCCGAGACTTCCCACGCCGTTGTCGAAGAAGCGTTGCTCCGGCTCGATGGGCACTCCGACCGCTGCCTCGAACAGTGTGCAGAGCCGCGCCTCCAGCGGTGACCGGACCGGCGCGGCCGCGCCGAGGTGGGGACGCAGTTCCTCGCCCGGGGCGGTCGGTGCCCGGCGGCGGTCCAGTTTGCCACTGGCGGTACGCGGCAACTGGGCCACGGACCGGAACCGGTCGACGCGAACGTAGGCGGGCAGGAGGCGGGCGAGATGGTCGGTCAGCTCGGTCACGGCCGGCGGCTCATCCCGGAACTCCAGGCATGCGACCAACTGCTCGCCGTCGCGGACCACCACGGCGTTGACGATCGCCGGGTGCCGCAGCATCGCCGCCTCGACCTGGCCCAGCTCCAGCCGGTGTCCGCTGACCTTGACCTGCTGGTCGTCGCGACCCAGGTAGTGCAGCAGACCATCGCGGTCGAACCGGGCCTGGTCACCGCTGCGGAAGAACCAACCAACTCCGGACAGTTCCACGAACCGGTCCCGATTCAGCACCGCATCGCCCAGGTAGCAGGGGGCGACCAGCGACCCGCCGATCAGCAGTTGTCCGGGGCAGCCCGGCGGTACGACCTCGTCGGCCTCGTCAACGACCCGAAGCGAGACGTTGGCGATCGGCCGGCCGATGGCGGGCCGCTCCGGCCAGGTGGCCGGATCACCGTCGAGGCAGAGACTGCTGACCACATGGGTCTCGGTCGGACCGTAGTGGTTGAAGAGGCGTGCTCCGGGCAGCCCGGCGAACCAGCGGCGGATGCTGTCGGTACAGACCAGCTGCTCGCCGGCGGTGACCACCTCGCGCAGCCGGGATGGGTGCCGACCGAGGCGGACACCATGCTCCGCCAGCAGTTGCAGCGCGACGTACGGCATGAAGATCCGCTCGATGCCGGCGGTGTCCAGCTGGTCCAGCAGCGCCGGCATGTCCTGCCGCCACCCTGGCCGGAGCAGGTGTAGCGTGCCTCCGCCGCAGAGCGTGCCGAAGATCTCCTGGAATGAGACGTCGAAGGAGAGCATGGAGAACTGCAGGGTGACCGCCCGACCCGGCAGACCACCGGGCCCACTCTGCCACTGCAGCAGGTTGCACAGCAGGGCGTCGTGGACCCGTACACCCTTCGGTGTGCCGGTGGAGCCCGAGGTGAACAGCGTGTAGAGCGGCCGGCCGGCGTACGCCGGGGTGACTGACCCGCCGCCCCGGGACAAGCTGACCGGGTGTCGAGGGTAGGCGCCCTGGTCGATCCGGTCGAGGGCGGTCTCGGCACCGGGGGACAGCAGCACGCACAGCGGCTCGACCTGCTCCAGGATCTGGCGCAGCAGCACCGGTGGGTAGGTCCGGTCCAACGGCACGATCGTCAGGTTCAGTCGGGCCAGCGCCAGCATCGCCACCACGTGCTCGACCGACGGCTCGAAGTACAGCGCGACGGCGGCATCCTCGGCCGGGGCCGGGTGGCGCTGCGCCAGTTCGGCGGCGAGCGTCGCGGCATACCCGTCGAGGTCGGCGTAGCTCAACCGGCGGTCACCGGCGACCAGCGCGACGGCGGTGGGGTCGGTGCGTACCTGCCGGGCGAAGCCCTCGGCCACCGTCGGGTAGGTCGACGGGGCCGGATCTGCCCGGCCCGGCTCCGGCAGGCTGCCCCGGTACGACCGGACCAGCTCGGCCAGGGTCATGTTGTCGCCGTCGGCCAGCGCGTCCAGCCCCTGCCGGAACAGGTCGGCCAGCGCGGCCACGTCATCGATGTCGAAGTGGTCGCCGGAGTATTCCCACAGGCAGTCGAACCCGGCCTCGTGTGGGACGACGGAGAGGGTGAGCGGGCACTTGGTCTCGGTCGGGGGCAGCCACACCGGTCGGGACTCGCAGCCGGGCAGCACCAACGCGGAGAAGTCGGTGTTGTCGAGGACGAAGAGGAAGTCGAACAACGCCGTACCGCTGCCGAAGTCGTGGTCGTCGACGACGTGCGCCAACGCCACGTCCTGCGCGTCCAGCACCGCATGTAGGCCATCGGCCTGCCGCAACAGTTGGGTGCGTAGCTCCTCGCGCGGTGCCAGCGCCAACGGCAGCAGCACCGTGTTGGCGAACATCCCGACGGTGTGCTCGAAGGCCCGCACCGGCCGGTTCGCGACCGGACTGGCGACCCGCGGCTGGGCCCGGCCGGTCACGCCGTAGACGGCCCAGCCGAAGAGCCCCAGCAGGAGTTGGAACCGGGTCAACCCCCACTCGGCACCGAGCCGGTCGAGCGCGCTGCGACGTACCGTGTCGATCGAGGTGTGGAACAGGTGGTCCCCGCCGTCGGCGCGGACCGGCCGTAGCGGTGCCGCGACCCGGTCAAGGTCCGCGTAGTGGGCCCGTAGTGCGGCGCGTTGGGCCAGGTAGGCGGGCTGGCTGAACCAGTCGGCCTGCCAGGTGGCGTAGTCGAGCGGCGTGGCGACCGCCGCCGGGTCGTCACCCCCGGCCGCCTCCATCGGGTCGTCACCCACGCTCGCGGTTCCGGCCAGCGCTGCCGCGTAGTCGGTCGAGAGCGTACGGAACAGCACGTCGAGTGACCAGCCGTCGACCGCGATGTGGTGCAGGTGCAACAGCAGCACCCCACCGTCGTGCCGGGCCCGCCAGTAGGCCCGCAGCATGCGTGGCTGCCCCAGGTCGAACGGACGGGCGAACAGGGTGCGGGCTTCGGCCCGCCAGTCGTCGTCGGGGACCGCCGGCGGCTCGATCCACGGGTCGTACGGCTCCGCCACGACCTGTCGCAACCCGTCCGGGGCGGTACGGAAGGCGGTGCGCAACGCCGGATGTCGGACCACCGCGTTCCGCAGTGCCCGCCGCAGCGCGTCGGCGTCGACCCGGCCCCGCAGCGTGAAGGCCAGCCCCACGTGGTAGGCACCGGACCCCGGTGACCGTTGCTGCAACAGCCACAGCCGCTGCTGTTCGGAGGTGGCCGGAGCCGACCGGGCACCGGCCGGGGCGGCCGGCACCGGATAGGGCGATCCGGTTGTGCCACGGGCCCCGTCGATCGCGGCGGCCAGCGCGGCGAAGTCACCGTGCAGGACCACCTGCTGCGGTACCTCGCCACCCCAGCGCCGGTGGATCTCGAAGCGCAGGCGCAGCGCCTTGAGTGAGTCCCCGCCGCTGGCGAGCCACCGGTCGCCCGGCCGCAGGTCCGACACGCCCAACACCTCGCCGGCCAACGCGAGTACCTCCCGCTGCCGATCGGTGACGGCTGAACCGGATCCGTCGTCGGCACCTCGCCAGGGCGGGTCGTCGCGCCCGAGCAGGGCCGCCGAGTCCACCTTGCCGTTGGCGTTGCGCGGCAGCGTCTCGACCCGGTACACCCGGTGCGGCCGCATGTACGCCGGCAGGGTCGCGGCCACATGCCGATCGAAGTCCACGAAGGACAACTCAGGGTCGACCACCAGGTACGCCAGCAGCTCGTTCGTGCCCTGCACCGGGTCGGGTCGGGTGAGCACGTATGCCTGCCGTACCGCCGGGTGGGTGACGATCTGCCGCTCCACCTCGCCCGGTTCGATCCGGAAGCCCCGGACCTTGACCTGCCGGTCGACCCGCCCGACGTACTCGAACCGGCCGGTGGCGTCGACCCGGACCAGGTCGCCGGTGCGGTAGTAGCGGTCGGCGGAGCCATCCCACCAGGGCAGCCGGACGAAGCGGGCGGCGGTCTCCTCGGGCAGGCCGCGGTAGCCGGCCGCCACCGCCTCGCCACCGAGGTACAGCTCGGCCACCTCGCCCGGCTCGGCGCGGCGGACGCCGTCGACCACCGGCAGCGCCTCGGTGCCCGGCAGCACCCGGCCGATCGGCACCACCTCCGCCGCGAAGTCCCGGGGGATGGGGTGGCACAGCGCGAAGGTGGTCGCCTCGGTGGGCCCGTACACGTTGTAGAGTCGGGTGTCGCTGGCCGCGTTGTCGCGGTACCACCGCCGGATCAGCCGGGCGTTGAGCTGCTCGCCACCGACCAGCACCTGGCCGACCCCGGCGAAGCAGTCCGGCACCTGGTCGACGACGGCGTTGAACAGCGCCACCGTGATGAACACGGTGTCGATCAGATTGCGGTGCAGCGCGTCGGCCAGCAGACGCGGGGTGGTGGCGGTCTCCTCGTCGAGGATCACGCAGCAGCCGCCGGTCGACAGCGGCACCCAGACCTCGAAGCTCAGCGCGTCGAACGCCGGGTTGGACAGACAGGCGTAGCGAGCCGCTTCGGTCAGCTCGATGTAGCCCGCCCGGGCCAGCCGCAGAATCCCCTCGTCGCGTACCTGCACACCCTTGGGCTGGCCGGTGGTCCCCGAGGTGTAGAACAGGAACCCGTCCGGCGCAGGTTCGCCGTCGTCCCCCGGGCCGGCGGCATCCTCGGGTTCAACGGCATCCTGGGGTCCAGCGGGGTTCCCGGAGCGGGCAGGCGGAGCCGACACCCACTCGCCCGCCGTGGCCAGCAGTGCGTCCACCCGCAGCGCCCGGACCCCGTCGGGCAGGTCACCGGGCTCCTCCGGGCCGTGGACCAGCGCCACCGCGGCCGAGTCCCGCAGCATGTGCCGTTGACGCTCGGGCGGGCTCTGCCGGTCCACCGGCACCACTGTCGCCCCCAACCGCAGGAGGCCGAACATGGCACAGACCAGCTGCCAGGAGCGGGGCAGCCGGACCGCGACCGCCTGCCCGGGGCGTACCCCGTGCTGCCGGAGGGAGCGGGCGACCCCAGCGCTGGCGACGTCCAGCTCGGCGTAGCTCAGCTGTCGGTCACCGTCGACCACCGCGACCGCCTCGGGCGTACGACGGATCTGCGCGAGCACCGCGTGGGCGAGGCCAGCCATCACGCCTCCCGTACGACCGGCGTCAGCGGGCCACCGCCCCGGATCCGATCCAACTCGTCCCGCAGCAGGGTGGCCACCCGCAGCACCTCCGCGCTCTCCAGGATGTCCCAGTGGTCGCAGTGCACTAACTCCAGCCGGAAGTCGTCGCCGCGCCGCTGCCAGAAGCCGCGCACCTCGCGCAGGAACTCCCCGGTTCGCCCGGCGGTGGCCTGCAACAGGACCAGCCGGGCGGATGACGGCAGGGTCGGATATTCGCGCATGGTCGACCGGTTGTGGTTGTAGATCCGGTGGTACTGGACGATCTGCTGGTCGTCGATGCCCGGGTACATCCCGTTGAACTTGATCAGCTTGTCCCGGAACTCGGCCATGTCCACCGGATCGATCGCGGCCCGGTGGGCCGGATCGTCCGTACCGAGGGTGTCCAGCAGAAGCACACTCGACCCGGTCCGGCCGGCGAGCGCCAGCCGGCGTCCCATCTCGTACGCCACCAGACCCCCGTAGGAGAGTCCGGTGAGGACGACCGGCCCGTCGAGCAGGGGCGCGACCTGCCGCAGGTACGCCTCGGCCATGGCCTCCACCGTGGGCAGGAACTCCTCGCCCGGGTTCACCCCCGGCGACTGGATGCCGTAGACACCGACGGATTCCGGCAGCGCCTTCGCCAGTGACAGGTAGCAGAAGGCGGTGCCGCCGGCCGGATGGACGCAGATCACCCGGCCGCCACCGTCGCCCGGACGGAACTCGATCAGATTGCTCGGCGGCTTGCCCGACGCGCCCCGGCGCAGCCGGCCGCCCAGCGCCTCGATCGTCGGGTGCAGCATGATCTCGTGGACCGGCAGGGTCTCGCCGAACGCCTCACCGATGGCGTGGGCCAGCTTGATCGCCGAGATCGACGTGCCGCCGACGTCGAAGAACCGGTCGCTGATGCCGATGTTGGGCTCCAGCAGCAGCCGCTTCCAGATCTGGTAGAGCGTCAGTTCGATCTGGTCCCGCGGGCTGGCCAGGTTGACCTGCCAGGGGGCGTTCGCGCGAGCCAGCCGTAGTAGCTCGGCCTGGTCGAGCTTGCCGTTGGAAGTCCGGGGCAACTGCGGCAGTTCCACGAACCGAGCCGGGATCATGTAACCGGGCAGCCGGCGGGACAGGGCCGCGCGCCACTCGCTCGCCAGCATCGGCGCGGCACCACCCCGGCTGATCCCGGCGACCAACTGCGGTTCGTCGGCCCCGTCCCGGTCGACCAGCACCGCCGCTTCGTGTACGTCCGACTGGTCGAGCAGCGCCGCCTCGATCTCGCCCAGCTCGATGCGGAACCCGTGCACCTTGACCTGGTTGTCCCGGCGGCCGAGATACTCGATGTCCCCACCGGGCAGGAACCGCGCCAGGTCACCGGTGCGGTAGACGCGTTCGCCGGCCAGGAACGGATCGGGGAGGAACCGGTCGGCGGTCAGACCCGGCCGATTGAGGTACCCCCGGGCCACGCCGGCACCACCGATGTAGATCTCCCCGGTCACGCCGATCGGCACCGGTTCGAGGCGCTCGTCGAGCAGGTGGACGCGGGTGTTGGCCACCGGCCGCCCGATCGGGCACTGTCGCGCCAGGGGCTGCGGATCGAGGTACGCGGTGCTGTAGACGGCGGTCTCCGTCGGCCCGTACCCGTTGAGGACGCGCAGGCCGGGAAGGACTTCCTGGATGCGGTGTAGGCCCTGTTCGGGCAGCGGTTCGACCCCGACCAGCAGTTGCCGCAGTGCCAGGCCGGCCAACCGCGTCGATGGCTCCTCGTCGATCCATCGGATGAAGGCCGGCGGTAGGTAGGCCTGGACGATCCGATGTTCGCCCAGCCAGCTCATCAACGCCGTCGGATCGCCTCTCACCGGCTCGGGTACGAGGTGCAGCGTGCCGCCGGTGGTCAGCGGCAGGAAGATCTCCTGTACCGAGACGTCGAAGCCGATGCTCGACCACAGCGCTGCCGCCTCACCCGGGGCGGCACCCAGTTGGGCCACCCAGTGGTCGAGCAGGTTGACGATGCTGCCGTGGGTGACGGCGACCCCCTTGGGGCGGCCCGTCGAGCCCGACGTGTAGATGACGTAGGCCAGGTCGGCAGGGTGCCGGACGATGTCGGGGGCGTCGTCGCGCCGTCCCTCGGCCTCGACCAGGGTCACGTCCTCGACCAGGGTCACGTCCTCGACCAGGGTCACGTCCTCGACCAGGGTCACGTCCTCGACCAGGGTCACGTCCTCGACCAAGGCGACGTCCTCGATCCGGACCACCTCCTCGACCTCGATCATCGCGCTGTCCCCGTCGCACCGGATGGGGGTCACACCCCCGCCGCCCAGCACCAGCGCTGGTGCGGCGTCGGTGACCATCCCGGCCAACCGTCGCGGCGGCAGGGCCGGGTCCAGTGGCAGATAGGCGGCCCCGGCCTTGAGGATGCCCAGGATGGCGACGACCAGTTCCACCGAGGGGTGCGCGTACACACCAACAAGCTGATCCGGACGGACGCCTCGGCCGGTCAGCGCCTGCGCCAGCCGGTTCGCTCGACGGTCCAGCGTGGCGTAGTCGATCCGGGCACCGGCGCAGACCACGGCAGGCCGCTCGGGATGCCGCCGGGCCTGTGCCGCGATCCGTTCGGCCAGGTTCGTCGGGGCGGTGAGTGCTCGCGTGGTGGCGTTCCACTCCACCACCTGGCGCTGCCGTTCGGCCGGGCCGAGCAGGCGCAGCTCGCCCACGGGCGTCGACGGGTCGGCGGCCACCTGCCCGAGGAGACGTACGAAGTGGTCGGCCATCCGGGTGATCGTCGCGGGGTCGAAGAGATCGGTGTCGTACTCGAAGGTGACGTGCAACCTGTCGGCGTGTTCCATCACCTCCACGGACAGGTCGAACTTGGCCGCGCCGGTGCTGCTCGACAGCGGCCGCAGTTCGAGGTCCGGCAGGTGGATCCGACCGCGTGGAATGTTCTGCAGGACCAGCATCACCTGGAACAGGGGTGAGTAGCTGGTGTGCCGTTCCGGTTTGAGTGCCTCCACCAGGCGCTCGAACGGTAGGTCCGGATGGGCGTGCGCGTCGAGCAGGCGCCGGCGTACCTCGCCCAGCAACGCCGCGAAGGACTGGTCCGGGTCCAGTCGGTTACGGATGACCACGGTGTTGATGAAGTGGCCGATCAGGTCCTCCACCGCCCGGTGGTTACGGTTGGCGAACGGGGTGCCGACACAGACGTCGTCCTGACCGCTGTAGCGCCACAGCAGCACCGACAGGGTGGCCATGAGCGTCATGAACAGGGTCGCGTCGCTGGCCCGGCCGGTCGCCCGCAGCCCCTGGAGCATCTCGGCGTCCACCATCACGGTGTGGCAGTCGCCGTGATACCGCTGCACCGCCGGCCGGGGCCGGTCGGTCGGCAGGGCCAGCAGCGCGGGCGCGCCGGCCAGCGCATCGGTCCAGTAGTCGAGTTGCCGGTCCAGTTCGCCGCCGGACAGATGCTGGCGCTGCCACAGCGCGTAGTCGGGGTACTGCACCGGCAGTTCGGCCAGGGGACTGGCATCACCCCGCGCGTACGCCCGGTAGAGCGTGGTGACCTCACCGACCAGAACGCCGATCGACCAGCCGTCGGCCACCATGTGGTGCACGTTGAGCAGCCAGCGGTGTTCGTCCTCGGCCAGCCGGAGCAGGCTGCTGCGCAGCAGCGGCCCGGTGACCAGGTCGAACGGGGTACGCGCGTCGGCCGCTACGGCCTCGTCGGCCCGGTGCAACCGCTCCGACCCGGGCAGTGCGGTGAGGTCGGTGACCGGCAGGGCGACCGGCCCGGCGGGGCGTACCAGCTGGCGGGGCTCACCGTCGACGTCGGTGAAGACGGTGCGCAGCGCCTCGTGCCGGCGGACCACCTCGGTCAGGGCCCGGCCCAACGCGGGCACGTCCAGGGCACCCACGACATCGAATGCGACCGGGTTGTTGTAGAACGGGTTGCCCGGGGCGAGTTGGTCGAGGAACCACAGTTGACGCTGGGCGAACGCCAGCGGCACCGGCGCGCTCGGCCGGCTCCGGCGGGGGATCGTGTCGGTGTCCGAACCGGTCAGGATCGCGATCAACTGTTGCTTGTGGAGCTTGAGTTCGGCCAGCAGTTCGGGCGTGAGGACCTCGCGTGCCGCCTTGACGCGCAGCCGGTCACCGTTGACCTCCAGCCGCACGGAGTGCCGGTGGAGCGTGTCGAGTAACTCGTAGGCGTTCATCAGATTCAGAGCTCGACCGTGATCGTGTCGGTGGGGTTGGTATCGGGCTGATCGGCGTGGGTCCCGGCACCCTTCGCGTGGGACGGGACGGGACGGCCACCGACCAGTGAATAGATCAGCTGGTGGGACGTCTCCAGGTCGAACAGGGCAGTCAGCTCGGTCGCCTCCAGCGAGCCGATTCCGCAGAGGCCGAGGCCGTGGTCGGGGGCGGCCATCGTCAACAGTTGGGCCATCGCACCCGCCTCGATTGCGCAGAACGTATGACTCTGCTCTGGATAGAGGGGCTCGATCGCCGTCCGCTGCGCCACCAGGAACAGCGCGAACGCCGCCGCCTCGAAGACCGGCTGGTTGACGAAGTAGTCGTAGGCGTCCGAGGGCAGCTCGCGGTCGTGGCCGAGCGCCACCAGGTGGTGTGTGGCCGGGTCGTGGTAGTAGGCCCCGCCCGGCACTCCGGTCACCCGGCCGGGCTTCACATACAGGTAGGTCTGTACGGAATAGGTGCCGCCAGCCGAGCCGTACTGGAATTTCCCCTGGCCGTCGACCGCTCGCTGGGACAGGGGGGCCAGGAGCAGTCCGAGCGCCTCGGCCGGTACCGGGGCCGGGTCGAACCGCCGGACCGAGCGGTAGCCGGTGTAGCACTGCTCGAACGCCGGATCGGCTGGTGCGGGTAACGTGACCTGTGGGCTGTCGGGCGTGAGGACGCGCCGGCCCCGCCGGTCCGTCTTGAACTCGGCGCGGGCGGCCGGTTCCTCGATCACCCCGAGGACGGCCCGCTGGGCGGTCGCGACGACGGCCCGCTGGGCGGCGTACTCGCGGAACATGGCGAGCAGGTCGGCGAGGGTCGGGGTACGCATCAGCCGGGCCAGCTTCGGCCGGAAACCCAACTCGCTGGCCAGGGCGTTGGCGATTCGTACGATGTCGATGGAGGTCGCGCCGAGCAGCAGCAGGTTGGCGTCCGGTGCGACCACCGCCAGGTCGAGGATCTCGGTGACGATCGCCACCAGGCGGTTCTCGGCCGGATCGTCGAACAGCAGCGTCTCGACGGCGACCATGGCCGACGGCTTCGGGTCGGGCAGTTGCCCCCGGTCGACCTTGCCATTGGCCGACAGCGGCAACGCGTCGAGCATGGTGAACGACGCCGGCACCATGTACGCCGGCAGTCGGTCCTCCAGGTGCTCGACCAGCGCGGTGGGGTCGAGCGCGACGCCCTCCGGCACCACGTACGCGGCCAGCCGCTTGTCGCCCTGGGCCGACCCCAGCAGCCGCAGCGCTGCGGCGCGTATCCCGGGGTGGGCCTCCAGCGCCGCCTCGATCTCGCCCAGTTCGATCCGATAGCCGTGCACCTTGACCTGGCCGTCCTCGCGGCCGAGGAACTCGATCGTCCCGTCGGGCCGCAGCCGTCCCAGGTCGCCGGTGCGGTAGAGCCGCTCACCGGTGACCGGATGGGTGACGAAGCTGGCCGTGGTCGCCGCCTCGTCCCGCCAGTAACCCTGCGCCAGGCCCACCCCGCCGATGTAGAGGTCACCGGTGGCCCAGGTCGGCCGGGGTCGGAGCGCCTCGTCCAGTACGTACATCCGCTGGTGGGTCAACGCCCGCCCGTACGGGACGCTGCGCCAGGCCGGATCCACCTCGTCGACGGGATGGTGGATCGACCAGATCGACGCCTCGGTGGCCCCACCGAGGCTGTGCACCTGAAGGTCGGGCAGCAGCGCCCGCAGCCGCCCGGGTAGCGGAAGTGGGATCCAGTCACCGGAGAGCATCGCCAACCGCAGCGACGGTGGCAACGGGTGACCACCGTCGGCGTGGTCGGCGAGCATGCCGGCCAACGCTGGTACCGAGTTCCAGACACTGACCCGGTGGGTGTGGGCCAGGTCCAGCCAGTGGGCCGGATCGCGGGCCAGTTCCGGGTCGAGTGTCACCACCGCCGCGCCGGCGGCGAGCGTGCCGAAGATGTCGAAGACCGAAAGGTCGAAGCTGAGCGCGGAGATGGCCAGGACCCGGTCGGCCGGGCCGACGGCGAAGCGCTCGTTGACGTCGAGCAGCGTGTTGACCGCACCGCGATGATCGATCATCACGCCCTTCGGCGTGCCGGTGGAGCCGGACGTGTAGATCACGTACGCGAGTTCGGTGTCGGCTCTCGCGACCGGCCGGAGCACCGGCCCACTCGCGCCGCCTGCCCCATCGGACCCACCCGCACCGCCGGTGCGGTCCGCCTTACCCGTGGTCGTGTCGACCACCAGTCGCTGGATACCACCGGGTACGACCACAGGCGCCGAGTCCACCAGGATCAGGGTGGCCTCGGCCCGGTCCAGTACCCGCGCCACCCGCTCGGCCGGCCACTCCGGGTCGACCGGCAGGTAGGCGCCACCGGCGTAGAGGATCGCCAGAGTGGCGACGACCTGACGCCAGCCACGGTCCAGTCGTACCGCGACGAGCTGCCCCGGGCCTACGCCATGCTCCTGCAACCGGCCGGCCAACCGCCGCGCCTCGACCCGCAATATCCGGTAGTCCAGCTGCCGGTCCGGGGCCAGCACCGCGGGTGCGGTGGGGGTCGCCAGTGCCTGCCGGTCGAACAGTTCGTGCAGCAACGGCCGAGTGGCGGGCCGGTCCGTCGGGGCGGGTGGGGCGACCGGCTCGTCCAGCGTGCCCCGCCAGGCCTCGGGGACCTCCAGGCGACGCAGCAGGGTCCGATACGCCGCGAACATCTCGGCGACCAGACCGGTGGGGAACAACTCGTCGATGCTGTCCCAGTTGTAGTGCAGCCGCCCGCCAGCCTCCAGCACCGTGTGGTCGATCCACACCTGTGGAGTCTGGGTGATGCCGTGGACGACCTCGCCCTGCAACGCCGACGCGAGACCACCGTCGCCGGTGTCCGGAGCCAACTCGCTCAGCGTGCTGTTGAAGACGATCGGCACGGCGGCGTGCCGGGTGCCCCTGGCGCGGGCGAGTTCGCGGTTCACCCGTACCCCGCTGACCGCGGCATGGTCGATGTCCTGCCAGAGTTGTTCCTGCACCGTCCGGGCCCGGGTCGCGAAGTCGACGCCGGGCGGCACCTCGACCTCCAGCAGCACCAGGGAGGTGAAGTCGCCGATGACGGCGTTGATGCCGGGGTGCAGCGGCAGCCGGTTGAACAGTGGCAGGCTCAACGTGAACCTTGGCTGGCGGCTCCACCGGGCCAGTACCTGTGCGAACGCGGTCACCAGCAGCACCGACGGGGTGACCCCGTGCCGGCCGGCCGCCGCCTTCAGCCGGCTCCACCGCTCGGCGGACAGCACCTCGTCGTAGCGGGTGAACCGGGGCCGCTCGATGCTCTCCGGCTGACGTTCCAACGGCAGCGCCGGCGCGGAGGCCAGGCTGTCGACCCGCTGCCGCCAGTAGTCCAGCGCCCGCTCGTAGCGCGGCGTCTGCCGCAGGACCCGCTCGGTCAGGACGTAGTCTCGGAAACTCACCGGAATCGGCGGCAGGTCGACGTCCGGATCGGTGTAGAACAACGCCAGCTCGTGTTCCAGGATCTGCGTGCTGGCCGCGTCGACGATCAGCGCGTCGATGCTGACGTGTAGTCGTACCTCGCCGTCGAGCAGGGTCAGGGCGAACTCGAACAGCGGCCAGCAGCCGGCGTCGAGCAGTTGGTGGGACATCCGCTCCCGGGTTTCCCCCAGCCGCCGCTCGACCGTCTCGGGATCGAGTCCGCGCAGGTCCTGCCGAGCCATCCGATAGCGCGGTACGGACGGCAGGATGCGCTGCGTGCCGTCGTCGAAGACCGCGCGGAGCATGTCGTGCCGGTCGACCAGTCGATGCAGTGCCCGGGTGAAGCGCTCCTCGTCGAAGTCGCGTACCCGCAGCTCGCTGTAGCCGTGCGCGCCGACCCCACCGAGTTCGATGGTGGACTCCCGACCTACCCAGTAGGCCTCCTGGATGTCGCTGAGCGGGAACGGTTCGTACCGGCCGGCGGGATCGGGGACCAGCGGGCCGAGGCCCTCGACGGCGGGAGAACCGTGCTGCGCCAGCTCGGCGGCCAGGTCGGCCAGGACCGGCTTCTGGAAGAGCGTACGCAGGGACAACTGGGCTGACATCCGCTCGTTGACGGCGTGGACGAGCCGGGTTGCCAGCAGCGAGTGCCCACCGAGTGCGAAGAAGTCGTCGTGCACCCCGACCCGGTCCCGGCGCAGTACCTCGGCCCAGACGGCGGCGAGTTGGGCCTCCCGGTCGTCGCGCGGGGCGACGTACGTGGTGACCGCCTCCGCCGGGTCGGGTGCCCGCAGCGCCCGACGGTCCAGCTTGCCGTTGGTGGTCAGGGGCAGCCGGTCCAACACCACCCAGCGGGTCGGCACCAGGTGACCAGGCAGCCGGAGCCGTAGCTGGTCGCGGGCTGTCTCGGCGGTGACGTCACCGACCAGGTAACCGACCAGGTGCGGATCACCCGGGGTGTCCTCGCGCAGCAGGACCGCTGCCTCGCGTACGCCGGGAACGCCCCGCAGGGCGTTCTCGACCTCGCCCGGCTCGACCCGGAAGCCCCGTACCTTGACCTGGTCGTCGGCTCGCCCGACGAACTCGATCGTGCCGTCGGCGCGTCGACGGGCCAGGTCACCGCTGCGGTACATCCGCTCACCCGGTCCGGCGAACGGGTCGGGCAGGAACCGCGACGCGGTCGGGCCCGGTCGGTTGAGGTAGCCGCGCGCCAGCCCAGTCCCGCCGATGTACAGCTCGCCGACGACCTCAGACGGCACCGGTTCCAGCCCCGTGTCGAGCACGTACAGCCGCGCGTTGGCGATCGGCCGGCCGATCGGCGGAAGCGTCGGCCAGTTGGCCGTATCCGCGCTGGCCAGGGCGAACTGGCTGACCACATGGGTCTCGGTCGGTCCGTACTGGTTGTAGAGGTACCTGCCGCCCAGCCCGACCACCAGGGCGCGAACGTCGTCGGTGACCCGGAGCGCCTCACCGGCGGTGACGATCTCGCAGCCGGGGTCGAGCGGGGGGACGGTGCCGGTGACTCCGGCCAACTGGTGCACGACCGCCGTGGGCAGGAAGGCCCGTCGTACGCCCTGCTCGGTGACGAACTGGCGCAGGCGACCCAGGTCCCGTACCTGGTCCTCGTCGACCAGTACCAGCGTGCCCCCCTGACACAGGGTGCTCCAGATCTCCTGGACCGAGACGTCGAAGCCGATCGAGGCGAACTGCAACACGCGTTCGGGTACCGGGCTGCCGGGGGTGGCGTAGCGGAGCTGCCAGTCGATCAGGTTGTCGAGGCAACGCCAGGTCTGCGCCACCCCCTTGGGCTGTCCGGTCGAGCCGGAGGTGTAGATCACGTAGGCGAGGTGGTCCGGTCCGGCGGCCGGACCGGGATTGCTGGCAGGGTTCCCGGCCCAGCGCCCCACATCGGTGACGAGGTCGACGGCGGGCGGCGCGCCGGTGAGCCGGGCGACCGCCCCGGTGTCCCGGCCGGTGAGCAACAGGACCGGCGAACTGTCCCGTAGCAGGTGGGCGAGGCGTTCTGCGGGGTGTGTCGGATCCAGCGGCAGGTAGGCACCCCCGGCCTTGAGAATGGCCAGCAGCGCGACGACCAGCTCCGGTGACCGGCGCAGGCAGACCGCGACGACGCGGTCCGGGCCGACGCCCTGTGCCCGCAGGTGGTGGGCGAGCTGGTTGGCGCGGCTGTTCAGCTCGCCGTACCGCAGCGACTCGTCCCCGAACGACACCGCCACCGCGTCCGGTGTGGCGACGACCTGCGCCTCGAACCGGCCACGGACACCCCGCACCACCGGCACCGGCGGGATCTGTCGCAGCAACTGTTCCCGATCCCGCTCGTCGAGCAGGGTGAGTTCCGCTATTGGTCGGTCGGGTTGGTCGACCAACTGGGTCAGTACCTGATGGAGGTAACGGGTGTAGCGACGCGCGGTGGCCTCGTCGAACAGGGCGGTGGCGTACTCGAGGCTGCCGCGGATCCGACCGTTCTGCTCGGCCAGGGACAGCATCAGGTCGAACTTGGCGGTGGGGTACGGGGCGGGCAGGGTGCCGACCTGGATGCCGGGCAGGGCCAGTTCGCCGTCCTCGGTGTTCTGCCAGGCGAACATCACCTGGAACAGCGGGGTGTGGGCGAGGTTGCGGGCCGGGTTGACGAGTTCGACGACCTGTTCGAAGGGGAGGTCCTGGTGTTCGAGGGTGGTCAGGGACAGGTCGCGGACCCGGTGGAGGAGTTCGGTGCCGATGGGATTGCCGCTGAGGTCGATCCGTAGGGCGAGGGTGTTGACGAAGAAGCCGATGAGGTCTTCGAGTTCGGTGCGGCGGCGGTTGGCGGTGGGGGTGCCGATGACCAGGTCGTGTTGGCCCGAGAGACGGGACAGGACGATGGCCCAGCCGGTGAGCAGGGTCATGAACAGGGTGCCGCCGTATCGGGTGCCGAGGCCGGTCAACGCGGCGGTCAGGTCGGTGCCCAGGTCCAGGTGGAGTTGGGCACCATGGTGGTCCTGCTCCGGCGGTCGAGGTCGGTCGGTGGGGAGTTCGAGGAGGGTGGGAGCGTCGGTCAGGGCCTGCCGCCAGTAGGTTTCCTGCCGTGCGAGGGTGTCGTCGGTGAGCCACTGGCGTTGCCAGGCGGCGTAGTCGGCGTACTGGGTCGGCAGTGGTGTTAGCGGATCGGGCTGGCCGTGGTGGATCGCGGTGTAGAGGGCGCCGAGTTCGCGGGTGAGGACACCCATGGACCAGCCGTCGAAGACGATGTGGTGCACGGTCAGCAGCAGTACGTGCTGGTCTGGGGCGAGTACGACGAGCCGGCCCCGAATGAGCGGACCGGTGGTGATGTCGAACCGGGTGCTGGTCTCGGCTTCCTGTAGCTCGGCCAGCCGGGCGCTGATGTCGGCGCACCCGGTCAGGTCCTCGACCTGTAGGGCGAGTCCGACCTCGGGTGGGTCGACGTGCTGGTACGCCTCTGCGTCCTCGGTGGTGACGATGCGGGTGCGCAGGATCTCGTGTCGGGCGACGATGGTGTCCAGCGCGGTGGTGAGGGCGTCGCGGTCGAGCCAGCCGTCGAGGCGTAGGGCCAGGGGCATGTGGTAGGCGTGGCTGACGCCGCCCAGGTGTTCCAGGAACCACAACCGCTGCTGCGCGAAGGAGAGCTCCAACGGGCCGGTGCGATCGGCTGGGCGGATCGGTGGCAGCACGTCGCGCCCGTCCGGCGTCAACCGGGTGACGAAAGTGGCCAGGACCGGTGCGGCGAAGAGCGCCGCCGGGGAGACCTCCCGCCCCAGCGTCTGCCGGATCCTCGCGACCAGTCGCATGGCGAGCAGCGAATGGCCGCCCAGGGCGAAGAAGTCGTCGTGGCGACCGACCCGATCGATGCCCAGCACCTCGGCCCAGACTCCCGCGACCATGGTCTCCAGCAGCCCGGCTGGCTCGACGTATCCGCGCTGTCCGAAGGAATCTCCGTCCGGTGCCGGCAGCGCCGACCGGTCGAGCTTGCCGTTGGGCGTCAGCGGCCACGCCGACAGGCGGACGTACGCGGCGGGCACCATGTACTCGGGCAACTCGGTGGCGAGCCGGTCCCGCAACACCATGGCATTCGGCGGCTGGCCTGTCCCAGCCAGGAAGTACGCGAGGAGCCGCTGGTGGCCACTGGTGTCCGGCCGGGCGACGACGACAGCCTCCCGTACGCCGGGACAGGCGGCCAGCCGCGCCTCGACCTCGCCGAGTTCGACCCGGAAGCCCCGGACCTTCACCTGGAAGTCGTCCCGGCCGAGAAACTCGATCCGCCCGTCCGGGAGCCGACGTCCCAGGTCGCCGGTGCGGTAGAGCCGGTCACCGGGGACGAAAGGGCTGGCGAGGAAGCGTTCCGCCGTCAGCTCGGGCCGGTTCAGGTAGCCCCGGGCCACGCCGGCACCACCGATGACGATCTCGCCGATCACCCCTGCCGGAACCGGTTCACCGGCCTCGTCGAGAAGGTAGACCCGTACGTTCGGCAGCGGTCGGCCGATCGGCAGGCAGGCCAGCTCGGCCACGCCGGTGCTCGGAAGCTGGTAACAGGTGCTGTCTACGGCGGCCTCGGTCACCCCGTACGCGTTGACGATCCGCACCTGCGGGCCGCACAACGCCCGCAACTGCGCCGCGTTCGCCACCGTCCACGCGTCCGAGCCGCAGACCACCGTCTCCAGGCCGGCGAGGCTGCCGCCAACGGTCTCCAGGTAGCCCATCAGCGGGTTGAGCACCGCCGGTACGAAGTCGGCGAAGTCCACGCCGTGTTGCCGCAGCAGGGCGTACAGCCCCGGCCCGTCGAGCAGCAGCGGGCGGGGGCAGAGCACCAGCCGCCCACCGAATCCCAGCGCCCGCACCACGTCGGCGGTGAACACGTCGAAGGAGAAGCTGGCCATCTGTAGGTGCACCAGATCGGACCGCAGGTCGAAGAGGTGTTCCCAGGCCGCGGCGACGGCGACGAGTTGACCGTGCTCGACCAGCACGCCGTTGGCCGCACCGGAGGTGCCGGAGGTGTAGATGACATACGCCAGGTTGTCCGGAGTCGATCCCTCGACCACCGGATCGGTCTCGGCCTGCTCCGTCCAGTCGGCCGCGTCGAGGTCGAGGTCGATGACACAGAGGTCGGCTCCGGAGAGTGCAGGCGCGGAGAGCGCGGTCCCGGAGAGTGCGGCTCCGGACAGCGCAGGCGTGGAGAGCGCGGTCCCGGAGAGTGCGGCGTGTAACCGGTCGCGTGCCGGACGGTGGGTCAGCGCCGCGATCGGGGTGGCGTCCCGCAACATGTAGGCCAACCGCTCGACCGGGTAGGCCGGGTCCAGCGGCAGGTAGGCACCCCCCGCCTTCAACACCGCCAGCAGGGCCACCACCGCGTCCAGCGAACGCTCCACGCAGATCGCGACCAGCCGGTCCGGTCCGACACCCCGGGTCCGCAGGTGGTGCGCCAGCCGGTTGGCCTGCGCGTTCAGTTCACCATAGGTGAGCCGGTACTCGTCGAGGACGAGGGCCACCGCGTGCGGGTCCCGAGCCACCTGAGTCTCGAACAGGTGGTGCACCAACCGATCCGGCGGGTACGCCACCGCTGCCTCGTTGCCGTCGACCAGTAGCCGGTGCCGCTCGGCCGGCGGCAGTACGTCCAGTCGCCCGATGGGCGTACCGGGTGCCTGCTCCAGCGTGTCGGCCAGGGCGACGAGCGCCTGCTCGACCATCGCGCAGACCTGCTCGGCGGCGACGCCGGCCGTGGCGGCGACCGTCAACACGAACCCGTCGCCCAGGTCGTCGACGTCCAGCGCCAGCGGGTAGTTGCCGCGTTCCTCGGCGGCCAGGTAGGTCAGGTCGTCCGGGTCGACCGTCGGTGTGGTGTCGGATTCGGCCAGCACCTCGACGTGCCGGTAGTTCAGTAGCGCCGTGAAGAGCGGAGCCGGTGGTGCCACGCCGCTGCAGGACTGGGCCAGGGCCAGTGGTGCATGCTCGTGCCGGATCAGCTCCGTCAACATCGCGTGGGTACGGAGCACACAGTCCGCGATGCTGGTCGCACCGAGGCTGATCCGCAGCGGAAGGGTGTTGATGAATGGACCCAGCACCCGATCGGTGCCGGCGTCGGCCCGCATTCGCCCGAGCAGGACGGTGCCGAAGACGACGTCGTGACGGGTGCTGGCCCGGCCCAACACCTGTCCCCAGGCGACGTGGAAGAGGCTGGTCGCACCGACCCGCAGCGCCTGCGCCCGGTCCCGCAGCCGGCGCGACAGCGCCGCGTCGAGACGTAGCCGGGAGTGCCGCATGCTGTGGCCGTCGCCGTGGATGTCCAGCAGGCCGAAGGGGGCGGTCGGCGTGTCGACGTCCCGGAGCATGCCCCGGAAGAAGGTCTCCTGGTCGGCCCGGTCCGCACCCCGGCGCATCCGGGCCACGAAGTCGCGGAACGGCAGCGGTGGCGGCAACCGGTCGGCCCGGCCGGCCAGGTGTGCCCGGATCTCGGCGGTGAGCTGCTTGAGTGAGGTGTTGTCGTCGATGATGTGGTGGATCAGCTCCAGTGCCAGCCAGCTCCCGTCGTGCGGGTTCCGGGCGACCAGCAGCCGCAGCAGGGGTGCCTGGTGCAGGGGGAGTCGACCAAGCCGCTGGTCGAAGTGCTTCCGTAGCTGCTGACGTGGGTCGCCGCCCGCCGGATCCAGCGTCACCTCCTCGACCGGCAGCGGGGCCCGCCGCCACACCACCTGTACCGGCTCGTTGACCCCCTGCCACACCACTGCGGTACGTAGGATGTCGTGCCGCGCGATCACGGCCTCCAGCGCGGCCCGGTAGCGGTCCAGCCGGTTCCGGTCGGCGAACCCGATCAAGGTGGTGACCAGGTACGGATCACCGGTGTGGGCCATCAGGTGGTGGAACAGGATGCCTTCCTGCATCGGGGCCAGCGGGTAGATGTCCTGGACGTTGCCCGCTCTAGCCGGCACGGTGGCGACGATCGCGTCGATCTCTGGCTGGCTGAGCTCCACCAGGGGCAGCAGATCCGGGGTGATCCGTGGGCAGCCGGCCGGGATCAGATTGGGTGGGACCTCGTCCCGAGCCGGGCCGGCACCGACGGCGGTGGCCAGGTCGGCCAGGACCGGTGATCCGAACAGCATCCGTACGTCGGCGTGCACGCCCTGCCGGCGCATCCGTTCCAACACCCGCAGCGCCAGCAGCGAGTGCCCGCCCAACGCGAAGAAGTTGTCGTGCCGGCCGACCTGTTCGATGCCCAGCACCTCGGCCCAGATGGCGGCGAGGGTGGTCTCCATCGGGCCGACCGGTGCCGCGTACCGCCGGGTGGCGAAGGCGGTTCCCTCGGGCGACGGTAACGCCTGGCGATCGAGCTTGCCGTTGGCGGTGAGGGGCCATTCGGCGACCGGCACGTACGCGGCCGGGAGCATGTGCTCGGGTAGGACTCCGGAGAGCCGGTGACGCAGCGCGTCGGCGGTCAACCTACGGACCGAGGCGGTGTAGTAGGCGACGAGTCTGGTGCCGCCAGCCGGATCTGTGCTGGCCAGTACCACCGCTTCGCGTACGCCCGGGGCGGCGGTCAGGTGTGCCTCGATCTCGCCGAGTTCGACCCGGAAACCTCGGATCTTCACCTGGAAGTCGTTGCGGCCGAGATAATCCAACTCTCCGTCGGGCCGCCGACGAACCAGGTCACCGGTCCGGTAGAGCCGATCGCCGGGCACGAAGGGGCTGTCGAGGAAGCGTTCCGCCGTCAGCTCGGGCCGGTTGAGGTAGCCCCGGGCCACTCCCGCGCCGCCGACGTAGAGTTCACCGGCGACCCCGGGCGGTACCGGCTCCAGCCGCTCGTCCAGCACGTAGTGCCGCAGGTCGTCGATGGGCCGCCCGATCGGGCTACGCCCCGGCTGTTCGATGTCGGCCGGGGCCAACGGCCGGTAGGTCACGTGCACCGTCGTCTCGGTGATGCCGTACATGTTGACCAGCTCGGTGTGCTCGTTGCGAGCGTCGGCGTACCACGGTCGCAGCATCGGCGGGTCCAGTGCCTCGCCACCGAATACCACCGTCCGCAGGCGATGCACCCGGCCACTGTCGGCCTGCGCCGCGATGAGGCTGCGGAAGGCGCTGGGGGTCTGGTTGAGGACGGTGACGCCCTCGTCGCAGAGCAGCCGGTGGAACTCCGCAGGGGAGCGGGTGACCGACCGGGGTACGACCACCAGCCGGCCGCCGTGCAGCAGCGCGCCCCAGATCTCCCAGACGGAGAAGTCGAATGCTGCGGAGTGGAAGAGGCTCCACACGTCGGTCGGCCCGAAGTCGAACCAGCGTGCCGTGGCCGAGAAGAGTCGTACCACATTGGCGTGTTCCACCAGGACGCCCTTGGGCTGTCCGGTGGAGCCGGAGGTGTAGATCACGTATGCGAGGTGGTTCGGGGTGAGGTCGACGACCGGTGCGGTACGTGGTTGGTCCGTCCAGGCTTCGGTGTCGATGTGGACCACCGGTACGGAAGCGACGTCGGCCAGCGCGGCGTGGGCCGTGTCGTCGGTGAGCAGCAGGCGGGGTGTGCTGTCCCGCAGTAGGTGGGTGAGGCGGTCGGCGGGGTGGGACGGATCCAGCGGCAGGTACGCGCCTCCGGCCTTGAGGATGGCCAGCAGCGCGATTACGAGGTCGGGGGAGCGTTCCAGACAGACGGCGACCAGGCAGCCCGGGCCGATTCCCCGTGTCCGCAGGTGGTGGGCGAGTTGGTTCGAGCGGGTGTCGAGGTCGGCGTAGTTGAGCGATTGTCCCTCGAAACTCACCGCCACGGCGTCCGGCCGGATGGCCGCCTGTTTCCCGAACAGCGCGGGGATCGTCTCCTCGGCCGGATAGGAAGCGACGCTGTCACCGGCGGCCAGAAGTTGACGACGGTCTTCCGGGGCGAGCAGGGACAGTTCGGTGATGGGTTGGTCGGGATGCTCGACCATCCGGGTCAGGACGTGGCGCAGGTAGTGGGGGTAGCGGTGTGCGGTGGTGTGGTCGAAGAGGGCGGTGGCGTATTCGAGGCTGCCGCGGATCCGGTCGTCGTGTTCGGCGAGGGCGAGGGTGAGATCGAACTTGGCGGTGGGGTAGGGGGTGGGTAGGTGGGTGACCTGGATGCCGGGCAGGGCCAGTTCGCCGTCCTCGGTGTTCTGCCAGGCGAACATGACTTGGAACAGCGGGGTGTGGGCGAGGTTGCGGGTGGGGTTGACGAGTTCGACGACGTGTTCGAAGGGGAGGTCCTGGTGTTCGAGAGTGGTGAGGGAGAGGTCGCGGACCCGGTGGAGGAGCTGGGTGGTGGTGGGGTTGTCGGTGAGGTCGATTCGTAGGGCGAGGGTGTTGACGAAGAAGCCGATGAGGGTTTCGAGTTCGGTGCGGCGGCGGTTGGCGGTGGGGGTGCCGATGACGAGGTCGTGTTGGCCGGAGAGGCGGGACAGGACGATGGCCCAGCCGGTGAGCAGGGTCATGAACAGGGTTCCGCCGTGCGCGGCGGTGAGGTCTTTGAGACCAGCGGTCAGGTCAGCATCGAGTTCGACGGTGATGCGCGCGCCGTGGTGGTCCTGTTCGGGTGGTCTGGGTCGGTCGGTGGGGAGTTCGAGGAGGGTGGGGGCTCCGGTGAGGGTTTGCCGCCAGTAGGTTTCCTGCCGGGCGAGGGTGTCGCCGGTGAGCCATTGGCGTTGCCAGGCGGCGTAGTCGGCGTACTGGAGTGGTAGTGGCGGCAGGGGGTCGGGTCGACCGTCTCGGTTGGCGGTGTAGCGGGCGCCGAGTTCGTGGGTGAGTACGGACATGGACCAGCCGTCGGAGACGATGTGGTGCATCGTGATGAGCAGTACGTGCTGGTCGGGGGCGAGTGTGACGAGTCGGCCCCGGATGAGTGGTCCGGTGGCCAGGTCGAACGGTGCGCTGGTCTCGGCTTCCTGTAGCTCGGCCAGCCGGCTGCCGGGGTCCGGGTGTTCGGTGAGGTCGTCGACGTGGAGGGGGAAGCCGATCTCCGGTGGGTCGACGTGCTGGTACGCCTCTGCGTCCTCGGTGGTGACGATGCGGGTGCGCAGGATCTCGTGTCGGGCGACGATGGTGTCCAGCGCGGTGGTGAGGGCGTCGCGGTCGAGCCAGCCGTCGAGGCGTAGGGCCAGGGGCATGTGGTAGGCGTGGCTGACGCCGCCGAGACGTTCCAGGAACCACAACCGCTGCTGGGCGAAGGACAACGGCAGCGGACCCGACCGGTCTGGTAGCGGCTCGATTTCGATGGCTGCCCGGCCCTCCGGGACCGAGGCAACGGCCGGGGCGGGGGCGGAACCCTGGAACGGCTGATCGTGCGGCAACGTGTGCCCCCTCGGTTCTGGCTGGCCGCCGAGTACATGACCTTGAAAAGGTTGATTCACATTAATTGATCCATCTGGCTGAGGCCAGGATCAATGTCTCAACCGATCTTGATGGCTGGGCCGGCGTGTGGCGACGTCCGAAGGCCGGTCCCGACACAGCGACTGAGCAGGCCAGTAAGCCGGTTGCCCACCGCCGTACCCGGCTGGAAGGCCATTTTCCCCATCTGCGAATGGCGAGAGTAGACAGATAATCCCCGCAACGGGCGTAGCTGCGTTCTGGCCTTGAATCGCCTCAAACCGCGACCCGCGCCAAACTGTCGACCAACTCGTCCGCGAGCCGCGCGTAGACAGCCCTGAGCGTCTGTGCTGACCCGACAGGGCCGGCACGGTTCGCCTCCGCCAAGGCGCGAGCGCACAGCAGAGCGGCCGGGTAGGTCAACGCGTACGCCGACTCGTCCGCGTGGGCCAGGGCCGTCCCGATCGCGTCCGCGTTCGCGATGGCATTGGCGTTCGCATACGCCTCGGCGTTCGCCCCGGTGCTGAGATTGGCGTAGTACTCGGCGTACTCGACGACCTCGTCGGGACGGTAGCCGTTGGCGGTTGCGTAGGCGCGCGCGTTCGCCTGGGCTACCGCCCACGCCTCGGCGTACGGATAGGCGGCCCGGTACCACTCGCGCAGGACCGGCCGGAGCGTGTCACTCCACTCGGTCGCCCCGACCCGATCCCCGGACGACACCCGCCGGTGTAGCTCGATCACCCGATCCTGATCGTCGATGTCGTCCGGCATCGAGGTGACGAGCCGGGCATGCCAGTCGTACACCACCTGGAACGGCACCCGGCCGGCCAGGCGATCGAGTTCCCGTCGCACCCGACGGGTCCACTCCGCCACCGTGTCCGGGTCCCGTCCCTCGCCCAGGGACGCGAGCAGTGCGGCCAGCCACTCCGGCAGGTCACTCATCGGGCGCTCACCGGTCCCGGTTCGCCGGCCGGTCCATTGCGGCCAGGAGGTCGTCGACATCGTCGTCGGTCAACGCGTTGAGGTAGTCGACGTCCCCGGAGCCAACAGGGACGTCAGCGCTCGCCGACCTCGGCGCCGAACCGGCGGCACCACCGGCAACGGGATCGGCTGCGGCACCACCGGCAGTGGAGATGGCTGCGGCGAGCCCCGCCATCGTCGGGTTCTCGAAGAGGGCTCGCACGGGCAGATCGACCCCGTAGGTCGTCCAGATCCGGGCCATCAACTGGGTGGCCTTCACGGAGTGTCCGCCCAGGACGAAGAAGTTGTCGAGGACACCGACCGGACCGGGCAGACCGAGCAGGTCGGCCACGAGCGCCACCAACTCCCGCTCCAGCGGGGTACGCGGCGCGACCGTCGATCCAGGGCCGAAGCCCCAGCGGGGTTTCGGCAGGGCGGACAGGTCCAGCTTGCCCCGGGTCGTCCGGGGCACCTCGTCCAACGCCACGAACGTCGCCGGCACCATGTATTCAGGCAGGAGTCCGCGCGCGTACTCGGGCAGCCCGTCGGGCAGGTCGCCCACCCCGGCCCGGCTGACCACGTAGCCGACCAGTCGTACACCGTCGTGGGCGACGTCGGCGGAGGCCACCACGACGGCGTCGCGCACCTCCGGATGGCCACGCAGCACCGCCTCGACCTCCGCCGTCTCGACCCGGAACCCGCGTACCTTCACCTGCCGGTCGACCCGACCGAGCGGTTCGATCCGGCCGTTCGGCAACCACCGCCCCAGGTCTCCGCTGCGGTATATCCGGCCGCCGGAGGTGAACGGGTCGGGCAGGAACCGGTCGGCGGTTGCCCCGGGGGCACCGGCGTAGCCCTGCCCGAGCCCCGCACCGCCGAGGTAGATCTCGCCGACCACGCCTGGCGGGACCGGCCGCAGCCACCGGTCGAGCAGGTAGATCCGGCTACCGACGATGGCCGGACCGATATCCAGCGGGCCCGGCCCCGTGGCGACCTCGGTGCCGGTCGAGTAAACGGTCGTCTCGGTCGGGCCGTAGAGGTTCCACAGGTGGGTGTCCGGGCTGAGCAGGGCGTCCGCGAGGGCCCGGGGCAGCGCCTCACCGCCGCTGAGGCGTAGCCGCACCCCGGGCGGCACGCCGCCGGCCGCGACCAGCATCCGCCAGGTCGTCGGGGTCGCCTGGAGCATGCTGGCGGACACGGCGGTGAGCAGCCGGCGCAACCGGTTCCCGTCGATCACGTTGTCGTCCCCGGCGACCACCACCGGAGCACCGCACAGCAGTGGGAGCAGCAGGTCGAGCAGGGCGATGTCGAAGGCGAACGTGCTGACCGAGACGACCCGGTCGGCCGGACCGAGGGGAACCAGCTCCCGGAACGTGTGCAGCAGGTGGGCCACCGCCCCCTGGGTGACGGTGACCGCCTTCGGGCGGCCGGTGGAACCCGAGGTGAACAGCACGTACGCCGCCGCTGTCGGCGGCATCGCCGGAGGCGGCGGCAGCAGTGGAGCAGCGTCCGCCGGGTCCGCTCCGGCCAACTGCGCTCCGGCCAACTGCGCTTCGGCCAGGTCGAGCAGGGCCATGGAGGCTGTCAGCTCGGCCAGGAGCGGAGCGGGAAGGGCGCTAGGGTCGGTGACGACGACCCGTACCCCGGCGTCGGCGAGCATCCCGCGCAGCCGCTGCGGCGGATGGGTCGGATCGAGTGGCAGGTACGCCGCGCCGACCCGCCACACGCCGAGCAGCGCCGGAAGTACCCGGGCGCCCCGGGGCAGGACGATGCCGACGGTGTCCTGGACCCGTACGCCGAGCCCCAGCAGACCGGCGGCGATCCGATCGGTCATCGCACGCAGCTGGACACCAGTGAGGGCGACGTCGGGGCCCTGGATCACCATCCGGTCGCCGGGATCGACCTCGGCCACCCAGGCGGCGGCGGTGCTGCCCGGCGGTGGGGTCGACCGGGATGCGGCGGTCGGCCACACCCGGGTGACGAGTTCCCTCATCGCCGGGGACAGGATGTCCACCTCGGACACGGGGCTTTCCGCCGTCGTCGCCAACGCTGTCAGCATCGCGCCGAGTGCGTCGGCGATCCGGCCCGCGCCAGTCGGGGTGAAGAGATCGGTGAGGTAACGCAACCGCACGGTCAGCTCGTCCGGGCCGACGACAGCCGCCAGTTCGAGTTCGAACTTGCCGGTGCCGGTGGGCACCAACTCCGGCCGCCAGCGCAGCCCGCCCCGCTCCAGCGGCGGTGACGCGTCCTCGACCGTACACATCACCTGTACCAGCGGTGCCCGAGACGGATGCCGCTCAGGCCGGCCCAACTCCACCACCCGTGTGAACGGCAGATCCTGGTGGGCCTGGGCCCGCGCGATGGCGGTGTGCAGCCGGTCGAGGAGTTGGTTGAGCGGGGGATCGTCGGGCAGCGCCGCGCGGATGGTCAGCGTGTTCGCGAACAGGCCCAGTATCGACTCCGTCTCGATCCGGGTACGCCCCGCCACGGGTACGCCGACGAGTAGCTCGTCCGCGCCACCGAGCCGGGACAGCGTGGCGACGTACGCGGTCAAAAGCACCGCGAAGAGAGTGCTGTCCCGCCCCTCGGCCAACCGGCGCAGCGCCGCTGCCTGGGCGGCGTCGACCGGGACCGGCAGCTCGGCGGCGGCGGGACCGAGCCGGGCCGGGTACGGGTGGTCCACCGGCAGCGCCACCTCCGGTGGGGCGTCGGCCAGCTCGGCCGACCAGAACCGTTCCGCCTCGACATGACCACCCGCGTCGCTGTGCTCCCGCTCCCAGAGCGCGAAGTCCGCGTACTGCAGGCTCGGCTCGCCTGAGACGGGTGGGTGGCCGGCGTGCAGCGCGGCGTAGTCGGCGGTGAGTTCCTCGAAGAGCAGCCGGAACGACCAGCCGTCGGCGATGGCGTGGTGCGCGACCAGCGACAGTACGTGCCGGTCCGGGGCCAGCCGCAGCAGACGGGTACGCGTCAGCGGCCCGCCGTCGAGCTGGAACGGGATCCGGCCGTGCTCCCGGAGTGCCGATCGGACCGCACCTTCCCGATCCGCCTGCGGCAGGTGCGCCAGGGACACGGTCTCGATGCCGGCCGGGCGTATGCCGTCGTCGATCACCTGGATCGGTAGGCCGCCGTTGGCCCGGAACGTGGTGCGCAGGATCTCGTGCCGCTCGACCACAGCCGCCCAGGCCCCGTCGAGGGCGGCGGCGTCCAGCGGTCCGTCCAGCCACACGGCCCAACCGATGTGGTAGGTGACCTGGCCGGGATCCAGCTGGTCGAGCAGCCACATCCGCCGTTGCGCGGCCGACGCCGGGAACTCGAACAACGCCATCTCAGTCTCCCTGACCATCGACCGCGACGACCCGCAGCTCGGCGGTGTACCGGCCGTCGGGACCGGTGAGCCACAGTTGGTCCGGTGCCGGCAGCATCTCCGTCACGCTGACCACCGCCTCGTCCCCGCCGTGCCGACGGGCCCGGCGGATGGACCGGGACACCAGGTCGATCGAGGCGAGACTGGTCAGGTCGGCGTAGACCGGCTTGCGTTCCCCCGCGCACCGCAGGAACACGTGGCGGGGCAGGTCGTAGCGGCCGACCCAGGCCCGTGCCTGGTGGAACCGGAGCGCCTCGTCGGCGGTGTCGGCGAAGGCCAGCTCGGCCGCGTGGAAGGTCCACGTCTCCCGGCTGACCACCAGCGAGTCGAGGGTGACCCGGGGGCTGTGCGCCGCCGGGGGCAGGATGCGGAAGAGCTGGGACAGCCCGGCGCCCACGATGTCGCCGAGCACGTGCATCAGCTCGAGGTCGAGTCGACCGTCGCGGGACCGTACCCGCAGTCCGCTCGTCGTACCGACCAGGTCGCACTCGCCGACGCGCAGGCTGTTGCGCGGGTCATGGCCGAACGAGTCGGGCGCGAACACCAACCGAAGGTCGTCGGGGCCGGCGAGCCCGTTGCTCTGCCGGGTGGGCACACCGCCCTCCTGGCCGGTCTCGGCGGGATAGACCAGCCCGCCGCCCAGATCGCGGGTCATCGCGCCCCGCAGCGTCTCCACCTCCGGGTGGTAGGCCACCCAGGTGGCGTACCGCATGGTGTTGACCCCCGGGTGCAGCTCACCCAGCACCCACTCGGTGCCGGCCCGCATCAGGTCCGGGCTGTGCTGCGCCGCCGTCGGCCAACCGGGGCGTCCCAGTGGGAACGCGGCAGTCGCCGCCGGAGCCAGGTCCGCCGCCGCCAGTCGGACCCGCCGCTGGTCCGGCGGCAGCGCCAGTACGTCGGCCCAGCGCCGATGCAGCGCGTTGGTCAGCAGCGTGCGCAGCCGGGCCGGCGGATGGAACAGCGCCTCGCCGGCCAGCAGCCAGAAGTCGGCGAACGGCACCACCTCGGTGCCCAGTTCGGCGGCCCGACGCCGGTAGAGGTCGGTGAAGAGCCGCTGGTAGAGAGTGGCCCCGGCAGCGGTGAACCAGCGTGCACTGTCCAACACCAGCGCGAGCGCCCCCCGGATTCCGGCCAGACTCTCCTCACCGACGCGAACCGTGCCGGCCCGTAGACACTCCTCGTAGACCGGGGTGCGACCGGCGTACATCGTGCCGGCGCGGCGGGTGGAGGGGACGCCGGCCAGCCGCGTGAACGTCGTCTCCAGTTCGGCCATCGCACCGGCCAACCGGTGCGGATCACCGGCCGCCGCCGCGAGCGCGTCGCGGGCGGCGCAGAGTTCCTCCAGGGCGGCGAGTGCCGGCTGTCGTACCGACCCGTCGGTGACCCGGAGCAGCCGGGCACGCATGCTCCGCTCCGGGGCTAGGTCGTGCGGTGCCACCTCCGGCTGCCAGGCGATCCGGTGGGCGGTGGCCAACTCCGCCAGCAGTTGGTGTACCTCCCGGGTGGACCGCAGGTCCGACGCCGGATCGGCGATCACGGTGGCGGCCACCTCGATGGCGTCCCGGATCCCGTCACAGGCCCGCAGCACCGCTGCCTCGGCGTCGGTCAACGCCACCGGCGGGGCGAGCGGCACCCGCAGCGTCGTACCGGCCAGGTCCAGGAAGGGCATCCGCCGGGGTACGAGCCAGGGGCGCAGCCTGGTCGCGTACGGTGCCAGCACCGCCACGACCGCCCACCCTTCGAGGTGGACGGTCCGCTTGGCCAGCAGGGCGGGCGGCTGGTCGAACCGGATGTCGGCACCCGGTTCGATCCGCGCCCAGCCGACCGGACCGAAGAACCCGATGGTGTCGTTCTTGGCGCAGTACCGCTGAAGATAGCTGGCGACCAGCGTCTCGTGCTGCCGATGCTTGGTGTTGCGGACCGGCTGGACGGGATCACGACGCAGTAGGGCGTCGATGCCGGTGCGCAGCGCGTGCGGGTTCTGCCAGGCGACCGCCGCACGGAACCGGGGGTCGCCGGCCACCGCGCGCAGGGCGGCCGAGAGTCGGCCGACCGCCAGCGAGAACTCAGCCGAGTAGGCCGATTCGGCGGCGGCGCACTCGGCCGGGTCGTCTGCGGTACGCGCGGCGACCAGGCGATCCGCCGCAGCGGCGAGCTTCGCATCACCCAGCGGTGCGAGCAGGTCGATCGGGAACCCCGCGCCGCGCAGGCAGACGGTCCGCCACAGTGCCCACCCGACGTGGAGCCGCACGAGGTGCGGCGGCAGCTCCGCCTCGCCCCGGACCGGGATCCGGGCCCGGCGGCGCATCACCGGTCCGCTGGCCGTGCGTCCAGCCGTACCGGTGGCGCCGGTTGCCGCGTCGATCGCCGCGGCCGTCGCGGACAGGGTCGGCGCACGGTAGAACTCGTCCAGTCCGCAGTCGACGCCGAACGTCTCCCGGATCCGGAACATCATCCGGGTGACCGTCAGCGAGTTGCCGCCGAGGGCGAAGAAGCTGGTCTCCCGCCCGATGCCGGCCGGCTGGCGGGCACCGGGCAGCAGCCGGGACCACAGTTCGGCGAGCCGCTGCTCGGTGGGTGAGGAAGGCCCGGCACCCACCGGTGCCCGGCCCGGGACATCGGGTACCGGTAGCGCGGCCCGGTCGACCTTTCCGTTCACGGTCAGCGGCAAGCGGTCGAGGACGGTGACCGTGGCGGGTACCAGGTAGTGCGGTAGCCGGGCGGAGAGGAAGTCCCGGACGCGTTCACCAGCGAGTGCCGTCCCCTCGGCCGGCGTGACGTAACCGGCCAGGTGGCGCTCCGCTCCGTCGCCCCGGACGCACACCACGGCGGCGGTCACCTCCGGGTGCGCCCGGAGTATCGTCTCGACCTCACCCGGCTCGACCCGGAAGCCACGGATCTTGACCTGGTCGTCGCGCCGGCCGAGGAACTCCAGCACGCCGTCGGCCCGCCAGCGGACCAGGTCGCCGGTCCGGTAGAGCCGCTCGCCGGGCACCTCCGGATCCGGGACGAACGACCGGGCGGTCACCGCCGGATCACCGAGATAGCCCCGGGCCAGCCCGTCGCCGCCGGTGTACAGCTCACCCGCCACACCGATCGGCACTGCCCGGCCGGTCGGGTCGAGCACGTGCACGCTGGTGTGTGGCACCGGACGACCGATCGGCACCCGGTCGCCCACCTGATCCGGGTCGTGGAGCACGTGGCAACTGGTCATCGTGGTGTTCTCGGTCGGCCCGTACGCGTCGACCAGGGAAAGTCCACCACGCGCCCGCAGCGTGGCCCGGACCGCGTCCGGGTCGATGACGTCCCCGCCGGTGAGCAACTGCCGCACCTGTGCCAGCGCGCCGACGTCCTCCTCGACAAGCTGATGGAAGAGCCCGGCGGTGAGGAAGGCGATCGTGACCCGGCCGCTACGCAGCAGCGTGGTCAGGGTGGCGAGGTCCACCGGATCCGGCGGCGCGACCACCGCCGCCGCCCCGGTGAGCAGGGCACCCCAGATTTCCCACGTGGAGGCGTCGAACGCGGTCGGGGCGAGCTGGAGCAGCCGCTCGCCCGGCCCGAGGCGGGCGAAGTCCGGTCCGGTGACGAGCCGGAGCACCCCTCGGTGGGTGATCCCCACCCCCTTGGGGAGGCCGGTCGAGCCCGAGGTGTGCATGACGTAGGCCAGTTGCAGCGGATGGATCCGCACCGGTGGTGGTGGACCGGGCGGCCCCGCTGCCGCAGAGAGTGCGTCGACCGTCAGCATCCGTACCGGACCGGGGTCGTGGCCTGCGGTCGCGACGATGCCGGCGGCCCCTTCCACGGCGGTCGCGACGATGGCGGCGGCCCTGGTGGCGGTCTCGGCCGTGGTCAGGAGCAGGCGGGTGCCGCTTCTGGTGAGCATCGCCGCGACGCGGGCCGGTGGGGCCGCCGGATCCACGGGCAGGTAGGCCCCACCGGCCTTGAGTATCGCCAGCAGGGCCTGGACCAGGGTTTCGCCCCGGGGAAGCAGCACCGCGACCGGAGCCTCCGGCGTGACGCCGTGTTGGATCAGCGCGCGGGCCAGCCGGTCGCTGTCCCGGTGCAGCTCCGCGTAGCTGACCGTGCGGTCGCCGATGAGCAGCGCGGCGGCGTCTGGATCCTCGGCCACGCGTGCGGAGAACACCTCTGGAATGGACGCCTCGCGCGGATAGCGACGGCGGGTGGCGTTCCAGGTGTTCCGGAGGGTGGCCTCGGTGGCCGCACCGAGGTCCAGGTCGCAGAGCCGGGCGTCGGGCCGGTCCGCCAGCTCCAGCACCGTGCCGCGTAGCTGCTCGAGGACCCGCCGCGCCGAGACGGAGAGTAGGCGGTTGCGGTCCCAGACCCCACCCAGCCGCAACTGTGGCTCGTCGAAGGCGTGCAGCGTCAGCGGATAGCCGGGCATCCGGTGTACGCGTACCGAGCGGCGCGTCGGCTCCGAGCCCCACTGAGCCAGTGCGGTGGGTAGTCGTTGCCGCTCGAACACCACCAGACTGTCCAGCAGGGGGGTGTCGGGGGCGAGGCCGTTCTGGTCGAGGATGCTGCTCAGCGCCGTGCGCTGGTGCTCGCGCACCTGCCGGACCCGGGCCGCGACGTCGGCGAGTAGCCGCCGTACCGTCCACCGTGGGTCGAGTCGGATCCGCAGCGGGACTGTGTTGATCAGACATCCGACGATCTGGTCGGCGTCGGGCACGCTGTCGTACCGGCAGGACCGGGTGACCGCGAACGTCACGTCGTCCACCCCACCGTAGGCACCGCGCAGCAGTGCCCAGGCGGCATTGACCACCACGCTCGCCCCGGCGTCGGCCGTGGCAGCAGCCGCCCGGACCCGATCGGACTCCGTCTGGGTCAGCACGATCTCGTGGGTGGCGGGCTCGGCGCGCGCGGCACCGCCGCCGCCGGTATCGAAATGGCCGGGCAGTGGCCGGGGCATCGGTGCCCCGGCCAGGTATCCCTTCCAGAACGCCTCGTCGGCCGTCGAATCGGCGGTGCCCCACCAGCGCACGAACTCCGCGAACGGCGGCCGGTACGGATGTTCGGGGCTCCGCCCCGCCCGACGGGCGGTGTAGTCGGCGATGACCTCGTCAAGCAGGATCCGCGTGGACCGACCGTCGAGGATCGCATGGTGGAAGGTGACGACGACGTGCCGGTCGCCCAGGACGGTGACGCGAAACAGGGGTGCCCGGTCGATGTTGAACGGCTCGTACCGGTCGTCGGTCAGGAAGTCGGCGAGCGGTGTCTCCCGCCAGCGCAGGTCGGGCACGATCGTGGGCTGGACCACCTGCACCACACCGTGCTCGCCATCGATCTCGAATGCGGTACGGAGCACGGGGTGCCGTCCAGCGGCGGACCGCCAGACGGTGGTGAAGGCATCGGGGTCCGGTGTCTCGTCCCATTCGATGGTGACCTGCTGGACGTCCGTGCCGACGGTCGGGTGACGCAGGGTCTGCAGGATCATGCCACGTTGGACGGCCAGGGCGGGGTAGCGCCGGTGCGAAGAGCTCTCGTCCATGCGCCCCTGTCCCATGAGCCGTATCGGGTGGCGTCAGCCGGTGGGAGCTTGTTCGTCCATCCAGCGTCGCAGCGACAGCGGTCGCATGTCGGTCCACACCTCGTCGATGTGGGCGAGACACTCGCTCCGGGTCCCGGCGGTGCCCTCACGCCGCCAGCCGGCGGGCAGGTCCCGGTCGTTCCAGCAGATCGAGTACTGCTCCTCGTCGTTCACGACCACGGCGTAGGTCCGGGCATCGTCGTCACCGGTCATGGGACCCCCTTCGCTCGGGAAGGATGGCACGGTCGTCGATCTCCGGTCAAGATTTCGTTTGACCGGGCTGATCCACCGGCCGCAGTTCGGCAGGGTCGCTGCCGACCCGGTGAGTACGGGTTACCCAGCCGACGGCCGGGCCGACGGCGAGGGCACAGCTCACGAAGATCGCGGCGATGGCCCACCAGCCCCAACCGCCGGTCTGGATCGCCAGCAGGGTCAGGCCGACCGGCGCGAAGATGTCGGCCATCGAACTGATCGTCTGTGCCGTGCCGAGGTACACGCCGCGCGTCGCCGCCGGTGGAACGTTGGTCTGGAAGAACCACAGCGCGGCCGAGAACCACAGCTCGGTGACTGTCACCAGCAGTACGGCAGCGATGAGCGTGACGACGGTCCACCCGCCGCTGGTCATGCCGGCGAGCGCGGCCACCGGGCAGGCGAGCGCGGTGACCAGGGCACCGCGTCGGACCAGCCGAGCCGTACCGGGCAGCGAGTCGGCACCCCGAGACGCTGGCACCTGCAGTGCGATCGCCAGCACCGTGTTGAGCGCCAGCATCACCCCGAGTACGGGTTTCGGCGCGTCGGTGTGCGTGATCGTCCACAGGGGCAGGATCTCGATGAGGATGACCGAGTGGAACATCATGACGGCGAAGAGACCGGCGACGGTGACGTAAGGGAGGTCCTTCAGCACCGCCAGCCGAGAGCGGGAGACCGTCCTGGCGTGTCGTATCGCTGGTGCGGCCGGGAGCCGGGTCACCAGGATGGCGTTGAGTAGCGACACCGCCGAGTTGAGCAGGACGAGGGCGACGAGTGCCGCGGTGGAGTCGAACGCCAGCGCCACGGTTCCCAGCGCGGTGCCGATGGTGAAGCCCGCGTTGAGGTAGGAGCGGGCGTACGCCATGGTCCGTACCCGATCCTCGGCCGGCATCGCCTCGGCGGTGTAGATGGTGCGGCCGGCGTTGGCGAACGAGTCGGTGACGGCCGCCAGGCCCATCAGGACGACGAATCCGACGAACGAGTCGACCAGGGAGTAGCCGGCGAACGCCAGAGCTGAACCGACCGCCCCGACGCCCCAGGCTCGCTGTCCACCGATCCGGTCGGCCAGGACGCCGAGCGGGAGCGAACTGACCACGCCGGTGAAACCGGCGATAGAGAAGCCGGCCCCGATCTGTAGTGGACTGAGCCCGAGGACGTGGGTGAAGAACACGACGCTGCCGGTGAGGAACGTGCCACTACCGACGGCGACCATTGCGGACTGGAACGCGATCAGGCGAGGCAGGCCAGGCGGTGGCAGCAGCCTGGTTGAGATTGATCGACTCCTGCCCATGGTGTCGCAGGCTACCCGGCGGCCTTTTGCTGATCTGGTCGAGCAGTGGCTCGTGCTCTCCAGAGTTGGATCTTCCGCGTGCCGGTCGGTTGTCGTACGGTATGACCGTGTCAGCCATCCGGGAAGAGATCGAGGCGCTGCGCCAGCGCGCCGAGCTGCCGCGCAGCCAGGTGGGGCGGGCAAGCGGTGCCTTCCACGAGCGCACCGGAGGGTTCGGCACGCGTGCGGTGACCTCTGTCTCGACTGCCTACGATGACCTGATGCGGGGGTGCTGAAGAGCATGGTCCAGTACGCACACGTCACGGATGCCGACGGAGCGTTGACCGCGGCGGCGCGGTTTGCCGCCCGTACGTCCGAGGTCCAGTCGGTGGGCACGAGTGCGTTGAGCCTCGTTGCCCGTACGGCGGCGCTGGCGCCCCTCTTCGGCGATGACGATGCCGGCCGCAGGTACCGGAAGAACTACGACGGGGCCGCGCCGGATCTGGAGAGGATGATCCAGACGTTCTGCGCGGGGTTGGCCGAGATCGGGATAGAGACTGGCAAACTGCTGAGCCAGGTGGTGGAGCACGACGACCCACGTGTCATACGCGGGTGAAGGCCGAGCTTCAGTAATCTATCCGTGTCTATCGCTGACTGTTGGTAGTCGGACGGGATGGATAGCCAGATTCGGCCATGTCGAGCGCACCGCCCTGCCTGATATTCCGTTCGGTCGGGTCGATGGACGATACGCCCTCGACTGGTGAGCCGTTCTGCGGGTAGTCATCCTCGGCGACGGTGGTCGCCTATTCGCCCTCGATGACTTTCGAAGCGGAGTTAGCTGAGGGTAATTGCCGCGTTCGGTAATTGAATGTGATCTTTCCTGAAATAGGATCTTTACCTGAAATTGATCAACGGGCAGTGGTGGCGACGTACCCTCGCCGGGTGTGTTCACCTGCTGGTCTGACTTTCCTTCGCTCCGGAGTGGAGCGCTGCTTCTGCGTTACCTTCCGTCCTTTGCGGTGGGGTCTGGCTGCGTCGGTCATTGCGCTGCGTATAGGTGCGGCCTGTGATTGAGCTGTGGGATTTTGGTGACCCGTGGAATGTGGTTCGTGACTCTGTGGTGTGGCTCGGTTCGGGTGGCAATGCCTGGCCGAAAGGTAACGAGGATCAGCTTCGCCTGCTGGCTGCCGATTGGCGAGCGTTGGCGGCGCAGTTGGGTCCTGCTGTGGCGGGGGCGCAACTTTCCGCGAACGTGTTGAGTGAGCTCTGGGGTGGTGATTCGGGAGCCTGGTTCGCGCGGGCGTGGGAAGAGGTTGGGGTCGTAATACCAGAGACGCTGTTCGATGCGATCGGTGAGATCGCCGACTCGTTGGACGCGGCGGCGCTCGACATCGAGCACAGCAAGCTGTCCACGTTGCTCGAGATCGGGATCGTGATTACGGAGATCTTCGTCTTCGCGGTGATGTGGTGGCTGTCGTTCGGAGCGGCGATGGCGGCGGCGGCGGTGCGGCTCAATGCGGCGCGGTTGACGGTTCGTCAGATCTTCGAGCTGTTGGTGAGTCGGGCGGGTGCGTCGTTTACCCAGCGGTCTGGTTACGCCAGCATGCGTGAGCTGGTGTCCGGGTTGCGGGGCAAGACCCTGGTGTTGATGGCGGGTAACGAGGCGGGTCGAGAGGGGTTAGTCAATCTTCTGCCGCAGTGGATCCAGGTCAAGGTGCTGGAGACCCGTGAAGAGGTGGATGTGCACGCTGTGGCGGTGGACGCCGTCGCTGGCGGGTTCGGGGCGATGGGGGCGCCGGTCGGCGATATCGGCCGTACATTGGCGCGGAAGATCGACAACGAAGCCGTTCGGGGCTTGTCGAACGTTGGCGCAGACGCGGTCTCGGAGTGGACCGAAGAACTCCTGGGGAACCTGGGTGGTTCGCTGGCCACCGATGGCACGTTTGCGCTGAATCCGCCGGGATTGGATCAGGTCGTCGCCGGCATGGCGCGTAACTACATCAGTGATGGTGCGCGTATCGGTGAGCGGGTGGGCAACTTCGGTCGTGGTCTGGTGGGGCTGGAGACGACGCAGCAGCAGATGGAGCGGCAGGCCCGTGGGATGCGGGAGGGGGCGGTCCGACACCAGCATGATGCGCAGCGTGCGGCGACCGAGGCCCGTGCGGCTGCTGATGTGGCCGAGCGGCGTGCCCAGGAATCGGCGGCGGCTCATGAAGCCGCGCGATCGGCTGCTGATGACCGATCCGCTGGCCCGGCACCTTCGACGGCTCCGACTCACGCTCCTGATGTGCGACCTGCCGGTACCCAGGCTCCTGATGTGCGACCTGCCGGTACCCAGGCTCCTGATGCGCAACCGTCCGGCGCGCAGACGCCGGCGGAGTCTGGTTCTCCCACACCGGCTCCGGTCGGGCCGGGTGTGCCAGCTCCCGGAGTGCCGACCACCGATGCGCCCCACACAGCACCTCAGCCGTCACAGGGTGGGCAGCCGGTACAGGGTGGGCAGCCGATACAGAATCAGGGACAGCAGAGCGAACAGGTACGGCTTGCCGAAGAGTTGGCGACGCAGGAAAGGGTGAGCGCAGACACCGCTGCGAGGCAGGCGCAACTCGCCGAGCAGGCGGCCCGAGACGCGCGGGAAGCAGCCGAGCGGGCCGCCCGGGCCGAGTCTCCCGAGGAGCTTGCGGAAGCGGTTCGAGCCGCAGCGGTCGCGAGCAACGAAGCCATCCAAGCCAGAAACGTCGCCGCAGCCCATGCCAGCATCGAGACCGAACCCACCGCCGATGCTGATAGGACACCCGCCACCAACCCGAACGGCAGCGATGCCTCGCCTGCGGCCGACACGCAAGATGCGCCAGGCACGGGTACGACCGACCCGAGTACCTCAGCAAGGAACGACGCTCCTGCCGACGCGGTAACCCCGACGAGCCGGGGGGCGTCGACCGGGACCTGGCCGAACAGCATGCCACCGGGGACGACGACCACGCTGGGCAGTGCGCGTCGAGCCGCACCGACGGCTCCGGGCGGCGCGTCGCGTACCGGGTCTGGTCGTTCTGACAACGCGGCAGGTGCGCCCGACCCGAACCCCCATCCGTCCATCCCCGGCGACACCGACGGTGAGCTGATCGGCGACACCCGCAGCGACGCGGACCCGTCGGACTCACCCGCACCCAGGTCGACACCGGTGAACCCCGACCGGCCCGGGTTGCCGGCGGCACCCGGGGGCTTCGCCGGTAACCGGTCGCTGGGCATCCAGGGGCGGCCATCAATAGGTATCCAGGGGCGGCCATCAGTACCGGCCCGCCGATCGCGGCCCGCCGGTGAGCTGCGACTGGGCGGCGGCATCCCGGCCGAGAGCGTACGGCCGGAAGCCTACGATCCGCCCACTCCCGCCCAGGAACGAGCCCTGGACGACGCCATTCCCCGGGATGCGGAGGGGCTGCCCGTCATCCATCCTCCACTGACCAGCGGTTGGACCTTGTTGACCAATGGGGGTGGCCCGTTCCAGGTCGGCCGGCACAACAACGGGACCGAGGTCGCCCGGGCACTGGCCTCGACCTGGTTCGGACGCCCCGTGGTGGCCGGGTCCAACCGTGGCGGATCCTCCACGTCGCAGCCAACGGAGGCGTGGATCGGCAGTCCGTACGTTGTCCAGCCGGGCGGGATCGCCGGGCTCGACCAGATCCACGCGGCGGTACGGGAGGCCGGTCCCGGCGCGTTCGCCTTCGTCCAGGTGCGGATTCCAGGTGTCGAGACGGCACACGAGCTTGCCGTGGTCAACGAGGGCGGTACGGTCAAGTGGATCGACCCGGTGGCGGGCGTCGCCGAAGCGCTCACGCCGCCGTACACCGATGTCGAGTCCTCCCAGGCGTTGCTGCTCGACGCCGATGGAGTCGCGGTCTCCACCCCGGACACGCGCCGCGTGAGCCTGAGCGAGGAATCCGGCACCCAGCCCGGGTCGCCCGAGCCCGCGGTCACCAGACGGACGACCGACGGCGAGCCGACGCCTTACGCTCCCACTGGCAGAATGCGCGGCCTGCGGACGAGTCTGACGCGCCCGGAGAACCTCCGATCCGCCCTCGACGATGCGGCGATCAGGAGAGCCGTGGAGGCGGCGGTGGCCGTGGGCGGCGGCACCCGGCCGGTACGGATGGACGAGGACCCGGCGGCGGTACGGAGACGAGTCGCCGCCGAGGCGGCCGAGTCGCGGCCGGGCCGACCGGAGCGGCAGGCGTCCCCCCGGCTGCGGTACGCGCTTGAGTTGCCGGCGACCGACTATGCCGACGCGGTCCGGCGGACCCTCGACGACCTGGCCGCGCAGGGCTACCAGCCGGTCCGTCTGGTCGACGGATGGGCGGCGGGCGAGGTGGGCGGTCTGGTCAGCCAGTGGCGCGATCCGAGCACCGGGCGGGAGTTCCACCTCAGGCTGGATACTCCGCAGAGCCGGGCCGCGTACGACGCGGTACGGGAATGGCAGGAGGCCCGCCGCGCCGATGCCGATCCGGACCGGCTGCGTCACCTGGCCGAGCGACGACAGCAGGCGCTGGCGCGGGTCCGCCCACCCGAGGGTCTCGGCGGGATCCAGTTGCCGGGTGTCGCCGCGCCAACCGACTCCCGCCCGGCGGAGACGTCCCGCACCCCTGAGCAGGCGGCTGCCGACCGTCGGGAATCGGCTCAGCCGACCCCTGAACTGGCGGCGGCGTGGAACGACGAACAGCTCGCCCGGCTGCCGTTGGTGACCGGTCGGCGGGCGATCCAGGCCGTTCGTGACTTTGTCAACTCGACTCCGTCCGGGCTGGAGTTCACCGGTGACCCGCAGCTGGGGCGGTACGCCGAGGCGCTGCATCCGGAGGACGGCGTACTCAAGATTGCTCTGCACGGGTTGCGTAACGGCGAGGTGGTGGTCGGCGGCTACCGGATGTCGGCCGAGAGTTTCGCCCGTGGGCTTGCCGACCTGAACCGGTCCGGCCGGATCAGCCTCGGTGATCGGCGGATCAAGCTGGTCTCCTGCTATTCCGGGGCGGGGAGTCGGCCCGCAGCGGCGGCGCTGGCTCGGATTCTTCGTCGGAAGGTCACCGGGGTCACCGAGAAGATGTGGACCTATCTCGACGGTACCGAGGTGATGGCCAGCCCGGACGTGCACAACGGACGGAGGCCGGCCGTCCCAGCCGACGGTAGGGAGCGGACCTTCGACTCGAGGGGTCGAGAGGTTCCATCGGTACCGGTCGACGGCGCGGATGCGGCAGCGGCACCGAATCCGCCGGTCGAGTCCGGTGGGGGAAGCCGAGCGGGCCCGGCGTCGGAAGTGGGCCGCGACGACCGGTCCCGCATGACGGGCGACCGGTGGGACAGTCACCGCACCCCGGACGGTCGGCTGCACCGGATCGGAGATCGGGCCGGGACATTTCGCGAGCCGGGCACCGACCGACTGCATGGCGAGTTGGATGCGCCAGGCACCTACCGGGATGAGTCGGACTTCTCGTTGCGCTCCGCCGAGACCGGTCGGCCGGTCCGTGACCCACTGACCGACCCGCGTCGGCCGGTGCGACACCGCGCCGCCGAGGGGCCAGCCCAGACGTACCAGTTCCGACAGCCACCGGACCAGGCGGTGCAGGCCGTTCGGCGGGCCGCAGCAGCGCGGAGGGAGCTTGCCGAGTTCCGGGAGACGACGCTTCGTCCGCAGATGGAACTCCTGGGGGTCTCCGACCCGCAGGAGCTGACCCGGTCGAACCTGAACCGTACGCGCGACCGCCTGCGGGCCGAGTACGCCCACGACCCGGCCATGCTCGCCCACGTCCAGGAGCTGGTCGCGGCGGCGCGGGAGCATTCCGACCTGGTGGCGGCGGCCCGGGCGGCGGAAGCCGCGGTGCCACACGCCGCCGCGCTGCGACTCTTGGCTGATCGATTCGGCCTGGCCGAGGCGGATGTCCTCACCCGTGAACCAGGGGAGGGACCGACTCCGGCCCGCGAGTTCGTGGCGCTCGGTCTGGACCGGACCAGCCATCGACTGGTGATCGTGGACACCCGGCCGTTCCGTCGATCACGGTACCTGCTGCCGGACGGCAGCCTCACCGAACGTGGCACACCGCAGTATGTGCGGGATGTGCTGGAGACCAATCCCGAGTTGCACGCGCAACTGCGTCAGAACCCCGACCTCCTCGATGAGCTGCACCGGGCACTCGCTCTGGGAGACCTCGAGGTGGAACTCCACCGCATCGAGGTCGGTGTCGACGGTGACCAGCAGGTGTCGATCACGACCCGACAGGCCGATCTGAGCGGGCTGGCACTCGACGGGTTGACCGAGCGGCTGCCACCCCCGTCCGGCAACCCCGATCCGGCGCTCAGACAGCGACTGCTCGATTCGGCTCGCCGAGTGGGCGAAGCCCACACCAGCCGGCCGGGGCGGTACGGCATCACGCGGATCGAGGTGCAGGACGGGTACGTCGAGGTCACAGTGGAGAGCGGCCTTTCCATCCCCGGGGTCCACCTGGGGCGCGCCCGAACCTTCCGGATCGAGTTCGCTGCGGTGTCGAAGGCCGAGAAGCTGATCGGCTACCAGCTCCGCGACGACGGCGTGTACGAGGTGAGCTTTGCCGCGAACCATCTCGACGGCGTGACCACAGCGACCCTCGACCAGTACGTGGCTCGGGCGATCGGACAGGTCGTGGGTGAGGTGCGGGCCACCAGCAGCGGCCGGTTCGGTCGGTTGCGTGGGCGGCCAGGTGGCCCGTTGAACAGCAACGACGCGTTGACCAACGATCCGACCCCGCCGCGCCGGCCGCGTCCCAGCCATGCCGATCTGGTGGCGCTCGCCGAACTCGACGCGCAGCTTCAGTTGCACGCCCAGGCGGACGGCCCACGGCGCACGGCAATCGAAGCGGAACTGCGGACGTTCATCGAAACCCGGGCGCTGCGCGAGGGGGTGCCCGGTGCGGAGGCGCGCGCCGAGCTGGTCCGTCGGCATCTGTCCAGGCCGGCGGCTGTGCTGTTCGAGGAACGCCGACGGTGGTGGTACGACTCCGACCCGGTGGTCGCCGGAACCATGTATCACCTGAACGAGGTCGCTCGACTGCTCTATGAACCAGTCCTGGTCGTTCCGGAGTTGACGATCGAGCCGGCGTCGGTGCCGGGTCGCTCCGTCTACCGGGTCACCCCTGCGGGTTGGCGCAACCAGGGCCAGCTCTCGTTCACGATCGAGGTGGTATCCGGATCGGTGCCCGATGGGCAGATCGCCACATTCCAGGGCGGGGGTTGGGAACGGCATTTCCATCTCGTGGTGGACCGGGACAGGTTCGCGCTCGGCGATCCAAGATCGGTCCGCGACCTTCAGGCGGCCGAGGCCGCGTTCCAGCGCGAGCTCTATGACACGTTGCGGAAACTGACGCGGTTGCAGCAGGCGCGGCCGGCCCAGGTGCCGTACCGGCGGATCGACCGGGTGTTCGCGAACCTCCCGAACGTCGTGAGCATCGGCGTTTCGGCTGTCCTTTCCTGGCTCAACAACAACCCGCTGCTCGTGCTCCGGCGGGCCGTCGCGAGCAGCGTCGACCTGTTGACGAACGATCCGATCTCCCGCGGCGACAGCTATACGAAGCAGGAACGGAAGCACGATCGCGTGTTGGCGCAGCTACCGGACCGTAGCGGCATCGCTGACGGAGAACTCCAGCGGCGGATCGACGACAGCTACGACCAGGCGGGCGAACTGGCCGTGAGGATCCAGGGTGACCGTACGCTCGCCGAACGTACCGTCCAGCCAGAGCCGGGGAAGAAGCCGGACACCGCAGAGATTTCGGAGCCGGAGGGCCGGAAGGTTCGAGAACGGATCCGTAACGGAATAGCGAGTATCAGCCAGGACCTTGCGAGCGACCCGATCGAGCACCTGCAGGGGATTTGGTTCACGGGTGACCGTACTGGTCTGTTCAGTCGCTGGCGACGTAGCGGGGCGATCGGCGTTCTCAAGGGGATTGGGCGACCCCTCGGGGAGGCCGGACTACGACAACGTCGTCGGCGTTCGGCCGTCAGGGCGGGTAGCGAGGACAGCTATGAGCTGGAGGTCAGGGGCGGGGCAGGGGTCGTGGTGTACGTCGAGGTGGCGCACACCGCGGATCCGGACAAGATCGAGGTCGAGTACACCGAGGAGCGGATCACCCTTCGGGTGCCGCCGAAGCTGGCGGAAGTCGAGGAGAAGGCCATGCGTACCGCCGTGCGGGACGCGTTGGCCGCTGTCGCGAAGCGCCAGCATGAACTTACCCAGTTCGTGACCAGCGGCCGGATACACCTTGAGCGGCGGGCCGCCGAGGAGGCGCCGATTTCTGGATTGGCCTGGCCGCTGGGCAACTGGGCGATCAATGGCTATGGCCACATGCAGGCGGCTGCCGGGATGGCCAAGGCCCTGGTGCAGGTGTTGGTCGACCGCTTCGTCGGTCGCCGCGACCGCGAGCTCACCGCTTTCCTCGAGGAGTACGACCTGAAGCACGCGGGCCGGCTGAGTGCGGCTCAACGGCGGAACGTCGGCGCACAGATCGAGGATTTGGCAAAGATCGGCGGCAATCTGGCCCGCGCAACGCTTGAGCGCTTACAGGGCCAGCGGCGGAATGTCCCCGTCTCGGCGCCACCCGCCGCCGGGGAGACAACCCGAACCGAGGAAGACGGTAAGACAGCGGCCGAGGAGCAGAAGTCCGTCCGGAGAGATTCGATCAAGGCGGCCATGTCCGAACTGAACGAGCGACATGATGTCACCTTCTCGTCCAGAGACATCATCGACGAGAATGGCCGACTCGTGGGCGTGTCGTGTAGTGAGGCTGATTCTCGACGTAGATTGCAGCGGACCCGAAAGCTCTATCGGTACGTTTCGAGCCTGTACCGGCGCGGCGACATCGAAGTGCGGTTCATCTTCGGCCAGGTCGAGGATGAGCGGCTGCTAGTTCCGACCGCCGACCGCATGAGTCGGAACAGCTTCGACTTCACCGTGAACGTGGATGCTGATCCGGATCAGGTTGCCGGTGCCGTCAGACACCTCATGGACAACGTGCTGTACGACCGCAAGAACCCAATCTCACGCGCTCGGTGGATTCGGGAGGATCTCCTGCCGGCGCTGTCCGCGGGGATTGGTGGCGGGATGCTGACCGCCATCTTCACTGGCTCCTTTTCCCTCGGTGTGGTCGCCGCGCTCACTGTTCTTTCGGTCGCCGGTCGCGCAGCCCTGCGAATGAAGCAGATTCACGACAACGATCTGGGCATCGTTCGGTCGCTGTCCGAGACCAACAAGGACAACACGCCGCCGGAGCGCCTCCGGGAGAAGGTCGAAGAGCAGCGCAGAGCTGTCGAGGAGCTCGAACGGCAAGCCAGGCAGATCGAGGCGGAACTGGCCGCCGACCCTCGCACAACCGACGACGTGGCGCGGCTGGTCAGACATTACGAGCAACTGCCGCCCGCCGACGCAGATGTGTTGCCCAACGTCGACGCGACCGTAACCAACTTCGAAGAACTGCCCCGGGCCGGTGTGATCGCGAGGGTGCGCGACACCGAACACACCTTCCGGCTCGCCTTTCGAGGGGCAGGTAACCGTCCCGAACAGTTGACCTTCGAGATCCGTACCGGTCCCGTCGGTGCTGAGGGGATCGTCACGGCGTATCGCGTCAACTCCGACGTGACGTACGTATTGCACGTCGACCCCACCCAGAGCCCGGAGCGGATCGCCGACGCGATCCAGGCGTGGGCACAGCAGGAGATCATCCGCATCTCGCAGCAACCAACCGGGCTGCCCAGCCCGAAGTTCCGCTGGCTCAGATTCGCCCGGGACGCGGTCGGTCAGGCGATGGCCTCCGGCGTACGGCTCGTCGAGGCCAAGATCCGCCACAAACCATGGGACAAGTCGGTCAAGACACAGACCGCCTACAGCGTCAGTGCGAGCGTCACCAGCGGCGTCGCGGAGTTGGCCGGCATCTCCTACGAGGGAAACGAGGCGGTCTCGGCGCAGAACCGCAGCGAACTGGCCAAGCGGCGACTCAGCACCACGGGTGAGGAGCACCTGGCGATCTTCGGGGCGGAGGCCGACACGCTGTTGACCCGTACCCGATGGGCATTCAACCGGTTGAGGTACCTGGAGCAGATCGCGGCGAACCTGCCGCCCGCCGAGCGACCCGTGCCGTTCCAGGACCTGTCGAGGTTCCTGCCCGGCGAGCCGATGTCCTGGGGCGTGGAGGGCTCGGCAGGCGGTGATCTGTCCTACGATCCGAGCGACCTTGATCCGACTCCGCGCCCCGGCGAGACACCGCAACTGGCTGCGGAGCGCGCGGAATGGGCTCGGGTCGCCATGGTCTTCAACGAACTCGGCGACACGCCGCCCAGGTTCGATGTCGCGGACAACGACGCGGCCCATGCCAGCGATGGTGCCCACACACTCGAGCGGCATGGACCTGCTGTGCCGCTGACCCGAGAACCCCACACGCACACTGTCGAAGGACGGATCTATGGAGATGCTCCCTGGCCCCGGCGTCAGAACTTCTCCTCCCGCTGGCTCGATGTCGCTGTCATGAATCGGGCGATCAACGAGTATGTGGCGGAGAACTGGCAGACCATCAGGGAGGATCTCGCGCTGGAAGGTAGGCACGTCGACGTGGCCATGCACGCCCGCCTGGTGGGCGAGGGGTACGCCAATCTGAGCATGGGAACCCGGGCGAGTCCGGTCCCCAGGTACTACCTGACCAAGCTCTTCCGGGTGACTCTGAAACTTGTGCCCGGCAGTGCTCCCGCCCGAGCCTTCATCGTGACCGCCTTCCCGGAAAGCAAGAGGTCCTGAGATGGATGGGTCGCATCCTCCGGAGTCGTTGCGTCACAGAGCCGAGCAGTTGGCCCGGCAGTCCCCGATCGAGGCCGTTCGGTCCCTCCTGCGTGGGCAGGTGGCGGACGCGTCGAGCCTGGACGAGGTGCGGGGTGGTTTTCGGCTCATGGCGAAGTCGACGGTGCGTGGCCTGCGCCGTGATCTGGCCGCCGTGGAGGCGGTTCTCAGCGAGCCCACCAGGCCCGGCGAGCTGGTCGAGTTGGTGGAATGGGACGCGAACTGGGTCCTCGACGAGCCGACCGACGCTGCGGCCGCCGCCTTCCTGAGCCAGCTCGCGGACCTGCTACGTGAGGCGATCGAGGAGGCGGCGTGAGTCGGCTGACTGCCGGGCCCAATAGGCGGGCGGCGGCGGAAGCCCGGACGGTCGCCGAGGCGTACGTCTTTCTCGAGTTGAGTCTGCCCGAGGGGGAGGGCTGGGTCGACTACCTCCGGTACACCGCACTGGACGACCTCGACGACGAGCACTGGCTGCTTCGCTTCGACGGCCCCTACGAGGGGGACTGGTACGTCGCGGAGGTACCCGTGTCGAAGGCCGGCACGCAGGCCGCGGAGGAGTCGGACGAGCTGTACGGGGTGGACCGGTCGACCCTGGTGGACGCCGGCCAGTGGTATGTCATCGAGTCGGCGAACGCGGGCATGGCCGAGGCTGGTCTCGACCGGATGGGGGACGAACCACCCGACGAGGAGACGTACTGGTCGATCCTGAACGCCTGGAACGGGGCCGCCGCAGCGGCGAGGGAGATCGAGAAGTTCCTGCCGGGCGGCGTCGACGAGGTGCCGGAGACGGCCTTCTGGACCGATCTCGGCCGACATGTCCACGAGCAGCGTCGGGACGTGTTCCGGCGCAGCCGGATGGTCCGTGACGTGACCTTCTACCGGGAGCGCCGGGACGACTTCCAGCGGCGGTTCGGCTCGTCGTTCTCCACCGCGGCCGGTGAACCGGCCACCGCGCCAACCGTCGTCCCGCCAACCGCAGTCCCGACTACCGCCGCCGCGCCACTCCCGGCTCGGACCTACGCCGAGATACACACCTACCTGGACACCCATCCGTGTCGCTGCGGGTCGGTGGAGTTTTCCCGGGACCAGATGGCGGTCCTCACCAGCGACGAGAACGGGGTGGTCGTCGGCTACAGCGGCCCCTGTGACGACTGTGCTCTGCCCCGCGACCAGGTCTTCCGACTGCCGCAGCGCCCAGGTTCGTTGCCCGGGGAGCCGTGGCGGTTCAGTTACCCCGAGGACGGTCCGTCGGAGCTGCTCGATCCGGGCCAGTGGGTGGCGGTGAGCCAGGCGTACGCCGTGCTGGCGGACGAAATGCTGGCGGCGCTGGCGATGATGGCGGACCCCGAGGGCGAGGACAACGGTGCGGTCGGTGAGCCGGATCCGACGGAGTGGGAGGCGGTGGTCACGATGCTGACGATGTCGGTGTACGCGTTGGACGAGGTGGTGAAGTTCCTGCCACCCGGGGTCGAGGAGTTGCCCGGCAGCGCCTGCTGGTCGGCCAACGGGCACGAGGTGCGCCGGACGAGCCCCGAGTGGTTCCGGCGGACCTACCTCGCCGAGCAACGGTTCCTGCGGCAGCAACAGCTCACCGCCCTCGTCGAACGCGACGGTCGCTGACATGGCGCCGCCGCTGGTCCGTACGAACGAGGAGGCGCACCTCTACTTCGAGCTGCATCCCTGCCCCTGCGGAGAGGTCGACTTCGGCGGGACCAGCTCCCTCGAACTGGTGGGTGACGATTGGCTCGTCAGCTACACCGGTGAGTGTGTGGAGTGCGGCCGGCCGAGGGGGTTCGAGTTCCGGCAGCCTGACGAGTTGGTCGCGCCGGGCGAGGGGGAGTGGGCACCTGGTCGACAACCGTCGGAGCTGATCGACGCGGGCGAGTGGCTGTGGGTGGCGGACGTCTACGGCAGCGTCCCGGTGGAGCTGGACGACCTGGCCGACGCGAAACGGGAACAGGCACGTATCGACCTGTTGGCGGCCCGCGCGGCGATCAGCGAGGTGCTCAAGTTCCTGCCGGCCGGTGCGGTGGCGGTCCCGGAGGACGCGTTCTGGTCGCATCGAGGTCGGCTGGTCCGAACAGCGGAGCCGGGTCGGTTCGGTCGGGTGCGACTGGAGGCCGCTCAGGCCGCCTACGACCGGGCCCTGTCCGAGTTCGACCGGTAGTTCGCGTCCCAGCCGCCCCACCGGAGGTGGTTACGATCAACACCATGGACCCAGCCCGTGCGCTCACGCCGGAACAGCTCGTAGGGCTGACGGGCAAGTTGGCCGGGTTGCGGTGGTCGTGGTCCGTCGCCGAGCTGGACCGGGCGCTGACGGAGCTGGGCTGGTCGGTGGCGGCCGGACCCACCCGCAGCGGCGTCGTGTTACGGGTCGGGCTCGCCCCGGTCACCGACTACGCCGAGCTGTCGTTCTCCGGCCCGGCCGCGACCGTCTTGTCGGCCATGGTGACGGCCGGGGCGGTCGGCGAGTCCGAGGAGGCCGTCGCCTTCCGGCGGGACGCGTTCGCCACCGCCGTACGTGCCGTCGGGGCCGTCCTGGGCGCGCCGGCCGACCGCCGACCGGGCCCCGCGCCCGAGGTCCGGTGGGCCGCTGCGAGCGGGATTTTGCGGGTACGCGACGGCGGTGTCTTCGTCGAGTTGGCGCTGCTGTCGCCCGAGTACGCGACCAGCCTGGACGAGGAGGTAGCGCGCCTGGCCGATTCGGCGGCGGAACCGTCGGTCGACGAGGAGGAGTGGTGACTGTGGAGACCACCTGGGGTGAGCTCACAGTCCGGCTGACCGGCCTGTTGGGGCGGTTGTCGGACGGTGCGGTGCTGCAACTGCACGAGGTGGCGCGTCCGGTCGACGGATACTTCGCCCAGTTGTGGCAGCGTACCGACCGGCTGGTCGTCGAGGTCTCCGCTGCGGCCCCCGGGGTGGGCGCCGCCCGGCTCCCCGCCGAGCGGGAGGACGCCCTGCGGAAGTCGGGATGGTCCGTGCCGGACGTGGCGCATCCCGGGCACTGGTGGCGGGAGCTCGCCTGGCCGGCTCCGGCCGCCGGCCACGCCGAACTGGCCGCCCACCTGGTCCGGCTGGCGCGGGACGTCTTCGGGCTGGCCAGCCCGAAGGAACTCGCCTACCAGGCATGGAGTTCCGACGACGGCCGGCGTTTCGCGTTCGACCTCGGGCTGGACCAGATCGAGATCCGGTACTACGCCCGGGTGGCCCCCGACGACACGCCGGACCGCCCGAGCGGCCTGCTGCGCCGGGTCAGGATCGGCGCGGTCGACCACGACGAGGCACTCGGCCGGGACGGCCAGTGGCGCGCCACGGAGACCGTGGAGTTGGCCGAGCTGGGCGAACTCGATGACGAGCTGGTGCCGATCGAAGCCGCAGTCGCGGACCGGGTGACGGCCTGGTGGCGAGGGCTGGTCGAGCGGCAGTCCGGAACCGTGGCCGAGCGGCGGTCCGGAACCGTGGCCGAGCGCAAGCCGGGAACTGCGGACGGTCCGGTGGGGCACGATCGGCCGGGACCGAGGTTGGCCGCCGCCGTCGACGCCGAGCGGGACGAGCAGGGCCAGCCGATCGTACGCACACCCCGGCTCGCCGAGCCGGACCGTACCGCGGTCGCCACCTACCTACGGACCGCCCCGCTGGTGGCGGTGGCGTACGGCTTCGACCCGGACCCGTTCGACCCGGCGCGTCCGGAGATCGTGCCACTGCACTTCCGTACCGATGGGGAGTGGGTGTGGTCCGAGTCGCTGGCCTACTTCGCCCAGCGGTACGGCATCGCCCCCGAGGTCGATCTCCTGGCCCATCTGGCCGGTCGGCGATACCAACTGCCGGCGGTCGACGAGTCAGCGGTCATCCGGGCGGCCGATCTACTCAAGGAGGGCTGACCCGAGCAAGGGCGGTCGACCAGCCGCAGGCGCGTCCCGTCACCACCACAGTGGTCGAGGGTCGAGCCACCAGAGGAAGCGACGCAGCCGACTCGCGTTCCGGCGAATCCCACGTACGAGATCCATGGCCTGGGTGACCGCCAGCGCCACGCCATCGGTGTCGGGCCGGGCGGCGTACCAGGTCCGGTTCACCACCACGACCAGGTGCGACGCGGGGGCGGTCGCCACGGCGGTGCTCATCGCGGCTACCGTCGCGCCAACCGTCCAATACGGTAGGATCCGGATCCCGGCGAGTCGCGCGGCGTCGAGCAGTTCGGCCCAGGCACCCCGGAGTCGGCTCAGGTCGTCAAGGCCGGTCCGGCGACGGCGACTCCGGTGGAGGCGTAGCAGGACGATCAGCCCGAGTGCACCGGCCACCGGTATCGGCAGCAGGGCGAGACACCACCAGGGAACGCCGGAACCATCGCCACCCTCCATCTCGACCGTCGGGACATCCGGTACGGCTGGCGCCGGCAACGTCGACGCTGCGGTGGACGGTGTGGGCTGGGGGGCGGGACTCGTCTCGGGTTTGTCGGACGCCCGAGGGGCGGTCACGTCCATCGGAATCCAGCCCACCGGTTCCAGGTAGACCTCGGGCCACGCCCGCGCGTCACCAGCGGTGATGGTGGTTATGGTCGAGCCCGCCTTGGGAGCCTTCGAATCGAACCCGACCACCACTCGGGCCGGGATGCCAAGTGCCCGAGCCAGGACGGCGTACGCGGCGGCGAACTGTTCCGACGTGCCCCGACCGCCGCCGAGCTGCGGCTTGGCCGCGAGAAAGCGGACGATACTCGGATAGCCGCTGCCGCCCGGAGCCAACGGGTCGTAGCGGTAGTTCCGCTTCAACCACGTGGCCAACGCCGTCGCCTGCTGGAACGGCAGCCCGTCGCCCGCGCCATCGAGTGCCAACGAGAAGATCGGGCCGGTGTTGCCCGGGGGAAGCTCCCGGTAACGGTCGAAGGTGGGCGAGGTGGGGATCTGCGCCGTGAGTAGTTGGGCTGGCGTCGGCGCGGGTACCGCCGCCTCGACCTCGTACAGCTGTCCCGCGCGCAGCCCGCCCGGTACGACGACGCTGCCGGACTCCTCGTCGATGGCGATCGACACCCCACTTATCCGATCCAGACCGTCGGGCACCGGCAACCAGCCACCCGTCAGACCCACCACTACGACCTTTGCGCGTACCGACTCGGCAGCGACCGCCAACTGTCGGGGCGCCCGGTCCCCGCCCGCAGCGAGGTAGGACGCCGCCGGCTGCCAGCCCTTGCCGTCGAAGTCCGGCAGCACGGCCCATCGCAACGCGACCGGGCGATTCGAGTCGACGGCGAGTAGCGGCTGTTCCGGGTGGGCCTGCCAGCGGCCCAGCAGGCTCAGCGGGTGCACCTGGTTCGGGGCCTGCACCGGGGGGAGCACCATCGTACGCAGGTCGGGCGGGCTCGTCGTGGCGTTGCGCAGCAGCCCGGGTGTCAGTAGCCCGGTCGCCGTGGCCAGCACAATCGCGAGAAGGATGGTGGCGCCCAGCCGGCTCAGTCGTGGTTGCGGGTGGGGCGCTCGCGCGGTCCGGGTGGCGGCGAGGATGACGGTCAGCGCCGCGACCAGGAGCGCGGTGAGCAGGTAACCGGGGTCCCGGCGCGGGCCGGCCATCGCCAACATCGCGCAGGCGAGGAGGACGGGCGGGACCACGGCGGTGCCGCAATGGCGGCCCCGGGCCAGCGCGCCGCTCGTCGCGACCGCGATCCAGGTGGCCATCACGGGCAGGGCCAGGGTGTCCACCCGGGGCGGGATGGGGGTGGCGCTGGTCAGCAGTCGGGCCCCCGCGTGGAGGAGAGCGTCGAGCAGACCGTCCGGGGCCGGCACCAGCCGGTGCAGGGTGAGCAGCACCGCGAGTAGGCCCACCATGTTGGCCGGTATGGTCAGCGCCCGGTGTCTGGCCGTCACCTGGTCGACCAGGGCTGCGCCGACCGCGGCGGCTGCGATGGCCCAGAAGGCCAGGTCGCCGACGTAGCCGCCCGCGATCTGGCCACCGGCGGCGACGCCGGCGGTGGCGATGGCCACGGCGAGCACCAGTTGGTTCATCGTTGCTCCCGCAGTCGGGCGATCATACCGGCGGCGGTCGGTGCGGCGATCACCGCGCCGGCGACATCGAGTCTGGTTTCCGGGCCAAGTTCCAAGGTCTGCACCGAGTGGTACTTGGCGGCGAGCGGAGCAGCCAGTGTCACGTCCCCGACGGTGCCGGTGACGACGAGCAGCGCGTCACCCAACGGCCGTAGCCGCAGCTGGGCCTGGATCCGCTGGTCGGACACGCCCGAGCTGGTCAGCCGGGCTGCGGCGAGCAGATCGAGGCCAGCGGCGGTGGTGGTCACCGGATCGCGGGTCGGGTCCGAAGCGCTCATCACCGCGAGCCGGCGCCCGGCATCGGTCAGCGACACCAACACCGAGGCGGCGACCTCGACGGCCTGCTCGAAGCTGTCGGCGTCGACGTACGACGGCGCGCGGTCGTCGATCAGCAGCACCAGACGCGCGATGGAGGCGCCCTCGTGCCTACGGATCATCAGGGTGCCCATGCGGGCCGAGGTACGCCAGTGGATGTGGCGTAGGTCGTCGCCGGAGACGTACTCGCGCAGGGTGTGGAAGGTGGTGCTCTCCGTGTGCTGCGGATCCCGGGTGGCCTCGATCTGCGCGGTGCGGCCGATCGCGGACGCGGGCACGGCATGCCAGGTCGGCCAGACGACGAGCTGTTGCGCCGTACCGACCGGCCGTAGCGCCGACCACAGGCCGAGTGGATCCGTACGGCCGATTCGTAGCGGCCCGACCTGGAAGACCCCACGTTGGTTGGTGGGCAACCTCAGCCGTACCCGGGTCGGTAGGCCGGGACGGGCGAACACCTCGGTGGTGACCGCCTCGGACGCAGGCTTGCCGTCGGCGTCCCACACCCCGTCGTGGAGCGAGAGGAGCCTACCCGCGCGACCCCGCGCCATGACGTCGACGACGGAATCGGCCGGTTCGCCGCGTCGTACCCGCCCGGGTACGACGACGCGGTCGACGTGCAGGGCCGGGGGGACGAGGCCCCAGACCGTACCCACCGCCACCGCGGTGAGTCCGGCCGCACCCAGCATGAACAGTTCGCGATAGCCGAGCAGCAGGCCGGCTAACAGCAGGAGGCAACCACCAAGTGTCGTGCCCACCCCCCGTGCGGTTGGTCTGATCAACAGTTCTGGATCGCTTCCACGTTGTCGCCGTTGTCGAACCGTAGCCACACCCACGACATCCAACCGCCATCGGTGAGCTCCACCCAGTGGTCGCCTTCCTTGTAGTGGTTGTACGGCCCGGCCTGCTGGTTCTCGCCGTGCACCTTGCAGTGGAGCGTGATCCGGGATCCGTTGCCGACGCGTCGGCGTACCGCACCGTTGTCGTTGCTGTCCGAGTAGACCGGCAGGCCGTTCGCGCAGAAGTTGGGCTGCGGGTTGTTCGGTGCGTCGGTGCAGGTGACCTGTGCGCCGTAGGTGACGCGCTGGGTGCGCTGCTCACGTTCGGCACTGTCGGTGCCCATGAAGTTCGTCGCCTCGACGGTCACCCGGTAGGCCGTGTTCGGGCTCAGGTCGCGCACGGTCATCGGCGACGTGCAGGACTCGGCCCGACGCTGGTTGTCCACGAGGATCGCGCAGGTGGGCGCACCGCCGCCGGCTACGGTGAACCGCACCGTGATCGAGTTCTGGGTGGCGCTCGTCGACGTGATCCTGACCTGCGGCGTGGTGGCGGTCTGTATCCGGCCGGATCCGGCCGGCCCGTCCCCGTCGCTGCTGCCGGCGGTCACCGTGACCGAGGTAAGCCCGGTCGCGGTGACGGTGGCGGTGAGGGTGGAGGCGTTGACCTTGGCCAGCTCCGCGCCCCTGCTGTCGCGCACCGTGTAGGACGTCACCGCGGTCCCGTGGGTCTTCGCGGCGCTCCATTTGATGAGGTACGTGTTCGGCCCGGTCTGCTGGCCGGAGACGCCACCCGGCGCAGCCGGGGCGTAGTGGACCCGGATCGGCTCGCTCGGCGGACTGGCCGCCGAGGCCCGACCGGCCGCGTTACGCGCCGTGACGGTGAACGTGTAGGTCTGACCGGCGGTGAGGCCGGGGAACCGGGCGCTGTTGTCGGAGACGATCTGCGGTGGATTGCTGCCGGCCTGGCCATCCCGGATCGGCGTCACCACGTAGTCGGCGGCCTGTGCCACCGCAGCCCAGCTGACCTCGATCGCACCGGTGGGGAATCCGGCGTCGTTGAGTTCCATCGTCGCCTTGGGGGCGGCGGGAGTGGCCGGTGGCTTGCTGGCCTGCGGTGTCACCGGCTGCGAGAGCGCCGGCGGACCGGCCCCGACCGAGTTCGTGGCGAAGACCCGGAACCGGTAGGTGGTGCCGTTGTCCAAGCCCTTGATCGTGGTGCGGAGCACGTCGCCGTCGACCCGGACCTGGCCACCGCCGCCCTCTTCCCACACGACCGTGTAGTTGCGCACCGGTGCCGAGCCGCGCTTCGCCCGGCCCCAGGAGAGCCGCACATCGCCGTCACCGGCCAGCGCGGTGACCGGGACCGGCGGACCGGGGCGCTGCGGTTGCACCGGCACCTGCGTGGGAGTCGTGGTCGGGGCGGGTGTCGGATCGACCGGGGCGGTGGGCGGCGCCACGGTGGGTTGTCCAGTGGGTTGTTCGGTGGCTGGCGCGCTGGGACCCGGAGTCGGGCTGGTCTGCTTCGGGTCGTACTTTTCCACCTTGGAGGTTTCCCCCGAACCGTTGACCATTACCGCGGTCTCCGAATCGGGTGCGTTTATGAACAGGAAATCCTCGCGCACCTCCAATTCCACCGGAGTCTGTGGCTTACCGACATTGATCGTGCCGGCGGGGCTACCGTCCGTTTTGAAGACGCGTACCACACCGGCCGACTGATCGGGAACGTAGACCCGGTTGGCGAAGCTGACCGCCGGCTGCGTCGTATCGCCTTTGGCGGGTAGCGGCAGAGTACGCACCAACGCGCCATTCGCCACGTCACCGATGGTGACGACCTTCTGCTCGGCCGGTACGGTGATCACCGCGGTCGTGCCGATCGTACGGTCCGGTACGACCGCACTGGTGAGCGAAACGGGTGACTTGATCTGCCGGGTGCCCTTCCGCCCCACGATGGTTATCGTGTCGGCGCCGCTTCGGTCGGCGATGAGCGCGCCCTCATCGAGTACGGTCAGCGTCTGGGCACGGCCAGGTGAGGTGACCGCCTCGGTCCGCTCGACCCGCAGCTTTCCTTCATGGACTCGTAGGGCGACCGCGGTGCCCTGGCTCGGCACGCTCAGCCACAACTGCCCGGACTTGTCGAATCCGCCACCGACCAGCGGGCTGGGCAGTCGCAACTGCTCGCCCGTCGCCTGCAGGTTGGCGGGGTCGACCGGGCGCACGATGCCGCGGCTGCGATCGACCAGGACGGCCATGCCCTTGTCGAGCAGCAGTGCCGTCTCCTCCTTGACCCCCAGCTCAAGCGAGCCCGAGAAGCCGAGCCGGGCGAGGTCGATGGAGGTCACCTGACCGGTGTCCAGATCATGGAGGATCACGTACTGGTCGCTCTGGCTGATTCGGACCCGGTGCCCCTGGGCGTCGATCATCGGCTGGCGGAGGCCGACGACTCCGGAGACGGCATTGACCTGGGCGGCCTCCCCGGTGTCACGACTCCATAGCCATGAGGCGCCATCGGCGATCGCCGGCTGTTGTGCCGTGGCCCCGACCGCGAATATGGTGGCCGCCAGGGCGAGCACCGCCACTCCTGCCCCCGCCGCGTAACCCTTGGTCAGCTTTCGCAGCTTTGTCAGCCGGTACAGCTTCATTGTCGCCTCCGCAGCGCGTGCAGGTGTGGCCGGGCGGCAGCCTATCGCGCCTTCCATCGTGAGCGAAACCCGTCTTCAGCGGTCGATAAAAACGAGCGCCGACGCCGGGTACGACGCGCGTCCGACGTAGACGATTTCGGTGCGCCATCGAGGGCGTTTCGCACGGCGGAAATGCACGGACGACCGGGCAGGCGGACCGGGATGCCTTGTCCACTGTGCCAAACGGCGATCGTCTACAGGCACCAGGCGGCGATCGTCAGGTAGGCACGCCGGGTCGCCGGACGGACACGGTCGAGGATTTCGGCGTCCAATTTCCGTAACGCCTTGTCGTGCGGCAAACAAAGGTGATCGCGGTTTTCGGTGTCCCGACCGACGATGACCGTCGTACGCGTTGCCGGCCCGGCTTCCGCCACCCGGGCCAGCACACGCTCCACACCCCGTCCGGCCTGGTCGGTGACGATCAGCAGTCGGTCCGCCAGCCCCAGCAGTGCGCGTGCGGTCGGGTCGGCGTACGCGCCGATGTCCAGGAGTAGGACGGTGAACCGTTCGGTGAGCCGCGTGACCTCGGCAAGGTCGACCTGATCGGTCCATAGTGGTGCCGTGACGACGTGCACCCCGGAAAGGCTCGGCGTCGCGGCCAGCCCGACGTACGCCACCCGGTCCGGCCAGAGCGTGCCCAGCGTGGCGGCGATACCCGTACCCACCGTGGTCACACCCACCCCGCCCGCTCCGGAACAGACCGCCACCACGCGTGGGGTGGCGGGAAGCTGCCGTAACCTCTCGGCGGCGGCGCGTTCTGCCGCGATGTCACCCGGATCGGGAAACCAGCGCTTCATCCGGCCGCCCCAATCGTTGGCTCGAAGTCGAACAAGCCGACCGCGATGGGAAGCGTGACCGCTACGGTCCCGGCGAGGGCCAGTTCACCAGCCCGGAGCCAACGGCCCCGGTGGACGAGCCAACCGTCGGACCTGGCCGCGCAGACGGTCACGACACCGAGCACGAGCAGACCCACCGCCAAGCCCCACGTGGGTGCGGCGGCCAGTATCCGGGCCGCTCCGGCGAGGAGCGCCGACAGGGCGGCTACGCGTAGCGGCAGGACGTGCGCGATCCGCTCGAACAGCCGGGACCGCGTCCACAACAGCAGGGCTGTTCCCACACCGAGCGCCACATCGGTCACGTTGCCCGTAGCGAGCAGGGTCGCCGCGCCGGCACCGGCGACGGTGGCGAGCCCGACCAGCCCACCGCGTAGGTACTCCTCGGCCACGGTGAGCTGTCGTTCGGAGCGCTCCGCCGGCTCGGTGGCGGTGCGCAGCCGGAAGGTGGCCTGCGTCAGCCCGCCGGCCGCGAGCGAGTGCCGGGCCAGCAGCCCCAAGCTGAGCAGGACGACGACCGGCGCGAGGCGGGCCGGCTGCCCGACGTCAGCGCCTGCGGTGATCCCACCAGCCGCCACGGCGGTGGCGACGGTGACCACGGCCACGGCGGTGACGAGTACCCGACCGACCCCGGCGGCCAGGCGGCTCGCCAGGGCGGTGACCGCCACCGCACAGACCGCCGCCGACGCGACGGCGACCACCGGAATCCGGTCGAGGAGCAGCGTCGACAGCCAGCCGGTGAGACCGGCCCACAGGCCCGTACTCGCGAGGAGAGCTGTCGCGGCGGACCGTTGCCCCTGGCGGGCCGCCCACCAGGTCAGGCCGATTCCTATCGCGCAGGCGAGTGCGCCGGTGGCGAGGGGGGCGAAGCCACGGCCGCGGATGACCGGCAACACCGTGGTGGCGGCGAGGAGTGCCGCGGCTACCCAGAGCGCGAAGGCTGGTTGGAGCCTGGTCGGGTTCCGGTCCCCTGTCACGCGGACATAGTTCAGTAGATCCCCGAGCGGAAGCAAGCAGCCCGGTCGGATTGTTGATCTCCGTTGACTTCTGTGTCGACAAGGTCGAAGCTGTGTCCAGCCACCAGTTCGTGGTGGGAAAGGTGACAACGGATGCTCGCGCAGCAACGCCAGGTGGCGATGCCTGATCTGGCCCACCGGCCGAAACCCGTCATCAGCCCACCCGAACGGGTCGGCGAGCTGGTGACGGTCGATTCCACCGGGCCCGCGTCAGCGTGAAGCGCACCGTTGCCCAGCTCGCCGATGGTCGGGAGCTGATCTATTTCGACGAACGCGACGACTCGGTGCGTGACGCCGTCGACCGGCGGTCCCTCCCGCCCCCACCGGTCGCCTCCGAGCTGCGCTACGACCCGGTCCTCGACGAGTGGGTGGCGATCGCGGCGCACCGGCAGACCCGTACCCACCTTCCGTCGTCCGACGAGTGTCCGCTCTGCCCCGCCACGGTCGATCGACCATCGGAGATCCCGGCGTCCGACTACGACGTGGTGGTCTTCGAGAACCGGTTTCCCGCGTTCAGCCACCGGGCCTCGGACATGCCAGCCGAGGCTGTGGTGCGGTCCGGCCCAGCTGCGGCATCTCGGTCCGGTGCCGGCCGGTGTGAGGTCGTCTGCTTCACCGCCGAACACGGCGGATCGTTCGCGTCGCTGTCACCGTCGCGGGTACGCACCGTCGTCGAGGCCTGGGCGGACCGGACCGCCGAACTGTCCGCGCGGGGCGACGTGGAACTGGTCTTCTGCTTCGAGAACCGGGGCGAGGAGATCGGTGTGACGCTGCATCATCCGCACGGGCAGATCTACGGCTACCCGTTCGTGCCACCCCGGGTACGCCGGATGCTCACCTCCGCGCGGCGGTACGCGGCGGACCGGGCAGGTGCGAACCTGTTCGCCGATCTGTTGGCGGCTGAGCGCGCCACGGGGGAGCGGATCGTCGCCGAGAACGAACACTGGACCGCCTTCGTGCCGGCAGCGGCCCGTTGGCCGTACGAGGTGCATCTCTACCCGAACCGCCGGGTACCCGACATCCCCGCGCTGACCGGACCGGAGCGGGACGCGTTCGGCCCGATCTACCTCGACGTGCTCCGCCGGTTCGACCGTCTGTTCGGGCGGCCGGCACCCTACATCTCGGCGTGGTACCAGGCGCCCACCCGGGTTGACCGCGACCTGGCATACCTGCACCTGCAGGTCTTCACCATCCGGCGGGCACCCGGGAAGCTCAAGTACCTGGCGGGGTCGGAATCGGCGATGGGGGTCTTCATCAACGACATCCGGCCGGAGGAGGCGGCGCGACACTTGCGGGAGGTGGCGGCGTGAGTGCGATTCTGTCGGTGGCGCGGGACCGAGGCGTGGTGTGGGCGGCCCCGGGCCGGGTCAACCTGATCGGCGAGCACACCGACTACAACGACGGGTACGTGCTGCCCTTCGCCATCCCACAACGCTGTGTCGTCACCGCGACGCCGCTGCCACAGGGGCGCTGGATCGCGACGTCCGATAGTGCCACGGATCCGGTCTCCTTCGACGCCACCGACCTGACACCCGGTGAGCCGGCCGGCTGGGGCGCCTACGTCGCCGGGGTGGTGTGGGCATTGCGGGAGGCAGGATACGACGTGCCGGGCGCCCGCTTGACGATCAGTTCCGACCTGCCGGTCGGTGCGGGGCTGTCGTCGTCGGCGGCGTTGGCGTGCGCGGTGCTCGGTGCGCTGGTCGATCTCGGGCAGATCCCACTGGCCCCCGCGCACTGGCCCCGCCTGGCACAGCAGGTGGAGAACGCGTACGTCGGGATGCCCTGCGGCATCATGGACCAGTCCGCGGTGACGTTGTGCCGGGAGGGCCACGCCCTGTTCCTGGACTGCCGGACGCTTGCGTCGTCGCACGTACCACTCGACCTGGCCGGCGCGGGCCTGACCCTGCTCGTCGTCGACACCCGGGCGCCACACCGGCTGGTGTCCGGTGAGTACGCGGCCCGCCGGGCGACCTGCGCGGCTGCGGCAGCGGAACTCGGCGTGTCGGCCCTCCGAGACGTGGGCCTGGCCGCGGTCGACCGGCTCGGCTCCGAGGTGATGCGCCGACGGGTACGGCATGTCGTCACCGAGAACGAGCGGGTGCTCGAATGCGTGCGCCTGCTGCGGGCGGGTGGTGCCGCTGGCATTGGGCCGCTGCTTACCGCCTCGCACGAGTCGCTGCGTGACGACTACGAGGTCACCGTGCCGGAGTTGGACGTGGCGGTGGCCGCCGCGCTGGCTGCCGGTGCGTACGGGGCGCGGATGACCGGCGGTGGGTTCGGCGGGTGCGTCCTCGCCCTGGTCGACACCGACCGTGCCGACGAGGTCGGCGCGGCCGTGACCGACGCGTTCGCGACGCACGGCTTCGCGGCTCCGCACGTGTTCCCGGCGACGCCCGCCCGGGGCGCGACGCGTCTCGGGTAGGTGACCACCCGAGCCCGGGTGGTCGCCGCAACTGGTCAGCAGGTGCGGCGGCGGGAAGTCCAGCCGCAGGCCAGGGGAACCGTCAGCGCATCCCGGTCGTCGAATCAGCAGATTCGCTGACGGTCACGGAACGGGGACAGAATGAGACGGCAGGGCCATTTCATGGCGCTGGCCATGACCGGCGCACTGCTCACCGGGTGTGCTGTGGAGGGTGACGCACCGCTAGCGGCGGACGAGGTCCCATTGCCAGTCGTCACCGGTGCTAACGCATCTTCGGGACCCGAGTCGCTGGTCGGTTCTTGGACGCTCGCCGGTGTCGGGGAGAAGGGCACCGGCACCATCCTGCGGCTCGCGTCCCATGATCTGTACGTGTTCGGCAGCCGCTGTGGAACCCTGAGCGGATCATGGCAGGCCGACGTCGATGGCGTCTTCGTCGCCAAGATCTTCGGTGCTCCCACCGCCACCCAGGGCATTCGGGGCTGTGAGCGGGCCAGCGAGCAGACCCCCCGATGGCTGCGACGTGTCGTCGCGTACCGGTTCGACGGCCGGGTAGTCGTGCTCCTGGATGGGCTGGGCCAACCGGTTGCCCGGCTGATCCCGGGCGCGACGCCCACACCCGTCCCGGAGCTGGCAACCACCGAGGTGGAACCAGCCGTGGTCACAGAGCAGTTCCGCCGGGCCGTGGCACCGGCCGCCGAGTTGCCGGCAACGCTGATTCCCGCCGACCGGCAGCGACTGATGGGGCGGTGGATTCCGGTCGACGGGCATAGGGCGGCGTATGTGGAGTTCGCTGCGGATGGTGAGTGGCGCGCGTCCGATGGCTGCAACGACCAGGATGGTCGATGGGTCTCCGCACCGCGTGGCACGCTGCTCGGCGTGGCCGGTCCCGTCACCCTGGCGGCGTGCGACAACGTGCCGGTTGCGTCCTGGCTTTGGACAGTTCGGCGAGCCGGGTTCGATGGTGAGATCCTGGTGCTTCTCGACGCGCGGGCCGTCGAGACGGGCCGGCTGCGCCGCGTCGATTAGCGCCTGCTGTGGGAGATCGATCCCGGTGGTGCCGAGGTGGCAGCGCTACGAGGCCGGTTCGCGCTCGACTCGGGTAGCTCAGCCGACTTCGGCGTACGCTCGAGAACGACGGTTTCGTCGCCGTCGGCCCGGCCGACCCACTACCACGTTTGCATCGGGCGCCCCCGAGGGGACCGCACTTCGTAGGCGAGCCGGGCCGCTGTCTCGAAGGCCGCCGCCCAGGGAAACACACGCCGCCGATCGTCTCCACTCCCCGGGGGGTGGGGTTCCCAGCCGTCTTCAGGGCCGAGTAGGACGCGTACTCCCTCGTCACGGAGGCTGGCCACGGCGCGGCGGAAGGGGAGCCGGGCGGCGAGGGCGGCGTTGACGAACGGGACGATGACGGTCGGCAGTTGACGTCCGATCAGCTCGGCGACCGAGGTCATGGCGTAGTTGTCGGCCAGGCCAAGGGCTATCTTGTTGATTGAGTTGTAGGTCGCGGGTGCGACGACCAGGGCGTCAGCGGCGGGAAGCGAGCGTCGCGCGCCGGGAGAAGCCCGGTAGTGGGATCTGACGGGAACGCCGGCCAGCTTCTCGATCACCGGCACGTCCATGAAGTCCATCGCATTGGGTGTGGCGGTGACCGCCGCCGTCCAGGTCTGCTTCTGTGCGGTGTCGACGAGTCGGGCTACGTCTGCGGCACAGCCTGCGCCGCAGACGACGATCTGCAGATGACCTCCGGTCATAGTGGGATTCCGATGCCCTGGGTGAAGTCGACGATGGCGGTGCGGACCGAGCCCTTGGCGAGGAGGGCGAGGTCGCGAGCGATCTGCTGGACCGCCGGACGACAGCGGATCTCCTCGGGTGCCACCGCGTAAGCGGTACGCAGCGCGGTCAGGCTTTGCCCGTAGCGCCCCCACTGCGTGTAGGCGCGGGCGACGTCAACGTACAGCGAGGCCTTGCGCTCGGCGAGCGTGATCTTGTCCAGGGGTATTTCATGGGCGAGTGTGATGGCGGTGCCGGCGTCGCCGAGGGTCCGTGCGATGTTGACCCGGTGCAGTAGGACGTTGGTGGCACCGAAGCCGGTCCACCGGTCGTTGCCGTCGTAACCGAGCCGGACCGCCGCGCGGGTCGCCTCGTCGAGCATGGCTTGGGCGGTGTCCCGGTCGTCCCGATGGGCTGCGGCGACGGCACCCCGGAGGACAAGGGCACCGTACATGGCGATTGCGTCAGTTGACGCAAGGCGGGTGTCCTGGTCAAGCACACTGGCAGCCTTGCTGGCGAGGGTCACCGCCTGGTCCTCGTGGCCACTGCTCATCAGGGCATGGGTCATGATTCGTGCGCTCGCGGCGATCGCCACCGGGTCCTGACTCGCCGCAGCGGCGCGGGTGCTCCGCTCGGCAGCGACCAGGGCCATCCCCCGGCAGCCCACCTTGAGAAGGACGCTACCGACGACGTGATACAGATCGGTGGCTAGAACGTTCACCTGCGCGCGTTGCCCGCCCTCCGCGCTGGCCATGGTGGGTTCGACGGCCGGTAGCAGCGTCATGAGCCGGTCGAGCACGTGCTCGTACCGGCAGGCTTGATAGTCGACCTTGGCGGCGGATACGTCGCGGGAGAACTGTTGAACGGACAATGCCACCGTGTGTGGATGCAGCGGCGAGAGGAGCATGTCGAGCAGTGACGCGACGCCGGGTACAGCGGGGGAGCCGGTCGCCGTGCCACGCAGCAGGTCTCTCCGTCGCACGTCACCAGCCGAGCCCGCGCCGCAGTATCCGTCACCTCCAGGGTCAGCATCCGCGCCGGTGTGCGGCTGCGTGGTGCGTACGGCTGTACCGCTGGTGTCCGCTGTCCGTAGTGCCTCGAAGCGCTCCTGTACGTCGGGTGTGGCTCGTGCCAGCACGGTGTCCAGCGCGGCCTGCATGTCGGCACGCGGAAGGATTGTGTCGCCCTGGCTGCTCCATTTGGCCACCGTCCGTTCGGCCGCGCCCAGGTGCTCGGCGAAGGCGGTCATGCTCATCCGCAACGCCTTGCGTAGCGCGTTCGCTTCCCGGCCGGTCCAGGTCGTTACCGCAGCCATCGCGCGTCCTTCCGAAACGGACAGTCCCCGACTTGGTGATCGTATCGGCACGCGGAGTGACTCCCCGCAGGGCGCACCGGGTGATGACGCATTTCCAGTAGCGAGCGCTTCGCCCGTCACTGGTTTGGGAAGTGCCTCGTACCGCGACGCCCAGCCGGAATCGGCGGATTGTGGCAGGTCGGGGCTCGTGGTCGCTGTCGAACCGTCATGCCGGTGGGGGCGTGGCCAACTGTGGGAGGGCGACGGTCTCGCCCCGGCGGATGGGACGTACGCCCGCCGTCATTCCCTCGAGACGGGCCAGGTCGAGGAAGGCCTGTAGCGGGGAGCGGAAGACGGGATAGTCGTCGTAGTGGATCGGCAGGGTCAGCCGAGGGCGGACGAGGTTCACCAGTTCGACCCCCTGGTGGTCGTCCATCGTCACGAGTATCCCCAGGATGCGTGTCCCGCCAAGGTGGATCAGCATCGCGTCGATGCCGGGATAACGCTGTGGGATCTCGGCGAGCATCGACCGGTTGAGTGTGTCGCCGGTGACGTAGAGCCGGAGCAGCCGGCGGTTGTCCTGCTCGAAGTCGATGATCGAGCCCATCACGGCGGGGAGGAGACGACCGACGATGCCGGGCCCGTGCGTGCCAGGCATCGAGATGATACGCAGGCGCTGGTTGCCACGGGTCATCACCTGGCTCTCCCAGGTGCTCAGGGCTTCCGCGTGGGCGAAACCCCAGCGGCGGAGTCGACGTTGGGCCTGTGGCGTGGTGATGATCGGGAGGTCCTTGGGCAGTCCGGCCCGGGTGACCCGGTCGAAGTGGTCGCCGTGCAGGTGGGACAGGACGACGCCGTCGAGCGCCGGCAGGTCCTCGACTGACATGGCCGGGTCGGTACGGCGTCGGGTCCACATCCCGTACCCGAGATAGGCCCGTTGGCCGGCGTGCAGGAAGTTGGGATCGGTGAGCAGGGTGAAGTCACCCAGGTTCAGCAGGGTGGTCGCCGTACCGACGAATGTCACGGTGGTTGTCGTGCCGTGACTCTCCGCCATCCTCACCCCTCGACTGGCTGCTGATCGCCGTACCAATGGAGATCGAACCACGGTGGCGGGTCGAGCGTCCGAAGAATTGACCTCTGTCAGTCGACTGGTCCGTCCGGCCGAAGCACGGTCAGATCAGGCCAGCGTTGCCAGCCAGGGCGGCGGCCTCGGTCCGGGTCGAGACCCGGAGCTTGCGGAGCAGGGCGGCGGTCAGCCGTTTCACGGTTCGCTCCGAGACGTGCAGCCTGTCGGCGATCTCCACCGTGCTGTTCCCCTTCGCAATAAGCTGCAGAAGCAGACGTTCCTCGTCGTCGAGCAGCACCGATGGCAGCACACCGGTACGTGCCGGTGTGAGCAGCGCGGTGAGCAGGCCGGTGGGCAGCACCGCCCAGCCGTCCAGGACCGCCAGCAGGGGCGGCAACAGTTCCTCGGGCTCGCTGCTCTTGGGCAGGTAGCCGACGGCCCCGGCCCGGAGCGCGTCGAGGGCGAGGCTGGTCTCGTCGAGACCGGACATGGCGACGACCCGTAGACCGGGGGTGGTTCGGCGGATGGCGGCGATGGCGCGGATTCCACCGGGGGGTGGCATGTGCAGGTCGACCAGGGCGAGGTCGGGCAGGCATCTGCGCATCAGCGACGCGGCAGCAGCGGCGTCTCCGGTTGATCCCACCACCTCTGCCCGCCCGCCGCTGGTGGTGGAGAGCAGTAGTTCCAGACCTCGAACGAAGAGGGGATGATCGTCAACCAGCGCGATACGAACGGTGGCCGGTCCGGGCACGCCGATCCGTTACCCCGAAGGGACGTGACCATGCCCCACAGGGTGCAGCCAGCGAGGACGGGACCACGGCCGACGACCGGCGGGCTGCTGCTCCCGGTCGTACTGGCGGGGGTGGCGGGAGCCGTGGTGGCGCGGGCGGCCACGTCGGTGCTCGCCGCAAACCCCGTTCGCCGGCTCGGGCCTCGACTCCGGCTACGGACCGGCCCGGCAGCGACCGCCGGCGCGGAGGCACAGAACCTGATCCTGCGGGCGCTCTGTCATGAACTTCGGACGCCGATCACCGCGCTGCAGTCCTTGACCCGGGCGCTGATCGACCAACCGGCGCGGCTCGGTGCGGCCGACCAGCGGGCGTTGCTCCAGCTCGTCCGGGCGCAGGCGGTGCATCTCGACGGCGTGTGGCGGGGAGCGGTCGCGCAGGCCACCGGTACGGTCACCGACGGTCGCACACTCCCGCTCCGCCAGGTCCTGCCGGCCGTGACCGCGACCGGGCCACCCGGGCGGATACGGGTACGGATCAGCCGCGCGGCCGGAAACCGCCCGGTGGCGGTGCCGCGTATCCGCCAGGTGCTGGGCAATCTGGTCGAGAACGCCCTGCGACACGGTCCACCGGAGGGCCGGGTACGGATCTCCGCCTCGATCCGACAGGGCGATCTGGTGCTCGTGGTGACCGACGAGGGGAACAGCTCCGGACTGCTGCGCGCCGCCCTTCGTCGGCCGACCCCACCGCCCGGCGTCTCCGGCCTCGGGCTCTGGATCGTGCATCGGTTGGTCGTGGCAGAGGGTGGAAGCGTCGACGCGTACGCTATCCGGCCGTCCGGCACCGCGGTCGAGGTGGTGCTTCCCGGCGGCCCGCACGAACCGGTGGCCGGCAACTGGCCCCGGCGGGTCGGGGGTTGGCCCCGATGGGTCGGCAGGAAGGGAATGGAGCCGGTGTCTGCCATCCGCGATCGAGGAGGACACCGTGTTCAGCCATATCAAGGACCTGCAGTTCGAGGCCAAGCCGGACGGCCCTGACGCCGCTTTCGCCCGCCGGCTGCAGGAGGTGCTGGGCGGCAAGTGGGGCGAGATGACCGTCGCCACCCAGTACCTGTTCCAGGGGTGGAGCTGCCGGCTACCCGGCAAGTACAAGGACCTGCTGCTCGACGTGGGGACCGAGGAGGTGGGCCATGTCGAGATGATCTGCACGATGATCGCCCGACTGCTGGACAGCGCGCCGCTGTCCGTGCAGGAGGCGGCGGCCGAGGACAACCCGATGCTGGCCGCCATCTACGCCGGGTCGAATCCGGCGCACTTCATCCACGCCGGTAGCGGCCCCCTGCCGGCGGACAGTAACGGTGTGCCGTGGAACGGAGCGTTCATCACCGCCAGCGGTAACCTGCTCGCCGACTTCCACCTCAACGTCACCGCCGAGGCGCAGGGTCGGTTGCAGGTCGCCCGCCTGTTCAACATGACCGACGACCCGGGTGTCAAGAAGATGCTCCGCTTCCTGCTGGCCCGCGACACCATGCACCAGAACATGTGGCTGGCCGCGATCGAGCAACTCAAGGAGGACGGACTGGAGGAGATGCCGGTACCCGAGGCGTTCCCCGACGCCGAACAGGAGAACGCGTTCGCCTACCAGTACATCGACTTCTCCGAAGGGCAGGAAGCGGCCGAGGGCAGGTGGGCCTCCGGCCCCAGCCCGGATGGCAAGGGTGAGTTCAGCTACCAGGCGCAGCCGACCGCGCACGCGGGCGAGCCGGTACTACCGGCCGGCGACCCGCGACTGTACGGCACTCCGCCACCCGCCGGTTCCTCCGGTGCGGGCAAGAAAAAGAAGTAGTTGAGCTGTCTCGCGTTGCGCCGGGTCGTCCGACGCGTACGACGGTCCGGCGCTGCCCATCGGGAGTGAGTCGATCATGGTAGAACTTCTGGTTCGTCCCTTGGCGGACGCGTTCATGCAGGTGGGTGTGTACGTCGCGGTGCTGGTCGCGCTCTTCGGCTGGCTTCGGTGGCGCTACGGTGACCGGACCACTGATGGCCTGACCCGGCATCCCCGGCTCGGGCCCCTGGTCGGTGCCCTGCTCGGGGTGAGCCCCGGTTGTGGCGGCGCGATCATCCTCATGCCGCTGTATGCCCGGGGCAAGGTGTCCTTCGGCACCGTCGTGGCTGCTCTGGCCTCGACCATGGGCGACTCCTCCTGGGTGGTGATCGCCGCGGACCCCATGTTCGCGCTGAAGATCCACGCCCTGCTCTTCGCGGTGGGGCTGGCCACCGGGTACGCGATCGACCTGTTCGGCGTGGACCCCGCGCGGACGGCGCCGGACCGAACGACCGGCACTCTCGGCGACCGGTCCGGCATCGGTCGGCCGCTGCCGGTCGGATCCTCGGCACCGGCACCCGCCCCGACCGCACGGTCGGCTCCGCTCGCCGTACTCGACGAGGCTGGGGGCCGGGTCGACCGGCAGCGCAGGATGTCGGTGGCGTTCTGGGGACTGACCACGCCGGCCTTCCTGGTCTCCGTACCGGTGGTCTTCCATGCGGTCGATCCGTCCCTACTCAGCGCCGCGCTCGGTGGCATCGACCCCTACCTCGCGCTTGGCTGCCTCGGCACGCTGACCGCCCTACTGATCTTCGCCGCCGGGCGTGGCCGGTTCGCCGACGACAGCTTGGAGACCGCGCGTCCGCACAGCCTGCGGGACACGTTCCGACACAGCGCACACGAGGCGTCGTTCATCACCGTCTGGGTCGCCGTCGCCTATCTGGGCTGGCAGATCCTCACCACGACCACCGGCTTCGACGGCTCCGAGTTGGCGTTCGCCGGTGTGGTCGGTGTCCTCGTCGGGGCGTTGATCGGTCTCATTCCCGGATGTGCGGTGCAGATCGTCTTTACCGGCCTCTACGTCAGCGGGGGCCTACCCACCCCCACCCTGGTGGCCAACGCGATCAGTCAGGACGGTGACGCCCTTATCCCGCTGGCGGCACTACGCCGTCGGGCCGCCGCGCTGGCGACCCTGATCACCACGATCCCGGCCATCGTCGTTGGTGTGAGCCTGTTACTGGCCGTCTAGATGGCGACATCGGGGACACGTCGAGCAAGGAGGGATGTGGAAATGGAGACGCCGAGTCGGCCATGCGGCCGGGATGGTGACGAGATCAGATCCGAGCCGGCCGGCAGGGTGGTCTCCCTGACCCGGACCCGCGTTCAGTTCCATGCCCTGGCCGCGGTCGTGGTTGTCGCCGTTCTGACCGGCTGGCCCGGTTGGACGCAGGTCGTCCTGGCGACAACCACGCTGCTCATCCCGGTGGCGGTGGCGGTGCAGGAGCGGCGGGTACGACTGCTGCCTATCCTCCTGGTGCCGCTCAATCCTGTTCGTGGTGGGACTGACGCCAGTCGCGTACTCCGTCCCGTACCCGATCGAACAGTGCCATCGGCGGACCTGCGACGAGATTCGCGGTAGCGGACTCCCCGCTGTGCGGATGCGGCCGGGTCGGTGCCATTGCCTCGGCCGCGCGTACCGCCCCGGCCATCAGCCGGAGCTGTTCCGGCGACGCGTTCTGCCGAAGGGCCGAGAACTCCTCCAGTTCCTCCCGGGTAGCGTGCTGGATGACCGCCTCCGCCAAGGAGGCCAGCCGAGCGTCGAAGTCCGGGTGCTCGACACCCATGTCGTACAACGCGGCCAGCTCCCGTTTCGCCTGGTCCTCCTCGTGCTCCCGGTTCGCCACCACCTTCTCGCCCTGGGCGATCCGGCGTCGGGCGGTGGGGTGAACGACGATCTCCTCGGCGCTTTCGTGTATTGCCAGCAGCCGTACCAGACGTTCGAACAGCTCACGCTTGTCGGCACCTTGCGCGCGGGCCAGTTGGCCGAAGAGCGCCTTGATCTCATGGTGCTGATCGGTGAGTAGGTCCAAGACGTCCTGCTTAATGCTGGTTGTCATGGTTTATTCCTTCCGGTCCCGGCGCTTTCTTCTGCTGGCCGTTTTCCCGACCCACCCGCTTCCATGTCAGTCACGTCCGTCCTGCTCGGGGCCGGTCGAACGGGCGGACGGGCAGGCTGGGTCAGGCGGGGGTGGCAACCTCGCCGGGGACCGCGGTGACGCGGCGGGCTCGGCGTCGGTACCAGGCCGCGAAGAGGGCGACAGCCAGGAGCACCTCCGCGAGGTCGCCCCCGTAGTACATCAGTTGGGCCGCGTCCCGGGTCGCCACCGGACTGATGGTGACCCCCGCCGGCCAGTGCGATGCCTGGGCGTAGAGCAGCTTGGCCAGGGCCGAGTGCGCGGCACCGGCCACCACGAGCACGGTGAGCCGGACCGCGAGGCCGGGTCGCCGTGGGGCCGGGTCCGGCCCGGCGATCGACCAGGTGAACAGGTAGCCGGCCGCGAGGACGTGTACGTGTACTGCGATGTGTGCTGTCTCGTTCGTCGTGGCGAGGGCGTACAGCGGGGTCAGGTAGATCAGGTAGAGACCACCGATGTTGAGCAGTAGGGCGGTCAGCGGGTGGCCCAGCAGATGCAATGACCGGTTGCGGAGAATCGCCGCGACGCGCCGCCGTGAGCCCAGCGGAGCACTACGTAGCAGCAGTGTCACCGGGGCGGCTAGGGTGATCGCCAGCGGCGCGTACATCCCGACGAACAGGTGCTGGACCATGTGGACTCGGATGTCGTGGTGGGCGCGCGCCGCCATCGTGGGGGAGAGGGCCACGGCGAGTAGCACCATCCCGGTGACGAAGGCGGCCGTCCGCAGCGGGGACCACCCCGTCGGCGTCCGCCCGGCCCGCGCTGCGGCGACGAGATAGGCCATGGTGGCGAAGATCGACAGAAGGACCGGCAGCCAGTCCAGACCGCTCGGCTCGCTGGCCGAGTGAGCCAAGACGATGCTCATCGGGACGGTCCGGCCATCCGGCGGCGGACGCGCAGTGCCAGCACTGTCCCGATCACCAGCAGCAGTACCGCCCCGGCGTTCCAGACCACGTCGTAGGGGAGAAGGTCCACGTCGTACCGGATCTGATGGATGCGCAGCACCTTGTGGTCCACGATGCCGTCGAAGAGTTGGAACACGCCCAGCCCCAGGATCAGCCCGGCCCATGCCGATGCTGGCACGAGTCGCCCGTGTCGGCGCAGGTCGGCGAGGAGGAAGAACCCCGCGACCACCGCGATCAACTCGGCGGTGTGCAGGAGCCCGTCGGAGAAGATGCCCACCGTGGGAGTGGACCGGTCGTAGAAGTGGTGCCACTGGAGCAACTGGTGGAAGACGATCTCGTCCACGGCCGCCATCAGTCCGATGCCGACCAGGGTGGCTGCCGCCGTGGAGCGGGCCCAGGATCCTGACTCGGTCGGTGTCACCCGGCTGCGCTCGGCCACGACTACTTCCTGCCTGGTCGTCACTGGTTCCTCGGTCTGTCCGGCGCTGCTACCCCGGCAGGCGGGGACCAAACCTGCCATCCCGGTCGGATGTGGTGGACTCGTCGCCCCTCGGTGTGAGCCGGGCGAGGTGGGCGTCGATCTCCCGGTGGGCGTCGGCTGGGCTCAGGCCGGTGGTCAGGACGCGTACCGTGAGGCCATCCATCAGCGTGGTCAGTGCGGTCGACTCGAGTCGGGCATCGACGTGGGAACCGATGCTGCCGCTGGTCATGCCGAGCGAGATCAGCCGTTCGAGGTTGGCCAGCAACTCGGCCTCGCTCTCCGCCAGGATCGCGGCGATCTGGTCGTCGACCAGCGCTTCCGCTGTCAGGATCAGCCACACGCGTGCCTCGAAGGTCCGCTCGTCGTCCAGCGGAACGAGCTGCAGGACCGCCTGCCGAACGACCTCCAGGGTGATGGATTCGGCGGGAATCGTCCGGGCCCGGTCTACCACCCGGCCAGCGAGATGGTCGATCGCCGCCCGGACCATGCGTTCCCGGGTCGGGAGGTAGTGCTGCGCGGTGGCCAGGGCCAGCCCGGCTTCGTTCGCGACAGCGCGCACCGTCATTCCGGCCGACCCGGCACGGGCCAGTACGACGCAGGCGGCGGCACCGAGATGCCGTCGCCGTTCCTCGTGATCCACAACCTTCGGCATGATCCGATTCTAGGTTACCGGTCGCTTGACCGATATAGGTCAGCCACCTAATGTCAGCCTCATGAACCACTCCACCCCGGGGTCCACCAGCGCACCGCCGCACGTGATCCGCTTCAGCTACGCCGACCTGGCCATCGTCCTCGTCGTCGGGATCGGCCTGGCCAACTCGTCGGTGGCCGACTTCCTGGCCCGGGGACCACTAAGCCTGGGTATGTCGGAGATGGCGGCGTCGAGCATCGCCTGGGTCATGATCAATGGCACCCAGTTGGCTGTCGGCCTTGTGATCGTCCGCCACCGGTTCGGGGCGATGAGGGAACCGCTCATGCTGGGCCGTCCGCAGGGACGTCAAGTTGGCATCGCGATCGGCTGGGGGGCGACCAAGGCGGCGCTGACCCTCGGTCTGCTTCTGGTGCTACCCCCAGCCCTCGTCGACGGCGGTGGGGGCGAGGGCGGCTATCCGGCCGGCAGTCTGCTGGCGCAGTTCACCTTCGCATTCACCTTCGGTGCCATTGTTTCCCCCATCTATGAGGAGGTCCTCTACCGCGGCGTCTTCTACCGAGGGCTGGCTGCCCGGCTGCCCGCCCTCGCCGCCATCACCCTTTCGGCGGGCTTCTTCGCCGTGGTCCATCTGCCCCGCGTCTTCAATACCATCAGCGCGCTCTTTGCCGGCCTGCTCTTCGCCTGGCTGCTGCACCGCTACCGCAACCTCTGGGTGCCGATCATCGCGCATGCCGCGAGCAACGGAGCCCTGGTCGTACTGGCCTTTGCCGCCCAAGCCGGCTGAGTACGCGAGTTGGTGAAGCCGCCGACTAGACCGGCGGCAGTCGCAGCTGGGCGATGCTTCCTCAGCGACCAGGCCGTATCGCCCGAGCCAGGGTGGTCGGCCATGGGCAGAGCTTGTCACCCATCGACCTCCGGCCGTCAGCCGGCGGAGCACTGCGGGATGACGGGGGAGGCGTTACCAGCGTGCGAGCAGGTGGTCCTCGCCGTCACGGCTGCGGTAGAGCCAGGTGGTCGCGGGCGGCACCGACCCGTCGAGGTAGCCGACGATCGGGTCGCGTTGGGCGGCGCTGTCCAACTGTCCGACGAGTCCGAGCGCCTCGGCCAACGGAAAGAAGCGGGCCGCGGTCACCTCGTCGTCCTGAGGTGCCAGTTCGCCCTCCCACTCGGTCAGCTCGAAGGCTGTCGCAATCGCCGAGGGGTGTTGCGGTGAGTCGATGTGTAGCAGGAAGGCGGTCCGCGTCGGATCACCGACACGCAGTCCGGTCTCCTCACGCATCTCGCGTCGCAGTGCCTCGTGGAACAGTTCGCCGTCCTGCACCCCGCCGCCCGGCAACGACCAGAGCAGCTCGCCAGCGCGACCCAGGCGCTCCCGAACGAGCAGGACATCGTCGCCACGGCGGACGATCCCGATGACGAGTTGGACCCTCGGCGACCGGCGTCTGGGTGTGCTGGTGGGTTGCTCGGCCATGGGCCATGGAGCGTAACGCAACCAACATGGCCCGATCCTGCCCAGGGTTGTTGCGAGCCTATCGGACGATGTCGACAAACCTCTATGTCGCTCGGTGTGAGGGGAACGGGGGAGCGAAGATGACCAGGAGGAACCTGTCCCGTCTCGGTGTTCTGGCCGCCGCACTGCCGCTGCTGGTCGGCGGACCGGTGATCCCGGTCGGTCCGGCCTCGGCGACGCTCGTCAAACCGACCATCGATGGCGGCACCTTCAACGACCCACTTGGAACGCCAGAGCAGCAGGCGGCGATCTTTCACCAGATCATCGCGTTGGTCGACGCCACACCCCCGGGCGAACACATCCACGTCTCGATGTTCGACTTCACCGACATCGGCGTCGCCGACGCGTTGAACGCGGCACACGGCCGCGGGGTCAACGTCAAGGTCATCATTGACGATTCGTCGTACCTCGGCGGCGCGGGTCAGCTCAAGCCCAGTCCCGCCTATGACGCGTTGCGGGACCCGACCACCGGGCTGGGCAGCGACGACGCCGCCCGGTCGTGGATCGTCGTCTGCGACGACCAGTTCGAAGGGGGTGGTGGCGTGGACGACGTCAGGCGGGGCTGCATCGCTACACCGCCGCCGGGACCGGCGTACAACCACAACAAGTTCTTCCTGTTCTCCAAGATCGGGCCGTTCGACGACGGCACGACCTATTCGAACGTGGTGTTCCAGACCTCGTCTAACCTGACCGACTGGTACAAGGTCGAGTCCTACAACGACGCGGTGACGTTCGTCGACGCCACGGTCTACAACGGGTTCCGCAGGTACCACGAGGACATGCGGCGACTGCGTTACTCCAGCACCGGCAGCAACGCCTACTACTGGAGCACGCCGACCGGCAGCACGTTCCGCGCGTACTTCTTCCCACGCCGGGACAGCAACTACCGGAACCCCGCCAGCGACACGATCGTCAACGCCCTCAACGAGATCAGCTGCGGCTATACCGGCCACGATGGACTGCGGCACCAGACCGACATCCGCATCGTCGTGCTGCACTTCCTTAACTCCCGGCTCCAGGTGGCCCGAAAGCTCGCCGAACTGCGTGGCCGGGGCTGCTGGATCGATGTCATCTACGCCGAGACCAGCCCGGACGTCCCTGGCGTGGTCGACGTCGTGGACGTGCTGGCAGCCGCCGGAATACAGCACCTGCGCTGCAAGTTCAACGTCGCCCCGGGCATCGACGTCCGGCCCCACAACAAGTTCATGCTGATCGACGGCGACTACAACGGCAGCATCACGCCCCGCGTCTACACCGGCAGCCCCAACTTCGACGGATCGTCCCTGCGCTCGTCCGACCAGGCCCTGATCCGGATCAGCAGCGCCGTGTACCACGCCAGCTACCTCAGCTACTTCTACAAGATCCGTACGGCCTGTGGCAGCAGCGGAGCCTGATCCCCCGTTAGCGCTGCGACGTGTGGAGGGTCTCGCGCTGGCGGTGCAGGAAGGCACGTTCGGTTGCGTTTCCGGTCCGGGCGATCGCCGCGTCGTACGCCCGCGTCGCCTCGCCGACGCTCCCCAACCGGCGGTACAGGTCGGCCCGGACGGCGTGGAAAAGGTGATAACGATCCAGGTCGAGGCGCTCGATCAGATCGAGCGCCGTGCGCGGCCCCGCCTCCTCGGCAACGGCGACGGCGCGATGCAGCGCCACCACCGGGCTCGGATCCAGGGTAAGAAGCTGGTCGTACAGGTGCCGGATCTGCGACCAGTCGGTGGCGTCCGCCGTCGCCGCGTCGCTGTGTACGGCGTTGATCGCCGCCTGGATCTGGTACGGCCCCGGCCGGTTACGTCGCAGGCACTCGCGGACCAGCGCCTGCCCCTCGGCGACGAGCCGGTGATCCCAGCGGCTCCGGTCCTGGTCGGCCAGGAGCACCAGGTCGCCCTCCGGGCCGGTGCGGGTGGCCCGACGAGACTCGACGAGCAACAGCAGCGCGAGCAGCCCCATGGCCTCCGGTTCGGCCGGTAGCAATTCGACCAGCAGCCGCCCGAGGCGGATCGCCTCGCCGCACAGGTCCGCCCGAACGAGCTGGCCGCCCGCGGTCGCCGTGTAGCCCTCGTTGAAGACGAGGTAGACGACGGCGAGCACGGCCCGAAGTCGCTCCGGCAGTTCGGCTGCGTCCGGAACCCGGTACGGAATCCCCGCATTCCGGATCTTGCCCTTGGCGCGGACCAGCCGCTGGGCCATCGTCGACTCCGGAACCAGGAATGCGCGTGCGATCTCCGCGGTGGTGAGGCCACCCAGCAGCCGCAGGGTCAACCCGACCTGGGCATTCGGGGACAGAGCCGGGTGACAGCAGGTGAAGATCAGTCGTAGCCGTTCGTCGCGTACGGGGCCGTACTCCGCCGGTTCGTCGGGGGCGTGCAGCAGGGCGGCCTGGGCGTGCCGATCGGTCCGGCCGGCTTCCCGGCGGAGCCGGTCGATCGCCCGGTGGCGAGCCGTGGTGATGATCCACCCTGCCGGGCTCGGCGGCACCCCGGTCGACGGCCAGCGCCCCACCGCCGCGGCGAACGCGTCCTGGACCGCCTCCTCGGCGACGTCGATGTCACCGAACGCGCGAACCAGGACGGCCACCGCCCGTCCGTACTCCATGCGGAACAGCCGCTCGATCTCATCGGTGGTCGCCGACACGATAGGCATCATCCCAGTTGACGTTGGTCGTCGGACCGGGCGCGGAGCATGATCGACGGAGATTTCGAACCCGGTGACGACTACTCGCCGCCGCAGTCGTCACCGGGTCCGCCATGGAACGGGCGAACCTCGACCGGGAGCGTGGTCGCTCGGGCGAGCCTACGGCCCCAGTCCAGGGCAGCGTCAAGGTCAGCTACGGCGATGATGGTGAGTCCGCCGATGTGCTCCTTGCCCTCGACGTAGGGACCGTCGGTGGTGAGCAGTTCGCCGTCTCGGAGTCGCACCACGGTCGCGGTGCTCGGGTCGTGCAGCCCGCCGGAGAAGACCCAGGCCCCGGCGGCCTTGACGTCCCGGTTGAACGCCTCGACGTCCCGCATGATCGGTTCCAGGATCTCCGCCCCGGGTGGGCCACCGTCGGGCTGCTGGATGCTGAGCAGGTACTGCTTCATCTCGTGAACCTCCGGACCTGTGTGCCGTTCGGACCGGGCCTCGCGCCCGCCGTACACCCTCTATACGAACGACCGACCATCTGATCGACAACGACGAGCAGGATTTCTGCCGTCGTGAGGTGCTACCAGTCGATAGGGTCGGGCGATGTCCGACCACCACGCACCGCACGCCGCAGACGTACGCGAGATCGTGGCGGCCTACCTGCCGGAGCACCCGGTCGACTCGGTGACCCGGATCGGTGCGGGCCTGGACAACGTGGTGTACGAGGCCAGCGGCGGGCTGATCGTACGGTTCAGCCGGGAACCCGACCCGGCGCGGCTCGAAGCCGAGGCCCGGGTGCTCTCCGCCGTCGCCGACATTTCTCCGGTGCCGGTTCCCGAGCCCGTGTTCACCGTCACGGAACTGGGCTGTCTGGCCTACTTCAAACTGCCCGGCCGGCCGCTGTTGGACCTGCCTCCCACCGCACGCGCAGCACACGGCACGCCGATCGGCGCAACCCTGGGCGAACTGCTCGCGACGCTGCACGCTGCGCCGGCCGAGCGGTTCAGCGGGCTGGTGGAGGCAGATGACCATCCGTTGACCGAGTGGCGTGGGGAGGCCGAGGCGAACTTCGCTGCTGTTGTCGCACATGTACCGGTCGGCCACCACCGGGCGGTGGAGGCGTTCCTGGCCGCCGAGCCGCCCGGATCCGCGTACACCGCGGTCTTCTCGCACAACGATCTGGGCATCGAGCACGTCCTCGTTGACCCGGTGAGGTGGACGGTGACGGGCGTCATCGACTGGAGCGACGCGGGCATGGTGGACCCGGCCTACGACCTTGGTCTGATCTACCGTGATCTGGGCCCGGCGCCAGCCCGCGCGGCCGTCGAGAGCTACCGGGCCGCCGTCGATGATTCCACCGGACTACGCGAACGGGTCACCTTCTATGCCAGGTGCAGCGTGCTGGAGGACCTGGCGTACGGCGTCGAGACAGGTCAGGAGTCATACACCGGGAAGAGCATCGCAGCGCTGGAGTGGCTCTTCTCGGCGTAGCCCTGTCCGGGCCGGACCACTCCTTTCATAACTCCCAGGTGGAGAATGGGTGTTGATGAAGAACGTGGACAGTGGCTCGGCACAGGGCTTACCCGTCCGGCTCCGTTGGGTCCCGCGATTGCCCAGCCGCGGTTGGGGCAAGGATGCGCGCGGACGCTCCGGCTGGAGTCGCGGCCCGATCATCACGTTGCTCGCCGGGTTCGTCACCGGTCTTCTGGTGTTCCATCGGGCCATACCGAATTCGGTCGGGCACCTGGGCAGCCTCCTGGAGACCTTCCTTCCCTGGCTGGGCCTGACCGTGCCGCTGCTGTTTGGCCTGGCGCTGCTGCGCCGCTCGGTGGTTGCCTTGGTCGCCCTGCTGCTGCCGGTCGTTGCCTGGTTCGGCGTCTTCGGCGGCCTGCTGCTGCCCCACGCCGACACGACGTACGACATCGTCGTACTTCAGCACAATGTCAGTGATGAGAACCCGGACCCGGCGGGCACGACCCGGGCCATTCTGAAGGTCCAGCCTGATCTCATCGCCCTGGTGGAACTGACGTCCCCGGCGTTGTCCACCTATGCGGCGATCCTGGCCCCGGGCTACCCCTACCACACCGTGCACGGCACCGTCGGGCTTTGGTCGAGGCAGCCGATCGTCGACGCACGGCTGTTGGACCTCAGGCCGACGGGGGTCGGAACGGACTGGAACCGAGGACTGCGAGCCACGGTGCGGATGCCCACGGGGGATGCCGCGGTGTACGTGGCCCACCTACCCTCGGTACGTCTCGGCCTGGCGGGCGGATTCAGCACCGAGCGGCGGGACGAGAGCGCCGCCCTGCTCGGTGCCGCGATCGCCGCCGAGCCACTGGACCGGGTGATCCTGTTGGGAGACCTGAACAGCACGGTCGACGACCGAGGCCTCCTTCCGGTCAGCTCGCGGTTGACGTCCGCAGAATACGGTTTCGCCTTCAGCTGGCCCGCCGCCTTTCCGGTGGCCCGGATCGACCAGATCATGACGCGGGCCGCGACCGTTGTCGAGACCTGGTCGCTACCGGCGACCGGCAGTGACCATCTGCCCATCGCCGCACGGGTCAGGTTCTGATTTCTCCGTACGGCTCCGTCAGCGTCGGTGCCGATGACGGCTGAATCTCCCCAGCCCTGGTCAGCGCCGTGAATTTCGCGATTTAGGCATAAAACTGGCAATGGGCGGAAAAGATGCAACGGCAGCGACCGCGTGCCGTGCAGGGAGAGGTTCATGAGTAGTCCGCGTCAGAACAGCCCGACCAGCAAGGACGAGCAACTCGCCAGCTACCGCCTCGACAACCGGGGCAAGGTGATGACTACGGACCAGGGGATACCGGTCCAGGACACCGACAATTCGCTGAAGGCCGGCGCGCGAGGTCCGACTCTGCTGGAGGACTTCCACCTCCGTGAGAAGATCATGCGCTTCGACCACGAGCGCATTCCCGAGCGGGTGGTGCACGCCCGTGGGTCCGGCGCGCACGGCTATTTCCAGGTGTACGAGTCACTGGCCGAGCTGACCTGTGCGGAGTTCCTGGCCGACCCGTCGGTGCGTACCCCGGTCTTCGTTCGTTTCTCCACGGTGCAGGGCTCACGGGGGTCGGCGGACACCGTCCGTGACGTGCGCGGCTTCGCGACGAAGTTCTATACCGGCCAGGGCAATTTCGACCTGGTCGGCAACAACATGCCGGTCTTCTTCATCCAGGACGGCATCAAGTTCCCCGACTTCGTCCACGCGCTGAAGCCGGAGCCGTACCACGAGATGCCGCAGGCCGCATCGGCGCATGACAGCTTCTGGGACTTCGTCTCGCTCGCGCCGGAGTCGATGCACCACGTGATCTGGTTGATGTCGGACCGGGCGCTGCCCCGTAGCTTCGCGATGATGCAGGGCTTCGGTGTCCACACGTTCCGGTTCATCAATGCGCAGGGTACGTCGACCTTCGTCAAGTTCCACTGGAAGCCGGTGTTGGGCACGCACTCGCTGGTCTGGGACGAGGCACAGAAGGTGGCCGGCAAGGACCCGGACTTCAACCGCCGGGACCTGTGGGACTCCATCGAGGCAGGCAACTTCCCCGAGTTCGAGTTGGGGGTCCAGCTGATCGACGAGGCGGACGCCGACCGGTTCGGGTTCGACCTGCTCGACGTCACGAAGATCATTCCGGAGGAGGAGGTGCCGGTCCGCCCGATCGGCAGGATGGTGCTCAACCGCAACCCGGACAACTTCTTCGCCGAGACCGAGCAGGTGGCGTTCTGTGTGCAGAACGTCGTACCGGGCATCGGCTTCACCGACGATCCGATGCTCCAGGCTCGACTCTTCTCCTATCTCGACACCCAGCTGACCCGGCTGGGCGGGCCGAACTTCGCCCAGATTCCGATCAACCGCCCGGTCGCGCCGATGCACAACCACCAGCAGGACGGTTTCCACGCCGACCCCATCCCGGCCCGCCAGGCCAACTACCATCCCAACTCGATCAGCGACGGTTCGCCGGAGCCAGCGGGCGACGCGGGTTACGTGCACTACCCGGAGATCGTGCAGGGCCCGAAAATCCGTAAACGACCGGAGAGCTTCGCCGACCACTACAGCCAGGCGACGATGTTCTGGAACAGCATGTCCGACTGGGAGAAGCGGCACATCGTGGCCGCCTATCGGTTCGAGCTGGGCAAGGTCGAGCGCAAGCACATCCGGCAGCGGGTCGTCGAGCACCTCACCCAGATCGACCACGGGCTCGCCGTCGCCGTCGCCGAGGGAATCGGTGTCCAGGCACCGGCCAAGGTGGGGGAGAACCATGATCGCCGCTCACCCGCGTTGAGCCAGGCGAACATGCCACCCGACTCGATCAAGGGACGCAAGGTGGCCATCCTCGTCGCCGACGGAGTGGACGCGGCCAGCGTGACGCCACTGGTCGACGCCCTGCGAGCCCAGCACGCCGTACCGGAGTTGCTGGCTGCGGCCGACGGTGCGGTCACCGCCGCCGACGGATCGACCCTGCCGGTGGATCGGGCCATCACCACAATGGCGTCGGTACTGTACGACGCGGTCGTGGTCCCGGACGGCGTGACCGCCGCCGAGGCGTTGCGGGCCGACGGATACGCGGTGCACTTCGTCGCCGAGGCGTACAAGCATGCCAAGCCGTTGGGTTTCGTCGGTGCTGGCGCCCAACTCTGGACGGCCGCGCACCTACCTACCGGTGGCACCGCCGACGCGGGGGTGGTCACCGCCGAGGGTGACGGTCTCGGCAGCCAGTTCATCGACGCGTTCATCACGACGATTGCCGGGCACCGGTTCAACGAACGGCCGGTCGACGCCATAGCCGCCTGACCCTCGCCGCGACGTCAGAAGGGGGGCACCGCCGCTTCCGGCGGTGCCCCCCGAGACCGGCGCAGGTCGACCACGGCAGCGACACCGAGCACCACCGCAGCGACCGCGGAGGCCACCAGCGTCGGTGCGAACAGTACGACCGGCGCAAGCGCGAGCAGCGCCACGATCGTGACGATGCGCGACGGTGACACCCGGGAGAAGACCTCGTATTCGAGCCGGGACCGGGCGGCGATGAACAACACCGGCCCGCCGAGGATGGGGATCAACCAGGATGCCTTCGGATAGTCGAAGGCATGATCGATGGAGATCTCGTAGCCCGCGGCGGTGGCGACGATGCCGATCGTCATGAGGATGTGGGTGTTCGCCACGGAACGGCCGATCGTTGCGGGATGCGTCGATGCGGCCACCGCCTCGGCGAGGATCTTCCCGGCGCGGTGGAAGTAGATCCACCAGATCAGCAGCGAGGTGGCGATCGCCAACGCGAAGGCGGTGGTCCGACCGGAGTCGAAGCTGCCCTGGCTGTAGGTGAAGCCGATCACCAGGATCGTCTCTCCCAGCGCGATCAGGAAGAACTGCTGGAAGCGCTCGGCCAGATGGCCACCGGCGACGTCCCAGCGGGACAGGTCGGCGCGCGCCAGCCCGGGGACCGGCCACCCGAACCGGATCAGGACGTACTCGGCGACCAGCGCCGTACCCCAGAGCAAGCCACGCGGCCATCCGATGACCAGCGCACCGGAGATCCATAGCACGGCCAACGCGCTGTGGGTGATCAACATGCGTAGCTTCAGGGCCCGCCGGTCCCGCTGACGCAGCGCGATCCGCAGCAGGAGCGGTCGGCTGATCTGGGCGATACAGAATGCGATCGCGAAGGCCAGACCACTGCTGCTGAACGCCCGGGGCATCGCCACCCCCATCACCATGCTGCACACCAGGGCGATGACCACGACGATCTGGACCACGGCCGAGTCCGGGTTGTACCGGGTGGTCGTCCAGGCCGTTCCCTCCCAGACGGCGAACAGTGCCAGCAGTAACACGACGGCCTTGAAGAACCCGAGCGTGACATCCCACAGTTCGTTGCCGCCGGGATGGACAGTCAGGCCCTCGTCGATACGGGCGACGATCCGGGTCAGCGCGAAGACGAAGACCAGGTCGAAGAAGAGTTCGAGGAAGGTGGGCCGGCGAGCCGCCTCCTCCGGAGAGCCGAACTCCGCCTCGATCCCCGTACGCATGATCAACCTTTTCCGTTCCTCGACCTACCTCCTCCCGGATCTTTTGGCTCGACCGTGTAGTGGATCGTCTGTGCCACGATCCAGCCGTTCTCGACGACGTACGAGTCCGCTCCGTCCCGTATCCGTGAATGCGCCGCCTCGGCAGACCACTCCAGGAAGGCGACGCGCCCCTCGGCCAGCCGGCACGTGTAGGTGTACCGCGCATCAGGGATCTCTTCGGCGAGAAACCGGGCCAGTTCACGTGCCCCCTCACGGCCCCGGAACACCCCGCGACGCTCCAGGACCACGCAGTCCGGTGAGACGTTCCGCTCGATGTCCTCCTCGAACCGGTTCTCAGCGGACAGTTTGAGGTGGTCGTCGAGGACCTCGGTGGCCGAACGTGCTCGCAGGTCCTGAGTCATTCGGACCTCCACCACCTCAATCGATTCGGGCCGGCGGCCAGGGCGGAACTCGATTATCGCCCGGAGCACCGGTGTCCGACCGGCCAACGCGAGACACCGGAGCAGAGTCTGGCGGGGTGGCGGACGTCCTCTATCGTTCGACCCGGGAAGACGCCCGGAGGTGCTGGCATGGATGTGATCGTCGCCGTCGACGACGAATTCGGGGTTACCGCATCGGAGTTCGCGCATCAGTGGAACATGAGCGCAGACCACGCATCCGTGGCGGTAGCTCGCCCCCACACCGGCCGCCCCGGCCGGTTCGACCCCGGTGCCCTGATCGACGGCACTTTGGTGGTGCTGGGCTCCCTGGCCACCGGCGTCGCCGGTAACGCCCTCTACGATCTGATCAAACGCCTACTGAGCCGTCAGGCGCGGGGCCGAGAGGTCTACTACCGCAGGACCGAACGACCCGACGGCAGCAGTGTCGTCGAATTTCGCCTCACCGAGCCAAACTGAGCCGTAGCGTGTCCGGCGTACCGGAGCGTGGCGATCTTCTCGTCACCTTCGACGGAGTCGACCGGATCACGCTCACCGACGGTGCGCGTAGCGCCGAGGCCGGGTTTCACAACCCGTTCACGGATGAGCGCGCGGAAACACTGCGTTGGCTCCTGGAGGAGTGTGCGCCGCTGCCGTTCGGGCCCGAACGGCAGCGCTACACGGCAGCGCTCAGCGACTCGGAACAGCTTGGCTACGAACTCTATCGGGCACTCACGGCCTCCGCCGGACTGACCGAGATCTTCGCCAGCTTCGTGGCGGCGGCTGGTGGCGAACGGGCCGTCCGCCTGATCTCCGAGGACCCCGAATTCCTTGCCATCCCCTGGGAACTGCTGCGGATTCCGGACACCGAGGCGTACCCGCTGGCCAGCGCCCGGGAACTGACCCGGTGCCGTAGCCGGACGGGCCAGGACGTGGCCGCGCCCGTACTCGGCGGGGCGTTGCGGGTACTACTCGTGTCGCCTCGGCCGTACGGTGCCCAGGACGTCCGAGCCCGGACCATCCGGGGACCGATGTTGCAGGTCGCCGCCCGGTCGGCGGGTGCGGTGCACATCGACCTGCTGCATCCGCCGACGATCGACCGGCTCCGGGAGGTGCTTACCACGACGCCGGACTACTCGATCATCCACTTCGACGGGCACGGGTTCTTCCGATCCGAGTCGACCTCGGACAAGCTCGCCAGCGGCCTCCTCTTCGAGCGGGCCGACGGTGGGCCGGACCCGGTCTCGGCGGCCGAGTTCGCGACCGTCGTCCCCATCGACCGGCCACCAGTCGTGGTGCTGAACGCCTGCCGCTCGGCGCATCGGTCGACCGACCCCAACCTGCGAACGGTCGCATCGGCCCTACTCACTGCCGGAGTGCCGGCGGTGCTCGCCATGACCCACAATGTGCCCGCCACGGTGGCCGCCCGCTTCATGGCCGCCTTCTACCGGGCCCTCGGCGACCGGCAGACCATCGGTGCCGCAGCTTCCGCCGGCCGTCGCGCCCTGTTGGACCAGATCCGCCATCCGTCGACCACCCTGGGCCGCACCCGGCCGTTCCAGGTCATGCCGGTGCTCTACACCCAGGCGGTGCCCACCACCCCGATGGCGGAGGTACCGATACTGCCCGGTGAGCCCGTACCCGACGGCGAGTTCGACGACCTCGACATGCTGATGTACCGGGACGACGAGGTCACCCACCTCGACCGGCAGCTCAGGTCACCGACCCCGGTCGTGGTGCACGGTCCGGTCGGGATCGGAAAGAGCGTCTTCCTGTGGTCGTACGCCCGCTATGCCGAACTCGTCCACACCTTCGAGCGAGTCGAGTTGGTGACCGGTGCACAGATCGGGACTGTGGTCGAGCAACTGCGGGATGCCGCACTGGGGGCGCAGCCGTCCCGGGTGCTGCACGTCTGGGACGGAATGGACGAGTATGTGTCGGCCTGCGAGGAGGCGCTGCGCCTGCTGCCCCCCGGGCACCGGGTCGTCATCGGGCTGCGGCACGACGCGCTCGGCGTGCCGCATCACGCGTACCCGCTACAGGACGTCCCACCTGAGGTCGCCGGCACGCTGCTCCGCCGGGCGATTGTCGACCACGGCGGCGAGGAGCAGCTCCAGTCGGTCACCGCGCCGCTGTTGCGCTGGCTGATCCGCTGCACCGGGTGGCACGGCGGCTCGGTTCAGGCCGTTCTCCGGGCGCTGGGCACCTGTTCGGTGGAGCAGGTCTGTCAGCAGATGGAGTTCGGGCCACCGGCCGAGGCCGGGGACACTGCCGGCCCCGTCTCCCCGTTGCCCGCGTCGGATCCGCTCTACGACGAATCGGTCGCCCGCTGCCTGGACACACTGCCGGAGGCCAGCCTGCGTCCGCTGTCCCTGCTCGGGCTCAACGGTGCGGTGGTCCTGCCCCGGCTGCTCGCCGTCCTGACCAACAGGGGGCTCACCGAGGACCCGTTCACCCAGGCCACCGGCATGGTCGTTCCGGCAACCCAGTGGCGGGAACTGCTCGCCGAGGCGGCCCGGGCCGGACTGGTACGGCAGATCGCCGCCGATCCCGACGTGGGTTTCGAAGTCACGCCGGCGGTCCGGTACGCCTTCCGCGCGTTGCTGGGCCGATGGTTCACCCCGGCGCAGGTGGGCGCCCTCAGCCGGGGGGTCAGCGCCTCGGCGATGGTGCTGCTGGCGAACACACCCGGTCGGGGCGCGGCTGTGGGCGAGGGGCGCGGTGCCTACGCCGACCGGCACATCCGGGACCTGACCATCAACCTGCTCGAATCGACCACACTGCTGTCGTTGTGGCACGCCGTACGGACCGGCGCGTACGAACTGGCCAGCTCGGTGGCGCAGGCGTTCGCCGACGAGCCGGTCGGCTCGTTCGGCTGGAACCGGGCTCGCAGCCTGCTGGACGACTTCCACCAACTCGTGTTCGACGAGTACGCCACCCGCCCCGGAGCCGACGTCCTCTTCAACATGCTGGACGCGATCCTGGGACACGCCGCCATGGTGCGGGACGACTGGGTCACCGCCCGGGTGCACATCGACCGGCTGGTGCAGGACGAGGACACGTCGTTCATGCGGCGCAACCGGGTGCGGATGCGCCTGCACCAGGTGACGATCCTGCTGGCGCTGGGAGAGCCGCCAGCGGCGGTGCAGGCGCTGCGGGTGGCCGTCGGGCATGCCGTGACCGATGCGACGGACGACGCGCTGACCGCCTGCCGGATCGAGTTCGCGCGGTTGGTCGAGACGCTGGCACTCAGCGAACCGCAGGCGGCCGCGCTCGCCGTCGAGGTCGGACTACCAGTCGCCACCGCGCCTACACCCGCACGGCACTGGGACGTGACCGAAACCGACGAGCTGATCGTCCAGCTACGCACGGCGGAGCTGCGCGGCGACTTCGAGTCCGCGGTCAACATCCGTCGTTACCTCGGGCGTCGGGCCCGACTCGGTGGTGATTTCGACACCGCCCGCCGCTGGCTTGCCGCAGCGCTCGACGTGGACCAGGGCGAGGGGCGGCTGGGGCGGACCAGCCTCGCCGAGACCGCACACGAACTGTCGATGGTGGAGGAGCAGTCGGGCAACTACGACGACGCCGCACACTGGTGCGCCTTTGTGATCGAGACCGCTGACCGGTCGTCCCGCCTCTCCGCCGACGCCCACCATGAGCTTGGGATCGTCGAACTCTGCCGGGGACGGCTGGCCGAGTCGCGGTCCGCCTTCGAGACAGCGCTCGGCGTCTACCAGGCCCGCTCGATGTCCGTCTATGCCGCCGAGACGGCCTTCATGATCGCGTATGTGATCGGCGAGTCCGGTGACGTACCGGAGGCGCTGGAGCGGTGCGCCGGGCTGCTCGGTGAGTTCACGGCCGCCGAGTCGTGGTCGAACGTCGTACGGGTGAGCCTGTTCCTGGCCCAGACGTACGACGGCCAGGGGAACCGGCGACAGGCGATGGAGTACGTCGAAACCGCCCGCGTCGTGCTTTCCCGGTTGGTTCCAGGCGAACGGGCGGAGCTGGGGGCGGCCCTGGACCAGATCGCCGCCCGATCCTGACCGAGGCTGGGGCCGGGACGCATCAGTCGATGGAAGTTGGTCATTGCGTGCGGCGCGATGCTGCCCGACGATGTATCCATCGATTCTCGTTGTTGTCGTCAGGAGGCCATGTGTCCCCTCGTTCTGCCGTGATCCGTCGTACCCTCGCCGCCGCGTTCGCTGGCGTCGGTGTCGCCGTCGTGCTCGGTCCGGTAGCCCCGGCGCAAGCGATTCCCGCCTGTCGCGCCGGCTACCAGTGCACCTACACCTACTACAGCTCCAACACCTACGAAACGGTCGTCGGTGGCCGCACCCTCTTCTGCGACGGCACCAGCGACACGTTCGGCGCCACCAGCCGTTGGCTGCGCTTCACCACGGCCCAGTGCAACGACCCGTTCTGATCGGTTGTCTGCTGTCCTCTGATTGGCAGGAGCCCCTACGTTGGTCGGCCCAGCGTAGGGGTGGGCCTTGGCAGGCCCTCCAGTTGACGTACGACGTCGCCGACCGTGACGCCGTGGGCGTGCTCGGGGAAGATCGCCCCGCCGGAACGGCCACGGGCGGTGGCCGGCATTCCCATCCGCTGGAGCCGCGCCCGGGTCGACTCCTAGCCAGCCCGCAGGGCGGCCGACCAGGGCAGCTGGCGGGTGGGGCGGTCGGGCCGAAGGGCCGCCGATAGGGCGACCGGACGGCCTTATGACCCGGGACTTTAGTCCCTAAAGAGGTATTTTCTGCGCCTGTTTGATGGGAGGGTCGTCCTGGAAAACCACCGAGGAGGAATCGTGCTCACCGCGACTTCCGCAGCAATCGTCACCGCCACCCTGCCGCTGCTCAAGGCACACGGCGAAGAGGTGACCGGCCACTTCTACCAGCGGATGTTCGCGGAGAACCCGGAACTGCTCAACCTGTTCAACCGGGGCAACCAGGCCACCGGGCAGCAACGTCAGGCGTTGGCCGCCTCCGTGGTCGCGTACGCCGAGCGACTTGTCGGCGACACCGCAGCGCCGTGGAACGCGATACTCGACCGCATCGCGCACAAACATGCCTCACTCGGGATCACCCCGGCCCAGTACACGATCGTCGGTCGGAACCTGATCGCGGCGGTAGGCGAGGTGCTCGGCGAGGCGGTGACGCCGGAGATCGCCGCCGCGTGGGACGAGACGTACTGGTTGATGGCCTGCGAGCTGGTCGCCCGCGAATCGCGGCTCTACCACACCGCCGGCGTGGGCCTCGACGTCGACGTCTGGCATTCGTGGCGGGTGACCGGGCGGACCGATGAGACCGGCGACGTCGTGTCGTTCCGCCTGGCCCCCGCCGACGGCACCCCGGCACCGTCCTTCACCCCCGGCCAGTACGTCTCCGTCGCGGTCGACCTCACCGAGGACGATCAGCAGATCCGGCAGTACAGCCTCTCCGGTCGTCCGGGTGCCGCCGAGTGGCAGATCACCGTCAAGCGGATACGTGCCACCGCCGACAGCCCCGCCGGAGCGGTCTCAACCTACCTGCACGAGCAGGTTTCGGTGGGCGACACGCTGCGGCTCAGCCCTGCCTTCGGTGAGGTGAGCGCGGTCGCCGGAGACGGCCCGCTGGTGCTGATCAGCGCCGGCATCGGCCTCACACCCGCCATGTCCGCACTGGAGTACGTCGCCGAGACCACTCCGGACCGGGCGGTGCTCCTGGCCCACGCCGACCGCAGCGAGAGCCACCACGCCCTGCGTCAGCATCTGCCCCGGTTCTTGGAGCAACTGCCAAACCTGCGGGTCAACCTCTGGTACGAGGATGTCACCTCCGACTGCTGGTTGCCGACGGCGCAGGTGAAGGCGGGCTGGATCGACCCGGATCTCATTCCGCTGGAGGTCGCCTCGGAGGTCGACGTCCACCTGTGTGGTCCGTTGCCGTTCATGACCCTGGTCCGCGGCAACCTGCTCACCCGGGGCGTACCTGTGGAGCGGATCGGCTACGAGGTCTTCGGCCCCGGGATGCTGCACGGCGCCTGATCGGCCTGGCGGCAGGCCACCAGCGGCCGCGCCCGAAGTGTGACGCGGAGGCGATGCGAGAGCCGTACCGCCGCACAAATTGTATTTCCGGCGATTTGTTGCCCGGTCGGCCCCTACCAGCCCGGGCAGCAACTTCCACGTGGCAGGCTGCCCGCCGTGGACATGGATATCACCGCGGCTTCGGCGGGCACCTGGACCCTGGGAGATCTGACCGTCAACCGGATGGGATTCGGCGCGATGCGCCTGACCGGTGACGCCGACGGCGTACCCAGCGATCGCGGCCAGGCGATCGGGCTCCTGCGGCGAGCGATCGAACTCGGCGTCAATCACATCGATACCGCCGCGTTCTACTTCTCGCCGTTGCGCTCGGCCAACGAGCTGATCAACCGAGCGTTGGCGCCGTATCCGGATGATCTGGTCATCACCACCAAGGTCGGGCCGGGCCGGGACCCGTCGGGGGCATGGCTGCCGCCGGCCCGGCCCGAGCAACTGCGCGGCCAGGTCGAGGAGAACCTGCGTCAGCTCGGGCGCGACCATCTCGATGTGGTCAACCTGCGGGTCCACGGCCCCGAGTCGATTGCCGAGCGGTTCGGCGCACTGGCGGAGCTGCGTGACGCGGGCCTGATCCGCCATCTGGGCATCTCCAACATCAGGCCCGAACATCTTGCCGAGGCCCAGGCCATCGCGCCGGTGGTATGCGTGCAGAACCCGTACGGCATCGGGTTCCGCCGGCATACCGATGACCTCCTGCGCGCCTGTGGTGCACAGGGCATCGCCTTCGTACCCTTTTTCGCCATCGCCGGTGCCGGCCGTGAGGCGGGCGCGAGCAGCACGGACCGCACCGAGATACTCGACATCGCCCGAGCCCACGGCACGACGGCTGCGCAGGTCCGGTTGGCCTGGACGTTGCAGCGTGGCCAGCACGTGCTGGCCATACCGGGTACCGGTAACCCCGAACATCTGGTCGCCAACATCGCGGCGGGCGCGCTACGACTCTCCGCGGATGAGATGGCCTGCCTCGATTCGCTTGCGGTTGACGCCTAGGGGCAGGGCACGGCGGTGAGGACCTGCCGAACGGTGAGGACCTGCTGGACTGGGAGATGACCTTGCCCGGGTGGGGTCGACGGACCCCACCCGGCGTCCCCGGTCAGCCCAGGGCCAGGCGCAGTCCCAGGCCGATGAAGGCGACCGTGCAGATCCGGCTGACCCGTCGGGACCAACGGTCGGTGGAGACGCGACCGGAGAGGCGGCCGGCCAGCATGCCCAGGCCGATGTCGACGGTCAGCTGCACCAGCACGAACAGCGCACCGAGGGTGACCAGTTGCGCCGTGACGTTGCCGGCGGACGCGTCCACGAACTGGGGGAGGAACGCGACGCTGAACAGGATCATCTTCGGGTTGAGCAGGTTGGTCATGAGCCCCCGGCTGAAGGCCCGGCGCAACTCGGCGTTGGCCGGTCCGGCCAGGTCGGTACCCGGCTGCGGACTTCGGCGTAGTGCGAGCAGGCCGAGCAGAACCAGGTACGCCGCACCACCCCATCTGATCGCGGTGAACAGCACCGGCGAGGTGGCGATCACCGTGGCCAGTCCCAGCACGACGGCCAGGACGTGGATGGCCTCGCCGACGGCGACGCCGACCGCGGCGACGACTCCGGCGCGGACGCCGTACCGGGCGGCGTTGGCCAGGACGAACATCATGTCCGGTCCGGGCGTGATCATGAGAAGGGTGATCGCGGCGAGGTAGCCGACCAGCACACTGGTGGAGACGGGGCCCACGACTCAGCCCTCGGTGGTGTGCTGGAGGAGTGCCTGCCGTAGGGTCAGCCGGTGCTCACGCCGGATCCGGGCCTCCCGGTAGCGGCGCCGGTCGTCGTCCGTCTCCGGTAGCAGGGCGGGGACGGCACGCGGCCGACCCGCGTTGTCCACGGCGACCATGACCAGGTGCGCGGTGGCTACCGTGTCGGCCGGTACCGCCCGGTCCCACCGATCGGCGGTGACCCTGACGGCGACCTCCATCGAGCTACGGCCGGCCCAGGTGATCCGCGCGTCGACGTGTACGACGTCGCCGACGCGTACCGCCCGCAGGAAGGCGGTCTCATCGATGGCGGCGGTCACCGCCGGACCATCGGAGTGCCGGGCGGCCACGACGCCGGCAACGGAGTCGATGAGGTTGAGGATCCGGCCGCCGTGGACGGTACCCATCAGGTTGGTGTGGTGCTGGTCCATGATCTGCGACAGGGTCAGGTGCGAGGCCGAAGGCGGTCGGCCGTCGCCGACGTCGGGCGGGGAAACGATGGTGGTGGTCACAACTACAGTCCGTCCCTCGAGAACCGAACCGTCGATCCCCGGGAGGCAGCGGCCTGCCACGTCGCGGCACCAGCCGGCCACGGCGCGTCGTCCGCCCGGCCCACCCGCGAAGCCGACGGCTGCGCACACGGGTTCGTGTACGCAGCGCGGGCAGGTCTTCGGACTCGCGGGCATCGCATCGGAGACAGCCTCCGATGGCGTCCTACTGGCCGTCGCTTCCCAGACGTGCTTCGTCCAGTGCGTCTGACGGCGGTCGTTCCCGCTCACCGCTGCGGGGCAGTCCCGGACTCTCACCGGGTTCCCTCTTACGCCGCCCGAGCAGCCAATACCCGGGGCGGACCAGCGCCGTGGACGAGCATAGCCGGCCGGGGACGGGCCAGCGCGCAGGTGTCCTGCGGATCGTCACCAAGGCTGCCCCGCTTTGGTCGCGCTAGCCTCTGGTGGCGCTAGTACTGCATGACGCAGTAGACGACGACCGGGTCGGTGAACCGATACCAGCGGTTCCATTTGTAGTCGCGGGTGCACTGGCGGTCGTTGGCGGCGCCGGGAACGATGTCGATGATGTGGACGGTGCCCTTTGCCTTGCATTTCGACGCAGCCACGATCCAGCCGTTACCCTTCGGGAACTTGTAACAGTAGAAGCGCACCAGGTGTAGTTCCAGACACAGTCGATAGCCATCTTCGGTAATGTATGCGGCTTTGGGGTTTGCGCAGTCGTTCCGCTCGTAGTCCACCGAGAGCACCCGGTAGGTGCCACGAGTGCCGTTGCAGTTGCCGACCCCCTGGAAGTCGCCCTGCTCGCTGACAGCGATGCACTGCCCGATCTTCGCCGGCGGGGGCGGCGGTGCCTTGGTTGTCGGGAGTCGGTTCGGCGAGTCCGTCTCCGTCTTGGACGGTGTCGGGTAATTGGTCCTTCGCGGGGTGGGCGAGGTCCACGGGTCAGTATCACCGGTCGCCTGATTCTGCCGGTCGTCCTTGGCGTTGAAGAAGGCCACCGCGGCCACCGCGATCCCGCAGGTTCCCAGTAGGCACAGTGCCAGCACCCCGGCGATCACCCCGATGATGAGGGGGCCATTGCGCTTCGGAGGCATTGGCGGTGGTAGCGGGGTGCCCGGTCCCGGTGGAAGGACGCTGGGATCTACGGACCACTGTGTCGTGTCCGGATCTGGCGGAATCGCACCCGGCGGCTGGGGCACACCCGGCGGCGGAGGGGTCGTCACGGGCAGAGTCTCACATAGACCGACCGGAGTGTGCCAACCAGCTGTCCCCACCGTACCGGGCCAACCGTCGACCCATGACAGCCACCACCAGCAGGGACACCCGGAGCGAGAGGGCGGTCTCGGTCATGAGCACGGAGGGCCGTGCGTCCAGTGGAGGGGTACTCCCGCCCTCCGCGTAGCCGTTGAAACCGAGCCGGGTCCAACGACCGGTGCTTGCCTCGACGCGCAGGTGTCCCCGTACGTCGCCGTCTCAGTCGCGGGTAACGATCCGGGCTCGGGCATGTTGCGGATGGCCGGCGAGCGGGTCGCGGCGTACGGGCTAACGAAGTCGGAGGATCGGTGGGCCGACGATTGAACTTTTCTTGACAAGAAAATATGTCGGTGAGAAGGTGGTGGCATGTTCGACATCGCAGTGATCGAGGAGCCGGCGGCGGCGGAGGCATCGCTCGACCCGATCCGGGCGCGGTTGCTCGCCGCACTCGCCGAACCAGCCTCGGCGACGATGCTCGCGGCCCGGGTTGGCCTCGCCCGCCAGAAGGTCAACTACCACCTGCGAACACTGGAGCAGCACGGCCTGATCGAGCTGGTCGAGGAGCGCCGAAAGGGGAACGTCACCGAGCGCGTCATGCAGGCCACCGCCGCGTCCTACGTGATCTCACCAACCGCACTCGCCGCCGTACGCCCGGATCCGGCCCAGGCACCGGACCGGCTCTCCGCGCGGTGGCTACTGGCGATCTCCGCCCGACTCGTCCAGGACGTGGGTGCGCTGATCAGCGGCGCGGACCGGGTCAAGAAACGGGTGGGGACCTTCGCCCTCGACGCCGACATCCGCTTCGCTTCAGCCAGCGACCGGGCGGCCTTCGCCGAGGAGTTGGCCGCCACCGTCACCCGCCTGGTCGGCAAATACCACGACGAACAGGCCTCCGAGGGGCGTACGCACCGGATGGTGATTGCCCTGCATCCGAGTGTGAGCCCACCGAATCGTACGCCCGATTCCGAGAAGCCCTGACCGGGTCGTCAGCCCTGCCCGATCCGATCGACCGGATAGGCCAGCCCACCGACACAGAGAGGTGCCACCATGGGACACCCGTTTGAACTCGGCAAGGAAATCGAACTGTCCGCCACCCCGGAGGAGGTCTGGTCTGCGATCGCCACCGGTCCGGGCATCGACTCCTGGTTCATGGGACACAGCGAGGTCGAACCGCGCGAAGGTGGTCGGCACCGGTTCGCCATGGCCGGCGAGGTCGAGGACGCGACGGTGACGGCCTGGGAGCCCGGGAAGCGGTACGCGTACCAGACCGAACCAGGACCGGATGGCACCTTCATGGCCATCGAATACCTGATCGAAGGCCGCGACCAGGGCAGCACCGTGCTGCGGATGGTGCACAGCGGCGTGCTCGGCGACAACTGGGAGACCGAGTACGACGCCCTACGTGTTGGCTGGGACATGTACCTCGGGACGCTAACGGCGTACCTGGCGCACTTCGCTGGTCGTACCGGAACCCCGGTCACCGCGTTTCGGCCCGGTGCCGGCGATCCCGACCAAGTGTGGGCGGCGGTGACCAGCGCGTTCGGGCTCACCGGCCCTGCCGTCGCGGGGCAACCTGCCCGGCTCGAACTGCCTGGACTGCCACCAACCGGCGGGGTTGTGGACCTCGTGGAGCTGCCGACCTACTTCGGCGTACGGACCACCGACGCCCTCTACCGGTTCATCCACTCCGGTCCGGACCGAGGCAACGTCCTGGTCGTCGGGCACCACATCTTCGCCGCCGATGCCGACCCGGCCGGGACACGGCAGGTCTGGCAGGACTGGTTGACCGGCCTGCCGGTCGGCTGAGCCGGCGAACGTTCGCCGATCGCTCCCGGGAGGCGGTGGCCGGCCCGGCCACCGCCACGCGAGACGGTCAGTCGAACCGTGGTGCGTCCGCCGGCTGTGCCGGACCGTGGTAGATGGAGTTGTAGAGCACCGGGAAGGCGGCACGTGGCCAGCTCCGGAAGGTGATCTCGCCGCCCGCGATGGTCACCTGGCCCTGCCCCACGTCGAACGACACGACGTTGGCCAGGCCGGCGAGGGCCTGCTGGCCATGGGCGTACCCGCTGGCCAACAGCTCACCCCGGGTCGGATAGCTGGCCGCCACCCGGGCCCCGGTGCCGGTGACCTGGTAGGCGGCGTTGTTGTAGAACCACACCGGCCACTGTGCCGGCATGCCCCAAGCCGCCGGAGTGGCCGGGTCGAAGGTGTTCTGCACCAGCGCGCCCGGCACGTTGAACTGATCGCGGTTGGTCGGTACGACGTTGCGGATCGGCAGGTCGAGCAACTCCCGCGCGGTGTCCGCCCCGTCGCCGATGGCGACCAGGTTGCCACCGCCCTGGACATACGCCCGCAGTTGGGCCCAGCCCGCCTCACCGACCCCGCGTGCCCAGGCGAACTCCTGCGGATGACGGGCCGGGTCGAGCCCGGTGACGATCCGTTGCTTGGTGACGCCGTCGGCGATGACGATCGTGTCGTACCGGGACGCGAGCCCACCGCCGGTGTAGTCGTCCGCGCTGACGACCCGGTAGTTGACGCCGTACTGGTCGAACATCCACATCAGCCAACCGCCGGGCATGTTGTTCGCGCCCCGGATCAGCCCGACCCGGGTGTTCGGCTTGAGCTGGAAGCCCTTCACCCGAGGGGTGCTGTCGGTGGCGAAGACCGGTACGCCGGTTTCGGCCGAGACCCGGGCCAGTACCGTACGGGCCTGGCCGCTCGGCGGGACGATCACGGTGCCAGCCGCGAAGTCGCGGCCGGCAGCGGCGAATGTGCCCGCCGACCGGAACACCGGGACGTTGGCGGCCTGGAGGGCGGCGAGCATCTTGCCGATCGCGTACGAGTGGGGCGAGACGAGGTACGCACCGCTGGCCCTCGGCGCGGTTGGCATCCGTACCGGGGTGGGGCCGATGTGGCCGACCCGCTCCAGCCGGGCGGTGAACGAGTCCTGAACGGCGTCCACGTCAACGCCGAGCAGCAACGCGAGATTGTCGGTGGTCTCGCTGTACGGCATGATCAGCGGGCAGTTGGCGCACTTGCGGGCGTTCTGCGGGTACGCCTCGATCTTCAACAGTTGGTCGACCCACCGGCCCAGCGGCTGCTGGGTCCGGATGACGTATGAGCCGGCCTCGTAACGCTGGTTGCCGGCCGTGAACGCCCTCGTCGCACGGTCGATTTCGACCTCGCCGAGCTCCAGGATGTCCAGCAGTTCGAAGGTGGCGTACGGGTCTCGTTGCGCGGCGGGGATGACGTAGGCGTGGGGGCCGCCGGTCCAGGTGAGGCTGTTGCGGGCCACCTGGTAGAGGTTGTTGTAGAGCCAACCCTGGGCGCTGTCGGCGACCGTCTTCAGACCCGTGTAGTAGCTGGTCTTGGCATAGTCGACCATCTGCTCCAGCGTCCACGTGTCGCTGTCGTACGGCGCGACGTTGCGCATCGTCCGATCCTGCGACCCCAGCGGTCTACCGTCAGTGCTCTTGACCGGGTACGCCAGGTCCCGTGCGCTGGCGATCTCGTGCAGGAACAGTGACGTGCCCCGGTAGGAGGAGTACCCGGCGACGTCGGCGTTCCAGAAGATGCCGTACGCGTCGTCGTGCTGGACGCCCGTCTTGCCTTCGGCGATCAGGGCCCGGCCGACCTGCGCGCCGAGTGAGTTCGCCGACTCGATGGTGATCGGGTCGATGTCCCGGCTGAGCGGCTCGTCGTAGGTCGGTAGCCAGATCCGGGGACTGCCGGTGCCGGCCTGATGGCCGGCGTGGAACACCACCGGCCGGTACTTCTTCTCCAGGTTGGTACGGATCCGGGTCTCGGGCTGGGTGAACATGAACCAGTCCCGGTTGTTGTCGTGCCCGACGTACTTCTGGTAGAGGTCCGGGTAGACCCGGTTGAGGTTGGTGCCGGCGGTCTTGTTGAAGTAGTCGACCACCCGGTGTTGCCCGTCGGGATTTCCGGACGGGATCAGCATGATGACGACGTTGTCCAGCACGTTGCGGGTGTAGTCGGAGTCCTCGGTGGCGAACCGGTGCACGAGGTCGACGATGGCCTGGGTGTTGGAGACCTCGGTGGAGTGCAGGGTGGCTTCCAGCATGTAGACCGGAACGCTCTGCGCGGCCAGTGCGCGGGCCCGCTCGGGGGTGAGGCCCCGGGGGTCAGCGAGTCGACGGTTCATCTCGACGATCCGATCGAGCCTGCGCAGGTTGCCCGGCGAGCTGACGAACAGGACCGGGTACTCGTTGCCGTCCGTGGTGGTGCCGGCCACCTGGTAGGTGACCCGGTCGGAGTTACGGTCGACGAGGCGGAGATAGTCCTTGATCTTCGGGAACCCGGCGAGCCGGCCGGTGGTGCCCATCCTGAAGCCGAAGTAGCGTTCCGGGGTGGGGATGTTGCGGGCCTGGGTCTGTGCTGCCGGGGTCCACTCCTGCGCGGTCGGCGTCGTCGCCGGCGACTCGGCCGTCGTCTTCATCGGTACCAGGAGGAGGCCTGCGGCGGCGAGCAGCGCGAGCGCCCGTTTCCGTGTTGTCGTTACTCGCATCAGTTCTCCGATCGTCCTCGGGTCCCCCCGCGTCTGGTCGTCACTGATCCATTGGTCAATCTCGTGATCAGGTGGGCACAACCTGACGCATCGATCGATTTGTGTCAAGGTCTGCGGCTCGGATCGTTGGCTACACCGTTGCGGTGTAAGTCGCTCACCAGCACCGCAACCCGTCCGGCGTGCTCTTCGCCTGGTCCGACGGTGCTGCCGCCCAACCGCCCGACTGCGGAGGTTTCCTCGTCGCGCTCGTCCCCGCCGAGCCGGGTAGCGCGATGCAGATCGACGCCGACCGGCTGGATTCAATCCCGGCTTCCTGGGTAGCCGACGACTTCGACCGGCACCGAGAAGCGGGCGGGGGACGACGGATGGGACTGGATACCGCAGAGGGCCTGTTCTACTACGAGATGGGCGTACTGCGCGATGCGGAGAAGGCCGGCGGGCAGATGCTTGCTTGGATAGCCGGGTACGTTCAGCACAGTGAGCTGAAGCGAACCCTGTGCGAAGAGGAGAAGGCGAGCGGACGGCAGTCCGAGAACATCCTGATGTGTATGCGTGCCCTGGGCGCCGCACCGCTGGAAACCCCCTCCACCACCATCGAGGGCATCCGCAAACGGCTGGAACAGTTCATCGCTCTACAGCCCGCCCGCGACGTACTGGACCTGTTCGCGCTCGGCACCGCCATCCGGTTCATGTACTTCGCGATCACCAGTTACCAGAGCCTGGTCGACTGGACCTCGGTCATGGGCGAGACCGAATGCGTGAAGTACCTACAAACCAACCTCGCCCAGAAGGAACAGGGCGTGGAGGCCCTGGAACGGATCAGTCACCAACTGAGCCGCGAGATGCTCACCCCCGCCTAGCCTGGCGTCGTTGTCGCACCCCGCCAGGCCGCCCGGACACGCAGCTCCGCCCGGCGGACAGGCGGTTCGAGAGCGATGTCATGCGTGAAGGCGGCCACGCCCAAGGGCGACGGACAGGGCAAGGGTTTGCCGTGCGGTTGGGCGTGACATGCTCCGTGGGGCCGACGTTTGTACCGGCCCGCTGGACTAACCTCGTGCGGCAGGCACCGTGCTGCGGCTCGCCGTGCCGGCCGCTGCGGTGGACCGCCCGACCCGACGCGCCTTCGGACCGTCGCTGGGTACGGGAAGACCAGCCGACGCGCACGCCTCCCGCAGCCCCTTGGCCGCCAGTCGGTCGGCGCGCTCGTTCTCCGGATGTCCCGCGTGCCCCTTCACCCAGTGCCAGCGCACCTCGTGGCCGCTGGTCGCCGTGTCCAGCCGCTGCCACAGGTCGGCGTTCTTGACCGGCTGCCGGGCGGCGGTCTGCCAGCCGTTGGCCTTCCACCGGGGGAGCCACCGCGTGATGCCGTCGCGCACGTAGGTGCTGTCGGTGTGCACCCGTACCATCACCCGCCGGGTCAGGCTCTCCAACGCCCGGATAGCTGCCATCAGCTCCATCCGGTTGTTGGTGGTGTCGCCTGCCTCACCGCCGTGGATCTCCTTCTCCGTGTTGCCGTAACGCAGTACCGCGCCCCACCCGCCCGGTCCCGGATTGCCGCTGCACGCGCCGTCGGTGTAGATGTCCACGGCTCGCTGGTTCTCGTGGTCGGTCACGACGGCACGATACCGGTCCGGAGCGCCGCATATCGTGCACCTCCCGACCGGGTGGGGAGTGCCGGGTCGATGGCGCGTCGTACCCCGGAGGTAGTTTCCCGGGCCATGGCAGCGGTTGCGTCGTACTCCTATCTGGGCTCGTCGAGCCTCGCGCCCGACGGCGGGCACCTGACCCTACAGACCTCCGGCGGCCCGACCACCCACCCGAGGTTCTTCACCGGCTTCGTCACCGCCGCCGAGGCGGCGGCCGTCGGCCTGCTCGCGGTCGCCGAGGTGGCGCGCACCCGCTACCACCAGCCGATCAACCCGGCGAGCCTGGACCCGGTGGTCACCGGCGGCCGGGACCGGCTGCGGTTCGAGTCGTTCTCCGGCTGTTGCGGCGTCTACGCCCGCCTCGACGTGCTGTCGGCTGGCCTGGATGGTGACATCGTCGCGCACGGCACTACCAACGTCGACGTCAACCCGCCGCTGCGGCAGGCCCTGGCCCGGGTGGCTGGCGCGGACCCGCTGCACCTCGCGGTCGGCCCGGACGACCTTACCGTCACCACCTTCGACGGGCCGATCGTCGAGCGCAAGGTGCCGCTGCCGTCACGCTGGCTGCGCGGCTTCGCCGAAGCCCAGGTGATCACGTCCAGCTTCGACCTCCGGGCCCAGGTCGGCGCGACCGACGCCATGGCGTTTCTGCGTCGACTGCCCGCCGGTAACGACTGGTCCGTGCTCTGGGCGGTGCCAGCGGGCCGGACGCTGCGGCTGACCTCCCGACCGCTGCCGGGGGCGGTCTGCCTGCCCGGAGCCGGCCGGCTCGCTGCCCTGCGCCCGTTCCTGCGCTTCGCCACCCATCTGCGGATCTACGGCCCGCCAGTGGGGGCGAGCAGTGGCCCGGTGTCGAGCACCTGGGAGCTGACCACCCCCGCGATGCGGCTGTCGGTGACGCTCTCGCCCGAACCGCACCGAGGCTTTTCCGGCGAGGGAGCGGTGTTGTCCGCGCTCGCCTCCGACGAGGTCGCCGACGACGCCGACCTGATCAGCGCCCTGCTGTCCTGGGATCCGACGATCGACCCGGCCGTGCTGGCCGACGCGTCCGGGCTCGACGCCGTACGGGTGCGGGCCGCGCTGACCCAGCTCGGCGCCGCCGGTCGGGTCGGCTACGACGTGGCCGAGGCCGGCTACTTCCACCGGACACTTCCCTACGACGCGGGCACGATCGAGCGGATGAACCCCCGGCTCCGCGCGGCACGGGCACTGGTCGCGGCACATGCCGTCACGTTGGCTGGCGACCTGGCCACCGTACGCGGCGACAACGGCAACTATCAGGTACGGCTGTCCGACGTCGGGCTGACCTGCACCTGTCCCTGGTGGGCCAAACACCGGGGCGGACGCGGGCCGTGCAAGCACGCGTTGGCGGTACGGATGGTGCGGGACGGTGTGGACCGGGATGTTCCCGAGGCGGCAGCCGCTCCGGTGACCCAGTCGGGCACGGTGACCGGGACCGAGGTGACGAGGTGACCGAGTCGACGCTGACCTGGCCGATGCTCCGGGACCGGATCGAACGCGTTGACCGGAGCAGCGTGTTTCGGCTGCTCATCGCAGCCACCGAGGAGCAGCGTCTCGCGTTGGCCCGTGACCTGGAGGCGTACGTCCGGCAGGTGCCCGCCGACCGGTGGTGGGGCGACAAGGGCAATCCGGCCGCCGGGGTGGGACTGGCCGCGATCGGTTGCCTACCCTCGGCGGCGCGGGCCGCCGCACTGCTGTGCCGGCGCAGCGTGCGGGACGTGTGGGGCCGCATCCCCACCCGGCTCTTCCTCGACCTGGCCCGAGCCCGGCAGGTGCCGTGGCTCGGGGATCTCGCCGTACGACTCGCCGACCGACTCGACCGGGACGCCTTCCACTGGAACTTCGTGGCGGCACTGCTGATCGAGACCGGAGCCACGCCACCGGCCAATGAGGGCTTCCTGCGAGGCTGGCTGAACGGGGTGCTCACCGTTGACCCGCATCGGCGTGCGGTGCCCCTCGCCGACCGGCTGCGCGACGATCCCTTCCTGGACCTGGTCCTCCCGTCCATCTTCGAGGTCGACGGAATCGGCAACCACCTCGTCCAGGGCAGGTGGGACAACCAGCGGGGGGTGTGGGACGACACCCCGATCTTCCCCACCACGCTCGCGCTGCTGGCCGGGGAGGGGCGGTTGGACCGCAAGGTCCTGCTGGACGGTTGCCTGGGTCGGTTCCTGCGTGGCGACCGGCCCGGTGCGCTGCGCCCGTTCCTGCTGTTGCACGAGACGCTGACCCCGACCGTCGACGAACTCGCCGACCGGGTCCTCGACTACGCCCGGCTGTTGCCGGACGCGTCGAGCACCGTCGCCGGCTTGGCCCAGCGTGCCCTGCGCGTCATCGACGATGCCGGACGGCTGGAGTTGGCGACCCTGCTGGACGTGAGCCGGCAGACCCTGCTCCGACGGGAGAAAGGACTGGTGAAGGCCCAGCTCGGCTGGCTCGACCGGGTGGCCCGCCGACACCCCGACCGGGCCGGCGAGGTGCTCGACGTGGTGTCGGTCGCGTTCGGACACGAGGCGCTCGATGTCCAGGACCGGGCTCTTACCGTCGTGGCCAGGCACCTGACCCGGGTGGATGCCGCGGCGGTGGCCGGGCTGGCGGTCTCGGCGGACCTGCTCGGCGGGGACCTACCGACCCGGGCTGCCGAACTGTTCGGCACCGCAGGCGCATCCTCGGGCGAGACGCCGGCCGACAGCACCTCGGCTGGGCTGTTCGGGTTACCGGTACCCACCCCGGCGGAGATGCCCACACCGATCGGCAGCGCCGCCGAGTTGGCGGAGGAGATCGCGGCCCTCGTGCACGGCGGCGAAACGGCGGTGGCCTGGGAGCGGATCCTCGCCGGCCTCGTGGCACTGCATGCCGTCGACCGGGCCGGTCTGGCCGACGCGCTGATGGCGGTGCTCGACCGCCACGAAGATGTCTTCGACAACCAGACCTGGGTGCACCAGCATCGCTTGGTCTGGCTCGGAGAGGCGATCCGCAGCGCAATCACGCCCGGCCGGCACAGCGGTGTCTGGAACCGGATGGTGTCGTCGCGCAGGACATCGTCTGCTGCTGGTGGGGTGCGCCGGGTCACCGTCATCCGAGGTGCCCGGGACGACGACTCGTTCGGACTGCCGGACTCGGGGATTCCACGGTCTTTCGACCAGGTGCTCGGGTTGCGGATCGCGGAGGTCGCGGTGCAACTAGACCGTCGGCCGGTGCCGCTGCTGGTCTCGACCCCCACGTCGGTCACCGGATCACTCGCCGTCGAGGTGCTGCTCGGCCGGATCGAGGCAGCGGAGGCGGCCGGCTGGCAACCCTGGTCGAGAGACCTGGAACAGGCGCTGCTGCGGTTGCCTCGTGAGACGGATCCGACGCTGGGCACCCGGGTCCGGGCACTGAGTTCCCCGTCCGGGAAACGTCTCGCCGGCTGGTTGGCAGCCGGCGGGGCGTCGGATCCGGTGGCAGTCCGGGTGGAGCAGCGCCCCGAGCCGAACCGGTCGCGGAACTACTGGCAACCCGCTGCCACCCTGGTCCGCCGGGTCGTGGTCAATCTCCAGCCAGCGGGCGAACCGCTCGGTCGTCTCGACGAGCAACTGTTCACCCTGCATCGCAGGACGACGCCGACGATCGCTTCGGTCACGGCCAGTGACCTGTGGCCCGCGACGCTGCCGCACCATCGCGAGGTGGTGGCCGCGTGGGCGCTACCGGGCATCGCGGCGTTGGCCGACAGCGACGGCCGGGGCGACGGTGCGTTGCTGCCGCTGCTGGCGGAATGCGACGGCCCGGTCGGATCGGCGATGGTCCTCGCGTTGGCCTACACGCTCGCCGCCCGCCACGAGGCCGACCGGGTGGCCGGGGTCGACGCGTTCCTGCTGTTGTCCGGCACGGGTACGGAGTTCGCCGCCGGGGTCGGGCGCGAACTGGGTGATCTCGGTGCGGACGGGACGATCAAGTTGAGCCGGGTGGTGCCGGCGCTGGCCGACGCGGCCCGGGCCGGCGCGGGGGCGACCGTGTGGCAGGTGATCGTCGCCGCGCTACCCGGCCTGTTGCCCGCCGCGCCCCGAGGGCTGCCCGACCTGCTGGCCCTTGGGGCCCAGGTGGCGACGCACCGTGGTGCGGGTGACCCGGTGCCCTGCCCGGAACTCACCGCTGTCGCCGCGCGCGGTGGTACGAGTCGACTGGCGACCGAGGCGCGCCGACTCCAGCGGGTACTCGCCGGCTGAGCCGGACGTACCGCTGGTCGCGATCGGGACCCTCCGGCGGTGGTAGCCACGTACCACCGCCGGAGGCGGGTGAAGGAGCGGAGCGACCGGCCGGAGCTGTCATGCCTCACACGCCGGTGTAGAGCAACCGGCCGGGGGCGCCGCACCGGCCATCCGGGACGATACCGGTGGTGCCATGCGACACGATGGCCGAATGTACGGTCGCCGGGCTGGCCGCCGGATTGTCGTAGAGGTAGAGCGCGACGGCACCGGCCACGTGCGCCGCGCCGAAGGACGTTCCGCTGGCGGTGTAGGTGGCGCTGTCGCTGGCGTTCCACAGGGAGACGACCTGCACACCGGGGGCGCAGATGTCGATGACATCGCCCCAGTTCGACCACGCCGGGACCACGTCGTTGCGGTCGGTCACCCCGACGGTCAGCGCCTGGGTGACCCGAGCCGGCGAGCTGGTGTTCGCGTTGCCGTTAGCCGCGCCCGCCGGCACGGTGTAGGTGATCCCGCTGCTGATCGAGTTGCGTACCGCGGTGTCGAGGGCGTTGCTCGCCGGACCGCCGAGACTCATGTTCGCGACGGAGGGGGCGACCGCGTTACCGGTGACCCAGTTGATTCGGCGATGACCCCGGCGACTGTGCCGGCACCGGAGTTGTTCAGCACCCGTACCGCGATGACGGTGGCGGTCTTCGCCACGCCGTGGACGTTGCCGGCGATGAGCCCGGCGACGAACGTGCCGTGCCCGTTACCGTCCTGGGCGACGTAGTCGTTGTCGACGGAGTCGTACCCGTACAGCGCTCGACCGCCCAAGTCGGCGTGGGTGATCCGGATACCGGTGTCGATGACGTAGAGCCGAACACCGACGCTCGGGCCAAAGAGGTAGGTACCGTCCAACGGCAGGTAGCGCTGGTCGATCCGGTCCAGCCCCCACGATGGCGGGTTGGGTTGGCTGCCCATGGCCTGTACTCGTTGGTCCTGCTCGACGTAGGCCACCGCTGGATCGGCAGCGAGTCGCCGGGCCTGGGTTTCGGTGAGTTGAGCGGCGAAACCGTGCAGAACCCGGTCGAAGACCCGGGTCACCGTGCCGCCGTGGCGGGCGGCCAACTCGGTGCTGGTCGCCGCGTCCAGCCGGTGGTCACCCTTGAGCACGACGAGATAACTGCCGGGTACGGCACCGGCGCTGCCGGCACCGAGCACGACGCCGGTGGCGGGGACCGCTGCGGCCGGGCTGGCTGCGACAGTGGCGAGGACCAGGCTGGTCAGGACGGCGGCGGGACACCGCCACCATCGTACGAGGGGCCGGCGGTGGATCGGTCGGGACGATGGGTGGCCGGGCTGCGCGCAGCGGTGGTGAGACATGGGATCACTCCTCAGTGGGCCGTGCCGGTGGTGGGACCCGACACGAGCCGAGTCGGCGTGCTACGTGCGGCCGGTGCCGGGGCGGGTGGGGCGGACGGTGTCCGGTGACCCCACCCCGCCCCGGCAGGGGTGGGGTCAGCCCTGTTGGCCGACCGTGATCTGGTACTCCACACCACCCAGGTCGGTCTTGGCCGCGCCCTCCTTGTCCGGGCCGGCCTGGTTGACGTGCAGCGTGAACGGGCGCGTCGTCGCGGCTGTCGCCGTGAAGATGAGCGAGAACTCCGGCCGCTCACCCGGGTTCAGCAGCAGGTCGTTGATCCGGGCTGAGCCCTGGCTGACGATCTCTACCTGGTTCCTGCCGACCTCCCGGATGCCTTCACCGGGCCGCCCGGCCGCCACCCAACGCTCGAACAGGGTCGGGCCGAGGTCGGCGATGATCCGGCCGCCGGCAGCCTGGAACGGGGCCCCGACCGGGGTGAAGACCAGGTCGTTGCGGGTCGCCACGGTGAGCGAGTTACCGATGGCGAACGGCCGGACCTGCGGTTGGCCGACGAACAGGTTCACCGAGTTGACATTGCGCCAGGCGATGTTGTTGTTGTAACGGGTGTTGAGGCTGATGTCCGGGCCTTCGAAGACCATCGGGTCGGTGGGGGAGACCCACCGGGCGAGCAGGCAGAAGTGCCCGGGACCGGGTACGCCGTTCCACGGAATGGTCACCGTGGTCGTGCCGGCGGGCACCGGGACGCTCACCGCGCCGATCTGCGTCCATGCGCCGGGCCAGGTCGCGCCGCCACCCGGGGTGGTGCGGTAGACGCGCAACGTGCCGTTGCCGAGCCCGGAACCGTACGGGCCGGGGTTCCGGAGCTTCACGAAGATGTAGTTCGTGATGCCGACGATCGGATTCTGACTCACCGCGCACTCGACCGCGGTGTGGCAGACCTTGATGTCTGGGCTGGCCCAGAGCGGGTTGTAGCTGTGCGGTTGGAGGCCGACGTCGGCGGCGACGTCCCGGATGTAGACATCGGTCGGAGCGGCGATCGTCGAGTCGGCGCTCGACGGAACGGTGGTGCTGGTGTCACCCAACGCGGCACCAGCGGTCGACATGGTCAGTAGCGCGGCCAGCACCGCTCCGACGAGGAGTCGAGGAGCGGACCGGCCGACCGACCGGCTTGCGATACCCATGGACGGATCCCTTCGAGGGAGGTTATGGGAACGCCGGTCACCCCGAGGTGCCATCTCTCGTGGCGCCGGCCGGCTCACTGTAAGACACCTATAGGCGTCGATGTAATAAGCGAAATTCGCGATTGAGGAGCGTGTCCGCTTATGTCGGGGAACATTCAATGTCTCAGATGAAGTCCAATCTGGGGTGGAGAAAATTGTGCGCGAATGTATTTCGCTGGTCGGGCGGCTGATCGAGTCAGTTCGGCTGGTCGATGGCCGTGCCGTCAGCCCCCAGAACGCGCTCGGACATGTGCCGGACTTCGCGTTCATGATGGCGAAGTGCGTCTTGGTGGGCGGATTCCAAGTTGTTTTGTTCGCGTCCGGCCATGGTCCGTGGTGCCGCAGTTCGATCGGGAGGGGCGTCGACCGGACTGGGACTCGGCGTTCTGTGCGTGAATCAGCGTCCGGGATGGCCTCTTCCCGGCTGATCTCGCGGTGCTCGGGGACGTTCCTGGGCAGGAAGGGGCATTCGGGACGTCGCTATAGTGGGCGCGTGCCGTCCCTGGTCGAACCCGTCCTGTCAGCCGGGAACATGGCGATGCTGAAGCAGCCCCTGCTCCGGGCCGACGGTCTTGTCCTCCGTCCCTGGGAGCCGTCGGATCGTCCGGCGGTGCTCGCCGGGTACGCCGATCCGGCCATCCAACGTTGGCACTGCCGGACCATGACCGATGCCGAGGCGCGGGACTGGATCGCCCACTGGCCCGACCGGTGGCAGGCCGAGACCGGCGCGGGTTGGGCCGTGGTCGACTCGTCGGAGGTCGTCGGCCAGATCAGTCTGCGTCGCCTCGATCTGTCCGAGGGACAGGCCGAGGCGGCGTACTGGGTGCTGCCCGCCGCCCGGGGTCGGCGGGTCGCCCCGCGGGCGCTGACGACGTTGGCCACCTGGGCCTTCGCCACCCTCGGTCTGCACCGGGTCGAGCTGTACCACTCGACATCGAACCCGGCGTCCTGCCGGGTGGCGCAACGCGCCGGCTTCACTGCCGAGGGCACGAAACGCGGCGAGGCCCGGCACACCGACGGCTGGCACGACATGCACGTGCATGCCCGACTCGACAGTGATCCGGACCCGGCCGGCTGACGACTGCGGTTACCGGGCGCTTCGTTTCGAGACGCCCTCCGGACGCATGCCGGTCTGTTCCTCGACCGCGTTGTCCGGCAGGTCACCGGTCATCGTCTCGTCGGGGAAGGTCCGGCGGCGCGGCGCGGGGTCGGGTGGCGCACCCGGCCCGGCGGCCGGTATCCGGCTCGGTTCGACCGGGCCGAACCCGTGCCGCCCGGCCGGCCCGGTGGGTTCGCTCGGTTCCCCGGCCCGACGTTCACCCCGCCGGCCCGGTGGCACAGCCGTCGGCTCGCTGCCCTCGTCCAACGGCGAGTCCGCACCGACGCCGACCGGGGTGTCCCGATCGAAACCACCGCCCCAACCCCACACCCCCGCCGACTCAGGGCCACCGGTGTCCGGGCCGGATCCGTCGGTCGGCGGCTGGCCGGATCGATCTCCGGCACGGCCAGACCCGCCGCTGGTCGACGGTTGCTTCCTCGCGTTCATGGCAGCCACCCCATCTGCTCGGATACGTGTCCCCGTCCGGCTGAATGCCCAGGTGACCGCTGGCCATGCGGCCAGGATCCCGCCCTGGCGAGCCGGAACGACGCCAGCATCGGTCGACCCGAACGTTTAGGTCATGCGCAGCGGGTATGCGGTCCGGCATGGGTGCGATTGCCGCCGAAGTGCTCGTCAGCCGCCTGGCCGACTGGGGTGTCCGGACCGTCTTCGGTCTGCCGGGTGACGGCATCAACGGGATCATGGAGGGCCTGCGGCGTAACGCCGACCGGATCCGGTTTGTGCTCGTGCACCACGAAGAGGCGGCGGCCTTCATGGCTACCGCACACGCCAAGGCGACCGGGGAGATCGGGGTGTGCCTGGCGACCAGCGGACCGGGCGGGATCCACCTGGCCAACGGGCTCTACGACGCGAAGATGGACCACCAACCGGTCCTGGCGATCACCGGGATGCAGGAGACCAGCGTGCTGGGCACCGGTTACCAGCAGGAGGTGCAACTCGACCGGTTCTTCGCCGACGTCGCCGTCTACAACGAGATGATCGTCAACCCGGCGCAGCTACCCAGCCTGGTGGACATCGCGATCCGCACCGCGTACGGCCGGCGGGGCGTGGCGCACCTGACGGTGCCCAACGACATACAGGTCGCCGAGGCCGGGCAGCAGCCGTACGAGTTGGTTGCCCCGGCGAACCCGCCGGTGACCGCCCCCATCTACCTGGCCCCTGCGGTCCGGCCCCGGGAGGCGGAACTACGCGCCGCGGCCCGGCTGCTCAACGAGGGGCAGAAGGTGGGCATCCTGGTCGGCATCGGGGCCAGGGGAGCGGGACGATTGGTCGAACAGTTGGCCGACACCCTCGATGCGCCGGTGATCAAGACACTCTCCGGCAAGATGGTGCTGGCCGACGACTCGCCGTACACCACCGGGGGCATCGGCCTGCTCGGCACGAAGCCGAGCGAGGAGCTGATCGAGGAGATCGACACCCTGGTCATGCTCGGCACCAACTTCCCCTACACCAAGCACCTGCCCACCCCGGGCAAGGTGAAGACGGTGCAGGTCGAGATCGAGCCAACTCGGGCCGGGGTACGGATGCCGACCGACGTGCCGCTGATCGGAGACGTTGCCGCGACCCTGGAGGCGCTGCTACCGATGCTGCGTCGCCGTCCGGAGCGGCGGCTGCTACCGAGCTATCAGGCGAAGATGGCGGGCTGGCGCACCAACATGGCGGCGTTGGAGTCCGCCGACCGCGACCCGATCGCCCCGCAGTACCTCGCCGCACTGATCGACGACCTCGCCACCGACGACGCCGTACTCACCTGTGACTCGGGCACCGTGGCGACCTGGGCGGCCCGGCACTGGACGATCCGGGGCGACCGGGAGTTCTACCTCTCCGGCAACCTGGCCACCATGGCACCCGCACTGCCGTACGCGATCGCGATCCAGCACGCCTATCCGGATCGGCAGGTGATCGCCTATCCCGGTGACGGGGCGTTTGCCATGCTGATGGCCGAGTTCCATACGGCCTGCCGGTACCGGCTGCCCATCAAGGTCGTGATCAACAACAACAGTTCCCTCGGGCAGATCCTGTGGGAACAGATGGTGCTCGGCTATCCCGAGTACGGTGTGCGGTTCGAGGGCTCGAAACCGGACTACGCCGGCTGGGCGCGTGGCTGCGGTGGGTTCGGGGCGTACGTCGACCGGCCCGGTAACCTGCGCGGGACGTTGCGGGAGGCGTTGGCGTACGACGGTCCGGCACTGGTCGACGTGGTGGTCGACGCCAACGAGCCGCCGATGCCCGGGAAAATCAAGTACGAGCAGGCGAAGCACTTCGCCGAGGCGTTCCTGCGCGGGCAGCCGCATCGGGCGTCGATCGCCACCACCCTGTTCAAGGACAAGATCCAGCAGTTGCGGGAGCGGTGATGGCGACTGTCCTTCCCACCCCCACGATGCGCCCTGGTGGGCGCCCCGTCGAGGTGGACGTCACCGCCCTGGCCGAGGCGCTGTCCCGCCGCGTCGTCGGCGAGGTGCGCTTCGACGACGGCAGTCGGGCGCTCTACGCCACCGACGGCTCCAACTACCGGCAGGTGCCGATCGGCGTGGTCGTACCCCGGGACCTGGCCGACGTGGTCGCCACCGTCGAACTGTGTCGGGAGTACGGTGCACCGGTGCTCGCCCGGGGCGGGGGGACGAGCCTGGCCGGTGAGTGCTGCAATGTCGCGGTCGTCATCGACTTCACCAAGTACGTCAACCGCGTCGAGTCCTTCGACCCGGCGCTGCGTAGCGCGATCGTGCAGCCGGGCATCGTGCTGGACGAACTCAACGCGTACACCCGGCGGCGGGACAACCTGATCTTCGGTCCGAAACCGGCCACCCACTCGCACTGCACCATCGGCGGGATGATCGGCAACAACTCCTGCGGCTCGACCGCCCAGTGGAGCGGCACCACCGCCGCCAACGTCCGGCGACTGGAGGTGCTCACCTACGACGGCGTCCGGATGTGGGTCGGCCCCACCTCCGACGCCGAGTACGAGCGGATCCTCGCCGCCGGTGGCCGACCGGCCGACATCCACCGTCGCCTCCGCGAGTTGGTCGACCGGCACGCCGACGCGTTGCGCAACCTGCCCCAGCTGCCCCGGCGTATCTCCGGCTACAACCTGGCCGCGCTGCTGCCCGAGCATGGCTTCAACGTCGCGCAGGCGTTGGTGGGCAGCGAGTCGACCTGTGTCACCGTGCTGCGCGCCGAGCTGGCCCTGCTGCCCGAACCACCCGCCAAGGCGATGGTGCTGCTCGGCTACCACGACATCGTCGCCGCCGCGCACGCCGTACGGGACGTGAATCCGCACCAGCCGTTCGTGCTGGAGGCGCTGGATGACAAGCTCATCGGCTACGAGATGCGCAAACACATGCATCCTGCGGCGCTGCACCTGCTGCCGGAGGGCGGTGCCTGGTTGCTGGCGCAGTTCGGTGGCGACACCGTCGCGGAGGCGCGCGGCAAGGTCGACGTGCTCGTCGAGACGCTGAGTCAGGGCGAGCACCCGCCGACGGTGCAGGTGTTTGATGATCCGCAGCACGAGGACCAGATCTGGCAGGTACGTGAGTCCGCGTTGGCGGCCACCGCTCGCGTGCCGGGCATGCCGGACACCTGGCCGGGCTGGGAGGACTCGGCCGTGCCGCCGGAGCGGCTCGGGGACTACCTGAGCGGGTTCAGTAAGTTGCTCGACGAGTTCGGCTATGGTGCCGCGAGCCTCTACGGGCACTTCGGCAACGGCTGCCTGCACACCAGCATCCCGTTCGACCTGATCACCGTGCAGGGGGTGCGGCAGTTCCGGGCCTTCGTCGAGCGGGCCGCCGACCTGTGCGTGGGGCACGGCGGGTCGCTCTCCGGCGAGCATGGTGACGGACAGGCCCGAGGTGAACTGCTGGTCAAGATGTACGGCCCCGACATGGTGCGGGTGTTCGAGGAGTTCAAGGCGATCTTCGACCCGGACAACCGGATGAACCCGGGCAAGGTTGTACACGCCAACCCGCTCGACTCCCAACTGCGCCTCGGCCCCGACTACGCCCCGGCCGAACCCGCCACCTTCTTCGAATACCCGTCCGACCAGGACAGCTTCGCCCGCGCCGCCAACCGCTGTGTCGGCGTCGGTAAGTGCCGGCGGCATGGCGGGAACGGGGTGATGTGTCCCAGCTACATGGTCACGGGCGACGAGCAGCACTCCACCCGGGGCCGAGCCCGGCTGTTGTTCGAGATGGTGCGGGGTGAGACCATCACCGGCGGCTGGCGGGATCCGGCGGTAGCCGATGCTCTCGACCTCTGTCTGGCCTGCAAGGGCTGTAAGCGGGACTGCCCGGTCAACGTCGACATGGCCACCTACAAGGCCGAGTTCCTCGCCCACCACTACGCCGGCCGGATCCGTCCTCGCGACCACTACAGCCTCGGCTGGTTGCCGGTCTGGGCCCGGCTGGCGACGCTCGCCCCCGGCACGGTCAACCGCGCGGCGCGTACCCCCGGGGTCGGCACCCTGGCCAAGCTGCTCGCCGGGGTGGATCCACGACGGCAGCTACCGACCTTCGCAGCGGCCAGCTTCAAGCGTTGGTTCCACCGCCGCACCCCGGGCGGCTCCGGCGAGCGGGGGCAGGTCCTGCTCTGGCCGGACACCTTCACCACCTACCTGTCGCCGCATGTGGCGGCAGCAGCGGTGGGGGTGCTGGAAGCGGCCGGGTTCCGGGTGGTCATGCCCACCCAGCAGGTCTGCTGCGGCCTGACCTGGATCTCCACTGGTCAGCTCGGCACCGCCCGGCGGGTGTTGCGGCGCAGCCTCGACGTCCTCGCCCCCTATCTGCGCGACGGCCTGCCGGTGGTCGGCCTGGAGCCGAGCTGCACCGGGGTCTTCCGATCCGATGCACACGAACTGCTCGGCCACGACCTGGACGTCGAACGGCTGGTCGCGCAGACCAAGACGCTGGCGGAACTGCTCACCGAGCGGGTCCCCGACTTCACCCCGCAGCTGACCGGCGTCGACGGGCGGCGGCCGAAGGCGGTCGTGCAGACCCACTGCCACCAGCACGCTGTTCTGGGCTTCGACCCGGACACCACGCTGATGGCGCGGGCTGGTCTCGACGTCGAGGTCCTCGACTCGGGCTGCTGCGGGCTGGCCGGCAACTTCGGTATGACCACCGAACACCGGGACGTCTCCCTGGCCTGCGCCGAACGGGTCCTGCTGCCGGCCGTACGCGCCGCTGACCCGAGCACCCTGCTCGTCGCCGACGGCTTCTCCTGCCGTACGCAGATCGAGGACGCGGCGATCGGCCGCCGGGCCGTACACCTTGCCGAGATCCTCAACGGTGCCGTCCGGGGGCTGGCCCCAGGGGACTACCCGGAACAGGTGCTCGCCCGGCGTCCCGGCCGCGCCCATGTCCTCGGGTGATCTGGCATGTTCCACATCGACCTGCCCAACTCCGACATCGAGGTGCCCATCGAGGATCTGCGCTGGGCGGTCTACCGGATACCCACCGACCAACCGGAGGCGGACGGGACCTTCCGGTGGGACGCCACCACCATGGTGCTGGTCCGGGTCATGGCCGGCGGCGCGGTCGGTACCGGTTGGACGTACGGGGCGGCGGCCGGCGGCGCGCTGATCGGAGAACTGCTCGCCGACGTGGTCAAGGGGCGGTGTGCCCTCGACGTCACCGGTGTGTACGAGGCGATGTGTCGGGCGGTGCGTAACGTCGGGCGGCCCGGGGTGGCGGCGATGGCCATCTCCGCGATCGACACCGCGTTGTGGGATCTCAAGGCCCGGTTGATCGGGGTACGCCTGACCCGGCTGCTCGGGGCCGTGCACGAGCAGGTTCCGATCTATGGCAGCGGCGGCTTCACCACCTATGACGAGATGCGGTTGCGCGAGCAGATGAGCCACTGGGTGCACGAGTTGGGCGTTCCCCGGGTGAAGATCAAGATCGGTGAGTCCTGGGGGAAGGCGGTCGAACGGGATCTGACCCGGATGCGGCAGGCCCGGGACGCCATCGGCGCGGACGCCGAACTCTACGTGGACGCCAACGGCGGCTACACGGAGAAACAGGCGATCCGGGTTGCCGACGCCATGGCGGATCTCGACGTGCGCTGGTTCGAGGAGCCGGTCTCCTCCGACGACCTCATCGGCCTGCGGGCGGTACGGGACGCGGTCAGCCCAGATGTGACCGCCGGGGAGTACGGCTATGACCTGCCCTACTTCCAGCGGATGTGTGCCGCCGGAGCAGTGGACTGTCTCCAGGTCGACGTCAGTCGCTGCGGCGGGATCACGGAGTGGCTGCGGGTCTGTGCCGTGGCCGCCGCGCACGGGCTGCAGGTCTCCGGTCACTGTGCCCCGCACCTGCACGTCGACGTGGCGGCGGCCACGGTGAACCTGCGTCACCTGGAGTGGTTCCACGATCACGTACGCATCGAGTCGCTGTTCTTCGACGGTGCCCTCGTGCCGGACGGCGGGCTGCTCGCACCGGACCTGACCGTGCCCGGCAACGGGCTGGAGTTCCGGGAGGCCGACGCCCAGCGTTACCGTGTCGCCTAGCCCGACGTGCCTGACGGAACCCTTTCGCTCGGGCAGCTCGTGCTCTTGTCGTGGTCTACGTAGACCACGACAAGAGCACGAGCTGGCCAGGTCAGCGGCGGGGGGCCGATCGGCCGGTCAGCCGCTGCGCGAACTGTCGCAACTTCTGCTGCGTGCCTGGTTTCGACATCTCGCGTCGCCCGCGGTCCGTAAGTTTGCGACCCTGCGGGCTGCTCAGGAATCCCTTGATTCGTTGGGTAACCGATGTCACGACATACCCCTTCCGGTGCTTGTCGGCAACGAGACGCGTCGCGGCTCCTGTCCGCTGGTTGGATACCCCGGGCCAGCCTTGTCGAAGCGTTCGGCGGCTGAGTCGCCTACTCGCCGGCATCGCCCTTTCCGCCGCCGAGCAGGCCCGATGTGGCAAAGAAGAGTACGCCGCCGGCTGGCTATCCCCACCAGGCCGATGACCAGCCAACCCGTCTGGAATCATCGGCAGAAGCCGGGGTATCCAACGCGAATGCGGGTGCGGGAGATCAAGGAAGATCAGCGCCGGGTCCTGGTGGTGGTCTGCGACCGGGACGAGGAGGCGGTGGCCACCCTCCGGGACGCCATTCGCGAGTACGACATCCGTGCCGCCCAGGTCACGGCGGTCGGCGGGTTCCGATCCGGCGAACTCGGCTACTTCGATCCCAATGTCCACGACTACCTGCCGATCGCGATCGACGGGCAGGTGGAGGTGCTCTCCCTGCTCGGCGACGTTGCGGAACACGATGGTCGGCCCGAGTTGCACGTGCACGCGGTGTGTGGCCGGCGGGACGGCTCGACGATCGGCGGGCATCTGCTGCGAGGCGAGGTGTGGCCGACCCTGGAGGTCGTCCTGACCGAGGTGGCTCCGTCGTTGGCCAAACGGTTCGACCCGGAGATCGGGCTCGCCCTGCTCACCCCCGACCTTCCCGGCTGACGTCGCCGGCCACGACCGGCAGTCGTCACCTGGCGTCGAGCAGGCGACGCACCTCCGGGGCGGCCGGATGGTCGGGGGCCAGGGTGAGGAAACGCCGGAGAGTCGAGCCGGCCGCTGGTCTACCACTCGCCCGCTGGGCGAGCCCGAGTATCAGCAGCGCATCCGGTTCGTCCGGCCGGCCGGCGAGCACCTGTCGGGCCGCCTCCTCGGCCGGCGTGGGCTGCCCGGCCCGGACCAGCGTGAACGCCAGCCGCAGTCGAATGTCGTCGACGGGCCGCTGGGCCAGCGCGGTCCGGTATACGTCCGCCGCGGTGGCGTACTCGCCCCGCTGTTCGAGGGAGCGGGCGAGGGTGAGCTGCGCCGCCACCGGGTCGGTGACCGCCGAGGCTGGTGGCGCGGGTTCGGACCCGGGGGGCGCGATCACGGCGATCACGCCGACGAACCCGACCAGGCTCAGGGCACCGACGTTCCAGGTCGTCCGGGCACGTACGCGGAGGCGACCGGCCGGCTGGTCGGACCGGGGCGCGGGAGAGCGATGCCGCTCCGACCGTCGATGGGTCCGCATCGCCGCCACCGCGACCGTCAGCAGTACGAGCGCCGGCACCACCCACAGCAACAGACCGAGGCCCCGGGCCGGTGGCGTCGCCAGCACCTCGGGCCCGTACCGCTCGGCGAAGTATGCCCGCACCTCGTCCGGGCTGCGGCCCTCGGCGAGTTGGGCGGCGACCACCTCGCGCATCGCGGCGGCGATCGGAGATCGTGAATCGGCTACCGACTCGCCCTGGCAGGCCGGGCAGCGTAACCCGGCGGCCAGGTCCCGCACCGGGTCGGATGCGGTGGCGCCGCCGGTCGAGCGCCAGGTCGCGAGGCCCGCACCGGCGAGCAGCACGACCAGCAGGGCGACGGCGCAGACCCGGCGGAGCGTCACGTCGCCAACAGCGGCGCCACCCGCTGTTCCAGCCACCCTCGGGTGACCTGCCCCTGTGCCCAGTGCGCCACCCGCCCCGCCTGGTCGACGACGAAGGTCTCCGGTACTCCCCGTGTTCCCCAGTCGACCGCCATGCCACCGGTCGGGTCGGCCAGTACGAGCAGGTCCTCGGCACCCGCCTCCCGCAGCAGGCTCCGGGTGGCGTCGTCGCTGTCCCGTACGGCCAGGCCGACCAGTTGGAGACCCTGCTCCGACCAGCGCCGTTGCGCCTCGACCAGGAGCGGCAACTCGGCCCGGCACGGGGCGCACCACGACGCGAAAACGTTCACCAACACCACCCGGCCGCGTAGCTTCGCGAGGTCGAAGACATCGCCGTCGAGCGTCCGACCGGCAAGTGCCGGCGCGGCGGTGCCGGGCGTACGGGTGACCGGAACCCGGTCGGCACCGGCCTGGTCCGCCGGGGAGCGGTACAGGCCGACGGCCAGGGTGACACCGAGCGTGCCGACGCAGAGCAGTGCGCCGAGCATGGTCAGCCAGCCTCGCCGCGGCGACCGAGGGTGGTGGGCAGGCTGTGTCATCGCCGGCCGACCTCTCCGACGGCGACGGGGGACTCCGACTGGTCGGTCGTGGCCGGTTGCGCCGATGCGGGGCGGGGCCGACGGCCGATGGCCAGCAGACCACCGAGCACGGTCAGGCCGCTGCCGGCCCAGAGCAGGCTGACCAGCGGGTTGACGGCCAGCCGTATCGTGGCCCGACCGCCATCCGGCGACACGGCCAGTAGCGTCGCGTAGCGGTCCCGCAGCAGCCCGGATCGGATGCCGGGGACACTGACCGTCATGTCCCGAGCGGGAAAGTAGCGCAACTCGGGCCGGAGACTACCGGCGGCCTTCCCGTCCGTGGTCAGCACGAGCTGGGCGGTCACCCGCATCTCCGCGGCACCGCCCTCGCGCTCGACCGTGGCCAGCCGCACGGCCGTCCCGCCGATCGCCATCGTCTGGCCGACGGCGATCTCCCGCTCCGTCGTACGGGAATAGGCGGATGAGGCGGCGACCCCTACCGTCACCAGGGCGACACCGATGTGCGCCAGCAGCCCGCCGATGGCCCGCCGTCGGGTGAGTAGTCCCCGGATCCGACTGCCGATGGTGGGTTTCCGCGTCGGGGCGACGGCGTTCCAGGTCGTGGTGGTGTCTCGACGTACCCGGGTGACCAGCAGCGTGCCGGTTCCGGTCAGGACGAACGCGGCACCGCCGAAGGCGGCGAGGGTGAGCATGCCGGGCCGGCTGGCCAGGCCGACGGCCGCGACCACTGCCAGGCCGACGTAGCCCGGTACGGCCAGCCGACGCAGAATCTCCCGGCTCGGACCCGTACGCCAGTGCAACAGGGGTGCGATCCCCATCAGGACGACGGCCGCGACGGCCAGCGGGACCGCCGTCCGGTTGAAGTAGGGCGGCCCGACGGCGGTCCGGACGCCGGTCAGCGCCTGTGCGACGAGCGGAAGGACGGTGCCGATCAGCACCACGGCGGCGAGGGTGGTGAGGAGGACACCGTTGCCGAGCAACGTGGTCTGGCGGGACAGTGCCGGGCCGGTCGCCGGGGACGGGGGTGTGGCAGCGGGAACGGATCGCGCCCGCCATCCGATCAGCGTGACCACGACAACCGCCGTCACCAGCACGAACACCAGCAGCATCGGTCCGAGCGCGGACTCGGTGAAGGCGTGCACGCTCTCCACCGACCCGGACCGGGTCAGGAAGGTGCCGACCAGGACCAGGAGGAAGCTGGCGCAGGCCAGGGTGACGTCCCAACCGGCCAGCGGCGGTCGACGTCGGGACATCAGCGTGGCGTGCAGGAAGGCGGTGGTGGTCAACCAGGGGAGCAGGGAGGCGTTCTCCACCGGGTCCCACGCCCAGTAGCCGCCCCAGCCCAGGACGGCGTACGACCACCAGGCGCCGAGCGCGATGCCGGCGGTCAGCAGGGACCACGACAGTAGGGCCCAGCCGCGTGCCGCCCGCAGCCATGTCGTGCCGGGACGGCCGACCAGGAGTGCGGCGACCGCGTACCCGAACGGGATCACCAGTCCGATGTAGCCGGCGTACAGCAGGGGTGGGTGCAGTCCCATCGCCGGATGTTCCTGGAGCAGCGGATTGGGGCCGGGACCACCGTCGGGCGGGGCGGTGACGGTGCGGAACGGGTTGGCGGCGAAGTAGGTCAGCGCGAAGAAGAACACGCTGACGGCACTGACCACCGTCATCGCCCAGGACTGGAGTGCGGCGCGGGCGCGCGGTCCGGGTCGGGACAACAGCGTGGCGTATCCGCCGAGGATCAGCAGCCAGAGCAGCAGCGAGCCGTCCAGGGCAGCCCACAGGCTGGTGATCGTGAAGTACGTCGAGACGTGTCGGCCGCCGTTCTCGGCCACGAACCGTACGGTGAAGTCGTGGCTCAACAGTGCCCACTCCAGGGCCCCACAGGTGAGTACGGCGGCCAGCAGTGCCGTACCGGTGGCGATCCGGGCGGGCCGGCGCACGGCCGATCCGGTCAGCGCGACCCGGAGCCAGAGCAGGGTGGCGGCGCTTGCCACGACGAGACCACCGGCGAGGGTCGCCGTGCCGATGGTGCCGATCATCCCGCCGCCGGCGGTGCGGACGGCGCCTGGTACTCGTTACCGTGGCGCACGATCACCTGATCGGAGTGGAAGATCCCGTCGGGACCGAGTACCCCCTCGACGACGGCGCCTTCTCCTTCCCGGAATGTGGCCGGGGGCACTCCGTGCTGCATGACGGTCACCTCCTGGCCGTCCTCGGTGAGCCGGAACACGGTGCGGCCAGCCTCGTGGTGGACCGACCCGGGCGCGACCACACCGCTGAGTCGTACCCGCTCGCGACTGGTGGCGGGGTCGGCGGTGACCTCTCCGGGGGTGCGGTAGTAGCGCAGGGTGCCGTTGAGGCCGCTCGTCACCAGCAGACCGACGGCGGCGGTCAGGATGGCGAGGGTGGCGTATCGGCCGCGGCGGTCCGATCTCATCGGTGTTTCCGGCCGGCCGATGCCGGTGTGCGGGTCGCGAGCCGGTCGGTCCTGTCCCGGACCCGGTCCTCCAGGGTGGCGACGCGGCGTAGGAAGACCCCACCTGCACCGACGGTGCAGGCGAGCATGCTCAGCAACAACGCGATTCCCATCAGCAGGTCGATCGGCGGCTTGCCGGGTGTGAGCACGGTGGCCGATTGGTGCAGGGAGCGCCACCAGACGACAGACCAGTGCACCAGCGGCACCAGGGCGAAGCCGGCTATGCCCAGCCGGGCGGCGCGATGCGCGGCCCGGTGTGCGGCGGGCTCACCACCACCCCCGGGGTGGTGTCGGATGGTGAGGCAGGCGGCGTAGACGAGCAGTAGGAGGACGGTGCTCACCAGGCGGGGATCCCAGGCCCACCAGGTGCCCCAGACCAGTTGTCCCCAGACGGCACCCAGAGCGATGGTGAGGGCGGTCAGGCCCACCCCGATCTCGGCTGCGGCCCGCGCGCACCGGTCCCACCGTAGGTCGCGGCGGATCAGGTACGCGAGGCTGGTGACCAGGACGGCCGCGAACGCGAGATACGCGGTCCAGGCCGCCGGTACGTGCAGGTACATCAGGCGTTGGGCGTCCCCCTGGATGTGGTCCGGTGGCGCGATCAGCAGGCTGGTGACGAGGGCGGCCCCGGTGAGCCCCGCCGTCGCCCAACCGAGAGTGCGCCGATCCGCCGCAGCCCGAGGGCCGGAGGTGAGCGGGATTCGGAACACTCCTGGCATGGTTTTCCCCGTTCCTAGCCGTTATTACGCTTTACCCCTCCACTGTCCCAAGTTAGCGCTGTTCGCGTCGTTTCATGGAGAATCCAGTCATCTGTGCAGTAGAAGACTTATTGCGCAATAAGCTGCTTCCGATGGAGAAGGCAGAGCGTCGGGCGACCATGGAGCCGACGAGCGGGCGAACGGGACGATCACCGGGTCATGCCCCGGCGATCGTCGTGCTGATCGCCACCCTGGTCCTCACCGGATGTGCCGGCGACGCGCCATCCGCCCTGGACCCGGCCGGGTACGGGGCTCGCCGCGTCGAGGGGCTGTGGTGGCTGCTGTTCTGGATCTCCGTCGCGGTCTTTGCCGAGGTCCTACTGCTGCTTGGCTGGGCGTTACTGTTTCGGCGCGGCGAGAGGACCAAGGTGCGCCGGGGCGACCCGGTACGGTTCGTCGCGGTCGCCGGGGCCGGTATTCCCCTGATCATCCTGGTCACCGTCTACGGCCTGGGCCTGCGCGAGCTGGCGGCCCTGGGCGACGGTCCGGATGATTCGGCGACGACGGTCGACGTGACCGGCCACAAGTGGTGGTGGGAGGTGCGCTACGCCGGACGTTTCGGGGCCACCGCCAACGAGATCCACATTCCGGTCGGTGAGCGGGTACGGGTGCGTCTGCGTACCGCCGACGTCCTGCACAGCTTCTGGGTTCCGGAGTTGATGCCGAAGACCGACCTGATCGCGGGGGAGACCACCGAGACCTGGCTGCACGCGGAGCGGTCGGGCAGCTACCGGGGCCAGTGCGCGGAGTACTGCGGTCTGCAACACGCGCACATGGGCCTGCGGGTGGTGGCCCAGCCCCGGGCCGAGTTCGACGCCTGGCTGGCGAAGTTGGACGCACCGGCGCCCGAGCCCCGTACCGAGGCGCAGCGGTTGGGACAGGTCGCCTTCACCCAGGGCACCTGCGCCGCCTGCCACACGGTACGGGGCACCACGGCGAACGGGACGGTCGGACCGGACCTGTCCGATGTCGGAGCCCGGTGGAGCCTGGGTGCCGGCACGCTGCCCAATGATCCCGGGCACCTGGGCGGCTGGATCGCCAACGCCCAGGTCAGCAAGCCCGGCAACGCGATGCCACCCCAGCCGGTGCCCGCCGCGCAACTGCCGAACCTGATCACCTACCTCGAATCGTTGCGGTAGGCCGTACCCGGAGAGGGGGGAACGTGTCCACGGTCGCCGAGCTACCCGCGGGAGCTGGCCCCGCGCCGGCCGAGCAGCTGGCCGCCCGTTGGGAGGAGCCCCGGACGGTACGGGCCTGGTTCACCACGGTGGACCACAAGCGCATCGGCCGGCGTTATCTGGTGACCGCGTCGGTGTTCTTCGGACTGGCCGGGGTCAGCGCGATCCTGCTACGTACCCAACTGGCCGGACCAGAGGCCGGGCTGCTGTCGCCGCAGGAGTACAACCAGCTCTTCAGCATGCACGGCACGGCGATGATCTTCCTCTTCGCCACCCCGATGCTGTTCGGGTTCGGCAACTTCCTCGTGCCGTTGATGATCGGTGCCCGGGACATGGCGTTCCCCCGGCTCAACGCCTTCGGCTACTGGGTGTTCCTCTTCGCCGGGGTGTTCATGTGGGCCAGCCTGCCCGCCGGAGCCGCGCCCAACGGCGGTTGGTTCGCCTACGTACCGTTGACCGACGAGGTGAACAGCCCCGGTCTGCACCTGGACGTCTACACGTTGGGCCTGCTCTTCCTCGGCATCTCGACCACCGCCGGCGCGATCAACTTCATCGTCACCGCCCTGAAACTACGCGCCCCCGGTATGTCCCTGAACCGGGTGCCGATCTTCGTGTGGGCGATCGTCGCCACCTCGTTCATGGTGCTCTTCGCCCTGCCGGCGCTGAACCTCGACAACGGACTGCTCTTCCTGGACCGCCGGTTCGGCACGCACTTCTTCGATCCCGAGGCCGGCGGCAACGTGCTGCTCTGGCAACACCTGTTCTGGATCTTCGGCCATCCGGACGTCTACATCATCGTGATGCCAGCACTGGGAATCGTCTCGGCGGTCCTCCCGGCCTTCTGTCGACGCGGCCTGGTCGCCTACCCACTGGTCGTGCTGGGTGTCGTGTCGATTTCGATCATCTCGTTCGGGGTGTGGGCGCACCACATGTTCGCCACCGGGTTGCCCCAGCTCTCCCTGAGCTTCTTCAGCGCGGCCAGCTCCATCATCACCATCCCCTCCGGCCTACAGCTCTTCGCCTGGCTGACGACCATGCTGCTGGGCCGGCTGGTGATGCGGGCGCCACTGCTCTTCGTCATCGGGTTCATCGTCACCTTCGTGATCGGCGGGTTCACCGGGGCGATGTTCGCGCTGACCGCGTTCGACCAGCAGGTCACCGACTCGTACTTCGTCGTCGCGCACTTCCACTACGTACTCTTCGGTGGCGCGGTCTTCCCGATCCTGGCGGCGGTCTACTTCTGGCTGCCGAAGATCACCGGCCGGATGTTCAGTGAACGGCTGGCCCGATGGGCGTTCTGGCTGATCTTCATCGGCATGAACGTCACCTTTTTTCCGATGCACCTCTCCGGGCTCTTCGGCATGCCCCGCCGGGTCTACACCTATCCGGAGGGACTCGGCTGGGACCCGTGGAACCTGCTGGCCACCCTCGGGTCGTACATCCTGGCGGTCGGCCTGCTCCTGGTGGTCGTCGGGGTGGTCCACGCGCTGCGCCGTGGCAAACCGGCCGCCGACGACCCGTGGGGCGGCGACACCCTGGAGTGGGCCACCACCTCCCCGCCCGCCCCCTACAACTTCCCGGTGCTGCCCGAGGTGCACAGCCTGCATCCGGTCTGGGATCCCCGGACCGCCGAATCCGTGGCTGCCGGGGCACCCGAGGCCCGGACCCTGGCCGAGGGCCGCCAGACCATCCGCACCAGCGAACTGGATGCCCGCTACGAGCAGCCGATCGAGATGCCGGAGTCGTCGTTGCGCCCACTCGTCGCCGCGACCGGACTCCTGGTCGTCTTCGGCGGCCTCCTCTTCGACTGGTACTGGGTGGCGGCCGGCGGCGGCCTCCTGCTCGCCCTGACCATGGTCGGCTGGCTGTGGCCGCCAGCGGAGCCGACGTGAGGGGCGGCGTGGCGGCGGTGACCGAGCCAGCGGCGCTCGCCACGGAACTGCCCGCCGGCCGGTCCACCGGCTGGTGGGGGATGGCGCTGTTCATCGCCACCGAGTCAACGCTCTTCGCCGCCCTGTTGGGCAGCTACTTCTACCTGCGGTTCCAGGCCGGACCGCAGTGGCCGCCGGCCGGGATCCGTCCCCCAGAACTGTTTCTACCGCTCATCATGACCGCGCTGCTGCTACCCAGCAGCCTGCCACTGCTCTGGGCCGAACGGGGGATCCGCCGGGGCCAGCAGTGGCGACTACGGGCCGGGTTGGCCGCCACCATCGCACTCGGTGCGTCGTTCCTGAGCCTGCAGGCGATGGAGTACGCGTCCAGCCTCGAGGAGTTCACCTTCACCACCGACGTGTACGGCTCGCTGTACTACGTCATCACCGGCTTCCACGGCGCGCACGTCACCATCGGGCTACTGATGCTGACCTGGTTGCTGGCCGCCGCCCTCCGCGGCAAGTTCGGCGTACGTCGGCACGAGCGGGTCCGGATCGCCGCGCTCTACTGGCACTTCGTCGACCTGGTCTGGGCAGCCATCCTGTTCACCGTCTACCTGTCCCCACGGCTGTGACCACCGATCGACTGCCCGACCGGCGGACGGGTCTCATCGGCGGACTGCTGTTGTGGTTCGGCGTGCTCGGCGGTGCGCTCGCCTGGACGGTGCACGCGCTGGCCGCCTGGAGCATCGACGAACTCGCCTGCGCGGCGGGAAGTTCCGAGGTCGCGGGCATGCCCCTGCGATACGTGATCGGGATGACCGTGCTGATTCCGGCCGCAGCCGCGGTCGCCGCGTTGGCGGTCACCTGCCTGGCCTGGCGGCGTACCGAGCCCGGCCGGGCCGGGAGGTGGCGTACTTCGCAGGATGCCGGGTCGCCGCGCGCCGGGACCGTCGGCCACGCGTTGGGCCGGGCCCGGATGCTGGCCCTGGTCGGCCTGGCCTCGAACCTGCTGTTCCTGACTATCATCGTCCTCGGTGGTGTCGCGACCCTGGTGTTCCCGCCATGCCAGCGCTGACCCTCCTCACCGGAGAGTTCGTGCCGCTGGCCCACGGCGGTACGGACGGCACCGGGCTCTCCGGGGTGGTGCTCGTCGTGTCGACCGCTGGTCTGTTGGCCACCTACGGCCGAGGGGTGCACGAGCTGTGGCTGCGCCGGGGCATCGGGGCGGTCGTACCAGCCTGGCGGGTGGTTTCCTTCGTGACGGGAATTGTCGCGCTGGGCGCCACCCAGACCGGGCCGCTGCACACCATGGCGGAACGCTCGTTTGCCGGTCACATGGCCCAACACATGGTCTTGCTGCTGATGGTCGGCCCGTTGCTGGCGGCGGGCGCGGCCGGACTACCGTTCGCACTGGCCGGCCCACGGTGGCTGCGTCGCCGCTGGGCCCGTTGGCGAGTGGGCGCGATAGGGCGGTGGCTACGCCGGCCGCTGGTCCTCGCCACGGTGGCCGGTACGACCCAGAGCCTCGTCCTGTGGCTCTGGCACCTGCCGGCACCGTACCGGGCGGTGCTGCGCGACGATGCCCTGCACGCGGTGCAGCACACGACGTTCGTGGCCGCCGCCTGGCTGTTGTGGTCGACGGTGTGGGGAGCGCAACGGCACCGCCTGCCCGGCCCGGTCGGGATCCTGCTGCTCTTCCTGACCATGCTGCCCGCCTCGGCGCTGGCCGCCGCGCTCACCTTCGCACCCGAGCCGTTGTATCCGACCGGAACACAGACGACAGCCGACAGACTGGCGACGACCACCCCGGACGCCCTCGCCGACCAGCAGTGGGGCGGCCTGGTGATGTGGATTCCGATGGACGTGGCCGTGCTGGTAGCGGCGGTGATACTGGTGCTGCGCTGGTTCGGTCGCCTCGATCGGAGGACACCCGCCGGGCGGGACCTGATGCCACCGGAGAGCAGCGATCCGACGCCACCCGACGAGCGTGACCGGGTGACGCGGAAGGTGACGAGATGAGGCGGAACCGTTCCCTGTGGCCGGCCGCTCTGGCGTTGGTGTGTGTCGCCACTGCCTGCACCCGGGTGTCGCCGCCCCCACCACCCGAGGCGGGTAGCGGTTACCCGGCCCGGGGCGCACAGCTGATCGAGCAGTACGGCTGCGGCAGCTGCCACACCGTACCGGGGGTCGACCGGGCCGACGGACTGGTCGGGCCTCCACTGACCCGGTTCGGTGCCCGTTCCTACGTGGCGGGGGAGCTGCCGAACAACGCCGAGAACCTGCGGCACTGGATCGAGGATCCGCAGTCGGTGGAGCCGGGCACCGCCATGCCGGATCTGGGCGTCGGACCGATCGACGCCCAGGACATCGCCGCCTACCTGCTGACACTCGACTGACCACACCAGACGTTCAACCGACCGACAAATGCGTGACTGACCGACGGATGCGTGACTGACCGACAGGGAAAACCGATCGGGGCGACCCGGGACACCAACGAGGGGAGTGGAACCAGTGACCGTAGCCGGAGAAACCGGCCGGCCGTCCGGCCGCCGCCAGCGGTACCGGGCACGAGCGGCCACCGCCGTACTGGCCCTGGTCATCGGGCCGGCGCTGCTCGCCCCCGCCCCGGAGCCCAGCCCGCCGCCGGTCACCGCCGCGCCAACTCCGACGGGTGGCGGTGTGCCGACGCCAACTCAGACGGGCACCAGCGGTCCGTCCGAATCGTCGGCCGGGCCAACCCGGGACCGGGGGACCCAGCTCTACCTGGAGAGCTGTGCGAGCTGTCACGGACCCGGTGGTGAGGGTAGCCAGCGCGGCCCGACCCTGATCGGCGTCGGACCGGCGTCGGTCGACTTCCAACTGCGTACCGGCCGGATGCCGCTGACCCGGGTGCGAGCGCAACCCCCACACCGTGACCCGGTCTTCACCGCACCGGACATCGAGGCGCTGGTCCGGCACGTGGACAGCTTCGGTGGCGGCGGCCCGCCGATCCCGCGCGTCGGGCCTGGTGACGTCCGCACCGGCCGGGAACTCTTCCTGGCCAACTGCGCGGCCTGCCACTCGGCGACCGGGGCCGGCACCGCGCTCACCAACGACCAGGTCGCCCCGGCACTGGACCGGTCGACCGCGATCGAGGTTGCTGAGGCGGTGCGGGTCGGTCCGGGCCTCATGCCCGCCTTCCCCGGCACGGTACTCACCGACCAGCAGGTCGACGCCCTGGCCGCGTACGTGGGGGTGTTGCAGTCGGACCAGTTGGATCGCGGCGGTGCGGCGCTCGGCCGGCTTGGACCGACCACTGAGGGGCTGGTCGCCTGGGTGGTCGGACTGCTGCTGATCGTGCTGGCCGTTCGCTGGCTCGGCACTCGGGCGGACCGATGACCCGGCCCGAGCAGCAAGCCGATCGGCGCGACCGGGCCACGTCGCGGCTGATCGCTGGTGCCTTCGCCATCAGCGCACTTGGTGCGGTCGGTTTCGCGGTCGGGTACGTCACCGGTGGCCAGACACAACTGGCCGGCGCAACCCTCGCGGTTGCCTTCGCCGGCCTCGCGGTCGGGTTGGCGATCTGGGCCCGGAAACTACTGCCCACCGGCGGGTACGTCGAGGAGCACGAGCCGTTCGCCTCGCCACCGGCGCAACGGCGGCTCGCGGCGGCAGACCTGACCGGATCTGGCAGCCCGATCCGACGACGCGGCCTGCTCGGCGCACTGGCGCTGGCGTTGGGGGCGCTCGGCGTGGCGGCGCTCTTCCCACTGCGCTCGTTGCTGCCGGTGGGAAGTCGGCGACCGGACCGGGCCCTGCGGGACAGCCCGTGGGCGGCCGGAGTGCGACTGGTGACCGCCGAGGGAAGGCCGGTCCGTCCCGACGACGTGACCGACGACTCTGTCCTGCCGGTCTTTCCCGAGGGACATCCCCGATCCGGCGACGGCCCGGCGTTCGCCGTACGCCTCGACCCGGCCCGCTACGCCGTGCGACCGCCGGCCGGGGACCTGGCCGGGCTGGTGGTCCACTCACTGCTCTGCACCCACGCCGGTTGCCCGGTGGCCCTCTACCTCAAGGGCACCGGGCGGATGCTCTGTCCGTGCCACCAGTCCGCCTTCGACCTGCTCGCCGGTGCTCGGCCGGTCGCCGGCCCGGCGGCCCGGGCCCTGCCCGGCCTGCCGGTCGAGGTCGGGCCGGACGGATTCCTGCGGGCGACCGGTGACTTCACCGCACCGCCCGGTGCCGGATTCTGGAGCCGGCAATGATCGTCGGCCGGTTGGTACGGGCATTGGACGACCGGCTGCGGGTCGCCCCGGTGGCCCGGCGCGCACTGGTCAAGGTGTTCCCCGACCACTGGTCGTTCATGCTGGGCGAGGTCGCGCTCTACTCGTTTGTCGCACTCGTGCTGACCGGCGTCTATCTCACCTTCTTCTTCGAGCCGAGCACCGCGGAGCGGGTCTACTCCGGCGCGTACGAGCCGTTGTCGGGGTCGCGGGTCTCGTCCGCGTACGCCTCCACCGTGGAGTTGAGCTTCGACGTACGTAGTGGTCTGCTGATCCGGCAGACCCACCACTGGGCGGCGCTGGTCTTCGTCGGCGCGATCGTGCTGCACCTGCTGCGGGTCTTCTTCACCGGTGCGTTCCGCCGGCCAAGGGAGATCAACTGGCTGATCGGCGTGACGATGCTGGCGTTGGCGCTGCTCAACGGTTTCACCGGCTATTCGATACCGGATGATCTGCTCTCCGGCACCGGCCTGCGGATCATCTACTCGGTGGTCGAGTCGATCCCTGTGGTCGGCACCTGGGTGGCGTTCCTCGCCTTCGGGGGCGAGTTTCCGACCGGGCAGATGATTCCGAGGATGTTCATCACCCATGTGCTCGTGGTGCCGGCCGTCCTGGTCGCGTTGATCTCCGTACACCTGGCGATCCTGGTCCGGCAGAAGCACAGTCAGTTCGCCGGATCGGGTCGTACCGAGTACAACGTCGTCGGTTCCCGGTTCTGGCCGAGCTATACGCTGCGTACCCTGGCCCTGCTGGCGTGGGTGTTGGCGGTGCTCTTCGCTCTCGGTGGACTGGTGCAGATCAATCCGGTCTGGATCTACGGTCCGTTCGATCCGGCGCAGGTGACGGCACCGGCCCAACCCGACTGGTACGTCGCCTGGGGCGACGGTGCCCTGCGGCTCTTCCCACCGGTGGAGTTCCGGATCGCCGGCTACCTGGTGCCGGCACCCTTCCTGCCCGGCGTCGTGCTCGGCGGCCTCACCTTCGCGGGCCTGTACGCCTGGCCGTTCCTCGACCGCCGGCGGGGTCGGAACCGCGCCGTACACCAGTTGCTGGACCGGCCCCGGGACCACCCGGTCCGACTTGCGGTCGGCGTCGCCGTACTCGTCTTCTATGCCCTGCTGGTCTTCGCGGCGGCGGACGACGTCGCGGCCCGGCTGTTGCGGGTGTCGCTGCTGGACGTGGTGTCGGTGCTGCGGATCCTGGTGCTCGTCGCCCCGCCGGTGGCCGGGGTGGTGGCCTACCTCGCCGCGTCCGCGCTACGCCGAGCACAACCGCCACGGCCGGTCGAGGGACGGATCGAGGTGTGGGCCGACCCCGACCGGGTGTGGCGATGGGGCTACCGCGAGCCGTCGTCGCGACGGTGGCTGACCGGCAACCGGGGCTTCCTGTCCCAGCAGGAGGCGGTGACCGCTGCTGGCACGGCCTACCCGGGACACCAGGTCGTCGTGGTGTCGCCGCCGCCCGAGGCGACCGGTCCGGGCGTGGCCACTCGTGTCGCGGGTCGCCTCGCTCGGGCCACCGGTTACCTGGCCTTGCTTGTCATCGGTGTGTTTCGATGGCGACGAGGTCGGCCGCGTGGATGATCCGGGCCGGTGATCCGGGAGCGTGGGTTGCTGGTCCGATCGAGATAATCTCGTCTACGTCAATGTAGAAGTCTTTCCAAACTTCGATGACCTTGGTTGGATAGTTTCAGCCCGGTCATGTGGAGTGGGAAGAAGGCCTCATGAGGAAGAGATACCTGCGCGGGTGTGTGCTGGCCACAGCGGTGGCGATGGCAGCCGCGATCCTGACGCCAGCGACGGCCGCCAGCGCGGCGACGACCATCGTCGACAACGACACCGCCGGCCGCTTCACTGCCAGCGGCAACTGGGGTAGCTCCGCCTGGTCCAGCCAGCGTTACGGAGCCAACTACATGTTCGCCAGCCCGGACACCTCGGCCAGCGATGCGGCCTGGTACAAGGCTGACATTCCCGCCGCTGGCAACTACCAGGTCGAGGTCTGGTACCCGGCCGACGCCGGCTACAACGACTCGACGCCGTTCGTCGTCGTCGCCAGCAGTGGCAGCCAGACCGTACGGGTCAACCAGCGGGCCAACGGTGGTCGCTGGGTGAGCCTCGGGGTGTTCCCGCTCGCCGCCGGAGACTACAACGTCGTCGGGGTCAGCCGCTGGACCACCGGCACCGGATACGTCGTCGCCGACGCCGTCCGGATCACCTCGTCCTCGGGTGGGACCGAGTTCTCCATGCCCCTGCCGCGCACGGCTCTGCCGCGCAGCGAGTACGACGACCCGCACCACGACTACCCGGCGATCGACCTGCCGGTGCCGACCGGGACCGCCGCGTACGCCGTCCGAGCCGGCACCGTCACCCGGATCAACGACAGCTCCTGCGGTCAGGGGATCAACCTCACCGGTACGGACGGCGCGATCTACACGTACTGCCACTTCTCCGCCTGGTCGGTCGCCAGCGGTGCCACCGTCACCGCAGGCCAGCGGATCGGCTCGACCGGCAACACCGGAAACTCCACCGGCCCGCACCTGCACTTCGGCATCCGGACCGGCACCGTACGTCGCTGCCCGCAGAACTTCCTGCTGGCGCTCTACGACAACGTCACTCCGCCGGCGGCGACGAGCCTGCCGACCAGCGGCTGCTCCTACTAGTCAGAACTCGCGGGCAGCGAACCGGCACGCGGCGGTGTTCGGCAGGCGCCGTCGCGTCGCGTCCCCTGGTGGTATCGGGTGCGGGCTACCAGGGGACGCCCCCCGAGCAGCCCGCCCCGGCTAGGCGGCCCGAGGGGCACCGATGCCCGGATCGATCCGGACCGGGCCGCCGGCCGACGGCCGTACGTCGAAATCGAAGATCGCGGTCGGCAGGTAGACCGTCGCGCAGGAGTTGGGGATGTCCACCACCCCGGAGAACCGCCCCTCGATCGGGGCGGAACCGAGCAGCAGATAGGCCTGCTCCGGGCTGTAGCCGAACTTGGTCAGGTAGTCGATGGCGTGCAGGATGGCCCGCTGGTAGGCCAGTTGCGAGTCCAGATAGCGCTGCTCGCCGTCGAGTGTGACGGAGAGCCCGGAGAACGCCAGCCACTCACAGTACTGCGGCGCCGTGTTACCCGGCATGAAGATCGTGTTCTCGCCTACGCCGTAGGTCTGCATGCCGCCCTTTATCAGGTCCACGTGCAGGTCGACGAAGCCGCTCATCTCGATCGCGCCGCAGAAGGTGATCTCCCCATCGCCCTGGGAGAAGTGTAGGTCGCCGATGGAGAAGTTCGCGCCGGGAACATAGACGGGATAGAAGACCCGGGTCCCCTTGGTGAAGTTCTTGATGTCCTGGTTGCCGCCGTTCTCCCGGGGCGGCGCGGTCCGTGCCCCCTCGGCCGCCACCCGGTCGAAGTCGGCCCCGGTGAGGGAACCCAGGATGGCGTCCTTCGGTTCGGGCGGCAACGCCAACGGCGGCACCCGGTCCGGATCGGTGGCGATCAGCCGGCCCTCCCGGTCGTGCCACCGGGCCAGGAGCTCGGCCGAAGGTGCGGTGCCGGCCAGACCCGGGTGCATCATCCCGGTGAACTTCACCCCTGGAATGTGACGCGAGGTCGCCGTCTGGCCGCTGAAGTCCCAGATCGCCTTGTAGGCGTCCGGGAACTGGTCGGTGAGGAAGCCGCCGCCGTTCTTCTTGGCGAAGATGCCGGTGTACCCCCATCCCTGGCCGGCCAACGGGCCGGAGTCCTCCTGGGGGATCGGGCCGATGTCGAGGATGTCGACGATGAGCAGGTCGCCCGGCTCAGCCCCCTCGATGCGGAACGGTCCGCTCAGCGCGTGTACGACCGACAACGGAGCGTCCCGGATGTCCTCGGCCGAGTCGTCGTTGCGCATGAATCCGTCGAACCATTCCCGACAGTCCACCCGGAAGGAGTCACCCGGCTTGACACTGGCCACCGGCGGGATGTCTGGATGCCATCTGTTGTGGCCGACCTTTTCCTGGTCGGTGAACTTCTTCGATGAATCCAAGGGGAAGACAAGCTTGGGCATCGGCGATTCCTCCAGTTGGATCGCGCCAGGGCCTGGCCATCGGCGCTGGTCAGGGCCGAGGTAGTCGGGCGTGGCCGGGACGTGCCGGCCGCCATCGCGCCGGCCGAGATCGGGACGGAATCCGGGTCACCACCTCGGGTGTCTCCGCGCTCCGCCGCGCGTGGTCGATCGCCCCGACCAGGGACTGGGGGGTGCGGGCGAGCATCGGTGTGGAGAAGATCCGGGTCGCGGCGTTCCCACAGACCACGCACCGGAGCTGTGGACCTGCCGAGCCGATCGGCAGGGTGACCTCGAAGCAGCCGTCCTGTGGGCATCGGTATTCGTATCTGGCCATCTCCGCCCCCGTCCCCAGATAGGAAGTCGTGGCGCCTGTCGCTCGCGCACGGTCCGATGTCGTAGCCCGGCTCTTGACCGAACCCCGGCAGGCGGACAAGGAAAGCATGGAAGGTGGACAAGTTGCGTCGCAGAGGAACGCGGCAAGTAGTGATTACTGTGACCAGGGAGGCAGTTGGGAGTGGGTGTTGATCAGTGAACTCGTCCAACACCGACCGCAGTGGGCACCGGACGATCCGCCGGGCCGGTGCCGAGACCGAGCAGATACAGACAACGAGGCACGGCGGCCGGATGGCCGGTCACCGTGACCGCGCCGCTGACCAGTGCCTCGACCGGATCGAGAGCGCCACTGCCGAGGTCGAAGAACGTCTGTTCGTCGGTCGCGATCCGCAGTGTGGTGGCGGCAGCCGGCCCGGGTCGGGTCTGTGTCCGACCGTTCTCGACCTGGATGTGGAACACTTCGCCGGCCACGTCGAACTCGTAGGTCTCGTCCACCGTGGACCGGTTGGGATCGACCATCGCCTCGATGGCAAGCGCCGCCCACGAGGCTCGCCTCACCGAGCCCCGTAGCTGTCCCCGGTGCTCGGCGAGCACGGACAGACCGAACCGCGCCATGGCCAGTACCGGCTCGCGCAGCCTCTCGCCCAGCATCGTCAAGGCATAACCCGCGGTACGACGCTCTGCGTCGAGGGAGCAGATGATGCCGGCTTCGGTCAGGAAGGTGAGTCGATCGGCGAGCAGGTTCGTCCCGATCCCAGGCAACGCGTCCAACAGGTCTCGATAGCGACGTGGCCGCACCAGCAGCTCGCGGATGATCAGGAGAGTCCACCGCTCACCCACGATGTCCAGCGCGAAGGCCAGCCCGCACTGCTGGTCGTACGTCCTTCGGTTTCGGTGCTCTTTCACTCCTACTCCCAGGTGCGTCGCCGCAGTTGTTCGCAGTGCTCTTTAATAAGAAATAGTACCGTGGGGTGAACGGCGCCGGACCCCGTGCACCCGTGTCAGTGACCACCGCGCCGACGAACCCCGAGGTGCTGGCCCTCATCGCCGCGATGCCCAGGGTGGAGCTGTGCGTTCACCCTGAAGCTTCCACTCAACCGACCACACTGCTGGGTATCGCCGGTCGCAACGGGCTTGTGGGAGTCGCCGGCCTCTCCGTGGGCCCTTTTGATGTGACCTGAGTCACTGGTCGATGTTTCGTCTCGGCTGTGCTGATGCTTCCCGGACCGGCCGGACCTGCGACTCTCGCGGGTCCCGTCCCACTCGTCCCGCCGGCCCCCAGGGCCGATGCGCCCACCGCCGCCCGCCGATGGGTGCCTGTCGTGTCGGTCACTACTGTTAGCGTTCCGTGCGTCGTCGATCGCAGGCGATTCCTCACGAAATCTGGCTAATTCGCCACTGCGGAGGGTGTTCCTGATGGGCTGGCTACCGGTGGGAGACTCGTACGAGATCTCCCTTGTGGACGGGAAGGTCACGGCCCGCTCTGTCGGCTTGCGGGCCACCGGGCGTCCACTGAAGACCCTGCCGAAGGTGCTACGGGACGACCCCGAGGTCGACCGGTTGCGCCAGCTCGCCCAGTGGCTGGACCGGCACAGCGCTGAATGTCTGGCCCGGGTCGACGCCTGGGTGGTCTCCTCGCTGCCGGTGCCGACCGGGCTGCTGGCCCGGGTCTGGCCAGACCCCGCCTGGCAGGACGCGCTGCGCGACCTCGTGGTGCTCGGAGACGACCCGGCCGAGCCGGGTTTCCTGCGGGACGTCACCGACACCGGCGACCTGCGCGTGGTCAACCTCGACGGGGACACCGTCCGGCTCTCGCCGGCCAGCGCCACGCTGCCCCATCCGGTGCGCCTACCCGACCTGACGGACCTGCGTGAGTTCGCCGACGAACTGGACATCACCCAGCGGGTCGAGCAACTGCACCGGGGCACCTGGGGTCGACCCGCCAACGTGAAGGAACGGGACACCACGATCACCGACTACCACGGCACCACGGTCCCCAACCGGCTGGCCGCCCGGGCCGCCGCGCTCGGCTTCCGGGTCTCCGGCTCGCAGGTCAGATGCCGGGTCTGGGAGGCCGGTCGCACGGTCGAGGCCGCTATGTGGTTCGACGAGGACTACTGGGACTCCGAGGCGACCCTGGGCAGCCTCTCCTGGTCGGTCGTGGACGGGCCGACGCTGCGGTTGACCGAGGTCGGGCCGGTGGCCTGGTCGGAAGGAATACGGATGGCGACGGCACTCTCCGGCGCCCAGACCGGAACGGGGGAGAAGGCGTGACCGGGATGACGACCATGTCGGACGGGGATTCGGCCGAGAGCCTGCTGGCCGCTGGCGCGGTGCTGCCGGTCGACACCGCTGGCGCTGGCGACCGGGCGGTTCCCCTCACTGTCCGCACCTACCGGCACCCGGCTCTCGACGACCGGCCGGTGGTCCGCCTGGTCGACGCCGCCCTCGGCGAGGGCGAGGACATCGCCGTCGGGTTCCTCGGCCTGACGCCGGGAGCCGAACCGGCCGTCGTCGGGCTGGGCCCGCGCCGCCCGCTGGCCTTCCCGGAGTGGGTGCTGGTGCACCACCCCGCAGACGGCCGGCACGCGTTGGCGGTGGTGCCGGAGTTGCAGAAGCTGACCAAGCAGGTCCGGTCGCGGCCGAAGGCCGCCCTGGACGGACACCAGGGCATCGCCGACCGGTTCGCCCGTACGCTGCCGCACTTCCTGCCGACGTTCTTCGAGCAGGCGGCGCGGGTGTTCCTGGCCGCCGGGCAGGACGCCTACGCGACGCAGCTGTTCAACAAGGCGCGCAAGGCGGAGGCGCAGCACGGCCTGCCGGTCGACCTGAACCGGTTGGACGAGGTCTACGTGGAATTCGCGGCGGCCAAGGTGGTTTCCGCGACCGCGCTGGCTGGCCACGCGAAGGCGCTGTCCGCCCAGTTGCCGGCCGACGAGGCGCTGGACCGGTTCTGCCGGCTGGCGCTACGGGCCGCCGCGGGCGGCGTGGTTCCCTCCACGCAGTCGGCCAACGCGGTGAACCGGCTGGTCCGTGCCGCCACCAAGGCCGCTGGTAAGGCCGGTGCCACCGTCGTCACCGACCGTGAGGCGGCCTACCTGGCCGAGCTGCTCCGGCTACCGGTGGCCGCCGAGGCACCGGCCGGCTGGTGGAAGGCGCACCTGCCGGCGGTGATGGCGCTGGCCGGCCGCGACCCGGCGGTCCGTGGCAGCCTGCTCGATCTGATGCCCGCCGACCGGGACGACCTGGTCATGTGGCTGACCCTGTTGGCCGACACCGGTGCGCTCGCCGGACTGTCCGACCCGGACGTGCCTGACCCGGCCCGCCCGCAGGACGGCTCCGTCGGCTGGCTGCGTCGCATCGTGAAGCGGGCCGACCCAGTCCGCTACCGTCCATTGCGGGAGCTGTACCCACTCGTCGAGCGGATGGCCGCCCGGCTGCGCGCCGAGCTGGCCGACAGCGGCGCGACCCTTGCCGTTGACGGCGACCTGGACCTGCTCGACCTGCTGCTCGCCCTCGACGTGCCGGTGGCACCGCCGAGGGAACGCGACACCCTGAACCTGGCGCACTGGGTGAACGTTGAGGGACAGCGGGATCTGCTCGCCCTGACCGGTGACGACCGGTTCGCCGGGGCCCTGCGCCGCGGCCTCGACCAGGTCGACAATCAGCAGCAGGCCCAGCGCCGGCTGGCCGGGACGGCGGGCGTCCGGCCGTTGCTGACCGACTGGCTGCGGGCCCGGATCCGCGACCGGTTCACCACCGGGCTGCCATATCTGCCGGAGGCGGTGAACTGGCTGGGCAGGATCCCGGTCGAGGCGCTGCGCCTGGTGTCCGACGAGCCCGGCGGATCGGGTGAACTCGGTCCGGGCAGCGAACTCCGGGAGGCTCTCGATGTCGATCTCACCGAGCACGTCGCCCGCAGCCTGCGCGGCGGGATCATCGACGAGCTGGGCTGGCCGGACTGGGAGCTGGCCTGGCAGGAGGTGACCGGCGGGGACCATCGGGTCGAGGTGACCCGGCACGAAGCCTGGCCGTACGTGATCCTGGGCGGGCCGACCACGGTACGCGTGGTCGGCGCCGAGGGCATCGTGCTCCGTCACGACCTGCGCATCCCGGCCGGCGACATGTGGGGCCAGCCCGGTTACCACTACGTCGACGGCCAGTTGCTGGTCTTCTGGCGTTCCCGGGCGTTCAACTACGACGCGTGCGGCTACTGGCACTCGTCGCCCGGCGAGCCGCAGGCCATCAGCGGCTATCTGCACGGCGGCCGGGAGCGCCGCAACGAGATCACCCTGCCGCTGACCGGCGGCGGGCGCACCACCGGCGACGGTGTGCTGCACGTCGGTGACACCGCTGTCCCGGTGGAGCTGCCGGTCATCACCGACGGCATCTCCCACTGGGTCCACCGCTCCGGCGCGGAGAGCGGCGACCGCGGCTGGCGCGAGTACGACCCGGCCAGCAACACCCACGGCCGGCGAAGCCTACCCCGGTTCCTGGCCGAGCTGCCGGTGGACGGAAGCCGCCTCCAGGAGTCGGCCAGCTGGCTGCGGCCGGCCCTGTCCGACCGGGCCACCCCGGCCGCCGCTCCGGTGGACGGTCTACTCGGCTGGCGGGTGGTCACCCTTCCGGACGGCTCGGTACGCGGCGAGGACCTGGCCGGTCGTACCGTCACCGTGGCCCCGGGACAGGCACCGATCGCGGCGCTGGTGCTGCCCGGCGACGACCGGCCGCGGGCCGTACTCAAGGGTCTCGTCCTGGTCGACCCGGACGGTGTGGTGTCGGCCACCGCCGGAGCGTCGTCCGGCCGGGACTACACCTCCAGGGTGGTCCCGCTGCCGTTGCGGGAGTTCCTCGGCAACCTGCTGCCCCGGGATGTGGCCGGCTCCACCGCCCTGCGCCGGGTGGACCGGCACACCGCCGCCACGCTGTTCAAGGCCGCCCTCGACGAACGTCGCGCCACCCTGGCCGAAGAGGCCGCGCGGGCCGCGGCCAAGGCGGCGAACCGATCCGGGCTGACCACGGCCACGCAGGCCATCACCGGCTTTTCTGTCGCCGTCCCGGCGTCCACTGGCGGCGCACCGGGCGGTCCCTCCGGCACCGGCGCACCCGGCACCGGTGCCACCGCCGACGAAGACGACAAGGACGCGTTGGTCGAGCTGGTCCGCTCGACGATGCCGGCGATCAGCCATGACGCGGTGCTGGCCGGGGTAGCCGGGGTGCTGCGGCTGGCCGCCCGGGTGCGTACCGACCTGGAGGAGGTGGCCGAGCGGCTCACCAGGTCGCTGTCCGCCCCGAAACCGGTGGCACCGGTGGTCACCGCGAGCGGACCCACCGACACGCAGCTCAACCTGGCGCTGGACGGCCTGCGCGGCTCGGCCTACGGGGCGAGTGACTCGACCAAGGCATTCACCCAGTTCCAGGCGTTCGCCGCCCAGCGGTCCGCCACCACCGGAAGCGAACCCGCCGTACGGCTGCACCTCGACGGACCGTCGCTGCCGGACGCTCTCGACTGGTGGTCCCTGCTCGGCGGTGTCGCAGCCGTCGCCTACCGGGCCGTCGCGGCGGTCACCCCCGACGAACACCGGGAGACGCTGCGCGCCCTGCTCACCGAGCTGGACCAGCTCGGCCTGGGCGCGACGGCCGAACCGGCCCGGTGGCACCGGTGCACGCTGCACCTGCTGGACGAGGACCTCAACAACCCCGACGGCACGCGCCGGTACCCCGGGCCGGGCATCCTGCCGTTGCCTGACGGGGCATTCATCGGCATCCTCAGCAGCAGCGGTACGAGAACCGGCTACTCCTTCGACGCGCTGCACCACGATCCGGCCGGCGTGTTCGCCGTTCCCGAGCCGTACACGGTGCGCTCCTCGGTGCCGGTCGGTGACGAACGGCAGGCCGGCTGGCTGGCCGGTTTCCGCACCGAGTGGGCCGCTCGCGGCGTACTGCCCTGGCGGCCGGAAGCGGCCGAGCAGTTCGCCGAGCTGACCGGCGTCACCCCCACCGCCGCGAAGCTGGTGCTGGCTGGCCTTCCGTACGCCGACTCGGCGAACACCGTTCCGCCCGAGCTGCGCAAGGCGCTCGGGATCAAGCAGATCGGCGAGGTCAAGTTGGCCTTCGGGATGCTGAACGAGGCCAGGCCGAAGCTCCGGCGGGCGGTGGTCTCGGCGTTGCTGCCGGACGACCCGGCCCGGCTGTGGACCGACGGTCCGGACGTGACCGCCGCCGCGGCGGTCTGGAACGCGGCTCTGGGACGTCGGGTGGCGGTGCCCGAACAGTTGCTCGCCGAGGCGGTGCGCACGGTCCGCACCGGCTGGGGGCCGGCGAAGGCGTTGCCGGCGCTGCTCGACCCGGCCCGTTCGGCCGAGCTGACCACCGACCTGGCCTTCGAGATCAAGGGCGACCGGGCCCGGTCGGTCGACGGCCAGGCAGAAGGCTTCACCGGTGAGGTGCTGCGCTCCACGGTCGCCCTCACGGCCTGGGTCGCCCACCACACACCGGCCGGCGATCCGTGCCGGGCCGCGCTGCCGGCCGCGCTGGCTGCGATCCGGGCCCGGCTGACCAACCCCCGCCTGCTGCTCGACCTCAACCAGTACGCCTCCCTGCCCGCGTTCCGCCAGGTGGCGGGCACCCCGTCGGAGACCGGACCGGGTTGGGAACGGTACGGCGCCATCGTCCTGGCCACCCACGACAACCAGCCCTCACCCGCGCTGCGGCCGGACCTGCTCGACGCAGACGGGACGGATCCGTACCTGCCGGCGCTGCGGTCGGACGCGGCCAAGCCGTACCCGACGGAGGTGGCCCTGCGCCTGGCCCGCGACCCACAGTTCGCGGCGCTGCTCGGCGATCCGGGGGAGCCGGGCGGCGGTGCGCGGGCGACGGACGGCACCTGGTGGCCGCAGGATCCGACCCGCTCGGTGCCCGAACTGGTCACCACGGTGTCCGGGGAACACGGCCTGGGCGTCGACGCGGCGGCGGTGTACCTGATGCTGCTGGCCATGCCGGACCCGACCGACCGCAACACGGCGAAGTGGACCGGCTGGAAGCCGACCCGACTGAAGGCAGCCCGCGCCGAACTGGCCGGCACCGACCTGGTCGTCGAGGCCAGCCGGCCCCGGGCCGGCCGGTCGCTGTTTCTGCCCGGCCCGTGGCTGGAGCGCGGCAGCGGGCAGGCGCCGATCGAGGGCTGGAAGACCGCCCTGTTCGACCTCGCACCGGACGGCACGGCCGGGCTCGACGTGACCGTGCCGTTCGAACCGGCCGCCGACCTCTACCGGCGGGCCTGGCAACGTCTCCGCGACGGCGACCGACCCCGGTTCGACAACCTGCCCACCCGCGGCACCCGCCGCTGACCCCCGTCCAAACCAGAGAGATCGAGGAATACCAGTGACCGTGACGGAACACGTCCGCTCCACCGGGGCGCCGGAGACCGCCGCCCAGGTTCTCTCCGCCGAACAGCGGTACGCCGATGAGCTGGCCTTCCTGGCCGCGTACGACGACGGGGCCCGGCCGCCGGGCTGGGCGCTGACCCCGCGTGCCGTGGTTACCTTCATCCAGGGCAGCGACGGTGAGGCGTTGAAGCTGCCCGCCGACCGGCGCACCGGCCCGGCCGACACCGGACTGCCGGCCAGCATGACCATCGCGGCAAAGTTCGTCGGTGAGCGGAGCCTGGTCGAGCGGTGCGTGGTCACCCTGGCCGGCGAGCGGGGCCTACTGCTGGTCGGCGAACCCGGTACCGCCAAGTCCATGCTGTCCGAGCTGCTGGCCGCCGCGGTCTGTGGCACCAGCGCGCTGACCGTGCAGGGCACCGCCGGCACCACCGAGGACGCCTTCCGGTACGGCTGGAACTACGCCCTGCTGCTCGCCCAGGGGCCGACCCCGCAGGCGCTGGTCGACTCGCCGGTGCTGACCGCCATGCGTACCGGCCGGGTGGTCCGGATCGAAGAGGTCACCCGCTGCCTGCCCGAGGTGCAGGACGCGCTGGTGTCCCTCCTGTCCGACCGGCGGATGAACGTGCCGGAGCTGAGCGGTACCGAGAACGGCCTGATCCGCGCGGCACCCGGGTTCACCGTGATCGCCACCGCCAACCTGCGGGACCGGGGCGTGTCGGAGATGTCCTCGGCCCTCAAGCGCCGATTCAACTTCGAGACCATCCACCCGATCTCGGACGTGGACACCGAGACCGACCTGGTCCGCCGGCAGGCCACCGCCGCCGTGCAGCGCGCTGGCGCGGCCTACACCGTGGACGATGCGGTGCTGGACGCCCTGGTCACCGTGTTCCGCGACCTGCGTTCCGGCCGGTCGGGCGAGGGCTGGGACGTGGAACGGCCTGGCACGGTGATGTCCACGGCCGAGGCGGTGCAGGTGGCGGCGTCGCTCGGGCTGGCCGCCGCGTACCTGCCCGGCGGAGACGCGCTCGACCTGGTGCCCGGGCACCTGCTCGGCGTGGTCCGCAAGGATGACCAGAACGACCACGCCCGGCTGCTCGGCTACTGGGACGGCCCGGTCCGCCGCCGCGCCGAGGACGGCTCGGCGATGTGGCGCCGGCTCTGGGACCTGCGGGAGAACCTGCGGTGACGACCTTCGCCAGCACGTCGACCGGTGTGGCCCCGCCGCCCGTCGACCCGCCACCCGTCGACCCGTCGACGGTCGATTCGACGCCGGCCGACCCGCGAGCCGTGGTCGACGCGCTCGCCGGTACGGTCCGGCCGTACCTGATCGGGGTGCGGCATCACAGCCCGGCCCTGGCGGCGGTGGTCCCGGCGCTGCTCGACACCGCCGAGGCCGAGGTGGTCTGCATCGAGCTGCCGGCCGACTTCCAGCCCTGGCTGCCGTACCTGTCCGACCCGGCTGCCCGGGCGCCGCTGGCCCTGGTCGGCAGCCATGGCGAGGACGGACCGACGGGCTTCTACCCGTTCGCCGACTTCTCCCCGGAACTGGCCGCGATCCGCTGGGCCCGGCAGCGCGGCGTCGAGGTGGTCTGCTGTGATCTGCCGCTGACCGACCCCGGTTGGAGTGCCGACGCCATCGACCCGACCGCTGGGTCCGACCCGACCACCGACTCCGACCCGACCGCCGGTGGTGCCCCGGTTCCCGGCCTGCGCTGGTCCGGCTACGCCGCCGCCCTCAGCGCCAGCGGCACCGGTCGGGACGGCGACGACCTGTGGGACCGGGTGGTCGAGGTGCGTGCCCCGGGCTGCCCGCCCGAGGCGGTCCGTCGGGCCGCCCTCGGCGTCGGCTGGGCGATGCGTACCGACAGTGCCAGCGGCGACGGCATACCGGTCCGGGATCTGGCGCGCGAGCAGCACATGCGCCGGGTGCTGGCCGAGGCCGGCGCGGACGGCCGGCGGGTCGCCGCCGTCATCGGCGCCTTCCATGCCCCGGCCCTGCTCGCCACCGCGTCGACCGACGCCGACCCCGCCCCGACGACCGGCACGACCGGCGGCACCACCCCGGCCAGTCCGGTCCGATCCGTGACGACCCAGCCCGGGCCAGCCACCAAGGGCGGCGGCACCGCGATCACCTCGCTGGTGCCGTACGCGTTCGACCTGCTCGACTCCCGCTCCGGCTACCCGGCCGGGATCCGCGACCCGCGCTGGCAGCAGTCCGTCTTCACCGCTGCCGGCGACCCGGAACGGATTTGGGCTGCCGCCGCCCGGGCGGTCACCGACCTGTGCCGGGAACTCCGCTCGGCCGGTCACACCGCAGGTACCGGCGAGGCCGCCGAGACGGTACGGCTGGCCGGCGACCTAGCCCGGCTGCGGGACCTGCCCGCCCCCGGCCGGGGCGAGGTGCTGGAGGCGGTGACCACCGTGCTCGGCCAGGGTGAACTGCTCGGCCGCGGCCGAGCACTGGCCAAGGCGCTGGAGACGGTGCTGGTCGGTGCCGAGCGTGGCCGGATCGCCCCCGGTACGCCGAGGTCCGGCCTCGGTCCCGCCGTCGAGGCGGAACTCACCGCGCTGCGGCTGCCCAACCCGGACAGCCCGAAGTCTCGCGAGGTCCGACTGGACCCGCTGCGTACCGAGCTGGACGGGCGGCGGGAGATCCTGCTGCAACGTCTGCAGATCTGCGGCATCGGCTACGGCGAGCCGATCGCGGTCTCCGGCACCGGCGACGGTGCCGCCCTGACCACCCGCTGGCAACTGGCCTGGACGCCGTCCGTGGCGGCCCGGCTGGACCTGGTCGGCGTACGCGGGGTGACCGCGGCGCTGGCTGCGGCCGGCACCCTGCGCGAGCGGTTCCGCCGGGAGGCCGCCGACGGCGGCCCCACCGCCGGGCAGCTGCTCACCGGGCTACGCGACGCCGCCCGCTGTGACCTGCCCGAGCTGGTCACCGACCGGCTCGAACTGGCCACCGTGGTGCTGCCGGGCACCGGGACGCTCCCCGAACTGCTGGCCGCACTGGACCTGCTCGAGGCGCTGCGCAGGGAACACCTGCCCGGCACCACCGCCGAAGGTCGGGTCCGGGCGGCCGAGCTGGCCGTCGTGCTGCTCGACGCGGCGGTCCGCGGGCTGCCCGGCCTGGCCGGCAGCGACGCCACAGCCGACGCCGCCGCGTTGGTCGACCTCGCGGTCCGGGCCGGTGAGGATCGGATCGGCCTGCGCCTGGACGAGGCCCTCGGCTACCTGGCCCGGGCCGGTTCACCACTGATCCAGGGTGCCGCCCTGGCCGCCCGGGTGCTGCTCGACCTGACCGATCTGGAGGTCCTGGGCAGCCGGGTGGCCGGCTGGATCGACGCCGCGACCGGACCGGACACCCGGCGGCACCTGCACCGGCTGCTCGGTGGTCTGCTCACTGCGGCGCACCCGCTGCTGCAGTCCGCCCCGGCCGCGCTGGACCCGCTGCTGGAGCGGATCGAGCGGCTCACCGACACCGAGTTCCTGGACCGGCTGCCGGCGTTGCGCGGCGGGTTCGACGTGCTCACCCCGGCGGCCCGGGACCGGCTGCTGCACACCGTCGCCGACCGGCTCGGCGACCGGCTCGACCTGGCCCTGTCCGCCCCGCCCGAGTTGCTGGCCCGCTGGACCGCCGCCGACCTGACCGGTCGGGCCGCCCTGATCGCCCGCGACATACCGATCCCGGGCACGCCGACCGGCTCCGCGGAGGTCGAGCCCGGGTCGGACACGCCGACCGGCTCCGCCGACGTCGAGCCCGGGGCGGACACGCCGACCGCCCAGCTCACCGCCACCGACCGGTGGCGGCTGCTGCTCGGCCGCCAACCCGACCGGTTGCCGGCCGATGCCCGCCGCTATGCCCGCGCCCTGGACGAGCTGTACGGGGCGGGCCAGGGCGAGGGCGCCACCGACCTCGGCCAGGCGGCCGGCGGCGGCCAGGAGGCCTCCTTCCCGACCGCGCGCGAGTGGGCCGACGAACTCGAGGCGCTCTTCGGCAACGCGGTACGCGAGGAAGTCATCGCCCGGGCGGCCGAGAGTGGCCGTACCGACGTGCTCACCGAGCTCGACCCGGCCGCGGTACGCCCCTCGATGGAGTTGCTGACCTCGGTGCTGTCCCTGGCCGGTGGCCTGCCGGAGGGGCACCTGTCCAAGCTCCGGCCGCTGGTCCGGCGGCTGGTCGAGGAGCTGACAAAGCAGTTGGCCACCCAGGTGCGTCCGGCGTTGACCGGGCTGACCAACCCGCGTCCGTCCCGCCGTCCCGGCGGCCGGCTCAACCTCGCCCGTACGCTTCAGGCGAACCTGCGGCACACCCAGCAGCTCGACGACGGCCGGACGGTCGTGGTGCCGGAACGCCCGGTCTTCAACACCCGGACCCGCAGGGAGGCCGACTGGCGGCTGGTGCTGGTGGTCGACGTGTCCGGCTCGATGGAGGCGTCGGTGGTGTGGTCGGCGTTGACGGCCGCGGTGCTGGGCGGGGTGCCCACCCTGTCCACCCACTTCCTGGCCTTCTCCACCGAGGTGGTCGACCTGACCGACCGGGTCGACGACCCGTTGTCCCTGCTGCTGGAGGTGCGGGTCGGCGGCGGTACGCACATCGCCGCCGGGCTGGCCCACGCCCGCTCGCTGGTGACCGTGCCGAGCCGCACCATCGTCGCGGTGGTCAGCGACTTCGAGGAGGGCTACCCGCTGGCCGGGCTGCTCGGTGAGGTTCGCACCCTGGCCAGTTCCGGTGTGCACCTGCTCGGCTGCGCCGCGCTGAACGACAGGGGAGTGCCCTGCTATTCGGTGCCGGTCGCCGAGCAGCTCGTCGCGGCCGGGATGCCGGTCGCCGCTCTCAGCCCGCTCGAACTCGCCCGCTGGGTGGGCGACCGCATCCGCGGAGGATCACGTTGACGGACAGCACACCCACCGCCGTGCAGACCGACCGGTTGCCACCGGTGCTGCCGGCGGTCGCCAGCGCGGCGGTGGCGGCCCTGCCATCCCGGCTACACAAGCGGCTGGACGCCACCGTCGAACGGCTGGCCGGTGTTCCCGTCGGTCGGGTCGATGGTGGCGTGTCGGTCGACTGTGGCACCGAGGCCCTGGTCACCCTGACGCCCGGACCGACCGGCGCGGTCACCGATCCACACCAGGCGCGGTGTAGCTGCCTGCTGGCACCCCGCTGCCTGCACCGGACCGCGGTCCTGGTTGCCTGCCCGGTCGCCGACCCGGCCACCCATTCCGACCCGGTATCCACCGCAGATTCGTCCGCACAGGACAGTCTCGGCGCGTCCACCCGCCGGTCCGGAGGGCCTGCGATGTCGGCTGGCGCGGACTCCGGTCGTACCGGCCGGAGCACGGCACCGACGAAGGCGCAACGGGCCGCCGCCAGCGCGCTGTGGCGGTCAGCCGCCGCGGTGCTCGCGGCCGGCGCGCCGGCCGCCGGTGCGGTTCCCCAGGCTGAACTGCTGCGGGCCGCACACAGCGCCCGGCTGGCCGGTCTGCCGCGGGCGGAGAGTGCCGCGCTGCGCACGGTGCGTGGCCTGCGCGCACACCGGGGACGACACGCCGGCCACCGGCTGGCCGAGCTGGTCGAGGTGCTGCACGACCTGCTGTACGTCGCCGGCCGGCTGGCCGCCGGTGATCCCGATCCGGCGCTGATCGGCATCCTCCGGCGGGCGTACCAGCCGGACGGCACGCTGGAGGTCTACGGCGTCTGTCGGGAACCGGTGATCAGTGCGACCGGGTACGCCGGGGTGGTCACCCACCTGGTCGCCGCTGACGGGCGTCGGCTCTCCTTCGGCGACGTGAAACCGGGTGGCCCGGACCGGGCACGGGACTGCGCCCGGGCGGTCACCGAGATGGGCGCGGTAGCGGTCAACCACGCGGTGCTGGCCCGTGGCGGCCTGCGGATCAGCGGCACCACCGTCTCCCCGGACGGTCGACTCGGCGCCGGCAAGGGCGTCCGGGCCACCCCGCTCACCGGGATCGACTGGTCTGGCGGACCGCTGGCGGAACTGTTTGCCCGCCCGCTCGCCGAGGTGGTGACCGCCCAACTCGCCGCCGACGACCCGGAGGACCCGGTCCGGGCCGGGACCGCGCTGGTCGGCGGTGACCTGATGGTCGTGGGCGCCGTTGGCGACCAGGTGCTGGCCCGCGAGCTGGCCCCGGGCACAGACGCCGGAGCGGACCGCGCGCCGGTGCCGGAGGGGCCGGTGATCCGGCTGGTGCCGGTCAACTCTCACCCGATGCTGGCCCACGTGGCCAACCTGCGGCGGCTCGCCTCCCGCCCGGGCCTGCGGATCCGGGTGGTCGGCCGGCTGGACCCGGACCGGGCCAGCACACTGCACCCGCTTGCGGTGGGCCCGGTGCCCGGTGCGGCTACGACACTTCGCCTGCCGGCGGACTGGCACGGTCGGGCGGACCTCGGCTACGACGAGATCCAGGGCGGCCACCTACCGCCGCGCGACCCGGCCGCGATGACCGAACCGGTTCTCGCCCTCGGCGCCGACGCGGTTGCGGAGTCCCCACTGTGGCGGGTCCGCCGGCTGGTGGAACTGGCCGTCTCCGGCGGTCGCCGCGCCGTCGCCGAGGCGGTGCGTGGTGAGGGCACCGGGCTGGTTGGTCCACTGCGGCGCGCCGGCTTCACGACCGCCGCCACGGTGGCCGCCGCGCTCGCCGACGAGTCCGGGCGGCGCGGCCGGGACGTGTTTGGCCGGCTCACCGATCCCGACCCGGACCGGTACGCCTGGGCCTGGCTGGCCGTGACCGCCCACCTCGCCGCCACCGAGCGGGAACTGATCCGGTCCTCCTGGACGGCACCACCCGTCGGCTGACCTGCCGGGATGCGGGGCGATCGAACTGCGGGCCGAATGGCTGGCGGGCCAGGTGGTCGCTGCCGCGACGCGGACCGGTGGCGATCACCTGCGCCTCGGCGTCCGCCCGTCCCTTGGGCGGACGCCGAGGCGCAGGTGAGAGGGACGTTCGAGCATGGCGTCGGTAAGCACCAGAATGCCGCGTCGGATGCTTCCCGCCACGGGCCGGCTGGTGACGGTCGGGCGGCTCATGCAGCTGACGGCATCCGTGCGGTAGCGGTCGCGGACAGCTATCCGGCGGCATCCGAAAGGTGGGGCGCCTGGAGGACGTTGTACATCACGACGGCCTCCTCGTCACCCGTTCGCGCGTGACCGACGCCGACGTTACGGCATGATCACCGCCGAGAGCAGCGACAACGGCTACGGCCTCGCGGACCCCGCACGGCGCGGCATCGGCTCGATAGGACTGCCCTGACAGGACTGCCCCGATAGGAGTGGCCTGACAGGATTGGCCTGACAGCACAGATTTGACAGGACTGGCCTATCTGGTCGCCGTGGCCGGCGGCAGACCGCTGTCCAGTGTCGGCGTGATCAGTCTCACGAACCCCGCTTCGTCCGAATCGTACGGACTGGGGGATCGGCTATGAATTGCAGCGACCTCACCCATCCTGCGACGCACCTCCCTCCCGGGAGGCGTTGACCAGGTATCGGACGCTATTGCGGGCCCCGGCCGGTGGCGTTGACGGTGGCGGTGGTAGTGGTATCCCGCTCGTCGGTCGGGTCGCCGCCTGAACCGAGGCCGTTCCGGTACGGGTCTTGACGAACTCTCAGGTTTGACATTTGATAAATCTCGCTTTCGCAGGAGGTTTCATGTCAGGTCGTAACCGTCTCGTCGCAGCCCTCGCCGCGACCGCTCTCCTCGTCACCGCCGCTGGTTGCAGCTCGGAGTCAGAAGATTCGCCCAACGCCGCCTCGGTCACCTACCTGACCTCCTTCGGGACGTTCGGTCGGGACGCGTACGCATACGTCGCCCTGGAGAAGGGCTACTTCGAAGAGGCCGGCCTCAAGGTCGCCATCAAGCCCGGCACCGGGACCGCCGATGTCATGAAGCTCATCGGGTCGGGGCAGGCCGACTACGGCACCGGCGACTTGGCCGGGGTCATCACGACGCAGGCCAACGAGAGCTTCCCGGTCCGTGCCGTGGCCGCCGTGCACCAGAAGTCCATGGCCGGCATCGCGTCGCTGGCCAAGGCGATCGACTCGCCGGAGAAGCTGCCGGGCAGCAGCATCGCCGACGCCGCCGGGTCGACCAATATGATCATTTTCCCGGCGTACGCCAAGGCGGCGGGCATCGACGCGAACTCGGTCAAGTTCGTGCCTTCCTCCCCGCAGTCCCTGCCGCAGTTGCTCGCCTCCGGCTCGGTCGACGCGATCGGCCAGTTCGTCGCCGGCAAGCCGCTGCTGGAGAAGGCGGCCGGGGGCAAGACGGTCACCATGCTGCCGTACGCCGACAAGCTGCCCGACCTATACGGCAACGGGCTGCTGGTCTCCGCCTCGAAGCTGACCAGCGACAGGGCGCAGGTGGAGAAGTTCACCGCCGCCCTGCTCAAGGGGCTCGTCTATGCGGTCGAGCACCCCGAGGAGGCAGCGCAGTTGCTGAAGAAGCACGACCGGACCGCCGACGAGAAGGTCGCCGCCGCCGAACTCACCGCGATGCGGCCGTACGTCCTCGTCGACGGTGCCACCGTCGGCCACCTTGACCAGGCCCGGGTGGAGCGGATGGTGGCGTTGCTCGCCGGCACCGGCACGCTCAAGTCGACGCCGAAGGTCGAAGATCTCGGCGTGTACGACATCGTCAAGTAGTTCCTGACTCCTCTTCTTCGACATCGCGGTGCGTGCGGCGACGTCGCACGCACCGCGAGGGAGCGACACCATGATCGGAATTCGTAACGTCTCGCAGATATACCGCACCCGGGCCGGCGACGTCGAAGCCCTGCGCGATGTGTCGCTCGAGGTCGCCGACGGTGAGTTCGTCGCGATCGTCGGCCGCTCCGGGTGCGGTAAGTCGACCCTGCTCCGGCTCGTCGCCGGCCTGCAGACGGCCACCTCGGGCGAGATCACCGTCGCCGGTACGCCGATCAGCTCACCCCGGCGGGACGTCGGCTTCATGTTCCAGCGGCCGGCGCTGCTGCCGTGGCGCTCGGTGCTGGACAACGTGCTGCTGCCGACCGAGGTGTTCGGGCTGGATCGCAGGGCGGCCCGCAAGCGGGCGGACGAACTACTCGACCTCGTCGGGCTGACCGGTTTCGACAAGCGTCTGCCGCACGAACTCTCCGGCGGCATGCAGCAGCGGGTCTCCCTCTGCCGAGCCCTGATCCAGCAGCCCCGGGTGCTGCTGATGGACGAGCCGTTCTCCGCGCTCGACGCGTTGACCCGCGCCGACCTCTCGGTGGAGCTGCAGCGTCTGCAGATGAAGCAGGCGTCGACGGTCCTGTTCGTCACGCACTCGGTGGACGAGGCGGTCCTGCTCGCCGATCGGGTGGTCGTACTGAGCCCTCGTCCGGGCCGCCTCTACAAGATTATTGACATCGATGTCGCCCGGCCGCGTTCGTTGGGACACGACGGCCACTCCGCCGAGCTCGGCGAGTTGCGCGCCCAACTGCACGACCTGCTGATGACCCCGGAGGAGGTGGCACCGTGACGGTCACCGCGCCCGCACCGACGCCCACGCCCAAGCCCGCAGCATCCACCCGTCGCCACCGCGCCCGCCGTCCGGAGGGTGGCTGGAGTCAGCAACTCCTCCCGGTCCTCGGCGTGGTCGTCACCATCGGGCTCTGGTGGGCGCTCACGGTCATCTTCAAGATCGAGAGCTTCATCCTGCCGTCGCCACTGCTGGTGGCGGAGGCGATGGTCGACCAGGCCGACTACCTGTGGGACAACACCCTGGTCACCCTCTGGGAGACGGTGCAGGGCTTCCTGCTCGCGATCGTGGTCGGTGTGCCGCTGGCCCTGATCGTCACCTCCTCCCGGGTGTTGGAGCGTACGGTCTATCCGCTGCTCCTGATGCTCAACGCCGTACCCAAGGTGGCGGTCGCACCGCTGCTGGTGGTCTGGATGGGTTTCGGGCAGTTTCCCAAGGTCTTCCTGGTCTTCCTGGTCTGCTTCTTCCCGATCGTCATCTCCACCGCCGCCGGACTCAGCGCCACTCCGCCCGACCTGGTGGAGTTGGCCCGGTCCATGAAGGCCAACTGGTGGCAGATGTTCCGCATGATCCGGATGCCGGCCGCCATCCCGCAACTCTTCGTCGGCCTCAAGCTCGCCATCACCCTGGCGGTGATCGGTGCCGTCATCGCCGAGTTCGTCGGCGCGACCGAGGGCCTGGGCTACGCCATCGTCGCCTCGGGCGCGAGTGCCGACACCGCGCTGGCGTTCGCCGCGATGATCCTGCTCGGCGTGATGAGCGTCGTCCTCTTCTACCTTCTCGCCGCGATCGAGCGGTTCTGCGTACCCTGGGCGGAGCGGAAATGAGTACTCGGCAACATCAACGGATGATTTCCGTCTCCTGGCTCACCGACGCTGTCACCTCAGTCTTCAGCGCGCTGGGCTTCTCCGACCCGGCAGCCCGGGTGGTCGCCGAGTCCCTCGTGGACGCCGACCTGCGAGGCATCCCCTCACACGGCGTACTGCTCGTGCCGATGTACGTCGACCGGATCAAGGCCGGCTCGGTCACCCGGTCCGAGAAGGCCGACATCGTCCGGGACAAGGGCGCCATCGCGGTGCTCGACGCGGGCCACGCGCTCGGTCAGCTCACCGGCGACCAGGCCATGCGCCTGGCGGTGGAGAAGGCCCAGACATACGGGGTGGGCGCGGTCAGCGTCCGTCGGGCGTTCCACTTCGGCGGTGCCTTCCGCTATGCCGGCTTCGCCGCCGCCAACGGGTGCATCGGTGTCGCCGCGGCCAACACCCGACCACTGATGCCGGCACCCGGCGGTGCGTCGGCGGTGGTGGGGAACAACCCGCTGGCGATCGCCGTACCGCGCTCCGACGGCGAGCCGGTGATCCTGGACATCGCCCTCTCCGAGGCTGCGCTCGGCAAGATCCGGTTGGCGGCGGGGGAGGGCCGGGAGATTCCGGCGACCTGGGCGACCGACTCGGCCGGCCGACCGACCACCGATCCGGCCGCCGCCCTCAAGGGGCTGCTGCTGCCCTCCGGCGGCCACAAGGGCTACGGCCTCGCCCTGATGATCGACGTGCTGACCGGGGTACTCGCCGGTGGCTCGTACGGTCGGCGGGTCAACGGGTTGTACGCCGACACCACCGTGCCCAACGACTGCGCGCACTTTTTCCTCGCCCTGGACGTCGAGGCGTTCGACGATGCCGAGGAGATCGGCCGCCGGGTGACCGATCTGGCCGACCAGGTGCTCTCGTCGGACCGGGCTCCCGGGGTCGAGCAGGTCTACCTGCCCGGCGACATCGAGGCCGCCCGGTACGCGCGGGCGCTGCGCCATGGTGTCGCGCTGGAACCGTCGGTCTTCGCCGGCCTCGCCGAGGTCGCCGCCGACCTGGGTGTGCCGCTGGGCGACCCCGTGACCGCCAACTGACCGGTACCCATCCAACGATCGACAGGAAGGAACAGGCATGCAGGCCCGTTTCGACGCCACCGGCGAGGTCCTCGTCGTGACCGGCGGTGCCAACGGCATCGGTGCGGCCCTTGCCCACGCCTACGCCGACGCCGGTGGAACGGCTGCGGTCTTCGACGTGGTGCCCGGGCCGCCGCACCCCAGCGGACGGGTACACGACTACCAGGTGGACGTCGCCGACCGTGGTGCCGTTCTGGCGGCGGTGGCGCAGGTCCAGGCTGAGCATGGCCAAGTCGACGCGCTGGTCGCCGGCGCGGCGGTGCAGCCCCGCTGCGATGTGGTCGACATGGACCCGGAGCAGTGGCGACGTACCCTCGCCGTCAACCTCGACGGCGTGGTCTGGTGCGCACAGGCGGTACTGCCCGGGATGATCGCCCGCCGTGCCGGCACGATCCTGGTCTTCGCTTCGGGGCTGGCTACCGCGGGCCGGGCCCAGGCGTCGGCGTACGCGGCGAGCAAGGGGGCGCTGATTGCCTTCGCCAAGTCACTCGCGGCCGAGGTCGCCGAACACCGTGTCCGGGTCAACACCGTCTTTCCCGGAGTGATCGACACCCCGCAGTTCCGGCAGGCCAATCCTTCCGGCGGGGAACGGGAGCACTGGGCCCGGGCCACCGGCATCGGCGATCCGGTCGATGTGGTCGGGCCACTGATGTTCCTGCTATCTCCCGCTGCGACCATGACCGGGTCGACCCTGACCCGTGATCGCGCATACCCGAAGAGCGAGGCGAAATGAGCGGCACGACCGAGCAGCTGCCGGTGGGCATCGTCGGGGCCGGACCGGTCGGTCTGGTGACGGCGTTGGGACTCGTCCACTACGGAATCCCTGTGGTGATCTTCGAGGAGGACGACCGGCTCTCCCTGGATACCAAGGCTGGCACCGTCCTCACCCGTACGCTGGAGGTGCTGCACCGCTACGGCGTCCTGGACGACGTGCTGGCTGGATCGCTGCGTATCGACGAGATCGGCGAACTGGACCGGGCGACCAACACCCAGACGCTCAGCGTCCGGACCAGCGAGCTGACCGAGGACACCCGCTTCCCGTTCGTGATCAACATTCCGCAGCACGAACTGGAGCCAATCCTGCGGCGTCGGCTCGACGAGGCCGCACCGGGCGCGCTGCACATGAGGCACCGACTGCTCGACTTCACCCAGCACCCGGACCGGGTCGACGTCCGGCTGACCACACTCGAGGGGGAGCGGACCGTGCCGGTGCGCTACCTGCTGGCCTGCGACGGCGGCCGGTCCGTCGTCCGGGACCAGATCGGCGCCGTGGTCGAGGGGCAGACCTACGAGGAGCGCTACATGCTGGTCGACCTGAAGGTCGACCTGGACGTGGAGAACCCGCGCGACTACCCGTACCTGGCCTACTTCGGTGACCCGAAGGAGTGGATGATCCTGGTCCGTCAGCCACACTGCTGGCGGTTCCTCTACCCGCTGCCGGCAGGGCAGGCGGAGCCGACCCGGGACGAACTGGTCGACAAGGCCCGCCGGTTCATCGGCGACACCAAGACCCTGGAGATCGTCGGCACCAACATCTACAACGTGCACCAGCGGGTGGCCGACCGGTGGCAGGACGGCCGGGTGTTCCTGCTCGGGGACGCCGCCCACCTGATCACCCCGATGTGGGCGCTGGGCCTGAACACCGGCGTGCTGGACGCCTCCAACCTGCCCTGGCGGATGGCCTGGGTGTTGCGTGGCTGGGCCGAGCCGGCGTTGCTCGACGGCTACCAGACCGAGCAGGAACCGGTGGCCACCAAGGGGTCGGCCGCGATGGCCGCCGCCGCCCGGGCCTACATGGCCCGGCGGGCGGACGACCCGGGCGTGATGACCGACGGCAACTGGGGCAACGCGTTCACCCGGGGCATGCTCGGGGTACGCCTCGACGTCGACGGCACCGGCGACTGGTCCATGGTGGCGGCCGGCGACGACCCGGTGCCAGTGCTCTCCGGGGCGCGCAGCCCCGACCTGCCGGTCTTCGGCCCAGCCGGGACGGTCCACCTGCACGACCTGGTCTCCGACGCTTTCGTCGCGCTCTACTTCACCGACCCGCGTCGGGTGCCGGCGCTGCCGCCCCAGGACTCGCCCGCCCTGCGCCACTACGTGGTCAGCCGGTGGGACGCCCCGCACGACTCGGGCCTACGCGACCGGGCCCTGTTCGATCCCGGCGACCGGGTACGCCGTCGTTTCGGCGTCAAGGACGACACGCTCGTCCTGATCCGGCCGGACGGGCACGTGGCCGCGATCGTCCCCTTCGACCCCGCCATCTCCACCGGACAGGCGGTCGAGCTATACACCCGGACCACCGGCTGCCCGCCGCCGCGCGACGCGGCCTGATCCGAAGCAGCCAACGGAGAATCGAGAGGATCCACGATGGACAACTACGGTCACGCGACCGCACCGGACGGGACCGAGGTCAAGCTCGGTGCCGTCGGCCAGCAGGTGGTTTTCGAGAACGACGAGGTGCGGGTCTGGGAGATCACCCTGGAGCCCGGCGAGCAGCAGCCGTGGCACCACCACCTCAACCCGTACCTGGTGATCGCACTGGAGGCGGCCGACAACCGGATCGACGCGCTCGCTGGCGGTGACCCGCGGCTGGTGCACGAGTCGGTCGGTGGCGTGGTCTACCGCGCACCGGGGGAGGTGCACATGCTCACCAACAACGGCACCACCCGCTACCGCAGCCGGCTCGTCGAGCTCAAGTGCCTCGGCGAGAACCTCGTCGCCGGACAGGAACCGCAGTGACCGAGCAGCCGTCGGTCGTTCCCGCCCCGCCGGTGCCGGCCGGAGTCGACCCGCAGGAGTGGGCCAACAACCTCTCCGAACCGTCGAACTACGGCGGCGAGGCGGCCGACCGCTCCCGCGAGCAGTTGGTGCCGGGACCGGGCGGGGTGGTGCTGGCCCGGTTCCGGGAGATCCTGCTCCAGACCGACGAACTCGACTGGGCCGACAAGACCCTGGCCGGGTTGTCGCACAAGGCACTGTGGCGCAACGAGGAGACCGAGGCCTCCATCTCGCTGGTCCGCTTCGTCAAGGGAGCGGGCATCCCACTGCGCCACTCGCACGCGTCGAACCAGTTCATGTTCTGCCTCAGCGGCCGGTATACCTATCTGCCCACCGGACTGACCCTCACCCCGGGTTCCTTCTACTGGAACCCGAAGGGCAGCCTGCACGGCCCCACCCTGGCCGAGGAGGAGAGCGTCCTGCTCGAGATCTACGACGGGCCGCACTACCCCACCCAGCCGGAGTGGTACACGGACCCGCAGGACGCACGTTAACTCGCACCACCCTTTGAAGTAAGGAAGTGTCATGCCCAAGCAACAGGTTGTCTCTCCCGAGCTGGCCGTCCCCAACGGCCACTTCGCCCAGGCCACGACGGTGAACGCCCGGGGTCGGCTGGTCTTCGTCTCCGGCATGACCGCCCGCAACGCGCAGGGAGGCGTCACCGGGGTCGGCGACATCACCGCCCAGACCCACCAGGTCTGCCAGAACCTGCGGGCCGCGATGGAGGCGGCGGGCGGCACCCTGGACGACATCGCCCGGGTGGACGTCTTCGTGCGCAACATGGAGGACTTCCAGGCGATCCACGAGGTACGCCGGCAGTACTTCACCACCGAACCGCCCGCCTCGACGCTGGTGGAGGTCTCGAAGTTCGTCAACAAGGACTACCTGATCGAGATCAACGCGATCGCCGTGATCGACGACGAGCGGGACAGCTGATGAGGCTCGCCAGTGTCCTGGGCGAGACCGGTCCCCGGATCGGTCTCGTCGGCGACGGCACCGTCACGGTGCTGCCGGTCGAGGCGGGCACCGTCGATGACGCCATCCGCGGTGGCGCGGACGCACTCGACGCTGTTCGCACCGCCGGGGAGCGGGCACCGGTCGTACCGTTGTCCGAGGTGCGCCTCGGCGCCCCGTTGCGTCGGTTCAACCGGGACATCCTGTGCACGGGATGGAACTACTGGGACCATTTCGAGGAGTCGGCCGGTAAGCGCGAGGGACAGGATCCGCCGGAGCGTCCCAAGCACCCGACCTTTTTCACGAAGGGACCCGATACGGTCATCGGCCCATACGACGACATCGCCTATGACCCGCAGATTTCCAGTAAGTGGGACTACGAGGCAGAACTGGCGCTTGTCATCGGCACCGACTGCCGATCGGTCAGCGAGGCCGACGCGATGTCCCACGTGGCAGCGGTCTGTATCGCCAACGACGTTTCCCAGCGAGACCTGCAACGGGCCCATGGCGGGCAGTGGCTCAAGGGCAAGAGCATCGACGCCACCATGCCGCTCGGTCCCTGGCTGACCACGGTCGACGAGGTGCCTGACCTGGCTGATCTGCGCATCCAGTGCGAGGTCAACGGCGTGGTGCTGCAGGATGCCTCCACCGCGCAGATGGCCTTCTCGGTTGCCCGTATCATCGCCGAGCTGAGCTGGGGGATGACCCTACGGGCCGGGGACGTGGTGTTGACCGGTACCCCCAGTGGAATCGGAAACGCCCGCGACCCGCAGGTGTTCCTCCACGACGGCGACGTGGTGGTGACTCGCGTGGGTGGACTGGGCGAACTGCGCAACCGGGTCGCACTCACCACACTGCACTGAGTCGATCGGCCGGCGGGGTGTGTGCGCTCCACGCACCCCGCAGGGCATTCGGTATTGGATAAAATCAACGCCGTCACGTACGGCGCGGTGCGTTAGCGAAATCGACGGGCACGGACCCGTACCAGGGGCAGGTCGCGCATGTCTCGCAACCGAGGGCACTGAGAGAATCCGCCAGCAGCGTTTTCCGGAGGCACACATTGGCAGTGACGCATCGTAGGGCAGTCCTGAGCGACGTCAGCGATGACAGCCGAGTGCCTCCCAGCGGCGGTCAGCACCGTACCCTCGTCGACTCGGCCACGGCGACCCTGCACGAGGCGATTCTCACCGGCCGCCTGCCGGCCGGCACGCCGTTACGCCTCAACGAGATGGCCGAACTACTGGGCATGAGTATGAGCCCGGTGCGCGAGTCGATCCGTCGGCTGGCCGCCATCGGCCTGGTAGAGGTCGTCCAGCACAAGGGCGCCTGGGTCATGCCGCTGACCGTCGAGGACGCCATCGACACCCACGAGACCCGAATCGCCATGGAGTCGGTGCTCATCGAACGGGCCGCCGCCCGATTCACCCCAGACGACGCCCGCCGCGCCCAGGCGGCCCTCGACGAGCACCTGGCCGCGTCCGAACGCGGCGACGTGCCCGCCGCACGAAGGGCGCACACCGAATACCACTTCACGATCTACCGGGCAGCTGGATCCCGTTGGCTGCTGCGCGGCTTGGAGCCGGTCTGGGAGAACAGCGAACGCTACCGGTTCGCCACGGTCACCCCGACCCGCCAGAGCGAGGACCGGGTACGCGAACACCGGGCCATCCTCGAAGCGTGCATCGCGCATGACGTGGAGTCCGCGGTGCACGCGGTTCGGGTCCATATCCAGCACGCGGCGGACCGGGTCGTCGCCAAGATGACGGCCGACGCCGCACCCGGCAAGTCCGGTTCCAGCAAGGCGGCCCCCCGACCCCGGGGTGCCCGGTAGGCCGCCCGCGACACGACACCATCGCGCCGCCGTCGACGTCCACACATCGGATGCCGACGGCGGTCGGTCCCACCATCTGTTAAGGAAAGCTCGTGCCCGGCATAGACATGCACACCCACCTCGCCCCCGACCTGCGCTCTTTCGACCTGCCCGAGGTCGAGGTCGACGACAGCGGAGTCGTCCTGCTCAACGGCGGCCGGGTCGGGCCGCCCGACCTGTACCACCCCGAGCGGCTTGAGCGGTACCTCGACTCGGCCGGTCTGGACGAGGCAGTGGTGAGCGTCCCGCCGCCGTTCTACCGGCAGCGGCTGTCGGCCGCCGACGCGGCGGACTGGACCCGCGCCGTCAACGACGGTCTGCTCGCGGCGGTGGCCGGTCGTCCCCGGCTCACCCCGCTGGCGTACCTGCCGTTGGAGCACCCCGAGGTGGCCCTCGCCGAATACGAGCGGATAGCTGCGGATGCTCGCTGGGCGGGGCTGGTCGGTGCCGCCGGTGGCCGATCGATGGCGCTGGACGCCGAGGACCTACGGCCGCTGTGGCGACGGCTCGACGCGGACGCCCGTACCCTGCAACTGCACCCGGCACACTCGTCGGACGACCGGCTGGCACCGTACTACCTGGCCAACCTGCTCGGTAACCCGATGGAGACGACGGTTGCCGCCGCCCAACTGGTCTTCGGCGAGGTGCTGAGCAACTTCCCCGGAATCCGGATCGTGCTGGTGCACTGCGGCGGCTGCCTGCCGATGGTCGTCGGACGTTGGGAGCGCGGGCACGTGACCTCCCGGCCGGGCGTACCGGTGCTCTCGCCGACCCCGGTCGAGGCGGTACGGGCGCTCTACGTCGATTCGCTGGCCCACGACCCGGCCGTGGTCGACCTCGCCGTGTCGGTCTTCGGTGCCGACCGTCTGGTGTTGGGCAGCGACTGGCCGTTCCCGATGGGCACCGACGACCCGCCGGCGGCGGTTGCCCACCGGGGTGCCGAATTCGCCCAGCGGGTGGCGACCACCAACGCCGCCGCCGCTCTGGGGCGCTGACGGCCCACGCGGTACCAGGGCTGAGTGGGCCGTGCCGCTCGGTCGGTGACGGTTGGCGGATATGCTGCCGGGACGATCGGGACCTGCTGACGCAGGTCCCGAGCCATCGGATGGCCCACATGTGGGAGTGAGCCGGGACTAGCGGGGGCGGGACATTGGCGACCGGTGCCACCGGAATCGTGCTGCCGGAGGCACACGCGTCCACAATCCGACGGGCGCGGCAGGTGCTGGCGCTGGGACCGTTCCGCCGGTTGTGGATCGTCACCGGCTTCTGTAGCGCCGCGGACTGGTTGGCGCTGCTCTCGCTGGCCGCGCTGGCCGGGCTCCTGGCCCCGAGCGCGACGGGGGCGAACGTGGCGTTCAGTAGCGTACTGTTCGCCAATCTGTTACCCGGACTGCTCTTCGCGCCGATCGGTGGGCTGCTCGCGGACCGGTTCAACCGACGCGTGATCATGGTTGTGGCCGACCTGGTGCGGGCTGCCCTGCTGATCTCGATCGTGATCGTGGGTAGCTACTGGTGGATCTTCGCGGGCACGTTCCTGATCCAGGCCGCCGCGATCATGTGGATTCCGTCGAAGGACGCCGCACTACCCAACCTGCTGCGCCGGCCGGACCAGATGGAGCCCGCCACCCAGTTGGGCCTGGTCATGACATACGGCATCGCCGTACTCGTCGGTGGTGGCCTGTTCACCCTGATCACCGGTGCCGGTACCACCCTGCGCCTGCCACCGGAGTTCCTGGACGCGGTCGGGCTGACCCGGATCGCCGTCGTCGTCGCCGCGCTGTTCTACCTGACCAGCGCGATGATCATTGCGGTGCGGCTGCCCGAGTTGTCGCAGCGACCCACCGCCGTCGTCCCGGCGGGGGAGGGCCAGCAGCCGGCCAGCGCCGCCGGGGCACGAGACAGCCAGCCGAGCGGGCCGGGAGCCGGCCGGATGCTGCGTGACAGCGCCGCCTACATCCGGCGCACCCCGCTCGTACGCGGACTGCTGGTCGGTCTGATGGGCGCGTTCGCTGCCGGGGGGGCCATCGTCGGCGTCGCACAGACCTACGCCCTGAGCCTGCTGGGCGGACAGGCCGCCTTCGGACTGCTGCTTCTGTCGATCTTCGCGGGACTGGTTGTCGGCCTCCTCGGGGCACCGAAGCTCGCCCGTTGGTGGCCCCACGACCGCGTGTTCGGCATCGCGATCGTCTCTGCGGGGGCGGGGCTGGTCCCGGTCGCGTTCTCCCCACACCTGGCCTTCTCCATGCTCGCCGTGGCGGCGGTGGGGGCATGCGCGGGAGCGGCGTTCCTGACCGGCACCACGATCATCGGATCCCGGGTCGAGGATGCGATGCGTGGCCGGATCAACGCCCTCTACCAGTCCATGCTGAAGGTCGTGGCGGGTTGTTCGGTAGCGTTGGCACCACTGCTGGTCACCCTCATCAAGCCACGGACAGTGACGATCTGGGACAGTTCGATAGTCATCGATGGCACTCGACCGGTGATCCTCGGTGGTGGCCTACTGGCCGCCCTGGTGGGGGTGATCGCCTATCGGGAGATGACCGCCGCGCCGGCCGAACTCACCCCACCTGCTGCTGATGCCACCCGGCCCGACGCACCCGGTACCACGTCGGCAGGATCCTCTCGGCCACACCCGCAGGACAACAACGGCGACGGCCGGAACGCCAACGGCGACCCGGCCCGGTAGTCGACCTTCGGTCCACCCCGCGCTGGCCGGCGGTGCCGGTGGCGGCACGAACCGTGCCGGAACGCAGACCCTTGCGACAGCGGGTCGCATTGCCCGCGAATTGAAGCCGATCTGCGTGAGCGAGAACTGGCTAACGAGACTTGTCAGGATTTCATCCGTCGGCGCACTGACCCGAGTTCGAATAATCTATCGGAGATTGTCGTTCAATTCTGGTCTGACGGCGGTTTCGTCACGCTCGCGCCGGCTGGCAATGGTGTCGCTCGGGGTGACCGTAAGGCTTCGCGGCGTGTATGGTTCGGTTGGGGTCTGGACGTATTTTTTGTCGTCAACAGGGCCGAATGGCCTAGGTCTTTCGGTCAAACGGCTAAGCAGACGTAATACCTTCAGTCAAATCTGCCCCGGTTCTTCCCCAGGCCCAGTTCCCGAGCCTTAGGCTGCGTTCCACTTTAGAAGGCCTGGGGGAAATTCATGATTGCGCGTTTCCGCGTGGGGTGTCGCGTGCCCGTGGACAGTCGGGTGACGCTTCCGTACTGAGATGACACAGTCGACAACAATCAGTCGTTTCATCCAGATCGCTGAGCGCTTTCCGGACAACCCGGTGCTTGTCAGCGATGACAGCGTGTTGACCTACGCTGACCTGGCTGCTCAGGCTGGCGGCTACGCCGCCGTACTCACCGAGGCCGGCACGAGGACCGGCGAGCGCATCGGCCTACTCACCGCCCACGGTGGACGGACGGTCACCGGCATTCTCGGCGTACTCGCCCACGGCGGCGTCTACGTGCCGTTGGATGCCAGCTTTCCGGTCGAGCGGCTGAGGCACGTGCTGACCGCCGCCGCTGTCACCACCATCCTCACCGATCCCGAGCACGTCGAGCTGGCTCGGCGGCTCTGCGGGCCGGAGCGTCGCCTGGTGATCGTCCCGGACCAGGTGCCCCCCGCGCCGCTACGGGCACAGCCGGTCGACCTCGACGACCATGCGTACGTGCTCTGCACCTCCGGCTCCACCGGTGTCCCCAAGGCGGTGGAGCAGACGCATCGCAACCTGCTGCACGCGGTGGACAACCAGATCGCCACCCTGGCCATCACTCCGGCCGACCGGCTCAGCCTGCTCGCCTCGTTCAGCTTCGACGCGGCGATCCCGGATCTCTACCCGGCACTGCTTACCGGTGCCTCGGTGGTGCCGATCGACCTACGCCGCCACGGCGTGCCGTACGCGGCGGCGGCACTCGCCCGACACGGCGTGACGGTCTACCACTCGACCCCCACCGTCTACCGGTACCTGCTCGACGCCCTGGGTAGCACCTGCCTGGACCGGGTGCGGGTGGTGCTCTTCGGTGGCGAGCAGTCCACCTACGCCGACGTGGCACGGGGTCGGGCCCGGTTCGCGCCGGACTGTGTCTTCGTCAACGGCTACGGCGCGACCGAGGTGACCTTCGCGGCGCAATACCAGCTGCCGCCGGCCGAGTCGGTCGAGGACCGCAGCGGACCGTTGCCGATCGGCACCGCGTTGCCGGGCTACGAGGTGAGCCTGCTGGCCGGGACCGGCGAGATCGCCGTCACGAGTCACCGCCTGATTCCCGGCTATGCCAATCAGGACAGTGACCGGTTCCAGGTCTGCGCCGACGGTCGGATCACCTACCGCACCGGTGACCTCGGACAGCTCCACCCCGATGGTGCCCTGGTCTGCCTCGGCCGGCTCGACCGCCAGGTCAAGGTGCGCGGGTTCCGCGTCGAACTCACCGAGATCGAGTCCGGGCTGCTCGCCCAGCCGGGCGTCGTAGCGGCGCGGGCGATCGCGCGGGACGGCCAACTGCTGGCCTACGTGCGGCTGCGGCCCGCGTTGGCGACGCCCAGCCCGGCCCAGCTCCGGGACGCGCTGGCCCAGCGGCTACCGGACTACGCGCTGCCCCGTGCGGTCGTGGTCGTCGACGAGTTCCCGTTGACCGTCACCGGAAAGATCGACGAGCGGGCGCTACCGGAGCCCGCCTCCTCGACCATGCCGCAGCGGCCCATGACGCCCACCGAGCGGACGGTGCACGACATCTGGTCCGCCGTACTCGGAGTCGACCGGGTGGGGCTCGACGAGAACTTCTTCGACCTCGGTGGACACTCGTTGTCGCTGGGGCAGGTCCAGCAACGGATGATCGCCGAATTCGGCGTCCGGGTGCCGATGTTGCGACTGTTCGACCACTCCACCGTCACCACCCAGGCCCGGTTCCTCGACGGGCTCGCCGGCAGCACGCCACCGACCGGGGAGGAAGCCGCCGGGAGACCTGCCCAACCGGTCGACCGGAGCGGGCCGGGCACAGCGGATCCCGACGGACCGTCCACCCAGCCCGGCGTTCGGGACTACACCGGTGACGAGATCGCGGTGATCGGCCTCGCCGGCCGGTTCCCCGGCGCTCCCGACGTGTCCACCCTGTGGTGGAACCTGTGTGTCGGTGCGGACTCCATCCACGACTACACGGACGAGGAGTTGGCCGGGCTCGGGATCGGGCCGGGCCTGCGGAAAGACCCCCGGCACGTACGCGCCGGCGGGCGGCTCGACGGGATAGCCGACTTCGACGCGGAGTTCTTCTCCTTCGGTGCCGAGGAGGCCGCGCGTACCGACCCGCAGCACCGGTTGTTCCTGGAGACGTCCTGGGAGGCCCTTGAGGACGCCGGGCACGACCCGGCCCGGTTCGACGGGACGATCGGCGTCTTCTCCGCAGCCTCGGCCAACCGGTACTTCCTGTTCCACCTCATGGACAACCCGGCGGTGGTGGGGGAGGTCGACCCGGACGACTGGGAGGCCCGGATCCCGCCCCGACAGTTCACCGACCACCTGCCGGGCCAGGTCGCCTACCGGCTGGGCCTGACCGGTCCGGCCGTCGCGGTGCAGAGCGCCTGCTCCAGCTCGCTGGTCGCGGTGGCCATGGCCGCGCAGAGTCTGCTCGACTACCAGTGCGACGTCGCGCTGGCCGGGGGTGTCAGCGTCACCTCACCCCGCTACCGGTACGTCACCGGTGGCATGGCCTCGGCAGATGGCCGCTGTCGGGCGTTCGACGAGGCCGCCGACGGTTCGGGATTCAGCTCGGGAGCCGGTGTGGTGGTGTTGCGCCGCCTGGCCGACGCACTCGCCGACCGGGACCGGATCTACGCGATCCTGCCCGGCTGGGCGATCACCAACGACGGAGCGGACCGGGCGGGGTTCGCCGTGCCTGGCCCCGGTGGCCAGGTTGCCGCCATCGCCGGGGCGCTGGTCGCCGCCGACGTCACCCCCGACGAGGTACACCTCGTCGAGGCGCACGGCAGCGGTACCCCGCTCGGCGACGCGATCGAGGTCTCCGCGCTCAACGAGGCGTACGGCGATGCCGGCCGGGGTGACCTGTGTGCACTCGGCTCGATCAAGACCAACATCGGTCACCTCGACGCGGGGGCTGGCGTGGCCGGCCTGATCAAGGCCGTGCTCGCCGTGCACCACGGCGTGATCCCGCCGAATCTGCACTTCACCCGGCCGCATCCGGAGGTCGACCTGGTGGGTGGACCGTTCTACGTACCGACCAAGGTGCGGGACTGGCCGGCCGTGGACCGGCGGGTAGCTGGCGTCAGCTCCTTCGGGATGGGGGGCACCAACGCGCACGTGCTCGTCGAGCAGGCACCACCGGTCGAGTCGGACGACGCGGCCGGCGACGGGGGATCGGACAGCTATCTGCTGCCCATCTCGGCCCACACCCCGGCGGCGTTGCGGGCGGCCATCCACCGGCTGCGCGTGTACCTGACGACCGGGGCGCCCGCCCTGCGTGACGTCGTCTACACGTTGGCCGTGGGTCGGCGGGAGTTCGCCTGCCGGGCCGTGGCCGGCGGGACGAACCGTCCCGAGGTGATCGCCGCGCTGGACGAACTGCTCGCCACCGACCGGCAGCTTGCCGGTGTCCCCACCGACCGGCTCGACGCCGGGTCGCGCTGGGTGGCCGGTGGTCAGGTCGACTGGTCCAGCCTCGGTGGCCGGCCCGGACGGCGGGTGCACCTGCCCACGTACGCCTTCCAACGCGCCAGGTACTGGATCGATCCCCCAGTTAAGGAACAGCAACGATGAACTGGTTCGCTCCCACGAACCCTCGCTCCACCGCTCGGACACAGTTGTTCTGCCTGCCCTACGCCGGGGCGGGTGCCAGCGCGTTCCGGGGCTGGCAGGACGAGATCGGTCCCGAGGTGGAGGTGCTGCCAGTCCAGTTGCCCGGCCGGGAACACCGGATCATGGAGGACCCGAGGTTCACCATCGCGGAGGTCGCCTCCGCCATCGCGGAGCGCGCCGACCGGCCGTACGCGATCTACGGCCATTCGATGGGGGGACGCGTCGGCTTCGAGGTGGTCCGCGAGCTGCGGCGGGCCGGGCGGCGGCTGCCCAACAAGCTGTACGTGGGCGGGGCGCGCGCCCCGCATGTCGACTCCGTCAGCCTCTTCGACGGGCTGTCCAAGGTGGACGACGAAGAGCTGCTGCGTCGCCTGGCGGCGAGCGGCTCCCTGCCGGCCGAGATACTCGACACCCCGGAGTTGGTGGAGCTACTGCTGCCGCTGCTGCGGGCCGACTTCGGTCGGGTGGACGAGTACACCTACCTGCCGGAGGAGCCGCTACCGGTGTCGATCGTGGCGTTCTCCGGCCGGACCGACCGGGCGGTGACGCTGGCCGAGAGCCAGGCCTGGGCCGAGCACACCGCCGCCGGGTTCACCCTGTACGAGCTGGACGCCGGTCACTTCTTCCTGCACGACGTACGCACCGAGCTGATCGGTCTGCTCCGGACCGACCTGCTGTCGGCCGGTCCGGTCGGTGACGTCGACCGGAGCGGTGGTGCGCGTACCACCGGTGCGCACCGGGTGCCGCTCGGCGACACCGGCTGGTCGGTGTGGCGGGACGCGTTGCTGCGTACCACCGGATTCCCCGCCGACGGCTTGACCCTGCTCTCCGCGCCTGAGGCCGCCGTGGCGGCAGACAAGTTGATCGCCACCGGCACCGGTGCCGACCGGTACGCCACGGCGGTGGCCGAGGCGTTGCGGACCGGCGGTAACCGGATGCGGGCGATCGCAGCGGACCCGTTGTTCCGTGAGGCGATCACCTGGCAGAATCCCGGCGCGTTGACCGCGCTGGATGGCCTGATCCGAGGCGGCGACGACGCGCCCCGCAACGTCAAGCGTCGGGATCGGGAACGAGCCGTACTGAAGTACTGGCAGCGTTACTGCGGAAAGAACGAGACCGTCGGCTTCTTCGGACCCAGCTGCTGGGTGACTGTCGATCCGGCGGCTCCGCAGCCGGTGACCGCTACCGCCGGCCCCGGGTTGACCCGACGTCGATGGGTGGTGTTCGAGTCCTGGGCACTGGCGGCGTACGCGGACATCCTCACCGCCGACCCGGCCGTCCGACGCTGGTGGGCACCCGTACTGTGCCCCCAGCTCAGCCTGGTCGACCGGCAGGTGCTGCGGCCGGGACGGCCACCGGTAGCGGTCTCCCCGGTCGAGGCGGCGATGCTCGCCGCGTGTGACGGATCGCGTCCGGCGGTCACGATCGTGTCCGATCCGAGTCTGGGGCTGCGCCGCCCGGACGACGGTTACCCGCTGCTCGAACGACTCGTCGAGCGGGAATTGATCACCTGGGACGCGGCGCTGCCGGTCAGCCCGGACGCCGAGGCGGTGCTGCGGGAACGGATCATGGCGATCGGGGACGATGCCGCCCGTGACGCCGCCCGGTCGGGGCTTGACCGACTGTGCGCGGCCCGGGACGAGGTCGCGGCGGCGGCGGGTGACCCGATCGTCTTGCGTGCTGCGCTCTCCCGGTTGGATGAGGTGTTCACCGAGCTGACCGGCCAGCCGCCCCGGCGTCGGGACGGCCAGATGTACGCCGGCCGCACGCTCTGCTACGAGGACACCAGCCGGGACCTCGATGTGGTCTTCGGCGGACCGCTGCTCGACGAACTTGCCGCCCCGATGGACGTCCTGCTGCGGGCCGCCCGGTGGATGGTGGGTGCCCTGCACGAGTCCTACGAGGCGGTGCTGCGTGAGCTCTACGACGAGCTGCGCGCCGACGGGGGTGCCGGCCCGGTGGCCCTGTCCGACCTGTGGTTCCTCACCCAGGGCTTGTTCTGGGGGACCGGCGAACGCCCGGTGGACACGCTGGCCGCCGAATTCGCCCACCGCTGGTCCGGGCTGTTTGGCCTGGACCGCCTTCCGGCCGGAACGACCGAGGTGGAGCTGACCAGCGCGGATCTCGCAGCCCGGGTGGCCGAGGTCTTTCCGGCAGCCCGACCGACCTGGTCAGCGGGCTGGATTCACAGCCCGGACCTGCAGATCTGCGCCACCGACCCGGAGGCGTTGGCCCGCGGGGACTACACGGTGGTGCTGGGCGAGCTGCACGCCGCCTGGGCCTCGTTCGACTGTTCGGCGTTCACCCCTTCCCATCCCGACCCGGAACGGTTGCGCGCCGGGCTCGCCGAGGACCTGGGCGAGCATCGGGTCCGGCTGCTCTTTCCGAACGACTGGCCCCGGCGGACCAGTCGGATGGCGGAGAGCCTGGTCGGCCCGACGGATTGGCGGCTGGCGTTCGCCCCGGCCCCGGCCGCTGGGACCGGTCGGTTGCTGCCGACGGTCGACGTCAGCGTTTCCGAGGTGGACGGTGCCCTCGTGGCGACGGCTCGGGACGGTCGGCGGTGGCCACTGATCGAGATGTTCTCCGTCCTGCTCAGCGCGCATGCGGTCGACGCGTTCAAACTGGTCGCGGCGGCGCCGTACACCCCGCGGATCACCATCGACCGGCTGGTCGTCGCACGGCAGACCTGGCGCACCACGGTCGGGGAGACCGGGCTTGCCAGTGTCCTCGGCGAACCCGAGCGGTTTCTGGCGGTCCGGCGGTGGCGGCAGCAGCTCGGCCTGCCCGAGCAGGTGTACGTCAAGCTCGGCACCGAGACCAAGCCCTGCTTCGTCGACCTGGCCAGCCCGTTCTATGCCGGCCATCTGTGCGCGATGGTGCGCGCGGCGCACCGCGAAGCCGGCGACGAGGTCTCCCTGATGATCAGCGAGATGCTGCCCACGCCGGAGCAGGCGTGGGTGCCTGACAACGAGGGGCGGCACTACTTCAGCGAGTTACGGATACACATCTTCGACGATGCAACGGGGACACAATGAGCTACCGATTTCCACTCGGCGACACCGGCTGGTCCGTGTGGCGCGACGTACTGCTGCGTTCGGCCGGATTTCCCGCAGCCGGCCTGGACCGGTTCGCCGCGCCGGAGGCGGCCGCCGTCGCCGACGAGCTGCTGACCGACGGCGGCGACCCGACCGACTTCGACCAGGCGTTCGAGGTCGCGGTGCGGGATGCTGCGACGGCGGCCAGCGAGGTCGCCGCCGATCCGTTGCTGCGGGAGGCGGTCACCTGGCAGAACCCGGGTGCGCTCGTGGCGCTGGAGCGGCTGGTCTCCGGTGGCCCGGACAGCCCACGGAACAATCGCCGGCGCGAGCGGGAGAAGACGCTGCTGCTCTACTGGCAGCGATACTGCGGCAAGAGCGAGACGATCGGCTTCTTCGGCCCGGTGTCCTGGGCCGCATTGGCCGAGAAGACGCCGGACACCAGGGTGGATCCTGGTCCCGCACTGGTGGCGAAGCGCAAGGTGATCTTCGAGTCGTGGGCGTTGGAGGCCTACGCGAACCAGGTTGGCCAGGACCTGGCGGTACGTCGGTGGTGGGCACCGTTGCTTGCTCCTCACCTGGTCGTCGATGGTCGGGAGCTGATCCGTCCGCTTCAGCCGCCGACCCCGCTGCCGGCACCGGAGGCGGTGGCGCTGGCAAGTTGCAACGGGCGTACGCCGGCCTGGCAGGTGGTCCAGCGGTTACGTGACGACCCGGCCCTCGGGGTCCGTTCGGACCAGGACGGTTTCCTACTGCTCGACCGGATGGTGCAACGCGGGCTGCTCTCCTGGGACGCGACGCTGCCGATGAGCCCGGACGCCGAACGTACGCTCTGGACCCGGATCGCGGCCATCGGCGACGCGGACGTCCGGGCCCGCGTCAGCGCGGACTTCGACCGGCTCTGCGCCGCCCGGGACGCCGTGGCCGCCGCAGCCGGTGACCCGGAGAAGTTGGGCATCGCGATGGTCGCGTTGAACGCGGAGTTCACCGGCGTCACCGGCCAGGAGTCCCAGCGCAACAGCGGGCAGATGTACGCCGGTCGGACCGTGGTCTACGAGGAGACCACCCGGGACGTCGAGCTGGTTCTCGGGCGGGCGCTGGTCGACGAGCTCGCCGCACCACTGGCGATCGTCCTGCAGGCCGCCCGCTGGCTGACCGCCGAGTTCGGTCGGGCGTGTGCGGACGTGGTCGCCGAGCTGTACGAAGAGTTGCACGGCACCGAGCCGGTGCGCCTCGGTGACGTGTGGCGCCTGGCGCAGGGGCTGCTCTTCAGCGTCGAGGACAGCCCGACCGGGAGCATCGCGGCAGACTTCACCGCCCGGTGGTCCCGCCTGTTCGGCCTCGACTCCCTGCCGACCGATCAGGCGGAGCTTCAGCTCAGTAGTGCCGAGCTGGCGGGTCGGGCGGCGGAGGTCTTCGCCGCCGACCGTCCGGGATGGACGTCGGCCCGGGTGCACAGCCCGGACATCCAGATCTGTGCGCGCAGTGTCGAGGCGATGAACCGGGGCGAGTTCCAGTTGGTGCTCGGCGAGATGCACCCGGCGTCGATTCCCTTCGACAGCGCGGTGTTCGCGATGTGGCACGCCGACCCGGCGGCGTTGCGCGCCGCGATGGACACGGATCTCGGCCCGGCCCGGCTGCGGCTGCTCTACCCGGAGGGGTTCCCCCGGCAGACCACCCGGACCCAGCATGGGCTCGACGGGCCGCTGGACGGCCAGTTGGGCGTCGACCAGGCCCGAGGGGCCAACGTCGACCTGCTGGTGTCCATGTCGACGGTGCTGGTGGACCGGGTCGATGGCGAGCTGACCGCCGTACTGCCGGACGGACGCAGTTGGCCGCTGATCGATGTCTTCGGTCACCTGCTCGGTGTGCTGCTTCTGGACAGCTTCAAGCTGCTGGCTCCGGCCCCGCACACCCCACGGATCACCATCGACCGGCTGGTGGTGGCCCGGCGTACCTGGCGCACCACGGTCGGGGAGACCGGTCTCACCGAGGTCAAGGGTGAGCGAGAGCGGTTCCTCGCCGTCCGTCGCTGGCGGCAGCGACTCGGCCTGCCGGAGCGAATCTTCGTCAAGATCGGGACCGAGACCAAGCCGTGCTACCTGGATCTGCGCGGCCCGCTGTACGCCTCGACGTTCTGCACGATGCTGCGTACCGCCGCCAAGACCGGCGACCAGGTCAGCGTGGTGGTCAGCGAACTGCTGCCCGGCCCCGAGGACACCTGGCTGCCGGACGCCGCCGGGCAGACCTACGTCAGCGAACTCAGGCTCCAGATCACCGACCCAGCGCCCCACCGGACCAGTGGAGAACCCACGTGACCGAAACCCTGCCGAGCGTCGCCACCGGCGCCGCACTGTCCTATCCGGACGCCACCCTGGCAGATCTGATCGTGACCCAGGCGCAGCGCCGCCCGGACGCGGTGGCGGTACGCCAGTGGTCGGCCCAACTCACCTACCGGCAGCTCGTCGACCAGGCGGCCGGTGTCGCCGCCGCCCTTCGGGAGCTGGGCGTCGGCCCGGAGACCCGGGTCGGTGTCTGCGGCCTACGGCGACCGGAGTTGGTCGCCACGGTGCTGGGCGTACTCATGTCCGGCGGCTGTTTCGTGCCACTGGAGCCGGGCGGACCGCGCCGGCGGCTGTTGGAGATCGTCGACGACGCCGGCCTCACCGTCGTGGTCGGGGACCGCGCCGAGGCGGAGTTCGGTGACCTGCCGGGTATTCGTACCCTCGGACTGCCGGCTCCCGGCTCGCCCGACGCCTGCCCCGCGACGCCGGACGACACCGCCTACGTGTTGTTCACCTCGGGCTCCACCGGTCGCCCGAAGGGAGTGCTCACCACCCACCGCAACGTGGTGGAGTTCGTCTTCGGCTGCGCGGCGACGACCGGTGCCGACGAGTCGACCCGGGCCCTGGGCATCGCCTCCCTGGGGTTCGACGCCGCCAGCATTGACCTGTTCGTACCGTTGGCGCTCGGCGGCTCGGTGCAACTGCTGGGCGTCGAGGATCGCAGCGACCCCACCCGCCTACGGCAGTTCGTCGTCGAACACGAGGTGAACTGGGGTTTCATCACCCCGACCATGCTGTCCATGCTCGACCCGGCCGAGGTGCCCGGTTGGCGGCTGGTGATGTGCGGTGGCGAGGCGGTGCCCGCCGAACTCGCCGCCCGATGGCTGCCCGGGCGGCGGTTCATCGACAGCTACGGTCCCACCGAGACAACCGTTCTCGTCGTCACCGACGAGGTGTCCGGGCTGCCGCAGGACCCGATGCCGATCGGTCGGCCGCTACCCAACCACCGGGCGTACGTGGTGGACGCCGACCTTCGTCTGGTCGGCCCGGGTGAGATCGGCGAACTGCTGATCGGTGGCCCCGGCCTGGCCACCGGCTACCTCAACCGACCGGGCCTGACCGCCGACCGGTTCGTGCCGGACGCCTACTCCGACCTGCCCGGGCAGCGGCTCTACCGCACCGGTGACCTGGTGCGCCAGCTACCCGACGGCCGGATCGTCTATCTGGGCCGCGCCGACCGCCAGGTCAAGATCCGTGGACAGCGGATCGAACTGGGCGAGATCGAGACGGTGCTCGGCGAGCATCCGGACGTGCGGCAGGCGGCCGTGGAGGCGGTTCCCGGCCCCGTCGGGGCCGAACTGGTCGCATTCCTCACCCCGGCCACCGCGCCGACCGAAGCGCAGTTGCGTTCCTACGCGCAGACCCGGCTGACCAGCGGAATGCTGCCCGCCCGAGTGCTGCGACTGGCCGAGCTGCCGGTCAATCCGGTCACCGGCAAACTGGACCGGGCGGCCCTGCGGGAGTTGGCCACCAGCGCCGCCGACCCGGTCGACGCCGCCGTGGACGACCCGGCCGCCACCCCCACCGAGCAGGCGGTCGCCCGGATCTGGTGCCAGGTACTGGGGTCGACGCCCGGTCGGAACACCGACTTCTTCCTCTCCGGCGGGAACTCCATCGCGGTGATGCGGCTCGTCGCCGGGCTCCGTGCGGAACTGGGTCGGCAGGTCAACGCCGACGACGTGTTCACCGGCCGCACCCTGGCCGGACTGGCCGAGCGGGTGGCGGACGCCGAGCCGCTGACCGCGGACGAGTTCACCACCGGCAACCCGCCGACGCTCTCCCCGCCGCAGCGCCGGCTGTGGTTCATGGACCAGCTCGCACCGTCCAGCGCCCCGTACAACATCGCCCTCGCCACCCGGCTGCGGGGCGAACTGGACGTGGCCGCGCTGGGTCGTGCGCTCCGCGCAGTGGCCGAGCGGCACGACGTACTGCGGTGGCGGGTGCCACAGACCGGCGGTGTGCCCTACGCGATGTGCGAGGAGCCGACCGACATCTCCGCACCGGTCGTCGACCTGACCGACAGCCCCGACCAGGCCACCGAACTGCGTACCATGCTCGCGGCCGGGGCCAGCCACACCTTCGACCTGGCCACCGGCCCGGCCTGGCAGGTGACCGTCTACCGGCTGGGCCCGACCGAGCACGTCCTGGCGATCACCCTGCACCACGCCGTCTTCGATGGTTGGTCGCAGGCGGTCCTCTACAACGATCTGGCCGAGGCGTACCAGGCCGCTGTCTCGGGTGACCCGATGCGGCTGCCGCCACTGCGGGCCTCGTACGCCGACTACGCCGTCTGGCGGTCCGACCGCGACCAGCGCCGGGGACAGTCCGACCTGGACTGGTGGGTGAACCACCTCTCCGGCGCGCCGACCGTGCTCGACCTGCCCCGGGACCGGCCCCGCCCGGCGGTGCAGACCTATTCGGGTGCCGAGGCGACCGTGGCGCTGTCCGAGCCGACCGACCGGGCGGTACGGCAACTCGCGGCGCGGCTGGGGGTCACCCCGGCAGGGGTGCTACTCGCCGGCTTCGGGCAACTGATCAACCGGTTGACCGGTAGCGACGACCAGGTGATCGGCGCGATCGTCGCCGACCGGCGGCTGGCCGCGTTCGACGACGTGATCGGGTTCTTCATCGACACCGTTCCGGTGCGGCTACGCACCGACGGTGGGACCACCTTCGCCGAACTGGTCCAGCGGGCCTCGGTCGAGCTACGCGACTCGGTCGCCCACCCGGGGGCACCCCTGGAACGGGTGGTGGAGGCGCTCAGCGTCGGCCGCGACACCTCCCGGGCGCCGCTGGTCCAGGTGCTGTTCAACGTCCTCAACTTCACCGAGCCGCAGCTTCGGCTGCCCGGACTGGACGGTGAGCAGATCACCGTCGACAAGCCCGGATCGCCCTTCGACATCACCCTGTACGTCGTCGAGCGGGCGGGTCGGATCGGGTTCGAGGTCGTCTACAACCCCGACCTGTTCGACGCCGACCGGATCACCGGGATGCTCGCCGACCTGGCGGAGCTGACCGGGGCACTGACCGTCGCAGCCGAACAGCCGGCCGACACCGTCGCCGTCCACCTGCCCCGGCCGGCGATCCGGGCCGCCGATCCGTGGGCGATGACCACCGTCGCGGCCGAGCCGCCCCGCCCGCCCGTACCGGTCGGATCCGACGAGCTGACCCGAACCGAGCAGCTGATCAACACGGTCTGGGGGGAGGTCCTGGAGCACACCCGGTTCGGGGTGACCGACAACTTCTTCGACATCGGCGGACACTCGCTCGCCCTCGCCGCCGTACACGCGCGGCTGGTCGCCGAGACCGGGCGCACCGTCGCGATGCTCGACCTGTTCCGCTATCCGACCATCCGCGCGCTCGCCGCCCACCTCGATGGGGCGACCGAACGACCGGAACTGACCAGAGCCGTGGAGCGGGCCGCCGCCCGCCGGGGCCGTATTCGTCGTAACCCACCTCGCCGTGCCAGCGGCATCGCGGAATAAGAGGGACTGACAGATGGAACAGCAGAACCAGCCCGCCGACGACGCGGAGTTCGGTGTCGAGCCGATTGCGATCATCGGGCTGGCCGCCCGGCTGCCCGGCGCGAACGACGTGCGTCAGTTCTGGCGCAACCTGGTCGACGGGGTCGAGTCGCTGACCCACTTCACCCGGGAGGAGCAACTCGCCCGGGGCGCCAAGCCGGAGGAGCTCGACGACCCGGGCTGGGTCAACAGCGCGCCGATCGTCGAGGACTTCGACAAGTTCGACGCCGGCCTGTTCGGGATGACCGCCCGGGAAGCCGAGGTGATGGACCCGCAGCACCGGATGTTCCTGGAGTCGTGCTTCACCGCCCTGCAGGACGGCGGCTACGACCCGGCCCGCTACTCCGGCGCGATCGGGGTGTACGCGGGCACCGGCGGCAACAACTACTTCCGCGACAACGTGCTGCGCAACAAGCGGGTCAGCGGCTCCCCGCACACGGCGGTCTCCATCGCCACCGGCAACTCGCCCAACTACGTGGCCACCACCCCGTCGTACCGGTTGGACCTGCGCGGGCCGAGCCTGACCCTGCACACCGCCTGCTCGACCTCGCTGGTCGCGTTCCACCTCGCCTGCGAGGCGCTGCGCAACGGCGAGTGCGACATGGCCCTGGCCGGTGGCGTCAACATCGAGCCGCCCACCGGTTACCTGGGCATGGACGGGTTCACCTCGCCCGACGGGCACTGCCGACCGTTCGACGCCGACGCCAGCGGCACGGTCTGGGGCAGCGGTGCCGGGGTGACCCTGCTCAAGCGGCTTTCCGACGCCATCGCCGACGGCGACACCGTCCGGGCGGTCGTGCTCGGTAACGCCATCAACAACGACGGGGCCAGCAAGGTCGGCTTTACCGCCCCGAGCATCGACGGCCAGATGGAGGCGATCGCCCAGGCCGTCGCGGTGGCCGGGGTCGACCCGCGCACCATCACCTACGTCGAGGCACATGGCACCGGCACCGCGATGGGCGACCCGATCGAGATCGCCGCGCTGTCGTCGGTCTACGGCAAGGACAGCAGCGACCGCAGTTGGTGCGGAATCGGCTCGGTGAAGTCCAACATCGGTCACCTGAGCCAGCCCTCGGGCATCGTCAGCGTGATCAAGACGGTCCTCGCCATGGAGCACGGACTGATTCCGCCCACCATCAACTACGAGCGGCCGAACCCGGCGATCGACTTCGCCGAGACCCCGTTCTACGTGGCGAACACGCTGACCAAGTGGGACACCGACGGGGTGCCCCGCCGGGCCGGCGTCAGCTCCTTCGGCATCGGTGGTACCAACGCGCACGTCGTACTGGAGCAGGCGCCGGAGCCAGGCCGGGCCATCGACGTGCACGCCCGACCCGCACAGTTGCTGCAGGTCTCCGCGAAGTCCGCGACCGCGCTCGACAGTGCCGTCACGCAGCTCGCCGACCACCTGGCCGGCACCACCGAGGCGAGCCCGCAGTATCTGGCCGACGTGGCGGCCACACTGCGCTTCGGTCGCCCGGAGTACACCCACCGGGCCAGCGTGGTGGCCACCGACCTGCCCGACGCGGTCGCCGCGTTGCGGAGCAAGAACCGACGGCTGATCGGCACGGTGGAGGGCGCGGCACCCCGGGTGGCCTTCCTCTTCTCCGGCCAGGGGGCCCAGTACGCGGGCATGGGTGCCGAGTTGTACGCCCAGGAGCCGGCCTTCGCCGCCGCCGTCGACGAGTGCGCCGCGCTGCTCGCTCCCGATCTGGGGCTCGACATCCGGGACCTGATCCTGGGCCGGGTCGACGACGCGGGGGAGTTGCTCACCCAGACCCGCTACACCCAGCCAGCCCTGTTCGTGGTCGAGTACGCCCTGGCCACCCTCTGGCAGAGCCTCGGGGTCCGGCCCGCGGCGATGATCGGCCACTCCATCGGCGAGTACGTCGCGGCGACCGTGGCCGGCGTCTTCACCCTCCCCGACGCGCTGCGGGTGGTAGTCGCCCGGGGCCGGCTCATGCAGTCGTTGCCGGCCGGGTCGATGCTCGCCGTGTCGCTGGACGAGTCGGTGGTGGCCGAGCGGCTGCCGGCCGGGGTCACCGTCGCCACGGTGAACGGCCCGGGCACCTGTGTGGTGGCGGGGGAGAGCGATGCGGTGGCAGCCTTCGCCGAGAGCATCAACGACGGCGTCAAGGGCAAGAAGATCAGCGTCAAGGCGCTGCGCACGTCGCACGCCTTCCACTCGTCGATGATGGACCCGATCCTGGACGAGTTCACGGCGATCATGGCCGGTACCACCCTGCGTCGCCCGGCCACTCCGTTCATGTCCAACGTGTCCGGCACCTGGATCACCAACGAGCAGGCCACCGATCCGGCCTACTGGGCGGCCCACCTGCGTCAGCCGGTGCGGTTCGGGGCCTGCGTGGCGGCGCTGCTCGCCGAGGGGACCTGGGCACTGGTCGAGTGTGGCCCCGGCAAGCAGCTCGCCAGCCTGGCCCGGATGCAGGTCGCCAAGGGGGAGCCGGCGCAGCGGAAGCTGACGCCGCTGCCGAGCCTGCCCTCCCCCGGGGAGTCCACCGGCGACGCCGCCATCCTCCTCGCGGCCATCGGTGCGCTGTGGGTGCACGGGGTCGCCGTACGCTTCGGCGACGGTGTGGGGATCCGCCGGGTGCCGTTGCCGGTGTACCCGTACGAGCGGGTCCGCTACTGGATCGACCCGGACCCGGTGACCGAGACCGGGCCGGCGGCGGTGGCCGCGCCCAGCGGTCCCCGCCCGCTGGCCGAGTGGTTCGCGGTGCCGACCTGGCGGCAGGTCGCGGCCGACACCGGCACCTTGCCGCTGGGCCGCTGCCTGGCCTTCGTGGCCGGTCCCCGGGGCACCGCGCTGGCCGAGGCGCTGCGGGCAGCCGGTGCCGACCTGGTCGAGGTACGACCGGGTCCGGAGTTCACCGCCACGTCGATCGGCTACCAGCTGCGACCCGGGGTACGCGCCGACTACGACGCCCTGGTCGATGCGCTGGCCGGCATCGGGATGCCGCCGCGCGTGGTGCACGCGTTCGCGCTCGACGGTGACGCCGTCGGCATCGACATCGACGCCGCCTGGGCGGCCCAGGACCTCGGTTTCTTCAGCGTGCTGCACCTGACCCAGGCGCTGGCCGGGGCCGGGCTCACCGCCGAATCCGGGGAGTCCGGTCTGCGGCTGGACCTGATCGGATCGGGCATCGGCGACGTCCGAGGCGATGACCTGGTCCGCCCGGAGCACGCCACCCTCTTCGGCCTGGCCCGGGTGCTCCCGGTGGAGCTGCCGGGAGTGGCGGTCCGGCTGATCGACGCGGACCCGGCCACCGACGCGGTCACCGGGATCGTCGCCGAACTGCGGCGTCCCGACGGGCCGGACCGAGCCGAGGTCGCCCTGCGGGGCAACCGGCGCTGGGTCACCGGCTACGAGCAGGTACGCCTCGACGGCGAGCCGGAGGCGGGTGCCCTGCGTCCCGGTGGCCGGTACGTCATCACCGGTGGTCTTGGCGGTATCGGCATCACCCTCGCCGAGGACTTCGCCCGGCGGGCGCAGGCCAAGCTGGTGCTGCTGGCCCGGTCCGGTCTGCCGCCGCGCGAGGAGTGGGACGACCACCTCGCGGTGCACGGCGGTGACGACCGGGCTGGCCGGGCCATCGCCGCGATCCGCCGGATGGAGAGCGCCGGGGCCGAGGTGCTGGTGCTCGCCGCCGACGTGACCGACCCCGCCGACCTGCGTCGGGTACGCGAGACCGCCGAGGCCCGCTTCGGCGGCGTCGACGGCATCGTGCACGCCGCCGGTCTGCCCGGTGGTGGCATGGCCGAGATCAAGGAGCGGGCCGAGGCGGAGCGGGTGCTCGCCCCGAAGCTGGCCGGCACCCTGGCGTTGGCCCAGGTCTTCGGTGACCTGCCGTTGGACTTCGTGGTGCTCTGCTCGTCGATCACGGCGGTGGCCGGGGGCTTCGGGCAGGTCGACTACTGCGCCGCCAACAACTTCCTCGACGCGTACGCCCGCGGTGGACACGGCTGGACCGCCCCGGTCCTGTCGCAGAACTGGGGTGGCTGGGCCGAGGTCGGCATGGCGGTGGAGACCAAGGCGCCGGCTGGCTTCGCCGGCGTGAACCGGGACAGCGTCAGCAGCGCCGTTCGGCATCCGGTGCTCGCCACCCGGGTCGTCTCGGCGGACCAGACCGTGGTGCACGGTCTGGTCTCGGCCGGCACCCACTGGCTGCTCGACGAGCACCGCATCGGCGGGGTGCCGGTGGTGCCCGGCACCGGGCACCTGGAGTGCGCCCGGGCCGCGGTCACCGAAGCGGTGCCGGCCCCCGGTGACGGGCACGTGGTCGAGCTGCGGGACGTCGCCTTCCTGGAGCCGTTCTCGGTACCGGACGGCGCGGTGGCGCAGTACCGGGTCGAGCTGACCGGTGACGGCGACGGTGCGGAGTTCCAGATCCAGAGCCTGACCGCCGGAACCGCCCGGACCCACGTACGCGGGTCGACCGGGTGGACCAGCGAGCAGCCGGGACCGGCCGTGGACATCGCCGGAGTCATCGCCCGGTCCCGCCGGATCGACGACGACAACTCGTTCGGCCGGGGCCGGACCAGCATGCTGACCTTCGGGCCGCGCTGGGCCTCGTTGCGGGAGCACTACCTGGGCGAGACCGAGGAACTGGCCCGGATCGAGGCGCCCGAGGTGGCGCTCGACGACTTGTCGGCGTGGGGATTGCAGCCCGCGCTGCTGGACGTGGCGACGGCGTTCGGCCGGGGCCGGGGCGAGGGCACCTACCTGCCGCTCTCCTACGGCCGGATCGTGGTGCGCGGCAGCCTGCCCCGGACCTTCTACAGCTACCTGCGCTACCGGGACAGTTCGACCGACGACGTGGTCGCCGCCGACCTGTCGCTGGTCGACGCCGATGGCCGGGAACTGGTCACGATCAGTGAGTTCGTGTTGCGCCGGGTCGACCAGGACGCGGTGACCGGTGGCCTCACCGGCACCGACGCGGCGGCGGTCGACGTGCCGGCCGTACTGACCGACGATATCCGGCCGGTCGACGGTGCCGAGGCGTTCCGTCGGACGGTGGCCGCCGACCTCGGACCCCAGGTGGTGATCGTCACCCGGGCGGTGGCGGAGATCCTCGACCGGGCCCGTCGGGTCACCACGGACACGATCGAGACCGAAGTGGATCCCACGACCGCCGTCGTGACCACTTCGGCCGGTACGGCTGCCGCACCCTCCAGCGAGCTGGAGGCGACCCTCGTCGAGGTGTGGCGGGACGCGCTCGGCGTGCCGGTGGTCGGCGTCGACGACGACTTCTTCGCCCTCGGCGGCAACTCGCTGGTCGCGGTCCAGCTGATCGCCGCGATGCGCAAGGCGGTCGGTGTCCGGCTGCCGATGCGCAGCATGTTCGAGACGCCCACGGTGGCCGGTCTCGCCGCCCGGATCGAGGAGTTGCGGGCCGCGTCGGCCGAGGAGGCCGCGCCGGAGCCGCAGATCCAGGCGATCCCCCGGCTGCCGCGCGGATGACAGGGACCCAAGGAGAACCAGTGAACGAGACAACCTTGCCGCTGACCATCGAGTCGGACGGCACCCCCATAACCGAACTGATCGCCGGTCGTCGCGCGGAGATCCGCGCGGCGCTGGTCGAGCACGGCGGCGTACTGTTCCGTGGTTTCGACGTCGGTGGGGTCGACGGCTTCGACCAGGTGGTCCGGACCCTGTCCGGGGACCCGCTGACCTACACCGAGCGCTCGTCACCCCGCAGCACGATCAAGGGTCAGGTCTACACCTCGACGGACTATCCGCCGGAGGAAGAGATCTTCCTGCACAACGAGAACTCGTACCAGGCGGCCTGGCCGTTGACGTTGTACTTCTACTGCATCACGCCGCCCAGCTCGCTCGGCGCCACCCCGCTGGCCGACGTCCGGCGGGTGTATCGGGAGATCGACCCGGCGGTACGGGAGGAGTTCGCCCGGCGGCGTTGGATGGTGGTGCGCAACTTCCACCCCGACTTCGGTACGCCGTGGCAGCACGTGTTCAACACCGACGACCGGGACGAGATCGCCGCCTACGGTGAGAAGAACGGCATCAAGATCGAATGGTTCGGTAAGGACGGCATGCGGACCACCTCGGTCCGCGACGCCATCCACTTCCGGCCCGGCAGCGACGAGCCGCGCTGGTTCAACCACGCCACCTTCTTCCACGTGAGCACCCTGGCCAAGGACCTCCAGGAGGCGCTGCTGGCCATGTTCGGCGAGGAGGGGCTGCCGACCAACACCTACTACGGCGATGGTGGCACCATCCCGGCCGACGTGATGGACCACCTGCGATCGGTGTACCGGTCCGCCTCGGTGCGGTTCGACTACCACCAGGACGACGTGCTGGTCGTGGACAACATGACCGCCGCGCACGCCCGTGAGCCGTTCACCGGTCCCCGCAAGATCGCGGTCGCGATGGCCGAGCCGTACGCCCCCTCCACCCACCAGCAGGAGCAGTGATGAGCGAGCCCCGTTTTGTCGTCGTCCGTAACGACGAGGAGCAGTACTCGATCTGGTCGGCCGACCGGGAGCTTCCCCCGGGCTGGCACGACGCCGGGTTCACGGGCACCCGGGCCGAGTGCCTGGCGCACGTGGACGAGGTCTGGACCGACATGCGGCCCCGGTCGGTACGGGAGGCCGCCCGATGACGCAGGCACCTCGGGAATGGACCTTCCCGGCTTCCGGCGCGCAGGAGCGGGTCTGGATCGCCAACCAGCTCGACCTCGAATCGCCGGTCTACAACGTACCGGCGTTCTGGAAGTCCCCGGTCGGACTGACCAGCGCGCAGATCACCGAGATGATCAACCAGGTCGTCGCCCGGCACGAGGCACTGCGCACCCACCTGCGTACCGCCGACGGGGCGCTGGTGCAGGTGGTCCAGGCCGCCGAGCCGTTCGAACTGCCGATCACCGATGTCGGTGACCTCACCGGCCAGCAGCGCCTGGACCGGGTGAACGGGATCGGCGCGGAGTTGGCCCGGCAGCCGATCCCGCTGGACCAGGCGCCACTGTGGCGCGGCCGGCTGCTGCGCTACGCCGACACCGAGTGGGTGCTGGCCTTCGTCGTACACCACGCGGTGTTCGACAGCCGGTCACTGATGATCCTCACCGAGGAGCTGAACCTCCTCGCCGAGGCGGCGCTCGCCGGTACGACGGCGCGGTTGCCGGAGCTGAGCATCCAGTACGCGGACTTCTCGGTGTGGCAGCACGACCAGTTCGCCGGGGCGGAGCTGGACAAACAGCTGACGTTCTGGCAGGACCGGCTGGGCGACGCCCCACCGGTGACCGCGCTGCCGCTGGACCGGCCCCGGCCGGCCCAGTTGGGCTTCGCCGGTGACGAGGTGCGCTTCGAACTGCCTGCCGGCCTGCTCGACCGGGTGGCCGAGGTGGGCCGGTCGGCGGCAGCGACGCCGTTCATGGTGCTGCTGACCGCGTACGCCGCGCTGCTGTCCCGGCTGGCCGCCAGCGACGACGTGGTCGTCGGGATCTCCACCGCCGGCCGGGACCGCCCCGAACTCGACACGCTGATCGGGATGTTCGTCAACCCGCTTCCGCTGCGGTGCGACGTCAGCAGCGACCCCACCGGTGACGAACTGCTGCTGCGGGTCCGCGACGGGTTGCTGGAGGCGATGGAGTACGGCCAGACGCCGTTCCAGCGGGTCGTGGAGGCGGTCGCCCCGCAGCGGGACCCGTCGGTGCAGCCGATCTTCCAGGTGGCGTTCAACTACATCCCGGACTCCGGCATCGAACCGGTGGCGCTGGGCACCACGAAGGACGATCTGGCGTTCGACATCACCACCGACACCAGCCGACTGCTCTACCGGACCGACCTGTTCGACCGGAGCACGGCCGAGGCCATCGTGCGTCGTTACCTCCGGCTGCTCGAAGCCCTCGTCGCCGACACCACACTCCGGGTGTCCCAACTCCCACTGCTCGATGCGGTGGAGCAGGAGGTGGTGCTGCGTACCTGGAACGACACCGCACGCGAGACCGTCGAGACCACCCTGGTGGCGGTCATCGAGGAGCAGGTCCGGCGTGACCCGGAGCGGACCGCCCTGGTCTGTGCCGGCGAGACGCTGAGCTACGCACAGCTCAACGCCCGGGCCAACCGGCTCGCCCGGGTGCTCATCGGCCGGGGCGCGGGGCCCGAGTCGCTGGTCGCGCTGGCGGTGCCGCGTTCGGTCGAGTTGGTCGTCGCGATCCTGGCGGTGCTGAAGTCCGGTGCCGCCTACGTTCCGGTCGACACCGCCTACCCGGCCGAGCGGATCGCGTTCCTGCTCGCCGACGCGGCGCCGACGCTGGTGCTGGCCGCCCCGGAGACCGCCCAGCTGGTGCCGGCGGACGCGCTGGTGCTCGGCACTGCGGGCGACGGGACCGCCGTCGACGGGACGGACGTCGACGGTGTCGACGCCGACGTGACCGACGCCGACCTGACCGACGCCGAGCGCATCGCGCCGCTGCACGCGGCCAACCCGGCGTACGTCATCTACACCTCGGGTTCCACCGGCCGCCCCAAGGGGGTCGTGGTCGAGCACCGCTCGGTCGTGGCCTACCTGGTCTGGGCCCGGCAGGCGTACCCGGGTCTGGCCGGTGCCGCGCTGCTGCACTCGCCGGTCTCGTTCGACCTCACCGTCACCGGGCTGCTCGGCCCGCTGACCGCGGGCGGCTCGGTCCGGCTGGCCGCCATCGACGACGCCGCCGCCCGGGTGGGCGGTCGCCCCACGTTCCTGAAGGCCACTCCGGGACACCTGCCGTTGCTGGACGGCGAACTGTCGCCCACCGGTGACCTGGTCCTCGGCGGCGAGGCGTTGGCCAGCGAGGCACTGGCCGCCTGGCGGGCGGCGAACCCGGACACCACGGTGACCAACGAGTACGGCCCCACCGAGGCGACTGTGGGCTGCGTCGCCGCCCGGATCGCACCGGGCGAGCAGTTGCCCGGCGGGCAGGTCAGCATCGGTAGTCCGGTGTGGAACACCGAGGTGTACCTGCTCGACGCGGCCCTGCAACCGGTGCCGCCCGGCGTGCCGGGTGAGCTGTACGTCGCCGGCGACCAGGTCGCCCGGGGCTATCTGCGCCGCCCGGCGTTCACCGCCGAACGGTTCCTGCCCTGCCCGTTCGGGGCCCCGGGGCGGCGGATGTACGCCACCGGGGACGTGGCCCGGTGGCGGACGGACGGGACGATCGACTACCTCGGCCGCTCGGACCACCAGGTCAAGATCCGGGGTATGCGGGTCGAGTTGGGCGAGATCGAGTCGGCGTTGCTGGCCCATCCCGAGGTGACCGAGGCGGTGGTGGTCGTCCGCGCCGACGACCTGGGGGAGTCCACCCTGGTCGGCTATGTGGTGGCCACGGTCGGCGAGGCGGAACTCGCCGCCGACCTGGCCCGTACCCTGCCCGCCCACATGGTCCCGACCGCCTTCATTCCGTTGGACGCGCTGCCGTTGACGCCGAACGGCAAGCTGGACCGGGCCGCGCTGCCCGAGCCGGCGGCGGCAGCCGCGTCGGTGGGCCACGTGGCCCCGCGTACCGACGCGGAGCGGCTGGTCGCCGACATCTTCAGCGACATCCTGCAGGTGGAGCAGGTCGGCGCGGAGGACGACTTCTTCGCCCTCGGCGGTAACTCGCTGCGTGGGATGCGGGCGATGGCCCGGATCCGCGCCGAGGTCGACGTCGACCTGCCCATGCGGTCGCTGTTCACCTATCCCGTGGTCGCCGACCTCGCCGCCCAGATCGAGCAGTCGATCGCCGCCGAGCTCGACGACCTGTCCGAAGCCGAAGTCGCCGCCCTGCTCGCGGCGCAAGAGGGAAGTTCTGCATGACCGACCTGAAGGACGCCGAGCGGACCGCCGCCCGGGAGGCGCTGATAGCGCAACGGCTGCGCAAACGCCGAGCCGCATCAGCCGCCGTCACCATCGCACCGCGGCCGGCGGGCACCGTCCCGCCGCTCTCCTTCGCCCAGGAGCGGGTCTGGTTCATGGACCAGATCGCTCCGGGCGAGGCCGCCTACCACATCGCCGTACCACTGCGGGTCCGTGGCCCGCTCGACGTGGACACGCTGCGGACGGCGCTGGCCGGGCTGACCCAGCGGCACGAGGCGCTGCGGACCCGCTTCCCGGCCGACGAGGACGGCCGACCACTGGTGGTCGTCGCCGACGCCGTCGAGGTGCCGCTGCGGGTCGTCGACGCTGTCGACGAGGCCGCCGCGCAGGCACTGGTCGACGACGCGGTGCTGGAGCCGTTCGACCTGGCCAACGGTCCGCTGCTGCGGGCACTGCTGATCCGGATCACCGACGACGACCACGTGCTGCTGCTGACCAAGCACCACATCGTCGGTGACGGCTGGTCGGTCGACGTGCTGATACGGGACCTGATCGCCCTGTACCAGGACCGCCCGCTGCCGGAGCTGCCGGTCCAGTACGGCGACTTCGCGCACTGGGAGGCGCAGTCGCTCGACGGTGCGCAGTCCCGGGCACACCTCGACTACTGGATCCAGCGGCTATCGGGCATCACCCCGCTGGAGCTGCCGCTCGACCTGCCCCGGCCGGCCACCCAGACCTATCGCGGTGACTTCGTGGAGTTCACCGTGGACGGCGAGGTCACCGAGGGGCTGGCCGAGTTGACCCGGGCTGGGGGCGGCACGCTGTTCATGACGCTGCTGGCCGCCTACCAGGTCCTGCTGGCCCGGCACTCCCGACAGGACGACTTCGCCGTCGGCGCGTCGGTCGCCGGCCGGTCCGCGCCGGAGCTGGAGAACGTCGTCGGCATGTTCATCAACATGCTGCCGATGCGCGCCGAACTCGCCGGCGATCCGGCCTTCACCGAACTGCTGGCCCGCACCCGGCAGGGGGTGCTGGACGGCTTCGAACACGCCGAGGTGCCGTTCGCCAAGGTGGTGCAGGAGCTGAACCTGCCACGCGACGTCAGCCGGTCGCCGGTGTTCCAGTCGATGTTCGTGTTGCAGAACTACGAGATGGGCCGGTTCGCGCAGGCGTCGGAGAGTACGGCGGTCACCTTCGAGTGGACCCCGATGGAGCTGCGGGCCACCCGGTTCGACTTCGAGCTGCACCTGGTCGAGGTCACCGGCGGGCTCTGGGGCAAGCTTGTCTACAACACCGACCTGTTCGAGCGGGCCACCGTGCAGCGGATGGCCGACCGGTTCCGCGCCCTGCTGCGGTCGATCGTCACCAACCCGGCCGCCCGGGTGTCGGAGCTGGACCTGCTGGCACCGCAGGAACGTGGGCTGCTGCTGGACACCCTCAACGACACCAGCAGCGCCTTCCCCGACACGGCCACCCTGCACGGCCTGGTCGAGGAGCAGGCCGCCCGGACCCCGGACGCGGTAGCGGTCACCTTCGAGGGGCGCTCGGTGTCGTACGCCGAGCTGAGCGCGATGGCCAACCGGATCGCCCACCGGCTGCGCGCCGAGGGCGTGGGGCCGGAGACCCTGGTCGGGGTCTGCGCGGAGCGTTCCGTCGAACTGGTCGCCGGGCTGCTCGGGGTGCTCAAGGCCGGTGGCGGCTACCTGCCGCTGGACCCGGAGTACCCGGCCGACCGGCTGGCGTTCATGGTCGCCGACGCGGCGGTACCGGTGGTGTTGGTGCTCGACCGGCTGCGGGACGTGCTGCCTGCCACCGACGCCCGGATCCTGGCGTTGGACGACGAGTCGGAGTGGGCCGACCAGCCCACGCACGACCCGGAGCCGACCGCCACCGCCAGCAACCTGGCGTACGTCATCTACACGTCGGGCTCGACCGGACGCCCGAAGGGGGTGCCGAACACCCACCGGGGCATCGTCAACCGACTCGACTGGATGCAGAAGCGGTACGGGTTGGGCGGCGACGACGCGGTGCTGCAGAAGACACCGGCCAGCTTCGACGTCTCGGTGTGGGAGTTCTTCTGGCCGTTGCAGACCGGGGCGCGGATCGTGCTGGCCAAGCCCGGCGGGCACAAGGACGCCGGCTACCTGCGCGACCTGCTGATCTCCGAGCGGGTCACCACCACGCACTTCGTACCGTCGATGTTGACGGTGTTCCTCGGTGAGGACGGGATCGAGGCGTGCACGAGCCTGCGTCGGGTGATCTGTAGCGGTGAGGAGCTGCCGCTGGCCGCCGCGATCGACTTCACCGGCCGGTTCCCCCACTGCGAGCTGCACAACCTGTACGGGCCGACCGAGGCCGCCGTGGACGTCAGCTCGTGGCACTGTGCCCCGGCGGCGCTGGCCGGGCTGACCAGCGTGCCGATCGGCACACCCATCGACAACCTGCGGCTGTACGTGCTGGACGAGCAGCTCAACCCGGCGCCGGTCGGGGTCAGCGGGGAGCTCTACATCGGTGGGGTGGGCCTGGCCCGGGGCTACCATCGGCGGGCCTCGCTGACCGCCGAGCGGTTCGTTCCCGACCCGTTCGCCACGACCCCGGGTGCCCGGCTCTACCGCACCGGTGACCTGGCCCGCTGGCGGGCGGCGGATCCGGCGGCCGACCCGGCCGGGGCTTCGCCGAACCACGAGTCGAGCATCGGCTCACCGGACGCGGCACCGAGCGCCGTGATCGAGTTCCTGGGCCGGATCGACCACCAGGTCAAGTTGCGCGGCCTGCGGATCGAGCTGGGTGAGATTGAGAGCGCACTGCGTGACCAGGACGGGGTCACCGACGCCGTCGTGATCGTGCGGGAGGACGTACCCGGGGACAAGCGACTGACCGCGTACGTCGTCGGCTCGGCGCAGAGCGCGGACCTCAGGGTCGCGCTCAAGGACTCGCTGCCCGAGTACATGGTGCCGAACGCCTTCGTCACGCTGGATGTCCTGCCGTTGACGCCGAACGGCAAGCTGGACCGTAAGGCGTTGCCCGCTCCGGTGGTGTCCCGCGAGTCCTCCGTCGAACTGGTCGAGCCCCGGGACGAGACCGAGCGGATGCTGGCGCAGATGTGGTCGGAGGTGCTGGCCGTACCCACGCTCGGTATCGACGACGACTTCTTCGACCTGGGCGGCCACTCGATGCTGGCCACCCAGGTGGTCGCGAAGATCCGCAAGGTGAACCAGAACGGTCGTGCGGTCGGTGTGATGGACCTGTTCCAGCACCGGACGATCCGCGACCTGGCGGCCTTCATGACCGGGTCGGCCGAGGACGACGGGCCGCGTCGCCTGCTCTACGAGCTGACCAAGCCGATTCCGGCCGGGAAGCGGACACTGACCTACGTCTGTGTGCCCTACGGCGGCGGTAGCGCCATCGTCTACCAGCCGCTGGCCGACGCGCTGCCGTCCGGCCACTCGTTGTACTCGCTGGCGATCCCCGGGCACGACGTCGGACTCGACGAGGACGGCTTGCCCTTCGACGAGCTGACCAGCCGGGTCGCCGATGAGATCGTGGAGCGGATCGAGGGACCGATCGCGCTCTACGGTCACTGCGGCGTGGGTAGCGCGATCACCGCCGAGGTGGCGCGCAAGGTCGAGGCCGCCGGTCGGGAAATCGACGCCATCTACATCGGGGCGATGTTCCCGTTCGCCCGCCCGAAGGGGCCGTTCTCGGCGATTCGTAACAAGCTGGAGGCGCTCAAGAGTAACCGGCACTACGCCGACTGGCTGAAGTCGATGGGCGTCGACACCGAGGAACTGGACCCGGAGCAGGCTGACCGGATCATCAGCAACATGCGGGCCGACTCCCGGGCTTCGGAGGAGTACTTCACCGGCCTGCTCGACCGGGGAGCCGAGAAGCTGCGCGCACCGATCATCTCGGTGGTCGGCTCCGAGGATCCGGTGACCGACTACTTCACCGAGCGGTACATCGAGTGGCAGTTCCTCAGTGACACCCTCGGGCTGGTCGTGCTGGACCAGGCCGGGCACTTCTTCCTCAAGTACCGTGCGGAAGAACTCGCCGCGATCGTCACCACCGTGCATCCGGCGGTGGTGGCCGGCGACATCTCGGCGATGGGTCCGGAAGCCCGGGGTGAGTTGGCCGCCTGGACGGTCCGGGACCGGTGGCAGGCGGACGCGGTTGCGGCGACCGGCCGGAAGGTCGTCAAGCCGAGCATGGGTCGGTTCGTGGCGGTCACCCTCGGCCAGGTGGTCTCGACCACCGGGTCGGCGCTGACCGCGTTCGCGCTGCCGATCTGGCTCTACCAGACCACCAACTCGGTGACCAACCTCGGTCTGCTGTGGGCGTTGGCACTACTCTGCGGCGTGCTCATGCTGCCGCTGGCGGGAGCCATCACCGACCGGGTGAACCGGCGTCGGATCATGATGATCGCCAGCTGCACCTCCGGCTCGTTGCAGGTGATCCTCGCTGCCCTGCTCTGGTCGGATAATCTCCAGCTCTGGCACATCTACCTGCTGGTGTCACTGAGTCAGGTGGCGTCGTCGTTCCAGCGGATCGCCTTCCAGTCGGCCGTACCGCAGCTGGTGCCCAAGCGCTACCTCGGGCATGCCATGGGCATCACCCAGATGTCCAACGGTTTCGCGATGCTGATGATGCCGGTCATCGCGGCGGGCCTGCTGGCCGCGATCGGCCTCAAGGGCATCCTGCTGATCGACATCGGCAGCTACATCTTCGCCGTGGTGGCGCTGGCCTTCATCCGCTTCCCCGACCTGCTCGGCTGGCGGCCGAAGGAGCGGTTGCTGGTGGCGATCGTCAACGGCCTGCGCTACTCGTGGAACCACCGGGGCTTCCGGTTGATGCTCGGCTACTTCTCGCTGGGCAACATCTTCCTAGCCCCGGCACTGGTGCTGATCACCCCGCTGGTGCTGTCGTTCGCGACCCAGACGCAGGTGGCGCAGGTCGCCCTGGCGGAGGCGCTCGGCGGCATCGCGGGTGGTGTGCTGATGTCGCTCTGGGGTGGTCCCCGGCACCGGCGGATGATCGGGGTGCTGATCGGCAACTTCGGTACCGCCATCGGCTGCTTCCTGATCGGCGTGCACCCGTCGGTCGTCGCCATCGGCATCGGCGTGTTCTGGATGGCCATGGCGATGACCACCGCGCAGGGCATCTACGCCACGATCGTGCAGGTCAAGGTGCCGCAGCGGTACCACGGTCGGGTGTTCGCACTCAACCAGACGATTTCGTGGTCGACGTTGCCGATCGGGTTCGCGCTGGTGGCCCCCGGGGCGAGTGCGTTGTTCGAGCCGATGTTCGCCCCGGGCGGCGCGCTTGCCGACTCGGTCGGCGCACTGATCGGTGTCGGTGAGGGCCGGGGGATCGGCTTCTCGTACCTGGTGTTCGGGGTGCTGCTGATGCTGGTGACGTGCGGCGGCTTCATGATCAAGACGCTGCGCCGGTTCGACACCGAGGTGCCCGACTCCCTGCCCGACGACCTGATCGGCGCGCAGGAGCGGGAACGGCGCCTGGCTGAGGCGAAGGTCGACGGCGAGAAGGTCTCGGTCGGCTGAGTCGGTGACAATCGGGGTGGGTCGGGCCGATGCCCGGCTCACCCCGGTTCTTGTCACCGTTCTCCGCTACCGGGCGGATCGCCGTATGTCCAGTTCTGGCTGCCGAACCGGGAGCCCACCGTTCCGTCACGCGTCAGACCGTGCGCCCGGGAAGCTGTCGACGGGTATAGAGTGCCATAGGCATCGGTCGATCCCGAGGTTGTCGCGGACCAGAAAGGACCTTGCCTGGCATGAGAAAGCGTCTGAAGCAGTTCACCCTTGGAGCGGCGGCCGCCCTCGCCCTGACCTTCGCGCTTCCAGCAAGCCCTGCCTTCGCCATAAACTCGGTCGCCTGCGGAAACCGGACGGACTTCCTCAAGCTTGACATCTCGTTGGGTGGAGGGTTGGGCACCAATAGGTGCTTCGCCAACTCCGGCGCTGTGGCGGTGGACATCGGCGGCGTCTACCAGATCACGTCGGGCAACAACAAGGTGACGGTCAACTACCAGTTCGGTAGCCAGTACTACACGAGCACTCTGGAGAAATGGCAGGGAGTCGGCTTCGGCAGCAACACTGTCAGCGTGTACGAGGTGCGGATCTGGTGATGGTCGGCTGACCTCACCCGCCCCGGGTTCGCCTGCCGTGATGGCGGCGGCACCCGGGGCGTTTGCTTGGGTAGCCCGCCCAGGCTCCCCCTGTCGCCGTCCAACTCCTGTTCGGCACGGCAGTGGTACGTGTTGGCTGCGTCCGACTGTGTCAGTGGTGGTGCATGCTGACCTCCCTGGTCGAGAAAAACAAGCCCCAAGAACGCGTGACATATTGTTGACGATCACTGCATAATGGGCCGCGCAACGATCATGGACCCGTGCTGGGTCGTGTCCGAGAACACCTGCCCCGGCGGAAGGGAAGCCCTGTGAAGCGGGACTACGCGCCTGTGCTGCCCGGCGACGGTGCCACGGACTACGCGCGCTACATGCGTACGGACGAGTTGCTCGATCTGCAACGACGCGGGGAGGAAATGATCCACCGCGACGAACTGCTCTTTCAGGTGGTGCACCAGTCCAGCGAGCTGTGGCTCAAACTGGCGGCGGCCGAGTTGGCCGAGGCGGCCAACCAGGTCGACGCCGGCGAGCCGGGACGCGCCGAGATGCTGCTGGGCAGAGCGACGCTCGGAGTCCGGCTCGTCACCGACCAACTGGACATGCTCGATCATCTGACGCCGGCCGTCTTCCAGGCGCTCCAACCGGCGCTCGGCAACGGCTCCGGCGCGGAGTCGCCGGGGTGGCGCCAGATCCAGACCGCGAGCCGGCGGCTCGGCCCGGCGTTCACCAGGTTCCTCGCCGAGCAGCACCTCGATCTACCGACACTCTATGCGGGGGATCCGGCACACCCCTGCTACCGGTTGGCCGAGGCGATGGTGGAGTGGGACGAGCGGGTCTCGCTGTGGCGGGTACGTCACTACAAGCTCGCCGTCCGGATCGGCGGCCACGGCCGGATCGGCACCAAGGGCAGTCCGGCGAACATGCTCGCCAAGTTGATTGACCACCGGCTCTTTCCGGAGCTGTGGCAGGTGCGTGTCGACCTTGCCGGGGCGGGCGGTGCTGGTGGCGATCAGCACGTCGCGAGCCCCGCCTAGCGTACTGACTGGTTCTGACAGCACAGGGTCGTCACTGTCCGCGATCATCTCATCTGAACGTTGGGATACGTCCGTGCGCGAGTTGACAAGTTGGCTGTCCGATGGGGCTGATCCCGACAGATTTCCTTACCCCGCGGTGGTGGCGGAGCTCCACCGGACCGGTAAGCACTTCGTCGACAAGGAACTACTCGCCCTCCTCGATCAGGTCCGGGCGGAAACCACCGTGCCGGCGGCCGGTGGTACCGCGGTCCCGGTCGCGAAGGGGCATACCCCGATCGGACTGCTCCGCGACTTCCTCGACGTCACGCTCGACAAGTGGGACGGCCGATACGACTACCGCAGCTACCTTGCCCTGAACCTACTGCCAATGACCACGGCACCGGAACCGGACGGAGCCGGGGCCGAGGTGGACCTGACCGAGCCCCGCCGACAGCGGGATCGCCTCTTCCTCCAGCTGATAGCCGACATCCTGGCCTTCGAGTTGGCCGCCCAGACGGGCACCACCGACCTGCTTCCGATGCACCGCCCGGCAGCATCCCTGGTGACGAAGCGATACCGGCTGGGGCTGCGCGCCACATCGCCCGTACTCACCCGCATCGGGCTGTGCATACCGGACACCGCCGCGGATCCGGCCGCAGCGGCTACGGCCCTGCACGCGGTGGCCCTCGCTGACCAGACCGCAGCGGAGCGCACCGCCCTGGGGGTGAGCCTGCTGCCGGTCTACGTGATGCACGACGAATACCTGTTCATCCGGGTCCTTCAGGCTTACGAGTGCACATTCGCATCCCTCGCCGTCGAGTTGCACGCCACGATCAGCGCCCTGTCCGAGGGCCTGGCGCACCTGGCGGCTGAGCGACTGGCCTATGCGCGGGAGCAGCTCGACCTTGCGGCACCCCTCTTCTCCCTGCTGGCCACGATGCAGCCGGACTCGTTCCGCACGTTCCGGGTCTACACCGAGGGAGCCAGCGCCATCCAGTCACGTTCCTACAAGCTGGTCGAGTCGCTGTGTCGCCTCCCGGAGGATTCCCGGTTGGCCTCCGCCGCCTACCGGGCGGCGCCCGAGATCCGGGAGCGGGTGTTGGCCGGACAGCTCTCCGTCGACCAGGCGTACCAGAGTGCGATTCGGGCCGGCCGGTTGACCAAGTCGGAGCAGCACCTGATCGAGCAGCGGATGCGAGAGTTCGCCACAGCGCTCCTCCAGTGGCGCCAGACCCACTACCGGCTGGCGACCCGCATGCTCGGCACCACGCGGCCGGGCACCGGATACACCGAGGGGACGCCTTATCTGGCAGCGATCCGATCCATCCCGGTCTTCACCACTGTCGCCCAGGACTCCCCACCCGCCCGAACCGACTGGAGGCTGAATCAAGTGAGTGAACCTGATCCGGAGCCTGTGGTCGACGGGACACGACAATTGGACGACGACTCCCGGGCCGCGCTACGTGCCCAGTTCCCCCTGCTACAAACCTGCGTCTACCTGAACAGCAATTCCACGGGCGCGGTTCCCCAGGCAGCGCAGAACGTCCTGACCCACTACTGGGAGACGCTGCGGACCTGGCGGGACGACGTGTGGATGGGGTGGCACGACGGCCTCCAGAGATACGCCGACGGGATAGCCACGTTCATCGGCGCTCCGCCGGGAAGCGTGATCACCGACGCGAACCTGAGCACGCTGCTGGCGAGGGTCGCTTCCTGCTTCGACTACCGCGCGCCCCGCAACCGGGTCGTGACGACCAACCTGGAGTTTCCGACGGTACCGTTCATCTGGCAGGCATACGGCCGGTACGGCGCCCAACTCGATATGGTCGACTCCGGTGGTCCGCAGTTCGACGAGGACGCCCTGGAGAAGCGGATCGACGAACGGACCCTACTGGTGTGTGTACCGCACGCCAGTTACTCCTCCGGTGCCACCATCGACCTGTCGCGCCTGGTGACCCGGGCCCACGACGTCGGTGCCCTGGTGGTCGTCGACGCCTTCCAGAGCGTCGGTGTCATGCCACTCGATGTGGCAGCGCTCGGCGTCGACTTCGTTCTCGGTGGCGCGCACAAGTGGCTGTGCGGGGTCGGCACCGCCTTCCTGTACGTCCGTCCGGAGCTACTGCCCGTCCTCGAACCCGCAGCGACCGGCTGGCAGGCCGGCGACCGGGCATTGACCTTCCAGCCGTCGACCGGCTGGGCGGCCGGTGCCCAACGGTTCGCTGGCGGCACGCCGTTCCCACTCACCTCACTGGTCTCCCAGGCCGGGCTGGACCTGCTGACCGGGCTCGGCATTGACGCGATCCGGGCGCACTCCCTGGCGTGTACGGAGCGGATCCTGACCCGCGCCGAGGCAGCCGGCATACCCGTGGTCAGCCCGGTGGAGCCGCACCGGCGCGGTGGTGTCATGTGCCTGGACGTCCCCGACGGCGAGGCGGTCAAACGCCGGCTGGCCGAGCGGAACCTGATCTGTAGTTGGCGGCGGTACCTGCGGGTCGGTCCGCACGTCTACAACACGCTGGACGAGATCGACGAGTTCATGGACGCACTTGAGCAGGAATGGCGAGGGATCCGTCGATGACGACCGTAACCCTGTCCCCCCGAGCACTGATGAGTCTGCTGGCCAACGGGGCCAAGGCCATGGACGTGTTGACGACCGCACTCGACCTCGGGCTGCTCGACACGTTGGAGTCGGGCCCGGCCCGCCTCGGTGACCTCGCCGGACGGTTCGGACTGCAACCAGTGCGGCTCTACAAGTTCCTGGACTGTCTGGAGAGTCTCGGGTGCGTGGTACGCGACGAGCCCGACGACGACATCGAGCAGGCCACGTACGCCGCCGTTCCCGGACTCCGGGCTGCGGTAGTGGCGGTCGTCGGGCCGGACGCGATCGAGCGTGATCGGGACCGGTACCCGTGGCGGCAGTTGCACGGGCGACTGGCGGAGAGCCTGCGGGGCGAGATCGCCATCCCCGACGACGACTTCGGCTGGCCCCCCAAGACCCACGAGCAAACCGCGGCCTTCGAACAGAGCATGTCCGCGGGGCTCGGCCCAGCCATCGAGACGTTTCATCGCCACGCGTACCGGTTGTGGCCGGGACGACGCCGCTTCCTCGACGTCGGCGGAGGGGACGGCACGCTCGCCGCTCAGGTGCTCGGCGACGCTCCGGACCTGCTGGTCGACGTCTTCAATCTGCCGGAGGTGGCGCCGCTGGTCGACCGGACCCGGGACCGGTGTGTTGATCCGCAGCGGCTGGGGTTCGTCGGAGGCGACTTCTTCGCTGAGCCGCTGCCGTCCGGTTACGACGCGCTGGCCTTCGTACGGGTGCTGCACGACTGGCCGAACGACGTCTCCCGCAGACTGGTCGAAAGTGCCTACCAGGCCCTCTCACCAGGTGGCCTGCTGCTGATCTGCGAGGAGTTCCGTACCCCGGACCGGCTGGCGATGCAGTTCTTCTGGAGCTACTTCCTCATCGGTGTCGACAGTTCCTTCAGTCGCCTGCGGGACGCGGAGTTCTATACCGGACTGCTGCAGGAGGTCGGCTTCGAGAAGGTGGAGGTGCTGCCCGGTACCTGGGAGTTGGTCATCGCGGTCAAACCCGAAGAACCGTTCGCGGAGTGACCGGGGGCAGCGCTTCTCGGCCGGATCCCGACCGGACCACCGCCAGTGGGGTCGTTCAGGCTGTTTCCTGACCCTCGACCTCGGTGGAGTGGCAACGTACCTGGGCCTGCCGTGCGGCTTGCCCGAGACGATGGGCGGCGTCATCGGCGAGACCACGCTCCACCGCGGTCCAGGAGATCCACGCATCGGCAACATCAGGAAGAACTCGCGCCACGGCCGGGTCACCGACCTGGTCGGCAGCGAGGGTCGGCAGGCCCAGGACGGCCAGGATCCGGCGCGGACCAAGGTGCAGGGGGTGGCAGCCAGCCTCTTCGACGAAGTGCGCGACGAGCAGGTCGACTGCCTGCCCTGTCGCCGAGGTCGAGGGGAGCGTCGACGCGGCATCGGAAGCGAGGAACGACCGTTTCAGGAGTTCGATTTCCACACCGTCGGGAAAGGGCTCCGGTGGTGCGGCGACATCGCTCAGAGCGCGGGCGCGCGCCAGGGTCAGTGCGCGCATCTTCCGGTACGCTGTCGGCATCGGCTTGGGCCGGTACTCTCGGTCTTCGAGCAATTCGTCCGAGGTAGCCAGTGCGTCTTCGAGTAGCCGCCGGGCGTATGCGGGGTCGAGCGGCGTGGTGACCAGGCCGTCGTTGCCGCTTCCAGCATCGTGAAGAAGGTCGAGCAGCGATTCCACGTGCGTGCCGAGTGTCAGTTCCCGGAACAGGCCGGTGCCGATCGTACGGTCGATCATGGCCAGGATGCCGTGTTCGTCGACCCCGTCGTAGGAGAAGGCGCAGAGCAGGATCGCGGTCTCGTCGAACTGGTCGTGTGCCCACCAGCAGCCGTCCACCCGTACCTGACCGATTCTGGGTGCCCAGGACGGCTCTGGCAGACCCTGTTGGACGAGTCGGTCGGCGTGCGACCGGGCAAGTTCCCGTTGGGTATCGATCGTGCTCATCGCCTGGAAGGCGCGTAGCGCCGCCAGGGCCGTTGGTGTCTGTCGGCGACCCAGCTCGTGGATGATGCTGGCGTCGATCTGCACCGCATCGGACAGCGCCGGTCCAAAGCCTTCCGCGCTCTGGTGGGCAAGGAGTTGCGTCATGCCCTGCTCGACCGACCACGGCGAACTGTTGGCCATGATCGTGAAGTTCCATTCCAGGAAGTTCGCGGCTTCGGAGGTACGACCGTCGTTCCCATCGCTGTCGTTCATTTTCTGATTGTCGCAGTCGAACGGCTCAGTGTCGGTCTGGCTCAGCCTGAACACGTCGATCAGTTGCATCCGGCGACTGGAGGTGACGAGGCATGCCGCTGCTAATCCTCTGGCCAGGATCGACCCTGTGTTCCACCACATCAGCGCATCCCGGCCGGTGGGTGCGTCGACCGGACCAGTCGACGTACACACCGGCCCGGGAGTCGAGCGACGTGTCGGCCTCGCCGTCGCTAACAGGCCATGTTGGTGGGGCGTTCGAAGTTGACGTAGCCGGCTCGGTCGCAGGCGAAGGGCACCTCGCCGAGGGTGGTGCGGGGGGCGGGCACGCGGAGTTCTGTCCGCTGGTCGTGCGGGTGTAGGTGAGAAAGAGCGCGCCGCTGTCCATGACGCGGTGGTCGACGAGTTCCCACGTACGCGGGTCGAACTCGGCTCCGTGTCCGAACAGCGGAATGCCGGTGCCGATGGTCAGGGGCGCCAGCTTCACGATGAGCTGGTCGATCTCCGGGTAGAGGGCCCCGGCCAGGTTGCCGCCGCCGATCACCCAGATGTCCTTGCCGGGCTGCTGCTTCAGCTCCCTAACCTTGGCGATGGGATCGCCGGACACAATCTCCACCGCCGGGTCCGGACTCTCCGACAGGGTACGGGAGAACACCAGGTGGCGCAGGTGCGGATAGGCGTCGGCGACGCCGGCCTTCAGCCCGATCTCGTAGGAGTGACGGCCCTCCAGGACGGTGTCGAAGCGGGTCCCCTCGGCGGTGATGCCGAGCGCCTGCCGGGCCGGCCCCGGCAGGGTCTCCGGGTATTCGGCAACCAGGTGACGCAGGTAGTCCTCTGGAATCGGCCAGAACCCACCGGGCCCGGTGGGGTCGGCGCCATCAGGACCGGCGATGAAGCCATCCAGCGTTGAGGCGATGTAGTACACGAGCTTGCGCAAGAGGTTCCCTCGCTAGAGATATCAGATCTTCGCTAGAGACATGAGATAACGGACAGCGACGGTGGCTGCCGCCTCCCGCCGCCGGATCTTCATCATTACCGCCGGGTCTCACCTGGAACAATAGCTAGTCGCGGAACGTCCGATTAGCAGAACTAAGCGATAGCGGGGTGTGATGGAGCGTCACGAGATCGAGACCTTCCTCGCTCTCGCGCAGGAACTGCACTTCCGTCGTACCGCCGAGCGGCTGCACATCAGTAGCGGCCGGGTCAGCCAGACCATCGCCAAGCTGGAACGTCGTATCGGCTCGGCGCTGTTCGAGCGCACCAGCCGCCACGTCCAGCTGACCGAGGTCGGTCGCCGCCTGTATGACGACATCGCCCCGCATCACCGCGCCATCCAGGAGGCCGTCGCCCGTGCGACAGCCGCTGCCCGAGACGCTAGCCACATCCTGCGCGTGGGATTCCTGGGACCCGCGACGGGTGCCGTCCTCTTCCGAGTGATCAGCACCTACCGAGACCGCCATCCGGGCTGCGAGGTGCAGGTGGTCCTGGAGGCGTCGCTCAGCGATCATGTTGCCGCGCTGCGGGAGGGCATGGTCGACGTGTTGGCCACGATGCTTCCGATCGAGGAACCCGACCTGGTGGTCGGTCCGAGCCTGCTGCGGGAGGGACGCATCCTGGCGGTGCCGACCGGTCATCCCTTCGCTCGGCGGGACCAGATCACGCTGGAGGATCTGGCCGGGGAAACCGCCATCTATGCCGCAAGTCCGGCACCAGCGTACTGGCAGGAGTTCCACCACCCCACGCGAACTCCCAGCGGCAGGCCCATCCACCGTGGCCCGGACGTCGACACCGTCCAGGCTGGGCTCACGATTATCGGGGCGGGCCAGGGTATCGCCCTGGCCACGGCCCAGGCTGGCCAGTACTTCCAACGCCCCGACATCACCTACGTCCCCGTCATCGACGGTGCCCCTGCCGAGTTCGTCCTGGTGTGGGCCGCCGAAGGTGAGAGCGCACACGTCCGGGCCTTTGCCGCTGCGGCGCGGATGGTCACCCCCAGCGTGACGTAGTCGGATCTGGCGCAGAGCCAGCCGCTGGCGGACGAGGGCGGTGCCAGCCACGAACAGGGTCGTCGCCTGCGCCCGGTCGAGTACTGCGCGGTCTTCGACGCCCCGTGACCTTCGACACTTCTCCGACGTAGGTCGAGATCAACACGTCATTCAATCGACAAACTTCGGTTTATTGGGGTGTTGGAGGGTGACAGGAGCGTCCCGAGGGGTTATGTTGCCCTAGCCTAACTAAGGCTAGCCTCACCTACATAGTGTGGATGGTCGGGCACCCCTTGATCGGGAGGAATGGAATGCGCCAGAGTGGAATCGCCGGGGTGACCGCGTTGGTCACCGGTGCTGGCCAGGGCATCGGACTGGCGGTCGCACGAGCGCTGCAGGCACACGGGGCTCGGGTCGCCGCCGTGGACCGGGAAGCCACCGGGATCCAACGACTGGCTCAGGAACACCCGGACACCATCCTCGGCTACCGCGCCGACGTCGCCCAGTCGACAGAGGTCGACGAGGTTGTGGCGACCGTCGAGCGTGACCTCGGTCCGATCGGGATCCTGGTCAACGTGGCCGGTGTGCTCCGGGTCGGGGCGGTGCTCGACTACCGCGACACCGACTGGGCGACCACCTTCGCGGTCAACACCTCCGGCGTCTTCCACACCTGCCGGGCGGTGGCCCGACGGATGACCCCGCGTCGACAGGGAGTGATCGTCACCGTCGCCTCCAACGCCGCCGGCGTGCCGCGTGTCGGCATGGCCGCCTATGCCGCATCCAAGGCCGCCGCCACCATGTTCACGAAGTCCCTCGGCCTGGAACTGGCCCCGCACGGCATTCGATGCAATGTCGTCGCCCCGGGCTCGACCGACACCCCGATGCAGCGGGCACTGTGGACCGGCGACGACGACTCCGCTCGGGTGATCGCCGGCACACCGGACACGTACCGGGTCGGCATTCCGCTGGGTCGGCTCGCCGCCCCCGAGGACATCGCCGACGCCGTGCTGTTCCTCGTCTCCGACCAGGCCCGGCACATCACCATGCACGACCTGTACGTCGACGGCGGCGCCACGCTGCGCGCCTGATCCAGCCCTCGCAGCGGTCCGACCGGCCGCCCGAGGAGCAGTCCCGGACCCGGGGCCACCACCCCGTGCCGTCCAGCTCAACAATCTGTCACCGCAGGACAGCGCCGTGCCTGTCGAATGGAGTCGCCACCGTGATCATCGCCCCGCCGGACGCCACCGCCACCGAACTGGTGGCGGCCTACGAACCGGGCACGTCGTCGCTGTTCGTCTCGCCGCGCGGCACCCTGCTCGCCGAGGGCACGTACTTCGCCGTACCGCCCTCCGCCCGACCGCATGGGCTGGGCGACCTCGCCGAACGGGTCCAGGCTGGGCTCGGTGTCGCCGAGGCGGCCGGCCACGAGACCCGCGTGGTCGTCGGCGCGGTTCCCTTCGACCCCGGCGCGTCGGCCCATCTGGTGGTCCCACAGCGGGTCCGGCGGGCCGGCCCACTGTCCGCCTTCGCGCCGGTCCCGGCGGCTGGACCGGCTACCGCACTACGCTGCACCGTCCAGGCCGAGCCCGCGCCCCGCCAGTACGCCGACGCGGTCGGCCGCGCCGTCGGTCGGATCCGGGGCGGCGACTACACGAAGGTGGTGCTCGCCCGATCGCTGCGGCTGACCGCGACCACCCCGCTGGATCTGCCCGCACTGCCCCGAGCCCTTGCCCGGCGGGACCCGCACGGTTACACCTTCGCGATGGACCTGGGCGCCGGTCGTACGTTGGTGGGGGCCAGCCCCGAACTGCTGGTGTCCCGCTTCGGGGCACGGGTGGTGGCGAACCCGATCGCCGGCTCGGCCGCCCGGCACCCCGATCCGGTGGAGGACGCGCGGCGAGGCACTGCCCTGCTCGCCTCGGCCAAGGACCGGCACGAACACGCGGTGGTGGTGGACGCGGTCGCCGCTGGCCTTCGGCCGCTCTGCGCCCGCCTCGACGTACCGGCCGAACCGTCGCTGGTCCGTACGGCGGCGCTCTGGCACCTCTCCACTCAGGTCACCGGCGAGGTCGCCGATCCGGCGATCTCGGCGCTGGCCCTGGCCACCGCCCTCCATCCGACCCCGGCGGTCTGCGGCACCCCGGCTGCCGACGCACGAGCAGCCATCGCCGAACTCGAACCCTTCGACCGGGGGTTCTACACCGGGCTGGTCGGCTGGGGCGACGCCAACGGCGACGGCGAATGGGTGGTGGCGGTGCGCTGCGGCCTGGCCGAAGGGGACACGCTGCGGCTCTACGCCGGAGCCGGCATCGTCGCCGACTCGGTGCCCGAGGCGGAACTGGCCGAGACCACCGCCAAGTTCGGTACCTTCCTGACCGCGCTGGGGGTGTCCGATGTGGCCTGAAGAGTTCGCCGCCCGCTACCGCGCCCAGGGCTACTGGCGCGGCGAGACCTTCAGCGACCTGCTGGCGACCTGCGCCCGGCGCTACGGCGACCAGATCGCCGTGGTCGAGGGCGAGCGCCGGGTCAGCTACGCCGAGCTGGCTGACCGGGCTGATCGGCTGGCCGCCGGCCTGTCCGGGATCGGCGTGCGGCACGGCGACCGCGTGGTGGTGCAGCTGCCCAACGTCGTGGAGTTCTTCGACGTCATCTTCGCGCTGTTCCGCCTCGGTGCCCTGCCGGTGTTCGCGCTGCCCGCCCACCGGGCCGCCGAGATCGGCTACTTCTGTGCGCACACCGAGGCCGTCGCGTACATCACCACCGCCGTGCACGAGGGCTTCGACCACCGGCAGTTGGCCGCGGTCGCCGGGGATGCGCGGGTCATCGTGGCCGCTGACCCGGGCGAGCACACCGCCCTGGCCGACCTGTACCTCACACCGACCGCGCTGCCACCCGGCCCCGCCGCCGCCGACCTGGCGTTCCTCCAGCTCTCCGGCGGCAGCACCGGGCTACCGAAACTGATCCCACGCACCCACGACGACTACCTCTACAGCGTGCGGGCCAGCGCCGAGATCTGCGAACTCTCCGGCGACACCGTCTACCTGTGCGCGTTGCCGGTGGCGCACAACTTCCCGCTCTCCTCGCCCGGCGTCCTCGGTGTGCTGTACGCCGGAGGGCGGGTCGTCCTGGCTCCCCGGCCCGACCCGGCCACGGCATTTCCGCTCATCGAACGCGAGGGCGTCACCATCACCGCCCTGGTCCCGCCGCTGGCGCTGCTCTGGCTGGACGCCGCATCCCGGCCCGGCACCGCCGCCGACCTGTCCACCCTGCGGGTGTTGCAGGTGGGTGGGGCGAAGCTGGCCGACGAGGTGGCTGGGCGGGTCGGCCCGACCCTCGGTTGCCAGGTTCAGCAGGTGTTCGGTATGGCCGAGGGTCTGGTCAACTACACCCGGTTCGGCGACCCGGGCGACATCGTGTTGCACACCCAGGGCCGGCCCATCTCACCCGACGACGAGATCTGGGTGGTCGACGACGAGGGGGTCGAGGTCCCACCGGGGGAGGTGGGTCATCTGCTCACCCGGGGGCCGTACACGATCCGGGGCTACTGGCGGGCCGAGGAGCACAACGCCACCGCGTTCACCCCGGACGGGTTCTACCGCACCGGTGACCTGGTCCGGGTCGTCGACGGCGGCTACCTCGTGGTGACCGGCCGGGCCAAGGACCAGATCAACCGGGGCGGGGAGAAGATCGCCGCCGAGGAGGTGGAGAACCACATCCTGGCCCACCCCGGCGTGCACGACGTCGCCGTGGTCGCCGTACCCGATCCGTATCTCGGCGAACGGACGTACGCGTTCGTCGTCGCCCGCCCGGACACGGAGCCGATGACCGCGCCCATGATCCGTGGTTTCGTCCGGCAGCGCGGGCTGGCGGCGTACAAGATCCCAGACAAGGTGGAGTTTGTCGACACGTTCCCGGTCACCGGCGTGGGCAAGGTCAGTCGCAAGGACCTGCGCGCCGCCCTGCGGGACCGACTCGCCAGCTCGACCACTCCGAAGGAAGGCTGAACCGTGCTGCCCAGCATCGCTCCCTATCCACTGCCGACCGAGGCGGAGCTGCCCGCCAACCGGGTGGCCTGGCGGCCCGACCCGGCCCGCGCGGTTCTGCTCATCCACGACATGCAGAACTACTTCCTCGACGCGTTCGGTACGCACGAGACGCCCCTGCCCGGCGTGGTGGAGAACATCGCGGCGATCCGCAAGCACTGCATCGATTTGGGCGTGCCGGTGGTCTTCTCGGCCCAGCCCGGCGGGCAGACCTCCGAGCAGCGCGGGCTGTTGCTCGACTTCTGGGGCGACGGTCTGCCGGCCGATCCGAGCGCCGCCGCGATCACCGACGCGCTCACCCCCGCACCGGGCGACGTGCAGCTCACCAAGTGGCGCTACAGCGCCTTCGTCCGCACTGACCTGGACGCGCTCTTCGGTGAGCGGGACCAGTTGCTCGTCACCGGCGTGTACGGCCACATCGGTGTGCTCGCCACCGTGCTGGACGCCTTCATGCGCGACATCCAGCCGTTCCTGCTGGCCGACGCGGTGGCCGACTTCACCGCCGAACACCACCGCGACACCCTGCGCCACGTCGCCCAGCGCTGTGGCTACGTCACCACCACCCGGTCCGCCGCCGACGCGCTGCTGGGGGTGGCGGCATGACCATCGAGACGCTGCGCGCGCAGGTGATCGAGGTACTGGGCGAGCCGGTCGGCGACGACGACAACCTGCTCGACGCCGGGCTGGACTCGATCCGGCTGATGACCCTGGTAGAACGCTGGCGGGCCGACGGGCACGAGGTGTCCTTCCTCGACCTGGCCGAGGACCCGACGATCGCCGGGTGGGCCACCCTGCTCGCCGACGCCGACGCCCGATGAACGCCGCACTTGTGGAGGCCGGCCCGCGCGTCGTCGCCGGTCTGCCCACGCCCGCCGAGCTGCGGGCCGCGTACCCGCTCGGACCCGAGCGGCAGGCGGATATCGGCCGGCATCGGCGGGCCATCGCCGACGTCCTCGACGGGGCGGACGACCGGCTCCTCGTCGTCGTCGGACCCTGCTCGGTGCACGACCCGGCAGCCGGGCTGCACTACGCCCGCCAACTGGCGACCGTCGCCGACCAGTTCGCCGACGACCTGCTGATCGTGCTGCGGGCCTACCTGGAGAAGCCCCGCACCATGATCGGGTGGAAGGGGCTGTTGGCCGACCCGTACCTGGACGGCACCCAGGACCTCGGCGCGGGGCTACGCATCGGGCGGGAGTTCCTGTGTCGGGCCGCCGAACTCGGCCTGCCCCTGGCGTACGAGTTCGTGGAGCCGCTCTTCGCCCCGTACCTGGCCGACCTGGTCTCCTGGGGAGCGATCGGCGCGCGGACCGTGGCCAGCCAGCCGCACCGGCAACTGGCCTCGGCCCTGCCCATGCCGGTCGGTATGAAGAACACCACCAGCGGTGACGTCAAGGCCGCCGCCGAGGCGGTGCACGCCGCCGCCGCGGCACACGTCTACGCCGGGCTCGACCCGGACGGCCATCCGGCGGTACTGCACAGCGCCGGTAACCGGGACTGCCACGTGGTGCTGCGCGGTGGGGTGACACCGAACTACGACGCCGCCTCAATGGCCTCGGCGCGGGCGGTCCTGCGGGCCGGGGGACTACCGGCCCGGCTGGTGGTGGACGCCTCGCACGGCAACAGCGGCAAGGACCACCGGCGGCAGCCGCTGGTCGTCGCCGATCTGGCCGCACAGCTCTCCGCCGGCCAGTGGGGCCTGGTCGGGGTGATGATCGAGTCATTCCTCGCCGAGGGACGACAGGAGATAGAAGCGACCCCACTGCGGTACGGGATGAGCGTCACCGACGCCTGCCTCGGCTGGCCCGACACCACCGCTGCCCTGGCGACCCTGGCCGACGCGGTACGACAGCGGCGGCACCGTGCCCACCCCGACGACGAGGTTTCCCAGCCGTGACCGACGCGTTGCCCCTGACCGCCGCGCAGGCCGGAATCTGGGCCGGCCAGCAGCTCGACCGGAGCAGCCCGGCCTACAACGCGGGGGAGTACGTCGAACTGCGCGGCCCGCTCGATGTACCGGTGTTCGAGGCGGCACTGCGGCAGGCGATGGCCGAGGCGGAAGCACTGCATGCCCGGTTCACCGACGCCCCGGCGCAACGCCTCGATTCGACGGTCGAGTGGCCGCTGCACCGGGTCGAGGTGGCCGACCAGGCGGAGGCGTTGGCCTGGATGCGCGCCGACCTGGCCACCCCGGCAGATCTGACGGCCGGTCCGCTCTTCACCCAGGCGCTGATCAGCACCGGTCCGGACACCCATCTGTGGTATCAGCGGGTGCACCACATCGCCGCCGACGGCTACGCCTTCGCGCTGCTGGCCCGACGGGTCGCCCAGCTCTACACCGCCACCCGGACCGGCCGCGACGCACAACGCGGCCGGTTCGCACCGTTGCGGCCCGTACTGGACGAGGACCTCGCCTACCGGGGCTCCGAGCGGTACACCGCCGATCGGGAGTTCTGGACGGAGTACCTTGCCGACGCGCCGGCCCCCGTCTCGCTGGCCCCGGCCATCTCGATGGGACACGGGGTGCGGCGGCACCGGGTGGCGCTACCCGCAACGCTGGACGCCAGCGGCACAGGCTGGCCCGATCTGGTGCTGGCGGCGGTGGTGGCGCTGCTGCACCGCCGTACCGGGGCCGGCGAAGTCGTGCTCGGCCTGCCGGTGATGGGGCGGCTCGGTTCCGCCGCGCTGCGGGTGCCGTGCATGGCGATGAACATCGTGCCGCTGCGGATCCCCGTCCCGCCCGAGGCGACCCTGACCGACCTGGCCGCCGTCGTCGGTGCCCAGTTGCGCGTCACCCGACCGCACCACCGCTACCGCTACGAGCAGTTGCGCCGTGACCTGGGACTGGTCGGCGGTGACTGGCGGCTCTTCGGGCCGGTGGTCAACATCATGCCGTTCGACTACCGGCTCGCGTTCGACGGGCTGACCGCCACCAGCCACAACGTCTCCGCCGGGCCGGTGGAGGACCTCTCCGTCGCGGTGGCCGACCGGGGCGACGGCCGGCACCTCGACCTGGACGCGAACCCGGCCGCCTATTCGGCTGCCGATCTGGCCGGCTACGCCGAGGAGCTGCTCGACCTGCTCGCCACGGTAGAGCGGGATGCCGCGGTGACCCGGCCGGTGCCGATCCTCGACGGTGGACCGCTGCCGGTGCCCGCCGAACCGGTCACCGAGCTGATCCGTCGGGCGGCCACCACCCATCCGGACCGGGTCGCGGTCGTTGACGGCCTCCGCCAGGTGACCTACGCCGAGCTGCTCGCCGACGCGACCGGGGTCGCCGACCGGCTGGCCGCACTCGGAGCCGGACCAGGCATTCTGGTTTCGGTGGCGCTACCCCGGGGCGTCGAGGCGGTCACCGCGATCCTCGGGACCCTGCTGTCCGGTGCCGCCTACCTGCCACTCGACCCGGACGGGCCGGTCGAGCGGGCCCAGACCGTGCTTGCCGACGCCCGGCCTGCCCTGAGCATCACGGCGGATGGCATCCAGCGCCGGTCGGACGGGATCGAGCGGGACCCTGACCTCGGCTACGTCATCTACACCTCCGGCTCGACCGGACGTCCCAACGGGGTGGCGGTCGGCCGGGCCGCACTGGCCCACTTCGTCGCCGGCGCCACCCACCGGTACGGCATCACCGGCACCGATCGGGTGCTCCAGTTCGCGCCGCTGCACTTCGACGCCAGCGTGGAGGAGATCTTCCTGACCCTGTGTGCGGGCGGCACGCTGGTGGTGCGTACCGAGCAGATGCTGGAGTCCATTGCCGACCTGCTGGGCGGCTGTGCCGAGTACGGCGTCACCGTGCTGGACCTGCCCACCGCGTACTGGCACGAGCTGGCGTACGCGGGACTGCCGATGCCCCCGGGACTCCGTACGGTGATCATCGGTGGGGAGGCGGCGCTCCCAGAGCGGGTCGCCCGTTGGCACGAGACGGTCGACACGGACGTGAGGTTGTTCAACACCTACGGCCCGACCGAGGCGACCGTGGTGGCCACCGTCGCCGAGTTGACGCCGGACGAGACCGAGGTGCCGATCGGGCGCCCGTTGCCGGGTGTGCGGTGTGCGGTCGTACACGACGAGTTGTGGCTGCTCGGCGGGGGACTGGCCACCGGCTATTTGGGCCAGCCGGAGCTGACCGGGCGTCGGTTCGGCGCGCTGGCCGGTGCGCGGGCCTACCGCACCGGGGACCGGGTGCGGCTGCGTCCCGACGGCCAACTCGTCTTTGCCGGCAGGGTGGACGAAGAGTTCAAGATCAGTGGGCATCGGGTCGACCCGGGTGAGGTCGAGTCGGTGCTGCTGCGCCATCCCGGCGTGGCCGAGGCGGCTGTGGTCGGCCGGGCCGGCACCGGGGGAGTCAAGCACCTGGTGGCCCATGTCGTCACCGAGCTGTCCGATGTGGAGTTGCGGGAGCACGCCGGCCGGGCACTGCCGGCGGCGCTGGTGCCGTCGGTCTTCGTCCGCACGACGCGGCTGCCGCGTAACTCCAGTGGAAAGATCGACCGGGCGGCTCTGCGGGCGGTCGAGGCCGCGCCGACCGAGACCGACGAGCCGGCCAGCGACGCCGAGCGCGCGGTGCTGATGGTGCTCCGCGAGGTGCTGGGTGCCGGTCGGATCGGGCCGGACGACGACTTCTTCGCCCTGGGCGGGCAGTCGTTGCAGAGCATCCAGGTCGCCAACCGGCTCGGGGTGCCGGTGGCGACGGTGTTCGCGCATCCGACCGCCGCCGGGCTGGCCCGGGTGCTGGCCGAGCGGTCCGGACCGGAGCCGGCTGTCGCAACAGCGCCGGCCCGGTTTGCCGCCCCGCCGGCGGAGGAGGTCGCCGAACACGTCAGGGACGCGGTACTGCCGGCCGGGATCATCCGCCGCCCGGTGCCCGGTGTCGGCCGGGTCCTGCTTACCGGGGCCACCGGGTTCGTCGGGGTCCACCTCCTCGCCGAACTGCTCGCCAGCTCGGCTGACCGGGTGGCCTGCCTGGTCCGGGCCGGTGACCCGGCCGCCGGACTGGACCGGCTCCGGGAGACCCTGGACCGGCACGGGCTGCGGGTGCCACTGGACCGGGTGGACGTCGTGGTCGGCGACCTGGCCCAGCCGTACGCCGGGCCGACCGTGGACGAGGTCTACCACGCGGGAGCATCGGTCAGCGTCGTACGCGGCTATCGCAGCCTGCGTCCGGCCAACGTGGACGGTACGCGTCACCTGCTCGCCCTGGGCGTGCCGTTTCACCACGTCTCCACCGTCGCGGTCGCCACTGAACCCGGCTTCGTCGCGGCGCATCCCGGCCTGCGGGACGGCTACCAGCGGTCCAAGTGGGCCGCGGAGGAACTCGTCCGACAGGCCGGTGACCGGGGTCTCCCGGTCACCGTCTACCGACTCGGGCGGGTGGTCGGCCCGGCCGACACCGGCTACGTCAACCCCGACGACCTGGTCTGGCGGATCCTGCGTGCGGGTGTACCCCGTGGAGTGCTGCCCGATCTCGGGGTTGCCGAGCCGTGGACACCGGTTGACTGGGTGGCGGCGACGGTGGTCGCGCTGGCCCGCTCCGGTGCGACCGGCGTGCACAACCTGGTGCCGCTGCCCCCGGTACGGCTGTCGCAGGTGGCCGCCTGGGTGAGCGACTACGGCTTCGCCGTGGAAACGGTGCCGTTGCCCAGGTGGCGGGACCGGGTACGGGCCGACGCCTCGGACCCTGACAGCGCCACCCTGGCCTTCTTCGACCAGGCCGATTCCATTGCCCCTGACCGGCCCGAGTCCATTGGCTCCGGCCAGCCCGGACGAGTCGGCTCCGGCCAGCCCGGATCGGGCCGGCGGCCCGGCTTCCTCGAGGTACAGCCGCCCGTTGCCGGCCCACCGTGCCCACCGGTCGATCGAGCGCTCATGCACCGCTACCTCGACCATGCCGTCAAGGTCGGGCTGCTACCCGCACCCGGCTGCTGAGTCCGACGGCCGAGCAGGAATCGAGCCGGACGGTCGATGGGTGGGCTTATGTTAGCCTCACCAAAGTTAAGAAGAGAGGTGATCGTCGTGGCGGGATCCTCCCGGCTGCGCGCCGAGGGACTAGCGCTCGCCTACGACCAGCGGGTCGTCGCCGAGCACCTGGACGTGACGATTCCCGACAACTCGTTCACCGTGATCGTCGGACCGAACGCCTGCGGGAAGTCGACGCTGTTGCGGGCGCTGTCCCGGATGCTGCGTCCCCAGGCGGGCGCGGTCTACCTGGACGGTCGGCAGATCACCACCTATCCGGCCCGGGAACTGGCCCGCCAGCTCGGATTGCTACCGCAGACCCCGATCGCCCCAGACGGGATCACCGTGGTCGACCTCGTCGCCCGGGGGCGCTATCCACACCAGACGGTGTGGCGGCAGTGGTCACGCGAGGACGAACGGGTCGTACACGAGTCCATGGTGGCCACGGGCGTAACCGACCTTGCCCAGCGGCGGGTCGACGAACTCTCCGGTGGCCAGCGGCAGCGGGTGTGGCTCGCCATGGCGCTGGCCCAACGCACCGATCTGCTGCTGCTGGACGAGCCGACGACGTTCCTCGACATCACCCACCAGATCGAGGTGCTCGACCTCTGCGCCGACCTCCAGGAAGCCGGTCGGACCCTGGTAGCCGTCCTGCACGACCTCAACCAGGCGTGCCGGTACGCGACTCACATCATCGCGATGCGGGACGGCCGGGTCGTCGCCGAGGGCGTACCGGCCGAGGTCGTCGACGCCGAGCTGGTCCGTCGGGTGTTCGACCTGGACTGTGAGGTGATCACCGACCCGCAGTCCGGTGGCCCCCTGGTGGTGCCGGTCGCCCGGCGCCGGGCCAGGTCCGCCGCGTTGGTCGGCGCATGACCACCGCCTCGGTCCACCCTGGCGACACCGGCACACCAGCACACCAGGCGACGCCGCCCCCGCTCGGTCGACCCCGTGGCCGCCGCTGGCTCGGTCTCGTCGTCGGTCTCGTCATCCTCGCTGTCACCATGCTGCTCAGCATCGCCGTCGGGGCCCGGGCGATCCCGCCCGACACCGTGTGGCAACTGCTGTGGCATCCGGACGGATCCGAACTGTCGGTCACCATCCACGAACTGCGGATTCCGCGCACCCTGCTCGGTCTGCTGGTCGGGGTCGGGCTCGGTCTCGCCGGTGTGCTCATGCAGGCGTTGACCCGCAACCCGTTGGCCGATCCCGGCCTCTTCGGGGTCAACGCCGGTGCGGCGTTCGCGGTGGTCTCCGCCGTGGTGTTCTTCGGCCTCACCGAACCCGGCGAATACCTGTGGTTTGCGCTCCTCGGCGCGGGCCTCACCGCGGCGGTGGTCTACGTCCTCGGGGGAGCCGGCCGTCCCTCCTCCCACACCAGGCTGGCGCTGGCCGGGTTCGCGGTCGCCGCCGCGCTTCAGGCGGTCACCCACGGCTTCACCACCATGAACGCCACCGCGTACGACGAGATCCGGTTCTGGCTGGTGGGGACCTTCGCCGGCCGAGAGGCCGAGGTCGTCGTCGGGGTGGCACCGCTGATCGCCGTCGGCGCGGTGCTGGCCCTCTTCCTCGGCCGGTCGCTGAACGCGCTCGCCCTCGGCGACGACTCCGGTCGCGCGCTCGGTGCCCGCCCCGGCCGTACCCGAGCCCTGGGCACGCTGGCGGTGCTGTTGCTCTGCGGGGCGGCCACCGCAGGGGCCGGACCGATCCACTTCCTGGGCCTGGCGGTGCCGCACATCGTACGGCTGATCACCGGTCCGGACCATCGCTGGCTGCTCGCCTACAGCGCCGTCTACGCCCCGGCCCTGCTGCTCCTTGCCGACGTACTCGGCCGGGTGATCGCCTTCCCCGCCGAGGTGCCGGTGGGCATCGTCATGGCCTTCCTCGGCGCGCCGATCTTCATCGTCCTGTTGCGCCGCCGGCACGCGGTGACGCACTGACCCGCCAAGCGAGGTAACCCGTGACGGCCATGGACCACCGCTCGGCCGGCGGGGTCGGCGTGACGCTGACCCCGGCCCTGCGCTCGCCCACCGACCGGTTCTCCGTACGGCTTCGTCGCCGGCCGTTGCTGGTGAGCCTGCTGCTCCTGGTGCTCGCGGTGGGCACCGCCCTGTTCTCACTGAGCTGGGGCAGCGCGGTGCCGGTCGCAGAGACGTTGGCCGCGTTGGTCGGTGCCGGTACCCCGGCCACGGACCTGGTGGTCTTCCAGATCCGGCTGCCCCGGGTGCTGGGGGCACTGCTGGTCGGAATCTGCCTCGGCGTCGCCGGGGCACAGTTCCAGAGCCTGACCCGTAACCCGTTGGGTAGCCCCGACATCGTCGGTTTCACCAGCGGCGCGTCGGCCGGTGCGGTCTTCGTGCTGCTGGTCATCGGTGAGCAGGCCATGGCGGTGTCCACCGGCGCGATCGGCTTCGGCCTGGCCACCGCCGTCATCATGTACCTGTTGTCCTGGCGGCGCGGCGTGAACGGGGTGCGACTGGTCCTGGTGGGCGTGGCGGTCAGCGCGATGCTCGAATCCGTCACCGCCTACCTGCTGATCCAGGCCGACATCTACGAGTCGCAGGCGGCGCACGTCTGGCTCGTCGGAAGCCTCGCCGCCACCAAGTGGGACCAGGTCTGGCTGCTGGTGGGCGTGATCGTGCTGCTGGTGCCGGCGGCGGTCATGCTGTCCCGGCCGCTGGACCAGCTGAGTCTGGGCGACGAGGCGGCCCGTTCGCTCGGGCTGCGGGTGGAGCGGACCCGGCTGGCGGTGCTCGCCACGGCGGTCATCCTCTCCGGGGTGTCCGTTGCCGCGGTCGGACCGATCGCCTTCGTGGCGCTCGCCGCTCCGCAACTCGCCCGCCGACTCACCGCCGGCCCCGGGGTCGGTGTCATCCCGGCGGCCTTCATGGGTGCCCTGCTGCTCTGCGTCGCCGATCTGGTCGCTCGGCTGCTGCCACTGCCCGGCCAACTTCCGGTCGGCGTGGTCACCGGCGGTCTCGGCGGTGGCTACCTGGCTTGGCTGCTGTGGCGTGAGCATCGGTCCGGCCGCGCCTGAACCGTTCCGCTCCACCGTTTCGCCGTGGACCGCTCCGCACGGGCTCCGAGCAGACCAGAGTCAGTAGGTGCAGCCGCAGGGGCGTTCGTGCGGCGGTCACGTGCGGGACGGCGTCGGGCGCGGGCCGCGATAGGGCAGGGTGGCGCTGTAGACCACGTTGGTGGTGGTGCTGCCGAACCCGGCGAGGTCGTTGACGACCTGTTCGAGGTGTGCCATCGACGTCGCGGCCACTTTCAGCACGTAACAGTCGTCTCCCGTGGTGCGCAGGCACTCCAGGATCTCCGACCGTCGCTCCAGTAGCCGGTGCAGCGGTTCGTGCCGGCTGCCGGGATACTTCAGCCGGACCACCGCGAGCACGGCGAAGCCCGCCTTGGGTAGGTCGACCTCGGCGCGGTAGCCGCTGATCACGCCTGTCGCCTCCAGCCGCCTCACCCGTTCACTGGTGGCCGACGCACTCAACTTCACCCGGCGGCTGAGTTCGGTGATGGGCAGTCGGCCATCGTCCTGCAACTCGATCAGGATGGACCAATCGACAGAATCAAGATTCTCGGCCATCGGGCGATTTTACCGGTGGAACCACGGGAAAAGCCGGCAAAGGCAGGGAACACGATGTTCCCGCGCGGACTCACCCTGGCTAGCGTATAAGACGTGCAAATTGGTGTGAACGTACCGAACTTCGCTCCGGGTACCGACCCCGATGTGCTGCGACGGTGGGCGCAGACGGTCGAGGGCCTCGGCTTCGACCTGCTGATGGTCTCCGATCACATCGCGGTGACCCCGGACGTGGCCGAGAAGTATCCGGCGCCGTTCTACGAGCCGTTCACCACGCTGTCCTGGCTGGCCGGGGTGACCCAGCGGGTCCGGCTGGGCACCACGGTACTCATCGTTCCGTACCGGCACCCGCTGCTCACCGCCCGGATGGCGGCGAACCTCAACCGGCTCAGTGCGGGCCGACTCGTTCTCGGCGTCGGTGTGGGCTGGGCTCGGCAGGAGTTCGAGGCGCTTGGTGTGCCGTTCCGGCGGCGCGGCGCGCTGACCGACGAGTACCTGCACACCATGCGCGACGCCTGGCGGAACACCGACGACTACGACACAGCCGCGATCCCGATCTGGGTCGGCGGCAACAGCGAAGCCGGCATGCGTCGCGCGGTACTGCTCGGTGACGCCTGGCACCCGCTGCGGGTTAACACCGGATGGCTGGCGGACGCAGCCGGGCGACTGAAGGCCACCGCCGACGAACTGGGCCGCCCGGTGCCCGCGTTGACGCCGCGCATCAAACTCCGGGAGACCCGAGAAGCGATCACCGCCCCGGACCGGCTCGCCGGTGTCGGCACCATCGAGCAGATCATCTCCGACATCGATCAGATGCGTCTGCTCGGCGCGGAGACGGTGGTGCTCGACCCGTTCAACGACGACCTGACCGAGATCCGCCAGCCCGAACGCGCCTGGCGGACACTTGCGGCCGTGGCCGCGTACCACAGATCCCAGGAGGACCGATGACCCCCGACGACGAGAAGTTCCTCCGCCGTGCCGTGGAACTCGCCGGCATGGCCGGAGCGTCCGGCGAACGGCCGTTCGGCTCGCTGCTGGTCGGTGCGGACGGCACCGTCCTGATCGAGGACCACAACACCGTGGTCGCCGACTCGGACATCACCGCCCATCCGGAACTGAAGCTGGCCCGTTGGGCCGCCCGGGAACTCGCCCCCGACCTGGCCGCTGGCACCACTATGTTCACCAGTTGCCAGCCCTGTCCGATGTGCACGACCGCGATCAACCGGTCCGGTCTCGGCCGGGTCGTGTACGCCCTCTCCAGCGAGCAGTTCGAGGAGGTCAGGCCAGCCACCCCGCCGCTGCCCCCGGTCCGGTACGAGGGACCGGCGCTGTTCGATGAGGCACGCCAGCCGATCGACAACTATTACTAGGGCATCCGCGTGGCCGCGAGCCCTCCCGGCCATCACCGGGTCGAAGTCCAGCAGCGTCAGGGGGCTGGACTCCAGGCACGATCCGTACCCACCGGTGCCGGTCGTCGCCGAACTCCGCAGCCATAGAAACCTGCGGGCTCCCGGCTGTGCCGGGAGCCCGCAGGTTCGGATCGTGGTGGGGATCAGACCGCGAAGGTCTTCTCGATCCGCTCCAGCACCGCGCTGGCGCTGAAGTAGTCCATCCGGAACGAGTCCAGACCCAGGTCGTACGCCCGGTTCTCGGTGACGGCGGGCAGCGACTTCCACAGCGGCGCGGCCTTGGCCGTGGCGATCTGCTCGGCGTTGTGACCGACGAAGAAGACTGAGCTGTCGGCGAGTGCCGGTCCGAGGTTCTCCTGGGCGACGGTGACGACGTCGTTGCGGTTGCCCCCCTCGGGACCGTCGGCGCTGAAGTTCTTCGGAACCTCCCGGACCTTCAGGCCGAGGGTGGCGAGGAGCTTGCCCTGCGCGGACTCCTTGGTGAAGATGACGATCTGGGTACCGTTGTTGCGCAGCGGGGCAACATCCTGCGTCGGGACCTTGATCTTGCCCTTGACCGCGGTCACCTGCGCGTCGAACTTGCCCAGGACCTCCTTGGCCTTGTCCGCCAAGCCGATCGCCTCACCCAGCTTGCTGGTCAGGTCCTGCCAGGAAATGTTGTCGTAGCGGTAGATCAGCGTCGGCGCGATGCCCTTGAGCTGGTCGTAGAACTTCGCCGTGCTGTCCGCGCCGGACGCGGCCCCGATGATCAGGTCGGGCTTGGCCTCGACGACCTTCTCCAGGTTCGGCTCGGCACCGGCATAGACGACCTCGACGTTGCGCTGCTTGGCGACATCGGACCACTGGAGGAAATAGCCGGTCTTGTCGGAGAACGGGCCGGGGGCGACCTGGGTGGCCACCACCGGGGCGTCCAGGGCGAGTAGGTGACCGGTGAGGGTGACGCTGAGCGAGACGATCCGCTTCGGCTTGGCCGGTACGTTCTCCGTGGTGCCAGCGTCGTGGGTGACGCTACGGGCCTTGTCCGTGCCGTTGTCGGCCGGCTCGTCGGTGTCCGAGCCGCAACCGGCGAGCGCCGTGACGGCGACGACCGCAGCGGCGGCCACGAGGCCAGCCCGCCGCCGGATACCCAGCTTGCCGGTGTCGGCCCCGTCGCCCGACGAGCGACGGAAAAGCGCTGTCCGCACTTGGTTTCCTCCTTGCGTAGGCGAGCGGGTTACGGCGCTGCTCCGGCCGATTCGAGGGCCCGCTTTCGCAGGGTAGGCTAACCTATCTTTCGATCGAATGGTGTTCGGAGTGGCTGACCGCACAGCGGTCGATCTCCAGTGGCCATCCCAAATGGACCGTGGGCTGGTCGTGGGCTGGTCGTAGGCTGGTCGACAGGTTGCGGCCGACGGCTCAGGCCAGGCAGATCCAGCTGGTCACCAACGTGCAGGCCGGCGTACGGACGTGCAGCCGGACCGGATCGGACGGAGGACCCGACAGGGTGAAGTAGCCGCCAGGGTCGACGGCCACCTCCTCCCGAGTGCCGTGAGCGGTGTCCATCGTTACCCGACCTGGGCTCGCCGGCGAGACCTGGCCGACGATGCCACCGCTGGTCACCTCGATCTCGACGCAGGCCGTACCGCTGTCGAAGGACAACGTCCGGGTGGCGGCACCGGAGCGGGTGAGACCGGCCGGCTCCGCGTCGCAGGCGGAGTCGAAGGTCAGCTCGGCGAGGGCCAGATCCTCTTCCACCGTGCGCCATGCCAGCGCCCCGCGGGCCGCCATCAGGAACTCGGCCGGAACCTCCGCTGCCCTGAGCGCGTCTCCGAGGTCAACCAGCAGAGCCCCGTCATCGTCCAGCCGCCACGATCCCATCACGGTCACCTTCCTCTCCGTCGGCGTGCTGGACCGCCCGGACGAACGCGACGATCGCCGGGCAGTTCCGTAGCTTGTGCAGACACCGGGCCTGGGTCGGCCCGATGCTGCCGATCGGCATTGCCAACCGTTCACTGATCTCGCGATAGCTGGCCGGCGGATCGGCGGTGAGCATGGACAACATGTCCTGGCACCGTCTCGGGAGTTGGGCGAAGCCCTCCCGCAACGCCTGCAGGCGTTCTGCTCGCAGCAGGTATTCGTCCGGAGTGGCCGAATCCGTCAGTAGGGACATTCCGAGGTGGGACTCGAATGCTTCTTCGTCGTACACGTCGACGGGCTGCGTTCGGCGGCCGAGCCGCAGCAACCGGTAACACTCTCGCTGGGTGGTGCTCGCCAGCCAACTGGCCAGAGCGGCCGGCTTCTCGATCCGGTCCAGATGCTCCACCAGACGTAGCCAGACGGTCTGGTTGACGTCCGACGCGTCGGTCCGGTCCAGGCCGTACGACTTGATCACCGATAGGACCAGCGGGGTGTACCTCCGGACCAGTTCGGCCCAGGCATCCTCGTCCCCGGTGGTGGCGGCTGCCACCAGGTTGCTGGGGGTTTCGGTCATCATGTCCCTGTCTTCTCGGTACCGGATCCGATTGCGGGTCGGCTGGTCAACTGACGAACACCCCGTAGTCCGGGTGCCAGGGCGGGGTGGCGAGCAGTGCCAGCCGGGCCTGTTCGGCGTCGAGATTGCCGGCGGTCATCATCGCGGCCAGCCGACCGGAGACGTGCGCTGCGGCGAACGAGGTGCCGGACCAGGAGGCGAAGCCGTCGAACAGTCGGTCCGGCAGCCCGGGTAAAGGGAACACCCCCGGCACGTAGGTGCTCACCCGGTCACCGATGGCGCACGCCGACACCCAGGGGCCGAAGTTGCTGGCCGGCTCCGGCTCGATGGTCGTACCGGAGCGGCGTACGGCGGCCACCGCCACCACCCGGTCCAGCGCGGCCGGCCAGGTTGGACGGCCGACGCCCGCGTTGCCCGCCGCTGCTACCACGGCGGTACGGTCCGGCAGGGCCGCCACCGCGTTGACAATCGGCACCGGCGGTACGTCGTCCTGGGTGAAGCAGCCCAGTGACAGGTTGACGATGCTCACCGCCTGCCCGAGCCGGGCGAGCGCACCGACCAGCATCTCCTCGTCTCCGACACCGGAACGGTTCAGTGCCTGCTCGGGATCGAACCGGACGCCGGGGGCGGCCTGCCGGACGACTCCGGCGACGAAGGTGCCATGGCCGCCCTGCACGGCGAGGACGTCGTCGTGCAGGTAGACCGGATCCTCGTCGTCGAACTCCGGCAGGTAGCTGCCGGCGAGCCAGACCGGATGGTAGGCCCCGGCGTCGCGCCAGATGCCGGTGTCGCAGACACCGACGGTCACCCCGGCTCCCTCACCGAGGCGTGCCGGGTCGGGTACGGGCAGCGCACCGGCAGCCCGGGGCGGTGCGCCAGGGTTACCCATGATGTTGCCGAAGCCGACCGCCACGTGGTGTGGCTGCACCGCCGGGACCGCACCACCCGGCCACTGCTTCGGGTCCCGTAGTCGTCTGACGAGCGTCGGGATGTCGGCCTCGGTGCCGAAGACCAGTTTGGTCACCCCGGCGAAGCGACCTCCGGTCTGTGTGGGGTGGCCGTACTCCCGGAGCCGGGCGACAACGCGCGGTGTGTCGGCCTGGGCCACGAGTAGTTGTCGGGGTCGGTAGCAGAACTCGCGTCCCGGCTCCCGGTGGCGGCGGACGTTCGGGTCGGTGGCCAGCATGGTTTCGAACGCCTGCTGGTACGCCTGTTCCTCGCCCTCCGCGCCGTGCGCCGTACCGGCGGATAGCGGGGCTACCAGCGGTGCGGTGGCCACCGCCGTGGAGAGGAACATGAGCTGCCGGCGTGACATGCCGCCCGTCGGTCGGGACTCGTTGAACCAGGCTGCGGACACCGCTCCTCCAGGGGTCAGTGCGACTCCGTCAGGGATCAGAGGCAAATATAGTCGCCCCTCGATTGACCGTGGTGTGAGCCGCGCCGATGGTGGGAGTCCGAACCACGGAGACCGACAACATCGACCGGTTTGACCCAGGGATGGCGGATCGGCCACCCTCATCACATGGTCGACAGCGCTGACCCCGGCCGCAGTCTGGCCCAGGCGGCGCTGGCCGCCGTGCAACGCTTTCCCCGTGAGGCCATCGCCCTCGGTCAGCGGGTACCCGCCTCGGCCGATCCGGACGAACGGTCCACCGCCCACCGGGCCATCGGCCTGGCCCTACGGGAACTCAACGACCTACCGGGCGCGTTGCGGCAGCTACGCCGGGCGGTACGAGTGGCCGCCCGTACCGGCTCGCCCCGGGTGACCGCACTGGCCCGGATGAGCCTCGGATACGTCCTGGCCACCGCCGGCCGGAACACCGCCGCGCTGCGGACGGTCACCGCGGCCCTGACCCAGTTGACCGGGGCCGACGCCGGACGGGCTCGGATGCAGCGGGGGGTGGTGCTGCACTACCGGGGGCGGTACGACGAGGCGGTGCGGGACTACGGGGCGGCGGTGGAGATCGCCCAACGCGAGGGTGACCTGCTGCTGGAGGCACGGGCCCGGAACAACCGGGGCCTGTTGAACGCACACCGAGGCACCGTGCGTGGCGCGGACGACGACCTGGACCGGTCGGCGGAGATCTTCAGTCGGCTCGGCCTCGAACTCGCGGCTGCGGACGCGCGCTGGAACCTGGGTATCGCCGCTGCCCAGCGGGGTGACGTCGGGGGTGCCCTGCGCATCTTTGACGCCGGCGACGACGAGTACCGCAGGTTGGCGGTGCCCCGCCCGGCGTTGCTGCTCGATCGGGTCGAGCTGCTGTTGTCGGTGCCGCTGGTCGACGAGGCGGTCGAGGTCGCCACCACCGCGGTCACCGAGCTGCGTCGCCGGGCGATGACCTCGGACCTCGCCGAGGCGTTGCTGGCCCGGGCCCGGGCGGGGCTGCTCGCCGACGACCTCGACACCGCCACCACCACGGCCCGGCAGGCTGCCGGCCGGTTTCGGAGGCAGGGCCGGCACACCTGGGCGGCGTTCGCCCGACACGTCGAGCTCCGTGCCGAGTACCGCCGGGGGACCCGGACCGCGGTCCTGCTCCGGGCGATGGTGCGTAACGTGGCCCTGCTCGAAGCCACTGGCTGGCCCGGGCCGCCGCTGGTCGCCCGGATCGAGGCGGCCCGGGTCGCCCTCGGGCTGGGTCGGCGCCACCAGGCCCGGGACCTGCTCAGCCGCGCCAGCGGGGCTCGTCGCCAGGGCACCGCCAGTCGCCGGGCGCAGGGCTGGTACGCACTGGCCCTCCTGCGCCGACTGGACGGCGACGAGCGGGGGGCCGCTGCGGCGCTGCGACGGGGACTAGCGGTGCTGGACGGCTACCGGGCGTCGCTCGGGGCGACCGAACTCCGGGCGAACAGTGGCTCGCACGGGCAGGAACTCGCCGGTGAGGGACTCGACATCGCGATTGGCTCCCGGGTACCCGGGCAGGTCCTGGCCTGGGCCGAACGCTGGCGGGCGAACGCGCTACGGGTGCGGCCGGCGGTGCCGCCCCGGGACCCTGACCTCGCCGACGTGCTGGCCGAACTGCGGATGGTCAGCACCGCGTTGGAGGACGCACTGCTGGCGGGCCGCCCGGTGCGGAGCCTGCGGCGGCGCCAGGCCGAATTGGAGCAGCGGATCCGGGAGCTGACCCGGCAGGTCGACGCCGGGGGTGGGCCCGCGGACCGGCCACCGGGAATCCGAGCGCTCTCCACCAGACTGGACAACGCGGCGTTGGTGGAATTGGTGACCAACGACCAACGGCTGGGTGCGGTGGTGGTCCGCGCCGGGCGGGCCACCCTGCACGACCTCGGCCCACTCGCCGAAGTGCTGCGCCAGAGCCGGTTACACCGGTTCGGGCTGCGTCGGCTGGTGACCCAGGGCGACTCGGTCGCGGTGCGGGAAAGCGTACTGGCCTCGGCGCGCGTCCTGGATGAACAGTTGTTCGGCTCGATCCGCCGACGGCTGGCCGATTGGCCGCTGGTGATCGTCCCGATCGGGCAGTTGCACGCCGTACCGTGGGCCGGGCTGCCGACCTGTGTCGGCCGGTCGGTCACGGTGGCGCCCTCGGCGGCGGCCTGGCTCCGGGCCACCGGCCGGGAGATCCCGCAGCGGGCACCGGTCCTGGTCGCCGGAGCGCGGCTGCCGGCCGGCCAGACCGAGGTACGCGCGCTCGCCGGAATCCTGCCCACATCCCGGGTGTTGGCCGGTTCCGCCGCGACGGCCGAGGCGGTGACCGCCGCGCTGGACGGTACCCGGCTGGCCCACGTCGCCGCGCACGGCACGTTTCGGGCGGACAATCCGCTCTTCTCCACGCTGGAGCTGGCCGACGGGCCGTTGACCGCCTACGAACTGGAGCGGTTGCCGCGGTCGCCCGGGTGCGTCGTCCTTTCCGCCTGTGACTCCGGTCTGTCCGGGGTACGGCCCGGTGACGAGTTGTTGGGCTTCACCTCGGTGTTGCTGGCGGCCGGTACCCGTACGCTGATCGCCAGTGTGCTGCCGGTACCGGCAGACCTCACCACAGCCCTGATGCTCGACCTGCACCACCGGATGCGGTCTGGTGAGCCACCCGCGTCGGCGCTGGCCGGGGCACAGCAGGTGTTCGCCCGACGCGACGACGGGCGGGCCGAGGCCACCGCAGCCGCCTTCGTCTGCCTCGGGGCCGGTTGACGGGACCCACCGGCCAAGCCACCGGGATCAGGCGTCCGGCTAACAACTGCCGTGGATGTTGCAAGAGCCTTGACGCCCCAGGTATCGATGGATGTAGTTGAGCGATGTCGCTTCGCGTCACGGTGGGTCGGACCGTCGCAGGCTCGCCGTACTGGCCGGTGCTGAGGCATCCGCTGTTGCGTCGGGTGCTACCCGGGATTGGACTGTCCAGCCTGGGTAACGGCATGAGCACCGTCGCGATCAGTTGGCTGGCGTTGGAACTCGCCCCGGCCGGGCAACGTGGTCTCTGGGTCGCGCTGGCGGTGGCCGCGTACACCCTGCCGGGTGCGGCCGGCGCGTTGCTGTTCGGTCGGCTCCTCAGCGGCCGTAGCGGCGCCCAACTCGCCGGCTGGGACGCCACGCTCCGGGCCGGCACCCTCGCGGCGATCCCGCTTGCGCATCTGCTGGGTGCGCTGACCGTGGGTTGGTACGTCGTCCTGCTGGGCGTCTCCTCCCTGTTACATGCGTGGGGGACGGCCGGTCGCTACACGATGCTGACCGAACTGTTGCCCCAGCGACACCTGCTCGCCGGCAACGCGGTGGTCAACATGATGCTGGAGTTCACCACCGTGGTCGGTCCGCCGATGGCCGCCCTGCTCATCGGCGGTAGCGGGGCGGTGTGGGTGATCGCTGTCGACGCGGCCACCTTCGCGGTACTCGCCGTCACCTACCGGTACGCCCTTCCCCGGGCCAGTGCCGCTCAGCCGAAGTCCAGTGCGTCCCGTACGGCCGGATTGCGGGTGATCCGGCGGGACCCCCGGCTGCTCGGCCTGTTGGCCCTCTCCTTCGGTTGGTTCTTCCTCTACGGGCCGGTCACGGTAGCCCTCCCGGTGTACGCGGTGGAGGAGCTGGGTGGGACCCCCGCCACGCTCGCCGCCTTCTACACCGCCTTCGGCATCGGCGCGGTGGTGGGCGCGTTCGCTGCCGGATACCTACGGACCTGGCCGCTGCTGCCGACCAGTATCGGGATCGTCCTGTGTTTCGGTGTCGCCCTGGTGCCGCTCGGGTTGGGCGTGCCCACCACCGTCGCCTGGGCCGCCTTCGCGTTGTGTGGCCTGATCTGGGGGCCCTTTCCCTCGACGACCATCACGCTGTTCCAGCAGTCGACCGATGCGCAGAACCTACCTCGGGTGTTGGCCGCCCGGGGGGCGGTGACGGTCATATCCGTACCGCTGGGTGCGGTACTGGGGGCGCCCGCCCTGGTGGTTCTGGGCGCCCGCGGGACCCTGTTGGCCTCGGCGGTCTCCATCGTCGTGGTCGGGATCCTCGCCGCCGGTTTCTTCGCGTTGCGGCGCACGGTCACCACCCGCCGGTCGAGCGCGGTGGCCACCGACCACACCGGGCGTTGACCAGTTCCGGAGGTCGCTCCGTGTCGCCCCCACGAATCAACGCAATATATTTATTGTGGACAATGTAATTGGGTCGTGTTTGGCGGTGGATCAGGTCGACTCTGGGCTGGTCGTCCGCCTCTGGTGTGGATCGCCGGGAGGGCTGCGGTTGGGGCGGTTGGGTCTGCCTCCGGTCGCCGCGGGGGCCCTGGTCGAAGCGTCTGTCAGTTGATGTTGTTCAATGTGTATCTTGCGATGGGCTGGCGACTGTGTAAGCCTGTAGCCAGGTGACAACCCGGGCAAGATCCACGCGGATCTCCCGTTGTGACATCACGGGAAGGCTGCAGAATGGCCGCTGACGTGCGTCGATGAAAATGTTGCGGAAATCGCATCCGGTCGGGACCAAGAGCTCCGAATCGGAATTCTCGGACCAGCTCAGGTTCGGCTTGGCGGGACGTTGGCACCGATCACCGGAAACATCATTCGGCTCCTGCTCTCCGGAGCGATCCGGGGCCACTGGCCAGCGCTTATGACGGCACGCCAGCGCTGATGGACGGCACCGTGGCACGTAGAGCGGAGACATGGGCATGACGACATTGATCGTGGGTAACAGCCGTACCGAGGAGATGGTGGGCGACCTGACGACACTCTCCCCGGATGATCTGGTCAGTGGTGGCTGTGGCGCCCAACGCATGCTCTGGTATGCCCGGGACGGTGACATCCTGGTGCTGCCCTGGCTGCCGGAGACCGCCTATCTGAACTACGTCACCGCGTTGACCGGTACCCGGCTGGCGACGTTGACACTGGTCGTACCGCCGCCCGGCTTCCTCGGCGGTGACATCCTGACCCCGGACCGGCTGGCCGATGAGGGCTTCCGGGACGAACTACGGACAGTGCTCACCACCCGACGGATCGATCAGGTGCTGGCCGTCTACACCGACACCGCCATCGCGGAACTCGCCACCGTGTTGGATATCGAGCCCGCACTGCCCGGTCACCGGTTCAGCGCCCAGGGCGGCGACGCCTTGGTCAACAGCAAGGCAGCCTTCCGGGCGATGGCCGCCGGTACCGGCGTGTCGATCGCCCCGGGCACCGTGGTCACCCGACCGGAGCAGGCCGAGGCGGCCATCAACGCGTTACTGGGCCAGGGATATCCGGTCATGGTCAAACAGGAGTTTCACGGTGGTGGATTCGGCAACGAGATCCTCGCCACCACCGACGCGCTGCGGCCGGCCGGTGCGCCGCAGGTCGTCGTGCTGCCGGATGGCCCGGCCGTCACCGACTACGTGACCCAACGCTGGACCTGGCTCACCGGTGGACGGGGCCACCGGCTGGTGGTGGAGCGGTACTTCGCCGACTCCGTCACGATCTACGCCGAGTTCGTCATCACCGACGAGGAGATCGAACTCCTCGGTGTGGGCGAGATCCTGATGGAGCCGGTGGCGGTCGGCGAGATCGTTCCGGCCCAGTCCATCGATCCGCAGGTACGGGACCGGCTCGTCGTCGCCGGCCGCCGGCTGTGCGAGCCGATCCGAGGGCTTGGCTACCGGGGAAACCTCAGCACCGACGCCATCCTCACCCCGGAGGGCGAGATCGTCTTCAGTGAGACGAACGGCCGGATCACCGGTTCCACCCATCTGCACGCGGTGATCGGCGCGCGCGTCGTCGGTGCCAACCATCGGGACCATCGCGTGATCATGGAACGGGGCGGATGGCAAGCGGCGTCGTTCACCGGAGCGCTCGAACAGCTCACCGCCGCCGGTCTCGCCTATGACCCGGCCACCCGAACCGGCATCATCCTCACCTCCTGCCACGTGCCCGCCGACGACACCGTCGTGTACTGCGTCGTCGCCGAGGACCTGGCCGCCGTACGGGAGTACCAACGTCGGCTGGCCGCCCTGCTGACCGGTGTGTCGGTGTGACCAGGTTCGTGGTGCCCATGGGCGGGAGGACACGGTGAGCGGGCGGATGCGTGCGGCCGTGGTACGTCGTACCGGTGGACCGGAGGTGTTCCGGGTCGAGGACGTACCCGAGGCCGTCGCCGGCCCCGGAGAGAGCCTGGTCGACGTGGTGTTTGCCGGCGTCAACTACGAGGACCTGGACCTACGCAGCGGGCACCACCCGCACTCACTACCCGCGGTGCTCGGAGTGGACGCGGTGGGTCGCCGCCGGTTCGACGGCCACCGGGTGGCGGTCCTGTTACGTCAGGGCGGCGGGTACGCCCAGGTCGTCGCCGCCACCGACGCCCACACCGTGGAGCTTCCGGACGAGGTGGACGATCAGCAGGCCGCCGCGTTGCTGGAGCAGGGGGCCACCGGGTACGGGGCCCTGGTCCTCGCCGGGCGGCTCCAGCGTGGGGAGAGCGTCGCCGTGTCGGCGGCTGCCGGCGGGGTGGGACACCTGACGATCCAACTGGCCCGGTCACTGGGCGCCGGTACGGTCGTCGGCCTCGCCTCCACGCCGGAGAAGCGGAAACTCGTCCAGACGCTCGGTGCCGACGTGGCGTTGGACCCGGCCGACCCGCAGCTCGCCGAGCGGCTGCGGGAGGCCACCGGCGGCGGCGTCGACCTGTTCGTCGACTCGGTCGGAGGCGCGGTGCTGCGATCGGCGATGCGTGGACTGAGGCCGTTTGGACGGCTGGTCTGCATCGGCTGGCGGGACGAACCCGACGAGGTGTCGACGGAGCACCTGGCGGAGTTGTCGGTCGGTTGTGTCGGCTTCTGGATGCGGCACGTCGTGGCCGACCGGAGGCTACTCCGCACGATCACCGACCAGCTCTTCGCCCTCGCCGGCCGGCGCGAACTGGTTGCCCGAATCGACCGGATCGTCGCGCTCGACGAGGTCGGTGCCGCACATGCCGCGATGGCCGCCCGGGACACGAGCGGCAAGGTCCTCATCGACGTGAATCGGGAGGTGGGCCTGCTCTCCTGAGTGCCGCGCCGGCCGACCACAGCTCCGATCGCATCACCGAACGTGCCGTATCAGCGCCGTCATCGAACCGGAGATCCCATGAAGTACACCCGGTACTGCCGATCCGTGCTGTGCACTCCCGCGACCTCGGTCGAGCGGTACGCCAAGTGCCATCAGGCCGGTGCCGACATCTGCCTGGTCGACCTGGAGGATTCCGTGCCACCGCCGCAGAAGGAGGAGGCACGCATCAAGGCCGAGTCCTTCTTCTCCGCGCCGTCGGCGGCGAGCGTCCGATGCGCCGTACGCGTCAACGGGGTCACCGAGCCGGACGGGTTGCGCGATCTGCTGGCGTTGCACGGCTATCCGGTCAAGCCCGCCATCGTGTTGGTGCCGAAGGTGGAGGCACCTCGGGACATCGAGATAGTCGAGCAGTTGCTGAGGCCGGACTGCCCCGACGTGGAGCTCTTCGCGGTGATCGAGACCCCGCGTGGGCTGGAGAACGTCACACAGATCGCGACCACCTCGCGCCGACTACGGGCCCTGATCTTCGGCGCGGCGGACTACTCCTTCGCGCTGGGCTCGGGCATGTCCTGGGCGCCGATGGCGCACGCGCGTGCCCGGATCGTGAATGCCGCCCGGGCCGCCGGCATCGAGGCGATCGACTCGCCGACGTTCGAGTTGGCCGACGCGGCCCAGGTCCAGTACGAGGCCACCCTGGCGCGGGAGTTGGGCTTCAGCGGGAAGGTGGCGTTGAACCCCCACCAGGTGACCGTGATCAACGAGACTTTCTCGCCCGACGCCGAGCTGTTGGACCGTGCCCGTCGGGTCGTCTCTGCAGCCCAGGAACACGGGCAGGGGATAACCGTGGTCGACGGCTCGATGGTCGGCAAGCCGTTCTTCGAGGCCTCCCGCCGTCTGCTCGACGAGTTCGGCTCGTCGCGCTGACCCACCCACCGTGACCGCCTACCCGCCAACGACCGCAGCCGTGACCGCCTACCCACCAACGACCGCAGCCGTGACTGCCTACCCGCCAACGACCGCAGCCGTGACCGATGGTGCCGGACCGGTACCCGACCATCGCCCAGGAGAGCCGATGACCACCAACACGGATGTCCCACAGAGCATCGTAGGTCCCCGCCGGTATCGCAACGGCGAGAAGATGATCCGCACCGCGGACCCGGTGTGGCAGGCCGCCGCCGACCATGGGCTGATCGGCATCCACGTCGACGCCGAGTCCAACAACCGGCTCGTCGTACGGGAGACCGGGCACGAGTTCGTCAACATGTGCTCCTGCGCCTATCTCGGCCTCAACTACCACCCCGCCGTCATCGAGGGCGCGATGGACGCGTTGCGCGAGGCCGGGACCACCTGGTTGGTGGTCTCCACCACCCGGATCCGGCACAACCTGCTGGCTCGGCTGGAGGAGGAACTCGGCGAGCTGTTCGGCGCGCACATCCTGCCGGGGGCGTCGTGCAGCGCGCTGACGGCGGGCATCCTGCCGCTGATCGCCTCGGGCCACCTCGACGGGGGCGGGCCCCGGGTGATGGTCTTCGACCGGTTCTGCCACTTCTGTATGTCGTACGTCAAGCCCATCTGCGCGGACGAGACCACCGTCCTCACCTGTGACCACAACGATCTCAACTACCTTGAGGACGTCTGCCGCAAGTACCCCCGGGTCGCCTACGTCGCCGACGGTGCCTACTCGATGGGGGGTGCGGCGGCGCTGGACGGTCTGCTGGAGCTACAGGACCGGTACGGGCTGATGCTCTACATCGACGACTCGCACTCGTTGTCGATCATCGGCGAGCGGGGCGAGGGGTTCGTCCGATCCCGGCTCACCATGAACCCGCTCACCGTGATCGTCAGCAGCCTGGGTAAGGGGTTCGGCACGGGGGGCGGCATCGCGATGCTCGGGTCGGCCGAGATGCACCGGTTCCTGGCCCGACACGCCGGCCCGGTGGGGTGGTCGCAGAACATGGCGGTACCGCTGGTGGGTGCCTCCCTGGCCAGCGCCGCCATTCACCGGTCCCCGGAACTCGGTGAGCTGCAACGCCGACTGCAGAGCAACGTCGACTACTTCGACCAGTTGTTGCCGACCTCGTTCGCGGGCAACGGGCTGCCGGTGCGCCGGATCACCGTCGGGGAGTCCGAGCGGGCCGTCCAGCTCTCGGCCGAACTCTACCGGCGTGGTTTCTACAGTTCGGCGGTCTTCTTCCCGATCGTGCCGAAGGGCGAAGCGGGCATCCGGATCATGATCCGGGCCGACATCGAGCGGGAGCAACTCGCCGAGTTCGCCGGACATGTCCAGGAACTCACCGCCGACCACTGACCGCCGGGGAAGGAACAGCCATGGAGGGTACGGCCCCGAGCGGATATCGCCGTGTCGGAGAGAACCGCTACCGGGAGGCGGTCGGCTTCTACTACGAGGAATTCGTGGTGGGAATGGTGATCGAGCACCGTCCCGGCCGGACCGTTACGGAGATGGACAACGTCCTGATGAGCACCCTGAGCATGAACGACTCGCCGTTGCACATCGACGGCGCGTTCTGCGAACACACACCGTGGCAGCGGACGATCGTCTCCAGCCTGGTCACCCTGAGCATCGTCGGCGGCATGACGGCCCGGAGCACCAGTGGTCGGGGCATCGCCAACCTCGGCTGGGACCGGATCCGGATGACCAATCCGGTCTTCGCCGGCGACACCCTCTACGCCGAGAGCGAGGTCCTGGCCACGCGCCTCTCCGCCAGTCGTCCAGGTGACGGCATCGTGACCTGCCGGACGACCGGCATCAAGTCCACCGGCGAGGTGGTCCTCACCTTCGACCGCAGTTTCCTGGTGCCGACTCTGGCCAACGGCATTGACGACAAGACCGGGTACTGATCCCGGCGGTCCGACCGACCATCGATGTCATCCACCACGCGTACCGAGGTGCGCTCCACCACGCGTACCTCGGTGCCATCCGTCACGTGTACCAAGAGGAGAACAGGCATGAGCACAGGTCAGATCGGCGCAGTGGCAACCCGGCCGGAGGCCCCGGCCGGTGGGGTCGGGCCGGACGGGCAGCCGACGCCGGCGGAAGCGGGCCGCAGGTCGGCCGATCCCGACCGGCCGGCGGTCAACTCGTGGGACGAGTTCACCACGCTCCGGGAAATCGTGGTCGGGGACGCCACCCATGCCCGCATGCCGGAACAGACCGATCCGTCGACCTGGTTGAACTGTTACCCCAAGCTGACCGCGCCCGAGTTGAAGGCGGTAGAGGTGGGGCAGTTCCCGAAGCACGTGGTCGACGAGACGAACGAGGACCTGGCCGAATTGATCGCCACACTGCGCGGACTGGGTGTCACGGTGCACCAGCCGGCGGCGGTCGACCACGCGGTCGAGTTCTCGTCTCCGCACTGGCGCAGCGTGGGCCTGGCGTCGTACTGCCCCCGGGACCTCACCCTGGTCGTCGGCTCCACCATCATCGAGACCCCCAGCCCGATGCGGGCCCGCTATTTCGAACTGTTCGGGATGCGTCCGCTGTTCCAGGACTATCTACGCCGGGGAGCGTCCTGGCTGGCCGCACCCCGGCCGCAGCTATGCGACGAACTGTTCGAGGTCGACGCCGACGGTCTGCCCGACCTCGGGGAGACCGAGCCGGTCTTCGACGCCGCCAATGTCCTGCGGCTCGGTCGTGACGTCTTCTACCAGGTGTCCCGCAGCGGCAACGAACTGGGACTACGCTGGCTGATCTCGACCCTGCGGCTGATCCGGGACGACCTGCGGGTGCATCCGCTACGCGGCGTGTACGGCTATACCCACATCGACAGCACGATCGCCCTGCTTCGCCCCGGTCTGGTGCTGCTCAATCCGGAGCGGATCAGGCCGGACGAGGTGCCCGAGCCCCTACGCGGCTGGGACGTGCTGTGGTGTCCCACTCCTGCGGACCGGCCGACCGCCCTGCCGTACCCCCTGAGCGAGTCCTGGATCAGCATGAACCTGCTTATGGTCGACCCGGAGCACGCCATCGTCGATGCCGACCAACCCGAGTTGATCGCATTGCTGGAGCGGCACGGCATTACCGTGCTGCCCCACCGGCTGCGGCACGCGCGTGTCCTCGGCGGCGGCTTCCACTGCGTCACGCTGGACACCGTTCGGGACGGCGGGCCGGAGAACTACCTCGACTGAGGGCGGACGGTGGGGGAATGACGGGTCCGACCGGAATCTCCGGGGCCGCACCGAAGTGCGGGATCGGGTTGCCAACCGGCCTGACCGGGTGGTCATCTTGTCAGATGGCTTCGGTTCCCGCCCCGGTCCGGGACGTCTTCACGGTGTGCCTGATCGCGGTGACGGCGCTCTCGGTCGACGACCGGCTCTGTCGTCGCGGTGCCGTGCACGGCTGACCCGTCACCAGGTTCGCTGCGCCCGGCACCGTCCCCGCCAGTGCCCCCGCGAGCCGAGGACCCCCGATGCAGCCACCGTCCCGTTACCCGTCCACCGCCGGTCGACCCGGCTCTCGACCGTCCGACACTGCGTCTGACAGCGTCAGTGAGCGGTCCGATCCACCCACCCGGCCTTCCCTCGTGTCCCGGGCGCTTCGCGCCGTACGTCGGGTCGGGTCCGTGATGACTGCCGCCCACCAGCACCGGGTGCCGTTCTGAGTCGACGCCTGGTTCCGAACCGAGCCCGGTCCCAGGCCCACGAAACGCGCCTGGACGCGCTGCTTGCCACGTGGAAATCGATAGGCTTCGGCAATGGGTTTCGAACATCACGGACGTACCCGCCGGCTCGACTGGGTGGATCCGTCGATCCGTGAATGGGACTGTGTGGTCGTCTGGTCCGACCCAGCCGATCCGGACGCCGGGATCGTGCTTGACCAGTCGGCCTTCTACCCAGGCGGTGGGGGCCAACCACCGGACCACGGTGTGCTGCTCTGGCAGGGAGTGCAGACCCGGATCGTCGACTCGCGCAAGGGCGAGGACCTCCACCTGATTCCGGCCCCCGGCGATCCTGTGCCGCCGGCCGGGGTGACGGTGCGCGGTGCCGTCGACGACGAGCGGCGAAGCACGCTCATGCGTACCCACTCCGGGCTCCACGTGCTCTGCGGAGCGGCGTTCCGTGACTTTGGGGCACTGGTCACCGGTGGCAACATGTTGCCGGGGGAGGCCCGGATGGATTTCAACCTGCCAGAGGTTCCGCCCGGGTTCAAACAGTCCCTGGAGGACGCGGTCAACGCGGAGATCGTCGCCGACCGCAAGATCATCGTACGGGTGCTGCCCCGGGCGGAGGCGCTGGCCATTCCCGATCTGATACGGACCCAGGATGCGCTTCCCCCGTTGCAGACCCCGGAGATCCGGGTCGTGGACATCGTCGGCCTGGACGTCCAGGCCGACGGCGGGACGCACGTGGCCTCCACCGGCCAGGTCGGCCGGATCCAGGTCCAGAAGGTGGAGAGCAAGGGCCGGCAGAACCGGAGAGTGCGGATCCGGCTGGTCGAGTGAGCCGACCAGTTCCGGATCGCGGCCTGGGTATCTTCGGTCGCTCAGGCCCGGCCCGCCCGGTCCGGCTAGCTACTCAGGCCCGGCCCGCCAACATCAGATGCCAGTAGAGCGCGGGTAGTCCGTACCGTTTGAGCAGCCACATGTCCCGGCGTTCCCGGGTGGTGTCGATGAGCGGGAAGCTCGGCGTGGGGCGCATTGTGTAGTCGAACTCGGCCAGCAGCATCTTGTTCCGGGCGGTGGTGAGCGGGCAGGAGGCGTACCCGTCGTACGCAGCCGGGAGGGGACGGCCCTGGTGAGCCGCGTGCAGGTTCCGAACCAGCACCGGGGCCTGTTTCCGGATGGCCGCCCCGGTCTTGGAGTTGGGGGTGGAGCCGACGTCGCCGAGGGCGAACACGTCCGGGAACCGGACGTGCTGCATGGTGTGCTTGTCGACCTGGACATACCCGCCCGGGTTGTCCGGGTCGGCGAGCGGACTCGTCTTGATCCAGTCTGGGGCGGACTGCGGCGGCACGACGTGCAGCAGGTCGTAGTCGATCACGTCCCTTCCGCCCCGGACACGATCGACGATCACGGCCTGTCGGCTGTCCGGGTCCACCTGTACCATTTCGCTGTTCTTGCGTACCTCGATGCCGTACCGGGCGACCACTCGTTCGAGTTCCTCGGCGAACTCCGTCACCCCGAACATGCCGGGGGTGGGCAGGACCAGTACGAGCCGGATGTTGTCGAGCACCCCCTGCCGACGCCAGTGGTCCGCAGCCAGGTAGGCGATTTTCTGTGGTGCGCCGGCGCACTTGATCGGTCCGGCCGGCATGGTGAACACCGCCGTTCCCGATCTCATGCCCTGGATAAGTCGCCAGGTCTTCGGGGCGAGGTGGTAGGCGTAGTTGCTGGAGGCGTAGGGGGTGTCAACCGCCTCGGCCAGGCCGGGGATCCGGGTCCAGTCCAGTTGGATTCCGGGGCAGACGACGAGTTGGTCGTAGTGGATGACGCTGCCACCGGCGGTGGTGACCGAGTGCTCGTCCGGGTCGACCGCCACTGCGGCGTCCCGGATCCACGACACCCCCCGAGGTAGGACCGATGCCTGCGGCCGGGCGCTCTGCTCGATCGGGGCGCGTCCTCCGCCGACCAGCGTCCACAGCGGCTGGTAGTAGTGGGTGTCAGAGGGTTCGATCAGTCCCACGTCCGGGGCGCCGGCGCGACGGAGTCGGGCCGCGACGGTGATGCCGGCGCTACCACCGCCCACGATGAGGATCTGGTGATGCGAAGCTCGGATGGTCAAGGTCTGCCTCCGATGTTCCGGGGATGGGTCGGACCGGCGGCGGACCCCACCCCTGTGTGGGTCGCCGATCCGATCCGATCCGTCCGCCGTGGCCTGGTCCCTATCGAGGTAAACGACGCGGTGCCCGGTCGGGCTTCCGCGCCGCGCCTTGCCGGCCGGTTCGAATGTCCGTACATTACGACCTCGATGGAGATGTCAGCAAGGCGGAAAAGTTCCGTCACCGCGCGGAGTGCGCTCGACTCCGGAGCGGCGCCGGTCGACCGGAGCAGCGCCCTTCCCCTCTGGGCGCAGGTCCACGCCGACCTGCGACGTCGGCTCGACGCGGGTGAGTTCACCGACGCCTTTCCGGGGGAACACGCGCTGGTCACCGAGTACGCGGTGAGTCGCCACACGGTCCGTGAGGCGGTGCGGCGGCTGCGCGAGGACGGGAGCGTGATCGCCGAACGTGGCCGGCCACCTCGACTCGCCGGCACCGTGGAGATCATCCAACCGGTGGGTGCCCTCTACAGTCTGTTTGCCTCCGTCGAGGCTGCCGGGCAGCACCAGCGCAGCGTCGTGCGGATTCTCGACGTCCGAGCGGACGGCGTGGTCGCCGTCCGTCTCGGCCTGGAGGAGTCCACCCCGCTGCTACACCTGGAACGGCTGCGCCTGGCCGACGAGGAACCCCTGGCCGTGGACCGGGTCTGGCTGCCGGCGCAACTGGCCGCACCGTTGCTACAGGCCGACTTCACCCACACCGCGTTCTACGACGAGCTCGCCACCCGATGCGGGATACGTCCCACCGGTGGCCAGGAGACGATTCGTGCGGTGGTGCCGACCCCGGCGGAACGGCGGCTACTGGACCTCCCCGAGCGAGTGGCCGCGTTCACCATCGACCGGAGGACGGATCATCGGGGTCGGCCGATCGAGTGGCGGCACACGCTGGTACGTGGCGACCGGTTCGCGGTTACCGCCGCCTTTTCCGGCCGTACCGGGTACCACCTCGACGTAGCCAGCGCACCGGCTGGGATGACGAGGTGACCCTCGTCGCCATCCTGGCACTCGGCCTGGTCATTGGTACGGTTCTCGGCGCGCTGGGCGGCGGCGGTGCCATCCTCACCGTTCCTGTACTGGTCTATCTGCTCGACCAGCCGGCCGGGGAGGCCACCACCGGCAGCCTCGTGATCGTCGGGCTCACCTCGGTGGTGGGCGTGCTGAGTCACGCGAGATCCGGCAACGTACGCTGGCGTACAGGTCTCGCCTTCGGCGCCGCCGGTACGCTCGCCGCGCTGCTCGGCACCGTCTTCAACCGACACGTCGCGCAGGACGTCCTGCTGCTCGTCTTCGCGGCCTTCATGGTCCTCGCCGCGACCGGCATGCTCCTGCGCGTCCGTCCCGAAGGTGGGACCGATGCCGGCCAGGGCGAGGCGGCGTCGACCCGCACCCGTGCGCTGCGTCTGGTCGTGGCCGGCGCCGGGGTCGGGTTCCTCACCGGCTTCCTCGGTGTCGGTGGCGGCTTCATCATCGTGCCCGCGCTTGTCCTGGCCCTCGGCCTGCCCATGTCGGCCGCAGTCGGCACGTCCCTGCTCATCATCGTGGTCAATTCCGCTGTCGCGTTGCTGGCCCGGGCCGGCACCGCATCGTTCGACTGGGCTGTGATCGCCCCGTTCACCCTGGCCGCGATGGTGGGCACGCTGGGCGGTAAGCAGATCGCGGATCGGCTGCCGGCTGCGGTCGCCACCCGGGCCTTTGCTGTCCTTATCCTCATGGTCGCCGCGTACACCGCTGTCCGCACCCTCCTCTGGTGACGGGCCTTCCACAACCCCGCGCCCTTGCGGTTTTCCGACCGCCGACGGAACCGTTGACGTTCTAATCGCTACATGGGAATGTCTGGATGCCTAGTGGCGTCGTCGTGATCGGTCCCTCCCCGACTGACCCGGTGTGTGTGGGTCATGGTCGGGGACCGGGCCGGTAGCGACGATCCGACGACGGTCTGTTGACCGAAGTCCTCCTCCTAACCCCCAAGGAGCCCAGATGCGACGCAGAACGGTGACGGCAGGGCTGGCCCTGGCCGTGTTCGGTGCGATGGTGGTGGCCGCCCCCAGTCAGGCGACACCCGGCTCGGCGACGCTGCCCGCCCCAGCGGCCCGGACCGGCCCCCTGTCGGTCGCCACGTCGACCGCCGACGCCCCACCGGACATCGACGTGGCGAACCTCCAGGCACATCTGACAGAGTTCAACACCATCGCGTCGCAGAACGGCGGCAACCGGCGGGCCGGCAGCGCCGGCCACACCGCCTCGCTCACCTACGTCAAGAGTCGGCTCCAGACGGCGGGCTACACCGTCACCGAGCAGGTGTGCACCACCTGTACGTACCGGTCGAACAACCTGATCGCGGAGTGGCCCGGCGGTCCCGCCGACCAGGTGGTGATGTTCGGTGCCCATCTGGACGGCGTCTCGGCCGGTCCGGGGATCAACGACAACGCCTCCGGCTCCGCCGTCCTCTTGGAGAACGCGCTCGTCCTCGCGCAACGGAACCCGACGATGACCAAGCGGGTCCGGTTCGCCTGGTGGACCGACGAAGAGCAGGGACTCAACGGCTCGGAGTTCTACGTCGCCTCGCTCAACGCCACCCAGCGGAGCTACATCAAGGGCTACTACAACTTCGACATGGTGGCCTCGACCAACGGCGGTTACTTCATCAACCGCCTCACCTCGACGACGGCGGCACCGCTCAAGGCGTACTGGGACTCGCTCAACCTCCAGCCGGAGGAGAACACCGAGGGCCAGGGCCGCTCCGACGACTACCCGTTCCAGCAGGCCGGAATCCCCACCTCGGGATATGCGATGGGTGCCAGTGCCCGGAAGACCAGTGCCCAGGCTGCCAAGTGGGGCGGCACCGCGAACTCCGCGTACGACCCCTGCTACCACCGATCCTGCGACACCACCAGCAACGTCAACGCGACCGGCGTGAACCGCAGCGCCGATGGTGTCGCGTACGCGATCTGGAACCTTGCCGTCTCCTCAGGGCCGGTGCAGGACGACTTCTCGATCGCGGCCAACCCGGGCTCTGGCAGCGCCCAGCCGGGGGCCTCGACCAGCACCACGGTGTCGACGGCGGTCACCAGTGGGTCGGCCCAGACCGTCGCCCTGTCCGCGACCGGCGCGCCGAGCGGCGTGACAGTGTCGTTCACCCCGTCCTCGGTCCAGTCCGGGCAGTCCGCGACGGCGACCATCTCGGTCGGTACGGCGGTCGGCGCCGGCACTTACCAGATCACGATTACCGGGACCGGTACCGTGGCGACACGTAGCACCACCTACACCCTCACCGTGGGTGGTAGCGGCGGATGCGCCGGTGGCCAGAAGCTCGGTAACCCCGGCTTCGAGACCGGCACCAGCCCCTGGACCGGCACCACCGCCGCCATCGGCTCCTTCACCCAGCAGCCCGCCCACGGCGGCACCCGCGTCGCCTGGCTCGGCGGCAACGGACGCACCAGCACCGAAACCCTCTCCCAGAGCGTCACCCTGCCCGCCGGCTGCACCAACTACAACCTGAACTTCTGGCTCCACATCGACACCGCCGAAACCACCAGCAGCATCGCCTACGACACCTTCCGGGTCCAGGTCCTCAACTCCGCCGGCACCGTCCTGGGCACCCTGGCCACCTACTCCAACCTCAACAAGGCCACCGGCTACAGCCAGAAGACCTTCTCCCTCAACAGCTACGCCGGCCAGACCATCACCCTCCGATTCACCGCCACCGAAGACGTCTCCCTACAGACCTCCTTCGTCGTCGACGACACCGACCTCACCGTCTCCTGACCCGCTACCGGGGACGGCACTGATCCGATGGTGGCCACCGACGATTGCCGGGTGGCCACCATCGGACGACGGTCGGCCGCATGACCGACCGAACCGCTGAGCTACGACCGGGTCGGCGACACGATTCCCCGACGGGCATACGGGCAGGATGGCGCCGGAGTCGCGGGGATGGTCAGGCAAGCGGGATTCGGACCACGGCGATCCAGTCGGGTGGCTGCGGGGCGTCCACCCCCACCAGGCCTGCGATCACCCGGGTGCGGTCCAGTGGCGTTTCCGGCCACGGGGTGAGCCCGTCGGTCAGCACCACCACGAAATGGGGCGGCTCGGCTGCGCGTAGCGCCGCATCGATACCGACCCGCATGTCGGTTCCGCCGCCGCCGGCCAATACGACGTCCTGGACCGAGGTGACCCGGCGGGTGGCGTGCACGTCCGCGTCGCAGGCGATCACCGTCACCCGGTTGCCCCGGATCCCGACCGCCCGCAGCACGCCGGTGACCTCGCCCAGCACCGCGGCGAGGGCGTCATCCCCCATCGAACCCGAGGTGTCCACCACGATCGCGACACGGGGGAGCGGCTGGCGCAGACTCGGCAACACCACTCCCCGTAGTGCCCCACTACGGCGCGAAGGCCGGTGGTACGTATAGTCCACCGCGCCACTGGCCCAGGCCGCCGCCTCGCGTACCAGCCCGGTCAGCACCTGGCGCCAGTCGACCGTGGGTTCGAGCACCTGGTCGGCCCACCGTTGCCAGCCGCCCGGCACCGTGCCCCGGCTTCGCAGGTGTGACCGGATGCCCTGCGCGGTCTGCCGACGGATCGCATCGGCCTCCACCGGTCGTACCGTCGCCGTGCCGGTGGCGACGCCGAGTTCCCATGGCTCGGCCCGACCGTGCGCGCCTGAACCACAGTTCGCCGTGTGCCCGCTCGGTGGCAGCATCGGCAGGTACTGCTCGAAGAGCAGTCCCATGGGCAGCCCCATCGACATCGGATCTACCCGACCGTCCGGTAGGGGCATCCGCTCGGCGAGTAGGTCGTCGTTGATCTCGCAGTCCTGTGCCACGTTGACCCGGCGGTGGTCGTCCCGCTGACTGGCGCTGAGCAGGTCGGCCCGGCCATGGTGGTCCCGCAGCAGGTGCGCCACCTCGTGGACCCAGACTGCGGCCAGCTGTTCGACCGGTAACCGGGCGACGAACGCCGGTGAGACGTAGCACCGCCAGTGTCGATCCACCGCCATCGTGGGCACCTCGTCGCTGGCGACCACGGTCATGCTGAACAGGGCGGTCGCCAGGTAGGGCCGGTCGTTGGCGGCTCGGAACCGGGCGGCCAACAGTTTCGTCCGGTCCAACGCGGCGCCGGGCGACACCCGCTGCGCCGGGTCGGTCATGCTGGGCTGGGCAGACGGCCGGAGAGTCGCAGTACGTCGACGAAGGCATCGATCGTGGCCGGTACCGGCCAGTCGATCTGCCGCATCGCCGCCAGGTCCACTGCCGCCCGGGCCGCGACGTCGGGCACCCCGGCGGCCACGGCCTTGGCCAGTACGGTCCAACCGGCCTCCCACCGTGGCCGGGTCGTCCGGGCCTGCACCGCCGAGACCGTGGCAGTCAGGAAGGCCAGTTGCCGATCCCCTCGCTCGGGCAGTCGGAACGCGTCAGGATCGGCGAGCACCCGTTCCGGGTCGGGCAGGTCCAGCTCGTCCAGATAGTTGAGGAACTCCAGCCCTGCCCCGTCGCCGACCGCGCCGACCACCGCCGCGCGGAACGCCTCCTGTCCGGTACGGGCGGCATGGTGGAAGGCGAGCAGCCGGAGCACCATCTCCCAGCTCCGGGGCGACGCCCAGGCCCCGCCCCGAGACTCGGCGTCGGCGGGTAGGTGATGCGTCAGGCCGGGTCGGGCGGTGAGGAATCCGGCGATCGTGCCACGTGCCCGGGCGACCGCGCTGTCCAACCGGTTGCGGTCGACGGTCGGCATTTCGACTGCCGGCCAGGTGCCGGCCAGCCCTCGGGCCACGACCTGTGGATTGTGGACCCAGTGCAGGTGGACGAAGCGGTTGGCCAGCGGCGGGCTCAGGTGCCAGCCGTCGGCGGCACTGGTCGGCGGGTTCGCGGCGGCCACGATCCGTACCCGGGGCGGCAGCTCCAGGCTCCCCACTCGGCGTTCCAGCACCACCCGCAGCAGGGCTGCCTGGACTGCCGGCGGAGCGGAGGAGAGCTCGTCGAAGAAGATCAGCCCCTCGCCCCGCCGGGCGATCCGTACCGCCCAGTCCGGCGGGGCCATCGGCACCCCGTCAACGGCCGGGTCCGCACCCACGATGGGCAGGCCGGCGAAGTCCGACGGTTCGTGCACGCTGGCGATGACCGTCTCCAGCGGGGTGCCGAGGCCGTCGGCGAGCTGTTGCAGCGTTGCCGACTTGCCGATCCCGGGCTCGCCCCAGAGCAACACCGGCAGGTTCGCCGATACGGCCATCGCCAGCGCCGCCACCTGAGGGTCGTCGGCGTGTTCCGTACGCCAGGCGCGGGTGGCCGCGATCAGCTCGTCGGCAACGGCCAACCGGTCGGTCTCGCCGGTCACCGCGCGGTCCATTCCTTGAGCAGGTGGTAGATGCGGCCGATGGCGCTGTCCTCTCGATCCTCGTCGTCGTCGTCGTAGTACTCGGCACCGCTCTTGTAGTAGGCCAGCTCGAACGGACTCATGCCCTCGTGGTCCTTCGCGTTCGGATCGGCACCGTTCTCCAACAGCGCCCGGACCAGTTCCAAGCTGCCCACATCGCCGACCGCAACACTCAGCGGGGTACGACCCTTCGCGTCCGGAGTATCGATGGCCAGGCCGGCGGCGAGCAGCCGGGGCAGTACCTCGGTGTGGTCCATGGCCCGGAGGTGGTGCAGGAGGGACCTACCACGGCCGTCCCGCAGATGCGGGTCCATCCCGGTGTCGAGCAGAGGCAGCAGCGTACGTGATCCCCCGTGCAGCACCCGTTGCAGGATGTCCTGCCGCTGCTGTCGGAGCTGTCGGGGTAGTCGACCACGACCGCTGGTCCACCGGTGCTGGATCGCGAAGCAGCCGGTCACCTGCCCGCCGAGACTGCGCAGCACCTGCTCACGCTGTGCCTCCTCCGGCGTGTGCGAGGGCGTGTCGAGCTTTCCTTCGCGGTACTCGACCGTATGCCACTCGCTCCGGCAACGCACCCGAACCGGAACCTCGGCCGGTGGGATCGGTTCCGGCGAGGCGTTTTCCGACAGCACCGGAAACAGCGCGTGGCGGACCAGCGGATGCAGCTCCTCGGGCGTGATCAGCTCGTGCCACAGCAGGTCCAGGTCGGGCGGCCGTCGGCTCACCACCGATCCGATCTGACGGTCGTCGCGTTTCCGCTTAACCAGGCTGGCGCGCGGACGATCCCGGTCGGTCATGTCCAGCTTGACCCGCACACCCCAGTCCACGTTGACCACCGAGGTCGGGCTGCCATAGCGGGTCGCCAGCCGATCGGCCTCGTAGGGCAGGAGAGTCAAGTGGTAGGGGTACTCGACGAGGGCCCGCTCCTGTGACTCGTAGTGGGGTGTCCCGTCGGCCGGGGTCGGGTCGAAGTCGACCCCGGCGAGCCGCCAGGCTTCGAGGAACTCACCCTCATGTAGCCGTCTGAGGACTGCCTCGCACTGGCTGGCCCGGTCCGTCGGGTCGAACTTCTCGGCGAACTCGGCCACCGGTAGTGGTGTGCCGTCGGGATCGAATCGCGGTAGCCGCTCGGCGGAGCCACCGTACGCGTACCGCAGCAACTCGACGTGTTCGACGCTCCAGAGGTAGGGAGGCAGATCGTATATCGCGTGACCTTTGGCGGACGAGTCGAGCAGGTCGAGGCGCAGTCGCTGCGACCCGTCCACCGTGCTCGGCAGCCGTACCGACAGCAGGGGAGTGTCGTCGGTCAGCCGGTCCGGTAGCAGGGAGAGGACCCAGCGCTGGTCCGTGGCCAGGCTGGTCCGGCCGCCCAGCGCCCGGGGCAGATGCCAGCGCAGCAGGTCGGGAGCGAGCAGCGACAACTCCACTTCGATTCGCTCAGCGGTGTCGGCCCCGAACTGGTCAGCCACCTCCGCGAGATCGAAGCCGAGGTCGATCCGGCCGGCCGCGCACGCTCCCCGCCAGTCGTTGGCTCGCTGACGCTGGGCGCACTCCTCGATCATCCACTCCGGCACCGCGTACCGCCGGATCCGCTGCCACGTCGACAGTTCGGCCAGGTCGATGCCGGTCACCGGTACACGCTCGCGATGGCTCGAAGGTCCGGGTGCGCCGGGGTGAGCGCCCGATCGGCGGGTTGCAGGGTGGCCGTGGCCCGCCGACGCATCCGGCGAGGCACCCCGCCGTTGAGGCCGAGGTATTCCAGCGTGGGATGCCCGTCCAGGGCGGCCAGCAGCAACTTCGCGCCCCGACCAGTGATCCCGCTATGCCGTAGGTCGAGACGGCGCAGACTGCTGCCGGGTAGTGCCGCCGCCAATGCCGCGGCCCCTTCGTCGCCAACCACGTTGCCCGACGCACCCAACGCACGCTCGGATGGTGGCCGGGCCAGGTCTAGCGCCAGCCAGCCCGACAGCCGGCCGGCGAGGGTGGCGACGCCGACCGGGGTGATGCCGTTACCGCCCAGGCCGAAGGTCATCGGCAGGCCAGTGGCGGACTCGACCAGCGCGGCGACGCCACCGTCGCCGAGGTGGTTGGCGGCCAGGTACAGCTCGCGGATGCCTGCCTGGTGAATCAGCCCGGTCAGCGTCGGGACGGCCTCGGGGCCCAGACCGTTGCCGCCCAGGAAGAGCCGTTCCAGCGGGGTTTCCCGCTCGGCCAGTGTCTCGGCCAGCCGGGTCAGGCCACGTGCGGTGACGCCCACGTTGACCAGGTCGAGGGTACGCAGGCTGCGGTTGCCGGCCAGCGCGGCGCACAATCGCAGCACGCCCTCGTCGCCGATCGGATTGCGCTTGAGCCACAGCGCGCGGACGATCTGGTCTCCGGCGAGTCGTCCGGCCAGCGCCTCCACCCCGGCCGGGTTGATCCGGTTGCAGCCCAGATAGAGGGTCTCGAGCCGATGACCGGGTATGAGCGCCTCGGCCACCGCCTGTGCCCCCTCGTCGCCGAGGCCGTTGGTGCCCAGCAGCAGATGACGGGTATGTCCCGACCGGGCGGCGGCGAGCGCCACCCGGGACGTCATCGTCGGACCGACGCCCTGCTTGCACAGGTCGAGCCGACCGTCCGGTTGCAGGGTGCCACGGGGAAACTCCTCGGACTGCTCGACCCCGGCAGGGTCACCGAGGCGGGCCAGCAGCGGCCCGAAGTCGGCGGGATCGGCCAGCCCGGTCTCCGGGTGGCTGATCGCCGGGCAGCGTACGGGGGTCGCCGTGGGCTCGGGGCCGTCTACCACTGGACACTCCGGTAGTCCTTGAGGAATTGACCGTGCACCGGGTGACCAGCCACACCGCGCACGATCGGGTCGTAGACCCGGGCCGCACCGTCGATCATGTCCAGGGGCGGCCGGAACCCCGCCTCCCGCTGGGCGGTCTTGCCCGGGTGGGGCCGCTCGTCGGTGACCCAACCGGTGTCGACGCTGTTCATGTGGATGCCCGAGCGCTGGTAGTCGTCGGCGACGGTCCGGGTGAACATGTTCAGCGCGGCCTTCGCCATGTTGGTGTGCGGGTGCCGGGCCGTCTTGTTGCGTCGTGAGTAGCTGCCCTCCATCGCCGACACCTGGACCACGTACCGGTCGGGGTGCGGCGACGCCGTCAACAGCGGCCGGAGTCGGGAGGTGAGCAGGAAGGGCACGAACGCATTCACCACCTGCACCTGTAGCCACTCCTGTGGGGTGACCTCGCTGTCGCGCAGCATCCAACTGTTGACCGGTCGCAGATCGAGTGGCTGCCCGGTTTCGTCGGTTCGACCGGTGGGGAAGAGCGCGGCCAGTGCGGCAGGCAGGTGCGCCGGGTCTGGCTCGGCCGGCGCGACGGCTGCGGTGGTCAGTTCGAGCCGGGCCGCTCGGCCGGAGAGTCCTTCGCGTTCGGCGGCCCGGACCGCGCGATGGAATTCGGGTGGTCGGTACAGCGTCTGCGCGGCATTGTTGATCAGAATGTCCAGGCTGTCCCAGCGTTTCCCGGTGGTCGAGACCAGGTCGAGCACCGCACCGAGGTCGAGGAAGTCGACGCCGTGCAGGTGGAGCCGGTCGGACCAGTCGTCGAAGTCGGGCAACTCGGCGTAGCGTCGCGCCGCGTCCCGGGGAAACCGGGTGGTGACCAGGACGTCGGCACCGTCGCGGAGCAGTTTCAACGCGGTGTGGAAGCCGATCTTCACCCGGCCGCCGGTGACCAGCGCACGTCGGCCGCGCAGATCGCACCGGGCGCTCCGGCGGGCCGTGTTCTCCTGGGCGCAGTCCGGGCAGAGTTGGTGGTAGTCCGAGTCCACCTCGCGGTAGCTGTCCTTACAGACATAGCACCGGCGGGACCGCCGCAACATCGACCGCTCGACCGCCGACACCATGCCGCGCTCCTCGCTGGCGGGCGGCGCCGTGGGGGCGGGTATCTCGTCCCAGAACCGACGGGCGGTCGCCAGCAGGGCCTGATCGTGCTGCCGGTCCTCGGCGGAACGGGTTCGCTTCCGTCGCTTCTTCGCGTCCCGGTACGCCTCGGCCGCAGCGCGTTCCACCCGTGCGGTCAACTCCGGATCGAGCGTCCCCGCACCCGCCGCCGCGAGCACCCGGAGGCAGACCTCCACCTCGCCGTGGCCGATCGACGGCACGTCTCTCCTCCCCCCAGAGAAACAAGGTGGCGAGACTGGTCGGATTCGAACCGACGTCCTCCAGATTGCAGTCAAGGCGCGACGACCTCTGCGCTACAGCCTCGCCGCCGGCAGCGTACTCGACCCCACCGACAAGATTCGGGAGAGGTGCGCGGGCCTTTTCGGTCCCGGCTGCGTCTGACGGGCGGGCTGCTGTGTTCCAGCGTCAGTGCCGCCACCGCCGGTCCGCCGTCGGCGAATCCGATGCCGGTTTCTAGCATGGGCGCAGGCTTCCGGCCCGACCAGCGGCGGAGAGCGGCGAGTAACCGAGGTACTGGATTACAGGGGCAGATGGTAGACACCGGAAACGACGTAGGTCCCTGGCGGCAGCCGTCAGCCAGGACTGGCGGGGGTGAATCCCGGACCGGTCGGGGGGAGAGCTACGAGCGAGCGGGTTGCCGCGTGCAGTCGGCCCGGACGCTGAACGAGATCGTCCAACGTAGGCCGCCCGGGGTCACCGGCCACCAGTGGAGCTGCGCCACCCGTACCCGGTTCGACTTCGTCGTCTTCGCCGCCGACCGTCATTCGCCGCTCTTCGGGGTCGAGTTCGACGACCCGGGCGAGCACACGCTCGACACCCGACGTAGCCAGCGGATGAAGCACGCCGTCTGGGCAGCGGTCGACCTCCCGGTCCTGGTCGTCGAGTCGCCAACGCTGCGCCCCGCTGTGCACGGCCGGGGGATCGTGGACTATGTCGTCGACGCCCGCGCCTACGCGGCCGCCGCACCCGAGCACGACGACGAGTCGCAAGTGGAGGGCTTCTGCGCTCCGCCGACCTACCGGGACATCATCGGTCGGCTACCGGACGGCCGCAGCGGTTTCGTCAACGACCTTGGCGCGGTCGCCCGGGCCGCCGCCATCGAGGCTTATGTGGACCGGCAGCTCGCCGATCCCATCATCCGGGGGTTGCACGTCGAGTGGCGGGATGGTTGCGCCGAGGGCTGGGGCTGGATTGAGGTGCGCGACGGGGAGTACATCTTCGAACGGACCAGGGTCGCGCCATACCGGTTCTCCTGTGGCGTGGACCCCGGGCGGCTCGCCGAGGACCTTGCCGCCCTGGCGATCGGAGAACAGCTCAAGGTCCTTGTCTCGACCGAACCGCCGCTACGCACCCGTCGACAGTTGGAACACGAACTCGTGGAACTGCTGCGACGCCACGACGAGATGGCGGGCGACTACCTTTTCGACCATATCTCCTTCGAATAGTGCGGTCGGGGCTGAACGTCGTACGACGGGCCGGCGGCATGCTTGGCGCCGATTTGGGTACGCCCCGACGGCCACGACCACCCGGCCTCGGCATAGCGGGCCGTACCAAAAGGAGACGCGATGGTCATTCTGACGGAAAACGCCGTGATGGTGATTCGGGACCTGACCGCGCAGGAGAACGCGCTTCCCGACGGCGGCCTCCGGATTTCCAGTGATCCCGCCGCCGGATCATTGGAGATCGCCGTCGCGGAGGCGCCGGCCCAGGGGGACGAGGTGGTCGACAGTTCGGGGGCCCGCCTCTTCCTCGACCCGGCAGCAGCCCGCCTCCTCGACGACAAGGCTCTCGATGCCGCAGTCGACGAGGACGGCGACGTGCAGTTCGAGTTCGCCGAACAGCCTGGGTGAGGTGACGGCCAGCCTTCCGGTCGACGCGCCACCGGAACGCGCCGATGATCACGGCCGGGGGCGGTGCAGTGAAAATCTCCGCTCACGACGCGTCAGACGCAAATTGCATCCGTGCTAGTGATCGTTAACCTTCTGCTGGCCGCAATTGTGTATCCACACGTACCGGCCTTCGGATCTAGAGCACCGCCGAGGCGACTGTAGGAAAACCGACAGCTGTCCAAAGCCTGTCGCTTTGCTCGGACAACAGGTGCATCCTTGCAGGTGAAGCAGTGCGCGGATGGTGCCAGCCGGCGCGGTGAGACGGCGAAGTAATGAGCACGGCGAGGATCGTCGAGCGAAAATTTCATGATCGACACCCTTCGAACCTTCGCTTCCCGGAACCGGGGAACGATAATGCGGTTCGATTGGGACTGCTGACTATCATCTGCGTAGTCGAACCTCGACGCGGTTCCATCGTTCGATGGCCGAGTGGGTGACGAGGGGGTGGGTGGTGCGTTCCGGCTTTCCGTACCGTCAGACCTTGAGCCTCGTACGACCGCGACTCATGGCGGCCATCGGCCGGCAGTCCACCTCGCCGACCCTCGTTGTCGCACCCGCCGGATGGGGCAAGACCACCCTGCTGGCCCAGTACGCTGCCGCCTTCGACGGTCCAGTCGGTTGGTTGCGGATCGAGGCAGCGGACGTGCAGCCCGAGCGGCTGACCGAGCGACTCCAGTCGTTTGTCCCGAATGCACCGACCAACCCGACGGACTCGTCGCACCCGGGCGGGCCCCCGCCCTCGCTGCTCGTGATCGACGACCTCCATTTGATCGAAGAGTCCGCCGCCGAGCGGATGCTTCTGCACCACCTGCTTGACCGGACCAGCCCGGTGCGGAAGGTGGTCATCGGTAGTCGGCGCATGCCCCACCTGAACCTGTCGCGGCATGAGCTGTCGGAGATCGACATCGTCGACGCCGAGCAGTTGCGGTTTCGGGCCTGGGAGGTCGAACGTCTGCTTCGCGAGATCTATCGGGAGCCACTGCCCGCCGACGACGTCGCCGCGTTGTCTCGACGGGTAGGTGGCTGGGCCGCCGGACTCAAGCTCTACTACCTGTCCACCCACGGCCACCCACTCAGCGAACGGCGGCGAGCCGTCGCCGCGCTGGATGGCCGTTCCGCCCTGTCCCGGGCCTACCTGACCCGTACCGTACTAGCCGAGCTGCCGGAGACCCTGCGTCGGTTCCTCGCCCGGACCTGCGTGTTCGACGTGCTCACCGGTTCCCGGTGCGACCAGCTACTGGGCAGCACCGACAGCCAGCTGCTGCTCGAACAGCTGGAACAGCGGCAGGCGTTCACCGTCACCCACGACGGGGGACGCACCTTCCGTTACCACCAGGTGCTGCGGGCCCATCTGGTGGCCGGCCTGGTCGAGGAGTTGGGGGAGTCCGGTGCCCGGGCGTGGCATGCCCGAGCCGCGGAGATCCTCACCGAGGAGGGCGAGGTGCTGGAGGCAGCCCGCTGCTCCGCGCGGGCCGAGGACTGGACGGCGGTGCACCAACTACTGGCCACAGCCGGTGCCCGCGTCGCGGACTACGGGCTGGACCCGTGGAGCGATCTGCTGCCCAGCTGGTTCATCGCGGAGGATCCTTGGCTCGTCCTCGCCGAGGGCCGACACCGGATCAACCACGGCCAGCTGGAGGCGGGTATCGCCGCGCTGCGTCGCGCCGAGGGGATGTTCGGCGCCGAGCCGGAACGGGCCCGCTGCCGGACGCTGCGGACGATGGCCACCGCCTGGCTGCCGGACGCCACACCGTGGCGGGGCCACTGGAGCGGCTGGCTCCGGGCGGCGACCCGGCGACACCCGGCCGTCGTCGCCGGCGAAGCGGAGTTGCTGCCCACGCCGGTGGCCGGACTGGTCGGCAGCTTCGCCCACTTCCTGGCCGGCAACGTCGGGGAAGGGCGGCGGCTGTTGCACCAGGTGCCGCAGGACGATGCTGGATTCGTCGGCCTGGCCGGCCGGCTGCTGCTGGCCGCCTGCGCCGCCGGCGCGGGTGAACCGTACGGCCCCGTCGGTCTTGCCGACATCACGGTTGACGCCGAACGGGCGCATCAGCCGTGGCTCGGCCGGTTGGCCCGGGCGATGGCGGCACTGGATGGCACCGAGGCAAGCCTCAAGGAGGCCGTCGCGGTCACCGAGGAGTGCGATCGGCTCGGAGACAGGTGGGGGGCCCTGTTCGCCACGGCGCTCGCCCGACTGATGCAGTCACTCGTGGGTGCTACCGACCTGGACGAGGCAACCCAGTTGCTGGCGCGGGCGCGGGCATTGGACAGCGGTGTGGTTGCCGCGTGGGCCCAGTCGCTTGTGGCCTTGGCCGCCGTACAGGCCCGGCTGCCAGACGCTGAGATCGAGGTACGCCGAGCGGAGGGCACCGCCCGAGCCGCCGGGGTGCCCGGTGCCCGGGTGCTGGCACTCGCCGCCGCAGCGTGTGCCGGATCCGCTGACCAGTTGACTGCGGTGTACGCTGCCGCAGCTCAGGCCGGGCTGCCGGAAACGGTGGTGGCGGCCTGGACAGCGGGCTGCGCCCCCGCCGATGAACGAGCATCGACCAGCCCTGCCGACCAGACACTGCTCAGCATCTGCTGTTTCGGCGGGTTCCGGATCAGCCTCGGCGGTCAGGACCTGGACTGGTCGTCGATCCGGCCACGGGCCCGGGCCGTGGCCCGGATCCTCGCTATGAACGCCGGTCGTGCCATACACCGGGACAAGCTCGTCGAAGCTCTGTGGCCCGGGGTGCCGCCCGGGGCGGCGACCCGCAGTCTGCACGTCGCCCTCTCCAGCCTGCGCCGGTTCTTCGAACTCAACCTGCCGGCCGCGACATCCGAGCGCCTGCTCTGTCGGGACGGCGATGCCTACCTGTTGGCGGTGCCTCCGGACGGATACAGCGACGTCGCTGTCTTCCGGGCCGCTTTGAAGATTGCCCGCCGGACCCAGCACCGCCAGGGCGCCGCCCACCTGGACGCGCTCCGCGCCGTGGTCGACACCTACGGCGGGGACCTGCTGCCGGAGGACGGCCCGGCCGAATGGGTGGTCAGCGAGCGGGAGACTCTGCGCCAGCAGGCTGCTGACGCCGCTGCGGCACTGGCCCAGTCCGAACTCGACGGCGTGCCGGAATTGCTCCAACCGACAGGTACGGCGGTGGAGTCGGCGCGTCGCTGTGTGGAGATCGACCCCTGTCACGATGCCGGCTGGCGGCTGCTCATCGAGGCACACCGCCGGGCCGGCAACGTCGCCGCGGCCGAACGAGCCCGGCGCGAGTACGCCCAGGTGCTGGTGTCGTTGGGGTTGGACCCGGTGACCGGCCGGGAGCCGGATCGGGACACGGAAATCAGGTACGGCCAAAGAATTCCACCTCAGCGATCGCCACAGTCGGCTCCGACTGCGGCCCGTACGTCGACCGGACGACGATCCTGAGCCGGACGACACCACTGGCCTCGAACTTGAACGTCTGCGCGCCCGGCTGGTCGCGTAGTTTCAGCGTCTCCCCGACCACCTTTCCGTCGCTGGTGGTGGCCGACACCTCCAACTGGTCTGGCCGCCCGACGGTGAGGAACTTCGCCTGGTCGATGCTGATGCCCGGGGTCACCAGGATGTCCAACACCCGTACCGGGCGAGCGAAGGCTACCTCCACCCACGAGTCGACCGCCGGACCGGTGGGTGCCCAGTACCGGTTGTGCGCGCCGTCGGCGACCCGGCTGGCCGGTGTCGCGCTCCCAGCCGAGGATGCGGTCACCGTGGCGGGGGTGAGTGGCACGTGGGGCTGGGCCAGGTCGCGGACCTCGCTGATCGCCCTGGACACCAGCGGCGGGCCGACGATGGCCAGGATCACCAGTACGCAGATCACCGCGACGATCTTCAGCAGCCGCTTCGCGTTTGTCGTCGCTCGTCGGTCCCGGCGACTGCGGGCCTCCTGGCTGCGCTGACGTAGGCGGTCGAGTAACCGGCGCCACCAGGGCAGCCGCGCGGCCACCTCCGTCTCGACCAGCGGAGCACCGCAGGTGCGGCAGAACCGGCGGAGTTTCTCGTTGCCGGCCTGGCACCGAGGACAGGCCCGATCGTCGGCTGCTGCTGCCGACCGGGGCTCCTCGACGGGGCGTACCGGTCGGCGGGGTTGTGCCTGGCCAGGCTGGACCGCCACCGGATCCGTGGTCCGGTCCACCACCGACGGTCGATCAACCGGATCGCTCGACTTGGTGTCGGGGCTGTCGCCAGGGGAGGGGGAGGCCAGGCCGGGGTCGGTGGTCTCGGCCCGCTGTGCGGTCTGGGTGGCCGGTGCGGGCGTGGCCCCCTCGACCACCGCGCCATCCCATTCCAGGAACGCCCCGCACTCGCCGCAGAACCGCTCGTTGTCCCGGTTACTGGTGCCACACTCCGCGCAGACGATCATGCCGCCTCCACCTCGACGATTGCCGATACATGCGCCGGCACGCTGGACGCCAGCAGGTGTTGAAGGCGGGGCTGATCCACCGACGCGGGGTCGGGCACCCGTATCCGCACCCGTACCTCGGCCGGAGTTGCCGGTGGCGCAGGGGTGTTCGGAGTGCTGGACCAGGTCACCGCGCCGCTGTCGTCGACCTCCACGGTGCCACCGGTGAGGATCTCCATCTCGCGGGCGATCCCTCGGGCCGTGCCGCGCCAACGATGCAACTCGACCGCGTGTCGGACCAGCTCCCGGCGCAGCGCCACCGGCCAGGTGCCGTCCGTCGGGGCCGCGACCCAGCTCGCCAGCAAGTCCAGGAAGTCCGGCGGGGCCAACTCCAGGTCCAGATAGGCGTCGAGACAGTCGAGCGTGAGCAGCACCGGCGCGAGCACCTCGTCCAGCCCGGCGGTGAACCGCTGGGTGAAGTCATCGTCGAGATAGAGCGCAGGTAACGCCATCCCGATCGGGAAGGGACTGGCCAGCCCCGGTACCGCAGCGCGCATTGGCAACTCCTGGACTTGTTCGGAGAGGTTGGTCGCCGACGGTGCCGGTCAACCACTGGCCCGGTTGGTGATCCGCACCTGGTGGGCGTACGAGAAGACCAGCGCGTGGGAGCCCAGATCGATCCGTTGCACCGGGTCGCCCCGTTCCCCGGTGATCGGGTCGGCCGCGAACAACCGGACGTCCTCGACGAGATCCAGCCCGTTGACCCGCTGGAGCACGGCGTACACCTCCCCGGACTGGATCGGCCGACCAAAGGGCCAGCCGGACCCGTCCGGGCCCCCGCCCACCGGGTTCAGGTAGTCGTACAACGCGCGTAGTGCCCGCTCGCGCAGGGTCGCCGCCGCTGTACGGGGCTGGGGCCGTAACTGCGCCACCACGGTGACCCCCTGGTAGAACGGCGGTTCGACGAGCACTGTGGCCCCGACGCAGCGCCGGGTGTCCAGGTAGGAGCTGATCCGTTGCAACATCTCGTCCGGCGGTCGGAGCGCGGCGAACCGGGTCGAGTCGTCGTCGGCTTCGGTGTGCTCACTGAGCGCCGGCACGACCAGGAGCCGAATCGCGGGCGAGCCCGCCCCCGCCGGTACACAGCGCACCCGCAGCGCCTCCGGCGCGGCCTCCCGGGCGAGCTGCTCGTAGTCGTCGGTGGTGACGGCCCGTTCCCGGGTCCGCAACGTCAACGGTCCGCGCGCCGCCGTTTCCGCCAGCGACTCGCCGTCGACGCCCCCGACGGCAGCGGCCCGGTTGGTGACGGTGGATACGAACGGCACCGGGTCCCGCAGCACGGTCAGACTGTTGGCCGCCACGTTGCCCCGCCGGCCTCCGCCGGTCCGGTAGCTGGCGATCCGGATCGGCGCGGCCTTCGGCGGCACCGCGCCGTACTGGCGGATGGTCCCATCGGCCTGCCGTACCGCGGGACCGAAGGCCACCTCGCCACTGGACCGGTCCACGACCACATGCCGATCCTCCGGTCCGGATCCGGCGAACGACGACACCTCCTGCCAGGTCGTCCAGTCGTCCCCGCCGGCCACCTCCACCTCGATCGGTTGGTCACCGGTGACGATGGGTACGTGTTGTGTGGTGAACCGCTGGCCGGGGACCCCCTCGGACAGACCCAGCGTCTCCTCCCGGACCAGTACGGCGTGCTCGGCGCGGACCGAGCCGCCGATGGTGGCGGCGCTGGCACTACGTAACCGGGGGGAGGCATGGTAGAAGGCCTGCCCTTCGGCCGGCTCGGTCAACCGGCAGCGCAACCAGCCGGCCCGGCGGCGGCCGATCACCGACGCCATGTGTCCGGCCGGCACGTGCAGGACGACCTCACCGGCCCGGTTGAGCGCACCGGTGGTGTCCCGGTCGACGACGCAGGGCTGCCAACCGTCGGCCGTCCACGCCTCCCAGACCAACGGTGGGTCGGTCGGGTCCACCCCCCGCCCGGCCACCGTCCAGTCCATGCGCAGCAGCACCGCACAGCCCGGTATCGGCTCGGTGAGCCCGAACAGGGTGGCGTCGCCGGGTGCGGGCGGGTCTGCGAAGCAGGCCACCCAGTCTTCACCGGTCAGCTCGGTGGTGCGGTCGGTGACGTCGGCGTCGCCCCGGGCGGTCAGCACCCGGTCCAGGCCACACGGGGTGATCACCAACTCCTCGACCGTCTCGAAGGTCACCGGCTCCTCGGTCTCCAGCCGTACCGTCGCCATGTGCGTTCCGGCAGGCACCGTCACGCCGGTGTCCCGGGCGGCCGACAACCAGAACGTGACCTCGCAGCTGGCCATGGTGGGAGCGAACGGAGTGACCCCGAGCAGGTCCAGGAACTTGAGGTAGTGCCGGTCGGGCACCCGGTTGAGGCGGTACAACAACTGGTCGACCATGAACGCGAAGGTCTCGATCAGGGTGACCCCGGGGTCGGAGACGTTGTGGTCCGTCCACTCCGGGCAGCGCTGCTGGACGAGGCGTTTGGCGTCGTCCACCAGATCCTGGAAGCGCCGGTCGTCGAGATTCGGGGCGGGTAGCGGCATCAGTCGGCTCCGGGCGGGTGCGGGGGGATCACGTAGAACGGGAAGACCAGGTTCCGGGGGTCGTTGTCACTGCGGATCCGGTACCGGATGTCGATGTAGAGGGTGCCTTCCCCGGCATCGGTGAAGTCGACGATGACGTCGTCGAGCACGATGCGCGGCTCCCACCGTTCCAGGGCCACTCTCACCTGGTAGGCGATCTGGCCCGCGGTGCTGGCGTCGGCCGGGGCGAAGACAAGTTCGTGGATGCCGCAGCCGAACTCGGGTCGAGCGGGCCGTTCCCCGGGTGAGGTGCCGAGGATGAGCCGAATGCTCTCCACCACCTCGCGCTCGCCACGTACCAGGGCGATCGCCCCGGTGGCGTCGGTACGCAGCGGGAACGCCCAGCCGGCCCCGACGAAGTCCGAGCGCATGGTCAGCCGCCGATGAGAACGGTCGGGCAGCCCGCCACGATCGGCGCGCCGCAGCCGGTCATGTCGCCCATCCGGGCTGCCGGCTGTCCGCCGATCAGGACCGTGGGGCAGCCGGGCGGGACAATCGGGCTCGGCGGGTGCGGGGGAGTGCCGGGAAAAGTGCAGGCGTGGGTGGTGCCGACGGTAGCCGCTGGCTGTCCGCCGATCAGCACCGTCGGTACGCCGGGCCCACCGATCGCACCGGGATGGCCGGTCGGATCGCCGACGCGCGCGGCAGGTGGCATGGCGTACCCCCTTCAGTTGATTTTGACGATGCCGCCGCGGACGGTGACCGAGCCGCTGGCGGTGAGTTCGGTGCTGCCCTGACCGGCGACCTTCACCGTCGCACCCTCCACGGAGGCGCCGGCGGTGCCCTTAACGCTCACCTGGCCGGTGCCCTCGATGCCGACGTCGCTCTTGGACTTCACCGTCACTTTCTGGCCGGACAGCTCCAGCGGGCCGGTGCCAGAATCGACGGTCATCCCGTTCTTCGCGGTGACCTTGACCTTGCCCTCGCTGATGATCTCGACGAGTTGGCCCTTCTTGTCGAGGCGGAGGCTGAACTTGTTGTCGCCGGTGGTGAGTAGCACGCCGTCCGCGCCGCTTGAGGTCTCGGTCAACTCCAACCGGTGCCCGGTACGGGACACCAGCGCCCGGACCACCACCTCGCCGCTGCTGCCGTCCACCGGCTCGGCACCGAGCTGGGGGAGGGCGTCCTTGCCGTTGTGCAGGCCGCCGAGGACGTACGCCGCGTCCAGGTTGCCGTCGGTGAACCCGACCAGCACCTCGTCACCGACCTCCGGCACGGTGACCAGGCCCCGCTTCGCCCCCGCCCCGGGCTGGACCAACCGGGCCCAGCCGGTCGTGTACTGCCCATCCAGCCAGGGCATGGTCAGCCGTACCCGGCCCAGCTTCTGCGGATCCTTGACGTCGCTGACGATCGCCGGCAGTACCCCGGTGGCCAGCCGCCCGGCCGCCGGGCCGCCACCGGTGAGTCCGTACAGCGAGCGGTCCGAGCGGCCGGAAACGGTGAACGCGGTGGTGTAGCCGGCCTGCTGGCTGAAGAGGTGCCGGGTGCTGGTCAGGATGTACTTGCCCTGGAACGGCTCGCCCACGTTGGCCAGCGCCACCGCCGTACCGGCCCGTAGCTTGGGGTTGCCCTTGGCCACTCCCTCGATCTCGGCGAACCCGGTGCCGAGTCGTCCAGCCGTGGCGTCAGCGACCGCCCGGACGGCGGCGTCGTTGGCCAGGGTGGGATCGGTGACCAGGTACGGCGGGCTGTTGAACGTCTTTCCCAGCTTCTCCGGGTCCACCCCGGGCACCTCGGTACCGGCCGCCTTCGGTTTGGCCGCCGCCGACACGGCCTGCTTCGCGGCCGGGTCCCACCCGCGTACGGTGACCTCGGGCACCTGTGCGGTGGCGGTGATGCCCGCGCGCAGACTAACCAGGTTGCGGTTGACCTCCAGCACCAACGGGTCCTGGGTGGCCTTGGTGCTCGGGTCGGGTGCCCCCGTGGGCGGCTCGGGCAGCCGGAAGTGCAGTGCCCCGTCGAGCATCATCACCTGTGCCCCCACCAACTCGGCCAGCCGGGTCAGAAACGTCCAGTCGCTGACGTTGTCCTGGCTGAGTTGGCTGTCCGGGCTGCCGCCGAAGCCCTTGACCGGGTCGATCTGGCCGGCCTTGAGCCCGGCCCGCTGGACCACCTTGCGCACCACGTCCGGCACGGTCATGTTCGGGTACGCCGCCACCCGGCGTCCCCGGAACAGCCGGTGGGCCAGGTCCAACCCGCGAACCTCGGTGAAGGTGCCGGTCTTGTCGAGTTCACAGTCCAGGCCGGTGACCTCGCCGGTGAGCAGGGGTTCCGGGCCGCCCGGGTCCGAGGTCTGCACCCGCAGCTTCACCTCAGCCCCGATCTTGAAGCCCGCCTTGCTCAGCACCGTCCGGCCCGGGTCCCGGTAGCGCAGCAGGAACCGGTCCGGCAGGTTGCTGCTGTCGTCGACGTACGCGTAGACCAGCAGGGACGCCACGTCGGCCGGCAACGGGTTGCCTCCGACCTCGATCAGCAGGGAGTTAGCGAACTGTTCATTGGCCACGCCGACCTCCGCCGGATTCGATCTCCTCCAGCGCGGGCACCAGCAGTGTCGTACCCGGGCGTAGCCGCATCGGGTCGTCGATGTCGTTGGCGTCGGCGATCTCGCGCCACAACCCGGACCGGCCGTACGCTCGGTAGGCGACCGAGTGCAGGGTGTCCCCGGAGACGACGGTGTGTACGTCCCGGGCGGCCAGCGCCCCGGAGGTGGGGTTCTGGCCGGCCTGCTCGCCGGAGATCTCCTCCAGGGTCACCGTGCAGAGCGCCCGGATCGGAGTACCGCCCGGGGTGAAGAGGGTGTACTTCGCGCTGACACTGGCCACGAACGCCGGGAAACCGACCATGCCACCCCAGTGGAAGACCACCCACGGTGGGGAGCCTTTCTTCTGGTCCCGGCTCGCATCGGTGGGCACGCAGCAGGAGAAGAGCTCCTCGACCCGTTTGACGACGCTGGAGTCCATCGTGTCGGTGGCGTCGAAGAACATCTCCACGGTCAGTTTGCACGGGTCGGCCCCGGTGAACTCCGGTACGCCGCTCTTCTTGGCGTTACGCTGGGCGTCCCGCTTCCACTTGGCGGTCTTGGTCAGCGCCAGTTCCTTGGGGTTGAACTGGAACGGGATCCGACTCAGCGGTGGGCCCGGATTGGCCGTCCCACCGTTCTTCGGCGGTTCGTGCAGTTGTAGGTACGCGTGGGTGAGCTGTGGCGGTGCCCCACCGCTACCACCCACGCCCGAACCGCCCGCGGCGCTGAAGGTGACCGGTGACGCGCTCATCCGGACCACTCCCTACGGTCGTCAGTCATCGCCAGCCACCTCAGCCGCCGGTGCCGGGGCCGAAGAAACCGTGGTGGGCGAGCTCCAGCGTCTCGGTGGCGACCTTGGGGGTGTCCGGGTTGAGTTGCGGTCCGGTCCACCGGATCGGGATGACGTCGAGCAGCCCCCACCGCGCGATCACCGTGCCCTCCTGGGTACGTGCCTCGATGGTCGCGGTCTTGCGCTTGAGCCCGCCCGCCATGCCGGAGAACCAGCGCATCAGCTTGGCACTGTCCGCGGTGACCGGACGGGAGAGCTTGACGTTGGAGAACTTCATCCGGGTCGGCAGCTGCCAGACGTGGCCGTTGTTGCCACCTTCCTCGCGCTGCTCGACGACCACCTCGCAACCCAGGCCGTCACAGCTGTTGAACGCGCCGAGATCCTGATCGTCGATCTTGACCACGAAGGCCACCGCGACGGCGACTTCGTCCCTGACCATCTTTCTCCTCCTTCTGGGTGCTGCTCCGTTCCGGTTCCGGTCGTCAGTCCGGACCGTCCAGCACCCCGTACCGCTCCCGATCCAGGCGCAGCTCGGTCTTCAGCCGGCGCAGCAGCGGGTCGAACAGTTTCTTGAGCAGTTCCTCCGGTTCCGCCACACCGGCGGCCCCGACCGCACCGGTGGAGCCGGGGGAGCCGCCGCCCGGCGCGGGTGGTGGTGGAGTCGCCCCGGACGTCGTCGGTGCCGGCGCGGGCTCCGGTTCGGGCGCGGGGGCCGGCTCCTCCGGTACGGTCGACGGCGGATCGGGCGGCGTTGTCGGCTCGGGCAGCCGTTGTGCCACGGGCGGCATCATCGGCTCCGGCAGCCGCTGTGCCACCGATGTGACTGCTGGCGTTGCCAGGACACCTGCTGGCTGGCTGACCAGGTGTGGCACGGCCAGTACGGGCGGGTTGGCGACGCCGTGGGAAGGGCTGGGCTGCGTCAAGGCCCTCGGTAGGCCCGGTACCGGCCCGACGTCACCCCATCGCTGTACCGGCACCACAGTGACCAGTCCGAGCTGGTCGCCGCCCGGATGTCCCGCACCTGCCCCGGTGGGGAGGTCGCCGCCGCTGGGGGGCGGTGTGGACGTCGGGCCGGATGCGGGGTAGCTCATGTCGGCTGTGGCAGCACGCCGAAGGGCCGTGCTGCCGTCCCCGGTCGGCCCGTCAGGAGCGGCACCCCAGTGGACCCGTTGCACGGTCGGCGGCAGCGGAGCCGGCAGGTAGGGACTCGCGCTCTCCTTGCCCTCGCCGGTCAGCGGCTCGATCGGGCGGTCCCCGATCAGCCGGGCCACCACCGGTGGCGGGGCAGCTACGGTGGTCGAGCGGGATGCCTCCATAGCGCTGCTGGGCGTCGACCTGTCACCGCCGGCCGGCGGGCTGAGCGGCAGATCCAGGCTTGCCGGTTCGGTCAGCCGCTGTATCGACCGGCCGTCCGCGGAACCGTGCGCGGCAGAAGAGACGTTCGGGGTGGCTGTCGCCAGCTCGGTGTTACCGAGCGTGGGCACACTGTCGGCCGGAGCGGTGTCGGTCCAGGCCACCGACGGAGGTGGCACCGGATCGCTGGGCGAGGCAGCGACTGGCCGGGGCGACTCTGCCGGCGACGGACCATCGGTCAGTGGCAGCTCATCGAACTGGTTGCGCGTCGCTGGCTCCGAGTTCGACGTACCGGCTCCCTGCCCCGCCGGATCGGTGCCGACTGACTCGGCCAGCCGGGACACGATGACCTCACTGCCCAGCAGGTCGGCGGTGCCGCTCGGGTTGGCCGGCAAGGTCGGTGTCGTCACGGCCGGCAATGTCGGTGCCTGTGCCTGTGCCGGTCCTGGTGTCGGTGCCGTCGGATTCGAGGCTGGGCCGGATGGGGACGCTGCGGCCTGCGTACGCTGCACCATCGGCATTACCGGCCCGGCCGGTGCGCTCTCCGGCGGTCCCACCACCGGTCCGGTGGGCATCGACGGGTTGGTCGGGGTGCGTTGCGCGGTCATCGGCAGGGTCGGCGGCACGATCGGTTCGCCCAGCCCGAGCCGGCGCGACGGTCGGGTCGCGCTACCGGCGTCGGCCAGGAAGTCCGTGCTGCGCTGCACGATCGCTGCTGCTGGCCCGTCTCCGGCACGTGCCGATGCCGACCACTCGATGCCGGGGGACGAGGGCGGGGAGGCTACCGAGGGCGGGGACGGGGCCGACGGTCGGGAGTCGGCGAGCGAGCGGGACACGACGACAGGTGGCGCTGACGACGCGGGTGACGGGTCGTACGACGAGAAGACTGGGCTGTCTGCGGCAGTGCTGTCTTGGGTGTCACCGGCCTGTTCGACGGCTGCCACACCGATGGTGGGTGCGACGCCTTCCGGTGTCAGCTCCGGTACGTTCTCGCCGCCTGGTTCGGGTTGCCGCTGCACGTTGGACGATTCGGTGGGGGCGGCTACCTCTGATGAAGCGGGAACGGGCGGAGCGGTCGGCACCGGATCGAGGGCGGGAATGACTGGCGGGGCGGCGACCACCGGCAATGTCAGCGACACCGGTGGGGGCGGGGCGACGGTGAGGCGGCTGACGGTCAACGGCTCCGCCGGCACCAGGTACTCCGTAGGCGCCAGTCGCTCCGGCGGCGACGCGGCGCTCGGTATTGGCGTCGAGCTTGGTGACGGCGCGAAGCTTGGTGACGGCGCTGGGCTGGAGAGCGGTGCGAAGCTTGGTGGTGGCGCGGCCGGTGTCCCGCTGACCTGCCGTTGGACGGATGGTTTCGACGACGCGGTACGGGTCGGCGGCAGGGCGAGCGGCGGATCAACCGAGTGCGGCTGTGGGGGAGCACTGTGCGCCGAAGCCGGTGCCACCGGCACCGTCAGGTCGTGCAGCACCCCGGCCGGCTCGGCCGGGCCGAGGGCATGCCCCAGCGAGCCGACGAACGACGGATTTCCCCAGGCCGCCAACGAGGAAGAGAACTCGTCCGATGGGTTCAGCAGCGGACTACCGGTCACCGTTCGCTGGATCGGCGGCAGAGAACGCCAGGCCGCCGGCGTTGGCGGGACGACTTCCGGTGCCGTCGGCCCAGTCGGCGTTACCTTCGCCGCCTGGGCGGGAGCCGGGACGGGCGGTAGTGCCGAGTCCGCAGTGGACCGTTGCACCGACGCTCGACGGCGACGCCACGGCCACATGTTTTCACCGCCCTTGGCTTATCCGGTTGTTGATACTGGCGATCTCGGCCACGTAGCGCAGCCGTTCGCCGTGTTCGAGGTCGAGGATCTCGTCCAACGACCAGTGGAAGTGATAGGCGACGTACGCGACCTCGGTGTAGATCCGCTCGGCCGCGTACGTCACGATTCCCCCAGGCGCCCACCCGCCAGGTCTACCGCGAACCGGTGCTGGCACTCGGGACAGACGACGCTCGCGCGGGTGTGCCCCTCGCTGTTGATCCGTCGGTACATGTCCTGGAGGAATGCCAGATCCGAGGCGAACAGATCCTCCACCACTCCCGGATGCACGTCGACTACCGTGCCGATCCGAGTGATCACCCGGCTGAGCAGCACCACCGTCAGGTAGGGCGGGTTCTCCCGTACCCGGTCGTCGCGCAGTGGCACCAGCTCGTCCCGGGCGGTGGCCAGCCGCATCACGCCGTCGCGGTGCACCGTACCGCTGCCGTCGACGTAGCCTCGGGGCAGCTCGAACGGGAACTCGGTCCGGAGCGTCTCCCGTTGCGGTGCGACCGCGACATCGGTCGGGGCCGCACCGGGGACGATCGCGGTGGGGGAGGCCAGCGCGGAGGTACGGCGCATCGGGCTACTCGACTTCCATCGACTCGTAGGTGATGACCAGCTTCTCGGTGAGCACGCTGGTGTCACCGGCCTTGAGGGAGCTGATCTCCAGGCTCTTCGCCCAAGCGTTCATCAACTTGTAACGCTTGATCGGGAAGCCCTCGTAGTCGAAGACGATGATCGCGCCGCCCTTGCGCGCATCGCCCATCTTGCCGAACCGGCAGTCCTTGATCCAGCGCTCGAAGCTGTTGTCGGCGGTGAGACCCCGGGTCAGGGTCACCTCGCCGGCCTTCGGCGCACCCGGCGCCTTACGGACGAAGAACTTGCCGTCCGCGGTGTTCGACTTGTACTCGATGACGTCCTGTTCCATTTTCAGGCCGGACACCTCGGTGATCTGCTTGATGATCACGCTGTCCACCTCCAGCCCGAACGAGTGGCCGACGGCGGAGTCAAAATCGGGGAGCGGCACGGTTACCTCCTCAACTCACTGACCAGTGCTGACTTCTGGTCGGTCACTACTCGCTGACCAGACTGGTGCCGCCGGACATCTGCGCCAGCTGGAAGACGACGAACTCGGCCGGTTTCACCGGGGCGATACCGATTTGGCAGACCACCTGGCCGGCGTCGATACTCTCGGCGGGGTTGGTCTCCCGGTCGCACTTGACGAAGAACGCCTCGTCGGGGGTCAATCCGAACAGGGCACCCCGCCGCCACTCCATCACCAGGAAGGCGCTGATCGTACGGCGAATGCGGGCCCACAGTGCGTCGTCGTTCGGCTCGAAGACCACCCACTGGGTGCCGGCCAGGATGGACTCTTCCAGGTAGTTGAACAACCGGCGTACGTTGAGGTAGCGCCAGGCCGGGTCGGAGGAGAGGGTTCGGGCCCCCCAGACGAGGATGCCCCGTCCCGGGAAGGTGCGGAGGCAGTTGACGCCGATCGGGTTCAGCAACTCCTGCTCACCCCGGGTCAGCTGGGTCTCCAGAGCCACCGCACCCCGGATCGTCTCGTTGGCCGGAGCCTTGTGTACGCCCCGGGCGTTGTCGTTGCGGGCCCAGATGCCGCCGATGTGGCCGGACGGCGGGACGTACCGGTTGATGCCGGAGGCCGGGTCGAAGATCTTGATCCACGGGTAGTAGAGCGCCGCGTACTTGGAGTCGTAGCCGGCCTGGTCGGTGCGCCACTCCTTGACCTGCTGGGGAGAGAGGCCGGGCGGCGGATCGAGGATCGCCATCCGGTCGCCCATCAACTCACAGTGCGCGATCATCGCGGTCTGGACCGCCTTGACCGACTCCAGGTCGATCGCCCCTCGCTGGTAGGCGCCCATCAGGTCGGGCACCGCCACCATGGTGACCTCTTCGACGGCCTCCAGGCCACCGAAACCGGTACGCTCCGCCGCATCGCCGACATATTCGTCGGCAGCGACCTCGGTGGGGGCGGCCGTGGCCGGTGCGGGTACGGTGAGCGCGACCTCGCCACCACTCGGGCGGGTCAGCTGTGCCGCCGGCACCGTCTCCTCAAGGGTGATCAGCTTCGACTTTTCGCGGACCGCCGTGACGACGTTGTCCTTGCCCCGCTTGGTGGTCACGTTCTCGAAGGTCTCCGCGACCTTGCCAGCACGCTTGACCACCAGGTTGAACCGCTCCTCTGGGGCCCCTTCGGGGGCGTCGGTCACCTCGACGGTCAGATCGTCCGGGGTGCCACCGCCGCGCGGGAGCTCCCGGGCGGTGACCCGATAGGAGCCGACCGTCGCGGTGGGGCCAGGGCCGATCGCGGACTGTCCGGCTCCCGCCGCGCCGTTCGCACGGTCACCACCGATGCGTACGACATAGCAGGCCCCGCCACCGTTGAGGAAGAAGCCGTAGACCGCGTGGCCGAGATAGCAGTCCGGCACGAACTCGCCGAAGACCTGCGAATACTGGCTCCAGTTGGTCACCAGCGTCGGGGTGTTGAACGGGCCCTGCGCGGCGAAGCCGACGAAGGCAGCCACTGCGGTACCCACGCCTTCGATGGGCCGCGAGCCGGACTCCACCTCTTCGACGTACACGCCCGGCGCCAGATAGTTGGGCATCACGCCTCCTCGTCCTGTGAATGAGGAGAGCGTCGCGCGGCAGCGCTCCGGCGGACACGACCGACAGGACGCTTGATCGGGAAACCTTCGATGCCCGTAGGGGCATCGTCGTGCGGGCACGCGAGGCCCGGCGGTCGCCCTTGGCGTCGATGGTGTGGTTAGGTTTAGGCACGCATTTATGGCAGGTAGGGGGTGTTTCGATGGCTGGGCGAAGGCTCGTGTTTGTCGAAGAGACGTCGATGCGGGAGTTTTCTGGGTTCGCGGAGGAGCAGGGGTGGAGTTCGGAGGAAGTGTCAATCGATCTGGACGGCGACATCGACGAAGATCGCCCAATGCTTCGATGGGAGGCTGCGTCGGGATCGGTTTGCTTTATTGACGACAGTATAATCCGTTGCCAGTACGTCCAGGTCGAGAGTGTCGCCGACGAGGAGCAGATACGCGCAAGTTTCGTGTGCTTTGATCGTGAAGAGGCCGTCCGGTCACTCGACCTTGGTGCGGGTCAAGGCGCTGTCCGTCGCGGGTTTCGACTCATCGCATGCACAGCGGTCGGGGCCTTCGACGACGCGGTATTCGCAACGACGATCCGTGGCCTGGGTGATGATCGGCCGCACGTCCGGAAATCTGCGCTTATCGTTCCGCAGTACACGAGCTGGAGTGAATTCCTTCCGGAGATAATTCGGCTCGATGAAGGCGACCCTGATCTAGATGTGCGGGAGACTGCCGGCGGGATTCGGATGCTTCTGGAGTTGGCGGCACAGTTGGCGGACGGCTAGCGGTCCTTTCTCAGATCGCCACCAATTTGATCGGAACGGTGTTTACATCGGCGATGGCGTCGGACAACTTGGTGTTCCAGTCGAGGATCTTTGTAACGATCTCCTTCTGATCCGCCGGTGAGAGCTTGGCTAGCTCTGTGCGAATGGTGGGGTCAGTGGGGGAGAGGGGGCGAACGGTGATGCCCCATTCCCTGAGTGTCTTGAGGCCTTCCTTACCGACGGCGGGTCCAGTGGTGACCGTCTGACCTTTTGCTCCCGTGCCCTTGACTACCGACCCTGTCGCCGGGTCAACGGTTTTGCCGTGGTAAAGACCTATAGCGCGGACCTCGACGGTGAGATCCCAATTTTTGACATTCTTGGCAAAACTGCGTAAGGCACCCAACTGCGGTGCGCATCTTCCGCATGGGCTTCGAGTAACTTTCACCACGAGGTTGGCCTGTGGTTTCGACATTCCGGGCCGAGTTTCCTGAGTGACGGGTCCCACGTACGAGTCCCAGTTGCTCTGCAGATCCTGACAGAGCACCTCCTCGGCGTGCAGTGAATCGCCACTGGATGTTTTGTCAAAGGCGGTGACTCGTGTCGGTGTGTGCAGTGTTGCAATAGCATACGTTGCGCCGTAGCCAGCCTTCTCTCCGGATACGGGCAGTTTGATCTGCCCGCTAATGATGACGTCCTTCGGGATGTTGAAGGTCGCCTCCGGGTATCGATTCCCGTTGATCAGATCGCGTGTTCTCTCGTCTCCGGGATCGACCTGTGTCGAGCGAACCAGTGTCGTCGGGCTCGCCGCCATGTAGACTTCAAACCGGCCTGGCCTGTTGCCCGGCTTGACTTCGAGTAGGTGTAGGCCCTGCGAGCGACGCTTTGCCATGATCGCCATTGCTGCGGGTTTCACCTTCTCATCTGCGACGCCATCAGGTAGTTGTGCATTGACGTCTGCGGCTACGAGCTCGCGAATTCGAGGATCGATCTTCTTCTGCTGGCCTTGTTGGTCATTGCCTTTCCTCTTGCTGAACTTGCTCTTGAGTTTGGTCCAGAGTTTCTTGCCGGTGGCGACGATTTTGTCGGTGATCCAGTCGACGGCTTTGCGGATGGGTTTGGTGAGGGTTTGGAAGAAGGATTTGACTTTGTTGGCGATGCCGCCGATGCCGAGGATGGCGGCGAGGGCGCCGATCAATACCGGGATGGAGTTGGCGAGGGCCTTCTCGATGAGTGTGGGGACGCCGCCTGCGCCGCCGCCGGCGATGGCGATGATGGCATCCAGGACGCTGTTGACGAATTGGATGATCTGGGCGCCCTGGTTGACGATGAACATGACGAAGTCGATGATCATTTTGCAGGCGCGGATGAACGCGCTGGCGGGGTTGAGCAGGCTGATGATCCAGGTGATGCCGGCCATGAGGACGGTGGGGATCAAGTATTCGGCGATTTTGCCCAGCAGGTTGCCCTTGAGGTCGCCGACCTGTTGACCGATCTCGTCAGTCACGCCCGCCACGCCTTGGGACTGGAGTTTCTGGGCGACGGGCACGGTTTGCTCGACGGCGGTCATGGCGGGTTCGGGAACACCACGGGACACGATCCGGGTGCGTAGTGCTGCCCAGGTGAGCCCGAGGAGGCTGGCGATCATGGTGATGATGCCGCGTAGGTCGAACTTGGCGGGTAGTTCCAGGCCGGCGCCGGCCATCGCGCCGAGGAGCCAACCGATGAGGCCCTTCTTCAGATGCGTGCCGATGTTGGCCATGAACGCCTTGAGTCCGGCGCCGACGGCGGTGACGAGGTTGCCGAGGAACCCGATCGGGTCCTTGAGGATGCCCATGACGGCGCTGGCGGCCTTGGCCAACACACCCAGCAGCAGGTCCTTGAGTTGCATGATCGTTTTGATGACCCCGGCGACGGCGTCTACGGCCTTGGCGATCAGCCCCTTGTTCTTCTCCTTCTCCGCGGCGATCTCCGCGTCCACCGCCTTCAACGCCTCGTTGTACTTCGACGCGAGGGTGTTGACCAACTCTTTGCCTTTGGCGTCGACGGATTCGGTCAACTCGTCGAACTTGCCCGCGAACTGGCCGGCCGCCTGTTTCCCGATGGCCTGCAGGTCAGCCGGGAGTTTCTTGACCTCGGCCTGTAGCTGGTCCCGGCCGGCGGCGATACGCTGCTTCGCCCGACCCAGTTCCGCGCCGATGATGTCCGCCACGGCGGAGATGACCTGCTGCATCCGGTCGACGTAGCCCTTCCGGGCGGTCACGAAAATCTCGTCGGCTTCCTTCGGCAGACCGGCGAACTTGTCCTTGACCCACCGACCCTTGCCGATCAGCCCCGAATAGCGTTTGTCCTTGTAGGCGTCCATCCGCCGTTTGTGATCAGCGGTGAACGCATCCCGCGCCGTCTTCTCACCCCGGGTGAACGCCTCATCGACCTTCTTGTCCAAACCGGTGAGGATGCCCTCGACGTCCTTCTTCGTCGCGTCGAACACCTTCTGCAACACGGCGGTGACCTGCGCCCGTTTGGCTTCGTCCGAGCCTTTCGCCGTCTCCTTACCCTCACCGACCGCCTGCCCGGCCTGTTTCCGGTCGGTGGCGAGGGCGGTCATCGCCGCCGCACCCGCCGCCCCCGCCGAGGCTTTCGCCCCGGCCAGGGTTTGCGCCTCACCCGCCCGCACCTCACCAGGGGCGGTCGCCGCATGCGCCTCCCCGGCCTTCTTCTCCTTCAACGCCCCGGTGAACTCCGGCTCGTTGGACTTCGCCAACTGCTCCTCGGTGACCTGCGCATCCGTCATCTGCTGATCCACCTGCGCCGGCCCGGCCGAGAAATCAGTCGCCGCAGCGGGGGCCTTGTCCGGCACCGCCTTACCCGAATCCGGCGTCCCGGGTGCACCCGGCGGCCGGTCCGCCACCAACGGCGTGACCTGCTTGTCCTTCGCCGCCGACGTGTCCGGGGGTGCCTTCGTCGCGGTGTCGATCGCCTCCGCCGAGGCCTGTTTCCCGTCGGTGACCTGCCCCTGCACCCGCCCCTTGACCGCGTCGGCCTTACCCGACTCCCCGAACTTGTCCGCCTCATCCAAATTCTTCGGGGCCTGCGCGGCGATCGCCTCGTTCACCGCCGTAACGAACCCGGCCTTGTCGAACCCACCCGGCTTCGCGGCGTTCATCTTCTCCGCGTTCGCGGTCTTCCCCTGGGCTTCCTTGTCATCCGAGGGAGGCCTCGCCGCACCCTGCGCCTTCGCCGCCTCCGCCGATGCGGGCGGATGCGCCGACATCTGCTTCTGCTTCGCCCGCACATCCCCGGTCAACACCGCGAACTTCGGATCGGCCGAAGCCGGCGGCCGGGCCACCGACGGCGCATCCACCGCCATCCGCTGAACGGAAGACGGTGACGACGGCACCGGGACAACACCATCGACCGTCCCGCCCCCGGTACTGGCTGATCCACCAGCCGAGACCTCGGTCGAGACCGGGCCCGGCGACCGCTGCGCTGTCGGCGTACCCGTCGAACGCGAGGCCCCGGCCCTGCCCGTCGTAGGTCTCGTCCGTGCCACCGGCGCGGGTGTAGCCCGTCGCTGGGCGATCAACCCCGACACCGCACGATTACCCGCCGCCGCCTGCAACCGCTGCGCCACCGCCGGAGTCAGCGTCCGGGACGACACCGCCGAGCTGGTAGCTGGTGACTCACTTGAGGCGGTGGCATCGGCGGGGACACGATCGGGGGAATGCGTCGTGGGACGGCGTACGGAATCCCGCTCCAACCCCAGGTCCTCAGCCGGCGCCTTCACACGCACCTCCTACGCGGCGGGCGTTTCCTCTTCTTCTTCCTCACCAGACTCTTGACGCTGGACGTACGTCTGGGCGGCGGCCTCGTCCTCTTCGTATTCGTCGCCGCTCTCCTGACGCTGGACGTACGTCTGGGCGTGGTCGTGACCGTCGTCCTCGGTGTGCCGCTGCACTGCCGGCCCGCCGGCCGAGTCAGCGGTGGGTGTGGGCTGGGACATCAACCGGTCGGCGTTGGCCACCGCCTCGCGTTCGAACCGGTCCGACGGGTCACTCACCTTCACCCCGCCACCCGCGTCGGTGCCGTCTACCGGGCCACTGCGCTGCTGCACCACGTGGGTCAGTTCGTGGGCCAGCATGTGCTGCCCGGCGGCGCTCGACGGGTCGTAGGTGTCCCGCTGGAAGACGATGTTCGAGCCGACCGTGTACGCCTGCGCGTTCACCGACTTCGCCGACTCGTGTGCCGCCCCGTCGGTGTGCACCCGTACGTCGCCGAAGTCCTGACCACCAAAGCGCGTTTCCATGTCGGTGCGTACGTCCGGGGCGAGCGCTGACCCGCCGCCCGAGTGGACCACCGAGTGCACCGGTGAACGTTCCTCGGTCGGTTCCAGCAGCTCGGTGACTCCGGCGTTGCCCACCGCCCGTTGCAGCCCGAGCAGCCCTGACGCGCCCAGGACGTCGGTCCGGCCGGTTGCCGCCGCCTGGTACATCAAGGCGTCGTGCTCCGGTTCGGTTGCTCGGACCCGATCACCAGCGGGACGTACCGCCGACTCCGAGTTGAACTCGCGCTCTCCCCGCATCTCTACCTCCTTCGCTACCGGCCCCTTTGACCGTCCACCTCTGGGCAGTCGTCGGCCAGATCCCGCCGCCTCGCCTTCCGGGCAGACGCGGCTGCCTCTTCGGGTAACCGCGATGAGTGACCATCATCAGTGCGCCAGGGCCAGGTACGGGCCGAACTCGCTCTCCAGCGTGAGCCGGCCGAGTTTGCGGTACTCCCGGCCCACCGCGCCGATCAGCTCAGCCATCCCGACCGGACGGCTCTGTCCGGCGGCCAGGTACGCGGCGGTCACCGCTGCCGAGCGGATGTGCCCGCCGGCCAGCTCGAATGCCTGCGCCAGGAAATCCAGGTCCACGTCATTGCTGCGGGGCACCCGGCCACCGAGGCAGCGTTCCCACAGTGCCCCGCGGGCCTCCTCGTCCGGCACCGGGAAGTCGACCACGATGTCCAGTCGCCGGGTGAACGCCTCGTCCAGGTTGGCCCGCAGGTTGGTGGCCAGCACCGCCAAGCCGTCGAAGGTTTCCATCCGTTGCAGCAGGTAGGCGCTTTCGATGTTGGCGTACCGGTCGTGCGCGTCGCGTACCTCGGAGCGTTTACCGAAGATCGCGTCTGCCTCGTCGAAGAGCAGCACCCCGTTGACCCCCGCCGCCTCGGCGAAGATGCGCTCCAGGTTCTTCTCGGTCTCACCGACGTACTTGTCGACCACCGTGGCCAGGTTGACCGTGTAGAGGTCCAGCCCCAGGCTGCCGGCCACCACCTCCGCCGACATGGTCTTGCCGGTACCGGAGTCACCCGCGAAGAGGGCGGTGACGCCGTGCCCCCGGCCACCGCCGGGTCGCATCCGCCACTCGCGCAGCACCCGGTCCCGGTGGCGGGCCCGACCGGCCAGCTCGTGCAACAACGCCAGGATCGGACCGGGTAGCACGAGGTCGTCCCAGGAGACCTCGGGGACGATTCGCCGAGCCAGCCGTTCCAGGCCGGCCGCGTTCTGGGTACGCGCACCGGCACGCAGGTGTGACTCGTCGACCGCCTCACCGGCGGCGGCGGCGAGCTGGGCTGCGACCGAGGCGGCCCGCCGGATGGCCGGGGCACCGAGGATGAACTGTGCGGTGGCGGCGGCCGGGTCGACCCCCTCAGCCAGGGTGCCGGCCAGCGTCTCCCGCCACACCGCCGCCCGGTCCGCACCGGACAGCGGTGCCACCTCGACCTGCAACGGTGCCCGTGGGCTCCAGGCCGGGTCCCAGGTTTGCCCGCCGTACGCCAGGACCGGTGCCGACCCGGTGGAGAGCTGGGCCCAGACCTCCCACGGTTCGGTTCCGGTCACCGGGCCGACCACCACCCCGGCCCCGGTCAGTACGGCTTCTCGGACCACGACGGTGGCCAGTTCGGCCGCGTGCGGGCTGTCGGCGAGTCGAGCCAGGTCGACGGCCAGCGCCGTATGGCCGGCCTGGTCCAGGGCAGCAGCCCCCAGGGCCAGCGCGCTCGCACCGGGGCGCTCCCGGAGGTAGGCCAGCCGTACCCCGGCCCGAGCCAGTGCCTGGGCGAGCTCTGTCGCGCCCGGTGGGGGTTGCCCCTGCGCGTCGACTGGTTCGGCGACCCCGGCCAGCAGTGGCTCGGGTGCGTCGGCACCGAGCAGGTGTGCGCTGACCCGGTCCGGTACGCGCAACGCGCGGGTCAGCACCGGCCGGTCCGGGTCGTCCACCTGGACGAGACGTAGATCGATCAATGGTGCTCCGGCGGCCAGCCGGACCCGGGCCGCCGCGGCGGCTTCCGGCAGGCCGCAGAGCCGTAACGCCAGCCCGACGGTGGCCCGACGGCGGGTGACATCGTCGTTGAGATAGCCGTAGAACTGTTCGAACCGGCTGTCCACATCCGGCGCGAGCGCCACCAGCAGCAGCGCCACGTCCAGCGGGGTGAGCTCGGCCGCCCTCGCCAACGCGTCGAGCCGATCATCGGGACTGCCCGCCGTCGCCTCGTCGTTCGGCTCCGGCCAGGGGACGTACGGCCCCCGCCCGCTGGCCAGGGTGGCGTCGAGCGTCTCGTCGGAAAGGTAGAGCCCACGGAATGGATCGTCCGGGTTCGGGTCGGTGTCGCGGCGTTGCGCCACGGCGGTTCGTACCGCCTGTTCCAGCCGTTGCAGGCGACGTAGCAGTGCCGATGGGGGATGCGTCATGACGACCGTTCACCACCGGAGTTCCGGCGCATCGCGACCCGACCGCCGCCGGTCGGATCGGTGATGCCCGGTACGTGGCCGACCCGGTCGTCGGTGCCACCCTGCCCGGTGAGATCCGCGACGTCCACCTGGACCCCCTCGCGGGCGGGCGGGCCGGCCGGCGCTCCCTGCCCACTGATCAGCGGGGTGCTCACCACGACGTCCAACGACGGTTTCAACTCGCCGCCCAGCGCCGTCCACACGTCGGCGAAGGCCCGGTCCTCGGGCGGCGGCAGGGCGACCGTCATCGGCACCGGCATGCCGACCTGGGCCACCGAGCCGGTCAGCAGGGCGGCCGGCACGGCATCGAATCGGATGAAACCCAGCAGCAGGGCGGAGAGCAGCCGATGCTCGTCCTCCGGCCGCTGGGTCCAGGCGGTGACCAGGTAGGACAGCTTGAGGTAGCGCGGTGGCATCACCCGACGGGCGACGACGCCCTGCTCGTCGTACTCGTTGATCAGACCTCGGGACCGGCGGCGCAGGTCTTCGCGGATGTCGTAGAGGTAGATGTTGACGGTCGGGGCGTTCCGTCGGGCCGCCCACTCCTTGGTGGGGGCCTCGAACACGATGTCCACCGTTGCCGCCGGCAGGGCCTCGTCGCGGACCAGCCGACGTAGCGCCTCGTCGATCTCGTGGATCACCAGTTACCGCCGTTCGTGGAAGTTGGGTGGATCAAGGGCCCTAGGTACGACCAGGAACGGCTGCTCGGTGCGGACCGGCCCGAACCGGCTACCACCGGTGACTCGGACCGCACCCAGATAACGGGGGCCCAACGGATCCTTTCGCAGGATCAGCACCTGGACCTGGAACGTTCCGTCGGGTTGGACGACCACGGTGTTCGGGGTGGCGGTGATGCCGACGTCCCAGCGCAGCCGGACTGTCGCCCCGGGCGGGAAGTTCGTGCCGACCGCCTTGGTGACGAACCCGGGTGGACCGATCCGCGGTTCGACCACGAGGGTCGGTGCCAGCACCAGTAGCGGAGCCTGCGCGAACCGGGTGGTGGGGGTGCCCTCGCCCACGGTGGCGGTCAACCGGCCGGTAACGGCCTGCGCGGTCGCCGCCCGGGCGGGGAGGACCACGTTGACCACCTGCTGGTCGCCGATGCCCAGCGTGCCGAGCCGGCACAGGCCGGTGGCGGCGTCACAGCGGCTGTCCATCGACACCGCCGGAAGCAGAGCGGGAGGCAGGGCGAGGCTGAGCCAGGCGTTGCTCGCCGGCTGCCGGGAGGTGTTCCGGACCGTGTAGGTGACCGGCATACTGTCCCCGCCGACGTAACCGGGCTGTCCTCCCACGGAGACCGTCAGGCTCAGGTCCGGCACCGGAAGGGTCTGGTATACGGGCTGGTAGCCGACGTGTCGGATCACGGTGGTCGCTGGACCGCCGCCACTGGGCACGGTAACTATCGAGGACGGCATGGTGCAGTCGCAGGCGGCGGCCAGGCCCGGTCCGGGAAGGCTCAGCGCGACGGCGATCCGGCTGCCGTCCGGTGCCCACGCCGGATCGGCCGCCGGCCGATCCGCCTGGTCGACGGCGGAGAGCGGAGTACGGGCATTGGTCCCGTCGGCAGTGACCACGCACAGCGTCGCGAGTCGTCCGCCGTCGGTGAAGGCCAGCGCCGTACTGTCCGGGGACCAGGCCGGACCACGGTCCCCGGTACGGGCCCGGCACGGCTCGCTCACCCGGGCGCTGACGTCTATCTGGTCGCCGAAGGACACGGCGTCGGGGGTGGCCGCGGCGATCCGGACCACCCAGATCCGGGTACCGCCACCGTCCTTGTCCAGCACCGTGATGGTGGCGACGTCCTGCCAGCTTCGCCCGGCGGAGTCGACCGCGGTGCAGGTCACCACGGTCTGCCCGATCGGGAACCGGGACCCCGAGGCCGGCTCGCACCGGGGGATCAGCGGCCGACCAGCGGCGTCGACCGCGCTCGCCTGATATTGCACCACGGTGCCGTCGGTGCCCTCCGCCGCCACGGTGACGTCGTCTACCCGTACGAAGGGATGGTCCGGGTGGGCCACCCGGACGACCAGGTCCTGCCGGGAGTCCAACCCGGGCTGCGGCGCGTTGACGTCGAAGCGGAGCACGCAGCGCAGCACCGCACCGGGTGTCGCCCCCGACGCCACGGTCACCAGTTCCTGGAAGACCGCCGGTTCGCCCGCCGGTACCCGCGCCGGGTTCGGGGTGAAGGTGACGTCGAGCCCGTCGTCGCAGTGCTCGACAACCGGGGTGACGGTCAGGGTCAGGCTCCGGATGGCGTCCTTGATCGCCGGGATGAGCTGGCCCGGCTGGCTGTTGGGGGTGAGTCGGCCGCCGGTCTGCTGGGCCAGCGATTCGGCGATCCCGTCGTAGTTCAGCCCCAGTTCGCCGCCCGCGCCGGTGATTGGTACGCCGATCAGGGATATCCCGGCCCCGACCAGTTCGTCCCCGAGTGACTCCCGGGTGATCTGTTCCCCGGTGGGGGTGGTCTGGTCGATGCTGTAGGTGTCACTGATCAGTACGACGATCCGGCTGCTGTCGGTCCGGAAACCGATCCGGTCGTTGCGGGCTATCTGCCGCAGCGCGTAGAACCAGTTCTCGGTGCCGTAACCGCTGTCCGCCTCCAGGGTGTCGACCGCCGCCTGGATGTCGGCGTCCACGTCGGTCAGCGCCAGCCGTGGGTCGTAGAGCCTCGGATCACCCTGCCCGCCGAAGGTGGCCAGGGCGAAGTGCGCGTCCGGCTGGTCGGCCCGGACACTGTCGATGACCTCGGGGATTCGGGCCTTGAGCTGCTCGATGACGCTGCTGCCGTCCTCTCCGGGTGCCGCCATGGAGCCGGTGTTGTCGACCAGGAAGACGATGTCCGGTCGGGGCGGCACCGCCGGGGTGCGTACCCGGGTGGTGACAGTGAACTCACGGCCGGGTAACGACGGTTGGTCGACCAGCGTGGGATCGACGATGCTCTGCCGTCGGGTGGCGGTACGGGAGATCGCGATCCGGGTGCCATCCGGGGACCAAGCCGGCTCGGTGTCCTGGGCGGCCAGGTGGTGTGGCACCGGTAGCTGCCCGAGCAGGTGGCCGTCAGCGGCCCGGGCCACCAGGATCCGCGTTGGCAGTGACCGGCCGGCGGGCCGCCGGGTGAACGCGATCGCGGTGCCGTCGGGGGACCAGGTGGGGTCGGTGTCCTCGTCGCCGACCTGCGTGCCGGGTGGGGCGAGCATCCGCGGGTTGCGCCCGTCACCGTCGGCGACGACGATTCGGGCTCCACCCGCTGGCTGTTCGGCGCTGTAGGCGAGACGGGTCCCGTCGGCCGTGAACGCCGGCCCGGTCTCGTCATACCCCGGCCGTACTGTCCGGTCGCGGCGGTCCTGCCCGTTGGAGTCGGCGGTCCACACGTCGGTGGAGGGCTCGACTTCGGTCCCGGTGAAGATCACCTCGTTGGCCTGCCAGACCGGATGCCGCTCTGCCAGCTCCGAGGCGGCGACCGGGGTGACCGTACCCCGATCGAGCAAGTAGACGTCTCCGGCGTTGTCGAACCGGGTGCTGACGAACGCGATCCGCCGACTGTCCGGTGCCCAGGCGGGCTGGGCGGAATCCCACGGAGCCGGTACGACCCGGGTCACCGGACCGCCGGTCGCCGGCATGGTCACCACCTCGGTGGCCGCACCCGAACCGTCGGCCGGGGCGAACCGGGTGGTGGTGAATGCGATCCGGGTGCCGTCCGGGGACCAGGCGGGCTGGGTGTCGGCCCCCGGGTCGCTGGTGAGCCGGGTGGTCCGGCCGCTGGCGACGTCCAGGACGTATAGGTCCCCGGCGGGGTCGTCCCGGGTGCTGCTGAACATGATCCGGGTACTGTCCGGGGACCAGCTGGGGCCGATGTCCTCGCCGGGGTGGTCGGTGAGCCGCCGTGGTGTCGACCCGTCCGTCACCACCAGCCAGAGGTCGGCGCTGCCGCCCCGGTCGGAGACGAAGGCCACCCGGCGGCCGTCTGGCGACAGCGCCGGTTGACTGTCTGCGCCGGGGCCGCTGGTCAACCGAGCGATCCCCGAGCCCGGTCGACGCAGATAGAGGTCCCCACCAGGATCGGCCGGGGCGTCCGCCGCACGGCGGCTCACCCAAACCAGCATCCCGGCACGCGTGTCCGCATCCAGATCGGCATCGCCCCGGTCGTCTCCGGTCAACAGTGGGCGGGCCGACTGACCCGGGATCGCCACCCGTAGGGCGGGCTGCTCGGTGCTGGTGTAGCCGAGCCGGTAACCCGTGGCGGCGGGCGCGGCGAGCAGCGCGGCCGGCGGTGCCGACCGGGTCACCGGCGCGGCACCCGCCAGCGCCAGACCGGAGAGCAGTACGACGACGAGCGGCATCGCTCGACGGATCCCCCTGCGCACGACACCTCCTGCGGTCCGACCTGCCTCACACGGTGGTCCTAGCGACTCGTTCAGGTAGCGCCACGCGGTGCCGGAATGAGGGCAGCTGCCATTGCCCCATCGGGCAGCTCGCGAGGGATGGCCGTCGTGCCGGATCAGATCAGTCCGTTGCGTAGCGCGTACGCCACCGCGTGCGAGCGATTGCGCAGGTGTAGCCGGCTGGTGACGTCGTGCAGCACGTTCTTGATCGTCCGTTGCGAGTAGGACAGCTTGGCGGCTATCTCCGCGGTGTCCAATCCCTCGGCCACCAGTCGCAGCACCTCGACCTCCCGGTCGGCGAGGCCGGAGAAGGAGATGCCCCGGGGGCCGAGCACGTTGCGCTGAAGGGCACCGACCTGTTGCAGCAGCCGCCCGAGCAGGTCCGGCGGTACCGACCCGTCCCCGGCCGCAGCGGCGTGTATGACACCGACCAGCCGGTCGGCGTTCGCCTCGGCCCGACGGACCAGACCGGCCACCCCGTTCTCCACCGCCGCGACCAGCCCCGCGTCGTCCACCTGTGTGACCACCAGCACCAGCGCGGGGACCCCTCGGGAACGCAGGACGCGCAGGGTCTGCAACGTCGGATCGTCGATGCTGTCGCTCATCACGATGCCTACCCGGGCTTGGGCCAGTTCCTCCTCGGCGAGCACCAGGACCTCCGGTCGGGGTCGTAACTGGCTGACCAGCCCGGCGCGTGAAATCATGTCGGTTGCCGACAGATAGACAGGTATGCGATCCACTTCGTCCCCCATCCCTGACGTGAACTGTCGGTCAGTATTTCGGTGCGTACCAACCGTGCAGTTAACGTGGGCTCAACGGGCCATCCGGATTGCCCTTAGGTCTTCCTCTCCGGCTGCCACCGCCGGCTGTCGATGTTCCTAGGGTCACGCCATGACCACGGTTGCCAACCTGGACCCGATCTCCGTGGAGGTAACTCCGGGGGAAGAGGCCGGGTGCCTGCTGGAGATCCGCAACGACGGCTCCATCGTCGAGTCGTACGTGGTGGAGGTGGTCGGCGACGTCGCCGCGTGGACGACGGTCGAACCGTCCGTGGTCTCCGTCTACCCGGGTACCTCCGAGCGGGTGTCGGTCCACTTCCGGCCACCGCGCTCCGCCCAGGTGCCGGCCGGTGAGTTGCCGTACGCCCTGCGCGTGGTGCCCACGGAGCATCCGGAGGACCTGACCGTGCCGGAGGGGACGGTGCACGTCCTGCCCTTCGTGGACACCACGGCGGAGATCGTCCCGCGCACCTCGAAGGGGCGGTGGGGTGCCCAGCACGAGGTGGCGATCGACAACCGGAGCAACACCCCGGTCCAGGTTGCGCTCACCGCGACCGACCCTGACGACCGGTTGCGGTTCCGTACCCAGCCCGAAAACCTGACCATCAACCCCGGGCAGGCGGCGTTCGTCAAGTTGCGGGTCAAGCCGCGCCGGATGCTGTGGCGGGGACACCCGGTCACTCTCCCGTTCCAGGTGGTGGTGACCCCCGACGACGCACCCCCGGCGGCCCTGGACGCGGCCACCGTGCAGCCTCCGATCCTGCCGAACAACCTCGGTCGGCTACTGGCAGCGCTGGTTGTCCTGCTGCTGCTGTTGACCGGCCTGTGGTTCGCCCTGCTGCGGCCAGCGGTGAAGACGGCGGCCAAGGAGGCGACCCAGGAGCAGCTCGCGCCGATCGCGCAGAAGGCCAACGAGGCCAACGAGAAGGCGCAGAAGGCGGTCGAGGCCGCTGGTCCAGGTGGGGCCAACGGCGGCGCGGGCCGGCCGACTCCGACCGCCGCCCCCAGCGTCGCACCCACCCCACCGCTACCGGGCGTACCGCCCGGTGCCCAGGCGTTCGCCCGCCGGTTGCAGACCACGACGGGCACGGGGGCCAGCCGCACCGACCAGTACACGGTTCCGTCGCGGCGGACGTTCGTGCTCACCGACATCTTCCTGCAGAACCCGCAGGGCGACGAGGGGCGGCTCGACCTCGTTGTGGACGGCACCGTCGTGCTCACCGTGGCCCTGAACAACTTCCGGGACCTCGACTACCACATGGTCTCGCCCATCGAGGTTCCCGCCGGTCGGGTGATCAGCATGCGGGTCACCTGCCAACGGGCCGGTGCGCCACTGGCCGGCACCGGAGGCGGCGGGCAGTGTCGTGACTTCGCACTGTTGAGCGGCTACCACCGTACGGTCGCATCGAGCCCGACGCCCTGACCCACAGGACTCGGCCTGCGCTCGTCCCGCCGGCCCCGGCGACGGGTTGGAGCACACGACGACCGACGACATATCCTTGACTTCCCGGCCCGTCGCGGCCAGCCACGGACATCAAGGTTAAGGTGATCAATGCCGTCCGCGCAGTGTCGCCGGTGGAGCCCAGGGCGGACGGTCGAGCGGTCATGAGCGGGGCACTGCTGGCCATCAGCGACCTGCACGTCGCCTATCCGGAGAATCGCGAGATCGTCGAACGACTGCGCCCCCGCTCACCCGACGACTGGTTGCTCGTGGCCGGGGATGTCGGCGAGCTGGTGGCCGACATCGAGTGGGCGTTACGGCTACTCAGCCAGCGGTTCGCCCGGGTGGTCTGGGCGCCGGGCAACCACGAGCTGTGGACCCCGTCGAGGGACCCGGTGCAGCTTCGGGGCGAGCAGCGCTACCAGCACCTGGTGGAACTCTGCCGCGGGCTGGGTGTAATCACACCGGAGGATCCGTACCCGGTGTGGCGAGGACCGGACGGTGCTGCCGTCACCGTGGCCCCGCTGTTCGTGCTCTACGACTACTCGTTCCTGCCCGACGGCATCACCACCAGGGAGGAGGCGCTGGCTCGGGCGTACGACGAGGGCGTGGTCTGTGCCGACGAGTTCCTGCTGCATCCGGACCCGTACCCGAGCCGTGCGCAGTGGTGTCGGCATCGGGTGACACTGACCGAACGGCGACTCGCGGAACGCGATCCCACCCTGCCGACCGTGCTGGTCAACCACTTCCCGCTGGTCCGCCATCCCACCGAGGTCCTGCGGTACCCGGTGTTCGCCCAGTGGTGCGGTACGGAACACACCGCTGACTGGCACCTGCGCTTCGACGCGACAGCGGTGGTGTACGGACATCTGCACATTCCCCGTACCACCTGGCAGGACGGGGTGCGCTTCGAGGAGGTCTCGGTGGGCTATCCACGGGAGTGGCGTCGACGGGCCAGCGCGCCAGGTCAACTCCGGCAGATCCTGCCGACCCACGGGGCGTGACGATGATCGAGCAGATCCTGCCGACGACGGTGGTGGTCGTCGAGGCGTTCGAGGACGAGGTGGGAGCCCAGCTGTTTCCGCAGGAGGAGGAACTGGTGGCCAAGGCGGTCGACAAACGGCGCCAGGAGTTCACCACCGTCCGCGCCTGTGCCCGCCGGGCGTTGATCGCGCTCGGAGTGCCGGCCGGACCGATCCTGCGCGGCCTGCGCGGCGCTCCCCTGTGGCCGGACGGCACGGTCGGCAGCATGACCCACTGCGCCGGTTACCGGGCAGCCGTGGTGGGTCGCGCCACCGAGGTTGTGACCGTCGGTATCGACGCGGAGCCACACGAGCCGCTGCCGGACGGGGTGCTGGACGCTATCTCGCTGCCCGAGGAACGCGACGCGTTGCGGCGGCTGGCCGAGGCCCGGCCCGACGTGCACTGGGACCGGCTGCTGTTCAGCGCGAAGGAGTCCGTCTACAAGGCGTGGTTTCCGCTGACCCAGCGGTGGCTGGGCTTCGAGGACGCCGTGTTGACCATGGACTCAGGAGCGGATGGCTTCGCGGCCCGACTGCTCGTACCCGGCCCGGTGGTGGCCGGCCAGACCGTGTCGGGGTTCACCGGTCGATGGCTGGTGCGGGACGGACTGGTCTGTACCGCGATCGCGGTGCCGACCCGTTGAACCGGGGATCCGGGGAAGGTCGGACGCCCGCGATCGCGGACCGCCGAAGGCGTACCACCGCCAACTGGCGGCGGTGGTACGCCCCGGAGAAAAGCCGTAGCGGCTGATCAGCCCACGACCGTCCACCACGGGTCGCTACCGGTGAACCGCTTCACCGGAGCGCCCACGGCGGAGACGTGGTACCCGTACGCGCCGGTGGCCGAGTAGCCGTAGAGGGCGAAACCGTCCATGTTCCAGTTGTCTGCGGTCTGGTGCCACTCCGGGTGGGAGACCAACCGCAGCTTCGCCCCGGTGACGGTGCAGGAGTTGACGGTCCAGTTGGGGTTCTGGAACGTCACGGTCCGGGACGTGCTGCTGTTGCCGCCGAATGGACCCCAGACGTGCTGAAGCTCCAGGGTGCTGCCCGAGGTGGTGGTGAGCCAGATGATGACCTCGGAGTTGTAGCGCAGGTCGTCCCCACCGGTGCGGAAGTCGAGGACGAAACTGCGCAGGTCCTTGCAGGACCCGATCGGGCCGGCGCTGGCCGGTGCGGCGGCGACGCCGACGGCTCCGGTGGCCAGCACGGCCGTGGCCAGGAGTAGGGCAGCTCGTTTCAGTACGGCGGCGGGGCGGAAGCTCATGTGGCTCTCCTCCAGATCGTGTCGGATCTACCAGCCCGAATCCGGGCTGCTCCCAGCCTTGTCGCTGCCGACCATCCCGACGACGGGGGAAACCGTGCCGGTCGGCGGTGGAATCCCGTATCCGGATGGTCGGAAAACCCGGTGGTGTCCCGACCCGCCGACCCGCCGACGGTCGGACGCGTCAGTGCAGCCCGACCGGCCGGCTCGCCGGCTCGTTGGCGGCACCACGGAGAAAGGCGAGCGTGGCGAGCACCCGTACGTTGACACCGCGGCGGGCCGGTTCGTCGATTCCACCCAGGCCCAACTTGTGGGTGATCGCGGTGAGGTGTTTCTCGACGGTGCTGATCCGGCACTCCATCTGCTGGGCGATTCCCAGGTTGGACCGGCCCTCGGCGACCAGCGCCAGGATCCGACGCTCGTGCGGGCTGAGCCGCTCCAGTGGGTCGGTGCTGCGCCGACGTGACAGCAGTCGGTTGATCAGTTGCCGGTCGATGACCACCTCGCCGTCGGCGATCCGGCGGATCGCCTCGACCAGCTCGTCCAGATCACCAACCCGCTCCTTCAGCAGGTAGCCCACCGCCCGGGAGTCGTCCTGCATGCTCAGCAGGCGTTGGGCGAAGGAGACCTCGGCGTACGAGGACAGGACGAGGAGACCGACCGTGGGATGACGTTCCCGTACCACCTCGGCGATGCGTAGACCCTCGTCGGAATAGCTGGGCGGCAGCCGGATGTCGAGTAGCAGCACGTCCGGTGCGGTCTGCGCCACGAAGCGGAGCGCCCCGGCCGCGTCTCGGGCCCGTCCGACCACGGTGACGCCCCGGCCGGTCAGTCCGGCGGCGAGGACGTCCTGGAGCAGGGGCTGATCCTCGATGATGCCTACCCGCACGGTTCCTCCACTGGTAGCACTGCCCGCAGCCGGGTTCCCCGGCCGGGTGGACTGGTCACGGTGAGCGTGCCGCCAGCCGCCGCCACGCGGTCGTGCAGTCCGCTGAGCCCGGAGCCGGGGTGGCCGGCAGCCCCACCCCGGCCGTCGTCGGCGATCTCGACGACGAGCCGGGAGCCATCGGGCCGGACCGTCAGGTCGACCCGGTTGGCCCCGGCGTGCTTGTACGCGTTGGCCAGCGCCTCGGCGACGAGGAAGTACGCGGTCAACTCGATGTGTTGTGGCCACCGGCCGGCGGCCACGTCCACGCGTACCGGCACGGCGGAGAGGTCGGTCAGGTGTTCGATGGCGGCGATGAGACCGTGGGTGACGAGTTCGGCCGGGTAGATGCCCTGGGTCAAGTTCCGCAGCGTCGCGATCGCGTTGTGGAGAACCGTGTGGGCCTGACCGACGGTGACCCCGGCCGTGGTGGCGTCCGGCGTGGCCCCCGTCAGGTGGTGCCGGGCCACGTCGAGCAGCAGCAGTACGGCGTACAACTGCTGCTGGGCTCCGTCGTGCAGGTCGCGCTGGATGCGGTGCCGCTCCTCGTAGGCGGCGGTCGACAGTCGCGTACGGGACCGGCGTAGCTCCTCGGTCTGCTCCTGCTGCACGGCGTGGAGTTGGGCGTTCTCGATGGCCAGGCCGGCGACGCCGATGGCCGCCTCGACCACCCGATGCTGTTCCATCAGCGTCGCGTCGTGTTCCACCAGGGCGACAAGTGTTCCCCGACGTTGGATCGGGGTGACGGCCCGGCCCGGTGGCGACGGGCCGATGCCGACCGGGGAGTGGGGCAGCCCCGTGGTCGGATAGGTGATGGTCAGCGTCGGGTCGCCCATCGCCTCGGCGAGTGCGTGTTGCAGGCGGATCGGATGTGGATCGAGCGGCTGGCTCCGTTCGAGGTCGAGCATGGCCCGTGCCGCGCGTCCCTGCGCTACCTCCTGATGGATCCGGCGGGCCAGTACGACCAGCGGGATGACCACCAGGTCGACCGTCAGGGCGACGAGCAGGATACCCACGCGGACCTCGGTCGGTGCGCCGAACGCGGCCACGATCGCGGCGGCGATGCCGGCACACCCGGCCACCCCGGCCGCGATCCACATCGCGGTGGCCTGCCGGCGGCGGAGCATCGTCGCGGATGTCCACCGGCGGCCCAGCAACAGCAGCACGGCCAGGGCCAGCAGGATGTAGACGAAGCTGCTCGCCTTGGCCCAGCCGGTGTTTGGCCCGGGGGCGACGTTCCACCACCACGGTGGCTGGGGAGCCTCGGTGACGTAGCGGCCGACCTGGGTGCAGACCGCGCCTAGGTAGCAGGCCACCACCAGCAGCCGGGCCGGGATGCCGGTGACCCGTCCGCTCGGCAGGGCCAGGGCGATGTGCCCGACCATCGCGGTCCACAGGTAGGCCAGGCAGAAGCCGATCGCGAACCGGGTCTGGTCGGAACTGGCCCGCAGATCCCCCAGATAGTAGGAGGTGCCCAGCAGTAGCAGGAGTCGACCGATCCGGGGCGCGGGGGAGCGGAGCCACACCAGTGCGCCGCTGACGATCGCCAGCGCCCCGAAGCCGTGTAACGCGATCTCGACCGGACCGCCCTTCAGCACTGGCTGGGACACCAGCGTCCCGATGGCGGCGAAGGCCAGGCCGCCGAGCATCGAGCAGACCACCACGAGGTGACGCCAGGACAGGCAGGACAATCCGACTCCAGGGGAGGGCCTAGGCCAGGGCGAGCGCGAGTCGCCCGGAAGTCAGAAGGTAACCATGGCCGGCCAGCGGTACCAGGAACCGGCGCATGTCAGACAGAGACGATGTACGAAAGGACCCGGTCACCAGCGTCCCCCGTTGTGCCGGAAGCGCTGTGGCGCGTACGTGGTCGACGCGTCGAAGAAGGACAGTGGGTTGTTCGCTCCAATGCGGTGGCGTAATTGCCGGAAGTGGCGGTGCAGGGGTGACTCGCCGCGCTCGGAGCCGTGCCCAGAGACGCCGCCAGGTCAACATCAGATCGACCTCTGGTTGGGTATCCGGCGGGCGGATGCCCGCTCGGACTTCCTCTCGTCCGGCTGAGCGAGCCGGTTCCGGCTCGGTCTCCGGTTGCCGCTTTGATTTCGCGGGTGTGGCTGGGACGGGCTCGTAGCCTCCGCTGTACATGGCAGATCTTCTCCCGGTTGTAGGCAGGGAGGGGCCACCACGCGATCTTTGGGGGACGTGGGCGGTGGCCTCGATTAGGGACGCATTCCCGTTTTTTGCGGCTTGCCATACCACCGCGTCCGATAGAGACCTGTTGGTACGCGGACGAATACTCTCGGAAGGCGCTTGGGGTATGCGGGCTGCGCTGAGCAGGTCGTGGCCGCGGTGGAGTGGCGTGAATTGTTGATCTACAGCACCGAGGGGGCGCGAGTGGCTGATCTGCCGAGGCCGTTGGCTGACTCTGTCGTTGGGGAAATTCGCCGGGGCAGAGGGACCGCCGGCATGACCCAGGAAGCCCTCGGCAGGAAGGCCGGCTTCAGTGCATCACATGTCATCGCCGTGGAGGGCGAGACGCGGGCGTTGACCATGGATTTTGTGCGCGGGACTGACCCTGCCCTGGAGACGGGGGGGGTGTCTATGAACGCCTGATCACCACGTTCGGCGCTCCGTCCTGGTTCCGGCCGTGGCTGGACGCCGAACGGTCAACCACCCAGCTCTGCTGCTTCCATCCGACGTTGATTCCCGGCCTGCTCCAGACGGCGGACTACGCTCGCGCCGTGCTGCGTCTCGATCCTCGGTTGACCAATGCGCCCCAGCTCATCGCGGTAGTGGACGAGTCCGCCGTTTGCCGATCTGGCGAGGGGTGCGGCAAACTCATGTCCGAGCAGTTGGTGCAACTTCTGGTTTGCGCTGAGCTCCAAATGTCAGCGTCCACGTCATCCCGTCCGACGCGGGGTTGTCCGGCCCACTGCTGCTGGAGCGCATGGCCGATAGCACCTGGGTGGGACACCTCGAAAATCAGCTTGGCGGGACCGTGGTGGACCGATCAGATGATCTGGATACGCTGTTGGAGCGGTGGGAGAGCGTGCGCAACGAGGCGCTTCCCTGGCGGCGGTCCCTGGACCTCCTCAAGGAAGTAGCGAATTCATGAACCTGAATGGCGCTAGGTGGCGCAAGTCCACCCGCAGCGGCACCAGCGGCGGCGACTGTGTATATGTTCGGCTGTGATCTGCTGCCGGATTTTGTCGTCATCTGCTGACGCCTGAGCGGCCGAAGACACCACCGGAGAAATGGCTGTCCGCGATTATTAGCTCGCTTCCACTGCGGCGGTGTAGCAGGTCGGTACGGTGCTCAGCCGCGAGGCGTGTGTCGTAGTCGGATCGGAACACCCAATCAAGGTTTTCGAGTTGGGCGCGGGTGTGAATCGCGTCGCCGAGGATGAGCAGATTTTCGTCGGTTGTGGGATCGGTGATGAGGAAGCTGGTGTGGCCCGGGGTGTGGCCGGGTGTCGGTAGCGCCTGGATTCCGGGTGTAGGCGGCAGGGCGGTGAAGAACGTGACTGCCGGGGTCAGCGGCGTGAGGACCGTCTTGGGGTCCGGCCCAACCGGGTCACTGCCTGACTGCCAGTGATTCCACTCCTTCTGGTCGACGACGTGACGGGCATTCGGGAACATCAACCCGCCGGCCCCGTCGCTGGTCCAGCCGACGTGGTCGCGGTGCATGTGGGTGAACAGGACGAGGTCGACGTCGTCCGGCGACAGCCCCTCTGCGCGCAGATTCGTCAGCAGTTGACCACCGTTGTAGGTTGCCGCGGCGGGAACCTCGAAATGCACTTCGCCCAGTCCGAGGTCGACCAGGGTCACGCCGGCGTCGTTGCGGATCAGGAAGGATCCCACGCTGACCACCAGCCACCCGTGCGTGTCGAGCAGATCCGGGTACGAGTCCCAGTCGGCGTGTGTCGTGCCCGGAAACGCTGCGAGCGGGTCCGTGCGCACGACACCGTCGGGTAGGTAGGTGACGGTTGTCGCGCCGAATCGGACGTGGCTGCGAGGTGCGGGTTCGGCCATCATTTCCCCTATGTCGTGCCAACGGTCCCCCCCAGGGTCGGCGAGCGCACCAGCTAGATCAAGTACGCACTTGTAAGTGCGCGCGCTACTCTCGCGCCATGTCGTCACAGTGGGGGTCCCGGCCGCGGCCAGGCAGCCGCCGACCGGCCGGTAGCCGGTCCGATGATGCCCCGCCTACCCTGGTCTGCCCGACACGGCAGACGCTTGACCGGCTCGCCGATCGGTGGACGGTCGTGCTGATAGGGCAACTGGAGAGCGGGCCTATGCGGTTTGGACAATTGCGCGATGCGGTCGCTGGAATCAGTGAGAAGATGCTGACACAGACATTGCGCGGTCTGGAACGCGACGGTTTCGTCACCCGACGGTCGGACGCAGAAATATCGCCGCAGGTTGAGTACCGGCTTACACCGCTGGGTCACTCGGTACTGGAACCACTTGCCGCGGTGCGTTCCTGGGCGCAGCATCATATCAATGACATCGAGCGATCCCGCCTCGCCTTCGAAAAAGACTGACCACAAATTCCAAATAGCGCCCAAACTCCTCGCCGACGCCTCACATCGACAGATGAGTGTTTGTCAGCTATTGCGTTCGCCGCAGGCAGATCTATCGGGAAGACCGGCAGCCGCTTGTACGGTTTCGTTGCCAGGGAGTACTCGCGGTGTACAGCCGTCCGGAAGGCGGGCATCCGGGACGAACATGGGAACGGGAAAGGCCGTGGTCCGGTTTCGGTGGTGACGGCCGTTCCCGTACGTGTCGGCGGGCTGTCCCGGCCCGCTCGCGGTCTTGGCTGCGGGAGATGCGCCGGTTTCAGAGCCAGGTGGTTTCCAGCCATGCGGTCGCGGCGGCGGCCGTGAGGAGGGTGATGTTGAGTCCGATCAGCCGAGCCTCGCTGCCTCGGCGTGAGGTCACTGTCGGTCGATGTCGAGTTGGTGGAGACTCGTCCCGTACAAGGGTGTTTCGACGTGACCGGGCCGGTCGTTGCGCGGTCGAGGTTTGCCCAGCTTGTGCCCGGGAACGGCGAGGCAATGACAAAATCACGCGTAGTGATCGTCGGGGCCGGCTTCGCCGGTTACCACGCGGCCCGGAACCTGTCCCGGATCGCCCGGGGCCGTGCCGAGATAGTGCTGCTCAACCCGACTGACTACTTCCTCTACGTGCCCCTGCTGCCCGAGGTGGCGGCGGGAATTCTGCAGCCCACCCGGCTGACGATTCCGCTGGCGGGCACGCTCAGTGGGGTACGGGTGGTCATCGGCGAGGCGGACGGGGTCGACCTGCAGCAGCGCCGAGTCAGTTACCGGAAGCCGGAGGGGGACAGCGCCGACCTGGCGTACGACCGGCTGGTCCTCGCGGTCGGCAGTGTGAACAAACTGCTGCCGATTCCGGGGATAACCGAGCACGCACACGGCTTCCGAGGGCTGCCGGAGGCGCTGTACCTGCACGACCACGTGGTTCGTCAGATCGAGTTGGCCGAGGCGACCGACGACGCGGCACAGCGGGACGCGCACTGCACCTTCGTGGTGGTCGGTGCCGGATACACCGGCACCGAGGTGGCCGCCCACGGACAACTGTTCACCGACGCGTTGGCCGCCCAGCATCCCCGGCTGACCACTCGACCCCGGTGGTTGCTGCTCGACATCGCCGACCGGGTGCTTCCCGAGCTGGACCAGCGGATGTCCGACACGGCGCGTCGGGTTCTGGACGGTCGGGGGGTCGACGTACGGATGGGCACCACGGTCAAGGAGGCCACCGCCGACGGGGTACGCCTCAGCGACGGCAGCTATCTCGCCACCCGGTCCCTGATCTGGTGTGTCGGCGTACGCCCCGATCCGCTGGTGGCCAGCCTCGGCCTGCGTACGGAGAAGGGGCGGCTGGTCGTCGACGAGTTCCTGGGGGTGCCCGGTTTTCCCGAGGTGTTCGCCTGTGGGGATGCCGCCGCCGTGCCGGATCTGACCCGCCCCGGGGAGGTCACCACGATGACCGCCCAGCACGCCGAGCGGCAGGGCAAGCTGGTGGCTCACAACGTGGCGGCCTCGTTCGGGCAGGGCAAGCGGCGGCCGTACCGCCACCATGATCTGGGGTTCGTGGTGGATCTGGGCGGCACCGATGCGGCGGCCAACCCGTTGCGGTGGCCGTTGTCCGGATTGCCCGCCAAGACGGTCACCCGGGGTTACCACCTCTACGCGATGCCGGGGAACCGGGCCCGGGTGGGGGCGGACTGGCTGCTCGACGCGACCTCGTCCCGGCAGAGCGTGCAACTGGGCTTGGTCCCCGCCAATGCGGTGCCGCTGGAGAGCGAGTCGCCCGAGATCCCGGTCCGCTCCCGCGCCTAGCGGTTGGGCAGGAAGGCCCCTTTCAATCGTTTTCCGCCTTGGAAGGGGGCCTTCCTGACCTGCTGCGCTGACGACGACCGTGGTACACGTCGAGAAAGATGATCTGGATGATGCCGGCAGCCGGGATGGCCAGCAGTGCGCCCAGGATGCCGGCCAGGTCGGCGGCGATCAGCAGGCTGATCAGTACGGTCAGTGGGTTGAGCCGGACCGCCCGGGCGTAGATCATCGGCTGGAGGACGTGGTTCTCGATCTGCTGGTAGAGCACGAAGAAGACCAGGACCACGATGCCGGCCCGGGTCGAGTGGACGAAACTGGCGCCGGTGGCGATCACCGCACCCAGTGTCGCACCGACCAGCGGCAGCAGGTCGGCGACGGCCACCAGTAGGGCGAGCACACCGGCGTACGGCACGCCCATGATCGCCATGGTGGCGTAGGTGAGCACCCCGCAGATGACACTGATCAGCAGGTTGCCAGAGAGGTAACCGGTGATGGTGCGGGCGCAGCGGCCACCGACCCGGCGGACCCGGTCGCGGTGTCGTTCGTGGACCAGCCCCAGCGTCCGGTCGACGACCTTCGGCGACTCGAGGACCATCAGATACGCCAGCACGAAGATGGTCACGGTTCCGGCGACGCCGAACACCGCTTTTCGTAACACCTTCAGGCTCGGCTCCCGGAGCCGGGAACCGTACTCCCGGATGTCCCGCGAATCCAGGTAACGGCGCAGGTGGAGCCGTTCGAGCAGATGTCCGATCGGCCCTCGCCCGGCCCGGGCGTCGTGCAGCAACTGGGTGACCTGCTCGGCCAGCCGGCCCACCTCGTCCAGAAGCGGGACGACGAGCAGTGCGGTCAGCGCGGTGAGCAACCCCAGGGTGGCCAGGAACACCAGCAGGGTGGCCAGCCAGCGCCATTTGACCAGTCGGCGCTGGGTCCAGTTGGTTACCGGGTTGAGCGCGACTGCGAAGAAGACCGCGATCAGGATCCACACCAGCACCCGCCGGGTCGCGTACACGAAGAGCAAACCCAGTACGACGGTGAGTAGCAGACCGAGGATGATCGCGAACCGCCGTACGATGGTCCGGTCCTCGGTGTTGTCCAGTGCGATCCGGTCTCTCCTCTCCGCTGGCGGGCCCGGTCAGGCCATTCCGGCCCCCACCTCGTCGATGGCCGCGTCGACCTGGTGGGCGAGTTCCACATCCATCGCGGTCACCGCGTCGAGCCGGCGGGTCCGTACGACGATCCGGGCGGTACGGTCGCTCTCCCGGCCGATGCGTGGCCCGCGCCCGGTCTGCTCATGCAGCAGTTCGAGTCGCCGCAGCACCCGGTCGAGGTTCTCCCGAGGCAGTTCGATGGTGCGCGAGAGTGCCCGTCGATCTCCCGACCAGTACGGCAGCGCGGCCAGCGCAACCTGCAGTTCGTCGTCGGTCAGTGGGGCGACCGGGGCACCCGGCCGAATCGATCCTCCGCTCGGTACCGGTTGCAGCAGTTGCCGTAGGTCCGAGGGCAGATCCAGCGACTCGACCAGGTCCTGGTCTCGCTCGGCGATCGCGTGCAGTGTCGCCTCGGCCTGATAGCGCGCCTGTTCCGGGGTACGACGGCTGAGCCGAGCGATCTCGTCGAGGAAACCGCCCAGGTCCCGGTGGCTGTTCGTGGTAGCGGTCGACCGGTTGTCGTCGTACAGCTCGTTGGGTACCGCGTCGAGCAACCGTTCCCGGTCGGTCTCGTTCAGCGCCTGCGCCAGGGCGATCACGGTTGCCTCGGCGGCGGCCCGGGCCGCCTCGAAGTCGATACCGGTACGGCGTCCGACGTCGGCCACCAGGTCCTGGTACCGGATGACGGGTATGCCGGTGCTGGTGTCGGCGAGTTCTGCCTCAGCGGGCGAGTCCGGGATGGGCCAGGGACGGGCCGCGGGTGCCGGTGGTGTTGGCGGAACCGGTCCACCCCGGTCCGGCGTTGGTTTGTGCGTCCCGTCCGGCGGCGGTCCGTCCCGCTGGGTGCGATCGAGATGTTCAAGCTGCTTGGATGAGCCCAGGGTCACCCCGGCCTGGCTGGGCTGCTGACCGCCCTTGCGGGCCTGCCGGGCCAGGGCCCGCCGCCGTTTGTTGTCGCCCTCCATCTGCTTTCCCATGACTGCGCCTCGCTTCGCTCAGGAAACCGCGTCTTGCTCGGTTCGCTGTGCCGCACCGTCGCGCCTTGGCGTGGCCGTGACTACCTTGGGTGCCGCCTTCCCCCGCTCCGCACCCCGAAACCGGGCGTCCACCCTGACGGGCCGACAGCGGTGGGTGGCGGGCGGGCTGGCCGGCAGAGGTTCACCCGGCGGGGATGAGGGGCGCTCACCTGTCGAAGCCCCATCATCGAGCTGGACCACAGGCTTCCGACGTTCGCGGAAGGAAGGTCGCCATGAGGAGAATCATCGAGATTGTCCCTGCTCGGCCTGGTTGGTACGCCCGTTGGTGCACCGCGCCCGGCACCACCTGCTCCTACCCGGTGACCGTGTGGGCGCTGGTGGAGGACACCGACGAAGTGAGTCGTGAGGTGGTCGGCGTCGACTCTGTCGGCCAGTGGCCCGGCGCCGACGACAACGAGGCGGGGGTGGACTTCGTGCGCTATCTCTTCCACGCACCCGACGAGGGACAGCCGGCGGACGCCTTCCACGCTGGTCGGAGCACATCCGGTAGCGGGGTGCCGCAGGCGCTCCTGGAGCCGGCGATCACGACCTGAGGGGCAGGGGCGAACCGATGACGCACCTACCCATGACACGTCCGGGTAAACCCGGGACCGGGGGAGGCTGCCGGCCCTGCGGGCGGCCCGATAATGTCGAGCATTTTTCTGATTCCGCCGTCCGTGGGCCACCGGCTCGGCGAGGATTCCATTGGAAGGTAGGACCAGGCTGCCTGGGGGGCGAAGTATGGAGTTCTCCGTCGTTGAGATTGGTTATGACCAGGACCAGGTCGACTCCTGTCTGGAGGACCTGTGCCGGCAGTTGGGCCGGATGGCGGCGCAGGCGGAGGCCGCCGCCGAGGCCACCGAGGAATTAACCCTGGTGCGGGAGGAGGTCGAGCGGCTACGCGGTCTCCTGAGCGGAAAGCCGGGTGGCTATCGCACACCCACCGCGACCCGGTTCCAGGAGATGTTGGCGGTTGCCCAGGAGGAGGCGGCGCAGATCCGGGCACAGGCCCGCGACGAACTGACCTCGGCCCGTGAGGAGGCGCGGCTGCTGCGCGACCAGGTCTACGCCGAGGCGTTGCAGGCCCGGCGAGACTTCGAGACGGCGCTGCAGGCCCGGCGGCGGCGGGAGGCGCGGGTGGACGAGATCCTCCGTGAGGTGGACCTGGTTGCCGTGTCCGTCGAGCCGGGGGCGGGCGGGACCACGGCGTCAGCGGTGCCGGCGACCCGGGCGGCCGCCACTGGTCCCGCCGAGCGGACCACCCCGGCCGGTTGAGGACACGCCAACCCGAACAGCGACCATCGCGCGGAACCGGTGGTGGCCCGCACACCGGCCCACCACCGGTCAGGCCAGCAGGGCGGCCACGATGGTCGTGGCGCGGCTCTCGTGTTGGGCGTACGCGTCGGGAAAGGCGGAGACCTGTACGGCCTGGGCGGCGGCGCTCATGCTGAGTTGCTGCCAGCCGGGCACCTGGACCAGTGCTTCGAAGAACTTCTGCGCGGCGTAAGCGGGGCGCATGAGGTCCTTCACCGCACCCCAGCCGCTGCTGGTGCGTTGCTGGAACAGGCCGACCGAGTCGTGGTCCGCGCCACTGCCCTGGTGCGGATAGTTCTTCGACTCCGGAAGCACGTCGCTGGCCAGGTTGTAGAGATTGCTCTCCTGCATCGCGGTGGCGATGGCGACCACAAGTCCCTTGCGGGGGATCTTGAGCTTCACGCCGACCTGGACGATGGTGTGCGCGTTGTCCATCTGGGCCTGGGTGAGGCCGGCGACGGGCTTGGGCTTCGTCGGCTTGGGCGGCGCGGTCCGGGTCGGCTTGGGCCGAGGGGTCGGTGAGTTCGTTGGCACCGGTGCCCGTTCGGTGGCCCGGGAGGCGGGTGGCACCTCGGCTGCCATCGCGCGTTCGGTGAGTTCGGCGAGCACGGTCGGCGGCGGTTCCGCCGACCTGATGGGTGCCTGCGATCCGGTGAACGCGACGAGCCCGAGGCAGCCGGTTATGCCGACGGCGAGCGCCAGCTGTATCGGGGGCGGGGCCAGCCGCGACGTCGACGATCGTCTCGCCGAGCCGCACGCCCGATGTCGTCCAACTGGCCGATCGGCTGAGGTCGAGTCGGCGGTATGGGTAGCTGACTTGTCTGCGATTGCTTCCTGAACCGCGCTGTCCTTGGCAAGCACCCGCCGAGGTTAGGCGTTCGTGGTGCGAGGGTGGCCGTACCCGAAGGTGGCATTAGCCACAGTTTCGTCCACTTGGCCGGGCAACGGAGGCGAAGATATCACTCGCCTGGATACAAGCGACAAAAGGCAAATGTCAGAAACCCTGCCACCGACGGGTCTGAATCCCTTCAGTTCCAGCGGCTACTGCCAGAAGAGTCCGGGCCTCCCTCTGGATCCTCTGTTCGACCGAGGGTGGGCATCTGTTCGAGCGAGGGCTGATCGGCTCCGTAGCGGAGGCGGCTTTGCCCTGGTGGGGCCGCTCCGGGGCCCACCCTGAGCTAAGGAATGTGCGATGAGAAAGGCGCCGGGGATAACCCTGCTCGCGGTGTTGCTCACGGCCAGCTGCACCGCGGCACCGGATCGAACGACGGTGCAACGCTCGCACCCGCCGGCCACCGTCCAACCGGTGATGCCGAGATCCGAACTCACCATCGTTGCCGCCGGTGACCTGCTGGTACACCCACCACTGACCGACCAGGCCGCCGCCGACGCGCGGACCGCCGGCCGGGACGGGCACGACTTCACCCAGGTACTGGCCTCGGTGCGGCCCGTGGTCAGCCAAGCCGACCTGGCGATCTGCCACATGGAGACGCCATTGGCCGAACCGTCCGGTCCGTTCACCGGCTATCCGATCTTCAGCGTCCCGCCCTCGTTGGCCGACGCTGCCGCCTGGGCCGGCTTCGACACCTGCTCGACCGCCTCGAACCACTCTCTTGACACCGGCCAGGAGGGCATCGCGCGGACGCTGGACAACCTGGACCGGGTGGGCCTGCGGCACACCGGCACCGCCCGGGACCAGGTCGAGGCGAACCGGCCGAACGTCATCGACGTGGCCGGAGTCAAGGTCGCCCAACTGTCGTACACGTTCAGCTTCAACGGCATTCCCCGCCCGCAGGGTAAGGAGTGGTCAGCGAACCTGATCGACCGGGACACCATTCTCGACGAGGCGCGACGGGCCCGGCAGCAGGGCGCGGAGATCGTCATCCTGTCGGTGCAGTGGGGCACCGAATACCAGAACGAGCCGGACGAGGGACAACTCGGTCTGGCCCGGGAACTGCTGGACTCACCCGACATCGATCTCATCGTCGGGCATCACGTACACGTGGTGCAGCCATTCGAGAAGATCGGCGGCAAGTGGGTGGCGTACGGCATCGGCAACCTGACGACGAGGTTCCCGGACGGCTCGCCGGAGAACACCCAGGACGCCGTGGTCCCGCAGTTCACCTTCACCCGTACCGCGTCCGGCAGGTGGGAGGTGACCCGGGTGGAGGTGCTCGCCACCTGGATGGAGTACGAGCCGGCGGCGCGGGTCGTCGATCTGCAGGCGGCTGTGGCGGACGACCGGATCCCGGCCGAGCGGCGGGCCGACTATGCCCGGATCCAGGAGCGGATCACCCGGTACGTCGATCTACGCGGAGCACGGGGTGACGGCCTACGGATGCGAGACTGACCACCAGCCCATCCCGCAGACCTTCGATGTGATCTCTCCCCACCTCGATACGATGTCGACGGTGACTGGCAGCAAGATCGACCCATCCGGAAACGGACCGACGGGCGGCCCGCTGGTCCTTCGTCGCGGTGTCCTGACCGTGACGGCGGCTGTCCTGCTGGCCCTGCTCATCGTGGGTCACCGGTTCGTCCCCAACGTGTACGGACTGGGCAGCCTGGTGGACAGCGCGGCACCCGTACTCGGTGCCGGTATCCCGCTGCTCGCCCTGGCCGCGGTGCTGCGTCGGTCCCGGCTCGCGCTCGCGATGGTGGTGATACCGGCCGCGATCTGGGCGGTGGTCTTCGGGACCGCCTGGTTACCAGCGGAGGGGAGCGGGCCGGTGCAGTTTCGGGTGGCCAGCCAGAACCTGCTCGCCGGCAATCCAGATCCGGCGGCTACGGCGAACGCCCTCGTCGACACGAAGGCGGACCTGGTCGGACTGCAGGAGGTCGCCGATGACGTGCACACTTCGGTGGCGGCGGTCCTACGGGACCACTATCCGCACCAGGTGTCCATGTCCACGGTCGAACTCTGGAGCCGCTTTCCGATCCGCGAGTCCGTAGGGGTCGACACCGGGCTCGACTGGACCCGGGCGCTGCGCGCCGTGGTCGCCACGCCCACCGGAGACGTAGCCGTGTACGTGGTCCATCTCGGTTCGGCCCGGGCCGGGGACACCAGCACCCGGGACCGTACCGTGCTCGCGCTCGCCGAGGCCGTGCGTCGGGATGCCGCCGAGCGGTTGATCGTGCTCGGTGATCTCAACACGGCCAGCACCGACCGGGTGATCGCGCCGCTGACCGACCTGCTCGACGACGCACAGGTCGACGCCGGCCGTGGGCTGGGCTTCACCTGGCCCGCCGCGTTGCCGGTCACCCGACCCGATCACGTGCTCTACCGGGGACTTACCGCGACCTCGGCGGGTGTGGTGCGGACCCCGGCAAGCGACCACCGAGCGGTTGTCGCCGGTTTCCGGAGATGACCTGTCGTGGTCCGACGCGATGCCGCACCGCAGCGCCGGTCGGGATCAGGGCAGCGGTCAGCGTCCGCGTGGCTCCGCCGGGACCACGGTCAGGGTGTGCCGCCCGTCGCCGTCACTGGAGAACGGCCACAACCGGTCGGCGTACTCGGCCAGGTCGATCAATTGGTCTCGGGTCAGCCCCACGGAGGCGATGCTGGCCCGTACGTCGGCCCGGTAACGGCCGTCCGGATCCCGGGCGAGGCGCGCCTGCGCGGAGACCCGTACGGTGTGCGCCTCGTCGGTGATGTCCGTTGCCGCCTCGACCGCGGCATGATGCAGGCAGGAAGCGAAGGCCGCCGCCAGTAACTGTTCGGGGGCGAGCCCGTTGCAGTGTGGCGCGAGCGGCGACGCCAGGGTCGTGGACAACTCCCCGTCGTCGGTGTGTAGATGACCACCCTCGGCGGTGGCCGTGGCCTCGTGCACCCACGAACTCGGTTCCGGCATGGTGTTCCCCCCGTCACTCCCACGCGGGCTACCCGGCCGACCCGCCGTAAAACACCCCTGGGCCAGGCGTGTCGGCCGTGTCCTTTGCCAAAACGGCAACGTTCTTTGCCAGATCATCGCGACGGCGTGCACGGTAATCAAGAAGCAACCAACGGAAGGAAGAACAGGTGGACGAAACATACGACGTCGTGGTGATCGGGGGCGGTGCTGCAGGACTCAGCGGTGCACTGGCACTGGTGCGGTCGCTGCGGCCGGTGCTGGTGGTCGACGCCGGGGAGCCGCGTAACGCCTCGGCCGGACACATGCACAACTACCTGTCGCGGGAGGGCACACCGCCAGCCGACCTGCTGGCGGCCGGCCGCGACGAGGTGACCCGCTACGGCGGCCAGATCGAGGTGGGCCGGGCGGTGACCGTGTCGAGGGAGGCGGCAGGCTTCCTCGTGACGTTGGCGGACGGCCGGGAGGTTCGGGCGCGGCGACTGCTGGTGACCACCGGGCTGGTCGATGAGCTGCCAGACCTGCCGGGGCTACCCGAGCGGTGGGGCCGTGACGTGCTGCACTGTCCGTACTGCCACGGGTGGGAGGCCCGGGACCAGCGGATCGGCATTCTGGCAACCGGCCCGCTGGCCGAGCATCAGGCGCAGCTGTGGCGTCAGTTGAGCCCGCACGTCGTGTTCCTGGCGAACGCTGCCCTGGCACCCGGAAGCGAGGAGGCCGAGCGGCTGGCCGCGCGCGGGATCACCGTCGTGCCCGGCCGGGTGACGGGGCTTGAGGTGGCCGACGACGCGCTGACCGGCGTACGACTGGAGACCGGTGAGGTCGTCCCGCTCGACGCGGTGGTCGTTGCTCCGAGGCCCATGGCCCGCTCCAGCGTCCTGGAGTCACTCGGCCTCAGGGCGGTCGACGTGGAGATGCGCGGGCACGTCGTCGGCAGTCAGGTTTCCGCCGATCCGTCCGGTGCCACCACCGTGCCGGGCGTGTGGGTCGCGGGCAATGTGGCAGATGTACGGGCGCAGGTCATCGTGGCCGCTGCGGCTGGCCTGACCGCAGGCGCGGCGATCAACGCCGACCTCGTCGCCGAGGAGACCCGCGACGCCGTGGCGACCTATCGGCACCAGGTACGAACGATGTTCGAAGAAGCCGGCTGGGAGGAGCGGTACCGTACCCGCTCGGCGTTGTGGAGCGGACGTCCGAATCCGCAGTTGGTCGCTGAGGCGGCCGGGTTGCCTTCCGGTCGGGCGCTCGATGTCGGTTGTGGCGAGGGGGCCGACGCGATCTGGCTCGCCGAGCGCGGCTGGCAGGTGACCGCGGTCGACATCGCCACCACCGCCCTCGACCGTGCGGCCGCCCATGCCGCAGCGGTAGGGGAGCAGGTGGGGAAGCGGATCGAGTGGGTGCACGCGGACCTACGCGACCAGCCGCCGGCGGAGGGCGCGTACGACCTGGTGTCGGCACAGTTCATGCAGTTGCCCGGGGAGGTCCGACAGAAGCTGTTCGCGCGGCTGGCCGCAGCGGTGAGTCGGGGCGGCACTCTGCTGATCGTCGGACATCATCCCTCCGATCTGCGGGCCGGCGCACACCGGATGCACTTTCCGGACATGATGTTCACTGCCGAGGAGGTGGCGGCCGCGCTGGACCCGGCGGGTTGGGACGTGCTGATCGCCGAGACCCGTCCGCGTCCGACGTGGGGTGAGCAGGGGCAGGAGACTGTCGTCCACGATGCGGTGCTGGTCGCCCGGCGTCGGGCGTGACCGAACAGACTGGCCGAACTCTGAGCCTCCCAATAACCTAGCGTCCTAGGACGCGATACAGGTAGTGGGCCCCCTCCCAGATCGACAGCACAGGTTTCCACCGACACCAGGACGGGCATCTCCACCGCTAGCGACGAACGCAACCCGACCCGGGATGCGCCTACCGGAGGGAGTGGGAACCATGAGCTTGACCGACAAGGCCAAGAACAAGGCCGAGGAGTTGAAGGGCGCAGCCAAGCAGAAGACCGGCGAGGCCAGGGGCGACCAGAATCAGCAGGCCGAGGGCGGAGCGGAGCGTAGCGGCGCGAAGGCCAAGCAGGCTGGTGAGCACGCCAAGGATGCTGGACGTGATGTGAAGGACATGTTCAAGGGCTGACACAGCCCGACGATTGACATGGTGAAGGGGTGACCGGACGTCCGGTCACCCCTTCACCATGGGTAGATCGCTATCAGGCCAGGATGTCGGCCTCCTGCCGCGCCCACCATGCCTGCCCCGAGTCGGGCAGGGTGTCAATCGGGTCGTAGTAGGCGAAGCGCTTGTCGAGGGCCTCCAGGTCGGCGGACTCGATGGAGGTGCGGTAGTTCTTCGTCCAGTACGAGATGCCGCGCTCGCGGTCGTAGTCGGTGAGCATGTGTACCCAACGCTTGCCGACGAACGGCACGTCACAGACGATCCGGGGAGTGGCGTACCCGGGTAGGTAGCCCATGATGTCGTGCTGGAGTTGCTGGGCGTGCCAGACTGGGACCCGCCAGTGTTCGGCGTTGGGGATCATGTCGCACATGTAGAAGTAGTACGGCAGGATGCCCGCTTCGCCCTGAAGTGCGAAGCAGAGGTCGAGCAGGTCGGAAGCACTGGCATTGACACCGCGCATCAGCACACCCTGGTTACGGACGTCGCGTACGCCGACCTCGAGAGCGGTCTGCGCGGCCCGGGCGACCAGCGGGGTGAGGGACTGGGCGTGGTTGACGTGGGTGTGGATGGCCAGGTTGACGCCCCGGCGCGCGGCGGTGCGAGCGACCCGCTCCAGGCCTTCGACGACGTCGGCCTGCAACCAGTGCTGGGGCAGGCCCATCAGCGCCTTGGTGGCGAGCCGGATGTCCCGGATCGTTTCGATCTCCAGTAGCCGCATCAGGTAGGACTCGAGGTTTCGCCACGGCACGTTGGCGACGTCGCCACCGGAGACGACCACGTCTCGTACCCCGGGGTGGGCCTTCAGGTAGTTGATGTGGGCGTCGTACCGGTCGACCGGCTTGAGGGTCAGCTTGAGCTTGTCCACTGTCGGGGTGGAGTTGCCGACCAGGTCCATCCGGGTGCAGTGCCCGCAGTACTGGGGGCAGGTGGAGAGCAGTTCGGCGAGCACCTTGGTGGGGTAGCGGTGGGTGAGACCTTCGGCGACCCACATGTCGTGTTCGTGGAGCGAGTCACGGCTGGCGTACGGGTGCGATGGCCAGTCGGTGCGCCGGTCGGAGGCGACCGGGATCATGTAGCGGCGTACCGGGTCGGCGAGGAGCGCCTCGGTGCTCATCGGCTCGAAGGGCACCATGGTGTTGAGCATCTGCGGCGGGACCAGCATCGACATGGTGGCCAGGTCGGCCTGGTCGGCGGCGAGGTCGGTGTAGAAGGACTCGTCGACGAGGTCGCCGAGTACGGCGCGTAGTTGCTTGATGTTCTTGACGCAGTTGACTCGTTGCCATTGGGCGGATTCCCACTGTTGCCGGGTGACGTGTCGCCAGCCGGGGAAACGGGTCCAGTCGGGTTCGACGAGGGGCCGTCGGCGGTATTCGTAGGGCTGTCCGGCGGCGCTCTGGGGCGGGTCGGTGGGGGCGTGGCGGGGTTGAGGGATGGCCTCAACCGGTTGTGTCTGTGTCACGAGCCCTCCTCTTGTCCCGCGTGTTGCTCTTGGCCGCACGAAGGCTACTGGAAAATATCCTGTGGAGAAACTATTCTGCCGGAAGTTTTCCCGCCATGCGACCGGCTGGGTGTCGTGTGACGGGTGGGGAGGGAGGGGCCGTCGTGACGTCTCCAGTGGGTCTGCATCGGGTGGTCGAGCCGGCGGGGGTGCTGCCGCAGGCGGCGACGCGGCTGGACGCGGGTCGGGAGATTGGCGCCGACGAGGTGCGGATCCGGGTGGAGCGGCTCAATCTCGACGCGGCCAGTTTCCGTCAGCTCTCGGAGAAGCACGCCGGTGATGGTGCGGCGGTGCGGGCCGAGGTGCTGGAGATCATCGCCAGTCGCGGCAAGATGCACAATCCGGTCACCGGGTCGGGGGGCATGCTGATCGGCGTCGTGGACGAGGTCGGTCCGGAGTCACCGCTGCCGGTCAAGCCCGGTGATCGGGTGGCCACCCTGGTGTCGCTCACGTTGACCCCGCTGGCCATCACCGACGGGCTCGCCTCCTGGGACGGTCGCGGCGAGCAGGTGCCCTGTGCCGGGCACGCGATCCTGTTCGCTCGGTCGATCGCCGCGGTGCTGCCCGACGACCTGGACCCGATGTTGTCGTTGGCGGTGCTGGACGTCTGTGGTGCGCCGGCGCTGACTGCGCGGGTGGTGGCCGGCTATGACCGGCCGACGGTGGCGGTAATCGGGGGCGCGGGTAAGAGCGGTTCGTTGTCGTTGGCGGCGGCGACGCGGGCGGGTGCCGGTCGTACGGTGGGGGTGGTGCCGGTGCCGGCGGAGCGGGACCGGTTGTTGGCCGCTGGCCTGGCCACGGACGTGGTGCTGGCCGATGCCCGGGATCCGGTGGCGCTGTCGGCGGCGGTCTCTGGCGTGTTGGGTGGCCCGGCGGATGTCACGGTGGTGTGCGTGGATGTGCCGGGCTGCGAGCACGGGGCGATCCTGGCGACGGCCGAGGGTGGCACGGTGATCTTCTTTTCGATGGCGACGAGTTTCGCGGCGGCGGCGTTGGGCGCGGAGGGGCTGGCGGCGGACGTGACGATGCTGGTGGGTAACGGCTATGTGCCGGGGCACGCCGAGTTGGCGTTGTCGTTGGTGCGGGAGGTCGCCGGGGTGCGGGATCTGTTTTCAGCGCGGCTCACGGCAGACTGAGTGCCATGACGAACCCCTCGACTCTTTACCGTGGTGGACAGCTCTACTGCCCGGCGGATCCGCAGGCGACGGCGTTGTTGGTGCGTGATGGGCGGATTGCCTGGGTGGGCATGGATGCCGACGCGCCGGCGGCCGATCGGGTGGTGGAGCTGGATGGCGCGCTGGTGACTCCCGCGTTCGTGGACGCGCACATGCACGCGACCGGCACTGGCCTGACGCTGACGGGGCTGGATCTGACGCGGGTCGGGTCGGGGGCGGAGATCCTGGCGGCGGTGGCGGCGTTCGCGGCGGGTCTGCCGGCCGACGCGATGGTGTTCGGTAACGGCTGGGACGAGTCGCGGTGGGAGCGGCCGGGGTTGCCGACAGCTCGGGAGTTGGATCGGGCGGCGCAGGGGCGGCGGGTGTATCTGTCGCGGGTCTGTGGGCATTCGGCGTTGTGTTCGACGGCGATGATGGCCGCTGACGCGCAGGCGGCGGGGTTGGCCGGGTACGACGAGTCGGGTTGGTTGCGGTTGGATGCGCACCATCGGGTGGCGGAGATCGCGTTCGGGTCGTTCTCGTCGGCGCAGTTGACGAGGGTGCAGCGGGCGGCGTTGCGGCACGCGGCGTCGGTGGGGATCGCGGCGGTGCACGAGTGTGCTGGGCCGGGTACGTCGGACGAGGCCGATCTGCAGAGTGTGTTGGCGTTGTCCGGGGTCGGTCTGCCGGAGGTGTACGGCTACTGGGGCGAGTTGATGGCGTCGGCGAAGGCCCGTGACCTGGGTGCGGTTGGCGCGGGTGGCGATCTGTATGCGGATGGGGCGTTGGGGTCGCGTACGGCGTTCCTGTCGGAGTCGTACCTGGACGAGCCGGGTTGTGGGCATGGGTATGTCACTGCCGAGCAGGTGCGTGACCATCTGTTGGATTGTGCCGAGCATGGGATGCAGGGCGGGTTCCACGCGATCGGGGATGCGGCGATCGGCACGGTGGTGGCTGGGTTCGGGTTGGCGGCGCGGACGCTGGGGGTGGAGCGGCTGCGGGCGGCTCGGCATCGGGTGGAGCACGCCGAGTTGATGAGCAAGGCGACGATCGCCGGGTTCGTGGAGTACGGGGTCGTGGCGAGCGTGCAGCCGGCGTTCGACCGGTTGTGGGGTGGCGAGCAGCAGATGTACGCGTCGCGGTTGGGGGTGGCGCGGTCGTTGGAGTCGAACCCGGTGGGGGCGATGCACGGGGTCGGGGTGTCGTTGGCGTTGGGTTCGGATTCGCCGGTGACGCCGTTGGATCCGTGGGGTTCGGTGCGGGCGGCGATGTCGCATTTCAATCCGGCGCAGCGGTTGAGTGCGCGGGCGGCGTTCGCCGCGCACACGCGGGGTGGTTGGCGGGCGGTGCACCGGGACGACGAGGGGGTGTTGGTGCCGGGTGCGCCGGCGACCTTCGCGGTGTGGTCGACGCCGGCGGGGGTGGACCGGGGGTTGCCGGTGTTGGTGTCGGAGGTGGCGGAGTTGCGGGGACCGCAGGATCCGACGCCGTTGCCGGTGTGCCGTCGTACGGTGCTGCGCGGCGAGGTGATCTACGAGGAGGGGACGGCGCCGTGAGCGGGAAGCTGGCTTTGGATCCGGTGTTGGTGGGTCGGGCGCGGGAGTTGGCGCGGCGGGCCGGTCAGCCGGTGGTGGATTTGGCGCGTAGCCATACCACTGTGTCGGTGGAGCGGGCGGTGTTGCGGCTGGCCGGGGTGACTGGTGCGGATCCGGATGGGATTCCGTGGGTGAACCGGTTGGTGGACGCGGTGGTCGCCGACGTGGGGTTGGGGCACGGGGTGTCGTTGCCGGTGTTCGCTGCCCTGGCGCGGGAGGGTGTGGATGATCTGACGTTGCTGGCGCAGAAGGCGGCGGCGGGGTCGGTGCGGTTCGAGGTGCCGTCGGGGAAGGCAGCGACGGCGGCCAGGAAGGCGGCGCGCCGGTCGGTGGGGGCCGGGATCCGGTTGATCGATCGGCGGCGGGCGGAGCGGGAGCGGCTGGTCCGGCGGTGGGGTGATCCGAAGCAGCGGCCGTGGATCTATCTGATTGTGGCGACCGGGGATATCTACGAGGACATTCCGCAGGCGCAGGCGGCGGCGCGGGCGGGTGCGGATGTGATCGCGGTGATCCGGTCGACGGGGCAGTCGTTGTTGGACTATGTGCCGGAGGGGGCGACCCGGGAGGGGTTCGCGGGGACGTACGCGACGCAGGAGAACTTCCGGTTGATGCGGGCGGCGTTGGATGCCTCGTCGAAGGAGTTGGGCCGCTATGTGCGGTTGACGAATTACGCGTCTGGGTTGTGTATGCCGGAGATGGCGGCGTTGGCTGGCCTGGAGCGGCTGGACATGATGCTCAACGATTCGATGTACGGGATTCTGTTCCGGGATATCAATCCGATTCGGACGTTCGTGGATCAGCGGTTCTCCCGGCAGGTGCATGCCCGGGCGGGGATCATCATCAACACCGGTGAGGACAACTATCTGACCACCGCTGACGCGGTGGACGAGGCGCACACGGTGACGGTGTCGCAGTTGCTCAACGAGTTCTTCGCCCACGAGGCGGGGTTGGCGGACTGGCAGCTGGGTTTGGGGCACGCGTTTGAGATCAATCCGGATGTGCCGGAGTCGTTGCGGTTGGAGTTGGCGCACGCGTTGTTGGCGCGGGAGTTGTTTCCGGACGCGCCGTTGAAGTGGATGCCGCCGACGAAGCACATGACCGGTGACGTGTTCCGGGGCAACCTGTTGGATGGGTTCTTCAACCTGGTGGGCACCCTGACCGGTCAGGGGATCCTGCTGGTGGGGATGATGACCGAGGCGGTGGTGACGCCGTGGTTGTCGGATCGGGACATCGCCCTGCAGAACGTGCGGTACGTGTTGGGGGCCGCTGGCGGGTTGCGCGAGGATTTCGTGCCGGCGCCGGGTGGGTTCATCCAGCAGCGGGCGAACCGGGTGTTGGCGGACGCGGTGCGGTTGTTGGAGCGGATCGGTGACGACACGTTGTTGACGGCGATCGCCGAGGGCACGTTCGGGATCATGAAGCGGCCGGCGGACCGGGGCAAGGGCCTGGATGGGGTGGCGGCGCAGGCCGACGACTACTTCAACCCGGCCACGGAGATCCTGGAGGCTCCGTCGGCTGGCCCGGCGGTGGCGGCCGCCGAGGGGGAGGGGCGATGAGCGGGTCGATCGTGCGGCCGTACGGGGACACCACGGGTGACGGCATGGTGCAGATGTCGTTCACGTTGCCGGTGCCGCACGACAAGCGGGCCGAGGGTGCGGCGTTGCAGTTGGCCGGGAAGATGGGCATGGACCCGGCGATGTTGGTGCACGCCAAGCAGATGGGCGACGGGTTCACCTTCTTCGTCGTCTATGGGCGGGTGAACCATCTGGTGGACCTGTCGGCGGTGCAGGTGGTGGAGCGGGACTTTCCGTTGTTGTCCGCCAAGGAGGTCAACGCGCTGGTCAAGCAGCGGTTGCGGCGCAAACTGTCGGTGGTGGGTGCTTGTATCGGCACCGATGCGCACACGGTGGGCATCGACGCGATCCTCAACGTCAAGGGCATCGCCGGTGAGAAGGGCCTGGAGTACTACCGCGAGCTGAAGGTGACCAATCTGGGTGCGCAGGTGAGTGTGCCGGATCTGGTGGAGGCGGCCCGGGCGGAACGCGCGGACGCGGTGCTGGTGTCGCAGGTGGTCACGCAGCGGGATGCGCATCTGCACAACACGCGGGAGATGTCGGCGGCGTTCCGGGAGGCGATGCCGGCGGGGCGGCGACCGTTGTTGATCGTTGGTGGGCCTCGGTTCGACGAGAAGATGACCGGGGAGTTGGGGGTGGACCGTATCTTCGGTCGGGGCACCACTCCGAGTGAGGTGGCCAGTTACCTGGTCCATGCGTTGGTCGCACAGAAGGTGAAGGCTTCGGCATGACTGATCCGCGTCTCGGGCTGACGGTGACCCATCGGCGCTATGTGCCGTATTCGCACGCGCACTATGCCGGTGATCTGGTGGATGGGGCGTACGCGCTGGGTTTGTTCGGTGATGTGGCGACGGAGGTGTGTATCCGTACCGACGGGGATGAGGGGTTGTTCGCGTCCTATTCGGATGTGCAGTTCCGTGCTCCGATGCGGGCGGGGGACGTGTTGGAGGTGGTGGCGACGGTGACCCGGGTGGGTAACCGTAGTCGCACCATCGACTTCGAGTGCCGGGTGGTGTGTCGGGGTCGGCCGGATCTGGGGGCGTCGGCGGCGGAGGTGTTGGCCGAGCCGGTGGTGGCGGTGTCGGCGACTGGCACGGTGGTGGTGCCGCCGCCGGCGCCGGGGGCGGTCCCTGGGGGCCTGTGACGTGTACGCGGTCTGCGCCGACGTGGGTTCCACCTGTACGAAGGTCGCGGTGGTGGACCTCGGCGATGGTCGGCTGGTGGCGACCGCGACCCGGCCCACGACGGTCGGCACGGATGTGCTGCACGGGTTGGATGCGGCGGTCGCGCAGGCCACCGTGGGGTTGCCGGCCGGGTCGTCGATGCCGTGGTATGTGTGCTCGTCGGCTGGCGGTGGGTTGCGGCTGGCGGTGGTGGGCTACGAGGAGTTGGTGACGGCGCAGGCGGGGCATCGGGTGGGCCTGTCGGCGGGGGCGCGGGTGGTGCACGTCGCGGCGGGCCCGTTGGACGGGGCGGGGTTGGCCGCGTTGCGGGCTGCCCGCCCGGACGTGGTGTTGCTGGTGGGCGGCACCGATGGCGGGGACGCGGAGGTGTTGACCCACAACGCGTCCCGGTTGGCTCGGGCCCGTTGGCGGATCCCGGTCGTGTTGGCCGGTAACGGGGATGTCCGGGAGTCGCTGACGGGTCTGCTCGCCGAGCGGGGGGTGCCGGTGACGGCGGCCGACAATGTGCTGCCCCGGATCGGGGTGCTGCGGCCGGGGCCGGCGCGGGAGGCGATCCGGGCGGTGTTCCTGCGGCATGTGATCGGCGGTAAGCGGTTGTCGCGGGGGCACCGGTTCGCCGGCCTGGTGCGGGCGGCCACCCCGGATGCGGTGCTGACCGGGGTGGAGTTGCTGGCCGACCACCTGGGCGGGGATCTGCTGGTGGTGGACGTGGGTGGGGCGACCACGGACGTGTATTCGGCGTTGACTCCGGACGAGTCGGCCGGCGGGCCGGGGGTGGCGGCGGCTGGGACGTTGTGGCGGGCCCGTACGGTCGAGGGTGATCTGGGCATGCGGTGGAGCGCGCCGGGTGTGGTCGAGGCGGCGGCGGCGGAACGGTTGCTGACCGAGGCGGACCGGGTGGCGTTGGCGGGGCCGGCGGCGGTACGGGCGGCCGACCCGGGTCATCTGTCGGTTGGCGGGGCCGAGCGGGCGGTCGACGAGCGGATCGCGGCGTTGGCGGCGACGGTGGCGGTGCGTCGGCATGTGCGGGGCGGTTCGGTGGGGGAACGGGCGGCCCGGGATCTGCGGGATGTGCGGTTGTTGATTGGTTCCGGCGGTGTGCTTCGCCACGCCGAGCCGGCCCGGTCGGCGGCGGTGCTGGACGCGGTGCTCACCGATCATGCGGGGGGCTGGGCGTTGCCCCGGGCGGCCGGTAGGGCGGTGGACGTCGACTATGTGTTGGCGGCGGGTGGGTTGTTGGCCGCCGAGCATCCGGGGGCGGCGGTGGCGTTGCTGCGGCGGCATCTGGCGGTCGCGGCGGGGTCGGGCGGCCGGTGATCGGGGCGTTCCGGGTGGTGGTCGGGGCGCGCCGGGTGCGACACGCCGGGTCGATTTGGGCGACTGGCCGGGGGCGGTTGACAGTTACCGGGGTCGACCACGTACCGTCTTTGAGTCCTACTACGGGAAGCGGCTGTTGTTCGCTTCGTCTCTTCGTCCGCTGGCCGAGCGACATGGTTCTTGTGTCGCGGCGGCCAGGTCCAGCGGGCGGGGGTCGGCGGGGCGGCGCGAACCGGCCGCGGTTACCGGTGTACGGGCAGGGGAATGTACGCGGCCAGTAGACAACGGCCTTACGGGGGCAGCCAGCCCGCGTCTGGTCGGTCCGAAGGTCGTGCTGGATACCTCTGCCGCACCGGCCGGGAAGGGCCTGGGAGCATCGGGGCGTGGCCAGTGGCCGCGCCCCGATTTTGCTGTCGGCCGCCGGTTCCCGGCGCGTGTTCCGCTTGTCGGCCGCCGGTTCCCGGGCCGGTGTTCCGCTGTCCGCGTTCTTTTCCCGGCTGGCGGGTTACCTACTGTGCCGCTGCCGGTTCGGCGACCTCGACGGGGTCGGTCTGCCGCCGTCGGGCCTGGTCCACCCGGCCGTGTACGAGGTGGTACAGGGCGGCGGAGAGCAGTACGACGGTGGCGAGTAGCAGGTACATCCGGGTGTAGCCGGTGTGGCTGAGCAATAGGCCGAGTAGGACCGGGCCGACGCCCACGCCGAGGTCGACCATGAGGAAGTGGGTGGAGATGGCCACGCCGATGCGGGGCATGGGAACGCGGGCGACCGCGATCGACTGGAGTGCGGACATGAGGGTGCCGAAGCCGAGTCCCATCAGGCCGCCGGCGAGTAGAAGGACGGTGTTGGTGTGGGCGGCGGCGAGGACGGCGAGGCCGGCGGCGAAGGCACCGATCGCGACGTAGACGACGAGGTTGTCGCCTCGGCGGTCCTGTAGCGGGCCGGCGACGAACCGGGACAGGAACAGGACGGCGGCGTAGACGAGGAAGAAGACGCTGGCGGCTGTTTCCAGGCCGCGTTCGTTGGCGTAGGAGTTGAGGAAGGTCAGTACTCCGGAGTAGCTGACGGCCATGACGAACATGAAGCTGGCTACGGGGACGACGTTGGCGTGCAGCATGTCCCTGGGGTGGAATCGGCGTAGCCGGGCCCGTTGTTCGGCGGGCAGTGGCACGTGTGGGGTCCGTAGGAACAGTGCTGTGATCATTGCGAGTGCGGAGGCGATGCAGCCGGCGGTGAACAGCGCCCGGTAGCCGGGTCCGTGGACCAGCAGCAGTGCGACGAATGGTCCGATCGCGGTGGCGAGGGTGATGCTGAGGGTGAAGTATCCGGTGCCTTCGGCCCGGCGGGACGCCGGGATGAGCGACTGGGCCAGGGTCATGGCGGCGGTGCTGGCGGTGGCGAACGCCACCCCGTGTATCGCCCGTACGACGAGTAGGACGCCGAGTGAGTCGAGCGCGTCGGCTGGCAGGTAGCTCAGGGAGGCGATGAGGAATACCACGAGGGAGATGGTGAGGGTCCGGCGGCGGCCCACCAGGTCGGCGAGGTTCCCGGCGAACAGGCGGGCTACGGTGGCGCCGATGACGAAGACGCTGGAGGTCAGTCCGCCGATGGTGTCCGAGGCGCTGAACCGTTCGATGGCGTATCCGGCCATCGTGGTCATGAGCAGGTAGAACACGAACGCCAGGAAGAGGTTCGCCATTGAGGCGAGCACCAGATCCCGGGTCCATAACCGTTCCTTGCTCCTGACTTGTGTCATTGCCGCTGTGCCCTTCCAGGTGTGGTGTCACGTTTCCGCAGGCTCTTGGGGTGAGCTGTGCACGGGATGCTTCCACGGGTACGCCCGATTTGCCGGCTATGATCCCGATCACCTTTCGGTGCTCCCAGACCGTCGGTTGCCCGTGATGTCCCCGGCCGCCGGTCTTTCGCCCGGCCTGCCCTATCCGCGCTCCCGCCGGACCCGTGGGGCGGGTCGGGCAGGCCGGGCGGTGGGGCCGGTAGCCTTCGGCGGGAGTTTCCTCGTGCCACCGGTGGCACTGCGGTTGACGGTCCACCGCTGGAGACGCGACGTGATGGGGTGGGGTGAAGACGCCGGTGGAGGTCGTCGACGGCCGGGCGGCTCGGCCAATGCCGCTGGGGTTGGCGGTGCTGGCCGCGGTGGTGGCCGGTGGTGCGCTACTGGCGGCGTTCCCGCCGTACGGGCTGTGGTGGTTGGCGCCGGTCGGAGTGGCGCTGCTGGCTGCGGCGGTGCACCGGCGGCGGTTACGCGCCGGGGCGGGACTGGGAATGCTCGCCGGGCTGGTGTTCTTCGCCCCGCTGTTGAGTTGGACGAACCTGCACACCGGTTCCCTGCCGTGGGTGTTGCTGTCGGTGTTGCAGGCGGCGTACCTGGCGCTGCTGGGGGCGGCCGGGGCGTGGACCAGTGCCCTGGTGGACCGGTTCCGCTGGTCGTGGCCGATGGTGACGGGGCTGCTGTGGGTGGCGCAGGAGGCGCTGCGGGACCGTACGCCGTTTGGTGGATTCCCGTGGGGGCGGTTGGCGTTCAGCCAGGGTGATTCGCCGCTGCTGCGGGTCGCGGCGTTGGGTGGCGCGCCGCTGGTGACGTTCGGGGTGGCGCTGGCCGGGGGGTGCCTGGTGGCCGCCGTGTGGCGGCCCTGGCGGCGCCCCGACGACGGCGGGCGTCGGCTGACCGGGTGGTGGCCGGCGGTTGGCCTGGTGGCGGTGGCGGGACTGCTGATGCTGGTCGGGGCACTGGTGCCGGTGGGTGGTACCCCGACCGGACGGGCGCTGACCGTGGCGATCGTGCAGGGCAATGTGCCTCGTATGGGGCTGGACTTCAACGCCCAGCGGCGCGCGGTGCTGGACAACCACGTCAACGCGACGGTGGCCCTGGCCGCCCGGGTTGCCAGCGGCCAGCAGCCGAAACCAGACCTGGTGGTGTGGCCGGAGAACTCCAGTGACATCGACCCACTGCGGTATCCGGATGCCGCCGCCCGGATTTCCGAGGCGGCCTCGGCGATCGGGGTGCCGGTCCTGGTGGGGGCGGTACTGACCGGTCCGGGCGCGGGGCAGGTGCGCAACGTGGGGCTGCTGTGGCAGCCGGGCAGCGGCCCGGACCTGGACCAGCTGTACGTCAAGCGGCATCCGGTGCCGTTCGCCGAGTACGTCCCGATGCGCGACATCGCCCGGCTGGTCAGCAAGGAGGTCGACCGGGTCCGGGCGGACTTCGTGCCGGGCAGCACCCCTGGGGTGGTGCGGGCCGCCGGGGCGGTACTGGGGGATGTGATCTGTTTCGAGGTGGCCTACGACGCGGTGGTGCGGGACACGGTCACCGGCGGGGCGCAGCTGCTGGTGGTGCAGACCAACAACGCCACGTTCGACGAGTCCGAGGCGCTGCAGCAGATGGCAATGGTGCGGCTGCGGGCGGTGGAGCACGGCCGTCCGGCGTTGATGGCCTCCACGGTCGGTGTGTCCGGGTTCGTCGACCCCGCCGGGCGGGTATCCGACGCCACCGGCTTCAACACCGGTGAGGTGGTGGTACGGCAGCTACGGCCGCAGGACGGTCGTACGGTGGCCACCCGCGTCGGGTTGTGGCCGGAGGTGGCCCTGGTGGCCGCTGCCGTGCTGGTCCTGGCCTTGGCGGTGCGGGAACGCCGCCGCCCGGGGGCGGCCCGGCGGGACGTGACGACGGGGGACGTCGGTGACCCGGCGGGGGCGGAGGAACGTGGTGAGCGAGGCGCTGAAGCGCGATCGTAGGGCCGGTTATCCCGGCGTGGGTCGGGTCCTGGTGGTGATTCCCACCTACAACGAGGCCGACAACGTCACGGTGATCACCGATCGGGTACGCCGGTCGGCGCCCGAGGTGGAGATCCTCATCGCCGACGACAACAGCCCGGACGGCACCGGGGCGCTGGCCGACCGACTGGCGGCCGACGATGATCATGTCCATGTGTTGCACCGCAGCGGCAAGCAGGGCCTGGGGGCGGCGTATGTGGCCGGGTTCGGGTGGGCCCGGGACCGGGGCTACGACGCGGTGGTCGAGATGGACGCCGACGGTTCGCACGCTCCGGAGGAGCTGCCGAAGTTGCTGGACGCAGCCCGTGAGGCAGATGTGGTGATCGGGTCGCGGTGGATGCCCGGCGGGGAGGTCGTCAACTGGCCGTGGCACCGGTTGGTGCTCTCCCGTGGGGCGAATCTGTATGCCCGGCTGGCGTTGGGGATGCCGGTCTCCGACGTCACCGGCGGATACCGGGTCTACCGGCTACCGGTGCTCGAAAAGATCGACTTCGGGTCGGTGTCATCGCAGGGTTTCTCGTTCCAGGTCGAACTGTCCCGCCGCGCCCACCAGGCGGGTTTCCGCATCGTCGAGGTGCCGATCACGTTCTCCGAACGGGAACACGGGGCGAGCAAGATGAGCCCGACGATCATCGGGGAGGGGCTGTGGCGGGTCGCCCTGTGGGGTGTGCGGGACCGTCGGGCGACGTTACGGCGGGGCTTGCGTCGTACGCCCACCGGGCAGGTTCGCTGGCCGTGATGGTGGGCGTGTCATGCTGGATGGGCGGATCACACGGCCGCAGATCCGGATTGAGGTGACATGCGCCGAGGACTCAGGTTGGTGCCGCTGGCACTGCTGCTCACAGCAATCGCCGAGTTTGCCGTATTCGTGGCGTTCGGGCGATGGATCGGATTCGGCTGGACGATCCTGCTGGTCCTGGCAGCGTCCGCGCTGGGCCTGATGCTGCTGCGGCGGGAGGGACTGCGGGCGTGGCGCGGGTTCCGGTCCGCTGTTGATTCGGGACAGCCGCCGGGGATCCAGGTGACCGACGGTCTGGTGGGGCTGGCCGGTGGGCTGCTGCTGGCCGTGCCGGGGCTGGTCACCGGGACGGTCGGGCTGCTGCTGGTGGTACCCCCGGTGCGGCGGCTGGTCCGCCGTCAGGTGCAGGCCACCGCCGAGCGGCGGGTGTCGGCGATGGTGGCCGGTGACCTGTTCGGTCCCCGCCGGGTACGGGTACACCGCGGGCAGCCACAGCCCAGCGATACGTCACCCGGGCCTACCGCCGCACAGGATGTCCCGCCCGGGGTGGCGATCGAAGGAGAAATCGTGGAGCCGCGCCAGCCCTGACCGCGGTCGGTCGGCCGCCAGTCGGCAGGCGACCAGGCGTCCCGCAGACAGAACCGCCGTCGTCACCGGTGACTCCCGGCGACGACGGCGGCGGTATTCTGGTCGATCAGGCCCGGCCGCGCCGGGTGCGGACCTCTTGGAGCCGTTCGGCGAGGATGTCCTCCAGCTCGGTGATGGAGCGGCGCTCCAGCAACATGTCCCAGTGGGTACGCGGCGGCTTGGCCTTCTTCTGCTCCGGCTCGCTACCGTCGACCAGCCGGGCCACGCTGCCGTCGAACTTGCATTCCCAGGTGGTCGGTACCTCGGCGTCGACGGCGAAGGGCACCTCGAACTGGTGGCCCTTGGCGCAGAGGTACTCGCGGGTCTGGCGCGGCGCGAGCTCCGTGTTGCGGTCGGACTCGTAACTGACCGCTCCCAGACGACTTCCGCGCAGCATGCGCTCGCCCATGGTCGGTTTCCCCCTTGTTTCCGGTGCTGGTCTTCTTGGTGTAACGACATGTCCCGGGCGGGCGATTCCCGCTGCGACAGGAAAGGTACCCGGAAAAGCTACCTGTGGTGCGACGATGCGAGCGTAGCCGGCCGTTGCGACCGGTGAGCCGCCTCACCCGGTTCCCGCCGACGGGCCCCCTCTCACCCGGTGCCACCGCCGTCGTTGGCGGGCCGGGCGGCGGCCGCACCGAGGCTGGCCAGCGCGGCGGCGAGGTCGCCGACCTGCGCCGACAGCTGCGCCGCCCGGGCGGCGGTGGCGTCCCGGTCCGATTCCGCCGCGCGTAGTCGTACGGCCAACTCGGCCAAGCGGCCCTGAAGGCCGGTGGCGCTGTCGCGGGCGGTCCGCAGCTCGCCCCGGGCCTGGTCCAGTTCCGCGGCGGCACGATCCAACGCGACGCGGGTCCGGTCGAGTTCCCCGGTCGCCGTGGCTGCCGTGGCCTGGGCCTGCTCGGCGGCGGCGCGGGCCAGCTCGGCCTCCCCCCGGGCCTGCACCGCCTCGCGGGCGGCGGCGTCGGCCGCGTCCTGTGCCTCGGCGGCAACCGCCTGGAAGTGCCTGGCCCGGCCCAGCGCCTCCGTCGCCGCCTGGGCGGCCCGGTCGGCGTCGGAGCGGGCGGTGTCCCGTTCCCGGGTCACTTCGGCGACCTGGCGTTCGGCGGTCTCGATCCGGCCCCTCAGCTCCCGCACGTCCCGGCGGGCGGCGTCACGGTCCTGTTCGGCCTGCGACCGCAGGGCCTGCGCCGCGCTGGCCACGTGTTGTGCCTCGTCCCGGGCGGCCAGCGCCTCGGTCGTACGGCGGTGGGCCTCGGCCGTGGCCTGGGCAGCGGCCTCGGCGTCCCGGCGGGCGGCGTCACGGTCAACGACGGCGTTCTGCGTCTGCTGTCGGGCCTCGGTGGCGTCCCGGACAGCAGCTTCGGCGTCCCAGCGGGCCTCGTCCCGTTCGGTCTGGGCGGCGGCGACCTGGGCGGCGGTCTCGGCCCGTACCTGCGCGAGTTGCCGTTCCACCCCGGCCGGGGAGAGTTCTGCGTGCAGTGCCTCGGTCAACGTGTCGACCACCTGGTCGAGTCGGTCGACCGCCTCCCAGGTGCGGGCGACCTGGCCGGCCAGACCGGGGGCGTTGCGATGCCGCATCCGGCTGTTGCGGGAGGCGCGCTGGCAAGCCCCGTCGTTGTCACGGCAGTAGCGGAACGGGCGGCCGGCGGCGGCCCGCTGCGGCACAGGTCGTCCGCAGTGTCCACAGGGGCGGGTGACGGCCGGCGGCTCGCCGGTGGGGACCTGGGTATCCATCGCCGCGGAAGTCTAGTGCCCGGCTCGTGAACCCGTCGGCCCGCCACGTGCCTGAAGTGCCCAGGGCGAACACCACGGCACCGATTCCACAAGCCCGAAGTCGATCTTCTCCCGGATAGGCCGCTACGGGTATGACTGAAGGCCCTGGTCGAGCAGGTGGCCCTATCGGGACAGAGCCGGCGGGTGGACCTCTACCTGGGGCCCGTTCCCGGCTGGAGTTCTACGACAGCGACGCGATCGACAAGCTGACCGCCTCGTGTCCGTGGCTGCGGGTCACCTACGTCGTCGGGTCCGACGCGACCCGTCCCGGTGAGTTCACACAGCTCATCGACCAAGCCCTGACCAACGGTGACTTTCGCTCGCGGCACGTCTACCTGTGCGGGGCGGACACGATGGTGGCCGGTGCGGTCGACCGGCTACTCCAGTCCGGCTACCACAGCGGTCAACTGCACCACGAAGGGTTCGGCACGTACTGGTACGGCCCGACCTGGCGTACGGCCAGCGGTCCGCTGGAGAACAGGTCCGCTTGGCGAGGCATAGGAGGTGCTCAGTGAGCGCGGCCCCGAGTGTGAGGTGTGGCGGACCGGTGAGTTCGATGGAACCGGCTGCTCGGTGTCGTACTCGGTGATGAGTGCCGGGAACCAGGTGACGTCTTCGGGTGTGCCGTCGTACGTGCCACGGTTGCTGTTGGCCATGTCCGTGACCTGCTGGGCTTCGAGGAGGGTGGTCAGCAGGCCGCGGTCGTTGGCGCGGATTCCGAGCTTGTCGATGGCTTGGCCGAGGAGGCTGTAGCAGAGCCAGGAATGGAACCGGCCGGTGTCGAAGCCGAGGACCTCAATTCCCTGGATGATGCCGGGCGGTGTCGGAACCGGCTGGGCGTGTGCCACGGAGCGGTGAAGGTGTCCTGGTCCTCGGGGAGGAAGTCTGTCAGGCAGCTGCTGACGCTGACGACTACTGCCGGGAGGCGTTGCGGATCTCCGGCGAGATGATGATGTCCCACATGCAGGCCGCGGCCCAGCACCTCAGTCAGGGCCGGGAGCAGTTGGCGCGCACCATGGACCGGCTCGACGGTCCGGCCGGTCCCACTCCGGTCGAGCAGCCGGACCCGGGTGGCGCGGCGGCGTTGCCCCGCAACGCGCCCCGCTGGGTGGGCTGACCGTACGACGGCGGTGGGTCCGTCGGGGCGTGAAGCCCCTGCACCACCGCGCGCCCCGCTGGCGGACCCACACGTTGATCTTATTGTTCCAGTGCCGCGTCAGGCCTGGGTGCAGGGCTGGTACCGTGGCCGATGCCGGTACCACCCACGGGGGAGAGACCACCTGAAACCGTTCAGGCGGCGCCGAAGGGGCAAATCCTCCCCGGAACCTCTCAGGCAAAAGGACCTCGTGGGCAGGCGCTGTGGAGCGTTCCGTCTGCTGGCGCGGATGCGACTCAGGGGGAGGCCGCCCTGTCGACCTCGCCCTCCGGGAGCGCATCCGATGACCGCTGAACCCTTCGTCGTACGCCACGTCGGCCCGGATCCCGGCGAGGAACGCCGGATGTTGGAGACCGTGGGATACGCCTCCGTCGACGAGTTGATGGACGCCGCGATTCCCGAGGTGATCCGCTGGCACGGCACCCTGGACCTGCCCCCGGCGGCGACCGAGGCCGAGACCATCGCCGAACTGCGGGCCATCGCGGCCCGCAACACGGTGGCCGTGTCGATGATCGGGCTCGGCTACCACGGCACCCACACCCCGGCGGTGATCCGCCGTAACGTGCTGGAGAACCCGGCCTGGTACACGGCGTACACGCCGTACCAGCCGGAGATCAGCCAGGGTCGGCTGGAGGCGCTGCTCAACTTCCAGACGATGGTCACCGATCTGACCGGGCTGGCCACCGCGAACGCGTCGATGCTCGACGAGGGCACCGCGGCGGCGGAGGCGATGACCCTGGCCCGCCGCGCCGCCAAGACCAAGAGCCCGGTGTACGTCGTCGACGCCGACACCCTGCCGCAGACCATCTCGGTGATCGCCACCCGGGCCGAACCGCTCGGCATCGAGGTGCGGGTGCTGGACCTGGGCACCGAGGCTCTGCCGGAGGAGTTCTTCGGCCTGCACCTGCAGTACCCTGGCGCGTCCGGTGCGGTCCGCGACCACGGTGATCTGGTCAGCGCCGCCCATGCCGTCGGGGCACTGGTCACCGTCGCCGCCGATCTGCTCGCCCTGACCCTGCTGCGGTCGCCGGGGGAGATCGGTGCCGACATCGCCGCCGGCACCACGCAACGCTTCGGCGTACCGATGGGTTTCGGTGGGCCGCACGCCGGCTACCTGGCGGTGCGGGCCGGCCTGGAGCGGATGCTGCCCGGCCGTCTGGTCGGGGTGTCCCGGGACGCGGACGGTAACCGGGCCTACCGGCTGGCGTTGCAGACCCGTGAGCAGCACATCCGCCGGGAGAAGGCGACCAGCAACATCTGTACCGCCCAGGTGCTGCTGGCCGTGATGGCCAGCATGTACGCCGTCTACCACGGTCCGGACGGGTTGACCGCGATCGCCTGGCGGACCGGCGCGCACGCCGCCACCCTGGCCGCCGGGCTGCGCGCCGGCGGCGTCACCGTCGCCCACGACGACTTCTTCGACACCGTGACCGCCGTGGTGCCGGGCCGGGCGGAAGCAGTGGTGGCTGCCGCCGCCGAACAGGGGGTCAACCTGCGACTGGTCGGCACCGACCGGGTGGGGATCGCCTGCGACGAAACCACCACCGAGGCGCACCTGGCGGCGGTCTGGGCGGCGTTCGGGGTGCCCCGGTTCCCCGGCCGGGCCGAACCGGCGCTGCCCGTCGGACTGGCCCGCGGGACCGACTTCCTGACCCATCCGGTATTCCACCGTCACCGGTCCGAGACGTCGATGCTGCGGTACCTGCGGCGGCTGGCCGACTCCGACTATGCCCTGGACCGGGGCATGATCCCACTGGGTTCCTGCACGATGAAGCTCAACGCCACCACCGAGATGGAGCCGGTGAGCTGGCCGGAGTTCGCCGACATCCACCCGTTCGCGCCGGCCGCGCAGACCACCGGCTACCGTCAACTGGTCACCGCCCTGGAGGGCTGGCTGGCCGAGGTGACCGGCTACGACGCGGTGAGCGTGCAACCCAACGCCGGTTCGCAGGGGGAACTCGCCGGCCTGCTCGCCATCCGTGGCTACCACCGGGATCGGGGCGAGGGGCATCGTGACGTGTGTCTGATCCCGTCGTCGGCGCACGGCACCAACGCCGCCAGCGCGGTGATGGCCGGCATGCGGGTGGTCGTGGTGGCCTGTGACGCCGACGGCAACGTGGACCTGGTCGACCTGGACCGCAGGATCGAGGCGCATCGGGACACCCTGGCCGCGATCATGGTCACCTACCCGTCCACCCACGGGGTGTACGAGACGGGCATCGCCTCGCTGTGCGCCAAGGTCCACGACGCTGGTGGCCAGGTGTACGTCGACGGCGCCAACCTCAACGCGCTGCTCGGGTTCGCCAAGCCGGGCACATTCGGTGCCGACGTGTCCCATCTCAACCTGCACAAGACCTTCTGCATCCCGCACGGTGGCGGGGGGCCCGGGGTCGGTCCGGTCGCGGTCCGGTCGCACCTGGCACCGTACCTGCCCGGCGACCCGCTGACCGCCGCCGACAGCGACGCGACCGTGGTCCGGCCGGCGATCTCCGCGGCCCGGCACGGGTCGGCCGGCATCCTGCCCATCCCGTGGGCCTACCTGCGGATGATGGGGCCGGACGGGCTGGCCCGGGCCACCGGCGTGGCGGTCCTGGCGGCCAACTATGTGGCAGCCCGGCTACGTGGGCACTACCCGGTGCTCTACACCGGCAACAAGGGGCTGGTCGCGCACGAGTGCATCCTGGACCTGCGGCCGTTGACCAAGGCGACCGGGGTGAGCGTGGACGACGTGGCGAAGCGGCTGATCGACTACGGGTTCCACGCGCCGACCATGTCCTTCCCGGTGGCCGGGACGCTGATGGTGGAGCCGACCGAGAGCGAGGACCTGGCCGAGCTGGACCGGTTCTGCGACGCGATGATCGCCATCCGGGAGGAGATCGACCGGGTCGAGTCGGGTCAGTGGCCGGCGAGGGACAATCCCCTGTCGAACGCTCCGCACACCGCCGCGATGGTCACTGCCGACGAGTGGACCCGCCCATATCCACGATCCGTGGCGGCCTACCCGGACGGGGTGGACCGGGCGGCGAAGTACTGGCCGCCGGTGCGCCGCATCGACGGTGCGTACGGCGACCGTAACCTGGTCTGCGCCTGTCCGCCGCCGGAGGCGTTCGAGAACTGAGCGGCGTGAGGGTCGGGGCGGGTCCGGTCGTGGGCCCGCCCGTTTCGTCGCCGTCGACAACGACGGCGACTACCGCCAGTAGTGGGATCAGGCGGCTAGGGCGTGTCGGGCTGGACCGCGGTGTGGTGCGATCGGACTGCCGTCGGGCAGCAGCTCACCGGTGTCCTCGAACACGATCACACCGTTGCAGAGCAGGCTCCATCCCTGCTCAGGAAAGCAGGCGATGACCCGGGCGGCATCTCGGTCGGTTGCTTCGGCGGAGGGACAGGTGGGCTGGTGCTGGCACATCGGGGTTCTCCGGAGTGTGGGGGGTGCTGTGGCATGGTTCACATGACCAGTGACGCACAGTACCAAGCGAAACCGCACTACATCGAGCAATATCCGACAGCAACCCGGGAGAATCCACCCAACGGATGAGGCAGATAGGTCCACTCGTCGTGCGAACACTGACAGCCCCGGCAGTCGTACCACCGTTGTGTGCCGGTTCCCTCCGGGAACGTGACCGGCTGCAGTGGTGGGTCGGTGACGGCGGCGACCCGGCCGACCTGGCCGGCGAATTCCTGACCGGTCACGGGCTCGCCGGACAGTTGACCGGGAACCTTCCTGCTGTCGCCCGGCCCCACACCGCCGCCCATGATCCAGCCGTACCGTGCGGAGCGGCGATGTTCGTCTCCGCCGCCGCCGGCGCGATCCTGGCCGGCGGCCCCGCCGGCCCGCCCAGCCCGGCGCCGGCCGTACCCGACCTGGTGGTGGTGGTCTACGAACACCGGGCGCATCCCGACCCGTCCACCACCACCGGAGGTACGCCGACCAGCTGGCGGCTCGGGCCCTGGCGGCCCAGTTGGACAGAACAGCAGCACGCCGACGCCGTCGAGGCGGCCCGGGCAGCCATCGGCCGAGGTGACGTCTACCAGGTCAACGTGGTCGGCCACAGCGCCGCGCCGTACGCCGGTGATCCCCGGCCCGCTCTGGCCCGGCTCAGCCGGCTACCCGGTGCCCGCTATGGCGGGGTGCTCACCGGCCCCGGCTGGGCCATCGGTTGCGCCTCACCGGAAACCCTGGTCGAGGTCACCGGCGGACGAGCAGTGACCCGGCCGATCAAGGGCACCCGGCCGGCCACCGGAACCGGCCACCGGGAACTGCTCGCCTCGGCCAAGGAACGGGCCGAACACGTCATGATCGTCGACCTGGAACGCAACGACCTGGCCCAGGTGGCCCGTACCGGGTCGGTACGGGTCGACGAGCTGTACGCCGTACGCCGCTGGTGTGACCTGTGGCAGGCGGAGTCGACGGTATCGGCGGAGCTCGCCGACGGTGTCGACCTGGCCGACCTGCTCCGAGCGGTCTGCCCCGGCGGCTCGGTCACCGGCGCTCCCAAACTCGCCGCGCTGGCCCAGATCGCCGCCCTGGAGCCCGTCGGCCGGGGGGCCAGCATGGGTGCGTTCGGCTGGGTCGGAACCGACCGCATCGACCTGGGGCTGACCATCCGCACCGTCGCGGTCGACGCCGACCGGGTCCACCTGTGGGCCGGCGGCGGGATCACCTGGGGCAGCGAACCGCACGCCGAGGTGGCCGAGGCGGCGGCCAAGGCCGCCCCGGTCCGCGCCGCCCTGGCCGACCGGTAATCTACCGCGCCGCCCTGGCCGGGCCCTTCCCTCTAATGATCGGGAATACGTGTAGCGCATTCTTATGTCGCATATAGCTGCGGTCGATACGTTGTATTCCCATCGGTCAACCGGAAGGACGGCAAAGGTCATGCGGCTTCTCGCCACAATCAGCGATCGAGTCATGCGACTCGTGAGCCCCAGCATCACCGCCGACGCGGCCTCGACTCTGGCCTGTCGCTACCTGGGCACCACCTGCGACCCGTGCGGAACGCTCTGGCTCGACCAGGTCGTCGAGCACTACAACTGCGAAGGGCAGCACCGGACCATCGAGAAGGGCTGCAGCACCTGCGCAGGCTGATCCCACGCATTCGGCGGACCCCATCGGTGATGGGGTCCGCCGACCCGTATCCGGGAACGAACGGTTCCGAACAAGTCCGAACAGTCGTACACGGTGTGAGGACACGCCGTGTGGCTATGCTTTGCCAAAATCTCGTATCCCATTGCGATGTGTTCTTTTCGCATCGTCGGGTGACTGTCGAAATCAGTCGTCGGCAGGGAGACGGTAAAAGGCACGGGGGAGTCTATGGCGCTGTACCTTCGACTGCTCGGACCTGTGGAAATGCTGGCGCATGGCGTGAACGTCAATATCGGTGGCCCCAAAGCCCGGGCTTTCCTCGCGATGCTGCTGCTCAACCCCAACGAGGCGGTTTCTCTGGACAGGCTCACGGACTCGTTGTGGGAGGAACAACCGCCCCCCTCGGCCATCGCCAACCTGCGCAACTATGCCGCCAGCATCCGGGCCGCGCTCCGGCGGTCCGGTGACGTCTACTCGGCCCGGCTCATCGCCGACAACGGACGCTACCAACTGCGGGTGGAGCAGAAAGAACTGGATGTACGCCAGTTCGAGGTGCTGGCCACGGAGGGCAGGGAAGCGCTGCGCAGGATGGACTGGAGCGGGGCGAGACACCTACTCGATCAGGCACGCCGACTCTGGCGAGGCAAAGCGGCGGAGAACGTGGCCCGCTCCGCAGTGTTGGACTCCTACCTGGTGGCTCTGGATGAGTGCCGGCTGGGCGTGGAGGAGGACCACGTGGAGGCGCTGCTGGCGCTCGGTGACTGCTGGAGGGTCATTGGACGGTTACGCCAGTTCCTGATAGATCATCCCTATCGGGAGCGGGCCTGGGAACTGCTCATGCTCGCCCTCTACCGTTCCGGGGACGCTGTCGCCGGGTTGGCCGCCTATGAGCAGGTGCGCAAGGCCTTGGTGGATGGTCTTGGGATCGAGCCGAGCGCGAGCCTGGCGCGGCTCCAGTGTGCGATCCTCCAGCGAGATCCCCGACTGACCAGCAACGAGGGGCTCCGGATACTCGACCATCCGTCCGCGGAGCGCGCGGCGACGGCACCCCTGGTCTCGGTGGTGCCGCGGCAGTTGCCCGCCGCGCCGGTGCCCTTCGTTGGTCGGGAAGCAGAGTGCGCGCAGCTCGACCGGATACTGACCGGCCGGGTGGCCGAGGCCCCCGCGGTCGTGGCGATCAGCGGTCCCCCGGGGGTGGGGAAGTCCGCCCTCGCGCTGCGTGCCGCCCATGAGCACGCCGATCGTTTTCCTGACGGGCAGGTCTACCTGGACCTGTTGGGTACCCGGTCTGACCGGCCCCCGTTGACGCCCGTCGACACACTCAACTCCCTACTCACCGCGTTGGGTGACGACCGCGCTCCGAGTCTGCCGTGGCCGGCGGCGACAGCCCGACTCCGCTCGCTGATGGCCGCCCGGAGACTTCTGATCATCCTGGACAACATCGCCGAATTCCGGCAGATCAAGGAGCTGATACCCGCCGGACCCCACTCGCTGGTGTTGCTGACCTCGCGCCGGGTGCTCGCACCCACGGTGACCGGACATCGCTTGGACCTTCGTGACCTGCCGTCCACACAGGCCCTGGCGTTACTCGACCAGATCCTGCTCGACAACCGGGTCCGTGAGGAACCCGGTGCAGGCCGCCAACTGGTCGACCTGTGCGAGCGACGTCCACTGGCCGTCACCATCGTCGGTGGAATACTGGCAGCTCGTCCGGACCTGCCGCTCTCGACGTACGCTGGTCGGCTTGTCGACGAAAGGACCCGGCTGACTGAACTGGAGTTCGAGCATCTCTCTGTGCGGTCCGCGCTGTGGAGCAGCTACCGATGTCTGCTCGACAGTTGCCGCCCGATCGACCGACTCGCCACCCGCATCTTCGAACACATGGGGCTGATCCCGGCCGGCAAGCTGTACGCCGCCGAGGTCGCCGCGCGGCTGGGGGTCAGCGTGTCGGCCACGGAGGCAGCCCTCGGACGGTTGGTGCGGGAGCGGCTGTTGACGGACTGCCCGGCCGATGGCGCGTACCGCAGGTCGGATCTGGTCAGGCTGTTCGCGGCCGAGCAAGCGAAGGTGGCTCGCCAGCCAGACCGGCCGAATCCTGATAGCCGCTCGCCTGCAACGTGAACATCTGTGCGTAGCCGCCGCCAGCCGCTATGAGCGTGTCGTGGGTTCCTTCCTCGACGATGCGGCCTGCGGACAGCACGACGATCCGGTCTGCGTCACGGATCGCGCCCAGTCGATGAGAGATCAGCAGGCTGGTTCGGCCGGCCCGGTACGCGCGTAGTTGGGTGTGGATCTCATGCTCGGCGACCGCATCAAGTCCTGAACTCGGTTCGTCGAGGATGAGCAGATCACTGGTCTCCCGGAGCAACGCCCGCGCCAACGCCACACGCTGCCACTGTCCGCCGGAGAGCAGAGCGCCGTCACGGTCGTCACCGTCGAAGAACACCCGGCTGAGCACGGTCTCGTAGCCACGGGGGAGGGCCAGTAACGCCTCGTGCGCACCGGCCCGTTGAGCTGCCGCCTGAATTCTCGGCCGATCAGCCGCAGCGGTCAGATCGCCAATGGTGATGTTCTCGACGGCGCTCATGTCGTAACACATGAAGTCCTGGAACACGACGCTCAGCCGGGTCCGTAGCTCCGCCGGGTCAAACTCCCTGATGTCGACCCCGTCCCAGAGCACGCTGCCCCGCTGCGGGTCATAGAACCGGCAGAGCAGCTTGACCAGCGTGGACTTGCCCGCGCCGTTGCGTCCCACCACTCCCACCGCCTGTCCCCGGGGGATACGAAGATTCAGGTCACGAAGGATCCACGGCTGGTCGTCGCTGTAGCGGAACCACACGCCGCGCAGCTCGATGCCCTCACTGAGCGGCGACACGGCCCGGGTCGGTGCCGGGACCGGGAGGTCCGGTGGCATGCGCACCACAGCCTGGTAGTGGTCGAACAACAGGATCGCCTGGTGCATGCCGATGAAGCTGGTGACGAGCCCGCGCAGGGTGCCCTGGGTGCTGGCCACCGCCGCGATGAACAGCGTGAGGTCACCCACGCTGAGCCGACCCGAGCGCGCCTCGGCGGCTGCCCAGAGCAGGCCGCCGCCGGACACGGTCGCGGACAGCAGCGCCAGGGTGCCCTGGGTTCGCAGCACCCGCAGGTCCAGCCGCCGTCGGAACCGGTTACTGGTGCGCAGTTCGTCGAGCATCCGGCCGCGCAGGTACGCGCCGATGCCGAACAGCCGTATCTCCTTCGCGGCTTGTAGGTCGGTGAGCAGGCTCGTGTAGAAGAACGCACGGCGCTCGGTGGGGCCGATCCGCCACAGCACCGCCGCTCTTCGGCGGCTGAGGGACATCTCGGATGCGAACACCGGTAGTGCGGCGAGGACCACTGTCAGGGTTATGACCGGGCTGAGCGCAAATAGGGTGATGACGAAGCCGCCCAGGGTGACGCCGCTCTGGGTCAGGCCCGCGATGCTCTGCAGCACCTGACTCGGTCCGTCCCTGCCGGACTGCTCGGCAAGGCGTAGCCGGTCGTGAAACCGCGGATCCTCAAGTCGGCGCAGTCCCGGTTGGCGTTCGACAGCCAGGTAGAGGCGTTGCTGAACGATCAGCTGTACCCGGCGGTTCAACTCCTCATTGAGGTAGCGTCCCAACTGCGGTAGGACGGCGGCCACAATTCCGACGACGGACAGGGCGACGACGAGCCGGACAACGGTCACGAGCCGCTCGGGCCGTGCCGCCACCAACGTGTCGATCACGAGCTTGGTCAGCCAGGCCACTGCGATCGGCGCGGCACCAACAAGCACGGAACCGACAAATTGGGCGAGGACGTGTCCTGGGCCGGCCCGCAGGCCCAGTAATACTGCGGCAACGGCAAGTCGGAGGCCGGATTCATCCGTCTTGCGGCTTTCCTTACCGGTCACGCCGGCACCGCCGAGGGCAGACCAGCGACCGTGATGGCCGACGCCGTCACGGTCGACCGCTCACCCAGGAGAGCAAAGGCCGGTGTCCCCTTGAGCCCGAACGCCGTCGCGACCGGTCCATTCGGTTCTTCGATGACCACCTGGGCGACCGGGCTGAGTCGAGCGACGTACTCTCGCGTCCCCGGCGCATCGGTGATCACCGCCAAGACGTGTGCCCGACCGCCCGGTGTTGCGCCTGCGCGCTCGACAAAGTGCGGGAGCTGTGCGGTGCATGGCTTGCAGCCGGGAGTGAAGAAACCCAGAAGCGTCGGCACGGTAAGGGTCTGGCTGGTGACGAGTTCCTGGTCCACGGTAGAAGTGGTGAACTGCGCCGGTGCTGAGCCGGCCGGAACCATCCGGTCGAGTGAGACCGGTCCATCCTGGCTGAGTTGGGTGAGCCTGCCTGACAGTTCGTTGACCCGCCGCAGCAGTCCGGCGACCAGAACAACTTGAAATACGGAGAAGGTTGCCAGCACGGCCAGGGCCGCGACCACGTATGACATCTGGTTCCTCAATTCCGGATTCTGGTGGTGTCGTCGGCGGCATCGACCGGCGCGAACAGCCCGACCATCTCGTCGAAGAAGACGAACGGCCAGGCGAGGACCAGCCCGGCCAGGACCGCGACCAGGAGCCCCCCGACTGGTGGTGTGGATGACGGCACCACGAGATGTCCGACGATGCCGATGACCGCGACCGACACCAGTCCGCTGTTACGGATGACGTGCCGGCGCCCCAGTGGCACCGCAGAGCGGCCGAAGCAGGGACACGCCGCCCGTACGCCACGTCGTAGGGCCAGCATGATCGTGGCGGTGAGGCAGCACAGGAATCCCAATCCCACCGTGAGTGCTGCCGTCCCGAGGACCGCCACGTCCGCCCCCAGCGGCAGGCCGAGCTGACCAAGGCACGCGACCAACAACGCAACGGACACGGCCGCCTCAATGATCGCCACCAGGACGGCGACGGGTTGAACCGCCCATCGGGCCAGCATCCTGAGGTCGAACAGTCCCCGGGCAAAGGTATCGAGCGCATCCCGGCTGTGTAGTTTCGCTGAGGCGGCGACGCCGAACACCACACAGAGCAGCGCTTCGGCACCAACAGCCAAGCCCTCCATGACCCGCCTCCACTCTGGCGTCCAACAGGAACTGGACGCTAGCCGGCGGAGATATATGGACAGCTAAGCGCGAGATATATGCGGCTTCGGATCACCGCTGGGCGCGTCAACTCGCCGGGCCACGACACCAAGCAGATGCTCCTCGGCGTAGTAACCCCACTGCCGGGAGTCGAAGCTGGCAGCAGGATTGTCTCCTAGCAGCACGAGACTGCCCACCGGCACGGCCGATCCGACGGCCTCCCGTAGACTCTCGACCTCTGCCCTGGGCACCGCATCCCCCGGCACGGCACGGACCCGTTTGATTATCCAGGGCACCATCGACGACAAGTCGACAGTATTCCCCGGCATGCGGTCGGTGACTGCCTGAGGCAGCACAGACGCTGTGGCAGGCTGCTCGGACTGGGGGTTACGTAGCACCACGACGTCGCCGACGCGGACCGCAGCCACCATGACACGTCGAACCAGCACCCGGTCCCCGGACCTGAGGGTGGGTTCCATGCTGGTTCCTCTGACCGTCACCACGAGATACCGGCGACGCAGCAGAACCACAGCCAACCCGAGAACGCACAGGATGAGTGCACCGATCATGCCCAGGCCCCAGCCGAGCGAATTCATGACACACGATACCAAGTGCTCGGCGAACCGCTCACGATCCGAAGCCGATCACTCCACTGAAAGCCGTACGACGTTGACCGGTTACGACCGTCCGGGCACGTCGTCGGCAGTGATCGCGAACCGGCCCACCGTCCACGCCATCGCCCGGGTCACCTGCCCCAACGCGCCCAGGTGCAGGCTCGACACCGTGTCGCACGGCTGGTGGTAGCACGGGTCGTAGAACTGGCCGGCCACACCGCCGAACACCCGCGCCTCGTCAGCGGTCTTCACCCCACGCGACCCGCCGTGCGCCCCACCCATCGGGACACCGACCGCCATGAACGGCTCGTTGTCGGAACGGACATTTCCCAGGTCCACCGTCTTCACGGGTAGCCCCAGCGTCGCGTACGCCTGCTTCACCACCGCCTCGACCTGCCCGGAGCCGACCGGCCCGGCCGGCAGCCCCACGTCAGGATGGTCGCTGTCGTCCCCGTCCATGACGAACCGGACGAAGTTCGACGAGGCGATCATCTCGTAGTTCAGGTACAACCGGATCCGCGCCAACTGCTGCGCCGGCAACGTCTGCACGTAGTACGTGGAGCCGAGGTTGACCAGTTCCTCAGCGCCCCAGAAGGCGAACCGGACCCGGTTACGCACCGTTCCCTGGTACGGCGCGAGGCGCAGCGCGGTCTCCAGCAACGCGGCGGCGCTGGAGCCGTTGTCGTTGATTCCCGGCCCGTCGTGACCGCTGTCCAGGTGCGCCCCGGCCATCACCACGCTGTCAGCCCGGCCGCCGGTGGTCTCGGCGAACAGGTTGACGGTGACGTCGTCGAACTCCCGGCCCCGCAACTCCAGCGTCACCGGCAGCGCCCCGCCACCCGCGGCATCGATCAACGCGTCCGCGTCGGCGTTGCTGACGAACGCCATCGGGATGCTCGCGCCGGTCGCCCGCCGCCGCAACACGCTACCCGGGGCGGTGGGGGTCACGTCGTACATGACGATCGCGCGAGCACCGGCGGCGGTGGCCGCGACAGCTTTGTCGACGCTGACACAGCCGCCGGTACGGACCAGGACTACCGTGCCGGCGACCTGCGCCGGGTAGTCGGCGGCCGCGCAACCGACCGCCGGGTCGGTGCCGCTCGGGTCGACCGGCACCAGCGGCGCGGACAGTCCACCGGCCGGTGTCGACACCGAGTAGTGCGCCATCAGGATCCGCACCGGCGCACCTGCGGCCGGCACGAGCGTCTCCGCGTCGAATGCGAACGCCCGGTACGGAACGTCCTGCGTGCTCACCCGATAACCGGCCCTCGTCAGCCGCTCGGTGAACAGGCGCAGCGAACGGTCGAACCCTTCGCTGCCGGCTTCGCGGCTGCCGTCACCGGTGACGGCGTACCGTTCCAGCTTCCGCAGAGTGTCCAGCACCGTACCGGGGTCGACGCTGTTGGCCAGCCGGTGGGCCAGCCACTGCTGGTGCGACCCGCCGGTCGGTTGTGGTGCGGCAGTGGCTGGTGCGGTGGTGGCAGCGAGGATCGCCACCACCGCACCAGCCAGCACGGCCAGTGCACCACGGCGGCGACGCTGTTCACGGGACACGATCAGACACCTCCAGAATCGTCGGATTCAGCGTGGGGTCACGGTCAGCCTGAGGCCGACCGGGGTGAGGGTGCCTCGGACGTCGCGCTGTACGCCGTTCCCGGCGGGGGAGAACCGGAGCCGGCCAGTCAGGATCGTCGCCGCCCGGGTCAGTTCGAGCTTCGCGAACCGGGCACCCAGACACCAGCGGGGACCCGCACCGAACGGAGTGAACGCGCCCCGCGGTGGGGTGAGTGTGCACCACCGCTCGGGCCGGAACCGCTCCGGTTCGTCGTAGCAGGTAGCGGTGCGGTGGGTCACGAACGGGCTGAGCATCACCGCCGAACCGGCCGGCAGCAGCCACCCGGCGCACGTCTGGTCGCGGTCAGTGCTCCGGTAGACCAACCAGGTCGGCGGCCACAGCCGGAGACACTCGTCGACCACGCGGTCGACGAGCGGCGGTGGATTGGCGTATCCAGTCCCGGCCCCGGCCTGCGCCACCTGCTCGGCAACCTCCGGGTTGGCCGACAGTTCGTGCAGGACCCAACCGATGGCGGCGGCGGGCACCCCGTACGCGGCGGTGGCGGTGGCCAACAACATCCGTACCACGCCGGGTTGGTCGGTGCCGACACCGACGAATGCCTCAGCCAGACCACCCGACCCGGGACTCGCCAAGGCCCGGGAGATCTCGGTGGCCAGATCCTGCCGGGCCTGCCGGGCCCGCCGGTGCCGGGGCAAGAGTCGACCGAACACCGGAACCCGCAGTGGACTGGACTGCACTCTGCGCAGGGCCACGTCGAGCGCGACAAGTCGGCCCCGTAACCCGGTGGCGTCGCGGGTGCCGAAGCAGAACCGGCTGAACGACCGCAGGGTCAACTCGCGCAGCTCCAGCACCGGATCGTCGACGAAGCCGTCGGCCAGCCACCGGTCGGCGAGGGCCGACAGTTCACCGTCGAGCCACGTGGCGTGTGTGGCCAACGACTCCCGACCGATGGCCGCCAACGCGGCCCGACGGGTCACCATCCACCGGTCGAGACTGTCTGTGCCGCGCCGCGCGTCGGTGTCGTCGAGCAACGCGTCCAGCGACATGAGGAAGTCGGTGTTGGTGCGCTGGTAGATCTCGTGTGCCGCGGTCGGGTCGGTGACCAGGATCGTGCCGGGGGCAGCCTCCACCATCGGGCCGTACTCGCGGGTGAGCTCCAGCAGGGTGCCCAACCGGTCCCGCTCGTAGCGGTCCACCAGGTCCACCCGGGACAGCCCGGTGCTCACCGGCCGGCGCAGCCCGTCTGCGGTCATCGCCATGTCCTTCCACCGGCCACACAAACGACGATCGGGCCGGATGCGTGGGCATCCGACCCGATCACGAGCCCTGCTACCGGTCTGGACCTTAGTGCCAGGGGTAGAACCCGGCGAGGTCCTTGCGAACGAACCCGAGCTTGTCAGCCACGGTCAGGTAGGCACGCTTCAGCATGGTCACACCTCCGGTCGGGGTTCGACTACATCGACACCCGTCACCATACGCGCGAATTCCGCGTCTGTGAACGGCTTCCGGACAGTCGATTCCGTCGCGACCCACCCGCCGGTCATCCGTCGAGCAGCTCGGCGAACGCGGCGGCCGGATCGGGCCGGGCCGTCCCGGCCGGCCACCAGTCCCCAGGCTGCTCCTCCCGGTACGGATACCAGCGGCCGTCTTGCCCATAGCGCACCTGCACCCCCCGCCCGGGCAGCGTCCACCGGTTCCGCCACACCGTCACCTCCGGCGAATCCTCGCCGTCCCAACCCCTGGCCAAAACTGTTGCGGCCCGAGCCAGCACCGCCCTCGGTGGGCTGACCGGCGTCTCCAACACGTCCAGGCCGGCGGCCCCGCCGTACTCCCAGGCCCGGGCGGCTCGCGCCAGGTCCACCGGGACCCAGCCACCGGCCCGGCACAACCGGGCCGACACCGCAGCGTCCGGATACGACGCGGCCAGCCGCACACTCTCGCGCCACAGGTCGGTCTCCCCGGGCGGGTTGCCGATCCCGTTCCAGTCGAGCAGCTGCCCGGCCCGGGCCGAGGCGTCGACGGCGAGCATCCGCAGGGCGGCCGGTTCCACCCCCGGTGCGGCCGGTACGCCGGGCCACGTTCCACCACCGGTCGGAGCGGGCGGGTCGACGGGCAGCGACGACACCGGCCGGGCGTACGCCTCGAGCGCTGGCGTGCCCGACCCGACATCCCGCCCGGCCGCGCCGCCATCAGTGTCCGCTCCGGCCGGAGCAGCAGTAGTCTGTCCCACCCGCACACTGCGCCGCCGCACCGCGTCGCGCACCTGCTGCTCGCTGCGGCCCCGGATCAGCAGCAACACGAACGGGTCGGCGTCGAGCAGCCAGGACACCTGGTAGCACAAGGCGGCGGCGTGCCGGCACGGAAACTCCCAGTCCGGACAGTCGCAGTCCGGGTGCAGGTCACCCAGCAGCCGTACCCCTGCATCGTCGGCGGCAGCCACCAACTCGCAGGGCATCTCCCGGTCCAGCAGCGCCGCGACGTACCCGGCCCGGCCCGCCACCTCGTCGAGAAACCGGTCCCACTCGGCGTCGGTCAGCGGTTCGACCCGTACCCGGGTCTGGTAGTCGACGTCCTCGGTGGTGTCGTGCACCAGCGCGGCAATCCGGCCGGGGGAGACCGTGATCGCCCTGACCCGGCCGCTGCCGGCGTACCGTCGGCCCTGCCGCAGCGGCTCCCGATCCAGGGCCGTGTCCTCCAACGCCCGCACCCAGGCGGTGCCCCACCAGGTGCGGGCCCGACGCCCGCCGCGCCCGGTCGGCGGGAACGCCGGGAAACCACGCACCAACCCGTCGTCGAACGTACTCACGGTGCCCTCCGCAACTCGACCAGTTCCGCCAGTTCGGCGTCGGTCAACTCGGTCAACGCCGCCTCCCCGGCTCCCAACACCGCATCGGCCAGGTCCTGCTTGGCGGCCAGCATCGCGGCGATCCGGTCCTCCACGGTGCCCTCGGCGACCAGCCGGTGCACCTGCACCGGCCGGGTCTGACCGATCCGGTACGCCCGGTCGGTTGCCTGCTGCTCCACCGCCGGATTCCACCACCGGTCGTAGTGCACGACATGGTCGGCCCGGGTGAGGTTCAACCCGGTGCCAGCCGCCTTCAACGACAGCAGGAACACCGGCACCTCGCCGTCCTGGAACCGGCCGACCAACTCCTCCCGCCTGGCCACCGGAGTGCCGCCGTGCAGCAGTTGGGCCGCGACACCCCGATCCCGCAGGTGCCGTTCGATGAGCCGCGCCATCGCCACGTACTGGGTGAACACCAGCACCGCCCCGCCGGCCGGCAGGATGACGTCCAACAGTTCGTCGAGCAGTTCCAGCTTGCCCGACCGGCCCACCAACCGTGGCTGCGGCTCCTTCAGGTACTGGGCGGGATGGTTGCAGATCTGCTTCAACCCGGTGAGCAGCTTCACGATCAGCCCACGTCGGGCCATCCCGTCACTGTCCCGAATCTGCGCCATGACCTCCCGCACCACCGCCTCGTACAGGCCGGCCTGCTCGACGGTCAGCGACACCGGCCGATCGGTCACCGTCTTGGCCGGCAGCTCCGGAGCGATTCCCGGATCGGACTTGCGGCGACGCAGCAGGAACGGTCGCACCAGCCGGGACAGCCGGGCAGTCACCTCGGCGTCCCGGTCGGCCTCGATCGGCCGCGCCCAGCGGGCCCGGAACCCGGTGAGCGTGCCCAGCAGCCCCGGGGTGGTCCAGTCCAGGATCGACCACAGCTCGGTGAGGTTGTTCTCCACCGGCGTGCCGGTCAACGCGACCCGGGCACCGGCCGGAATCGCCCGCAACGCCTTCGCCGTACCCGACAGTGGGTTCTTCGCGTGCTGCGCCTCGTCGGCCACGACCAGGCCCCACCGGGCCGCCGCCAACCGGTCGACGCCCAACCGCATCGTCGCGTACGTGGTCAGCACAACACCGTCGTCGCTGATCCCGTCCAGGGACCGCCCGGCGCCGTGGTACCGCCGTACCGGGGTGTCCGGGGCGAACCGGCCGATCTCCCGTTCCCAGTTGCCCAGCAGGGAAGCAGGGCAGACCACCAGCGTCGGCCCGCCGCCAGCCGGGGCAGTTCCGGCCTGCCGGTGCAGGTGCAACGCGATCAGGGTGATCGTCTTGCCGAGCCCCATGTCGTCGGCGAGGCAACCACCAAGCCCCATCGACGTCAGCCCCGCCAGCCAGCGCAACCCCTGCAGCTGGTAGTCGCGCAGTGTGGCCGCCAACCCGGCCGGCGCCGACACCTCGTGACCGTCGCCCCCGTCGGCCAGCCGCTGCCGTACCGTCTCCAGCCAGCCGCTCGCGGCCACCTCGACCCGCTCTCCGTCGACCTCGACCGACCCGGTCAACGCCGCGCCAAGCGCATCGATGGCGGACAACGGTTTCAGGTGGCGCTCCCGGGCCCGGCGGACCAGCTCGGGATCCACCAGCAGCCACTCGTTACGTAGCCGCACCACCGGCCGGTGCGCCTCAGCCAACACGTCCAGTTCGGCCTCGGTCAACGGCTGATCCCGCAACGCCAGCTGCCAGTCGAACGACAGCACCCGGTCCCCGCCGAAGAAACCCGGCACGTCCGACGGTGGCCCGTCCCGGCCGCCCAGCACGACACCGGCAGTCAACTCCCGGACCAGATCGCGGGGCCAGTGCACGGCGATCCCCGCCTCGGCGAGCCGGTCGGCGACCCCGTCGAGCAGTTCGGCGACCTCCTCGTCGCCGAGGACCAGCGGCTCGGGGACGGCGGTGTCCAGCAGCCGCCCCAGCACCGGCCACAGCCGCGCGGCCCGGCGTACGGCCAGAATCGTGTCGACCCGCTCCGGCTCGCCGAAACCGTGCCCGGATGCGGTCCACAACTGCCCGGCGTCGGCGACCCGACCCGGGTCGGTACGGCTGTGCACCTGCGCCACGACCCGCAGTGCCGCCTGTTCGATCTGCGCGTCGGTGGTCTCCAGCCGCAGCGAGACCTCGATCGCGGAGTCGTGTCCAGCGCGGATCTCGTCGGCCCACGCCCGCAGGTCAGGAACCCGGTGAGCCTCGGTGCCGGCGAACACGGTGGCACCGGTGGCCCTGGCCAGTGCCGTCGTACGGGGCATCGTGTCGGCGACCGCGTCCAGGAACGCCCGCAGCAGGCGCTGCGCGTCGGGCAATTCCAGTGCCGCCCGGTCCGGCAGTGGGTTGGCCCGGGCCAGCGCCGGCATCGCGGCGGCCAACTCCGCGATCCGGGTGACGTCGTGCCGATCCAGCGGGCCGACCCGCCAGGCGTCGACACCGGCGGGGGAGACCCCGGGCAGGATCCGCCGCCGGGCCACCAGGTGCAGGGCCAGCCGGGCCGCCGCCGCCCAGAACTGCACCGCCGGGTGCGCTGGCTGGCCGCCGGACCGGGTCGCCGCGAGCAGTGCCGGAACCGCCTCGCCGACCGGCATCCGCACCGCCGGCACCACACCGGAGCGGACCTCGCCGGCCTCGGCCAACACCACGGTCACCACGCCCGGCTGTCCAGCGTCGACGGTGAGCGGCCCCGCCTCGCCGGTCGTCCAGAACGCCATCGTCCCCGCCCGAGGAGGGTCCGCCGCCTCGAACACCACCCCGCAGTCGGCCATCCCCACAACCTGTCCGGCCAATTCACGTCCCCCCGCCTCATCGTCCGGCTCGCCCACGCCGCACCCCTGACCGTGCGGCACGCCGTACAACACGCCGTACGCCGTACAGTATTCCGCTCCTGGGAAGAAGAATCGAAGCGATCATCCGGTGCCGGGCCGCCGCCCCCACCGCACCGGACCACGGGTCGGGCACCACCCGCCGGTAACGAACCGATAGCCTCTCGGTCATGACCATGCGGCCCATCCGGATCATCGGCGACCCTGTGCTACGCACTCCGTGCGAGCCCGTCACCACCTTCGACGCCGAACTGCGTGACCTGGTCACCGACCTCATGGACACCATGCTGGGCGCTCCTGGACGGGCCGGCGTCGCCGCACCACAGATCGGGGTCAACGCCCGGGTGTTCGTCTACGACGCCGACGGACACCGCGGCCACCTCATCAACCCCACCCTGGAACTTTCCGAAGAACTCCAGGACGACGACGAGGGCTGCCTCTCCGTCCCCGACCTCTACTTCCCGACCCCCCGCGCCATGCACGCCACCGCCCACGGCGTCGACCAGCACGGCGAACCACTCACCATCACCGGCAGCGGCTTCCTTGCCCGCGCCCTGCAACACGAGACCGACCACCTCAACGGACACCTCTACGTCGACACGCTGCGCGGCGACACCCGCCGCCGGGCCCTACGCGAGATCCGCGCCGGCCGGTACTCCTCCCCGAGCCAGCGCGGCTAGCCACCCACCGAGTCAAACCCGTTGATCACCCATCGGGTACGTCGGTAGCCTGCCGGCGTGCGACAACAACCAGCCGATCGATATCCAACCCGATGAGCGGCCGACTCCGGGAAATCGCCCGACAGACCGTGACCATCGCCGAGACCGGCGAATACCACAACCCGGCCGGCGACCTGATCACCATCGGTGAGGCGGTGACCGCAGCCGTCACCGCCACCCGCCACCACCTGCCCGACGAGACACTCACGATCACCGCGGCACCGGGCGCCGCACCCACAATCGAAGTGACCCGCGAATCGACCCTGATGGCCGCCCGCCGGCTCGGCGGCGACGCCGCATGCCTGGTGTTCGCCTCAGCCAAGAACCCCGGCGGCGGATTCCTCGGTGGCGCGAAGGCGCAGGAGGAAAGCATCGCCCGCGCCTCAGCCCTCTACCCGTGCCTACTCGCCGCGCCCGACTTCTACACCTTCCACCGGGAGCAGCGGGACCTACGCTACAGCGACCGGGTCATCTACTCACCGGACGTTCCCGTCTTCCGCGACGACAAGGGAAATCTGCTCGACCAGCCGTACCGGACGACCTTCCTGGCGGCCGCCGCCCCCAACCTCGGCGCGATCCTGCGCAACCAGCCCACCCACGCCGCCGACGTACCAGCCGTACTACACCGCCGCGCCTGGCGGATACTCCAGGTCGCCGCCGCCCACCGGCACCGCACCCTGGTGCTCGGCGCCTGGGGCTGCGGCGTGTTCCGCAACGACCCGACGACGGTTGCGAACGCCTTCGCCGAGGCCCTGCGGGAGGTCGACCGGTTCGACCGGGTGGTCTTCGCCGTCTACGACAACCTGCCCCACACCCCGGCGTACGCCGCCTTCGAAAAGATCCTCACCATCCCACCCGGAAGCTGGGCAACGACCGGGAAATATTCTTCGCATTTGCGGTGATCAGCCAACTTCGCCAACTAAATACCTACATCTGGGAATACGACCCGAAAGTCGCCTCGCTGACAGCCAGACCCGCCACCCGCCACTACCTTCAACCTCGTCAACGAGGAACGTGTGCTGCCGCGCCCCCCGGCGCACCCCACAAGGAGGATCGGTGATCCGGCATGGCGCGAACCCCGAACAACAACCCCCACCACACCCGGCAACCAGGACGACAGCGGCCCCTGCTGCTCGCCGCCATCGTCCTGGCAACGACGGGACTGACTCTCGCCGCCACCCTCCAACCCGCCCACGCGCAGGCCCACCGGACCGATTCCAGCCAGCCGGCCTCAATGGCCAAAGTGGTGCCGGACAACCAACCGATGGCGCTCGGCGACCTGTCTGAACTGCCTGCCGTGGGCACGCCGCAGAGCGAGGCCACCACCCAGGCCTCATATTTCTTCCAGTACGTCCGTAACTACTACGGCGGCCAGTGCCTCGACGGCGACCGCAACACCATTCCTCGCAACGGGGCGATCGTGCAACTGTGGGCCTGCAACGGCTGGACCAACCAGGGGTGGATCTTGACCCAGGTCGGCGGACTACCCACCGGCTACTACACCATCCGCAACAACTACGGCGGCCAGTGCCTCGACGGCGATCGCAACACCATTCCTCGCAACGGGGCGATCGTGCAACTGTGGGCCTGCAACGGCTGGACCAACCAGGTCTGGGTGTGGAACGGCACCACCTTCCGTAACTACTACGGCGGCCAGTGCCTGGACGGGGACCGAAACACGATCCCCCGCAACGGTTCCAAGGTGCAGCTGTGGGCCTGCAACGGCTGGACCAACCAGGGCTGGACCCTGCGGAACTGACCGCCCCGACCCCTGGGTCACCTCGGCTTCCCACGCCGACCCGGGAAGCCGAGGTGACCCAGGGCCCCGTTCCGGGGATCCATTACCCGGTTATCCCCACTGGTCGTAAGCCAACTTCGCCACCAGGACGACCACCACGACCAGCAACACCACCCGGACGAAACCCGACCCGCGCCGCAACGCCATCCGCGCACCCAACGCCGCCCCGGCGATGTTGCACACCGCCATCGCCGCCCCCAGCAGCCACCACACGTGACCAGCCGAGGCGAAGACCACCAGGGCACCCAGATTCGTGCCGGCATTGACCAACTTCGCCATCGCCGAACCATGAACGAAGTCGGCTCCCACCAACGCCGTGAACGTCAACACCAGGAACGTGCCCGTACCCGGCCCGATCATCCCGTCGTACACGGCGATCCCGCCGCCGGCCACCGCCACCGCCGCGACCACCCGCACCCGGGTCCGCCGCTGCGGCTGCGCCACCACCCCCAGCCGAGGACGCAACGACACGAACAGCGCCACCGCAACGAGCACCCCGAGCACCACCGGCCGGTACGCAGAGGCCGGCACACTGTTGGCGAGCGCCGCACCAACCCCGGCGAAGACCACCGCCAGCCCGGCCGCCGGCCCCGCCACCCGCCAATCGATCTTCGTACGCCGGGCGTACGTCACCGCCGCCGTGGTCGTCCCCGCGATCGCCGCCAACTTGTTCGTCCCCAACGCCGTCGCCAACGGCAAACCAGGCGCGGCAATGAACAAAGCAGGCAGCAGCAACAGGCCACCCCCGCCAACGACAGCATCCACCCACCCCGCCGCCGCAGCGGCCGCCAACAGGGTGATCAGCGAACCGACATCCACGAACCGGCATTCTTCCCGCCCCACCCACCACCCGAGGCCACCTGTGTCAGGGCTCACCGACCCGGCAAAACCCTTACATCAGCGGCCATCACCACACCCGGACCGCCTCACCGCCCCCGCTGGCGACGCAGCCACACACCCACCCCGCCCAGCGCAACGAACAACAACGCCGAACACGCCACCACCTTGAAGAGCACCCGACAAAACTCCCATAACAACGCAGTAAAGTGGCAAATGTGCGGCTAGCGACCTTCAACCTGCTCCACGGCCGCTCCCTGCACGACAACCTCGTCGACCGAACCCGACTCGCCGCCGCCGTCACCGCCCTCGACGCCGACATCCTCGCCCTCCAGGAAGTCGACCGAGACCAGGCCCGCAGCGGCCACCTCGACCTCACCAGCATCGCCGCACAGGCCATGAACGCCCCCACCCACCAATTCGCCGCCGCAGTCGTCGGCACCCCCGGCGAACACATCCGCCCCCTCACCTCCGACGACGACGGCAACGGCGAACCCCTCTACGGCGTCGGCCTCGTCAGCCGCTACCCCGCCCACACCTGGCAGGTCACCAGACTCACCCCAGCCCCCATCCGGTCACCCGTCTACGTACCCGGCCCCGGCGGGGGACTGCTCCTACTCCGCGACGAACCCCGCGTACTCCTCGCCGCCATCCTCGACACCCCAGCCGGCACCCTGACCGTCGGCGCCACCCACCTCTCCTTCGTGCCCGGCTGGAACCTCCGCCAACTCCGCCAGGTCATCCGCGCCCTACGCACCATGCCCCCGCCGCGCCTACTCCTCGGCGACCTCAACCTGCCAACCCGACCAGCCACACTCGTATCCCGCTGGCGACCCCTCGGCCGCCAACCCACCTACCCGGCCGGACAACCCCGCGTCCAACTCGACCACATCCTCGCCGACCCACGCGGCGCCGAGACACTGCCACCGGTCACCGCCGTCGGCGCACCCCTGTCCACCATCTCCGACCACCGGCCACTCGTCGTCGACCTCGCCCAACAACCGCAGAACCGACCCGCCTAACGGTCCGCCCATGCTGCCACGACATCGATCCCGAACGCCTCCCCGAAAACCCGCTGGCCATCCGCTGTAACCAGCAACGCCCGACCGGACCCGATCCGCTGCACCAGATGCCGGCGAAACGCCCAATCACACAACGCCGCCCCGACCACACCGGCCAGATGGACCCGCCGTTCCGTCCAGTCCAGACAAGGCCGGATCATGGGCCTGGAACCACTCCCAACGGCCAAATCGACCCCCAGATCCGTCAGCCACGCCCACCCCGCCCCGGTAATGGCCAGCCCCCGGTCATCGGCGAGCAGACCCCGACCCCGCATAGCATCGAAGACAGCCACGCCCAGCGCCCCCGCCAGATGGTCATAGCAGGTCCGCGCCCTAGCCTCGGCGCTCATCCGCACCGACTCGCGCAGATTGTGGGGGGCCGCCGCCGTCAACGGAGAATACGACGCCAGATCCTCGACCAGGGCCGCCACCGCAGGGCCAGCCAGCCGGACATAACGATGGCGCCCCTGGCGATCCTCGGCCAGCAGACCGCCGTCAATCAGGCGAGTAAGGTGCTCGCTCGCGGTAGACGGCGAGACCTTGGCATGCCGGGCCAGTTCACCCGCAGTCCACGCCCGGCCGTCGAGCAAAGCCATACAGAACGCCGCCCGGGTCTCGTCAGCCAGCAGCGCCGCGGTCTGGGCAAGTGACATGTCCCCATCCTCCCTCCGGCACAGTTCGGCGACTGCCGAACTGTGCCGGACCTACCGTCGGGACATGACCAACCTCGTCCACGAGTTCGACCAGTACGCCGACATTCAGGCCGCCCTCGCCGACCCGCATCTTGTCCCACCGCCCCCTGGAGCACGCGGCCCGGTGGGCAGCATCGCCTGGCTACGCGCCACCGTAGCCCGGTTCAGCGCCGGCGAAACCCACACGCGACGTCGAGCACTGGTGGAAGCCGATCTCGCCCGACTGGACCCGGTCGCACTACGAAAGGCCGTCGCCGCCGACCCCGACGACGACGCTCGCCGGGCCACGGTCCGGGCTCTCACCCACGCCCTGGAAATTCCGGAACCGGACGCGGTCGTGACTGTGATCACCACCCTGGCCGGGGCATACTTCGGCGACGCGCACGACCCCGCCGCCGACCAGGCGGTCACCAAGCTGCTGACCCTCATGCTCCCCACAGACCGTCGCGACGATTCCGCGCTGGAGGCCGCCGCCAACCGGATCGGACTGCTCGTGCAGGCATGCGACGCCACCGGCAACCTGATCGACCACGCCAGACGAGCCGCCCACGACCGCCCGGCCGAGGACGACATCGAAACCATGCTGGTCGAGACCCTGCGACACGACCCACCGATACGCACGATGCGCCGGGTTGCCATCCGCGACACCCACATCGCGGGGGTAGACATCGCCAAAGGCGACCTCGTCATCCTGGACATTGCCGCAGCCAACCGCGACCCGAAAATATTCACGGACCCGGAGACCTTCGACCCGGAACGCACCGGTCCACCACCACTGACCTTCGGCGGCCCACCGCGCAGGTGTCCAGGGCGAGACCACGCCATGGCCATCGCTGCCGGTGCACTGCGCGCCGATCCCGATGCACCGGCCACCGACGACCGCGACCCGGCCACGATGATCACGGCAATGGTCGAACACGTCCTAGCACTCGCGACGACCTGGACCGCATGGGACGGACACCCCAGACTGATCGGCGACCGGATCTACACCCCACACAAGGCGATCCGCCGGGTCGCAGACCACCTTGTCGACCACCTCGCCGAGATGGAGGCCCGCCTCGCGGGCGAGCCGACACTGCCCGATCACTGGCACGCCTCAGCGACAACCACGAAAGCAGACCTCGCCCCATTCACCCAGGCCGACCTCGACGAGACCCACAGCCGACTCCACCGACTCGCCCGCATCTGGACAAACCGGCTGAGCGACCTGACACCCAAACAACTCGACCACTCGCCCGGCGCAGGCTGGACCTTCCGCCAACTCGCCTTCCACCTGGCCGGATCGGTCTACTACGCCGACGCCGTCGGCGACCTCACCCCCACCGAAGGGCCATGATGACCACCTTCGCGGCACTGCACCACACCGGTACACCACTACTACTACCCAACGCCTGGGACCACGCCTCGGCGACCGCCCTCGCCCAGCAGGGCTTCCCGGCAATCGGCACCACCAGCCTCGGCGTAGCCGCAGCCGCCGGCCTGACCGACGGCACGGCAGCGACCCGAGACGAAACCCTCCGCCTGGCCCAACGACTCGGCAACGGACCATACCTGCTCTCCGTGGACGCCGAGGCCGGGTTCAGCAACGACCCCGACGAAGTGGGGGAGTTCGCCCGCGACCTGGCGGCGGCCGGAGCAGCTGGCATCAACCTGGAAGACGGTCGCGACGACGGCACACTCACCCCCGTCGCTGAACACGCAGCGAAGATCGCAGCGGTGAAGGCCGCCGCACCGGACCTGTTCGTCAACGCCCGCACCGACACCTACTGGCTGGGCGGCCGGGAGACGGAAACCCCACGACGACTCGACGCCTACCGGCAGGCCGGCGCGGACGGCGTCTTCGTCCCGGGCCTATCAAACCCTGCTGGAATCACCGCCCTGACGAAGATGCTCGACATTCCGCTGAACATCCTGTACTCACCCTCCGGCCCTACCGTCACCCAACTCGGCGAGATCGGCGTGGCCCGGGTAAGCCTCGGATCACTACTGTTCCGGACGGCACTCGCCGCCGCAGTGGCCACAGCAGTCGACATCCAGGCGGGCCGCCCGGTAACCGGGAAGGCACCGACATACGCCGAGGTGCGGGACCTGAGCCTGGCAACACCGAACTCGACGTACGGCAGCGCAGGCGCCCGGTAGGACCTCGCGCCGCTGCTCACCCAGTGGCATGGCCGTTGGCCTGCTGGATGACTGCGGTCTGGCGGACAAGGTTATTCATCCTTCAACCGGGCGCTGGCCAGCCGCGCATCGTTTACCAGAGTCCGGACGATCTGCCGAGTTACTGGGCTGTCGGGATCTTTGGTATGCCAGATGCCGCACCGCAGCAGTATCACTGCGTCATGGTCGAACATCATCCCAATTCCGGCAGTCGCAGATCCGCAGAAGCCCCCACCATCGACACCTGGACCCGCCCCGCTTTGACGACGACGTCCCTCAAGACCACTCACTTACCCACACTCGGCAACAGCCCAGCCAACACCCGGTTCGTACGGTTGGCCCGCACCGCCGCCCGCTGCTGCCCAGCCGTCACATCGATGTAGTTCTGACTCGTCGCCAAACTCGAATGCCCCAACAACCGCATGATCTCCGACGCGCTCGCGCCATCCTCCGCCAACCGCGTCGCGAACGTGTGCCGCAGCGCGTGCAGCCGCGCACCCTTCGGCACCCGATCAGTAATCCCTGCCCGCCGGTAGCACGACTCGACCAGATACTGCAGGCCACCCCGCCGCAACGGCTCACCATGCCGATCCACCAGCAACGCCGAATCACGCTCCACCGACCGCGCCCCGAACCGCCGTCGCCGACTGTCCAAGTAACCGGTCAGCACCTCGTCCAACTCCGACTCGACCGGAATCACCCGCAGGTGACCCCCCTTACCGAGTACCTCCACCCGGCGCTCGCCGGGTCGCCCCGCCAGCGACGCCACCCGCAGCGCCAGCAGCTCCGACAGGCGCAGCCCCGCACACAACGCGAGCGCGAGTACGGCAAGATCGCGCTCCGGCCAGGGATGTCGCTGTCGCTGGTCGTCCCGGGACACCGCGGTCAGCAGTTGCTCCGGAGTGTCCTCGCCCCGCAACGGCTTGGGTAGGGGAGTCGCGACCTTCGGTTTGCCGACTGCCGGCATCGGGTTCCCGGGGACAATCCCGTCGGCGACCAGGAACGTGAAGAAGGTGTTCCAGGTCGACCAGGCGCGATAGATGGAGGCGGCAGCCCGGGGGGCGGCGAACTTGCTGAACGCCGTACGCAGCGACCGGGCCGTCAAGGCGGTGATCGACAACTCGGCCAGGGGGAGGGGAGTGGCCGAATCATCGGCCACCAGCTGTGCGACCGCGATCAGGTCCCGCCGGTAGGCCTGCAGCGTGTGCGGAGAAGGCTTGCGGGTGGCCCGGTCGGTGAGAAAGTCCTCCACCAGCAGCAAAACTCGACTGTCCACTTTGTCCTGCATAAGAGATATTATGCATGATTTTCAGGTATTTGCCGAGATGAGAACGCCTCGACTCAACAGGGGGGCGTACTGCTTCGACACGCGACATGCAGCCGAACCGCATCGCGACATCATCCCGTGTGCGGCGAGCCGCTGGTCGCCGCACACGGGATGGCCGTCAGATCGGCGCTCGATGCAGCTGCGCAACGGGTGAACCACTGCACCGTGCCCGCCGGCTTCCGCGTGGACGACGACTGGTGATCGCAGCGGGGCGGCGACTGATCTCCGAGCGCGTGCGTGGTCGCCAGCCGGGCTTTGACGAGGCTCTGTCGGTCGCTCCTGGGGAACCGGTTCGACCGACCCCAGAACCGCTAGGTTGACATAATGTACATTATCGAACCGACGAGTCGGGATCGAATAAACCCCTGCGAGGGGTGCCGGCGGGAGATCCGAGGGTGCCCCGTCAGCAAGACCCAGCGGGCGTTGAGCCGAGGCAGCAGCGAGTCGTCCAGCGGAGAGGTCACCGCGTGCTTGTGGGCGGCTCAGCCAGGAAGGGACGCACTTCGAGCCACTCGTGAATGGGCATCCTGCCTGCCCCGGGGGCAGCCGACAGTTCTCCGGCCAGTTCGATGGCACGCTCGTAGCTGTGGACGTCGATCACCATCCAGCCGGCGATGAGATCCTTGGTCTCGGCGAACGGGCCGTCGGTGACTGGCGGGCACCCCGCACCGTCGTACCGGACGAACGTCCCCTCGGGGGCAAGTGCCTGGCTGTCGACGAACTCGCCGGTGTCCTGGAGTCGGGCCGCGAAGTCGCGCATGTACCGCATGTGCGCCGAGATTTCCTCCGGGGTCCACTGGTCCATCGGTACGTCGTTGACCGGAGCCGGAGCACCGCGATAGTGCTTGAGCAGCAGGTACTTGGTCATTATGTCCTCCTCGTGTTGTTCTGACCTATTTTGGTCATGTTTCACCCGAGGAAGCCGGTCATGGCTTCTCGACATCGCCGTCTGGTTCTTCGGCTCCCGTAGAAGGAGCCTGGGGTGAGCCGCCTGCCGGCGTCCAGGGTCACGATCTGACGCGACCGCTGACGCATTGCAGCGGTGGGTCATCCCCGGGCCCCGCTGGGCACTTGTCCTGGCAGACTCGTACGTGGCGGCACCCGGTACGCCACTCCCCCTGCACGAAAGGTCCTCGCGTTGACCGTTCCTCTCTCCATTCTTGATCTGGCTACCATCGGCGCGGGTGAGAGTGCCGCCGAGAGCCTTCAGGGCAGCGTGGAACTTGCCCGGCTCGCGGAGGCGGCGGGCTATCGGCGCATCTGGTACGCCGAGCATCACAACAGTGCTTCCATCGCGTCCTCGGCTCCCGCTGTACTTATTGCGCATATTGCCCAGCACACCAGCACCATCCGCCTTGGCGCGGGTGGTGTCATGCTCCCCAACCACGCCCCGCTCACTGTTGCCGAGCAGTTCGGCACCTTGGCGACCCTGCACCCCGGTCGTATCGACCTCGGGTTGGGTCGGGCGCCTGGCACGGACCAGAACACGCTGCGTGCGCTGCGTCGCGACGCGCACTCCGCCGATTCCTTTCCTCAGGATGTGCAGGAGTTGCGGGGTTATCTCAGCAGCACGAGTTTGATCCCTGGCGTGGATGCCATCCCGGGTAAGGGCACCAACGTTCCGCTCTACATCCTCGGTTCCTCGCTCTTCGGTGCGAGGCTGGCCGCCGCGCTCGGACTGCCGTACTCCTTTGCCTCCCACTTCGCGCCGAACGCGCTTGAGGACGCCGTCGCGCTCTACCGCCGTGAGTTCCGGCCTTCCGATCAGTTGGACCGGCCGTATGTGATTGCCGCTGCCAACGTGGTCGCCGCTGACTCTGAGGAGGATGCCCAGCGTCAGTTCCTGGCTCTCAAGCGCCGCTGGGTCCGGATGTTTCTGGGCCGGGGCCGTTCCTTCACGGATGAGGAGGTCGACCAGATTCTTGCCTCTGCGGCGGGCCGGACGATCGAGCACAACCTGAAGTACACCGCTGTGGGCACGCCATCTGCGATCAGGGAGTACCTGACCGGCTTCGCCGACCACGCGGGTGCCGACGAGCTGATCGTCGCGCACCAGACTGCTGCCGTGGTCGACCGTCTGCGTTCCGCGCAGCTGACGGCCGACGCGTTGGGGTTGCCGATCAGGCGGTAGCCCGGGCCTGGGTGTCACCGGGCTGGCCGTTGGGATGTGCTGGCGGGCTCGCCGAGGGCGTGTTCTATTGACCGCCGGCAACTCGAAGAATGGCACCGGAGGTGTACGACGCTTCGGGGCTGAGTAGCCAGGTGATGGCGGCGGCGATCTCGTCGGCGTATCCGGCGCGGCCGAGCGGTACCCGGTTCGCGACACGGGCGGGACGGTCGGGCAGTCCGGATACGGTGTGGATGTCGGTCCAGATGGTGCCGGGTGATACGGCGTTGACCCGGATGCCCTGCGGGCCGAGTTCCTTGGCCAGGCCGATGGTGAGCGTGTCGGTGGCGGCCTTGGCGGCGGCGTAGTGGATGTATTCGCCGGGGCTGCCGAGGGTGGCGGCGGCTGAGGAGATGTTGACGATGGCCGCTCCGGAGGACATACGGCGTACGGCCTCTTGGGCGCAGAGTACGTATCCGATGAGGTTGACGTCGATGACCCGGCGTAGGTCGGCCAGGGTCAGGTCGACGAACGGGCCGATCTGGCTGGTGACGCCGGCGTTGTTGACCAGGCCGGTGATCTCCCCTAGCTCGGCTGCCGCCTCGAACAGGTGGGCGACCTGGTCAGGGTTGGTGGTGTCGGCGCGTACGGCGATGCCCTGCCGGCCGGCGGCGTGTACGTCGGTCAGGACGGCCTCGGCGGCGTCGCTGTCCTGTCGGTAGCACAGGGCTATGTCGTGGCCGGCGGAGGCGAGCCGGCGTACGGTGGCTGCGCCGATTCCTCGGCTGCCGCCGGTTACTACGGTTACTGGATCCATGACGGCTCTCCCCCGTGGTTGTTGTCTTGATCGTCGGGTATGGTGCGTACGCTCCGCTACGTGATGCTGCTCTCGGTGGAGCCGGTGGGAGGTGTCTGGTGTCATCTGGTCTGGTGCGGGGTGACCTGGTCGAGGACTTCGTGTTGCCGGATCAGTCGGGCGCGCCTCGGCGGCTGACCGACCTGTTGGCGACCGGGTCGGTGGTGCTGTTCTTCTATCCGGCGGCGTTGACTCGTGGGTGCACGGTGGAGAGCTGCCATTTCCGGGATCTGGCGGCGGAGTTCGCGCAGGTTGGCGCGCATCGGGTGGGAATCAGTCGGGATCCGGTGGACCGGCAGCGGGAGTTCTCGGATCGACACGGGTTCGACTATCCGTTGTTGTCCGACCCGGATGGTGTGGTGGCGCGCCAGTTCGGGGTGCGGCGACGGTTGCCGTTGGGACCGCTGAGTACGAAGCGGATGACGTTTGTGATCGGTGTGGACCGGCGGATCATCGAGGTGATCCACACCGAGTTGAGCATGACTGAGCATGCGGATCTGGCGTTGCGGGTGTTGCGGGCGGAGTCGGCGTCACCGGAGGCGTGACGGCGCGGTTTTTCGGGCGGTGGGGGCCGGTTCGGCCGTGTCGGACGGGCCTGGTAGTAAGGCAGGAATCAAACAGGTGTACGGAAGAAGGATCTGATGACTGCCGCAGGTGCCGATGTTCATGGACTGTCCGATGACGAGTTGCAGAGTATTCGGGACACGCTGGCTGCTGGCCGTAAGCCGAAGGTGATGTTCACGGAGGCGGCGGGGCAGATCGCCGGGCAGATCGGCCAGGTGGTCGAGTTGTTGGATCCGGTGGTGTCGGATGAGTGGGTGGTGGTGCGGTTCGGTCGTGACGAGCTGCCGTTCTCCCCTGCTGATGTGGCTATTCCGCCGAAGGGTGCGGGCAAGCGGGCGGAGCCGAAGCCCGAGCCGGCTCCGGAGCCTGACCCGGAGCCGGAGTTCATGATCACCAGGTCGCCGGTTCCGGCGGCGCGCGAGGAGGCAAGCGTGACCACAGTGGATACTCCCCCGGCTGAGGCGAAGCCGGCGAAGCGGGCGGTGAAGGCGGCGAAGCCGAAGGCCCCTGCGGGTTTGACGGTGACGCTGGCCTACGCCGATGGTGAGTGGACGGTGGCCGCGACGCAGGGCAGTAAGTCGCTGGCGAAACCATACGTGATCAAGCCAGCGGAGGCGTTGAAGATGGTGGGTCTGATCGACGTGCCGGGGGTGCAGGAGGCGGTCGAGCAGATCATGTCGGTGGAGCGTAACGAGGCGGAGCAGCAGGCGGAGAAGCTGCGGGCGGAGTTGGCCGAGATCGAGGCGCGGCTGGCGGAGTTGCGCGACGCGAGCTGAGGTGTGGCGGTGATGGTGGCGGGGAGGGGTGAACCCTCCCCGCCACCGTTTGTTTGGTTGTCCGTGGGTCAGTCGGTGAGGTGCCGTTCGGCGTAGATCTTCATGGCGTCGCGGACGAGGAGGCTGGTTCCTTGGCCGTGTTGGTCGTAGTTGGCGGTGAACCGGGGGTCGGCGACGTACATTTCGCCGAGTCCGATGAGGTAGCCCTTGGTGGGTGCGGCGGTGTGGGACAGCCAGTTGACGTGGCGTCGGGTGATGGCTTGGACGTCGTCGCTGTCGGCGGTCTTGCCGGTGGCGTGGGCGGTGCCGTAGGCGTGGGCGATGTCGAGTTGTTCTTGTTGGAAGGCGCGTTTTTCGGTGTCGCTGAGTGAACGCCACCAGCGGTCGCCCTTGGCGTAGGCGTCTTGTCCCCAGCGTTGGGTAACTTCTTGTTCGTATTGGGTGTGGTCGAAGCCGTCGAAGATTTCGGTGGCCATGAGCGGTTCCCCCTTTTCGGTCTTGCGCAGGGTGGTGTGGACCGACCGGATCTGCCGTTCGATGCGTTGGCGCTCGTTCTGGAGGAGTTCGAGGTGGGTGCGTAGGGCGGCGGTGGTGTCTTGTTGCCCGTTGAGGATTTTGGCGATGGCGGGTAGGCCGAGGCCGAGTTCGCGGAGCAGCAGGATGCGTTGGAGGCGGATCAGCCGGTCTTGGTCGTAGTAGCGGTAGCCGTTGGCGCCGGTTCGGCTGGGGGTGAGGAGGCCGAGTGTGTGGTAGTGGCGCAGGGTACGGCTGGTGGTGCCAGCGGTGCGTGCGATGTCGTTGATTGACCATTCCATGGTTGGCCTCCTCTCCCCCGTTCTGGCCCGGTGGTGTCGACGGTAGGGCTTGACGTTGCGTCAACGTCAAGCCGTGGATTGGGAAACCCGGGCGTGGCCGGTCGTGATCTGTGACCTGGTCCGATTTGGTTGAGGGGTGTCACGGGTGGGTTCGAAGGTGTCGGCGGACCCGGGTGGGCAGCGGGTGGTACGTGGGTTGGGCGCGTGGTGGCCGGGCGACGCGGCGGACGGTCAGGGTGGCTCTGGTGCGTGGTCGATCCGGTGGTTGCGGGTTGGTCGGCGGTTCTGTCCGCAGTGGGTGTTGCACTGCGAGGGTGCTGGTCACTGCTGGTGCCGATGCCGCGTTGCGGCTTTGGGAGCCGGCTACCGGTCGTTGTTTGCGCACCATCGCCTTGCATGCCGCCGCTACGTGTCTGGTTTCGGTGGCGCTGGCTTCGTTGGTGGTGGGCACGAACCAGGGACTGCTACGCGTAGATGTGCATGGGGTTTGATCCGGTGCTGGGTCACTGGTGGCTGATGTTGGGTGTCGCCGCCCATGGCGTGTCGACGGGTGGGGTCCAGTGATTGGTGGCTGTTGGCGTCGAGCGGTGGGAACGGGAAACCCGGGTGTGGCCGACGGTTCGGGGGATTCGTCGGCCACACCCGGGTTTGGGGAGGGGGTTTTCAGTTCGGGATGTGGGTGACGCCGATGCGCTTGCGGAAGACCCAGTAGGTCCAGCCCTGGTAGGCGAGCACGATCGGGGTGAAGATGACCGCCACCCAGGTCATGATCTTGAGGGTGTAGGGGGTGGAGGCGGCGTTGTCGACGGTGAGGGTGCCAGCGGCGTCGAGGGTGGAGGGCATGACGTTGGGGAAGAGTGCCGCGAAGAGGGTGATCACGGCGAGGCCGGTGGCCAGGGCGGTGCCGGTGAAGGCCCAGCCTTCACGGCCGGCGTGGGCGGCGGCGACACCGGCGGCGAGCGCGAGGGCGGCGACGACGGCCAGGACGATGGCGGCCGGGGTGTTGCGGATGCTGAGTGTCCAGGTGAGGAACGCGCCGGCCAGGACGATGGCGGCGATGCCGGTGTGGGTGGCGAGCTTGCGGGCGCGGTGCCGGATGTCGCCGGTGGTTTTGAGTGCGATGAAGACGGCGCCGTGGGTGAGGAACAGGGCGGTGGTGGTGAGGCCGCCGAGTAGGGCGTAGGGGTTGAGTAGGTTGAAGAATCCGCCGGCGTACTCGTGGTTGGCGTCGAGGGGGACGCCGCGCACGATGTTGGCGAAGGCGACGCCCCACAGGAGGGCGGGTACGACGGAGCCGAAGGTGATGGCGGCGTCCCAGCGGCGTTTCCAACTGGCTTCGGGGCGCTTGTGGCGGTATTCGAAGGCGACGCCGCGCAGGATGAGGGCGATGAGGATGAGTAGTAGCGGCAGGTAGAAGCCGGAGAACAGGGTGGCGTACCACTCGGGGAAGGCGGCGAACATGGCGCCGCCGGCGGTGAGTAGCCAGACTTCGTTGCCGTCCCAGACGGGGCCGATGGTGTTGATCATTACTCGGCGTTCCCGGTCGTCGCGGCCGAGTACGGGCAGGAGCATGCCGACGCCGAAGTCGAACCCTTCGAGGATGAAGTATCCGGTGAAGAGGACGGTGATGAGGAGAAACCAGACGGTGGTGAGTTCCACGGTGGGGCTCCGGGGTCAGTAGGCGAAGGCGAGGGGCCGGTCGGCGTCGTCGGTGTCGTCGGTTTGTGGGGGCGGGGTTTCGTCGGGCAGGCCGTTCTTGGCGTACTTGACGAGGAGGCGGAACTCGATGACGGCGAGGGTGGCGTAGACGAGGGTGAAGGCGGTGAAGGAGGTGAGGACTTCGGCGAGGCTGACGGTGCGGGAGACGCCGTCGCGGGTGAGCATTTCACCGAAGACGATCCAGGGTTGGCGGCCCATCTCGGTGAAGATCCAGCCGAAGGAGTTGGCGGCCAGTGGGAGGAAGGGCATGACGAGGCCGGCGCGCAGGAGCCAGCGGCTGGTGGTGGTGCGGTCGCGGCGGTGGGTCCAGAGGACGAGTAGTGCGATGGCGGCGGCGGCCATGCCGAACCCGATCATGAAGCGGAAGCTCCAGTAGGTGACCGGGATGATCGGGGTGTAGCTGCCGGGGCCGTACTGGGCGGCGTACTGGGCTTGCAGGTCGTTGATGCCCTTGACTTCGCCGTCGAAGCTGCCGGTGCCGAGGAAGGACAGCAGGCCGGGGATCTTGAGGGCGTACAGTTCGCGGCTGCCGTCGAGGCTGCCGACGGTGAGTACGGAGAAGGCGGCGGGACTTTCGGTGGTGTAGAGACCTTCGGCGGCGGCCATCTTCATGGGCTGCACCTCGGTCATGATCTTGCCTTGGATGTCGCCGGTGAGCAGGACGCCGGCGGCGGCGATCAGGGTGACCCAGGAACCGAACTTGGCGGCGAAGCGGTAGGTCGGGGTGTCGCTGTTGCCGGGGCGTCGGATGAGGTGCCAGAGGGCGACGGTGACCATGAGGGAGCCGGCGACGAGGAAGCAGCCGAAGATGGTGTGCGGGAAGGTGATCAGTGCGACCTTGTTGGTGAGCACGGCGAGGAAGTCGGTGAGTTCCGCGCGGCCGGTGTCGGGGTTGATGTGGTAGCCGACAGGGTTCTGCATCCAGGAGTTGGCGGCGAGGATGAAGTAGGCGCTGAAGGTGGAGCCGATGGCGGCGGCCCAGATGGTGGCGAGGTGGATGCGTTTGGGCAGCCGGTCCCATCCGAAGATCCACAGTCCGAGGAAGGTGGATTCGAGGAAGAAGGCCACGAGGGCTTCGATGGCCAGTGGTGCGCCGAAGATGTCGCCGACGAAACGGGAGTAGTCGCTCCAGTTCATGCCGAACTGGAATTCCTGCACGATGCCGGTGACGACGCCCATGGCGAAGTTGATGAGGAACAGTTTGCCGTAGAACTTGGTGAGTTTGAGGTAGCGCTCGTTGCCGGTGCGGTGCCACATGGTCTGGAGGATGGCCACGAGTACGGACAGGCCGATGGTCAGCGGCACGAACAGGAAGTGGTAGACGGTGGTTACACCGAACTGCCAACGGGCCACATCTAACGCATCCACCAGGACCCCCAGGTCTACGTACTACGGAACGTAGTAGATCCTACCTGTCGTCGCGGAGGCTGCCGCAGGGGCCCGGGGCCTGAAGTATCCGGGTCGAAGGCCCCGACCGGTAGGGCCGCCGGCCCGGGCCAGAAGGCCCTGACCGCCCCGGAAACCCGGGAACGTGCGACGATCAACGGCTGATGAGCACCCCGCACTCCCCCTGGCAGCCGCCCTGGTTGTGGCGCTGCGCGCAGGCCGCCGCCCGCGTCGTCGTCGGGCTGGTAGCCCGGCTGCAGGTCACCGGCGACGTGCCCGACGAACTACGCCGCGGCCCACTGATCCTGGCCGCCAACCACATCAGCCCGTTCGACCCGGTCGTGCTCACCGCCGCCACCGGCGTACGCGGCGTCTCCCCCCGGATCATGGCCACGGGTGGGCTGTTCCGGGTGCCGGTCGTCGGTGCGGCGATGCGGCACTGGGGGCACATCCGCGTCGACCGGGGCACCGCGGCGGTGTCCGACGCCCTACGGGACGCGGCGTCGGCCGTGGCCGGCGGCTCCGTGGTGCTGGTCTACCCGGAGGGCCGCATCGGCCTCGACCCCGGCATGTGGCCCGAGCGGGGCAAGACCGGCACCGCACGACTTGCCTTCGCCAGCGGTGCCGCCGTCGTACCCGTGGCCCAGTGGGGTGCCCACGAGATTCTGCCGTACCGGGCGCCGAAAGGTCTGCTACGTGGCGTGGCCCGAGCCCTGGTCCGCCGACCGGTGATCCGGGTGCACTTCGGCACCCCCATCGACCTGGGCGAACCCGACCCGGGCGTACCGGGTGCGGCCGTACGCGCCACCGACCGGATCATCGACGCGCTCACCGACACCCTGGCACCGCTGCGCCCCGACGAACCCGACCGGCCCCGACACGTCGACCCCGGCCGGCCGGCCGACACCTCCCGGATGCACCGCCGCCGGCCTCGGTCCGCGCCGCCGGAAAACTAGGAACAGACGACGGTCACCAGTCTGCTCGCCCCTGGCGACCGCCGACGCTGATCGTCACGTGTTGGCGAGCCGCCAGAGTGAAGTGACTTCCGCGACGCGTGTGGCGTGGAGGGGATCTGCGGTGTCCCTCGCTCGTGGATGCCGGGGCCGGGTGTCAATCCTGTCCACCACGTGCAGGCCCGCTGCCTTGACGTCGGACAGAAGTTCACTGCGCGTCCTGAGTCCGAGGCGCTCGGCCAGGTCCGACAGGATGAGCCATCCTTCACCTCCTGGTCCGAGATGCGCGGTGAGTCCGTCCAGGAAGTCGCGGAGCATACTGCTGCCCGGGTCGTAGACGCCTTGCTCTACGGCGGAGGTGGGCCGGGCTGGAATCCAGGGTGGGTTGCAGACGATGAGGTCCGCGCGCCCTTCGGGAAACAGGCCGGGGCCCACGATGTCGACGCGCCCGGCGAGGTGCAGTCGGCGGACGTTATCGCGGGCACAGGTCAGGGCACGCGGGCTGATGTCGGTTGCCACGACGTGGTCGATCCCCCGGCGGGCCAGGACGGCGGCGAGCACTCCTGTCCCCGTCCCGAGGTCGAATGCGGTACGGCGGCCCGCGCGACGGGCCGCCGGCACGGGGAGCGGTGTATGTGCGACGAGGTCGATGTATTCGCCCCTGACCGGGGAGAACACGCCGTAGTGCGGGTGAATGCGAGCGTCGAGGGCCGGTACCTCCACGCCCTTCGTGCGCCACTGATGCGCTCCGATCACGCCCAGTAGTTCTGGAAACGAGACGGCCATCGGCTCGGACGGCGGTCCGTACGCCTCGGTGCATGCCTGGCGGACGTCGGGAGCCCTGCGCAGGTTCAGGCAGTAGTCGTCTCCCAGTAGTACGAGGAGCCTGCCGAGTACGCGGGCACGGTGGCTGCGGGCCCTGCGGTGCAGGTGGAAGGACTCTGCTGGGCTGCCGCCTTGCCGGGAAGGTTTCCGGTCGATGCGGCGGCCCAGCGCCTGCAGTAGTTGACGTGCGTTGTGGAAGTCGCCCTGCCACAGTAGGGCGGTGCCTTCGCAGGCCAACCGGTAAGCGGCATCGGCTTTTATCCGGTCGTCCACGCTGATGACCCGGCTGGGCGGCGGTGTCGCGTTCTCGGAATGCCAGTGGGCGCAACGGGGGTTGTTCGTCTCGGTCCAGTGAATCGTGGACACCACGTACTCCTCGTGATCGAACGTGCAGGGACACGAAGAGCACTTCGACCAGGAGCAGGGCAAACGGCCCGTGCCGCAGCACGGGCGCGTGCGTCAGGGCAGGTAGGGCTACCGCTCCCGCATCGAAGTGCGAGAGGAGGTATCGCCGAGAACCATGCCGAGCGTCACGACCAGCCCTTTCGGAGAGACGAGGTAGAAGGCTCGCACAGCCCTCTCTGCGCAGGCAAGCCAGCCCCTGGGTGGGGCGATGCTCAAGCAGACCGTACGAGGGGTGCTCGCCGCCCTCCCGATCGACCACGAGGGCCGAGCGCCCCCGTTCGGTCGGCGTCCTCGCCCAGCTCACCGAGGCGCGCCAGCCGCAGACCACCAAACACCTGCAGACCCTCGAACGCGCTGGCGTCGTCACCTCCCAACGCAGCGGCCAGCGCCGCATCTACGCACTGCGGCCCGATCCCCTGCGGGACCTGGCGGCTGCGCTCGGCCTGCTCGCCGACACCGCCGAGCAGGCCGGTGGGCCGCACACCACCTACGACCGGTACGGACTCAGCCTCCACGCGGAGCGGCTCGCCGCGCAGGCGGCGGGGTGGGCCGACGGCCGCTCGTTCAGGTTCCTCCGGTCACTGACCGGGCACCCCGACCTGGTCTGGCGCCACCTGACCGAAGCCATCCTGCTCACCCGCTGGTGGACACCCGACGACCTCCGGGTTTCCCGGTTCGCCTTCGACACACGACCGGGTGGGCGGATCGTCCTGGAGTACCGGGATGCCGAGGACGCCGCGGCCAGCGACCAGGTCGCCGGCTACGCGGAGGGAGTCGTCGACGAGGTACGCCCCGGTGAGCGCCTCGCCTACCGACTCTCCCCTGCGCTTCCCGACGGTGGCACCGCCTTCACCGCCCACGTCGGGTTCGACCTTCGGGCCACCGACACGGGTACGGACCTCGACGTTCACTACCGGATCACCGACAGCACCATCGCATCCGCGGACTTCATCGCAGGCATCGAGATCGGCTTCGGTCAGAGCCTCGACAACCTGGCGGCGATCCTCGCCGCCGACCCGGCCACCACCGACGGTGCCGGGTCCGACAACGCATCAAGGAGCACCACGTGACAGCGCAGAACGGTGCCCGCAGGGTCGTCACCAACATGAGCCTCTCCCTCGACGGGCACTACGCCGGGCGCGACCCGCAGGACATGAGCTGGGTGATGCCGTACGCCCACACCGACGTCGCCCGGGACCACCTGACCAGCATCTGGGAGCCAGCGACGACAGCCCTGCTCGGCCGGGTCAACGCCGAGGGCTTCCTCAGTTTCTGGCCCACCGTGATCGGCATGGCGGGTGCCGACCCGCGTGACGAGGGCTTCGCGAAGTGGCTCGTCGACACCGACAAGGTGGTCCTCTCCAGCACCCTCGACCGGGCCCCGTGGGAGCGGACGACGATCGTCGACAAGCCGGCCGCCGAAGTGGTCGCGGACCTCAGGGCCAGCGAGGGTGGCGACATCCTCGTACTCTCCAGCGCCAGCGTCATCAAGGCCCTGCTGGCAGCCGACGAGGTGGACCGTCTGACATTGACGATCTTTCCGGTCTTCCTCGGCGGCGGGCCGCGCCTGTTCGACGACGGCCTGCCCCCGGGACGGTGGGCGCTGGTCAGCCAGACCGCAGGCGAGCACGGCACGCTGGCCCTCGTCTACGACCGGATCCGCTGACTCGGCCGACCAGCGGCTTGTCCGGCATGATTCCGATCAGACGTCGGCGCACCACCATCGCCCTGGATCAGGGATTGGGGCCCCGTTGGCGCAGATAGGCCAGGACCGCCTCCCGGGTGGTGCGTACCCCCAGCGCCGCCCGGGCCTCGGCGATCCGCCGGTTGGCCGTACGTAGGGACAGGAACTCGGCTGCCGCAGCGGCGGCGATCGTCTCCCCGTTGGCCAGCCGGTCCAGCAGGGCACGCTGCTGCGGCACCAGCCGGTCCACGGTCGTTTCGGCTTCTCCGGCCGGCCCGGCGTCCGAGGTCCGGTACACCGGCCCCAACCGGGACAGATCGTCGATCAGGGCTCGGCCCACCTCACCGGTCACGTCCAGGATCGCCACCACCGCCGCGCCCCGAGCCGCCGCCAACAGCACCAGTCGGGCCGTCTCCAGGTCGGGTACGCGGCCGAACACCGCCAGCCGCGACCCGGTCAGGTCCCAGGTCGACTCGGGCAGGGCGAACCCTTCCCGGGTCTGCCAGCCCTCCCGGGTCAGGCGGCGCAGCACCACCGGGGCGTCTGTGGCTGACGACAGCACGTAACAGGGCGGCGTGGGTGGGCTCACGGCTGTACCACCTGCCGCTGTCCCGGTACCCGGTTCTCCGGGGGCGTTTCCCCGACCAGGACCAGTGCCGCCGCTTCGGTGCGGGTACGGGCCCCCAGCTTGCGCATGCCCGCCCGGATGTGGGTCTCCACCGTCTCGGCGGAGATGCCCAGCTGGCCGGCGATGCGCCGGCTCGGCTCACCGGCCGCCACCAGGTGCAGCACGTCACGTTCCCGGCTGGTGAGGGCCCCGCCCGAGCGCGGGCCGCGCCCGTCGCGGCGGACCGCGTGTCGGCGTAACGCCCGCCGGGTCCGGCCCAGCAGCACCACCAGCCCGGACTCTTCGGCCAGTCGCTCGGCGGCGAGCAGCGGCGGCACCGCCCGGGCCGGATCGCTCTGGTGTAGTCCGGCGGCCAGCAGACATCGCACCTGCTCGCGGACGGCGAGGTCGTGCCAGGCGTCGGCGGCCTGGGTGAACCGGTCGGCGTCGAGGGTGTGCCAGGCGGTCAGGGTCTGCCCCACCGGGGGCGTCGCCGGGTAGCGGTCGTCCCGGTCGGTGTCGACCGGGGCCCCGTCGTAGGCGGCCCAGCGGGCGGTGATCTGACGCAGCCCGTCGATCAGGGGCGACCCGGTCGACGGTCCGACCCCGGCTGCGGCCCGCTCCGGCTGCCCGTCGAGCCAGGCGGCCTCCCGATCCACCCAGTCGATCACGCCGGCCGCCGGTAGCGGGGCGTCGACGACCCCGGCCAGCCGGGCCCGGGCCGGGGCGAGCAGCCCGCCGTCGGCCTCGATCAGGCTGGCGGTAGCTACCGCGTAGCCGTGGGCCAGCGGCGGCACCGTGCGGTCGGTCAGGTCCACGGCGCGGCGAAGCGTGTCGTCGGCGGTGCCGATACCGGTGCGGCCACCCCGCAGGGCCGTACACCACAGTTCTGCGGCCAGGAACCGGGTCTGCCAGCTGTAGGCGAGGTCCAGTCCGCAGGCCTGCCCGGCGGACCTCGCCGCCTGCGCTGCCTCGGTCAGCCGACCGTCGGCGGCAAGCGTCTCCACCAGCAACCAGGCGCTCCACCGGCTGGTCAGGAGCTGCCCAGCGGCTGCGGCGTCGGCGGCTGCCGAAGCGAGCGCGTCCTCCCAGCCGGGGGTGTGGGTCCGGGCGGCGACGGCGGCCAGCGCGGCCCGCAGCCCGGTGTGGGTCGGGGTGGGGCCGTGCCGGGCGGTGATCCGGGCGGCGGTGGCCGCCGCAGCGGCCGGGTCGTCGGCGAGTTCGGCCAGCAGCCGAATCCGGTCACGGGCGGCTACCAGGTCCGCCGCCGCGTCATCGGGTACGGCGGTGACCGTGGTGCGGGCGGCGGTCGGGTCGCCCAGATGTAGCAAGGCCTCGGCGTGCAGCATGGTCGACGCCGGATCCCAGGTGTGGTCGGCGGCCAGGAGTCGGGCGGCGGCGTGGGGCCGACCGTTGTCCAGCGCGGCCTGCGCCGCGGCGAGCCGGACCTGCGGCTGCGGGGTGACGTCGGGCAGTTGGCAGGCGAACAGAAGTAGGTCGGCGCGCTTCCCACCACTGATGTCGGGGGTGTCGGCGGCGGCCAGTGCGCGCCGGTAGGCGGCGGGGCCGTCACCGGCGGCGGCCAGGTGCCGGGCGGCCTCGGCGGGGGGCACCAGGTCGGCCAGTCGCCGGTGCAGCGCGCGGCGGCTGGGCTCGTCGAGCAGCCCGGCGGCGACCTCGGCCACGTACGGGGACACCGGGCCGACCGTGCCAGTCGGATCGGTGGTGACCAGCCCGCTGTGGGTCAGTTCCGGTACGCCGTTGCCGAGCAGTCCGGCGGGGGCCGGATGGCCGAGCAGCCCGAGCGCGGCGAGTGCGGTCCGGGCGGGGCGGGTCAGGTCGGCCAGTGCGGTGGCCACCGCGTATTCGACCTGGGTGAGGTCGTGGCCGCCGGCCGGGTCCACGGGTGTGGGGTGTGCGGTGGCGGTGGCGGTGGCGTGCCGGGCCAGGGCCTGTACCGCCAGGGGTAGTCCGCCGGCGCGGGTGACCACGTCGGTGATCGTGGCCGGGGGCAGGTCGGGGGCGGTGGCGCGGGCCAGGTCGGCTGCGGCGGCCGGGTCCAGGGCTGGTACGGCCAGCCACCCGGCGGCGGCCGTACGCAGGGCGTTCTCCACGGGTTGGGGCAGGCGGTGTGGGGTGCGTAGGGTGACCGCCACCCGGCAGTGCCGGGCCAGTGGCACGAGTGTGGCGAGGGTGGCCGGGTCGGCCCACTGGATGTCGTCCAGGAGCAGCAGGCCACCACGTACCCGGGACTGGACTGCCTCGGCCAGCAGCGGCGGGTCGTGTTCCGGTAGACGTATCCGCAGGGCGTGGGTCAGGGCGAACGCCGGCACCGACCGTAGGGTGGCCAGCGCGCTGCCGTGGAACACCGGTCCATGGAACGTGGTGGCCAGGTGCCGCAGCAGGGTGCTGCGGCCACAGCCGGGGCCGCCGTGGATCACCACCAGGCCGGGTGTGGTGAGAAGGCGGGTCGCCTCCTCGGGTATCGGGTGCCGGGGCTGATGGTGGGCCGACGGCTGGCCGGTGACGTCGCCGGGTGCGTGTGGCACTGCTCCTCCCCCCGCCGGGACTCGCGGCCACCGGCGCGTGAGACGGTGGCACGAACATGGGATCCTGCGCCGGCAGGATATTCGTAGTGTGAGGTCCGGCAGGGGCGCCCCGCCCTGCCGTCGTGGTGGAGGGACCCGATCGGTATGAGTGAGCGCGACCTGCGGATTTCCTCTATTGTCGCTGACCGTGCCGAGGGGTGACACGGATGGGTCCAGGTCCACTGAGTGCTCGGGTCGCCGCCCTGTGTGACGAGGTGGGGTCGAAGCTCGACGCCGCCACGCAGGCCCGGGTGCGCGGGGTGCGGCAGCGGCTTGACGAGCCGCTGCGGGTGGCCGTCGCGGGTCGGTTGAAGGCCGGCAAGTCGACTCTGGTCAACGCGTTGATCGGCCGACGGGTCGCCCCCACCGAGGTGGGCGAGTGCACCCGGGTGGTCACCCAGTTTCGCTACGGCACGGCTGACCGGGTCGATGTGGTACGTCGGGACGGTGCCCGGGTCAGCCTGCCGTTGGACGAGACCGGCATGATCCCGCAGCGGTTGGGGGTGCCCCGGTCGGATGTCGCGTTCGTCGACGTGACGTTGACCAGTGACCACCTGCGGGACCTGACCGTGGTGGACACCCCCGGGTTGGCGTCGACGAACACGTCGGTCAGCGCCGGGGCGAGCCGGTTCCTGCTGGAGGGTGGGGCCGCCCCGCTGGACGAGAACCTCGACGACGACTCGGCGGGGGCGATCTCCGGTGCCGAGGCCATCATCTACGTGTTCACCCAGGCGGTGCGCGCTGACGACGTGCAGACGTTGACGGCGTTCCAGGCCGCGTCGGCGCGACTGGCCAGCAACCCGATCAACTCGCTGGGCCTGTTCAACAAGGTGGACAAACTGGTTGGTGGGGCGGCCGATCCGTGGCCGGGGGCCGGGCCGCTGGCCGTCGAACAGTCCCGGGTGCTGCGACGGGTGGTGTCGGACGTGGTGCCGGTCGTGGGGCTGCTCGCCGAGACCACCGAGGCGGGGCGGTTGACCGCCGCCGACTGCGAGGCGCTGCGGGCCCTGGCCCGCCTGCCGGTGACGGAGCGGACGGTGTTGCTGGCCTCGGTGGATCTGTTCACCGGCCGGGACTGTGTGGTGCCCCGGGCGCAGCGGGAACGGCTACTGCACCGGCTGGACCTGTACGGGATCGGGTTCGCCATCGCGCAGCTGACCGCCCGTCCTCAGTTGGCCAGTGGGGAGCTGATCCGGATGCTGTTCCAGGCGTCTGGGTTTCCCCGGCTGCGGCACACCCTGGAACAGGCGTTCCGGTGGCGCACCGACGCGATCAAGGCCGGTTGGGGGCTGTCCAGCCTGGAACAGTTGGCCGGGCGTACCCAGCGGGCCGAGGAGCGGGAGGTGCTGCGGGACGCCATCGAACGGGTGGTACGTGAGCCGGAATACCACCGGCTGCGGTTGCTGGAGGTTGCCCAGCTGGTCAGTGCCGGGACGGTGGAGCTGCCCGAGCCGATGGAACAGGAACTGACCCGGCTCGCCCTGTCGACCGACCCACGGTGGATCCTCGCCCTGCCCGACGCCGACCCGGAGCGGCTGGCCCGGTCGGCCCGGGAGGCGGCGACCCGGTGGCGGGCGTACGCGGTCGCCGGGGCTGGTCCCGCCCAGTCCCGGGTGGCGCAGGTGGCGCACCGTGGTTTCTACCTGCTGTCCCAGCGGATCCGAACGGAGACGGGGACATGGTGAACAACTGGGACAGGGGCCCGGTGAACAGGTGGATCTTCCCGGATGAGGGGACGCAACGATGACCGGCGCTACCGCGCAGGCCCGGCCGGAGACGGCCCTGGACAAGCTGCTTGCCGGCGCGGTCGACATATCACTGGCCTACCTGCGCAAGTCGGACCCGGATGCCGCCGCCGAGGTGGATGAGATCCGCCGTCGTACGGTGACCCGACCGTCGATCGTTGTCGTCGGGGAAACCAAGCGGGGTAAGAGTTCCCTGGTCAATGCCCTGATCGGGGTGCCCGGGTTGTCGCCGGTGGATGCCGCCGTCGCCACCGCCACCTATCTGGAGTTCGTGCCGGCGCAGCGGCCGGGGGCGCGGGCCTGGCTGCCCGGCCGTGCCGAACCGGTGCCGCTGAGCGTGGCCGACCTGCGGGACTGGGCCACTGTCCTGGGACAGCTTCCCGAGGGGCTGCGTCCACCGCGGCGCATCGAGGTGGGGCATGACGCGCCGCTGCTTCGCTACCTGACCCTGGTGGACACCCCGGGCACCGGTGGACTCGATCCGCTGCACTGCGAGATCGCCCTGGACGCGGTGGAACGGGCCACCGCGTTGCTGTTCGTCGTCGACGCTTCCGCCCCGTTCGCCAAACCCGAACTGGACTTCCTGATCGAGGCCAGTAAACGGGTCAACTCGGTGGTGTTCGCGTTGACCAAGACCGACGCGTATCCGGGGTGGCGCACCATCTGGGACGACAACCGGGCCCAGTTGCGCGCCCACGCGCCACGGTTCGGCAGCGTCCCCTGGTTTCCGGTGTCGGCCCGGCTGGCCGAGTTGGCGATGACACTACCCGAGGCGGCAGCCGGGGAACTGGTCCGGGAATCCCGCGTCGCCGACCTGCAACACGCCCTGATCGACCTGGCCGGCAGGGGGCACCTACTGCACCAGGCCAACGTGCTGCGCACCGTGCGCAGCGAGTTTGTCCGGCTGGACCTGGAGTTGGGTGACCGGCTCAAGGCCAGCGACCCGGATCCGGCGGACATGACCCGGGCCAAACAGGAACGGGCCGACCTGGCCGCGCGCAAACGCACCGACTCGCGGCAGTGGTCGTTGGCGTTGAGCACCGAGACCCAGCGGGCCCGGGTGGAGGCCACCGGTCGGCTACGTACCGCCGTCGGGCAACTGCAGGAGGACTTCCTCAATCGGATCGACAAGGGCAGCCGGGACGACCTCAAAGGGCTGCCGCAGCAGGTCGACCAGGCGTTGCACGCGCTGTCCGTACGCCTGTCGCAGGACCTGGAACTAAGGTTCCGTCAGGTCGGCGAGCGGGTGCTGGCCCAGGTGTTCCCGCCGCACGAGGTGCAGTACGTGCTCCAGGGGCTCAACGCCACGCTGCGGCACGCGCTGGCCAGCAAACCCCGCCGGGAGGGCGGTCAGGACAACCTCATGGTGGCCATGTCCGCCGGCGGGATGGCGTTCATGGCCGGCCGGGGCGCGATGGCGGGGGCGTCCGCGCTCGGGGCCGGCGCGCTGGTCGGCGGTGGGCTACTGGTGCCGGTCGCCGGGCTCGGGCTGGGGCTGGCCGCCGGGGCGTTCATCCTCTACCGGCGGCGAGTGCACTCCGACCGGCAGCAGGCCCGCACCTGGCTGCGGGAGGTGCTGGCCGAGGCCCGCGCCGCCCTGTCCGACGAGGTCACACACCGGTTCACCGACCTGCAGTACGCCCTGACGTTGGCCCTGGACGACGCGATCGAACGCCGGTTGCGCCAGCTCGACGCGCACATCGCCGAGATCGACAAGGCGATGGCGGAGGACAAGGTAGACCGGACTCGGCGCAAGGCCGAGGTGCAGGCCGAACGGGACGCGTTGCGGTCGCGCCTCAAGCAGGTCGATGAGGTGCTGGTCCGGGCCCGGGCGTTGACGCCGGCCCCGGCCGGGGGTGACCGGTGAACGAGGGCTGGGACGGGTGGCCGGCGGCGGACGGGGCGGACTTCGACGAGTCCGACGGGCCGGTTGAGCCGGACGACTGGCCGCAGTACCCGGTCGAAGGGTTCGGCCCGGCCGGTGACAGCGGGTTGTCCGAGTTCGACCAGGCAGACCAGGATCCGGCCGGCGGCGCCGGGGCGGCGGACCGGCCCATCGGGTACGGCGACGACGGCGTCGACGAGCCGTTCGAGGCGGACCTGGATTCGTCTTCGGGTGCGGTCGACGGCACACCGCAGGAGGGGTTCGGGCCGGCTGCCGTGCCGGTCGGGGCGAACCCGGACGTGGACCCGTACGCCGACGACGGCTCCGGTGCGGACCTGCGGTTTCCGCCGCGGCTGGAGCTTGCGCAACCACCCGAACCCATCGACGGCTACCCGTGGGCGGACCCGGCGACGTTGGGCACCGACCCGCAGCCCCTGGCCTGGGACGACACACCGCCGCGACCCGACCCGGCCGGGCTGGCCGCCTACGCCGGACTGGAGTTGCCCGCCGGGGCCGACCCGTGGCCGCTGCTGGCGGCCTCCGACGATCCGGCGACCAGCAGCCTGGCCCGGTTCTGGGCACCTCGGGGCGGCGCTGACCCGCCCAACGCGAGCTGACCCGAATTCGGGCGGCGGCCGCGGCGGAGCCCGAGGGCACCGCCGCCGAACGGGCGGGCGGTGATCCAGGGCCTGTCCGTGCACGCCGCCGTCGCCACGGGGACCACCCGGGCGGCCGGTCGCGGGCGTCGCGGGATCCGGCCCTCGGTCAGGCATACTGCGCTGCTTGACATCCTCCCCCGCCTAAAGGCGGGGGATTCCCGGGCTCGCGCCCGAAAGTTCCTGGTTCACCGCAGACAGCACGGAAGGAGGTCCTTCGTGTCTGACGTCCGCTCCGCAGGCGTTTATGGTCTCGACCAGCCCGGCCGCGACCGCGATGTTCTTGGCGGCGTTGATGTCCCGGTCATGCCGGGTGCCGCAACTCGGGCACTGCCAGTGGCGGGTGCCGAGGGAAAGTTTTGCGAGGAGATGCCCGCAAGCCGAGCAGGTTTTGCTCGACGGATACCAGCGGTCCGCGACGGCGATGGTGCGGCCGTCGCGATGCGCCTTGTACATCAGCAGGGTGCGGAACTCGGCCCAGCCGGTGCGGGAGATTGCCTTTGCCAGGGAACGGTTGCGGACCATGTTCGCCACGGCGAGGTCTTCCACGGCGATGGCGTCGAAGCGGCGCACCAGGTCCGTGCTGGTCTTGTGGAGGAAGTCCCGGCGGCCGTCTCGTACCCGGGAGTGGGCGCGGGCAACCTTCTGTTTGGCTTTGGCCCGGTTCGCGGAGCCTTTACGCTTGCGGGCCATCATCCGCTGATACCGCTTCAACCGGCGTTCCCGACGCTCCATGTGCTTCGGGTGCGGGACACGTTCGCCGGTGGACAGAACTGCGAAGTCGGTCAGACCGAGGTCGACGCCAACCACCTGCCAAGTGGGTTCGGGCGCTGCCGGGGCGTCAATGTCAACAGCGAACGTCACGAACCAACGGCCGTCAGGGTCACGGGCGACGGTCACCATCGTCGGATCCAACAGCGCCGGGTTGATGTTTGGCCACGACCACACGAATCTCAGCGTTCCCGGGGTCTTCCCCAGAGACAAGACTCCGTCGCGCATGCGGAACGCCGACCGCGTGTAGGAGGCGGACTGCCGGCCGTGGCGGGACTTGTAGCGCGGGTACCGTGCCCGCTTCTGGAAGAACGCGGTCATGGCGGTGTGCTGGTGTCGCAGGGTCTGCTGCAACGGCACCGACGACACCTCAGACAGAAATGCCAGGTCGGGCTGCTTCTTCATCTCGGTGAGTGCCCGGTCGGTTTCCGCGTAGGAGGACGACTTCCGTTCGGTGTGCCAGCGGGCATGCCGGGCGGCGAGGGTGCGGTTCCAAACGACGCGCACACACCCGAACGTGCGGTTCAACACCGCCGCCTGTTCGGGTGTCGGGTAGACCCGACACCGGTACGCCGTCCTCACAGGACAGATTTTGCCAGAAAGGACGATCATGGCTAACGATGCATCCGCCATTCCTCCCCGCCCTGAAGGACGGGGCATCCTGGCGGCAACTCAGTGACAGCGCACTTCGGTTATCTCGACGCCCCCGCCCCGCTGGCCTTCGCGCACCGAGGCGGGGCCGCGCATGGCGACGAGAACACCACCGAGGCGTTCGCCCGGGCGGTCGGGCTCGGCTACCGGTACGTCGAGACCGACGTGCACAGCACCGCCGACGGGGTGGCCGTGGTGTTCCACGACGCGACGCTGCACCGGTTGACCGGCGAGCCGGGGCGCATCGCCGACCTACGTTGGGCCGACCTGGCCACCGTACGTGTCGGCGGCGCGGCGGCGGTGCCCCGCCTGGACGACGTGCTCGGCGCGTGGCCGCAGGTCCGGTTCAACATCGACGTCAAGGCCGACGGTGGGGTCGACCCGACGGTGGCGACCGTCGAACGGGTCGGGGCGGGTGACCGGGTGCTGCTGGCCTCGTTCAGCGACGCCCGGCTGGCCCGGATGCGGGCCCTGGCCGGTCCGAAGGTCGCCACGTCGTTGGGCATGCGCGGGGTGGCCCGGCTGCGACTGGCGTCGCTGACCGGCCAGCGGCTGCGGCTACCCCCGTCGGTGGTGGCCGCCCAGGTGCCGGTGCGCTACGGGCGGATACCGGTGACCGACCGCCGGTTCATCCGCTACGCACAGCGGTTGGGGTTGCAGGTGCACGTGTGGACGATCGACGAACCTGCCGAGATGCACGACTTACTTGATCTCGGTGTGGATGGCATCATGACCGATCACGTCGACGTGTTACGTGACGTCTACCGCAGTCGCGGCCACTGGGCCGCCTGACCCCCGGCAAAGGACCCCGATGGCCGACACCCTGTCCCCTGCCAGCGCCGAGGGCGCCCCGGCCAGTACCCGGCGCGAACGGACCGGCTGGTACTTCTACGACTGGGCGATGTCGGCCTTCAACACCACGGTCATCACCGTCTTCCTCGGCCCGTTCCTGACCAGCATCACGAAGGTGGCGGCCGGCTGCGAGCTGGGTGCCGACACGTGCGCCGGGTACGTCTATCCGCTGGGGATCAAGGTCGCCGCCGGCTCCTACTTTCCGTACCTGGTGTCGCTGTCGGTGTTCCTGACGGTGTTCGTGCTGCCGGTGATGGGCGCGGTGGCGGACCGGTCCCGGCACAAGAAGCGGCTGCTGGCCGGTGCGGCGTTCCTCGGTGCCGGTGCCACCATCGGCATGCTGTTCGTCACCGGTGACCGCTACCTGCTCGGCGGGGTGCTGTTCGTGATCGCCAACATCGCCTTCGGGGCGGGTGTGGTGGTCTACAACTCGTTCCTGCCCCGGCTGGGCGGGCCGGACGAACGCGACGACATCTCCAGCAAGGGCTGGGCTCTTGGCTACCTCGGCGGTGGGCTGCTGCTGGCGATCAACCTGGTGGTGGTGATGTCGTTCAGCATCGAGGGCGACGCGCAGCGCACCCTGGACCTGGCCCGCTGGTCGATCGTGTCGGCCGGGGTCTGGTGGGCGGTGTTCACCCTGGTGCCGATGCGCTGGCTGCGGGAACACCCGACGGCTGAGGCACTGACCGGCGGGGGCAACGTCCTCGTCGACGGGTTCCGGCAGCTCGGCCGGACGATCCGCGGCATCCGGGCGTACCCGCTGACGCTGTTCTTCCTGCTCGCCTTCCTGGTCTTCAACGACGGCATCCAGACCGTGATCGCCCTGGCCAGCCAGTACGGCACCGAGGAGCTGCGGCTGACCCAGACCACGTTGATCATCACAATCCTGCTGGTGCAGTTCCTCGCCTTCGGTGGGGCGTTGCTGCTGGGCGCGCTGGCCAAGCGGATCGGCGCGTGGAAGACCGTGCTGATCAGCCTGGTGTTGTGGACCGGGGTGGTCCTGGCCGCGTTCTGGCTGCCGGCCGAGGCGCCGGTGCCGTTCATGATCCTCGGCGCGGCCATCGGTCTGGTGCTCGGCGGCAGTCAGGCGCTGAGCCGGTCGCTGTTCAGCCAGCTCATCCCCGAGGGCAAGGAGGGCGAGTACTACGGCTTCTACGAGATCAGCGACAAGGGCACCAGTTGGCTCGGACCGCTGGCGTTCGGCCTGGTGTTCCAGCTCACCCACAGCTACCGGGTGGGCCTCGTCTCACTGCTGATCTTCTTCGTGGTCGGGTTCGCGTTGTTGCTGGCCGTGCCGATGCGCCGGGCCATCATCGCGGCGGGCAACACGCCGCCCCGTCGACTGTGAGGATGATTCGTCACCTTCTGGACCGGACAGGACGCTTGTTGACCATGCGTTAGGCTGCCCGACCGTGACCGACGACGACGCCCTCGCTCCCGCCTGCCTGGCACACCCGCCGCTCGGCGTGGCCGACCCCCACCTGAACTGCGCGGGCGGCCACCTCGTCGACGGCCGCCCCCGGCACGCCGCCGCGTTGAAGTTCTTCTGGGGGCCGATGGACTGTGGCAAGTCGACGATGGCGTTGCAGATGAACTACAACCACGCCCGGCAGGGTCGGCGGGGACTGGTGCTCACCCGCATCGACCGGTCGCTCGGCCCACGGGTCACCAGCCGTATCGGTCTGGCCCACGAGGCGATCGAGGTCACCGACGACCTGAACCTGCTCACCCTGGTACAGGGCCGCTGGGCCGAGGGGGTACGCGTCGACTACCTGATCTGCGACGAGGCGTGCTTCTACAACGTCGAGCACGTGGAGCAGATGGCCGAACTGGTCGACCGGTACGACGTCGACGTGTTCGCCTTCGGCCTGGCCACCGACTTTCGGTCGTGCCTCTTCCCGGCCGCGCAGCGGTTGTTCGAACTCGCCGACGAGGTGACCCGGATCCAGGTCGAGGTGCTGTGTTGGTGCGGGCGGGAAGGGCTGCTCAACGCCCGGGTGGTGGACGGCACCGTGGCCCGCCAGGGCCAGCAGGTGGTCATCGGTGACACCGTCGACACCGCCGAGGTGCGCTACCAGGTGCTGTGCCGGCGGCACCACCGCACTGGCGACCTGGGGCCTCGGGCGTGACTCGGCCGCCGGTGCCGACCCGGCCAGCCGCACAGTCAGGTCAGTCGTATCCCCGCGTAGGCGACGGTGGCCACCAGCAGCCAGGAGCCGAGCCCGAGGCATAGCAGGCGCGGTCCGGTACGGCGCAGCACCGACCGGTGGACGCTGACGCCCAGGCCGACGAGGGCGGCGGTGAGCAGTACCTGCTGCACGGTCGCGGCGGCGGCGAGCACCCGGCCGGGTAGCAAACCGGTGCTCGCCAGTGCGATCGCGCCGAGGAAACCGGCCACGAACAGGGGCAGCACGGGTGGACGTCGCCCACCGACCCGTTCCGGGGACCGTCCCGACCCGGCCAGGGCGACCCCGGTGACAAGTGGGGCGAGCAGCGCCACCCGGCTGAGTTTGACCACCACCGCCTGCGGCAGCGCCCCGTCGACCTGGTTGGCGGCGGCGACGGTCTGGCCGACGTCCTGGACACTGGCCCCGACCCAGCTGCCGAACGCCGAGGGGTCCAGCCCCAGTGGGCCGCGCAGCGCCGGCAGTACGAAGATCGCCAGCGTGCCGCAGAGGGTGACCAGCGCCACCGCGACCGCTGGGTCGTCCTCGTCGCCGTCGGCGACGTCCCGCATGGCGGCGATCGCGGACGCGCCGCAGATCGAGAACCCCGTGGCGACCAGCAGCGAGCGCGCCGGCGGTAGGCCCAGTGCCCGGCCCAGCAGCCGGGTGCCGGTGAACGTCAGCGCCACCGTCACCACGATCACACCCAGACCAGCCCAGCCGAGCGCGGCCAGCTGCGGCAGGGCCAGTTGTAGCCCGAGTAGCACCACCGCGACGCGCAGCAGCCGGTGCGCGGCCATCCGGGTGCCGGCCCGCAGCGCCGGCCGGTGCAGTCCCAGATTGGTGGCGAGTGCGCCGAGCACGACCGCGATGGTCGAGGCGTTCACGGCGGGTACGAGGTATGCGGTCGCGTAGGCGAGCCCGGTCGCCCCGGCAACGAACACCAGGCCGGGCAGGGGTGAACGGCCACCTCCGGGCGGGGGGTCGACCCGAGCCGGGGCCGTCCCGTCACCGATGCGGCGTTGCCCAACCGGCCATGGCTGCCGGCCGGCGCGAACCACCCGCGCGTCACATCCCACTTCGTCACCTGTTCCCTGGTCGTTTTCCCTGGTCCAGGGTGCCGTCGTCGGAGTGGGGCCGGTAGTCGGGTCAGGCCGATGCACCCATCAGCAGCACTGATGGCAGGGCATAACCTGAGCGGATGGGACTGTCACGCGTACCGGATCTGGACTCCCTGGAGTTGCTGCTCCAGGTGGCGGCCACCGGCAGTCTCGGCCGGGCTGCGGCGGCGCACGGTCTCAGCCAGCCGGCGGTGACCGCCCGGATCCGGGGCATGGAGCGTCTGGTCGGCTTTCCGTTGGTGAACCGGGGGGCACGCGGCTCGACCCTGACCCCGGCCGGCGCGTTGCTGGCCGACTGGGCCCGGGACGTGCTGCACGCCGCCACGGTGCTCGACGCGGGCATCGCGTCGCTGCGCTCCGACCGGGAGGCCCGACTGCGGGTGGCGGCCAGCCTCACGATCGCCGAGCACCTGCTGCCCCGCTGGCTGGTCCGGCTGGCCACCGAGCGGCCGGACACGGCGGTGAGCCTGGCCGCGATGAACTCCGTCGAGGTCGGACACACCGTGTTGCACGGCGACGCCGAACTCGGCTTCGTGGAGGGACCGCAGGTCGCCACCGGGCTGAGCGCCCAGGTGGTCGCGCGGGACCGGCTCGTCGTCGTGGTGCCACCCACCCATCCCTGGGTACGCCGCCGTCGGCCGATCGACGCGGCCGAGTTGGCCGGCACCCGGCTCGTGCAACGTGAGCCCACATCGGGCACCCGGGCCGCGCTCACCGCCGCGCTGTCGGCCTACGGGCCGATGGCCACGCCGCTGCTGGAGCTGTCCACCACCAGTGCGCTGCGGTTGGCGGTTGCCTCGGGGGCTGGCCCGGCGGTGCTCAGCGGACTGGCCGTCGGTGACGACCTGGCCGCCGGGCGGTTGGTCAAGGTTCCGGTGCAGGGGGTCGACCTGACCCGGCGGTTGCGGGCGGTCTGGCCGGAGGGCCAACACGTCAGCGGACCGGCCCGAGACCTGCTGCGTATCGCCGCCGCCAGTCGCCGCTGACTGGACGCCCCGGTCCAGCGACGACCGGGCCGGTCAGAACGGGTCGCCGCAGACCTGCCACCCGTCGTCGGACTGCACCACCGGCAGGTCGTGCCGGTCCACCGTGTCGTGCCCCCTGATCAGCTGGGCGGTGACCGTGGCGCGGAGTCGACCGTCCTTGGCGGCGACCGAGGTGTCCTCGATGGTGTACCGGCTGATCTTCTCCGGGGTGACCGCCCGCCGGACGAAGTCCTCCCGGCTCCACCGTTGCCGCGTGGCCGGGCACAACCGGTCGTACGCCCGGGCGTGCTCGCCGGCGGCGAGATCCGCCAGGAAGGTCTCGGCGGCCGACCGGGCCGGGCCGGTGGACCGCCGTACGGACTGGAAGTTCCACAGGCCCAACCCGGCGGCCCCCACGCAACAGACCAGCGTGACGAGAGCGGCGAGGGTGAACGCGGTACGCAGGCGACGTCGGGGCCGATGCCGGTAGGGGCGGGCCCGCTCGTACGCCATGGGTAGACGGTAGACAGCGACGGGCCGGCGGCGCGGCAAACCAGCGTGGTGCCACACGGCCGCGTTCCCGGCGTCGACAGGACTGTCGCCGCCCCTGCCGGTGGTCTAACGTCAGCGGATCCCGCCTGCCATCCCCGATCCGGCGGAGGAGATCACCGATGGGACGTTTCGTGCAGCCGGTCTGTGTGCCGGCCGACCCGTACACCGACGACCGGCTGTTGCGGTCCTGGCTGGACCGGCAACTCGGCCCGGACGGGCACGCCACCGCCGCCGACCGGTTGACCGCCCTGTCGGCCGATGTCGCCGGCCCGCTGCGGGCCGCGCACGCCGACGCCGAAGCACATCCACCGACCCTCACCCGGTACGACCCGTGGGGTGCCCGGATCGACCGGATCGACACCTCCGCCGGCTGGCAGACCCAGCGGGCCGCCGCCGCCCGGCACGCGGTGGCCGCGCTGCCCTACCTGGATTCGGCGCGGGCCACCTGGGGTGCGGCGGCCCGGGTCGTCCAGCACGCCCTGCTGCACCTGTACGGGCCCGAGTCGGCTACCTTCTCCTGCCCGGTGGCGATGACCGACGGCGCGGCGGCGCTGCTGTCCCTGCCGGAGGTCGACCCGGCGGTACGCGATGCCTGGCTGCCCCGGTTGGTCAGCACCGACCCGGACACGGCGAGCACCAGCGGCCAGTGGATGACCGAGTCGCAGGGGGGTTCCGACCTGGCCCGCTCGTCCACGCTCGCCCGGCCGGCCGGCGACGGCTCGTGGCGGCTGACCGGCGAGAAATGGTTCTGTTCGGCGGTGGACGCCGCCGTGGCGGTCGCGTTGGCCCGCCCCGAGGGGGCCGGGCCGGGCAGCCGCACCCTGGTGCCGTTCCTGGTGCCGCGCTACGCGGCCGACTCGCCCCTGGCCGGGCCGGACACCGACCCGGTCGCCCCGGCGCCCGGGGTGATTGTGCACCGGCTCAAGGACAAACTCGGCACCCGGGCGCTGCCCACCGCCGAGGTCGGGCTACGGGACGCCTACGCCCTGCCGCTGGGTGATCCGGCCCGGCCGGGGCTGGCCCGGGCAATGACGTTGGTCGTCGTCACCCGGCTGCACAACGCCGCCGCTGCGGCCGGGGGCATGCGGCGCGGGCTGGCGTACGCCCACGCGTACGCCGAGCAGCGTCAGGTGGCCGGCGGTCGGCTGGCCGAGTCACCCCTGCACCGGGCGACGCTGGGCACGCTCGCGGTCGACGCGGCCGGGGCGTTCGTCCTCGCCGGCCACGCGTTCGCCCTGCTGGGCCGGGTGGAGGTCGGTGCCGACCCGCTGGCCGCCGCCGAGCTGCGGATCGTGGCGCCGCTGGCGAAACTGGCCACCGGCCGGCTGGCGGTCTCCTCCGCCAGCGAGTACGTGGAGTGTTTCGGCGGTGCCGGCTACGTGGAGGACACCGGTGTACCCCGGCTGCTGCGCGACGCGCAGGTGCTGCCGATCTGGGAGGGCACCACCAACGTGCTTGCCCTGGACGTGGTGCGGGCCATCGCCCGGGAGGAGGCCGCCGGTCCTCTGCTGGGGCGGCTCGACGCGGCCCCCGACGTGGCCCGGCGGATCTCTCCGACCCTGGCCGAGGCGCTGGCCGACGCCTCCGTCGAGCTGCGGGCCGCGGTGGCCGAGGTGCGCGCCGCACCGGCCGCGGCGGCGGTCGTCGCCGGGGCTCGTGGCCTCGCCCTGCGGCTGGCGTACGCGCTGACCGCCGCCCTGCTGGTCGAGCAGGCGGCCGGGGGTGACGAACTGGCCGAGGTGGCGGCCCGGCTCTGGGCGCGACGGTGGCTGCGGCACGAGGACATCGCCGTCGACGCTCACCAGCACCTGGAGGTGCTGTGCTGAGCGCGTCGGATTCCGTGGACGATCCTGACAGAAGATGTCAGGTACGGCCGGCAGACTGCCGACCATGACAGCAATCGGTGACCTCGCCATGGTCAACCTCGACAGCCCGAACCCGAAGGCTCATGCCGAGTTCTATCGTCGGGTGCTGGACTGGGAGGTAACCCACAGCGAAGACGAGTACATGATGATCAGCAACGGAAGCACCGCGATCGGGTTCGGTCTGGTCGAGGCGTACCAGCCCCCGCAGTGGCCGGACACCTCGTCCGGCAAGCGCTACCACCTTGACCTGTTCGTCGACGACCTGGACAAGGCCGAGGAGTCCTGCCTGGCGCTGGGCGCGGTGAAGCCCGAGTTCCAGCCCGGTGGCGAGCGGTGGCGGGTGCTGATCGACCCGGCCGGGCAGCCGTTCTGCATCTGCCGTCGGCCGCAGGGCTGACCGTCCTGCCGTGTCGGGTGCCGCCCTTCGCGAGGGCGGCACCCGACATGTGCTCAGCTCGACGGGATGGCCGCGTCGAGGATCGGGATCAGCTGTTCCTCCTCGTGAACCAGGTGCCGCTCCAGTTCCTCGGTGAGTCGATCCACCTCGGCCAGCACCAGCTCAGGCTCCGACGTATCGGCGGAGATGACCTTCTGTAGGGCGGCCAGCAGCGCGGCGATCTTCTCGTGTTCCACGCCCAGCCGGTCGATGGTGGGGGCCAGGTCGGGATGTTGCGCGGCCAGGGCCGGGAACATGCCCGTGTCTTCCTTGGTGTGATGCACATGCAGCCCCTGGCAGACGGTCAGGCAGTTCACCCGCAGTTGGGCGCCCAGCCGGGGCCCCGATGTCGCGATCTCCTTACGGACCAGGGCGAGTTCCCGGCGGAACGCGTCGTGGATTCGCCTGAGGGCGGTTCCCATGGACACCGGTCCACCGGACATCCGTGGCGGTCCAGCCGGGACCTGTTCGAGGGCGACCACGGGAATCACCCGGCTGGTCTTGGCCTGGTAATCGGCCCAACCCGGGTCGGCCTCGACCGCTCGGGCGAAGAGCCGGTCCCGTTCGGTGCCGGTCAGCACCGTCGCCTGCGCCTCGTAGGTGAAAGTCCCGTTCTCGACGGTGACCTGAGGGTTGGCCACCAGGTTGTGGAACCAGTCGGGATGCTTCGGCGCACCGGCGGCCGAGGCGATGACCAGGACCCGGTCCCCGTCGGGAAGATATCCGACCGGAGTGGTGTGCGGGGTGCCCGAGCGCGCCCCGACGGTGGTCAGCAGGAGTAACCGGCCGCCCTCGAAGGGGCCGCCCACGCGACCGCCGTTGGCCCGGAACTCGTCGATAATGTGCTGATTGAAATCAATCGACATGCGTTTCTTTCTGTTGTGGACACAGAAGCCTGGGGCCTCTACCTGCCTGGGTGTAAGGCACCGATACGGCCGTCGCCCGATGCGACACGCGGAATTGGCAGTGCTCGCCCGGTCAGGGCGCGAGAGGTGAGTTCGCGCAACGAGTGCGGAGGAAGAATGAGGCGGCCCTCTGGCCCGCCCGGCGCTCACGCCGTGGCCGGGTGCCTCAATCGCTCGTGGCCCATGGCCGACCCGGCAGTCATGCCGCCAACCGTAGTAGGCGTATTCGGCCGAAGGCAATTCGGTTGTCTGGATCGCCTGCGCCGCGGACTGTCAACGGAGCCGTAGGCGCAGACGGTCAGGACGACGCCGGGGCGCGCCGGGACCGAGCGGCCCAGATTGCATACGCCGGGTCACGGTCGAGGTTGTGTCGGTCCCGGTCGTACCGACGGGTGGTACGCGGGTCGGCATGCCCCATCGCGTCCTGCACGTCCTCCAACGGCACCCCCTCGGCGCGGGCGGTGGTGGCGAAGGCGTGCCGCAGCGAGTGCGGGGACAGCTTCGCCCACGCCGGGATGCCCGCTTGCTGCGCCAACCGGCGGACCAGTCGGAACACCGCGTGCCGATCCAACCGACCACCGCTGGCGGTGACCAGCAGCGGCCCGGTCAACTCGTGCACCGGCACGCCGGCCGCCGCTGCACGCTCCGCCAGATAGGCGTCGACCGCGTACGCCGTACCCGGGGTCAATGCCCGCCGCCGCGACCGGCCGCCCTTGCCGACGAACCGTACGCTGCGATGTCCTCGCTCGTAGCCCAGGTCGGTCAGGTTCAGCGACACCATCTCCCCCACCCGCAGGCCGAGGTCGGCCAGGAGCGCCAACGCGGCCCGGTTACGGGCAGCGGTCGGACCGGTCTCCACCTCGGCGGCGGCCAGCAGTGCGTCCACCTCCTGCGGGGTCAGCCCCACCGTCTCCGAATGGTCCCGACTGACCCTCGGGCGGTCGGCACCGGATACCGGGTTGGCGTCGACCGCGCGCAACTTGACGAGGAAGTCGTACCAGCTGGACAGGGCCGAGAGCTTCCGGGCCACGGTGGCCGGGGTGAGCGGACGGCCACTGCGCGGATCGACGCGGGCTTCCAACGTCCGGGCGTACTCGTTGACGTCCAGGAAGTTCGCGGCGAGCGGATCGAGTTCCCGTTCGGCACACCAGGACAGCCAGCCGGTGATGTCCCGCCGGTAGGCGTCCCGGGTGTGTTCGGAGAGCCGACGGTTGACCAGCCATGCCTCGGTGAAGTCGAGCGGAGCGCCCGGCAGCGTCGGCAGGCCGCCGGGGCGGCGACGGACGAGGGGGGTGGATCGGGACATGCGAGAAAGGTTCTCAGCCTCGTCGGGCCGGATGCCAGAGGCGCGCCCACGAATCCCAGTGGGGAAGACGACCAACTCCCACCGTAGCGGAGCGGCTACCGCCATGGCGGTCGGACGTCGATGAGCAGGGACACCTGTCAGGCGTCGTCAGAGCCGGGGGCTAGGTTCGGCGGGTGCGCGCGAGCCGGTTGGTGTCCCTGCTGTTGCTGCTCCAGACCCGGGGGCGGATGACCGCGCCGGAGTTGGCCGACGCACTGGAGGTGTCGGTACGTACCGTCTACCGGGACGTCGAGTCACTCAACGCCGCCGGTGTCCCGGTCTACGCCGACCGTGGTCCCGTCGGTGGCTACCAGTTGCTTGACGGCTACCGGACGCGGTTGACCGGGCTGACCCGCGAGGAGGCGGAGACGCTGTTCCTGGCCGGGGTGCCCGGACCGGCGGCCGAACTCGGCCTGAGGGATGTGCTCGCCACCGCCGAGCTGAAGCTCCGCGCGGCGCTCCCCCGCGAGCTGCGTGACCACGGCGGGCGGGTCCGGGACCGGTTCCACCTGGACGCGCCGAGTTGGTTCCGGGCCCCCGAGCCGACCCCGCACCTGGCTGCGCTCGCCGAAGCCGTGTGGCGGGACCGGCTCGTCGAGGTCCGTTACCGCCGGTGGAAGACACCCCGGGAGGTCAGCCGCACGCTCGCACCGCTGGGGGTGGTGCTCAAGGCTGGCCGCTGGTATCTGGTGGCCCGGGCCGGCGAGGACATTCGCACCTACCGGGTCGGGGCCATTCTCGACCTGGCCGTCCGCGACGAGGGTTTCGACCGGCCCGCCGACTTCGACCTGGCCGAGTTCTGGCGATCCTGGACCGACCGCTACGAGCGCAGCGTCTATCGGACCGAGGCGACGGTCCGGATGACCAGCATGGCCCTGGACCGGATGCCGTACATCTTTCCGCCCGCGATGGCCCGGGCGGCCCGGGACGCGGCCGGCGCTCCGGACGACACCGGCTGGCTGGGCACCCGGGTGCCGATCGAGTCCATCAAGCACGGCCACACCGAACTGCTCAAGCTCGGCGCGGAGGTCGAGGTGCTCGACCCGCCCGAACTGCGGGACCGGTTCGTCGAGACCGCACACGCCCTGGTCAGCCTGTATCCCCGGCCAGCCGTCGGGTTGTGACATCCCGGCCACCGGGGTTGTGGCCGGTCAGCCCCCGAAGCGGCGGTGCCGGGCGGCGTACGAGCGCAGTGCCCGTAGGAAGTCGACGTGTCGGAAGCCTGGCCAGTCGACCTCGCAGAAGTACAGCTCGGAGTAGGCGGCCTGCCACAGCAGGAAGCCGGAGAGTCGCTGTTCGCCGCTGGTACGAATGATCAGATCCGGGTCGGGCTGGCCGCTGGTGTAGAGGTGGGCCGCGATGTCGTCGGCGGTGAGTTTCCGGGCCAACTCCTCGGCGGTGGTGCCGGCTTCCGCCTCCTGGACGAACAACGAACGCAGCGCGTCGACCACTTCCTCACGGCCGTCGTAGCCGACCGCCACCGTCAGGTGTTGCCCGGTGTCGCAGTCCCGGGTGGCGTCCTGGGCGAGTTTCAGGGCGTGCCGGGTCGAGTCGGGCAGCGTGTCCATCCGGCCGGCGAGGTGCAGCCGCCACCGGCCGGGTTGGCGGACCATCCGGCCGGCGATGACCTGCTCGATCGTCTCCATCAGGAACTGCATTTCCGCCGACTCCCGTTTGCGCAGGTTGTCGGTGGAGGCGACGAAGATGGTGACGTGGGTAATTCCCGCCTCGGCGCACCAGCCGAGTACCTTCTCGATGTGTTCGGCACCGTACCGGTGGCCGAGGCTCGGGTTGTCGAAACCCATTCGGCGGGCCCAGCGGCGGTTGCCGTCCATGACCAGCGCGACGTGCCGGGGCAGCGGCCCCTTGGCCAGGTGCGCCTTCAGGCGACGGACGTACGGGCCGTAGAGCGCATCACCGAGCAGCACCGCAACAACCTACCGCCCGATGGTGCCGGTAGACAGAGCCCGGCTGCCTGATTTGACGCCTCGTCAGCGCTGGCCGGTGGTGTTCTCACGGGCGAAGCTGACGAAGTTGGCCCAGGCGTCGGGGGCGAAGGTGAGGTTAGGGCCGGTGCGGTCCTTGCTGTCGCGGACCAGTACGACGCCGGAAAGGTTGTCGGCGACCTCGACACAGGAGGCACCACCGTTGTTGCTACGAGTGGACTTGCGCCAGCGCGCGCCGGTCAGCTCCATGTCTTCGCCACTTCTTCGATCAGGGTCAACGACTGCCGCCGGGATAGGGCTTCCCCGCGGACACTTCCCCACCTCCGGTGCAGCCCGGCAGTCTCCTCATGCCGGCACCAGTCGCCGCTGCGCCAGGTCGCGCCGCGCGGCGACGAGGTGATCCAGGTACGCGCCGGACTGTGGCAAATGGACATTGGGCCGACCCGCATCGACGGGGTGCTGCTGGAGTTGTCGGTCGGCGAGGAGGTCGAGTGCTGGCCGATCGACCTCGCACAGTCCCGGGCCCTGGTGGGTGTACTCCGGGATCTGCTGCGGCGGGCGGAGGACGCTGTGCCCCGTGCGGCCTGACCCGGTATCTGCCAGTCTCCCGGGGCAGGCCGCACGCTTGGGTCCTGTGCGGTCAGCCTGCCTCCGGCCGGTCCATGATGCGCAGCCAGGTCCCGTCCGGCTGACGGCGCGCGACCTGCACCCGGCCCCCGGTCCCGTCGGCCGGTCGGGTCGAGGTGAGGGCGAGGTCGCCGTACCGGATCGTCGGTAGTGGCTTCTCCAGCGGGAAGGGCAGCGGCGCGTGGGCGAGCATCCGCTCACACACGGCCCGGATCGCCTCCCGCCCCACGGTCGTGGATCCCGGCGGGTAGGCGAGTACGGCGTCGGGTGCGTACAGCGCGGCCAGCCCGTCGGCGTCCCCGGCGTTGGCCCGCTCGACGAAGAGCCGGGCCAGGTCCTCGGGGGTGGCGGCAGGTTCCCGGGTTTCGGTCATGGTGGTCTCCTTTCCTCGCTATCCGAGCCTGCCTTCGGTGGATCTAGAAGTCCAAGAGCTAGTTTGTCTGGCGACTAGAATCATCGGTTATGGAACTGCGGCAGCTCGAATACTTCGTGACCGTGGCCGAGACGGGAAACTTCACTCGCACCGCCGAGCAGCTGCACGTGGCACAGCCGGGGGTCAGCGCCCAGATCCGACGACTGGAACGCGAACTCGGCCAGGAGCTGCTGGACCGGTCCGGACGCGTCGTACGGGTGACCGAGGTGGGCATGGCCGTCCTGCCGTACGCGCGGGCGGCGCTGGCAGCGGTGGACGGCGTCCGGCTCGCCGTGGACGAGCTGGCTGGCCTCGTCCGCGGACACGTCTCGATCGGGATGGTGACCTCGCACAACGTCGACCTGCCCGGCCTGTTGGCACGGTTCCACGAGGCGCATCCGGCGGTGGAGGTGACACTGGCCGAGGCGAACACCGACCAGCTTGTCGAGGACCTGCGCGCGGGAAGTCTCGATACGGCGATCATCAGTGTGGGCGGTGGCATCCCGGCCGGACTCGCGATCCAGGTGGTCGACGACCAGCCCATCGTCGCGGCGGTCAGTCACGACCATGAGCTCGCCGTGCACCAGGTCATCTCGATCGACACGCTCCGGGGTCGCCTCATGATCAGCATGCCCCGGGGCACCGGCCTGCGGGCACGACTCGAAGAGGCCTGCGCGACCGCCGGGTTCACGCCCCGGATCGCGTTCGAAGCCAGCTCCCCCGAGTTCCTCGCCCAACTCGCGGCCCGAGGGCTGGGAGTGGCCATCCTGCCCAGGGCATTCGTCGAGGCCCGGTCCGAACATCTGCGACCAGTCACGATCGGTCGACCGTCGATACGTGGTCGCCTGGTCTTCGCCTGGCGCGCCGACGGTCCGCCCAGTCCCGCCGGTCGCGCCCTGGTCAGGCACGCCCGCCAGCTGCTCGGCGACGCTAGCAGCCGTGGAAGATGACCGCCATGGGCAGAATGACTTCATGTCGTACCCCGAGCCGGATGCCCTGTTGCCTGCTGAGGAGAGTGCACCGCGCCGATGCCGCCGGTGCGGCCACCCGGTTCCACGCGGACGACTCTTCGAGGGCTACGGGATCGACTGCGCGATCCGGCTCGGCATGTTGCCCGGCACCGCCCGGGTACGCGCCGCTCCTCAGGAGGGGCCGGACCTGTTCGACCAGCTGGAAGAGGGCCGGGACGAGGGGTGCAGCGGCCCGTCCTCATGATCTCGCCGGAGTCCTCGGCCTGATCAGCTGTCGACCAGCGCCCGTACGACGGCTCCGGCTATCCGCCGTCCGTCACTCGTGCCGCCTCGAAGCCGGACAGCATCGCATCGAGCGCGAAGTCGAACCGGGCGTTCGGGCCGGCGTGCTGCGCGGTGCGTACCGCCTCGGTCAGTAGCGGGAACCGATCGGGGTCCGGTACGGAGACGGGTCGGTCTCGTGCTCCGGTGGTCGTGGCACCTCGCCGGGTGGCGACCTGTCCCACCACGAGGTCGGACAGGGAGTACACGACGTCCAGCGCCATCTCCAGCGGGAATCCCGCCTCGACCAGCGCCTCGAGCCCATCTTCCATGATCTGTAGGTTCTGTGGCGTCAATGCCGGCCGGGACACGACGAGCGGGATCACGTTCGGGTGTGCCAGCAGGGCTGCCCGCAGTGAGTGGGCGTAGCTGCGCAGACCCTCCCGCCACGACCGGCCGGTGAAGCGAGGCGGCGCGGCCTCGACGAAGAGTCGTTCGACCAGCCCGTCCAGCAGCTCGTCCTTGCTGGCCACGTGGTGGTAGAGGGTCATCGCCTCGACGCCGAGTTCGGCACCGAGGCGACGCATCGACAGTGCGGCCAAGCCCTCCCGGTCGGCCAGCGTCATAGCGGCTTCGAGTACAGCCTCCCGGGTCAGTCCCGCCCGCTGGCCACGTGTGCGACCGACCACAGCGCCTCCCCTGTTGACGATTCTTACATCGTAAGCCTACCGTGGGGACGACCCTAACTTACATCGTAAGATTCACCCGTGGGGTCGATCAGACCTGGGCATCCACGGTGGGTCGACTAGATCTACCCCTGACTTTCCAAGGAAGAACCATGCCGTCAACAACTCCATCCCCATCAGTCGACCGTCACCCGGTCGTCATGTACGCCGGACTGGCGCTGACCGCGATCACCACCCTCGTACCGCTGATCGACCTGGTCACCGCCGACACCCTCACCAACCACGTACGCGCCGCGTATCCCGAGTGGCCCGCCGCCACGGTGGCCCTCGACCGCAATGCCATCGTCGGCTATCTGGTCGCCGTCGGCGTACTCGGCATCGCCGGCTGGCTGTGGACGATCCGGGGCGTCACCCGACACAGGAATTGGGCCCGAACCGTCGCCACGATCATGTTCGTCCTCGGGGTCAGCGCCGCCCTGCTCAACCTGACCTTCACCGGCGGCGCGTACGACAACGTCATCCCAGCCCAGTACAGCATTCCCGGCCTGCTGCCCTCACTGGTGGGACTGGTGCTGGTCGTCCTGCTCTGGCGTGGACGGTCGACCGACAGCAACTCCACCCCCCGGTAGTGACCGCCATGACGTACACGGACCCCACCGTCAGGACCCGGTACGGCACCGTCCGGGGCACCACCCACGGCCGAATCCACAGCTTCAAAGGCATCCCGTACGCCAGGCCACCCTTCGGCCCCTACCGGATGCGCCCGCCGCAACGGGGCACCCCGTGGACCGCGATCCGCCCGGCCGTCGACTTCGGCCCCACCGCGCCCCAGCCGCAGTTCCCCCTTCCCGCGAACATGGACGGCTTCTACCCCACCATCGCCGGAAAGGACTGTCTCAACCTCAACGTCTGGTCTGCTGACCTGGGTGGGGCACGGCAGCCGGTCATGGTGTGGCTACACGGCGGCGGGTTCGACGGGGGCAGCAGCAGCATCTACGACGGCAGCCGGTTCGCCCGCGACGGGGTCGTCTTCGTGAGCCTCAACTACCGGCTCGGCGTGGAGGGCTTCGGCGACCTGGGCGACGGCAACGTCAACCTCGCACTGCTCGACCAGATCGCCGCCCTGCACTGGGTACGGGAGAACATCACCGCCTTCGGCGGCGACCCCGACAACGTCACCATCTTCGGAGAGTCCTCCGGGGCGATGTCGGTCGGCGCGCTGCTCACCATGCCAGCCGCCCACGGACTGTTCCAGCGGGCCATCATGCAGAGCGGAGCCGGGAACACCACGTTCGCACCCGAGACCGCACAGCACATCGGTCGGCTGCTCGCCGCCGAACTGGGCGTCCCACCGACCCGAGACGCGATCGCCGCCGTGGAGATGGAGCGGCTGCTCGACGCGCAGAACGCGGTGATGGCGCAGCTGGCCCCGTACCCCGATCCCCGACGCTGGAACGGCGAGCCCGGCGCCCGCGTGACCGCCTGGCAGCCGGTCGTCGACGGGCAGATCCTTCCCACCCGGCCGATCGACGCCATCCGGGCCGGCGTCGGTGCGGACGTCGACATCCTGATCGGCACCAACGCGGAGGAGGGAAGACTGTCACTGGTGCCGTTCGGGCTGCTCGACGCGATCACCGACGACGACCTGCTCACCGCCATGAAGCTGTACGGCCTCCCGGTGGATCGGGCCCTGGCCGTCTATCGTGCGAGCAACCCGGGTGCCGGTCCCGGTGACCTGCTCTCGCTGTTGCAGCGCGACTGGTGGTACCGCATCCCGGCCTACCGGCTCGCCGAAGCCAGAGCCGGGATCGCCGCAGCCACCTACCTGTACGAGTTCGCCTGGCGTTCACCCCAATTCGACGGGCTTCTCGGTGCCTGCCACTTCCTGGAGGTTCCGTTCGTCTTCGACCTGCTGGACTCCCCGCTGTTCCAGAAACTGACCGGTACGCGGCCTCCGCAGGCACTCGCCGCCACCATGCACGCCAGCTGGATCGCGTTCGCCACCCACGGCGATCCGGGCTGGGCCGGATACGACCTGGTCAAGCGACCGGTGATGCGCTTCGACACGGCATCCAGACTTGGGTACGACCCACAGCCGGCCGAACGAAGCATCTGGGACGGCGTCTACTGAGCCCGGAGCCCGTTCCTGGTTTACTGGGTCGATGCGCACTGGGGAGTTACCCGCGATCGCGGCGGCGCTGGGCAGCCCTGTCCTGTCGACACGGCCACTGGCTGGCGGTTTCTCGCACGAGACGTGGCTGTTCGGGCTGGCCGACCGTCAGGTGGTCGTACGCCTCGGCGGGCCAGATCCCGCCATCGAAGCCGCCGTCATGACTGCCGCTGGGCGCCACGTTCCCGTACCGCAGGTGCTGCACCTCCTACCGGCCACCGCGATGCCCGACGAGGCCCGGCCGGCGATGGTCGTCGAATACGTGGGCGGAACGCTGCTCAGCCACGTACTCGAAGACACCACCCTCGACAGCAGAGCCCTGGCCTCCCTCGGGGCGGAGGTGGGACGGGTCGTCGCCGGCATCAGCCGGGTACGGTTCGACCGACCGGGCTTCTTCACCGACGCGCAACTCACCGTCGGCCCGGAACGCCCCTGGTCACAGCAGCTACCCGAGATAGCCAGCGCCTGCCTGGCCGCCACCGACGTGGCCCGCCTCGACCCAGCCACGCAACAAGCCTGGCGGGACCTGTGTGTGACACACGCCCCGGCGCTCGCCAGGGTCGACGAGCACAGTCGACTTGTCCACGGCGACATCAACCCCAAGAACATCCTGGTGACCCGTACACGGAACGGATGGCGGGTGGACGCCGTCCTCGACTGGGAGTTCAGTTACTCCGGCTGCCCGTACGGGGACGCGGCGAACATGATGCGGTTCGGCGCGGACTATCCCGCCCCCTACCTCGACGGTTTCCGGTCGGCCTTCGCCGCGTATCTGCCGGCCGACCTGCCATCCGCCGAAGAGTGGGCCTATCTCGGGCGGGTGCTGGACATGTTCGCGCTCAGCGACCTGATCACCCGTCCGGCTGAGAATCCGGTGGCCGACCAGGCGGCGGCGCAGATCCGGCGCTGGGTCGCCGATGGACTCCCCGACGACGAGCTGGCCACACTCGACGCCGGGGGGTATGCCGGCCGCTGATCAGGGTCTCGGGCGGGGCCCTGCGACGCCTGACCGAGGCGCGCCCTCAGCTCAACCGACGGCGTGGCCGCTGATGGCGGCGAGCTCGCGTACGGTCTGGGCGACGGCGGGTGAGTCGTGGCGCAGAATTTTGCTGTGGTTGCTCGCGACCTTCGCGCTTATCTTGATGTTCGGGTTACGCGAGGATCGGATCGAGCACGGCCCGCCCCTGTTCCATTTCTCCGTCCTGGCTTCCGAGGCTGTCACCCGTGGCCAGGACGAACCGCACCGGGCAGGTCAGACGGTCGAGGACCGGCGCGCTGACGGCGGCGATCTCGTTGAGCTCGATGTTGACGTCGGCGTGCTGGTCAGCGGTCATCCGCGCGGCCAGGCCCAGCCGGCTGGCGATCGGAAACAACAACCGCATCCGGCGGAACAGCTTCCGGATCCGCTCATGGCCGGCCTCACCGGTCAGACCGACCGGAAAAGCGTCCACGGTCACCACTCCCAGGGCGCGGTCGGGATTCCGGTCGGCCCAGTGCCATGCCAGGATGCCCCCATAGGACCAGCCCACCAGCAGCGCCCGGTCCACGCCCCTGGCCTTGAGGACGGCATCCACATCTCGGATGCATGCCTCAAACGAATAGTCCAACGAACGCTTCGACCTGCCGCGGGCACGCTCGTCGTAGGTGATGTGCCGGTAGTCGCTGCCGAGATCGGAGATGACGCGCCGCCAGTGCGACTGGTCGGCGTAGGCGCCGTTGAGGTAGACCACGGGACGGCCGTGGCCACCGGTGTCGGATACGTAGAGTGCGGTGTCATCGACCGGCACCATGCCGGTCCAGGCGGATTCGTTGATGGTCATGGTTTCCCTTCCCAGGGCCAGAGGTGGAGCAAGAACGGCGCATGGACACCCGCCCGACCCCGTGGTCCGGGCGGGTGTCCGTACGTCTTGGCAGCGCCCTGCCGCCGGCCACGTCGCCGTGGCGGTGTTACTCGCAGAACACCTGCACCTTGGCGTCGGGCTGGTCGACGTCGACGGTGAGGTCGTCGAGGTGCTCGATGAGTTCCTCGATGTGCTGCGGTTTGAGCTGGGTAAGGTCGATCGGTACGCCGGACCTGGTCAGCTCGTCGTTGACCTTGGTGAGCGCCTGCGGAGGGATGAGGGTCGTAAGCCGAACCCCGGCGCGCAGTAGTTGCAGCGGGACCCGGACGTTGACCCGGGCCGGCCCATCACCGCTGAAATCGTCCTCCGAGTTCACCACGACACGCAGGTACTTGGGTCGGGGTTTCGGGCCGGACACGGCTCCCTGCGGCGACTCGGGCTGCTTCCGTTCAAGGACATCGATCAGCCGCTCGGCCTCATCCGCGGTGATCTTCCCCTCGGCCAGCATCTCCAGAACCTGGCGGCGCTGCTCGTTCATCGTTGCTCCTCCCCCTCTTTTGGCTTACCTGACGCTTACCAGCACGGCCGTTTGGCCATCCTCGATCTCAATCCGGGTGCCGGGCAGCGCCCACAGCAGTTGCCCGATACCGCGCAACGCGCCCACCGGGCTGACCCGGAAAACCAAGCAGGCAACCAGTCCGGCCAGTACGGCCACCAGCAGCAGCGGTGACAGCACCAGCAGCACCGGTAGGACAGGGACGTACAGCCGCAGCCAGCGGCCGTCGCGACGCCGTTGGCGGTACGTCACCAGGTGCGGAATCATCGGGACCTCTCCAACTCGGTTAGTGCCTCCTCGACGCTGATCTCTCCCCGCCGCAGGCGGTCAACAACGTCGGCACCGGTCGGCGCCGGGTCGGTGTCGACGAAGTCGAGTTGCTCGGCGATCCGGTTCAGCCGGGACTTGACCGTCGGGTAGCTCACCCCGAAGATCCGCTCCATCTCCTTGATCGAACCGTGCGACCGGACGAACGCGGCAACGAACACCTGGTCGTCGGCACTGAGCTGAGCCAACTGCGGCGGCTCGAACTGGCCCTCGACCGCAATGCCGCTGCCGGCGAGGCGGACCCGCTCGACCACGAACGGCTTCCCCTGCGTCAGGTCCGTCAGTTCCCGCCAGTCCACCCTCGACCCCTTCCGTCCAACGATGCGTTCGCCATTTAGTTGTACCTTGATTTTCTTAAGATCTCAACGCCTGAATCTTAATTTCTTCAAGGTTTGACTTTGACCGGGCTTCCGGTGTGCCGGATCAAGCAGGTAGCCATGCGTTGTGGGGCCGCCCCAGCGGTGCACCGGCACCCGCGCAGTACATCGGTCGACTGCTCCCCGTTGAGCGGAGTGTCCAGCCGACCCGGGACGCGATCACCGATGATGACCTGGTCGCGGCCTTGAAGCTGTACGGCCTGCCGGTGGATCAGGTACCGGAGGTCATCGTGCGGCCAGCCCGGGTGCCGGTCCGCAGCGCTACTCTCGCTGTTGCAGCGCGACTGATGGTGCCGCATCCCGATCCCAGCCAGGGCGGATACGACCCAATCAAGCGACCGGCGATCCGCTTCGACACCGAAGCCAGGGCCATGCACGACCCACAGCCAACCAGTCGCACCATCTGGGACAACGTCTACTGACGACTGATGACGGGCGACCAGCCACCCTGCCCGCCAACCGTTCGCGGTCTTGCGGTGGACGTTGACTCGAGGCCGGTGTCAGGAAGCAACGGCGGCCAGCCTGTGGGTAACCTACGACGGTGCTTTCCGCCGTCAAGGGCCTCTCCCGGCACTTCACTGAAGACACCCTTCGCCACTATCTACTGGACCGCTCGACTCGTACGGACCATGGCTGTCTGATTGTGCGCGGCTACGGCGATCAACGGGGGGTCTACCAGAAGGTCGCCGGTCGGGCCTGGGCACACATCGCGGCTTACGTGGTTTTCGTGGGCGGATACGATCCGCGCTTGGACGTCGACCACGAATGTGGCGTCAAGGACTGCATCGAGCCGTCCCACCTACGGCAGCTCACTCGGGCCGAGAACTGCCGCGCCCGGGTACGCCAGGGGCAATGTCGCAACGGCCATGACCGGGAGATCGACGGTACGACCGGGGAATATCGGCGATCCTGTCGCCAATGCAACCGGGATGCGCAGCGACGCTGGCGGCAGCGGCAGGCGGCCGAGGTCGAGCGGGGACGATCCTCGTGGATCGCCGCCCAGGGTTAGCGGCGAGGTCAAACGCGACCTGCTGAAGGTGCGGGGCCGAGCTGAGCTGGCAAGCGGGATGCCACGGGCTCCGACGAATCCAAACGCGCGCAGGTCACTCAGTACGACCAGATGACCAAACTACGCGCGGGGCGTTGCAGCTCGGAACCACCGATTGTCAAGGTTCTGCCGCCGACGACATCGAGATACACGACCTCGAACCTAGCCAGGTAAGCCAACTGCCCGCCCAGAACGACTCGCAGGCTTCTCCTCTGGACCGAGGCAGTCTCACTGAATTGAGGTGGGCCGTCATCGTCGCAATCGATCTCCGACAGGCCAGCCAGGCGCTTCGCAAGCATTCGCCAGGTCAAACGGGGCGGTGATGGCGAAGTCCCTGTCGATCGTCCTTACCAGCGCACTCCCCCGTGATCCCAATCCGAGTTGCTCGGTCCAGCCAGCAAGAACGGCAATGAAGCCCACCAGGTCGCGATGCGCACTCCCCAGCAGAGCGGGCAGCGCCACCCGTGGTAGGTCGATGTGAACGCCGGCCCAGCGACCGTGATGGCGGTTAGAGCCACCGTCCTGCCACACCCGCAGATGGTCGCCAAGCACCTCGACCTCCGGCCCCGGATCGTGGCCCAGCCATGGCGAATCCCCGGCAAGGGCTTCTGTCCAGTCCCGCCAGTCTTCCAACCCAGCACAGCAACCCGGAACCACGGCGGTCCCAGTGTCGATATCGCACAGCTGTAGCCCGCCGGCAACGACAAGCATCTCCTCGGCCAGTAGCGCGTCCACCACCTCATCCGGCCCGCCGGGCTCTGGAACATCGATCCTGTCAGCCAGGGCCGCCACGAACAGTCCAACCTGTTCCTCGCTACAGCTGGCGTCGAGTGCCAGCCACGAGAACGGTGCCGCCGACTCCACCGGCCAGGGCCGTGGCGCCTCGGCGTCCAACGCCGGAACCTCGACGACCGCCCGCATCGTGATCACCACATCAATCAACCCGGCGCTCCTCGCGCCAACCCAGGGCCACCGTCACGTCCGCATTCGGGACACCCGCAATCCGTTCGGCCGGGCCATTACGTCCCGGGCGAGCGAGTCCCGCAAGGCTGGCCAATGGTGCCCCTACCTGCTAACGCCGAAAGTGACTCGGCGAGTTCTGGCCTCGCTTGAGTCAGGCGGCGACACTGCCACACTGCTGGCCGACGGGCTACGGGAAGCGTAGCGCCAGTGCCGGCAACCGCGAGCCATGTGACCTCAGGAAAAAGTGTCTCCGGATGTGGGAACTCAGGGCCGGCTGCGGACAGGTACAGGTGTGACAGCCGAGATGCGGGTCCGGATCCGGGCCGGAGACGCCGATGCCTTCGGCGAACTCTTCGATGAGCATGCCGATGCGATTCATCGGCATGCCGTGTGGAGTGGGGGCGATCCGGCTCAGGCCGAGGATGTGGTGTCGCTGACCTTCCTTGAGGCGTGGCGGATCCGCCAATCCTTGCGCCTTGACGGAGACGGCCTGCGGCCGTGGCTGCTCGGAATCGCCACCAATGTGCTGCGCAATCGTCAACGGGCGGCGCGCCGGCACCGGGAGGCATTGCGACGACTGCCGGTACGCGACACCGTTCCAGACTTCGCCGACGAGGTGGTCGCCCGGATGTATAACGCTGAACAGGTGGCTGCGGCCATGGCGGCACTGCGGTCATTGCGTCGGGCGGATCGGGAGGTGTTCCTGCTCTGCGTGTGGTCACAACTGGACTACGCGGCTGCGGCAGAGGCGCTGAGCGTACCGGTCGGGACCGTGCGTTCGCGGCTGTCGCGGGCCCGGACCCGGCTGCGGGCGCTGGCACAGCAGGAGATGGCGCCAACCCGAACGATCCCCGTCGAGCAGGGAGAATACCGATGAGCGAGCCCACCGCCCCCCGCGTGCCGGCCATGCCGGCGGTGCGCCGGCAGGCACTACGGCACCATCTGATGAACGAGATCGACCGGCCGGCCCGGCGGCCGCGGCGGATGCTGATACTCGCTCCGGCTGCCGGCGTGCTGGCGGTCGTGGTCGCAGCCGGAGCGATCGCCCAGCCATGGGCGCCGGACAGCTCGCCGCTGATCGTGACCGTCGAGCAGGGGGATCACAGCGGAGCGATGTTGTTGCTGAACCGGATGGCGGCGGCGGCCGACAGGTCGGGACCATCGTCCGGTGAGGGCAAGTACATCTACATCAGGAGCCGCGGTGCGTTCGCCGAGTTGGGTGACGGCCCGGCGCGGCTGCAACCGGTGTACGAGCGGGAGATCTGGATTCCGCGCTACGAGCGGGGTGACGGCCTACTCCGGCAGCCATTCTTCGATATACCGATCATCGGTGTGATCCCGGAACGGGAGACGCTCACGAACGTGACGCCGAACGCGGAGCTCGTCAATCTGCCCAGCGATCCGGATGCACTGCTGGCGAAGCTCTACCGGGAGCGCGACGAGCGTGGCCGTGGCACCAGCCGTGACGGCGGGGCGTTCGACGCGATCGGCGACATCCTGCGCGAGTCGCTGGTGCCGCCGCAGACAAGCGCGGCGCTTTACCGGGCGGCGGCGAAGATCCCGGGGGTCGAGGTGGTCCGCGGAGTCACCGACGCGGTCGGGCGGCGAGGGATAGCCGTCGCGCACACCGATCGGAGCCGACGCAACGAGTGGATCTTCGATGAGCAGACGTATGAATACCTCGGTGAACGCAGTTATCTCGTGGCGGCCACCGCCGACGGGCCGGCCGGGACAGTGCTGGGCACGACCGCGGTGCTACAGCGAGCCGTGGTGTCGAAGCTCGGACAGCGTCCAGAGAGGTGACTGTCGAGCAGCCAGCTGCCGCAGATCAAGACGCAGGCTGGCACCACCAGACGTACAAAGCCGGCAGTCAGGACTGCACCCGCGCACAGCGTCTGCTCGGCCTGGCGCAGTGCCGAACGCACGATCCGCTCCACCCGCCGTCGGCTGGTGATTCGATCTGTTCCCGGCGGCACTCGTCCAGCAGTTCCTCGCGCACCAGCTCGAAGCGCCGTTCCTTCGCGCCACGTCCGCGGGCAACCAGCCGATCGGCTTTTCCGCGTCCGCCCGTCGAACACTCCCAGCATGCAAGATCAGCCGTTTGGCAGCTGGTGACACGTCCGATGCCGGCACCCCTACCGAGCCGAGGCGTCAACTCTCCCGAGCCGCATCGGACGTGTGCAGCCAGGACAGGGGCGACGGACCTCTTGGCTTACACCATCCTAAAGCCTTGCGCACAATAACTGTCATTATGATGTAGCACCAAAATGTCCCGTTTGCCCACGTAGATTATTGGATTGCCATTACCGGCAATCCAATAATCTACCGGGACGGCAACGGCTACCGATCGTCTGGACGCGCCGAAGCCTGTGGTCAGTTCCGGGCTGGCCCGGAACTGACCGTTCCAACGATCCTGACCTTGGCCATGACTGATCACGTTGGACATGACCGTTCGGGTGTTGGTAACCGTGGAGTGGCGCACCGACGCAGCGGAATCATCTTTCGTGCGGATCGAGGTACGCCATCCCGGAGGGCACATGGCAGCGCCCACCAACCCCATCATCCTGACCTGAATCGATGGCCACGCCGCCGCTTGGTGGAGATCGGGGCCTGGGCTTATTGCAAGAGGTTTGCAATAATATGGAGGTGCTCAACGAGCGCGCTGCCTCACTATCCCTCCAGCCCGGCAGAACGACTCCCGCGAGTTCGCGCAGCACTCCGGACCGCCTGCCCGAACTCGTCATGGCGTGGGGTCGCGGCTGGGCTGTTGCCCGTGGCGTGCCCGACCCTGTCGAAATCCCGGGCGGCTTCCGAGCCGATGTGGGCCGGCACGGTCACCGAGTCCGGTACGTGTTGCACACCTGGGACGCCACTGTGATCGAGAACCTCACCGAGCAGTTCACCGCGCCCGGAACCTGGATCAAGGTCAGCGGAGGCGCTACCGATCTACAGCGTGCCCTGTCAGCACACTGGACGATGGAAAGCGCCGCCTACCTGATGCGCACTCGGTTCGCCGTAGGTACCGACGACCCTCCATCCCCGTACCAGACGCGAGTCTCGATGGAGGGTGACGTCGTCGATGCGACTGTCGTCGACGCGACCTGCGTCACGGCGGCTTCGGGACGCTTGGCACCTGCGGGCGAGTACGGCGTGATCGACCAGGTGGAAACCGCGCCGGCACACCAGCGCCGCGGACTGGGCACCATCGTCATGCGAACCCTGGGTGACCAAGCCGCGCGCATCGGACTGGGCACCGGCATCCTTGTCGCCACCGAGGACGGACGCCATCTCTACCGCGCCCTTGGCTGGACAGTGCAATCGGAGATCGCGGCGGCGCACGTCCCGGAAGACTGACGTCGCTCTGAGGGCTCCCGGTAGCAGTGTCACAATTCCGGACGAGAAACCGGTTGAGCCTTCATCCGCGTCCCCGTAGGTTGCCTGCGGCCCGTCGTAGATGAGGACAAAGGACAAGACCGCGTGACCCCGCCTGCTCTTTAGACCTGACACCTTCTATCGCTCACCTGTAGCCGACGCTCCCGTCGGTTCTGCCGGGCTGCCCTGGTGCGCCTGGCCATACAGCGTTTGAGGTCGCGCGCAATCGGCCTCGTGTCAGGTTCCAAGAGATCAGGTCTAGAAAAATCATGTCTTCACAACCTCATACCGTGCTGCCCTGGGTCGTTCGTCGGACCAGGCTGCCGTTGTTGACGATGCGATGCGTGGACTGCCGGTCGGATTCGGCCACCACCGGCGAGGGCAGGTTCCGCGTCAACGCCAACGGCAAGCTGCTGGAGGTGTGGCTGCTGGTCCGCTGCGTATCCTGCGATCGGACGAGCAAGCTCGCCGTGCACGAGCGAGCGCCGGTCAGGTCCTTCGATCCGGCCGAACTCCACGGCTACCACGTCAACGATCCGGACCTGGTGGCGTCCCGGCTGTTGGATCGGTTGCTTGCCCGGCGTAACCACTTCAGCCTGGACTGGACGGGGGCCTGGCGGCTGGACACACCATCGGCATGCCCCGACGGGGCGTGGCCGGTCCAGGTCAAGGTCACTTTCGAGGATCCGATACCGGTACGCCCGGAACAGCTCATCGCGCATGGGCTCGGCCTCAGCAGGAACGAGGTACTGCGCCGGATCAAGTGCGACATTTCGCTGCGCCGCCCAACGAGCACCGGATTCACCTTTACCGTGATGGCCAGGGAGTAACCGAAATGTGGCTGCGGCCGCGGCCGGCCCGCCGCAGCTTGCCCCCAAATCACCACTCCACCGTGGCTCAGGCGAGCGTGGCTAGCGGCAGCGAGAATCGGGGCGCCCGAAGGGGCCGGGGTGTGCGAATGTGTCAGCGCGTCCCTGCTGCTTGGAGGTCTGGACCCGTGGGCGAGCTGTATCCACCGATCGAGCCGTACGAAACGGGGATGCTCGATGTGGGCGACGGCAACCTCATATATTGGGAGGTCTGCGGCAATCCCGACGGCAAACCCGCGCTCGTTGTCCACGGCGGACCCGGGTCAGGGTGTGGCACCAGCGCTCGCCGGTACTTTGACCCGAACCGCTACCGGGTAGTGCTGTTCGACCAGCGTGGCTGCGGCCGAAGCACACCACACGCCAGCGACCCGGCAACCGATATGCGATGCAACACCACCTGGCACCTGGTCGCCGATATGGAACGCCTGCGCGAGCACCTGGGCATCGACCGTTGGCTGCTGTACGGCGGATCGTGGGGTTCCACGCTCGTCCTGGCCTACGCGGAACAACACCCGCAGCACGTGTCGAAGATCGTCATCCCAAGTGTCACCACGACCCGGCAATCGGAAATCAACTGGCTCTACCGGGGCGTCGGCCGATTCTTCCCCGTACAGTGGGAACGCTTCCTCGAAGGAGCGCCCGCCGGCACACCACGCGACGGTGACATCGTCGCCGCCTACGCCCGGCTCCTAGGGCACCCCGACACCGCCGTACGGGAGAAAGCCACGGCCGACTGGTGCGCATGGGAGGACGCGGTCCTGTCCGGAGAGACCGGCGGCACCTTCAACCCGTACGGCGACCGCCCGCCGGCCGCCAGGCTGGCCTTTGTGCGTATCTGCACGCATTACTTTTCCCACGGTGCCTGGCTGCAGGAAGGCGTGTTACTGCGCGAAGCTGGCCGGCTCGCTGGCATCCCCGGTGTCCTCATCCACGGCCGACTCGACATGGGCGGTCCGCTGCAAACCGCCTGGGAGCTGCATCGCGCCTGGCCCAACTCGGAGTTGATCGTGGTCGAAAGTGCGGGGCATCTCAGTACCTCGGCGACGCGTACGCACGTTCTTCGGGCCCTCGACGGTTTCGCCGCAGCCGAAAACTGATGTCTGCCAACGGTCGGCACCCCGGCCGACGTGCACCGCCGGCCGCGCCGCGCTCGCCCAACGCGCTACGACGAACGGACATCACCAGCTCCTGCCTGAAGGGATGGACGATGCCCACAATGCCAGATCGATCAGCCTGAGCCGCCCCTTGCGTTGAAGGCTTTGCCTCGCTGTCCTGGCATCATCACGAAAAAGCCTCCACCGTCGGTTCAAAGATAGCGTTGATGGCATGAACGTCGATATCACTGACGCCATCCGGGCCGTCGATGCTGCTGCCATCATGGGGTTGCTCCCAGCCCGGCCGGGCCTGCCTGTACGGGCGCACTGCCACCGGGCTGCTGAGCTACCACTTCTGGATGGCCGACACGTCACCGGGCCGGATGGCGAGGCTGCTCGGCGTGCGGGACTCGATGATGGCCACCAACCTGCTTGCCCTCGCCGAACGGGGCCCGACGTTGGTGAACGCCCACAACAGCCACCTCCAGCGGAACAAGAGCACGATGCGGATGTGGGAGGGGCCGGTGGAATGGTGGAGCGCCGGTGCCCACCTGGGCGACGCGACGCCCACTCCCCGCGTTTCTGCCTGGTACGGCTACTCCCCGCTGGACCCGACCCATGTAACTGACCATGACGGGCTCGTATTCGTCAAGGACACATCGCGCCGCTAAGGTCCCTCACCTTCGCCATCACCCGGACGTAAGCCGCCCGGCCGACCTACGTCCGGGTGAGGGTGAGCAACAGCGGCGTACGGACACCGAGCAGCGCCGCGGAGTCGGCGACCACTTCGGCCAGCCACCCGATCACGTCATGCGACCACTCGACAAGCTCTCCGCGCAGCACCACCCCGTGCAGAGGCGGACCGTTCCAGAAACTGTCGGCAAGAGGCGGATCGGGAATGACGTCCCGGCCGACGACCTCGCGGGACCGACACATGAACACGTCCCGGCCCAGGTCGGCGAGGTGCTCGCTGAGCTGCTGCGTGGCGCCGAGGATCGACGAGTCCCGGCCGCTGCTGATGTCGACCTCCACCGTTGTCCTCGACCCGGGGTCACGCTCGCCGAACCAACCGACCGTACCGATCGCTGGCACCGGCGCGTACGGTGGCCGCGACGCCGGATCGAGCCCTTGAACTGGCAGCAGGACCTGCACCGCCGACAGGTCCAGTGCGCCGGCCCGCGCTGTCGCGTCCAGGGCACACCGCAGGAACGGCTGTACGGGTAGTGGCCGGTCACCGGGCACGGCACTGACTCCGACCTGGAACCAGGAGACCAGCCCGGGAACAGCGAGAGGATGGTCCCAGCCGGCGTCGTTCATGCCCCACAGCCCAGGCGCGCGCAGCATCCGGTCCTTGAAATCGCCTCCGGCCCCTCGGTCGTCGAGCCACCCCATGGCGATCGACCGGTGGTAGAACAGCGAATAGGCATCGTGCCCCAACTTGGGATCGCGCCAGGCGTGCGGGACCAACTCGCCGTACAGGGCAGCGAACATGGTGCCGGCGCTCGGCACCGAACCAGGTGCCACGCCGGGACGGGCCTCGTCGCGGTACAGCATGGGGTGCCTGTCGACATGGCTACGCCGCGATTCCATGACGGTAGTTTCGCAATCTCAGGCTGCGATCAGCCCCGATTTCTGGATCGGAGCTGAATCTGTCAACCGGGTCGAATAGCCTACGTCGACCACGGTCGTTCGGACGACAAGGAGTGAAATGAACACCTCCAGCACCGAAGCCGCCGCCACGACCAGCACGTCGGGTCACGCACACACCACGCGCCCAGAGGTGCTGGTCGTCATCGGTGTGGGTGGGATGGGGCAGGCGATTGCTCGTCGTCTGGGCAACGGCCGAGCCGTCCTGATCGCCGACTTCAACGAGGCGACCCTGCAGGCAGCCGCCGAGGGCCTGCGCGGCGATGGATACACCGTCACCACTCAGCTGGTTGACGTCGCCTCCCGCGAATCGGTACGCGCGCTCGCCACAGCCGCATCGAATCTGGGGGCCGTCCGCCAGGTAGTGCACACCGCAGGCCTGTCCCCTGTGCAGGCTTCCCCGGCAGCGATCCTCCGGGTCGACCTGCTCGGCGTCGCGTTGGTCCTGGATGAGTTCGGTGCCCTCATCGCCCCGGGCGGTGCCGGTGTGGTCATCTCCAGCATGGCCGGCCACGGTGCCATGGCACTGACCGCGGAACAGGAGATGCTGCTGGCGACCACCCCCACCGACGATCTTCTGCGGCTCCCCTTCCTCGCCGAGGAGACCCTCGACTCGGGCATCGCCTACAGCCTCGCCAAGCGCGCGAACCATCTTCGCGTACAGGCGGCCAGCCGCGCCTGGGGAGCACGTGCCGCCCGGGTCAACTCGATCAGCCCCGGAGTGATCTCCACACCGATGGGCCAGGAGGAACTCGCCGGCGAGCACGGCACGCATATGCGCGCCATGATCGATGCCTCGCCCACCGGCCGGATCGGCACGCCGACTGACATCGCCCATGCCGCCGCCTTCCTTCTCGGCCCCGAGTCGTCGTTCGTCACCGGCACCGACCTGCTCGTCGATGGTGGTGTCGTCGCGGCCACCCGTTTCGTCCAGCCACCCGCAGTCTGATTCCGGACCTGAATGGCGACCTTGACCAGACGTTCGACGCGGTCGGGCCCCGGCCCCGGCCGCGCGTTGCGGCGATCGAGGACAACAGCAACGTCGGCAGTTCGTCGAGGCCCGGGCATCCGACCCGCGCAACGCGGCCAACGTCCTGAGCCGGGTGCGGGTGGCGCCGCCAGTGACGCCACCCGCACCCGGACCACGTCAGCTACCGCAGATCACGGTCACGCTGGCGTACCAGGTCTCAGCCCAACCATCAGCGTCCTCGTACGCCCAGGCGTTGGCCTGGCTGCCGCTGGACCGCACCCCGGTGAGCATCACCTGCGTGCGGTCGTCCTCGTGGATGCTGGAGACGTTGATTCCGCCGCCGACGCTGTAGGGCGATTTCCCCGTCGGGCAGGACACCGGAACGTTGTGCATCGACGGGCTGGTCATCGGCGATGTGGCCCGTACCCGTTCATAGCCGGCCGGCTGGTTGGCGCAGATCGCGAACGCCCGGAGCGACTCCTGGCCGTGCGCCACCGTGCCCTGCTCCACGGTGCGGGCCGTGCCGATGGTGTACGTGGGTAGTTCCGTCACGGAGTTGAAGCCAGGCTCCACGTAGGTGAGGACGAACGCCCCGTTGGTGTTTTCCACCTGGGCTCCCGAGCCGAGGAGTTTCTTCGTTCCCGGGCAGGTCGCCGTCTTGGACATCTGGTGGTAGTCGTTCCAGCCGCTCTTGACCTCCGAGACGATCTGGTAGCCGGAGGGTGCGGTGGCGCAGATGGCGACGACGGTGAAGGCCCAGTCGCCGGTGTACTTCACCGGGCCGACCTCGCGCATCCCGACGGTCCACGACCGGCCGTCGGCAGATGGCGCGAACTGGTCCATCGCCACCCGTCCGACAGCTCCCGGTGATGCGGTGAGATACCCCCCGCCCCCGGTGACGACCTTGCCGACCGGGCACGTCAGGGTACGGCTCTTGTCCGCGCTGTTCGGGGCGGTCAACAGGGTGATCACCTCCATCCCGGCTGGTGCCGCCGAGGCCGGTGCCGCCCAGCCGATGCCTCCGGCCGTCAGCACCGCCAGTGCGACGGCCGCCCGGCCGAGCCCGAATCTGGTAGGAACTCGCATGTCTGCTCTCCTTGTCCCGAAGCGGTAACCGGAGCTGTTGCGTACCGGTCGACCGCCGTCAGGTGGTCCCTGACGGTTGGGGACAAGCCTGGAGAGTCGCGCTTGCCGCCCGCTATTCATCCGCTTGGCGGGGCACGGTCCGCCTGGTTGAGAGGGGCTACCAGTGCTGGGGGCGGCGCAGCGTTGCGGGCAGTTTCGTGGCAGCACTTCCCCGGGCCGCGCTGAGCTGCTGCTGGGTGAGGAAGAGACTTCCGGTGAGGTCGGCGCCGCTCAGGTCGGCGTCCCGGAAGTCCGCGCCGATGACGTCGGCGTCTCGCAGGTCGGCATCCCTGAGGTTGGCGGCGATCAGGTAGGTACCACGAAGGTTGGCGCCCCGAAGGTTGGCCCCTTGCAGTCGGGCGCCGATCAGATCGGCTCCACGGTGGTTCTTCTTCCGGCCGGGAACCTTTGCCCGCACCAGTTCACTGGCGCGCAGCAGTAGGTCACTGACGTCCCGACGGACTGCGGCGACATCCACCGTGGTCAGGATCTGCGGGTCGGAGTGGGTAAGCCGCTCGACGTCGTCGAGCGCCCGGCGTGCCTCGCGGTGAACCGGGCGGGCCGGCGGGAGTTGGAGTACCTCGGTCAGATACCAGAGCAGCTCGTGGAGTTGCCGCATGTTGGCGAACACGTCGAACATCTGCCGCGCGCTGTCCGGGTCCTGTCGCCAGCTCCGGCCCTGGAATGTCACCTGGGACACCTTCTGTCCCGCCCCGAGACAGTCGAAGACGGTGCATCCGGTGAAGCCCCGCTGGCGAAGCTGAGAATGGATACCGCACCGGAAGTCGTCCCGTAGGTTCGTACACGGTTTTCCGGCCGCCTTGTCGACGGCGAAGTCGGTCGACGCGGCGAAGGGCAACGCGACGCAGCAGAGCCCGAGGCAGTTCGCGCAGTCCGCCCGCAGACCGAGGCGGTCCCGGTCGGCGGCTGGGGGGTGCTTCTCTCCAGCCAACGTACGAATCTCCTGCTACACGGCGAGCATCGCGCTTCCTGCTGTGCTCTGGACGAAAGTTCAGTCTTCCTGATCCGGCGTTGTAGCAGCCATTCGGGTCGGCCCCCTGTGAGTGGAGCGACTGCGATCGTGGATCCATCGACCGGGGCGCGAACGGCCGTGGCGGCCGTTCGCTGCGGATGACGCGAGCCTCGGATCAGGTGACTTCCCGATGCACCTGCAGCGGGGCGAAACTCTGGGCGACCGGCATCAACTCGATAGTGTTGATGTTGACATGGTCCGGCTGGGCCGCCGCCCAGCACACCGCCTCGGCGATGTCGTCGGCCAGCAGTGGCTGGGTACCCGCGTACACCGCGCCTGCCCGGACATCGTCGCCGCCGAAGCGCACCGTGGAGAACTCCGTGCCTCCGCTGAGACCGGGCTCCACGCAGGTCACCCGGACGCCCGTGCCGTGCAGGTCGGATCGTAGGTTGAGGCTGAACTGGCGGGTGAAGGCCTTCGTCGCGCCGTAGACGTTGCCGCCCGGGTAGGGGTAGGTACCGGCGATCGAGCCCAGGTTGATGACGTGCCCACGGCCCCGGGCGACCATGCCCGGCAGGATCGCCCGGGTGCAGTGCAGGAGCCCCTTGCAGTTGGTGTCGACCATCTCGGCCCAGTCGTCCGGGTCGGTCTCGTGGGCTGGCTGCAGGCCTTTTGCCAGGCCGGCGTTGTTGACCAGGATGTCGATGTCCGCGAAGTCGGCGGGCAGGGCTGACACGAGGCGCTCCACCGCCGGCAGGTCACGCACGTCGACCTGCCGGGGCAGTACGTTCGGGCCCAGTTCGGCAGCGAGCGCGGTGAGCCGGTCGGACCGGCGGGCACAGGCCACGACCCGGGCCCCGTCGGCGGCGAACCGCCGGGTGATCGCGGCACCGAAGCCGGCGCTGGCGCCGGTGACGAGCACGGTGTACGGCCGCGCGGACATGGTCTTCACCGGACCTCCGTCACAGTCGTTGTGGGCTGCGTGCCGGCGGCCGGCAGGCGGTCGAGGAAGCTGTGGAGGGCTGCGTCGAACTCTGCCTGCCGTTCCAGGTTGGGCATGTGCCCGGCCCCGGAGATGATCGCGAGGGTCGCGTCGGGGATGTGCTCGTGCAGCACCCGGGCGTCGGCGACCGGGGTGAACTCATCTTCGCTACCGACGACGACCAGCGTGGGCACTTCGATGTGCGGCAGCATGCCCAGGTAGTCGGGGCGCTCGGCCCGACCGCGCAGCGCGGCGGCGGCTCCCTCGGGGGCGGTGGTCCGCATCATGCGCAGCACGTGCGCGGCCACCGATGGCAGCGCCGCGATGTTGGCTGGTGCCACCATCTTGGGCAGCACCTCGTCCGCGTACGGGCCCATCCCCTCCCGCAGCAGCCGATCCGCCAGTGCGTTACGCCCCACCTTGCCCTGCTCGGTCTCTGCGGCGGCGAAGGTGTCGGCGAGTACGAGGCCGCGGATGCGCGCCGCGAACAGTCGGTGGAACTCCATGACTATCTGTCCGCCCATGGAGAGGCCGCCGAGCACGAAACGGTCGACTCCCAGGTGGTCCAGTAGTGCGGCGATGTCGCGGGCGAAGGTGGTGAGCGTGGTCTTACCGGGCACGACCGTGCTCTCGCCATAGCCGCGTAGGTCCGGGGTGATCACCCGCCAGCCGAGCCGACCGAAGGTTTCGACCTGCGGGGCCCACATCGACCTGTCGAAGGGGTGGCCGTGCACGAGGACCAGCGGTTCGCCGCTGCCCTCGTCGTCGTATCCAAGCGTGACGTCGCCAAGAGTCACAGTGCCCATCGGGATCCTTCCAGGTTTCCGCCTTGACGACTCGATGTTATTTGGTGCAATATCTCGGTGCAATAAAAGAATTGATCTCGGTGCAATATTTGTGTCAGAGCCCAAATCCAGAGACTCGAACCGGAACGGGGATGACTGATGGAGGACTACCGGCGGATCGCCGACCAGCTCGCGGCCGACATCACCGCCGGACGCCTACGTCCAGGCGAGCGGCTCCTGCCGCAGCGCAGGTTCGCCCGGCAGCATGGCATCGCCGGCTCCACGGCAGCCCGGGCATACGGCGAACTCGTCCGTCGGGGGCTGGCCGTGGGAGAGGTGGGCCGGGGAACGTTCGTACGCGCCGCCCCCGCCGGTCCCGAGCCCGCGCTCGCCGAGCCAGGCGAGGCCCGAATCGACCTGGAACTGAACTTCCCCATGCTGCCGCAGCAGGCGGAACAGCTCGCCGCCGGCCTGACGCGGATGTCCCGCCCGGATGTTCTCGCCACCAGCATGGGGGCGATGGGACCGGCCGGCACGCCGGCGGCCCGGGAGACGGCCGCGTCGTTCCTGGCCCGCGCCGGCTGGGCTCCCGACCCTCGACGCATCCTCTTCGCCGGCAACGGCCGGCAGGCGATAGCCGCCGCCCTCGCCGCCTACGTCCCGGCAGGCGAACGACTCGGCGTGGAACGCCTCACCTATCCAGTCGTGAAGGGCATCGCCGCCCGACTCGGCATCACCCTGGTGCCGCTCGCCATGGACGAGCATGGGCTCCTGCCGGAGGCGGTGGCCGCAGCGTTGCCGCTGCGCGCCGTATACCTACAGCCAGCAGTGCACAATCCGCTCGGCGTGACGATGCCGCAGGAACGCCGGGTGCGGCTGGTGGAAACCCTCCGCCGGGCCGACCTGCATGTGATCGAGGACGGCATCTACAGCTTCCTCCGTGACGACCTGCCGCCGCTGGCGGCACTCGCTCCCGAACGCACGATCCTGCTGGACAGCCTCTCCAAACGGCTGGCACCCGGGCTGACGCTGGGATTCGCCGTGCCGCCCGCAGGCGACGGGGAGCAGCGCGTGATGTCGGCATTGCGCTCGGGAGCATGGACAGCCTCCCGGTTCGCCCTGACTGCGGCGACCCAGTGGCTGGCCGACGGCACCGCCGCCGCCATCGGCGAGGCGAAACGCCTGGATGCGCGGCAACGGCAGCGGATCAGGGCGGAACGGCTGGCGGGATTCACCGTGCACGCCGACCCGAACGGTTACCACTGTTGGTGGGAACTGCCGGACCCCTGGCGGGCCGACACCTTCGTCGCTGCCGCGGCCCGGCACGGGATCGCCGTCGCACCAGGAGCCGCCTTCGCCGTCGGTTCGGGCCATGCCCCGAACGCCGTACGACTCGCTCTGGGCTCACCCACCCACGACACACTCGCAGACGCCCTGGACCTGCTCACCGGCCTGGCTCGCGGTGCACCCGAGGACGCCGTACCGGAGTGAGTCGGTGCCCGTGTCCCCGCCCGGCACACCGCGGGGACGGCGGTCAGGGAGTGAGGCGGGCAACCTTGCCGATCTCCAACGCGGTCCACACCGCGCCGTCGGGGCCGACCGTGATGCCGTGCGGCTCGCTGGACGGGGTCGGCAGGTCGTGCTCCTCGATGGTGCCGTCCGGGGCGATGAGGCCCACCCGGTTGGCACCCCATTCGGTGAACCAGCAGCCCCCCTCGGGGCGAGCGACGATGGCGTGCGGACGGCAGGCGCGGTCTGGCAGCGGAAAGTTGTGGAGCTGACCGTCGGGGGTGATGCTGCCGATCTGGCCCGCGCCGATCTCGACGAACCACAGGGCACCGTCGACTCCGGCGGCGATACCCACCGGTGCGGCGTTTGCGGTAGGTAACGGATAGCTGGTGACGTTGCCGTCGAGGGTGATCCGGCCGATGGCGTGGGCCTGGTTGAGGGTGAACCACAGTGCGTCGTCCGGCCCGGCGGTGATGGCCGACGGCATGGCTCCCCGGGTGGGGAGTTCGAACTCGGTGAGCGCGCCGTCGTAGGTGATGCGACCGATCCGGTCGGTGTGCATCTGGGTGAACCACAGTGCGCCGTCTGGCCCTGTGGTGATGCCGAACGGGCCACCTGCGGTCGGCAGCGGAACTGACGTCGCATGCCCGTCGACACTGATCCGCCCGATCCGGTGGTCACGGAACCGGGTGAACCAGAGCGCACCGTCGGGGCCAGCCGTGATCGTCGAGGGTCCGCACGTCGGGGAGTCCAGGTCGTACGTGTCGCACTTTTCATCGACGGTGAGGCGAAGGATCTGGCCAGCGTGTACCAGGGTGACCCACAGCGCGTCGTCCGGTCCAACGGCGATGCCGTACGGCCCTGCCTCCGGGTCGCTCACGACGGTCTCACGGATCGATCGGCCAACGAACCCAGACACAAGGACCTCCAAATGCAACTCGGGTAGCAGCAAGAGTGTGCCATTGCCCGTATCAGTCAGCAACCGGTCGACCGACCCGGAGGCAGAGTCGGAGACAGAGCCGGCGGCTCCGAAAGGCCAACCGGCGCTGGCTGGGAACGCCAGCCTCACACCCGGAACGTGCGCCGATAGGCGTCCGGCGGTACGCCGATCACGCGGTGGAAGTGGCGGCGCAGCGTCGTCGCCGTGCCCATGCCGGCGGCCGTAGCGATGGTGTCGACGCTGTCGTCCGTGGTTTCCAGCAGTTCCTGCGCGTGGCGGATCCGTTGTGTCTGCAGCCACTGCAGCGGGGTGGTGCCGGTCACCGAACGGAAGTGGCGGGTCAGGTGGCGCGAACTCATGTTCGCCCGACGGGCCAGGTCCTCCACGGTGAGCGGCTGGTCCAGCCGCCGCATCACCCAGGGAAGAAGTTCGGCCAGGGGATGACCGTCCTGGGCGGGCACCGGGGTGGTGACGAACTGGGCCTGCCCACCGGCCCGGTGGGGTGGTACGACCAGACGGCGGGCGACCACGTTGGCGACCGCCGAGCCGTGGTCGCGGCGGACCAGATGCAGGCACAGGTCCATCGCCGCGGCCTTACCCGCAGACGTGAGCACGCTGCCGTTGTCGACGTAGAGCACGTCCGGATCGACCTGCACCCGGGGATAGCGCGCGGCCAGTTCCTCGGTGTGGGCCCAGTGCGTGGTCGCCCGCAGCCCGTCCAGCAGGCCCGCGGCGGCAAGCACGAACACGCCCGTGCACAGGGACACCACCCGCGCGCCCGACTCGTGGGCCACGCGTACCGCCTCGACCAGGTCGGCCGGCGGGTCCTCGTCGACGTCCGCCAAGGCGGGGACGATCACGGTGTCGGCGTACGCCAGCCGGTCGAGCCCGCAGTCCGGCTCCAATAGAAACCGGCCGACCCGTACAGCGCGCGTACCGCACACCGTGACGTCGTACCAGGGGCCGGGCAGGGTAGCCGGGGCGGAGCCGAAAACCTCGTAGGCCAGGGCCAGCTCGAAGTGCAGCATCCCGTCGGTAGCAGCGACCGCGACAGAGCGCGGAACAGCGTTCATGTCGGAAACTGTACGGGTCTTGTCGTTCCAGACACTGGTACCGACGGGTCGTCGGCGACAGGATTTCCCCAGTGGATCACTTCGAGCACCTGGGAGCAGATATGGGATCGGGCCGGAACGTGGCAGTGTTCGGTGCGTACGGGCACACCGGACGGTTTGTGGTCGCGGAGTTGCGCGAGCGTGGATATGTCCCCCTGCTCCTCGGCCGTGACCAGGACAAGTTGCTGGCGATGGCGCAGGACCAACCCGGGCTTGAGGCACAGCAGGCGTCGGTCGACGATCCGGCCTCGCTCGACCGTGCACTGGACGGCGCGGCCGCCGTGATCAACTGCGCCGGGCCCTTCGCCTCGACCGCCGGACCGCTGGTCGAGGCGGCACTGCGCGCCGGCATCCCGTACGTCGACGTGGCGGCCGAGATCGAGGCAAACCTTGACACGTTCACGCACTTCGCCGAGCGCGCCCGCGCCGCCGGCACCGTGGTGGTCCCGGCGATGGCCTTCTACGGTGGTCTCGGCGACCTGCTGGCCACCGCCGTGATGGGCGACTGGACGTCCGCGGACGAGGCACACATCGCCTACGGTCTGAGCAGCTGGCACCCCACCAACGGAACGATTGTCTCCGGCGCGGTCTCCGGACAGCGACGCGGGGGACGCCGTGTCCGCTACACCCGCGGACAGTTGGAATACCACAACGACGCGATGCCGACCCTGGAATGGCCCTTCCCGGCTCCGCTCGGCACCCAGAGCGTCATCGCAGAGTTCACCATGGCCGACGTCGTCACCATTCCCAGCCACCTGGCCATCCCGGAGGTACGCACCTACATGGCCGCCAAGGCCGCCGCGGACCTGTCCGCTCCTGACGCCTCGGCACCGACCGCCGTCGACGAGCACGGTCGGTCCGCGCAGACCTTCGTCGTTGACGTCATCGTCCGCTCCGGTGGCGCGGAACGCCGCGCAGTCGCCACTGGCCAGGACATCTACGCCATCAGCGCACCGCTCGCGGTGGAGGCCGTCGACCGCATCCTCACCGGTCGGACCAGGACCGTCGGCGTCGCCTCCGCAGGAGCGGTCTTCGACGCCCCCGACTTCCTCCGCGCCCTTACCGCGCACCTCTCACTGCACAGCCCGCTCGACGCACGTGACTGACCGGCGATCCAGACCACGATCAGTGCGGTCATCGACCGGAACAGAGCGTTTGTAGCATCACCGGCATGGATGCGCCGTCGAGTTGCCTCGCCTGCGAGAACAACAATCGAATCGACTCACTCCCGGCCCGAGAGTTCGTCGCGGCAGATCAGCACTGGCGGGTCGCGCACGCGTTCGACACGGCGCTACCGGGCTGGCTGATCCTTGTCCCCCGCCGGCACGTGACAGCCATCGCCGACCTGAGCGACAGCGAAGCGGCGAACCTGGGCGGGTGGCAGGTCCGGATCTCCCGGGCGCTGAAGGCGGTCACCGGTTGCGTGAAGACCTACGTGGTCCAGTTCGCCGAAGCCGAGGGCTTCGCCCACGTCCACTTCCACATCGTCCCTCGTATGGACGACCTGGCGCCGGACCGGCTCGGGCCGAACATTTTCGGGCTACTGGGTGTGACCGGGGATGCGCGAGTCGACAGCAAGCGCATGGACGGTCTGGCCCGGGCGCTGCGGACGCGTCTCGCGCCAGACCGCCCCGCGACGTCCAGGTCGCCGAGCTGACCACTCGGCCAGTCGGGTACCGGCTGTGAGGCTACCTTCCGGACTTCGCGCGGTGGGCTCAGGTCATCCGTCACCGATCTCTACCGTGACCTTAGGGTAAGGTCGGTGCCGGCGGAGACGAGTCCATGCCGTCTCCACACCACAGGTGGCGCGAGTGCCACCACGCTCCTCCTCCACCCCGCCGGGCCGACGACGCCCCCGGCGAAGACGCACGCCCACCACCGCGGGCATGCCCGAGTACGACAGGTTCCCCCTTGCCTTCCTCCGCGCTACCGTGGGCCGCGCAACTGCGCGGCCTCCGCCCGTCCTGGCTGACCCCCAAGGTGTTCCGCACCGAGGCACTGGCAGGGCTCGTCGTCGCCCTGGCGCTGGTCCCCGAGGCGATCTCATTTTCGATCATCGCCGGTGTCGACCCGGCTATCGGCTTGTTCGCCTCCTTCACCATGGCCGTGACCATCGCGGTCGTCGGCGGACGACCCGCGATGATCTCAGCGGCCACCGGCGCCGTCGCCCTGGTCATCGCCCCGCTCAACCGCGAACACGGCCTCGGCTACCTGATCGCCGCCGTCATCCTGGCCGGCGTCTTCCAGGTCATCCTGGGTGCACTCGGCGTCGCGCGGCTGATGCGGTTCGTGCCGCGTAGCGTGATGGTCGGCTTCGTCAACGCCCTCGCGATCCTGGTCTTCATGGCGCAGGTGCCGGAGGTGCGCGACGTGCCGTGGGCCGTGTATCCGCTGATCGCCGGCGGGCTGGCGCTGATGGTGTTCTTCCCGAGGATCACCAAGGCGGTCCCGGCACCACTGGTGTCCATCGTCATCCTCACGGTGATCACAATCGCCGCCGGGATAGCGGTACCGACCGTGGGCGACAAGGGGACACTGCCGTCCTCGTTGCCCGTACCCGGCCTGCCGGACGTGCCGTTCACCCTGGACACCCTGACCATCGTCACCCCGTACGCGCTCGCCATGGCACTGGTCGGCCTGATGGAGTCGCTGATGACCGCCAAGCTGGTCGACGACATCACCGACACCCACTCCTCCAAGACCCGCGAGTCCATCGGCCAGGGCATCGCCAACATCGTCACCGGCTTCTTCGGCGGCATGGGCGGTTGCGCGATGATTGGCCAGACGATGATCAACGTGAAGGTGTCCGGTGCCCGGACCCGCCTCTCCACATTCCTGGCGGGCGTCTTCCTGATGGTCCTGTGCATCGTCTTCGGTCCGATCGTCTCGGACATCCCCATGGCCGCCCTGGTCGCCGTGATGGTCATGGTCTCGGTGGCGACCTTCGACTGGCACTCCATCGCACCCCGTACGCTCAAGCGGCTGCCCGCCGGGGAGATCACCGTCATGGTGATGACCGTGGCCTGCGTGGTCGCCACCGGCAACCTCGCCATCGGTGTCGTCGCCGGCTCCGTCACCGCGATGGTCATCTTCGCGAAGCGGGTCGCGCACCTGGCCACCGTCACCGCCGTCCTCGACCCCGACGGGAGCACGGTGGTCTACGCCGTCACAGGCGAGTTGTTCTTCGCCTCCTCCAACGACCTGGTCACCCAGTTCAACTACGCCACCGATCCGGATCAGGTCATTATCGATCTTTCCGCCGCGCACATCTGGGACGCGTCCTCCGTCGCGGCGCTGGACGCGATCGAAACCAAGTACGCCCAGCGCGGCAAAACCGTCGAGATCATCGGCCTGAACAAGCCCAGTGCCCAACTCCACGCGAAACTCACCGGTGAACTCGCGGGCGGCCACTGACCGCCCCCGGGGACGCGATCACCGCCACCCGCGCCGCGACTGTCGAAACCGCCCGCAGCGATCAGTCCCGGGCACCTGCGAGGCGATACTGCTGCGGACTGACCCCCTGCTCCCGTTTGAAGGCGGCGCTCAGGGCGAACGAACTGCCGTACCCCACCCGCCGAGCCACCGCCCCGATGGTGGCATCGGAACGCCGTAGCAGGTCCGCCGCCAGGGCCAGTCGCCAACCCGTGAGATAGGTCATGGGCGGCTCGCCAACCAGTTCGGTGAACCGACGGGCCAGCGCCGCCCGGGATACCCCGGCATCGGCCGCGAGCGCGGCAACCGTCCACGGGTGGGACGGATCGTCATGCAAAGTCCGCAGCGCCCGACCCACCACCGGATCGCTGTGCGCCCGATACCAAGCCGGGGCGTTCCCCTCTGGACGGGACAACCAGGCCCGTAGCGCCGCGATGAGCAACAGGTCCAGCAACCGGTCCAGGACAACCTCCTGCCCCGGCTCATCCTTCACCATCTCGTCGCTGAGCAACCCCACGAGCGGACTGTCCCACGCCTCCCCCGGCAGCACCAGCAACGTGGGCAACGCCGCCAGCAGCCGCTGACTGACCATACTGGCCAGTTGGTAGGTGCCCGTGAGCAGGACCGTCGCACCATCCACACCGGCACCCCAGGTCCGCACCCCCCGGTCCGTCAGACCAGACAACGGCTCACCGCTGGGGGTACTGCACCGCTGCCCGGGATGAATCACCGCCTGCGGTGGAGTCGCCGGATCGTCGGCCACCAGGTACGGATCCGGGCCGCGCGCGATCGCGACATCCCCGGGCTTGAGCCGTACCGCCTCCCCCTCGTCGGGAACCACCCAGGCGTCCCCCCGCACCAGTGCCATCAGCGTCAGCGGCGCCCGGTCCTCGATCCGCAGACACCACGGCGGATCCAGCACCGACCGAAGCAGGAACGCACCCCTGGCCCGCGGCCCGTCCAACAACCCCACCAACGCATCCACCCCACAGAGCGTAGACGACGAAACATGGAAGAGAGTTCTACGACCATGGCACGTCTCAAGGTCACACGCTTGACTAGCGGCATGACAGAAAACACGAAAACCACCCTGGTCCTCGGCGGCACCGGCAAGACCGGCCGCCGAGTCGCCAACCTGCTCACCACCCACGCCCTACCGGTACGCATCGGCTCCCGCACCGGCCAGCCCCCATTCGACTGGGCAGACCAAAACACCTGGGCGCCCCTACTCCACGACGTCGAAGCGGTGTACCTGGTGTTCTACCCGGACCTGGCCTTCCCCGGCGCCGCCGAGACAATCCGCGCCTTCACCACCCTCGCCGTACACAGCGGCACCCGACGCCTGGTGCTGCTCTCCGGCCGAGGCGAAGAAGAAGCCCAAGCCAGCGAGCAGGCCGTCAAAGACTCCGGCGTCGACTGGACCATCCTGCGAGCCAGCTGGTTCAACCAGAACTTCAGCGAACACTTCCTACTCGGACCAGTACTCGACGGCGAAATCGTGCTCCCCGCCGGCGACGTGGCCGAACCGTTCATCGACGTCGACGACATCGCCGACGTGGCAGTCGCCGCGCTGACCAGCGACACCCACACCGGCCGGACCTACGACCTCACCGGTCCCCGACTGCTCACCTTCGCCGACGTCGCCGCAGAAATCAGCAAGGCCACCGGCCGGGAAATCCACTACACCCCGGTCACCCCCGCCCAGTACGCGGCCGCAGCCGCCGCCCACGGCGTACCCGAAGAACAAATCGCAGCCCTCACCGACCTGTTCACCCGGGTCCTCGACGGCCGCAACGCCCATCTGACCGACGGAGTACGCCGCGCCCTCGGCCGCGACCCCCGAGACTTCACCAACTACGCCCACGACACCGCCACCACCGGCATCTGGAACCCCTGAACACCGGAGACAAACCCACCATGGCACTACTCCGAGCCGCCACACTCGTCGCAGCAACCATCACCACCGGCCTCATCGCCGGCCTCTTCTACGCGTACGCCTGCTCGGTCATGCCCGGACTACGCCGCACCGACGACCAGACGTTCGTCACCACCATGCGGCAGATCAACGAAGCCATCCTCAACGGCTGGTTCGCCATCATCTTCGTCGGCGCACCACTACTGACCGCCGCAGCCGTCGTACTCCACCTGCCCACCGCCGGACGACCCATGCTGCCCTGGATCGTGGCCGCGTTCCTCCTGAACACCGCCATGATCGCCATCACCTTCGGCATCAACGTGCCGCTCAACAACGAACTCGCCACAGCGAACCCGAACAGCACCACACCCGCGACGATCCGGAGAAAATTCGAGGCGAAATGGGTCCGCTGGAACATCGCCCGAGCCGCCACCCCCACCGCCGCACTCGCCTGCCTCAGCTGGGCGCTCATACTGTGCGGACGCCTCGGCAGCCCATAAACCACCCGACGGGCCAAGGGTTCCTGCGTTCGGCCGCAGCACCTCTACCTCACCCGACCAGCGTAAACACCAGGCCAACCACGGGAGCGACCCGTCTTACCCAGGTCCAAGCCCAGGTAAAGCGCCCCCCGACCTCAGGCGGTCAACCCGCCCGCCGACGAGCCCGCCGCGCCGCCAACTCGTCACCGAACGACTCCGCCGCCTCAGACTCCCGATCACCATCCGAAGTCGACGGTGCCGCACGCTCCGCTGGCAGATGCGACAACGACCCCTGGATCTCCTTGAACGCGCCGCTGATCGCAATACCGAAAACCCCCTGGCCGCCCTGCAACAGGTCGACCACCTCCTCCGGCGAACGACACTCGTACACGCTCGTCCCATCGGAGATCAACGTAATGCCGGCCAGATCAGCCACCCCGTGCGAACGCAGCGTCTCGATCGCCTTACGGATGTTCTGCAACGACACCCCCGCATCCAGCAACCGCTTGACCACCTTCAGCACCACCAGGTCACGGAACGAGTAGAGCCGCGATGTGCCCGAACCCGACGCATCGCGTATGCTCGGCACCACCAAACCGGTACGCGCCCAGTAGTCCAACTGGCGATAGCTGATGCTGACCGCATGGCAGGCGGTAACTCCGCGATAGCCCACGGAGCCATCGTCCAAACCGGCGGTCCCCGTCGGGTCCACCTCGACCTGACGACACTCGGACGAACCTGGGTCAGGGTCCTGTGGCTCGTGCATCCGGAAAACCTCCCCCGCCAGTGCGGTAACACATCGTTTCCGGGACGTGTCACCCCTCGACAAGGCAACACTAACGCCCACCGTTCCGGTTACCCCGCAAGATCTGCCGCGACACGCCGCAGCCCGACACCCCGAAGCCCCCGCCCCCAGCGACGAACCCACCCACCCCACCAGAACACACAAAACGGGGCCGAAGACTAATCTCCAGCCCCGCACGGCACCACCAACTCAGCCCGCGAAGTCCTCCGGTCGCACCTGCTCCAGAAACTCCCGGAACTTTTCGACCTCGTCCTCCTGCTCGTCCGGAATGACGATCCCCGCCTCGGTCAACACCTGCTCGGCACAACGGATCGGCGCACCCACCCGCAACGCCAACGCAATCGAATCACTCGGCCGAGCCGACACCCGAAGCCCATCACCGATCAACAGATCCGCGTAGAAGACGCTGTCCTTCAACTCCGTGATCTCCACCGCCTCCAACGGCGCCTGCAACGCCGACAGCACATCCCGCAACAAATCATGCGTCAACGGCCGAGCCGGCTTGACCCCCTGCTGCTCATAGGCGATCGCAGTAGCCTCCACCGCACCAATCCAGATCGGCAGATAGCGGTCGCCCTCCACCTCCCTGAGCAGGACGATCGGCTGGTTGCTGGGCAGCTCCACCCGAACCCCGACCACGCTCAGCTCGCGCACCGCCGCCTCCGTGTCGTTGTCTACTTCCCCAGCACCGCACCCTTCCCTGCACGGTACACGGGCCGGCATGTCATCGTCCGACACGCGTCACCCGCCCTGCTCCCGCACGAAGGGATACCCCACGAAGCCTACGGCACGCCCGGACTGACAGATCTTTCCGACAGCCGGGCGTCCCATCAACGGCCCAACGTCGCCCGCAAGCCCACCCGGACCAGAGCCGCGTGCAGCCGCTGCGACAAACCCACCAACTCCCGCGCCGTCTCCGCCGCCCGCGCCCGCGCCGCCGGATCATTCTGCCGAGCCAACGGCGCGACCAACTGGGCGAACAACCCCACCTCACGGTCAGCCGCCGTCCGATACCCCCGCAGATGCCGAGGCTCCAACCCGTACGCCGCCAACCCCGCCACCGCCTGCGCGATGATCAACGCATCCGTGTCGTACCAGCCCGGAGGACTCGACACGAGCACCCCCAACCGCTCCAACTCGGTCAAGGTGCTCTCGTCGATGCCACTACGCGCCACCAGATCGGTCCGGCCCAACCGCACCTCGCCCGGCTCGGCCGACGACACATCCCCCGGCCCACGGCCCGGCACCTCACCGGCCGGCCCCACCGCAACCAACGTCGGCCGCTGTCGACCAGTAACCTCCGGCTCCCGGTCCATCGCCGCCAGCTGATCCCGGATCACCCGCAACGGCAGATACTGATCCCGCTGCGCCGTCAGGACAAACCGCAGCCGCGCCACATCGTCCCAGCTGTACTTGCGGTAGCCGGCCGGGCTGCGCTGCGGCTCGATCAGGCCCTCGGCCTCCAGAAACCGCAGCTTGGAAATCGTCGTATCGGGAAACTCCACCCGCAGATGCGCCAGCACCTCACCGATGCTCATCAGCGGTTGGGGTCGCCCGGCCGCAGGCGCCGCTGCCGCCGCGCGCTCGTTCACCCCCGGCTGGCCTCCTCCTCCGGACGCGGACCAGCGATGAACACCAGCCGGAACTTACCGACCTGCACCTCATCGCCGTTACTCAACGTCGCCGCCTCAACGCGCTCCCGATTCACATAGGTGCCGTTGAGGCTGCCCACATCACGAACCGTAAAGGTGCCACCATCACGGTGGAACTCGGCGTGCCGACGTGACACCGTCACGTCGTCGAGGAAGATGTCACTGTCGGGATGCCGCCCACTGGTAGTCACATCGTGGTCCAACAGGAACCGTGCACCAGCGTTAGGACCGCGCCGAACGACCAGCAACGCCATCCCGGGCGGCAATGAGCCCGACATGCGGCTCGGCACCACATCGGTATCCGGACCCTCCAACACTTCCTCGAGGGCACCGAGATTGAGCGTCGAAGTGACGTCGAGTGGGGGGAACTCGTCGTCTGGGCGCGTCATGGGGACCACCTCACGGATCAGATCGGTCGGCGTCGGGTAATGGCGGGTCTGGCCGCCGGGCGCTTGACTCCCGGCGGCTGGCTCCCCGTTGCCTGGGTAGGCACTTCCGCAACGCGCAACTATCGGGTTCTCGGTCGACTGGGCGAGCCTAGCCAGCGCCGAAAAACAGGGCAACCAGACGCGCGGGCACAACCCACGGCTGGGATGTATCCACGATCAGCCTTCAGTCAACTCACGATAGGCCGCAGCAGCCAGCAAACCATCGATCGACTTCGGGTCACTCGGGGTGATCTCGACCAGCCAACCAACTCCGTACGGATCAGTGTTGATCACCTCCGGAGTATCGCCAAGCTTGTCGTTACGGGCCACCACCGTACCCGTCACCGGGGCATACAACTCAGAGACACTCTTGGTCGACTCGACCTCACCGAACGATTCTCCCGCCGTCACGACCGCGCCCTCGTCCGGCAACTCGACGTAGACGATGTCACCCAGAGCCTCCTGCGCGAAATGGGTAATACCCACCCGCACCGGCCCGCTCCCATCGCCCGCCACCCATTCGTGCTCGGCCGTGTAACGCAGCTCCTCAGGAATCACCAGACCGTCCTTCTCGTCGCACTGATCGGTGACGCACCGGCGAACCGGCGCGGCCGCAGCCGGTCAGGAGACCGGCCGCGCGTGTTTCAAATCGCTCGGCACGCTCAGCGCCGAAACATCAGCAACCTCGCGTTCCTGGACGATCACGTTACCGCCGTCCCCGTTGACCGACGCCACCACCCCGCCCGGAATGTTGAGCGCGGTCCGCATCGTCGTCGGATCCCCGATCACCGTGATCGTGTACGGCCCGCTCATCGGCCGTCCACGCACCGAAATACCGTTCTCCGCGTCCAGAAAGAAGGTGTCCGCGACGATCCGCACCGGCGTACCGTCGGCACCCGCGATCTGCATCGCCTCGGCCCCCGCACCCCGCAACTCCTGCACCGCGTCCAGGAGCGCCGAAGCCCGAATCGGCTTCGCGCCCGCCACGAACCTGATCTCCAGCCCGGGCCCTCGCGCCGGCAACGTCCCCGCCAGGATCCCCAGCTCGTTCGCTCGCCGAGTCGCCTCCTCCAACGCCGCCTGCCGACCCTGCGCTCCCGAAGCCAGCTGTCGCTGACTCTCCTCCAGCGCCGCGATGTCCTGCCGGAGCCGCTCCTCCTGCGACTCCAGGTCGGACAGGATCCGGACCAGGTCCTCCTGCCGGGCCGCCGCCAACGTCGGATCTGTCGACGTGCTACGCAACTGCACCACCAGCGCGAACCCAAGCAGTACGAGCAACACGACGATCATCGCTCCAGCGCCACTGAGCTGCGCCCGTGCCCGCCCCAACCAGTCTCCCGGAGCCGGACGGTCAGTCGGAGCATCCCCGGCTACCGCCCCAGTCGGTTCCGACGGTTTCGGTGACGACTCCGACTCCGACTCCGGCGACGTCACCGAAGCCGACGACTCTGCCGCCGTCTCGCGTTCTTCCTCATCCGCGCTCATCGGATCGAACCTACGCCCGGAACAGGTGCCGACGAATAGCCGCCACGTTACCGAAGATCCGTACCCCGAGGACCACCACGACACCCGTGGACAGCTGTCCCCCCACCCCCAACTGGTCACCGAGATACACGATGATCCCCGCCACCAGGACGTTGGAGATGAACGAAATCACAAACTGCTTGTCGTCGAAGATGCCGTCGAGCTTCGCCCGCACCCCACCGAACACCGCATCCAGCGCAGCCACCACCGCGATCGGCAGATACGGCTGCAACGCGGCAGGCACACTCGGGTCCAGCCAGACACCGAGCATCACGCCGGCAATCAAGGCGAGTACAGCGATCATCGGCCCCCTCCGGAGGGATTCGGAGACGCCCCAGAGCCGGACGGCGTCGGGGTGGCCTTCGGCGACGGCTGCGCATACCGCAAGTGCGCTTCACTCGCCGAAGGCAGGGTGAGGTCATCTGCCTTGCGAACACCGAAGGACATGCCGTGGCTGGCGGCGACACTGCGCAGCAGGCGGGCGGCGGCGCTGTCCCTGAACCGCCGCTCCATCTCATCCGGACCGATGGCCGACACCTCGTACGGCCCTGAGACCGGCCGGAAGTCGACCAGGATCGCACTCCCGGCAGCCCGGATCGTCGAGGTTGCGGTCAGACGCTGACCGTTGATCGCGATAGCCTCCGCACCGGCGCTCCACAGCGCGTTGGCGATGTTCTGCAGATCGGAGTCGAGCACCCGCCCGAGGTTCGTCCCGCCAGCACCGGTGACCGCGTCCGCCTTCGATGAGGCGTCCGCAACCCGGACCACCACGCCATCGCCGCGTACCCGTCCCAGCCCGGTGATGGCCTCGAGGTCCCGCAGTCGGGCTGCGTCGCTGCCGGTCAGGGCAGCGTCTCGTTGCCGGGCCACCTCGGCCCGCAGCCCCTCGGCCCGCCGAGCCAGGGCATCGGTCTCGACCTCGCGCTGTTTGATCTGCGCGACCAGGCCGGCCCGTGCCTGACGCCGACTCGGCTCCTCCGCCAGGGTCTGCCGATAGGCAACCGCCAGCAGGAATCCCAGAGCCACCAAGGTCACCAGACTCACTGCCCGGATCGTGCCTCGGCGCCAGCCGCGTATCGGCCCCTGGGAACGGCGATGCTCCGCCGCGTCGTGATACCCCGGATCGAGCGGGTTGCGGAACAGTTCGGTCAGGAAGTCCGGCGCGTAGGACCGCGCCGGCTCGGGCTCGGTCCTGCTCATCGGGTGGCCCCTGGCGGATACCCCCGAGCCGTCCGGACGAGGTCGACGGCCTGAATCACGTACAGGACACCGGCTGCCCAGTAGAGGACCAGGCCCCACCACGCCAGGCCCCAACCGATGGCACCGGCAGCAGTCGCGGATGCGGTGCTGGCGAGCAGTAGCACTGGAAATGCCGCGAGCAAGATGAACGTGGCGGTCTTACCGAGGTAGTGCACCGGCGGTGGGCCGTAACCGTAGCGGCGTAGCACCAGTAGGGAGAGACCGAGGAGCAGTTCCCGAGCCAGCAGGGCGGCGGTGAACTGCCAGGGCACCACTTCCCGGACGGTGAACGCGACGAGGGTGGCGAGGATGTAGAGCCGGTCGGCTAGCGGGTCGAGCAACTCCCCCAGCCGGCTCACCTGACGAAGCCGCCGGGCGATGTAGCCGTCGATCCAGTCGCTCGTACCGCCGACGGCCAGCACCACGATGGCCGCAACGTCGGCACGAGCCACCAGGAACAGGTAGAGAAAGATCGGCACGCCCAGCAGCCGAGCGAAGCTGATCAGGTTGGGAATGGTGAAGACCTGGCTGCCCATGTCCGAAGACTGGGCAGGGATGTCACCGGTTGGCTGGGCATGCTCTGCCCTCGCCGGCCGACGCGACACCGAACCTCCCTCCGCGACACGGTCCGGTGCTCGCCTCGGGATGGCGAGCGGCTGGGAACCGGTGCGCGCTCCGGCCGGGTTGTCGTGGGACCTCTCCGGCCCCCGGGCGACGCCGGCACATCGACACATCCCAGACCTCCCGGCTGACGGATCTGGTCTGGGCTGCTGCGTTGCCGTGCCACTATATCCGGCCGGAGTTGATCTTGGCGGATGCGAGTCGGCGGGTTGCTTCCCGTGGTGAGAGAGTAGCCACTACCCCTAGAGCATCCTAGGATGCTAGGGGTTTGGTCGGGGTCAGCCGCTCAGGCTGGCGCGGCCGAACAAGACGGCGTAGCCGGAGGGAAGTTGGGTCAGCACGTCGTTCAGTTCACCGCCGGTGACCGCCTCGGCGACCGTGCACAGCACCGCGCTGGCGTCCCACTGGGCCGTCTGCGCGGAAGCACCCGTGGCACTGGCCACCCGGTCGAGGAAGTCCCGCACTCCGAACGCCATCGCCGGCCCCTGTTCCTCGGTCAGCCACGCCCCCACCGGCAACGGCAACTGTGCCGCGAGGTCTTCGGCTTCCGCCGGATCCAGTCGCTGGGACAGCACGCCGAGGACCAGGCGGATCACCTGTTCCGCCGCTACGTGGTCGGGATACTCACCGCGCTCCCGTACCCGCGCCACGAACTCGTCGTACTTCATCACTCCCCCTCCGCGCGCCGTGCCAGGAGTCCGCCACGGCGACCGCGAATGGTTACCCCGACAGAGGGTGATGATGCGCCGACACCACGCGGTGGCGACCGGATGCCGGCTGCACTTTCCGCAGTGGGGTCCGGGATAGTGGGGCGATGAGTACAACAGCTGGCAAGACCGTGGTCGTCGGGGTCGACGGCTCGGACAGTTCCCTGAACGCGGTGCGGACGGCTGCTGCCGAGGCTGCCCGCCGGGGACGCACCCTCCACGTCGTGCACGCGTTCGTCTGGCCGATGCTGCGGGTTCCGGTCGGCCCACCGCCGGGCGGCCCTGCCGAAGGTGGGCTGCGCAACCAGGCGGAACGCGTTCTGGCGGACGCGGTGACCCAGGCTGAGGCAGCCGCACCCGGGATCACGGTCACCGGAAGAATCGTCGAGGGACAGCCCGCAGCGGTGTTGCTCGGCCAGTCCCGGGACGCAGATCTGCTCGTACTCGGTGATCGCGGGCTCGGCGGCTTCGCCGGCCTGCTGGTCGGCTCGGTGGCGATCCAGGTCGCCGAGTACGCCCAGTGCCCTGTGTTGATCACTCGCGGCGCTCCGCGTACCACCGGTCCGGTGGTCGTCGGAGTCGATGGCTCGACCCGTTCCGCCGTAGCGGTCGCCTTCGCCGCCGAAGAGGCCGTCCTTCGGGGCGTGGAACTCGTTGCGGTGCACACCTACCGGCAGCCGACGTCGCTCGGTCCGGGCGACATGTTGCCGCTGGTCTACGACGTAGAGGCGCTGCGGGTCGAGGAGGGGCAGGTCCTCGCCGAGGCGGTAGCGGGCCTGGCCGACCGCTATCCGGACCTGCGGGTCGTCCAGCGGCTGGTGCAGGGACGCGCCGCCTCGACGCTGATCGAGGAGTCGGCCACCGCTCAGCTCGTGGTGGTGGGTGCCCGGGGCCGGGGAGGGTTCACCGGCCTGCTGCTCGGCTCGGTCAGCCAGTCGGTACTGCACCACGGCGACTGCCCCGTGGTCATCGTGCGGCACCAGAACTGACCCCACACCCGCGCCGCCACGAACCGGCCCGGTCCGGCATGGACCGGGCCGGGGTCGTCGTAAGACCTGCTGATGCGCGGAATGGTCCGCCCGAAGGCGGGTAGACGGCCGACGTACGTCACCGGACACCACGGGAGGCACCCATGCCAGGACCACGGCCGGGCAGCAAAGCGTACGACGTCGAACGCGCGCGGTTGCGCAAACTCGTCGAGGACTCGGGGCGGGCCGCCGACCAGGAGGCGAACGCGGTCGCCAACCGTATCCTGCAGGAGGACCGCGAACAGCGGGGCATCCTGCGCGGCGAGCGTGGACGCGGCCCCAAGGGTGAACGCGGCCGCGGTGAGCGGCGGTAACCGGCGATGGCACGCGGTACAGAAGTAGATCGGGGACGTGCGCTGCTGGACGGCGCCATCGCGGGGGCGGTGGGCAGCACCGCCCTCAACGGAGTGACCTACCTGGACATGGCGTTACGCGGCAGGCCGGCCAGCAGTACCCCGGAGCGCACCGCGGGGAAGCTGGCTGCGTTGGCACACCTGGGTCTGGGACCCGAGGACCGGGCAGCGAACCGCCGCTCGGGCCTCGGGCCCCTACTCGGATATGTCATCGGGGTGGGAGTCGCGGCCGCCGGCGCAGCGGTGATCGGACGGCCACGGCTCCCGACGCCGGTCGGTGCCACGCTGCTCGGTGCCGGCCTGATGCTGCTCTCGGACGGGTCGATGACCGCGCTCCGCGTGACCGATCCCCGGCAGTGGAGCCGGACGGACTGGATCTCGGACATCATCCCGCACCTGATCTACGGCGCGGTCGCGGTAGCGACCTGGCACCGACTGGCACAGCGGGCGGCCCGGTCGAGATGCTAGCCGCCGGACGGCTCGTTCCGGTCGGTGTGCTCGGCAACCGGCCGGGGCGACGGGCCGTACGGCGAGATCTGCTCACGTGGCACCGGACGGGCCTGACCACCACGGGCCTTCGGTCGACGGTCGGCCGGGCCAGGTGCCTTGCTGTCCTGCACCGTGGGGTTACGTCCGTTACGGCGCAACTCTGGCTGCTGTACGTTCGTCATGTCTGTCTCCTTCCGCCCAGGGCGCGAAGGTGGTCGCGCCACCGGGTGCGCACCTGCGGGTTACCCGGCGGGTCGGCCGGCATGCGGGTGCTCCCGTCGAAGGTCCCGGGTCGCTGGTGGTCCCCGAGAGGCATCGGTCACCGAACCCGTCCTACCCGGTGACGGGGCTAGCCGGCCTCCTACCGGGTAAGCGGGAGTTATGGGCAATAACCAGGCGCTCGTCCGCACGCTGCTTGACCGGCATGGCCGCACCTACGCTGAGGACTGTGGTATCCAACTCGCCGACCGCCCGGCACCGCTGTACCAGTTGTTGGTGCTGGCCACGCTGCTGAGCACCCGGATCCGGGCCGGGGTCGCGGTAGCCGCCGCCCGAGAACTCTTCGCCGCTGGATACCGCACCCCCCAGACGATGGAGGCGGCCAGCTGGCAGAACCGGGTCGACGCGTTGGGCCGGGGGCACTACCGGCGTTACGACGAGCGGACCTCGACGATGCTGGGCACCGGGGCCCGATTGTGCCTGGAGCGCTGGCGTGGCGATCTGCGCCGACTGCACCGGGAGGCGAATGGCGACCTGGCGGCGTTGCGGCGACTGTTGACCGAGTTTCCCGGAATCGGCCCGACCGGTGCGGATATCTTTCTTCGCGAGGTGCAGGCGGTGTGGTCTGATGTACGGCCGTACACGGATCGGCGGATGACCAGCGGAGCCCGTCGGCTCGGCCTGCCTGCGGCACCCGACGCGCTGGCCGGCCTCGTCACCGGACGCGACTTCTCCCGGCTGGCCTCGGCCCTGGTCCGGGTCTCGCTCGGGGAGGCGCCGGCGGAGAGTCTGGTCAAGACAGCGGGCGCGCGGTGATCGACGGGTCAGCTGACCGGTTTGTCGGACTTAGGCTTGGTAAGGAACCACACGAGTGCGGCGGCAACCAGGCCCAACACGACCAGGGCATTGGTGACGCCGCCCCCCTCCGGGGGTTGGCTGCCGAAATAGATCACTGCAAGACCAGCGGCCACAGCTAGAAATGTCCGCAAACCCTTATTTTTCACGAAATTCACGTTAGAGCTGATATGCCCTACTGCCTGGGCGTTCATCAACCGCTTCCCACCACTGGGCGAATAAGCGGCACCCCCATGGGCGAATAAGCGGCACCCCGACGAACCAGGCAGGCAGGTTGATGAAACGAGCCCACTCCCGCCCCTGGCAGAGCACCATCAGGCAGAACAGCAGCGACGGTTTGTGCTCGGTGGCCTCGGGGAAGGCCACCGGCAGCGGCGCGGCCACCGTAGTCGACCCGCGCCGCGGGAGGAGACGGCATCATGACCGCACAGCACACTCCCTTGATGGGCAAGACAGTGGCGTTCCTCGCGGCCGACGGGGTGGAGGAAGTGGAATACACCCAGTCGCGGGCCGCTGCCGAACAGGCCGGCGCGCAGGTGGATCTGATCTCCACCCATCCGGAACCGGTCCAGTCGGTACGGCAGGACATCAACCCGTCCGCCGAGTACGAGGTGGACCTCACGGTGTCCGAGGCGGACGCCTCCGACTACGACGCCCTGGTACTACCGGGTGGGGTCTCGAACGCGGACCGGCTACGCCTGGACCCGACGGCGGTGGTCTTCGTCCGTACCTTCTTCGAGCAGGAGAAGCCAGTGGCCGCGATCTGCCACGGCCCGTGGCTGTTGGTCGAGGCGGATGTAATCAACGGACGGACGTTGACGTCCTTCCCGAGCCTGCGCAGTGACATCACCAACGCCGGCGGCATCTGGGTGGACGAGCCGGTACACACCGACGCGGGCCTGGTCACCAGTCGCGGCCCGGCGGACCTACCCGCGTTCGGCGCGAAGCTGGTCGAGGAGTTCTCCGAGGGACTGCACGTCGGCCAGTTGACCTCCATCTGAGCCAACCGTCGGTGGCCCGTTCCGGAACTCCGGAACGGGCCACCGCTCTGGTGCCGACCGCGCTTCCCCGCCGATCAGTAGAGTAGGTACGGGGCGCGCTGCCGGTTGAACGCCGTCAGCTCGGTCGACCAGGCACCCACCACGTCCGCGACATCCGCGCCGGCATCGATCATCGTCCGGAGCCGAGTGGACCCGGTCAGCTTGTCGATCCAGTACGGGCGGACGGCGTCCCAAGTGTCGGCCCGCCACGCGAAGGCCGGATATTTCCGGGCCTCCACGAGCATCGCCACCGCAGTACGGATCGGGTCGTAACGGGCTGGATCGACGACCTTGACCTCCACTCCCGCGCAGAGCTTGTTCAGCAGCTGCGGTTTCTGGCCGGCCGAGGTGGGTGAGAAGTACGCCTCGCGGAACCGTACGCCCGGTAGGTTCCGGGCGTTGAGCCGGTCGGACCAGTGGTAGTCGAAGTCGGTGGCCAGGCCACCGATCAGCTCGAACGGGCGAGACGTGCCCCGCCCCTCGGTGATCGAGGCAACCCCCTCGAAGAGGCCGGTGCCCGGATAGACCAGGGCGGTGTCCACCGTCGGCATGTTGGGGCTGGGCATCACCCACGGCACCCCGGTCTCGGCGGCGAGCCGGTCCCGCTTCCAGTGCCGGCAGGTGACCACGTGCAGGTCGACCGGACGGCCCGCCTCGGCGGGGAGGAACTCGCCGTTGAAGAACCGGGCCAGCTCACCGACGGTCATCCCGTGTTGCTGGACGATCTCCTTCTTGCCCACCCCCGAGGTGTAGGGGGCCGTCATCATCGGCCCGTACGCCCGTCCGCCGATCGGGTTGGGCCGGTCGAGGACGACGTACCGGCGGCCGAGCCGGGCGGCGGCGACCATCGAGTCGTACATCGTCCAGATGTAGGTGTAGAACCGGGCACCGACGTCCTGGATGTCGAAGACGACCGTGTCGACGTCGGCCCTGGTGATCAGCTCGGCCCACTTGGCCTGGGACGCGCCGTAGGCGTCGTAGACGGTAACGCCGGTGCGGGCGTCGGTCCCGGTCCCCTCACTGCCGCCGGCCTGGGCGGACCCCCGAAAACCGTGCTCCGGACCGAACGCGGCGGTCAACTGGACCCGACCGGACTCGTGCATGAGGTCGACCAGGTGCCGGTAGTCCGAGTCGACCCCGGTCGGGTTGGAGATCACGCCGACCCGCTGGCCGGCGAGTACGGCGAACCGGGAGGCGACGAGTACGTCCAGACCGGTCTGCACGCCTCGGCCCCGGCCTCCGGCCGAGGCGGGGGTGCCCGCGACCGTCGTAGCGGTGACGCCGAGGGCACCCGCGGCAGCGGTGGCGGTGAGGAAATTCCTGCGTTCCAAGGCGTACCTCCGTCAATCGACCCGGCAGGGAGACGCCCCGAAAGTTACCTACGTCATACACGACGGTCAAGAAGGAAAGCTACGCAATCAGCCGCTCTCCAGGTCATCCAGGCTGATGCTCTGGATGGTCAGCCAGCGGGCCAGCGCCGGCATACCGAACAACCACAACGGTGCCGACTCGGTCAGCCCGTTCGTGGCATAGATGGCGAACCGCAGGTCCGGCGCCCGGTATGCCTCGATCCGCCACCGGTGGTTCTTGTCCCGCCACGTCGCCGCAGGATCCATGGGTCCCACGCTAGGCGGCCCGAACCGGTACCGATCGGCGTTCGCCGCCGAATCAGTCCGGTCCGGGCCGCCCTGCCCGCCGGTTACAGCCCGGCGACCGGCCACCAGCGCATGCCGTCGTCGGACAGGTAGAGCTGTTCACGCGTCAGGTAGAAGTAGCGACCTTCCGCGATCTCGCCCACACCGGGCGACCCTGTGATGGCCGGTGGCAGACCCGTGTCCGCCAGCGGCGCGTAGGTACGTCCGTCCCGACTGGCCAACAACACGTAACCGGCACTGGGATGCTGGGCAGTCAGCACGTGGGACCCGTCCGGGGTGACGTACGACTCCGGACCCGCCAGCGAAAGCTGCGTGATCCGGCCGTCCGGGTTGGTACGAGCCCAGGTCCGGCCGGCGTCGGTACTGCGGTAGACCCGCTGGGTCCGACTGTCGTCGATGAAGACGGCATAGGCCGTCCGGCCGTCGGTGGTGGCGACATTGGGCAGGTACATCGCTGGAGTGAGACCCCCGACCGCTCGTGCGGGTGCCTCCGCCTCGAAGACCGACACCTCCCAGGTCACTCCGCGATCCCGGCTCACCGCAACGGCCGGACGACGAGTGGCGGGGTCGTAGCCCTGAACCCACACTCCGGCCTTTGCCGGAGTGCCGACCAGTTCGAACTCGACCAGCGGCGGTTGCGTGGCCAGCGGCGCGATTTGCCGGTTGGCGGGATCGACCACACAGAGCAAGAGCTTCTCGCCCAGACGCTGCATGTCGAAGCCGCCGTTGACAGGGGCCGCGCCAACCGTCGTGGTAGTGGTGGTCATCTCCGACCAACTCACCCCGTCGTCGACACTGATCCAGTATCGCTGTTTGAACGGGCCCTTCATCAACCTGTCCTGAAGGGACAACGGGCTCGACGATCCGCCGGGCTGCTTGACGGCATCGCTGGTGAACAGAATCTCAGGGCCAAGGACCTTGAGGTTCTGCGGTGCCATGTTCTGGAACTCCCGATACCCGGGCCGCTCCCGCCAGCTCCGCCCCCCGTCCGACGATGACTTCAACGTGAAGGGGCATTCCATGCAGTCGGAGGCCACCGTGTACAGATGGCTGGCGTCACCCCCCACCGCCAGCCAGAGAAGCCGCGGCCGGGAATCATCCCCTGGCGTGCTGGACGATGGTAGGGCCGCCACCCGGTCCGGGTCAGTGGTTGCCGGCGGCAACACGGCGAAACCCCCGATACCGAGCAGCGCGGCCACCGCCACCCCCACGGTCGCAGCTTTCATCCGGCGGCGGGCACGCAGTCGGCCCGCGCGTTTCCGCACCGTCTCGAACGCCGGCTGGTGGGCGGAACGGGCGGCCTGGTCCCGCAGACCGTGGTAGTCCGGTTCAGGCATGACGTACCGTCTCCTTTCTCATGGTCCCAGGGTTGTCAGACAGCAGCCGGGCGAGTGCGGCCCGTCCCCGGGACAGCCGCGCCTTGACCGTGCCGACCGGGACCTCCAGGGTGTCGGCCACTTCCTCCACCGACAGATCGGCCAGGTGGTGGAGCACCACCGCCTCCCGGGTCGGCCGGTTGAGCTTGCGCAGCGCCGCAACCAGCGCGACATGGTCGGGCGACAGCCCGGGCAGAGTGTCGTCGGGGCGGTCCACCCGGCCGGACCGGAGCAGCCGGTCGAACACCCAGCGACGTCGGAAGCGGCTACGGGCCACGTTCATCGCCACGGTACGCAGCCACTTCTCCGGATCATTCAGGTCGAGAAACCGGGCCGGGCTGGCCAGCGCTCGTGCGTACGCCTCGTGCACCACGTCCTGCGCCTCGGGCAGATCGCCGGTGAGTCCGTAGAGTTGGCCGACTAATCGGTGGTAGTAGGCCTGATACGCCTGGTGAACGGCATCCTGTCCATCCATTGCACTCCTTCGCAACGTCGTCATGGAAAGGACCAGCAACGGCACCGAAGGGTTGCACTCAGATTTCGTCGGTCCACCATCAGCTTGGCGGCGGTGTCACCACGACCCGGGCGTCGTCCGGCAGCCGCCGGGTCACACCCCGACGATCCAGCAACTCCAGCAACGGCACGGCGATCCGGCGGGTCGTGTCCAACGCCCGTCGCGCGGCGCTGAGCGTGAACGGCTGCGGCAGGCCGGCCAATACCCGTACCGCCGCGTCCGGGGCGCCGGGCAGCAGCACGACGTTCTCCGCCAGCCGCAACAACGCCCCGGCCCGAACCGCCGCGCCGATCTCCCGGCGGCCCAGGCCCAGCTCCACCAGTCGGGCCGCCTCCGGGGCGAGGAACGGCCGGACGGTCAGGTCGGCCCGCAGACGCTCGACTGCCCGCAGCAGCCCGGCGGGCAGCCCGGTTTCCGGCCCGGCCAGGCTGACCCGACCGGCACTGGCCACCAGGGGTGGCGCCACCAACGCCGAGACGAGGGCTCGGTCGGGCAGGCCAAGCGTTCGGCGCAGCGTCTCCACCGGCATGCCCGGCTCCAGCGGATGGTCAGCGGCATACCGACACACCTGATCGACCGCGCGACGACGAAGCTCCCGCGAGTACGCGTCGTCGACATGCCAGTCCCCCGCCACGGGCGTGGTGCCGACCCGTACCCCCATCCGCTCCAGGTCGCCGCGGCGCGACGGGCCCCGTCGGGCCAACTCGCCGACTTCGTCCGGCGTCCCGTCCATCGTGGCCAGTACGACTGCCCGCTGCGCCGCCGCGCCCCGTCGGGTCAAAGGTGGCGGTACGACGTCGAGCACGGTCCCGCCCCCCACCACCCGATGCCTGCCGGGGTCCCGCAGCAACGCCCGGTCACCCACGTGCAGCGGCACCGGCCGGGCCAGCCGCAACCGGATGGTGTCGGCCCCCAGTGGCCGTACCCGCACTGGCACCGCGGCCGAACCGATGTGCAACGTCAGCGTGGCCGGCACAGCGCTCACCGGGTCACCGACCAGCCGCACGTCGACCAGGTCGGTCGGCTGGAACCGTCCCGGGGTGAGCAACGCGTCGCCCCGGGCCACCTGGTCCCGGGCGACCCCACGTAGGTTGACCGCCACCCGGGCCACCCCGTTGACCCGGTCGACCGGTGCGCCCAACGACTGAAGCGCCCGGACCCGGACCCGACGACCGGTGGTGCCGAGTTCCAGTTCGTCGTCGACCTGCAACCGGCCTCCGCCCAGGGTGCCGGTGACCACCGTGCCGCTACCGGCGACGGTGAACACCCGGTCCACCCACAGCCGTACCGGGGTGGACGACGGCGGGGGTGGCATCCGCCCGGCGAGCCGGTCCAGCGCGCTCCGCAACTCGATCAGACCGGCCCCGGTGACGCTGCTGACGGCAACCGCCTCGACGTCGCGCAGTGCGGTGCCGGCCAGTTCGGTGCGGGCCTGCCGGGTGGCGGGTCGCGGGTCGGCCAGATCGGCTCGGGTCACCACGAGCAGGCCGTGCCCGACACCGAGCGCGTCCAACGCCGCCAGGTGTTCGCTGGACTGTGGCATCCAACCCTCGTCGGCGGCGACGACCAGCAACACGGCAGGTACCGGGCCGACCCCGGCGAGCATGTTCGACACGAACCGCTCGTGCCCCGGCACGTCCACGAACGCCATGACCTGACCGGACGGCAGCGTGGTCCAGGCGAAGCCCAGATCGATCGTCATGCCCCGGCGACGTTCCTCGGCCCAGCGGTCCGGTTCCATCCCGGTCAGCGCCCGGACGAGGGTGGACTTGCCGTGGTCGACGTGCCCGGCGGTCGCGACGACCCGCACGACTGCTCAGCGGTTCCGGGTCGGACCGTCGGGTGCGCAACGTTGCAGCACCCGCAGGACCGCCCGACGCAGGGTGTCGTCCTGTTCGGGGGGTACGCCCCGCAGGTCCAGCAGTAGTCGATCGCGTTCGACCCGGCCCAGCACCGGTGGATCGCCCTGGCGCAGCGCCTCGGCGTAGAGGGCCGGCAGGGCGAGCGCCCACGACTCCAGCTCGACCCCCGGGGCACCGCCGCCGCCCACCACCGCCAGCGAGCCGACGACCTCGGTCTTGTGACCGGCTTCGCCGATCGCCTGGCGTAGCCGCTCGGCGCGGTCGTGCAGTTGCCCCGGGCCGGCCCGCAGCGCCTGCCAGGTGGGGGTGTCCTGATCGCGGAGGGTCGCCTCCAGGGCGGCGAGGGTGAGTTTGTCCACCCGCAGCGCGCGGGCCAGTGGATGCTGGCGCAGCCGCTCGACCAGGTCAGCGTCACCCAGCAGCAGGCCGGCCTGCGGCCCGCCGAGCAGCTTGTCGCCGCTGGCGGTGACCAGGGCAGCCCCGGCCCGCAGCATCGAGGCGGCGTCCGGCTCGTCGGGCAACAGCGGATCCGGGGCGAGCAGCCCGGAACCGATGTCGGCCACCACCGGGACGCCGAGGGTGGCCAGCTCGCGTACTGGCACGGCGGTGGTGAAGCCGCGGACGACGAAGTTGGAGGGATGGACCTTGAGGATGAAACCGGTGGCCGCACCGACCGCCCAGGAGTAGTCGGCCAGGGTGGTGCGGTTGGTGGTGCCGACCTCGCGGAGCCGGGCACCGGTGCTCTCCAGCAGGTCCGGCAGGCGGAACCCGTCGCCGATCTCGACCAGCTCCCCCCGGCTGACCACGATGTCCCGACCGGCGGCGAGCACCGTCGCGGCCAGGACCAGCGACGCCGCGCCGTTGTTCACCACGTGCACCGCTGCCGCCGCCGGTACGGCGGCGGCGAGCGCGGCGAGCGCCTCGCGTCCCCGCTGGGCCCGCTGCCCGGTCGCCAGGTCGAGTTCGACGGCGGTGTAGCCGGCGGCGGCGACCACCGCCTCCACGGCCGACGTGGACAGTGCCGCCCGACCGAGGTTGGTGTGCAGCAGCACGCCGGTGGCGTTGACGACCGGCCGGGGACGGTTGCCGGGCAGCGCCGCCACTGCCGCATCGGGCACCTCCTCGGGCCGGATCTCCCCTCGGCGGGCCCGGTGCTGCGCCCCGACGACGACCGCCTTGACCCGGGCCCGACCGAACGTGGCCACGGCGGCGGCCAGGCGCGGATCGGTCAACACCAGATCGGTACGGGGTATACGTCGCCGCGCATCGGTCGCCCCTTCGCGCATGCCTCACCTCGCCGGCTCGACGGACCCGGACGGATCCCGTCAGGGCAGCCGTCCGGTCCCAGGGTTGGCGGAGACGGACGGTCCTGAATTGGCGGAGGCGGACGGGAATCGAACCCGCCCGGCCCGGATCCCGGACCACACCGGTTTTGAAGACCGGGAGGGGCACCAGCCGCCTGAACGCCTCCACCGAGCACTCTAACCAGCGGAATCAGGCGTCCGGGCCGGAAGACGCAGCGGTGACACGGACCGACCCGATCGGGGTAATCCGGGTGGGTAAGCCGGTTCAGTTGTCGGCTGCCGCAGCGGCCTCGGTCAGCCGCTGCCGCTGCGGGAGGACGGTGTATCTCGGGTCTCGGGCGGAGGTGAGTCCGGCCTGGAAGACGGCGAACCGGGTCGCCGCCGAGGAGGCGAGCAGGGCCACGCCGGACAGCGCCGACACCACCCGGCTACGCCGGCCGAGTAGTGCTCCGACGGTTCCGGCCACCAGCAGTGCCCGCCCCGCACGCAACAGGACCCCGGCCGGGCCGGTGCGGTAGGGGTCGCTGACCAGTCCCATCCGTTCGACCCGGCGGCCAGCGGCCAGTTCCAGGCCGGCGGCGGCCACGACCAGGCGGCGCAGTGGCCCGGCCTCGGCGCGCGGGGCGGCGACCAGGTTCAGGCCGGCGGCACCGGCCAGGGCGCTGCCCGAGAAGAGGAACGGAAGCCAGGGGTAGGCCTCGTGCCAGGAGGGCACCGCGGTGTCGGCGAGCAACACCCCGGTGTACGTGGCCAGCGCCGGTGCCATCGCGGCGGAGACCACACCGGCGGCCCGGCCGACCGGGGGCGCTATCCGCCGAGCCAGGCCGAACAGGCCGTGTCGGGGCAACCATGGGCCCACCTCGCTGACCGCCGCCGCCCCGGCCGCCGGTCCGAACACGGCCAGAATCCAGGTGCCCACCGACATCGGCGAGGTGGGTTTGGCCACCCGCAGCATGTGGTGGAAGCGGGCCGGACGGCCGAGGTCATGGACCAGGAAGTAGGTGCTGGCCCCGACCGCGGCCAGCGACGCGAGCCGGCCGGACCGGCGTAACGCCGAGCGCCCGGTCAGGTCCGCGCCGACGGCGATCAGCGCACTGCCGGCGGCCAGGCCGCCGGTGAAGAGGTACGCGGGAATGTCCCACCGCCACACCGGGGCCTTGATGATGGGGCGGCCGTAGTAGGACTCGAAATTCAGGGGCGGGACGGTGACGCCGTCGCGGCTCACGACGACCCGCCCAGGAACGCGGCGACCGTGACGGCCGCCATGACCAGGGCTGCGGCCCCGGCACGCCGCCACATCCGGGGCAGGTCCCGGGTGGTCACCACCGGATCGGGGGGCAGGCCGTACACCTCGGGCTCGTCCAGCAGCAGGAAGAAGGCACCGTCACCGCCGACCCCGTCGGCCGGGTCGTGTCCGTACAGTCGGGCCTCGGGGACACCTGCGTCGTGCAGCAGTTGCACCCGGGACTGGGCCCGGTCCCGCAGTTCGTCGAGTGGCCCGTACTGGATCGACTCGGTGGGGCAGGCCTGCGCACAGGCCGGGGTCATCCCCGCCCCGATCCGGTCGTAGCAGAGCGTGCACTTCCAGGCTCGGCCGTCGTCGCGGCGCTGGTCGATCACGCCGTACGGACAGGCCGGGATGCAGTAGCCGCAGCCGTTGCAGATGTCCTCCTGCACCACGACCGTGCCGAACTCGGTGCGGAACAGCGAGCCGGTCGGGCAGACGTCCAGGCAGGCCGCGCGGGTGCAGTGCTTACACACGTCGGACATCATCAGCCAGTGCGCGTCGGTCTCGACGAAGGCGACGTGCCGCCACGAGTTGGCGGTCAACGCGCCGGTGTTGTCGTACGACATGCCGAGCAGGTCCAGCCCGGTGGCGGGCACCTGGTTCCACTCCTTGCAGGCCACCTCGCAGGCCTTGCAGCCGATGCAGAGGGTGGTATCGGTGAAGAACCCCATCCGGGGTGGCGCGTCGACGTACCCGGCGGCCGCAGCCGGCTCCCCCGGCTCGTATCTGGTGATCGTCTCAGTCATGGCCGGAATCTCCGTCCGTGGTCAGCATCGGCGGGTACTGCCCGTTGGCGGTGCCGGAGCGCCGGCGGTAGTCGTCAACCAGTTCCCGCAGGGCCGGTCCCCGGGGTCGGCGGCCGGTTCGCAGGTCACAGGTGCCGACCTTGCTCTCCTGAATCAGCACATTAGGGTCGAGGACGATCCCGAACAGGTCGTTGGCCGAATCCCCCCGGCTCAGCCCCTGATCTCCCCAGTGGTACGGCAGCCAGATCTGGTGGACGATCCGCCCGTCGATGCGCAGCGGGGTGACCCGGCCGGTGACCAGGACCCGGGCCTCGACGACGGCCCGGGTGGTGATCACGTGGGCCCAGCCGAGGTGGGTCAGGCCGCGCTCGACGGCCAGTTCCGGGGAGACCTCCAGGAACATCTCCGGCTGCAACTCGGCCAGGTACTTCACGTTGCGGCTCATGCCCCCGGCGGTGTGGTGCTCGGTGAGTCGGCTGACCGTGAAGACGTACGGGAAGACGTCCCAGTGTGGTTGGGGCGGGCTCGGGTTGGTCGGGTTCTCCGGCCGGTCGTAGACCTTGCGAGTGGGGTTGGCCTGCTGGCCGTAGAGCGGATTGCGCACCGGTGACTCGGCCGGCTCGTAGTGGGTGGGTAGCGGGCCGTCGAGGGTGCCGGCCGGCGCGTAGAGCCAGCCCTTCCCGTCGCCCTGCATGATGAACGCGTCGGTCCCGCTGATCCCCGCCACACCGGTGGCGCCCGGGGGCGGGCGGTAGGACGGCGGCTTGGTCTTCTCGAAGTCCGGCACGTCGTGGCCGACCCACTCACCGACGGCCGGGTCCCACCAGACGTACGCCTTGCGTTCGCTCCACGGCCGCCCTTCCGGGTCGGCCGAGGCGCGGTTGTAGAGGGTGCGCCGGTTGGCCGGCCAGGCCCAGCCCCACTCGGGGGCCACCCAGCTCTGTTCCCGGCCGGGCTTGCGCCGGGCGGCCTGGTTGATCCCGTCGGCGTACACACCGGAGTAGATCCAGCAGCCGCCGGCGGTGGAGCCGTCGGCCTTCATCTCCGTGTACGAGGCCAGCGGGCGGCCGGTGGTCACGTCGTACCCGTTGATCTCGTAGAGCACCGCCTCGGCGCTCGGCTCCGCGTGCGGACCGTGGGTGGGGTAGTTCCAGTTGAGGTCGAGCAGGGGCCGGTCGCGGTCCCGGTTGGCGGGTGCCAGTTTCTCCCGGATGATCCGGCCGAGGTGGTAGAAGAACCACAGTTCCGAGCGGCAGTCGCCGGGCGGTTCGACGGCCTTCTCCCGCCACTGCAACAGCCGCTGGGTCTGGGTGAAGGTGCCCTCCTTCTCCACGTGTGAGGCGGCGGGGATGAAGAACACCTCGGTGCGGCACTGCTCCGGCACGATCTCACCGGTCTCGACCTCGGGTCCTTCCTTCCAGAAGGTAGCGCTTTCGATCATGAACAGGTCCCGGACGACGAGCCAGTCCAGGTTGGCCATGCCCAGCCGCTGGGCACGGCCGTTCGCCGAGCCGACCGCCGGGTTCTGCCCGAGCAGGAAGTAGCCCTTGATCTTGCCGTCGATCATGTCGAGCACCTGTTGGTAGGTACCGTGGTCGCCGCTGATCCTGGGCAGGTAGTCGTAGCAGAAGTCGTTGTCCGGGGTGGCCGCCTCCCCCCAGTACGCCTTGAGCAAGCTCGCCGCGAACCGGTCGGCGTCGCCCCAGAAGCCCCGTTGCTGCGGATGCCGCATGGTGTCGACCCACTTGTCGAAGGTCGGGTGGGTCGTGTGCTGTGGCATCGGCAGGTAGCCGGGTAGCAGGTTGAACAGGGTCGGGATGTCGGTGGAGCCCTGGATGCTGGCGTGCCCGCGCAGCGCGAGTACGCCGCCGCCGGGGCGGCCGATGTTGCCCAGCAGCAACTGGATGATCGCCCCGGTACGGATGTACTGCACACCGACACTGTGCTGGGTCCAGCCGACGGAGTAGACCAGGGCGGTGGTGCGTTCCCGGTTGGAGTTGGCCGTCCAGGCGCGGGCCACCTCCTCGAACAGGTCCCGGGGCACGCCGCAGACCCGCTCGACCAGCTCCGGCGTGTAGCGGGCGTAGTGCCGTCTGAGGATCTGGTAGACGCAGCGCGGGTGGCGCAACGTCTCGTCCCGTTCGGTGTCGCCGCCGACCGGCACACCGTGCGACTCGTGCTCCAGGCCGGCACCGGTCTCCCGCTGCGTGGCGGTGTCACCGCTCCCGCCGTCACGCTCCTGGCCGTGGTACTGCCAGGTCGTCTGGTCGTAGCTGGCCGTCTCCGGTTGGTACCCGGAGAAGAGCCCGTCCAGGTCGTCGGCGTCCCGGTAGTCCTCACTGACGATGGTCGCCGCGTTGGTGTACGCCAGGACGTACTCCCGGAAGTCCAGTTCGTTGTCGAGGATGTACCGGACGATCCCGCCGAGGAAGGCGATGTCGGTGCCGGCCCGGATCGGCACATGGGTGTCGGCCATGGCGCTGGTCCGGGTGAACCTCGGATCGACGTGGATGACCCGAGCCCCGCGCTCCTTGGCTGCCATCACCCACTGGAACCCGACCGGGTGGCACTCGGCCATGTTGGAGCCCTGGATGATGACGCAGTCCGCGTTGACCAGGTCCTGCTGGAACCCGGTAGCGCCGCCACGGCCGAGGCTGGTCCCCAGACCGGGGACGGTGGCGGAGTGTCAAATGCGGGCCTGGTTCTCGATCTGGATCGCGCCCATGGCGGTGAACAACTTCTTGATGAGGTAGTTCTCCTCGTTGTCCAGCGTCGCGCCGCCAAGACTGGCGATGCCGAGGGTCCGGCGCAGGAGATAACCGGCCTCGTCGGTCTCCTCCCAGGTCTCGTCGCGAGCGGCGATTATCCGGTCGGCGATCATGTCCATGGCGGTGGCGAGGTCGAGGTCCTCCCACTGTGTGCCGTACGGCCGGCGGTAGCGCACCTTCTGCTGGCGCAGCTCGCTGGTGACCAGGTTCTTGCTGGCCGCGCCCTTCGGGCAGAGCCGCCCCCGGGAGATCGGGCTGTCCGGATCGCCCTCGATCTGGGTGACCCTGCCGTCGGTGACGTAGACCCGCTGCCCGCAGCCGACGGCGCAGTACGGGCAGACCGAACGGGCCATCGAGTCGGCGGTCTCAGTACGGGGGGTCAGCGCCATCGAACGGGCGGACTTGGCCGCCGCGCCGAGCCCGAGCGGGTCGGTGCCGACCAGCTGACGGTAGACCGGCCAGCCCTCGATCCAGGTACGGACGCCCACCGCGACACCTCCTCCCGGCAGCGACCAGCCCCGACCCATCTGACGATAGTGAAAAAGGCCTCGCCTGTCGGGCTCATCACCGATCTGACGACCGGTCCAGCCGACCGCGGTACCTCCTGCCGACCGTCCCGAGACACCGATTCCGCGCGCCACCTACGGATGGACATTCGCGCTGGCCAGAGCGGCAACAACCGGAAGATATTTTCGCGGGTCGATCTATCCCTGTACCGGGGAGTAGGGTCGGGCCACACGGCTCGACATTCGTCTTGGGGAGAGAGGAAGTCTGATGCTGGTCAAGTCCGCCCGCACCGACAACGGGGGGCAGGTCACCATCGAATCCGAGCGAGGCTATACCGGATCGGTGTACAAGGTCTATCTCAATGGGGCGTACCAGGGTGAATATTCGTCCATCCGGGACGCACTGGCTAAGGTCCGAGAGTTGGGGGGGAAGCCGTGACGCCGGCTAGCGCAGCAACGATCCGGGGCAGGGCGGTCCCGATCGGCTCACGAACCACGTTGACGGCCAGGTAGTCGTACGGCGTCGGATCCCGGTTGACGATCACCAGCCGGGCACCCGCGTCGACCGCGACCGCGCACAGCGACGCCGCCGGCTCCACTCGGAGGGAACTGCCCACCACGAGCAGGAGTTGGCTCGCCACGGCGATCCGCTGCGCATGATCCAGGATCCCGGGATCGAGACGTTCACCGAACATCACGACCCCGAGCTTGAGGATGCCACCGCAGGACGTACAGGCCGGGTCGTCCGTACCCTCGGCGACCCGGGCCAACGTCTCCGCCGCCGGCGTCCGCACCCGACAGCGGGTGCAGACCACGGTACGCATACTGCCGTGCAGTTCGAGCACCTTGCGCGCGGTGTTGCCCGCCTTCTGGTGCAACCCGTCGATGTTCTGGGTCACGATCCGCACCGCCAGGTCGGAGCACTCCAACTCCGCCAGTGCCCGGTGTGCGACGTTGGGCTCGGCGTGCCAGGCGGCGTGGTGCAGATAGCGCCGCCAGAACCGGACCCGGACCGCCCGCTCGGCCATGAAATGGGGATAGGTGAAGACTTCGGCGGCGGCCGGATCACGGGTCCACACCCCGTCCGGGCCACGGTAGTCCGGGATACCCGAGTCGGTGGAGATCCCGGCCCCGGTCATCACCGCGACCCGGCTGACCCCGTACGCCCAGTCGCTGATTGCCCGCGTCATGGTCGCCGATAGTAGGTGCCCGGCTAAGAACCGGCGAGCTGATTAGTCATCGCACGACGCGAAGGATCGCATCGGCGAACACTGGCCGACGGTAGTGGCTCGGTCAGGCTGGCAACGACGGGTGCGGCGGTCAGGGCGACCAGCCAACCGGCGAGCACGTCACTGGGCCAGTGGGCGGCCAACACCACGCGACTGGCACCCACCGTCAGCGGCCAGCCGGCCAGCACGGCGATCAGGACGCCCCGGGTCGCCGGGGACAGCTCCGGCCAGCGCAGGGCCGCCACGACCAGAGCTGCGGTCGCCGAGCGGCTGGCATGCCCGGAGGGGAAGGCGTACCCGTCGACGGGGGGTCCCGGCCGGACCGGACGTACCCGGGCGGTCCAGGCCCGCACCGCCCCGCGCAGCAACCCGCCGGCGGCGAAGGCCGTGACGGCGAAGACCAAGCCCCGCCTTCGTCGGTGCCGCGGCAGCGTCCCGGCCGCGCCGCCGACCAGGGCCAGCACGACGGCGCCATGCCCCAGGTGGGTCAGTCGCGCGGCGGCGGCGCGGACCGTCGGGTGCCGTTCGCCAAAGTCGTACGCGGCGGCGCTGAGCGCCGCGTCGGCCGCGATCAACTCGGTGTGACCGGTGACGACCAGCCCGGCGAGAACGCAGAAGGCCATGCCCGAGGCGGCGGCCCAAGCCGGTGGCCGCCACGACGCCGTCAGCAACGGTTGCCCACGCATCCCCTCCTCCAGGTTTGCTCTCGGGGTCGTCACCGACCTGGACTCCGCTGGCATCCGGTTCAACGAGGCACCGTCCCAGCCGGCCACCCCGGCCTACCGTCGATGCCCCTCCCCGGGCCGCTGCCGCTCGCGACTTGACATCAATTAGTTGGTCTACGTGTTGCCCACTCCGCACGTCCCAACCCGCAAACGGCCGGTGGCCGGTCCCCAGGGTTTCGGGGGCCGGCCACCGGCCGTTCACGCGATATGTAAGCCGTACGTCAGCTGTTGTTCCAGTGCTCGGCGACCAGGTCAGCAGCCTGGGTCTCCCACTGCGCATAGTGGAACGGGTACGCCGACACCTGAACCTTCTGCGCCGCCTGCGTCAACGGCATCTCCTGCCAACCGTCAACCTGCTTCAGACCCTTCAGGAACGCCGTCGTCGAGTACTCCGGATCCGTGATCTGCTCCACCGAACCCCAACCCGAAGACGGACGCTGCTGGAACAACCCCTGCGAGTCGTGATCATTCCGGTCACCCAGATGACCCAGGTTCTCCAACTTCGACTCCTGCAGGCTCGTCGCGACAGCCACCACAGCAGCCCGCTCGTCCATACCAGCCTTCTTCGTAGCCTTGACGATCGCCTTCACGTTCCCGGTCTGCTCACCGTTCAACGGAATCCGCGACTGCTCACCCTGCACACCGTGCGGGATCAGCTTGTCCATGGCCGGCTTGTCAGCCTGCACCACACCCACCGACTTGACCGGAGCGGCAACCGTCACCTGGTCGGCCAGCGCCGGACCCGCGAACACACCACCGGTGAAAGCAAGACCAGCAGCAGCAAGCACACTCTTACGCAGAATCGTATTCATGACCAAAGCTCCAATACGGGGGAAAGGAAACGCCTCCCGGGGGACAGAAGACGCCAGGGAACACACGCGCAGACACGCGCCACGCTCACCTGAAGAAAAGGGGGGAAAGAACCAGAACGCCACACCCAACCCCAAGGTCCCGGGGCGGGGGCGTAGACAAGATGTAACGACCGGCCAACCGCCAACATTCCACGGTCCCGCAACCCAGCCGGGGTGATCACCCACCCGGGGGTCACGCTACTCGGTCGTACGCGAGATATAACCACCCGCCGGCCGCCAACATTCCGCGCCAGCCCCACCCAGGGCCTGTTGATCATGGCGGAAAATGCCCCACCCAGGCATCAATCCCCCAGTCCGCGCAGTCCGCCAGACCTGTTCGGAGAACCCGGACCCCCGGAACCGGACACCAGGCGCATTCGGAAGCATTCGGAACGAGGAATGTTGCCAGCCACGCGGATTGACGTCGAAGGCGTCATAGATAGGTTGTCAAAGGTCAGAACGACGGCTCGGAGTCGCGCCAACTGTCGGCAAGCCCCGACTCGTAGCCGGCGATCACCAACTGTGCCCGATCCCGAGCGGCCAGTTTCGTCATCAGCCGGCCGATGTGGGTCTTGACGGTCCCCCGGCTAAGGTGCAGCGACTGCTCGACCTCAGCGTTGGACAACCCACGGGTAATCAGTGCCAACACCTCCCGTTCCCGCGGGGTCACCCCGTCGAGCCTGCTCGGCATGCGCCGCGCCACCGGCATACCGGTAGTGAACTCGTCGATGAGGCGACGGGTGACGCTTGGCGCGAGCAGCGCCTCACCTGCGGCCACCACCCTGATCCCGTCGAGCAGTCGCACGGGTGGGGTGTCCTTGAGCAGGAAACCGCTGGCCCCGGCGCGCAGCGCCCGGTACACGTAGTCGTCGAGGTCGAAGGTGGTGAGGACAAGCACCCGAGGGGCATTCTGGGCAGCGGTCACCGCCTCCGTGGCAGCGATGCCGTCGATGCCGGGCATCCTGATGTCCATCAGGACGACGTCGGGTGCATGTGCTCTCGCAAGCTTGACGGCCTCCTGACCGGTTCCCGCCTCGGCCACCACGGTCATCCCGGGGGTGGCCTCGATCAGCAGACGTAGTGTGCCCCGCAGCAACACCTCGTCGTCGGCCAGCAGTACCCGTACCGGCTCACTCATCGTCCGGCACCACCGGGCTGAATGGTAGTTGGGCGCGGACCGCGTACCCGCCGCCAGGCGCGAAGCCAGCCTTGAGGGTGCCGCCATGCATCGCCGCCCGTTCCCGCATACCCCGCACACCGTGCCCGGCCGGTCCGTCGGAACGCCCGACTGTTCCGTCATCGACGACGGCGATGATCAGCACCTCGGGCTCGACAGTGACGGTGAGCTGGCAGCGGGTGGGGCCAGCGTGGCGCAGCACGTTGGTCAGCGCCTCCTGCACGATGCGGTACGCCGAGGCCTGCACGGCCGCCGGCACTGGTGACAGATCCGCCGGCCGCTCGACGTCGACGGTGATGCCGGTGGTGCGGATGTCCTCGACCAGCCGGTCGAGTTCGGTGAAGCTCGGTACGGTGTCGGCCGGATCGCGCAGGGCACCGAGCACGACTCGGACGTCGTCAAGCGCACTACGGCTGACCCGCTCGATCGTGCGGAGTGCGGCGCGCCCCTGGTCGGGGTGGCTGTCGGCGAGGTGGTTGGCGACCGCCGCCTTCATCGCGATCAGGCTGAGATTGTGTCCGACCACGTCGTGGATATCCCGGGCGATACGTAGCCGTTCCTCGGCCACAGCCTGGTCGGCCCGCAGCTCGGCGAGTTGGGCCACCTGCTGGCGACGGGCCCGTACCGCGCGGGCGAGCGCCCACGAGCCGGCGATGATGGTCGCGGCGTATAGCAGGACGGGTACCGGAGTTGTCGTGAACGACTCCTCCCCCGCCCGAGCCGGGATGACCGGGAGCCCGGGAACCGTGATACCCAGCAGGCCGGCAGCCGCGACCGCGCCCAGCACTCCCACGAGCGCGAGCCAGCTCTGCCTCGGGACGACGGACAGCGCGACCGGATAGATCGCGTACGCAATCGCGAGCACCACGGCGTCACCGGCAATGCCGACGGCGATCGCCACCGTCCCGGCCAGCGTCACGACGGTGAGCACCGGCACCGGCCAGTGCCTGCGTACCGTGAGCGGCAGGCAGAACAGTGCGGCGAGTCCGCACACCAGCACGGCGGCACCGGGCGTCCGGACGGCCGTGAAGAGGGCAAGACCAACTCCCACCAGGGCGTCGAACGCCGTCAGCTGCCGCAGCCCGAGCCGTCCCGAGATGACCACGCGGACACCGTATCCGCCGGCTGCCGCCCGGGCATCAGACCACGGTCCGACCCTGGATTCGGACCGCGATCCGATGTACGAATCGCCTGACCGGCCGAGACTTCCCCCATGATCACGCGAATACTCGCCCTGGCTGGCGCGGTGACACTCGCCGCATCACCCACTCCGACGACGCCGCTCGGTCCACCGGCCGGCGTCGACGCCTCGGCCATCGACACTGTCGTACGGGAGTACCGCGACGCCACCGGCCTACCCGGGGCGGCGGTGACGGTCACTCGGGGATCGACGGTGGTGCACGCCGCCGGCTACGGCCACACCCCGGCCGGTGACCCGATCACGGCACACACCCCGATGGCGGTGGCATCGGTAAGCAAGTCGTTCACCGCACTCGCCGTGATGCAACTGGTGGAGGCGGGTCGGGTCGCGCTCGATGGGCCGGTGCAGGCGTACCTGCCGGAGTTCACGATGGCCGACCCCCGGGCAGGCCAGATCACCGTACGGCAGCTGCTGAATCAGACCTCTGGCATGTCGGACACGACATACCGCTCCTTCAGCCGCCGGCCGGTACCAAGATCGTTGCAGGAGGCCGTGGCGACGATGCGTACCGCCCGGTTGGCCGCCGACCCCGGTACGAGGTGGGAGTACCACAACCCGAACTTCCAGGTGGCCGCCCGGTTGGTCGAGGTGGTCAGCGGCCGCTCGTTCGACGACTACCTACGACAGCAGGTGTTCGGTCCGCTCGGCATGACCGACAGTCGCACCGCCAACGTGGCGAGTGACCTGCCGCCAAGCGCGCGGGGTCACCTGATGATCCTCGGTATGGCCGTCGCCGTACCCGAACCGCCGGCCTTCGGCAACGGCTCCGGCGGGGTACTCAGTTCCGCGTACGACATGGCGGCGTGGCTGATCGCGCATGGCAACCAGGGACGCGGCCGGAACGGAACGGCGATCATCTCCCCCGCTGGTCTCACCACGCTGCACACCCCCTCCACGGTCTCGGGGTCCTACGCCCTGGGCTGGTCGATCGCAACGAGCGCGTCCGGAGCACCGGTGATCGAACACAGCGGAGACCTGTTCACCTCGACGGCGTACCAGGCGCTCCTGCCGGCGTCCGGCTACGGCGTCGCGGTCATGGCGAACACCGGCCTGGCCCACGGCGACGCCTCGGCGCTCATCGCACGCATCATCGCGCTGCTGGAGGGCACGCCGGTTCCCTCGACCGGTACGCCGCTCCTGGTCATCGACGGAGTGCTGCTGGCACTCGCCAGCGTTACCGCACTACTCGCCGGCTGGGGGGTGCTTCGCGCACGCCGCTGGGCGGCAGGCCGAAGGGCATGGCTCTGGACGGTGGCACGGTTGCTTCCACTCCTCCTGCCACTGCTGCTCTTCAGCTCGATCCACCACGTGGTGAGCGTGCTCTACCGGGGACGGGATGTCGCCTGGATCCAGGTGACATACCTTTATCCCACTTTCATGGTGTTGCTCGGCACCGCGATGGTGGGCTGCATCGCCGTACTCGTGGCACGCCTTACCGGGCTGGCACGCGTCGGCCGAGAGGTACGGGCGCCAAAGCACCCAACGGGCACGGCCAGGGGAAGAACTACCACAAATCACATGGCGTAGCCGGCTTGGGACGTACCCGGCAGGCGCTGTTCGGGCTACCCTGAGGCCATGCGGGGCGACACCACCACCTTGGCCAGCGTCACCTACCTGGCCCGCCCGGGACGCCCGGCCGTCGTGACCCCGACGGTCGGCGAGCTGACCGGGCCGACCCAGGGCGTGGTGGAACTGCCGCTACGGCTGATGTGGAGCCCGGACCGCACCTTTGACCTGGCCGACCCGGACCAGTTGCTGTGGATGTACGAGAACGTACTGCGCGAGACCACCCGCTGCGCAGACCTGCGGCAACTCATCAACGGTGCCATCCTGCGGCGGGTATGGCCGGACCTCAACCTGCCGCACGGTGTCCGGCGGGCCTGGGAGAGCCGGCACCCCACGCTGCGTCAGGCGGCATGACCACCACCCACGTCAACGGCTTCTACCGAGAGGTCGCCCGCATCGCTCTCTCCGTCGCCGACAAGCACCGGTTCGTACTCGGCGGCGGGGTGGCGTGGGTGGCACACGGCCTGGTGTCCCGCCCGACCGAGGATGTCGACCTGTTCGCCGACGTGGACGGAGCAGCGGCAGCAGCGACCGCAGAGGTACGCCTCGCGCTCGAGTCGGCCGGGTTCGAGGTGGTCGACGAGGAACCCGACACGGACCTGGCCGGGCTCTTCGCCGGATTCGAACTCGACATGAAGGACTTCATCGTTGCCCGGGACGGTCGGCAGCTTCGGCTCACCCTGGGCCGCCTCGACCGGCACCGCAGCCCGGTCGTCATGGACCTCGGTCCGGTCATGCACGTCGAGGATCTGGTGGCCAGCAAGACCGCCGCGCTGATCAGTCGCCGCGAGGCACGCGACTACATCGACGTCGCCGCCGCGTTGGAGCGGTATTCGGTCCAGCGCCTTATCGAGCTCGCTCACCGAATCGATCCCGCTCTCGAACTGGACGACATCCGCGACGTCGGCCGCTATCTCGATCGGCTTCCTGATCAACGGTTCGCCCGCTACGGTCTGACCGACCCGCAGGTACGACTCCTTCGTCAGCAACTGGCCGACTGGCCGCGTTGACCAGGGAGAACGCCTAGCCTGTCAGGGCGTTACCGGCCTTTCTTACGGCGGACGTGCCCACGCCATCCGGCCAGTGAGGCGATGAGACTCCAGCCGACGCCGCCCATGACGAGCATCCCCAGCTTGCCCGCAGAGTCGACGTCGTCGGCATCCTCAAGCTCGACCACCCCGTCCGGGTCAACGACCACGGTCAGCCTGTCACCAACCCGATAGCTGGGAAAGCTGCCCTGATAGATCAGCTGTTCATCGAGCGGCCCGTCACTACCCTGAAGGTGGAACGCATGCCGATTGCCATTGACCTCCACATCGACAATGGCCACCTCTTGCCGGGTGCCACGCCTCTCCAGCACTGCCTCGGGGGCAAGCTGCACCGACCCCACAAGGACGAACACGGCCGGAAGGATCGACAGGACGGCCAGCCAGGTCGCGCGATGCAGCAGGCGGACGGCCACCGCGAAGGCCAGACAGAAGACGAGCCCAGTCATGATCGGAATGACGCTCGACCAGACAACCGTGGCATAGGCGATGCCGGCGTTGACTCCGATGACGGCCACACCAAGCATCGCAACCAGCAACGTCACGACGAGCGAACCACCAGCCGACCAGCGTCCCGCCGGTTGAGGCGATTGACCCGGCCCGGTCGGCTGGCGGATGGGCACCGATGCAGGTCCTGACGGGCTTGATCCACTAGACACACCAAGATCATAACGGCAGCCGGAAAGGAGGAAAGGGCCCCTTCTTATCGCATTTTACATAGAAGAATGCCCTTCCTAGCGACTCGACCGCGAGACACCCAGGCTGCGAGTGCAGAGAGCAAAACGGGCTCCCGACCGGATGTCGTCCGGTCGGGAGCCCGTTGCGGTTCGGTTATCTGTCAGTTGCTGGTCGGGTCAGCTGTTCCAGTGCTCGGCTACCAGGTCAGCAGCCTGGCTCTCCCACTGCGCATAGTGGAACGGGTACGCCGACACCTGAACCTTCTGCGCCGCCTGCGTCAACGGCATCTCCTGCCAACCGTCAACCTGCTTCAGACCCTTCAGGAACGCCGTCGTCGAGTACTCCGGATCCGTGATCTGCTCCACCGAACCCCAACCCGAAGACGGACGCTGCTGGAACAACCCCTGCGAGTCGTGATCATTCCGGTCACCCAGATGACCCAGATTCTCCAACTTCGACTCCTGCAGACTCGTCGCGACAGCCACCACAGCAGCCCGCTCGTCCATACCAGCCTTCTTCGTAGCCTTGACGATCGCCTTCACGTTCCCGGTCTGCTCACCGTTCAACGGAATCCGCGACTGCTCACCCTGCACACCGTGCGGGATCAGCTTGTCCTTCGCCGGCTTGTCAGCCTGCACGGCGACACCAGTCGACTTCGGCGACGCGGTGACAGTCTGGTCGGCCAGCGCCGGACCCGCGAACACACCACCGGTGAAAGCAAGACCAGCAGCAGCAAGCACACTCTTACGCAGAATCGTGTTCATGACCAAAGCTCCAATACGGGGGAAAGGAAACGCCTCCCGGGGGACAGAAGACGCCAGGGAACACACGCGCAGATACGCGCCGCGCTCACCTGAAAGAGGGGGGGGGAAAGAATCAGAACGCCACACCCAACCCCGAGGTCCCGGGGTGGGGGCGTAGACAAGATGTAACGACCGGCCGACCGCCAACATTCCGCGTCAGCCCGTCGCCAGCCTGTTGATCATGAACGAAAACCGGGCATCCGCCCCAGACAGGGTCGGGCAGGAATCAACCCTGAGGGCTGCGAAGGAGCGCGTCGGCACGGTGCCCCGCACGGCGGGCGTACCGGTGGGCCGCCGCGCACGAAGGATTCACGCAGATGTTCTGTTTGCACAGGGTTGATCGCATTGCGGAACTAGCATGCAGAATGTCGCTTTAGCCATACTTCACATCAGCGGAGAAACTTCATGAGATCAAAGCTTGTGGGTGCCGTCATCGCCGGCTTGGCCCTGGTCGTCGGGTCCGCCACCGCCGCCTCAGCGGAGGACACGATTGTGACGGTGACCGTGACAGCCCCAGACGGACTGGCGATCACCGTACCGGCGACGGCGAACATAGGAGCCGGAGTGCCGGGAAGCACCGTGTCAGGTCAACTCGGGGCGGTGACGGTGTCCGACCAGCGTGCCGCGTTGAACGCCAGTTGGAACACCACGGTCATCGCCACCGACCTCACCACTGGCGGTGGCACCCCGGCGGAGACGATCCCGAACATCAACATCCTCCACTGGTCGGGTACGGCCACGTCGACCACCGGAAATGGCACCTTCACGCCTGGTCAGGAAACGCCGGCCGAGGCGGAGATCATCAACGTGCCCCGTACGGCATTCAGCCTCAGCGGCGGAAACGGCGTCAACTCGGCCACCTGGAACCCCACCATCGTGGTAAACATCCCCAGCACCGCCATCGCTGGCACCTACACGGGAACCGTGACCCATTCTGTCCTGTGACCGTATCCGTCGGCTGGCGATCCTGGCGTCCGCTACCGTCCTGGCATTCGCGGTGCCCGTATCGTCAGCCGACGCGCGCCCCGACGGCCACGGTCAGGTTGCGGCTGACGAGACGATAAGCATCCGGCTGCTGGATATCCCATTCGTCCGGGTCAAGGATCCACGTGCCCGCGCCTACATCGTCGACCATCTCAGACCAGGCACCACCATCCATCGACGGGTCGAGGTCCGCAATGCATCACGAGAACGACAGCGCATCGACCTCTACTCTGCCGGTGCCTCGATCGAGGGGAACGTCTTCACCGGATCAGCCGGACGTACCGGCAATGAACTAAGCGGCTGGGTCAGCACCGACGCATCCCACATCGACCTGCCAGCCGGGGCCAAGGCGTCTGTGAAGGTGACCATCGCCGTACCAGAATCCGCATCGCAGGGCGAACGGTACGCAGCGGTCTGGGCTGAGGTAGCCAGGCCACCGACCAACGGCGGCAACATCGGTCAGATTCGCCGGGTTGGGGTCCGGATCTATCTGGACGTCGGGCCGGGAGGTGAACCGCCAACGGACTTCCGCATCGGTGGCCTCGCGGTCGCTCCTGGTCCCGGCGAATGGCCCGTCATCACCGCCCAGGTGCAGAACACTGGCCAGCGCGCCCTGGACCTCGCCGGGACCCTGTCCCTGTCCCGTGAATCCGGCACGGCACGGGCTGGTCCGTTCAGCGTGCGGACAGGCGTCACCATTCTTCCCGGGGAGAGCGGTCAGGTCCGCGCCGAGTTGACAGAATCGCTACCGGGGCGCTGGAACGCGCAGTTGGTGCTGGTCAGCGGCACGGTTGAGCGGAAGGCGGAAGGCAAGATCACCCTGCCTGGACCAGTCATCGCAGACATGATGGAGCCTTCCGGAGGACGCCGGATCCTCATCCCCCTCGGCATCGTGGTCGGCGTCATCGTCATCGCCGTTGTCATGTTCGCCTACCGCAGCCGCAAAGTGCGGTAACAGTGGGTGCTTGCCTCCCCACCCCAAAAGCACGAGAACCAGAGGTTGGGGTCGAACATGCGCCGGACGCAATCGGTCCGGGAGTCGCCGTCCCCCGTTGAGCATCACGACGACTCCCGGACCGTTACCACCCGAGTGGTGCGTGCCTGATTCTGCCCGGTACGACACTGACAGCGCGCTATAGCTTGCCCCCCAGTCCGGGGTGGGGTCAGCCCCACCCCGGGCGTGCCCGGCCAGGACCCGCCGGACCCGTCACCCGCCCGGACCGAGCCGTAGGGCCCACTGGTCGGGGTTACCGGCCGGATCCGGCCGGTCGCGTCGAGGTTCCGTCTCCGTCAGCTCGACGCGGTCCTCCGGGCACACCCGGTCTGGCAACTCACCAAACCTGGCATACCGCAGAAACGCCAACTCCTCGTCCGTAAACCGCTCCCTGGGCTCCCGGTCCTCCGTCATGACCAACCTCCAGGCTCCGGCCGACTGCCGCCCACGGACATCCACCCGACACACCTACCGTCTCCGACATCATCCTCCGAGCAGACGACCGCCGGCACCGGTCGGTCGCCAAGCCGACGCACCCACCGCTTCGGCCCGGTCCCCCATTCCGTCGCCACCACCGGGCCAAGGTGGCGACATCATCACGGCCGCCCTGGGTAGACAGGTGCTTCGACCCGCCCGATGACGGTCTTCGCCGGGTCGCCGACAGTCCGGCACCGGCGACCAGGCTGGATTGGAGAACCAATGCGCGCCGCTCGCCTAACCGCCCCGGGAACCCTGGAACTGGTCGACGTACCCGTGCCCACAGCCGGGCCCGGCGAGGTGCTGCTCGGCGTCGGAGCCGTCGGCGCCTGCCACTCCGACCTGCACATCCTGGACGCCCCGGGGGGCTTCCCCACCCCGATCACCCTCGGTCACGAGATTGCCGGACGAGTCGAGGCGCTCGGGCCGGGCGTCACCGGCTGGACACCCGGCGAGGCCGCCGCCGTCTACGGCATCATCGGCTGCGGGCACTGTCGCGCCTGTCTGCGCGGCCTGGAAAACCAGTGTCGGACGGTGCCGGTCGGCGGCATCGGGATCAGTCGGGACGGTGGGCTGGCCGACTACGTGGTGGTCCCCGCGTCCCACCTGCTGAAGATCGGCGACCTGGAAATGACCCAGGCCGCGCCGCTCACCGACGCCGGGCTGACGCCGTACCACGCCATCGAACTGAGCCGCCCGTCACTACGGCCGGGTACCTGCTGTGTGGTCATCGGTATCGGTGGTCTCGGCCACATGGCGATACGGATCCTCGCCGCCACCACCGCAGTCACCGTCGTCGCCGTGGACAGCAACGAGGAAGCACTGGCGCTGGCCAGCAGGATGGGCGCGCAGCACACCGTACGGGCGGGCCAGGACGCGGTGGACCAGATCCGGCGGATCGTCGGACCGCCGCCGGACGGGGCGGACGTCGTACTGGACTTCGTGGGGGTGGACTCGACGCTGACCCTGGCCCGGTCGGTGGTCTCCGCCGGTGGCCAACTCATGCTGGTCGGGCTTGGTGGCGGCGGACTGACCCTGCAGACGGGTGCCGGACCGGTTCCGGTACCGCTGGAGACCACCGCCCGAATCCCGTTCTGGGGTACCCGGGCCGAGCTTCAGGAGGTCGTCGCCCTGGCGCAGCAGGGCCTGGTCAAAGCCGAGGTGCACGCCTTCCCGCTGACCGACGTCGTCGAGGTGTACGACAAGCTGCGCCGGGGCGAGATCCACGGTCGGGCGGTCCTGGTGCCCTGACCCGCGGTGCCCCTGACCTGCGACGCGCTGACCGGGCCTGCCGCACCGCGCCGGAACCACCGAAGGCCGGTCAGCCGAGCATGGTCAGTGCGGCCCGGACCGGCCTACTGGCCACCGCCCGATCGAAGGAGACGTCACCGCGACAGAACCTGGTGAACATCCGCCAGCCAGGCGGGGTGGCCAGCAACGCGTGGAAGACCTCCGGCCGTCGGGAGAATGCCTGCAACAAACGCTGGCCGGCCCGCATCTCCGGGACCAGTTGCCGATGTACGGCGTGGACGTACCCGTCAAGGTCGCCGCTGGCCGCTGCGGTGCCCGCCAACGCGCCGGAACGTAGCGCATAGCTGATGCCCTCGCGGGTCCACGGTTCGAGCAGCCCGGCGGCGTCCCCGGCAACGATGATCCGACCTCTACGCAACGGTGAATCGGCGGTACGGCATCGGGTGAGGTGCCCCGAGTCGTGTACGGGTGACACGCCGGTCAACCCGAGCCGGTTCACGAAATCCGCCAGGTAGCGACGGGTTCGCTCGCCCTGCCCCCTAGCGGCGATAACCCCCACCGTGAGCTGCTCCCCCTTGGGAAAGACCCAGGCGTACGACCCGGGGATGGGCCCCCAGTCGAGCAGCACCCGGCCCCGCCAGCGGGCCTGGACCGAGGCTGGCACCGGCAGCTCCAGTTCCAGGCCGAGGTCCACCTGGCCGTACTCGACGCCCACCTGGCGGGCAGTGATCCCGGACGACCCGTCGGCACCGACCGCGACCCGGGCGGTCACCTGGCTGCCATCGGCCAGGCGGATCCGTACGCCGTCCGGGTCCTGCTCGACGGCCCGGGCTGCGGTTCGCTGCCGAACCTCGGCACCGGCTTCGACGGCCGCCTGCCGAAGCCGGTCGTCGAACTCCGGCCGTTGGACCAGGGTGAGCAACGGGGTGGACCGGTTCCGGCGGGTGAAGGAACGCCGACCGTCGCGGGTGAAGGTGACCTGACCGATCTGATCCGACGCGGGCACCTGGATCCGGTTGGCGAGCGCGGTCAGGGAGCTGCCGATCAGGCCACCGCCGCAGGTCTTGTAGCGCGGATGCTCGGCCTTCTCCAGCACGAGGGTACGGGCGCCCGCCCGCGCGGCGGCGTATGCGGCGGAGAGGCCGGCCGGCCCACCGCCCACGACCACGACGTCCCATTCGGTCACAGGAGCAGCCTAGGCGACCACTGCCGCGCTTGATCAGCAAGAGCGGGTCCCCCGCAATCAGCAGGAGTCGCACCAGAACGAGGTGCCTTCTCCGATCCGAGAGGAGTCAACCCGGCGACAGCGGGTAACCGCCGCATCGCAGCGTGCCCGACAGCGCTGTCGGGGACTTAGGAGGTCACGATGCAACAGATGCAGCTGTCCGAGCTTGAGCAGCGGGTATACGTCGCGGTCACCGCACTGGAGGCGCGTGGGCAGGTGCCGTATCCGGCAGCCATCGCACAGGAGTCCGGGATTCCCGAGGAGCAACTGGTGGCTCCGCTGCACGAACTCGGCGTGAAGAATCTGGTCCACCGGGAGGACTCCCCTATGGCCGGGCTGGACTTCGGTCCCCGCTGGTGCGCGAGGCAACCGGCATAGCCAGGGCCGCCCGACCGGGCCCACCGGACGCCACGGCACCGGCTGACCGGCGCCGCTGGCAGACGCTGGCCGTCGGCCTGGTGGCCGCGTTCATGACCCTGCTGGACGTGAGCATCGTCAACGTGGCGGTGCCGTCGATCGAGGCCGCACTGCATGCCGGTCCCAGCGACCTCCAGTGGGTGCTCTCCGGTTACGCGCTGATGTTCGGTCTGGTGCTGGTGCCCGCAGGTCGGTTCGGCGACGCCCGGGGCCGGCGTAACGTCTTCATCCTCGGCCTCGCCCTGTTCACTCTGACCAGCGCGGCGGCCGGACTGGCCCGCTCCTCCACCTGGCTGATCGTCGCCCGACTGCTCCAGGGGGCTGCTGCCGGAATATTGAATCCGCAGGTCGCCGGGTTGATCCAGCAGCTCTTTCAGGGAGCGGAGCGGGGCCGTCCGTTCGGGTTGCTCGGTGCCACGGTCGGTATCTCGACCGCCGTCGGGCCGCTGCTGGGCGGCGGGCTGATCGCCCTCGACGGCACGCAGGAAGGGTGGCGCTGGGTCTTCTACGTCAACGTGCCCGTGGGGATCGTGACCATCCTCTTCGCCTGGCGGCTGATCCCCACCCAGCCGAAGGCGCAGCGACGGCGGCAGAGCCTCGACCCTGTTGGCGTGCTCCTGCTCGGCTTCGGGGTCGTGCTGCTGCTGTTGCCCCTGGTGCAGCAACGCCAGTGGCACACCCCGCTGAAGTGGTTACTTGTGCCGGCTGGGCTGGTGCTACTTGCCGGTTTCCTGTTCTGGGAACGCCGCTACGCACGGCACAGCGACCCGTTGTTCGACCTGGCGCTGTTCCGCCGACGTTCCTACTCGCTGGGTGCGCTCATCGCCCTGTTCTACTTCGCCGGGTTCACCGGGATCTTCTTCATCTTCACGCTCTTCCTACAGAACGGGTTGGGCTACAGCGCGTTACTCGCCGGGTTGGCGATCACCCCGTTCGCTCTCGGTTCCGCGGCGGCGGCCGGGTTGGGCGGCCGGATCGTCGAGAGGTTCGGTCGTCCGCTGGTCACCACCGGCCTGGCGCTGGTCGCGATCGGGCTCGGAGCGACCGTGCTGGCGCTGCACTTCGTCCCTGGGCATCAGGCTCCGCTGGCCACGGCCGGACCGCTACTGCTGGCTGGTCTGGGCAGTGGCCTGGTCATCACCCCGAACCAGACCCTGACCCTCTCCGAGGTCCCGGCGGCGCAGGGCGGGAGCGCGGCCGGCATGTTGCAGACCGGGCAGCGCATCGGGGCCGCCATCGGAATCGCCAGTGCCGGTACGGCCTTCTTCGCCACCCTGGCCACCACCGGCGAGGGCTGGTCCAGAGCCTTCCGGATGTCGTTGTTCGTGGCGATCGGATTCGTGTTGGTCGCGCTCGTCGCCGCCCTGGCCGACAGCCTGGCGGGCAGGCACCACCGACCTGTACGGGGCCAGGGCAGCCACGGCCCGGTCGGATAAGAAGCCGGGGAGGGCGACCGGGACGGAGTGGTCAGCCGGCGGGACCAGCGGCCGGTCTGGCCGAGGGTACGAGCGTCAGGATCGACCCGTCCAGAGGTCACGGACGATCTCCGCGGCCTGCTGCTCCCACTGTGCGTACGCGAACGGGTACGCCGAGACCTGTACCCGCTGCGCAGCGGCGGTCAGCGGCAGATCCTGCCAACCGGGCACCCGCTGCAAGCCGTGGTAGAACGCCGTCGCCGAGTACTCCGGGTCAGTGACCTGCTCCACCGTCCCCCACCCGGTCGACGGACGCTGCTGGAACAGGCCCTGGGAGTCGTGGTCGTTGAGCACGCCGAGGTGGCCGTAGTTGTTCAGCTTGGATTCCTGCAACGCGGTCGCCACACCGATCACTGCGGCCCGCTCCGGCAGCCCCATCCGCTTGGCGGTGCCCACGATCGACGTCGCGTTGTCCAACTGCTCCGGGGACAACTGCGTCCTCGCCTGCACGCCCTGCGTACCATGCGGGATCAGGGTCTCCATGCTCGGCTTGGCCTCCGGCACGGCGGAGACGCGGGGTTCCGTCGAGCTACCGGAAGCCTGGTCGCCCGAGGCACCCGACGACGCCGCAGCAGACGGTTCACCGCTACCGGACTGCGCACCGTCGCCGGGCTGCGCACCGGAGACAGCCAGTCGTAGTGCGGCCGCCGCGCCCGGGTCGACGCCGGAGGGCGCGGGGTTGATCTTCGCCGGTCCGAGGACCGGTGTGGTGGCCAGGCCGCCGAGGATGGCCACACCGGCGATGGCCAGTGCCGCCCGGGGGGCCTTGGTCTGCGTGATGGCCGGGAGCCATCGACTGAAGGTGGCCTTCAAGATGGTCTGCCTCTCGGTGGGGGGAGGGCGGTCCGCACCGGGTGAGGACCGCCGGAAAACCTGCCCGGACGGCCGTCGCCGGTGGGGCGTACTACGACAAACTGGCGGAGGTAGCCCCAGGACGGCCAGGGGCGGCGGACGCGGAGGGAGGCGTCCGGCTTGCCCGGCGGAGGCGCCCTGGGTCTCAAGGATTGCAACAGAGCTGGCCAGCCCGACATTCCAGATTTGATCAATAGTACGATTCGCGTCTTCGCCGAGCCGATTCCGGTTGATCATCGCGGACAGCGGACCAACCGCCTTGGAGGATCAATCGTGATAAATGACACGCTGGAAACCGTGTTCGCCAACGTGGTGGGGCGCAATCCCGGCGAACTCGAGTTCCATCAGGCGGTACGCGAGGTCCTGGAGAGCATCGGCCCGGCCCTCGGTCGGCATCCGGAGTATGCCGAGGCCAGGATCATCGAGCGGATCTGCGAGCCCGAACGGCAGATCATCTTCCGGGTGCCGTGGGAGGACGATCGCGGCCGAGTCCAGATCAACCGGGGTTTCCGGGTCGAGTTCAACAGCGCCCTGGGTCCGTACAAGGGCGGGCTGCGCTTCCACCCTTCGGTCTACCTCGGCATCGTCAAGTTCCTCGGCTTCGAGCAGATCTTCAAGAACGCGCTCACCGGTATGCCGATCGGTGGCGGCAAGGGCGGATCGGACTTCGACCCCAAGGGCCGTAGCGACCGTGAGGTGATGCGGTTCTGCCAGAGCTTCATGACAGAGCTGTACCGGCACATCGGCGAGTACACCGACGTGCCGGCCGGCGACATCGGGGTCGGTGGACGCGAGATCGGCTATCTCTTCGGGCAGTACAAGCGCATCACCAATCGCTACGAGTCCGGCGTACTGACCGGTAAGGGCCTCAGCTACGGCGGTGCCCAGGTCCGCCGGGAGGCCACCGGGTACGGCACGGTCTTCTTCACCGAGGAGATGCTGCGGGCCGACGGCGACAGCCTGGAGGGCAAGCGGATGGTCGTTTCCGGCTCCGGCAACGTGGCGATCTACGCGATCGAGAAGGCCCAGCAGCTCGGCGGCAACGTGGTCGCCTGTTCCGACTCCTCGGGCTATCTGGTGGACGAGAAGGGCATCGACGTCGAACTGCTCAAGCAGCTGAAGGAGGTACGCCGCAGCCGGATCAGCGACTACGCGGCCGTCCGCCCGGAGGCGCAGTTCGTGGTCGGTCGCAACGTCTGGGAGGTTCCCTGCGAGATCGCCCTTCCGTGCGCCACCCAGAACGAGATCGGCGCTTCGGACGCCACCGCCCTGGTCGCCAACGGCTGTACGACGGTGGTGGAGGGAGCGAACATGCCGACGACGCCGGAGGCCGTACGGATCTTCACGCAGGCGGGCGTGCGATTCGCTCCGGGCAAGGCGGCCAACGCCGGAGGCGTGGCGGCCAGCGCTCTGGAGATGCAACAGAACGCCACCCGGGACTCCTGGACCTTCGACTACTCCGAGCAGCGGCTGCGACAGATCATGCAGGACATCCACGCCCGCTGCTTCGACACGGCTGAGGAGTACGACATGCCGGGAAACTACGTGGCGGCCGCCAACATCGACGGTTTCCGTCGGGTGGCCGACGCGATGCTCGCCCTGGGCCTGATCTGAACTACCACCGAACGAGGCAAACAATGTGACGCATGTCACCAATTTGCCGGACGGGTAGGCGTTCAGTACCGCGCCGACGGTGTATCCACTGGCGACCGTGCGGGACGTACTGCGGAGGGACTCATGACCCGACAACAGTTCGGCTTCGTGATCGGCTTCCTGATCGCGGCGCTCTGGGCATTCGTCGGCTTCGGCGCCGCAGCCGGCGCGGTGCTCGCCGGTTTGCTCGGCTGGGTCGCTGTTCGCGTACTCGATGGCGACATCACCGTGGGCGGTTTGGCCGACCGGGCCAGCGCGTCCCGGCGTCGCTGACCACCACCCGCCACCACCCGCAACACCCAGTCGACCGGTGTCCACCCGGCCAGCCGGGCGGATCGCGACCATGGTGGCCGGGGAGTCGCGGCCGCGCTGGCCATCCTGCTGTCCCAGAAGCCGGACGGCTACCAGCGAACACGAGCGCAAGCGCGAGGAGGAAGCGGATGACCGACACCGAAACCGCCGCTCGTAGCGACGGGCAGACCAGGACGCGACCACCGCTCGGCGGGAGCACCGGACCCGGACCGGCCCGTGCCCAACTGACCACCGAGGCGGGAAAGACCCGGATCGCCGACGGGGTGATCGCGAAGATCGCCGGACTCGCCGCCCGGGAGATCCCCGGTGTGCAGGCCATGGGGGCCGCGACCAGCCGCCGGATCGGACAGTTGCGCAACCTGGTGCCCGGCGGCGGGGACGGAGCGACCCGGCAGGGTGTCTCGGTCGAGGTGGGCGAGCACGAAGCCGCCGTCGACCTGGACATCGTGACCTGGTACGGGCAGAGCATCGTAGACGTCTGCGACGCCGTCCGCCGCAATGTCATCGATCAGATCCAGTCGACCACCGGGCTCAAGGTGGTCGAAGTGAACATCAACGTCGACGACGTCTACGTCGAGGGCGATACGGACCGGCAGCAACAGCAGCAGGGACAGCGGGTCCAATGAACGATCAGGAACGACTCGCTTCGGCCGTACGCGACGCGGCCCTTGCCGTGCCGGGCGTGGCCCGACTGACCTCCGGTGGCGCGGTCGAGGTCGCCACCCAGTTTCCGGGTGGCAAGGTGGTGGGAGTACGCCTGGGCAACCCCGTCGAGGTGCACGTCGCCGTGGACCGGTCCCCGATCATTCCGGTGACCGAACGGGTTCGGGCAGCCGTACGCGCCGTCCTGGACCGCTCCGGCGAACACCGTCCGGTCGAGGTCGTCGTCGACGACATCGACCCGGTCGCGCTCGCTGTCACCGTACCGGAGAGGTGATGACCATGCGGTTGTTCAACCGGCTGGCGTCGCTGCTGCTGGCCCTGGCGCTGCTGGTCGGCGGTTTGTTGATCGTCGCGGAGACGATACTGGCCGGATGGGACCGCGCACCGGCGGTGATTGACCGCACCGGCTGGTACGACGGGCTCACCGGCACCCGGCTCGATGACTCGCGCACCCAGGCCGTCGCCATCGGCGTGACCGCGCTCGGTCTGCTGATCCTGCTCAGCCAACTCCGCCGCTGGACCCCGGAGCGGTTGAGCGTGACCCTCGGCGACCAATGGCACCTGCACCGTCGATCGGTGGAGCGACGACTGGCTGGGGTGGCCGGCGAGGTACCGGGAGTGACGTCGGCGAGTGCCCGGATCCGCCGCCGGGGCCGGGGCTGGCAACCCCGGATCCGCGTTGTCGGCGATCCGTCGGTACGCCCGGCAGTCGAACAGGCCGTTCGGCGGGAACTCGACCGAATCGCCGCGCCGCAGACCGCGGCGGTCGACGTCGACCTGGCCAGGGGCGGGCGGGTCCGGTGAGCAACGCCGCGTACCGGGTGCTGTGGACGGCTATCGGGCTACTGCTGGTAGCCATTGGCGGCGTCGGCATCGCCGCCAGCTACGGCCTCCTACCCGGTACCGATCCCGACGCACCGCTGCTCTGGTCGGGGCTGCTCAACCTGTGGCGCGACACCACTCCGGCGGGCCTGGCCCTGTTCGTCGTGCTCGGGCTGTTGCTCGCCCTGCTCGGGCTCAACCTGCTCGCCCGGCTGCTGCTTCCCCGGTCACGGCCGGCAATGCACGAGGTGCCCCTCGGCCAACCGGATCGCCGGACCGGAGACGAGAGCCGCCGGACAGCCGCGCCACGCCTACCGGGAACCACCACGGTACGCGGCACCGCACTGGCCCGCGGACTGGAACGCGACCTCGCCAGCGAACCCGAGGTACGACGAGCCTCCGTCACCCTGACCGGTGCGGCGGCCCGTCCCGAACTGTGGATCCAGTTACAGGTGGGGCCGCGCGCCCGGCTGGCGGTCATCCGCGACCACGTCGGGGCCGCGGTGGACCGGTTCGTCGCCACCTCCGGGCTACACCCACACCGGCTGGACGTCACCACCCGGATGGTCGGGCCCACCCGTTCCCGTCGGGTCAGTTGACCCACGGGTGGCACCGCGCCGAAACCGACCGGTCCCGGCGTGGGATCACGGTCAGTCCCAGTCGGCCTGCGGCACGGCCACCACGACCCGGTTGCCCAGGTATTCGGTCTGCGTCCAGAGGTAGTCGGCGACGCCGGTGGTCGGGTCGTGCCAGTAGGAGAGATCCTCCGGGCCGAACGCCCAGGGGTAGGCGGCGGTCCGGCCGGTCTTGCTGTTCCAGTGCCGCAGGGTGCCGTAGTGGCTCGCGATCGTGCCGCCCCGACAGCCGTTGCTGCTGGCGAACCAGTAGCGCCCGTCGTACGCGGCCACCCCCTGCATCTGCGGGTAGCCGGTGTTGTACGCCGCCACCGCGGTGACCGTGCGGCCGTCCGCGCCGGTGCGCAACCGCGAGTCGGCCCCGAAGGGGAACCGCACCAGTCGGGACTTGCTGGCCGCGGTCGCCGCATCGGCGGCGTACTCCGCGACGACCAGGGCCTTCTCGGCCGAGGCGGGACCCCGGTCGACACTGCCGAAGGAGAAGCGCAGCCCACCGGTCTTCGAGCCGACCCGTCCCACCTGCGGCATGACGTACGCGTAGTTGAAGGCCTGGTAGGTGCCGTTGGCCTGCCGGCCGACCGCCGTTGCCGAGTCGGTCGCCACCGAGTAGATCCGGGCGAAGTCGAAGACCCGCAGGCCGCCGCTGGTGTCCATGACGTAGAGGTACTGGCCGTACCAGGCGATACCGCCGGCGTGTAGGGATTCGCCGCCGCCGGTCAGCAGGGGCCGGTAGGTGGCCTGGCCGGCGCTGTCGACGTACGGCTCGACCAGCAGCAGGTGGCGGTAGGTGTTGGCGAAGTCGGCGTCCCAGTCGGTCAGGGAGATCCGGACACCCTTGATCGGCAGTCGGGACGACAGCGGAACCTCCGGGTCGCGGAAGCAGCGGCCGTCCGGAGAGGTCACCCCGACGCCCTTGTGGTACCAGGCCGAGGCGACGAGTTGGTGGCCGTCGAAGTGGCCGTCCGCCGCCGCCTCCCGGGTGGTGGTGAGCCCCTGCGGGTACCACTCCGGGGAGTCGTCGTCGCCGGCCTGCCAACAGAAGCCGATGGTGTCGGCACCCGAACGGTCCTTCAGCGGCTGCCAGGCAGCCTGGTTGCACAGGGCAGACCGGGTCCGGTTCGCCGCGGCCATCACCTGGGAGACGCTGCGTTTCTTTCCGGCGAGTGCGGTATCGAGCTTGGCCAGGGCGGTGTCGTACAGGCCGAAGTCCTGGTCGAGGGTGAAGGTGGCGGGGTCAAGCGTCGCAGGCGCCGCCGAAGCGGCGGTAGGAACCGCGACGGTGACCGCGGTGACGGCGATGACCGTCAGGGCCGTCAATGTAGATCTTCTTCGCATCGATACAGGCTAGTGCAACAAACCTTCACCGACGCGCCCCGGCGATCGCTGTTCATCCCGTTCCGACCGGTCAGTACGGTCGACTTAAGTCGACATCCGATGGTCGACCTTGGTCGCAACGACACGCACCTCCGGCCGTCGCGCCGGCAGCCCCGACCGAGCATGCTGGCAGCATGATCATGCCCAACGGGAGCGGTAGTCCATCCTCACGACCGACCTGGGATGGTCTTCGGGATGGCGTGGACACTCTCGGGCATCGGCCCGATCCGGCCAGCACGACGGGAGGTCCGCTGATGGTGGGGAACGACGGCGGGACGGTGGTGGGCGCCCCCGGCTGGGACCGCCTGCTGATGTGGGGCGGTTTTCCGGTGCTCGGTGCCGGTCTGGGATGGCTACTCAAGGCCGGGGCGGGATGGGTCGCTTCGTTGCCGTGGGCACCGTTTCAAGGGCCGTTCGAACTCGTCGCCTCCGCTCCCGAGCCGTACGCCACGATCGGGGCACCCGTCCTCGGCGGACTCGCCGGCCTGGTCCTGGCCTTCCTCGGCGCGCAGGAGAGCCTCACCGTCACCGTCGCCAACGACCGGGTGTCCCTGAGACGGGGGGACGGAGGGATCCGGGAAATCGACCGGAGCGCGGTCGCCGGGGTCTTCCTCGACGGCAAGCAACTCGTCCTGCTCGGCCGGTCGACGGACGAGCTGGCCCGGGAGAAGAGCGATCTGGACGCCACCCGTCTCACGGAAGCGTTCCGTGCCCATGGTTACCCCTGGCTCGCCGAGGGCGACCCCTACCGGCACGAGTACCGCCGCTGGGTACCCGGGCTGCCGGAGTTGCCGACCGGCGCCGACGCTCTGTTGAAGGCCCGGGAGCGTGCCCTGCGTAAAGGAGAGAACCAGGACGTGGTGGAACTCCGCACCGAGCTGGCCCAACTGGGCGTGGTCGTCCGAGACGAGGAGAACCGCCAGTACTGGCGGTTGAGCCAGCCACGCTGACCACCGGAACCGCGCTGGGTTGGCTGGAGGCCCGTGCGGTGCCCGACGTTCCGGAGCCTCGAGGTTGATCCCTGCCGTGGGGTGGCGGGCGCGGATACGGCAGGATGGCCGAGGCAGTCATTGCCCACATCACTGCGTAATGAGGACCAAGGTATGGAAAAGCCCACAATCGAATTGGTCGAGGGACCGCCGCCGGCCGACCTCGTCGTCGAGGACATCGTGGTCGGGGATGGCGCTGCGGCGGAAGCCGGGCAACTCGTCACGGTGCACTACGTCGGGGTGTCCTTCTCCACAGGTCGGGAGTTTGACTCGTCCTGGGGCCGTGGCCAGCCGTTCAGCTTCGGGCTGGGGGGCGGACAGGTGATCGAAGGCTGGGATCGCGGTGTGGCCGGAATGAAGGTTGGCGGGCGACGCAAGCTGATCATTCCCCCGCATCTGGGCTACGGCAACCACGGTGCCGGCAACCTGATCAAGCCGGGCGAGACCCTCGTGTTCGTCGTCGACCTGCTGGGCGTGCGTTAGCCAGACCGGTACGCGGAGCACCTGTGTCGCGGTCACACCGCTGCGGCGGCGCGGGTGCTCCCGGAACACGAACGGTCGAGCTGGCCCCACCGGGCCTTGGGATGACCGGCGGCCGAAGGATCGGTGGGCTCGGAAAGTCACGAAGCGGGTCGGCCGACACAGGCCGGTTCCCACCACCTTTCGGCCGCCGTCCTCGGACTGGGCGGAACCGGCACGGCCGCTGGCCAGGGCCGTCGTACCGTCGAGTCGAGTGAGGCGGCGTTGCCGCCAATGATAGGGATCACCCGGTTGACGCGGGTGGCGCGCAGGACCCGGCGTACGGTCGAGTTCGGGTTGCACAACACCAGTTGACCGGCCCGGGCCCTCCGCCGCAGATGCACCCCCACGAGTGCCCGTACCCCCGCTGCGGAGAGCAGCGTCACCCGTGACAGATCCACCCGCAACGTCGCCGGATGGACAGGCAGCATCCAGAGTACGGACCGGAACTCGTCCACGTTGGCGATGTCGATCTCCCCCGCCACCCGGACGACGATCATCTGATCGCTGACGTGGACCTCGATGCGAAACTCGTCTCCGCTCTCCCCCACATCTCGACGATAGGCGCCGGCACCGACCGCCACGACCTGCCAGCGGCTGAAATGGCCCTACACCTCTGGCCGGTCCAGGCTCATCCGGGCTCCACCTGGAGGAGGAGACCCCCCTGAGGGAACAACCCTGAACAGCCCCGGATCAGGTGGTCACAGTCGACCGACCGGCGGGAGAGAGCGGTCCGACGGTCCGGACGACCCTCCCCGCCGGTCGGGAGCCGATGTCCGTACGTCGGCCGGCCAGTCCGGAGTGGCAGGGGTTACGGGATGATCGTGATGAGATCCTTGGGTACGTTCGCCCGGATGTCGTCCCACTCCCCCTCGGTGATGTGCCGGCGGAGAGCATTCAGCACGGTACGCACCAGGTTCTCCACTCCCCCATCCACGTCGAAGGGGAACCCCTGCCGTACCTCGAAGAGGAACTCCTCCCGGTTCAGCTTGATCGGCACCACACTCGGATCCCAGCCCTCGAAGTAGATGCCTCGCACCAACACCGGCAACTGGGCGGCGAACTCGACGCTCTCCTGCACCGGTAGCCGGTCCCGGAGCAGGTGCAGGACGGTCCGCAGCGCCGCGTACGACTGGGTGCGGCGTTCCTTCGGCCACCCGTACGCCTGCTCGATGTCCTTGAGGATCAGATTGGTCTTGTCCACCGACGTCTCGTAGATGGACGACGACATGCTAGACATGGTTCCACCCCCATCCGGACGGCTCGACCCGCCAATCGTCCCGAGGTGGCGGTCCTTCGCTGCCCCGTCGTGGCGGGACCTGCGCCGGGCTGACCGCGCTGGCCCCCACCACACACGTCCTGCCCGGGCCGGATCTCCGCAGCCGGCCGGCCAGCACGGCACTCCGCCCGCGCCACCCTCGTACGTCCCGAAATGGCATCTCGGATTACCCCCGTCCCGGTGTCGCTGTTGACCGTGGCCGTGTTTGACGACCCAACTGTGATGTTCACCGGAGCCCGGGTGAGGTGTCCTCACCCGGGAAGGGTGAATCAGCCGACCGGATTGCCTGCCGGATCCGCCAGCAGGCCGGTGAGGGTGGCGGCGTTGCGCTGGGCGTTGTCCCCGGCGCAGTTGTTGAACAGCACCTGCGTCTGCCCGCTCTCGTTCGCCAGTTCCCGTAGCCTCGGCGCCCACTGCGCCAACTCGCGATCCGAGTACCGATAGCCGAACTTCTCCTGGATGTCCCTACTGGTCCATCGGTCGCTGTGGCCGTGGAACCGGACGACCGCCAGGTCGGCGGTGGCGGCCAGCACCGGAGGCACGGACGACCGGTGCCCCTGCGGCATGTCCACGCAGACGTATGGCAGGTCGTGCTGGCGGAGGAAGTCCAGCGTCTCGGTGCCGTTGTCGTCGGCGAACCAGGAGGCATGCCGGAACTCGATGGCCACTCGCAAGGGCCGGCAACGCTGCTGGACCTCGAGAAGATACTGCTTGTTGTCCCGGCGGAGGGTGAACCAAGGCGGAAACTGGAACAGCACCGCCCCGAGTTTCCCCGTAGTCACCAGCGGATCCAGTGCCGACAGGAAGCGCGTCCACACCTCCTCGTACGCCTGGGGGGTCAGGTCCTTCGGGTAGACGTTGCGCTTGTCGGTCGTGGGTCGCAGATCGCGATAGAGCGCGGCCACCCGGGTCGGGTGGCCGGTCAGCAGGCTGAACGCCTTGATGTTGAAGGTGAAGTGCGGTGGGGTCCGCTCTGCCCACAACCGGGCGGTGCGCTCGGCCGGCGGGGAGTAATAGGTCGCGTCGACCTCGACGAGTGGGAACTGTCGGGCGTAGTGGGCGAGTCGTTTCTCTGCCGTGTCCACCCCCGGCGGATACCAACCCGACTCGATCAGCGTCCGGTCGGTCCACGAGGCGGTCCCGACAGCGATCTCGCCCATTCGCCCTATCCCACGCCGGCTGGACCGCCCGTCACGCGGCCCGACGCTCGCGGGTCTGCTGGCAGGTCACGCACGAGGTGGCCGACGGGAAGATCTCCAGTCGTTCGACCGGGATCGGCTTGGTGCACCCCTCACACCAGCCGTAGCTCCCGTCGGCGAGCCGAGCCAGCGCGTGCTCGAACTGCGCACGTCGATCGAGGATGGTACGCAGCAGCGACTGGGCGGTGTCCCGCTCCGCCGTCTTGGTGCCACTGTCGGCCTGGTCGTCGCCGGCCGTGTCCCCCACCTCGACCAGCCGCAGCACCTGGCTCTGGGCCACGGCCTGGTCGTACTCGACGGTCAGCTCGTCGTAGCGCATCTGCAGGGAGAGGCGGATCTGGGCGGTCTCCGCCTGGGAACGCCCCGTGCTGATCACGTCGTTGGCGAGCATGCGCTTCCTGCCTTCCATGAGAACGTGGAACCGGTCGCCGAACCGGACCGTCCGGCCAAAGGTCCGCTGTGACCCGGGCGAGTACCCACGGGCGGTAGCGGCCAAACTCGGAAAACCGTCGCCGCTGGTGGGCCGCTCGCCGCGTCACCGAATGCTCTCTCGGCCGTCGCTGAGGTCGCCGTCGGCCACGAGTGTCTCCACCAGGGCGGGGTGTCGTGGATCGTCCATCCGGACCACCACGTCGGCAAGGTCCGCCGGGACGACCTCTTCGACGTAGCGGCGATAGGCCGGCAGGGTCCACATCTGGTCCTTCGGGGTCCGCCGGACGAGCGCACCATCGGACAGGACAAGATGGATGGTCAGGTCGAAGGGTAGGCCACCGCCGAGCAGGAGCGGACCGCTGACGAGCACGACCGTCCCGGGCGGCAGGTCCACGTAGTCGGCCCGGCTGGCCCGGTCGATCTCCGCATTCCACAGCGAGGGCAGAACGCGGCCGCTGCCCCCGGGTGCGGTCGGCCGGAACACCTCTCGTCGGAGCCCGGCTTCGTCCAGCCAGCCGGTATAGAACGAGTCCGGGTTGGTACGGCCGTGTTCCAGGCGCAGCGAGGCGGGGCGCAGGAAGTCGGAGGCCCGGATCCGTAGCGCCGGGCGGCCCCGGACCCGCAGGGGGTCGACGAGAGCGTCGGCGAGGTGGTCGGGGGCCGCGGCGAGAGCACCGTCCACCGCCACCCGGAGCCACGGGCCCGCCCGTTCGGCGGTGAGTCGGTCGGCCAGCTCCGTCAGCAACAGTTCCGGCGAGATGGGACGGATCTTCACCCGTACCATGGTGCCCGGTGGTGACCGCCCGGCACCCCGCCTCCGGTACGGTCCGGAGCGTGACCGTCGCCCGTTCCCTGCTGTTGTTCGCCCTCGCCGCGCTCGCCGAGATCGGCGGCGCGTGGTTGATCTGGCAGGGCTGGCGCGAGCACCGGGGGTTGTGGTGGATCGCGGCCGGTGTCATCGCCCTGGGGGCCTACGGTTTCGTGGCGACCTTCCAACCCGATCCGAACTTCGGCCGTATCCTGGCGGCCTACGGGGGTGTCTTCGTCGCCGGCTCGCTGCTGTGGGGGGTGCTCGTCGACAGGTTCCGCCCCGACCGCTGGGACCTCATCGGCGCCGGCATCTGCCTGGTCGGCGTCGCGGTGATCATGTACGCCCCGCGCAGTGGCTGATCCACCCGTCGGCCGCTCGGACCGGGCCGGCGAGGCCCCTGAAACCTGCCGGGTCAGCCCTCCGGATCGATGCTGATCCGGAGGTCGTCGGCGAGGCGGTAGCCGACGCCGTAGACCGTGGTGACGAGCGGCCTGTCCTCCCCCATCTTGGCGCGCAGCCGACGTACGTGTACGTCGACCGTGCGAGCCACCGCGTGGTCGTATCCCCAGACGTTGTTGAGTAACTGGAGCCGGGTGAAGACCCGCCGTGGATGCTTGGTCAGGAAGAGCAGCAGGTCGAACTCCAATCGGGTGAGTGGCACCGCCCGCCCGCTCCGCAGCACCAGCCGTGAGGCGGCGAGGATCTGAATGGCATCACGATCGGTGCCGGCGTCCGCCAGCGGGAGTGTCATGGTCGGCCCGACTGCCGCCGTCCCGGATCTGGCGTCAGTCGACACGGTGACCTTTCCCTCCCCTCGGTCGACCAGTTCCTGGAGCAGGTCGAGCAGTCGGGCGGCGGGCCGGTCGGAGGCGTCACCGGCCAGCAGGACATCGAAGCTGACGGTCAGAACCGTCGGTGTGCTCGGTTCGTCGTGACGACGACGGTTCCGCGTCGTCCGGGCGGACCTCGCCGAGGGGGGCCGATGCGAGGAGATGGCGCTGACCGACATGGAGGCCTCCTTGTGGATGGGGTGGTAGCCCTCCGCGCAGGGTGCCGCGCGGCGAGGGTCAGGGGATCGATTGCCGCACGGCCGCCGGTGGTGGGACGGATTGTTGTGCGTAGACGTCGGCCGGGCCGAACGTCGGCAGGCCGGCCGCCCGCCAAGCAACGAATCCGCCGACGATGTCGGTGGCCAGGTACAGCCCGAGGTCCTGTAGGGCCGCCGCGGCCAGGGAGGAGGTGTAGCCCTCCTGGCAGAAGACGACAACCGGCAGGTCGTAGCGATCGGCGATGGGCAGCCGGGCGGCACAACGGGGGTCGAATCGCCACTCAAGGACGTTACGTTCCACCACCAGCGCACCGGGGATCGAGCCGCTGGCCGCCCGTTGGGCGGCTGGTCGGATATCCACCAGGAGGGCACCGCCTCGGCGGGCCAGGTGACCGGCTTCGGGTTCGAGCCGTCGCAGCCGGGCCCGGGCGGCGGCGAGGATCTCGTCGATGCTGCGCGCGCCGGCCGGCGGCTGCCCGCCCGGACAGCCCTGCCCCGCAGTGGGAGTGTCGCCTGGCATGACCATCTCGTCCTTCCCGTTTCTCGGTTTCTCGATTTCGGTCGCCGACGGCTCGGAGTACGGCCGGTGACAGTTCACCAGGCGACCCCGGCCTCGGCGACCTCGGCGACCCGGAGTTCCCCGTCGAGCAGGCGATAGCTGGTCATCCGTACCAGCGCGGGCCGGTAGACATGGACACTGATCGCGGGTCGTCCAGTCCGGTTGCGCACCCGGTGCACATGCCGGGGACCGAACCGTCGCCCGTCGCCGGTGGACAGTTCGGCTGGGCGTAGTCGACCACCGGCGACGATCTCCTCGGTGAGCGTCCCGGCGGCCACCACGAACGCTCCGGCGGAGCCGCCATGGTCGTGCAGGTCGGTCCCCTGGCCGGGCAGCCAGGTCAGCAACCAGACCTCGTACTCGTCGGTGGTTCCGATCTGCGCGTACCACCGGTCCACGGGACCGAACCGGACCGGGGGCCAGCGGCCCGCATCCGTCGCGTGCTGACGGGCGACCGCGAGCAGGTCTGGCGCACCTGACTGGAGAGTAACCATCATCTACCTCGCTGATCTGCCTGCCTGAACCCGCCGCGACCAGCTTAGCCGATAAATCCTATCGACTTGGTAGGCAATCTCGGATGTCGAGACAGCCCGACTGATTCGACATCCGCTCGCGGATCGAACCCACTCTCGCCTGACCGTCAGGCCCGCCCCCGAGCACTCGGCGGCACGGTCAGCGACAGAGCAGCCGCCAGGTCGCCAACGCGATCTCCTCGACCGAGGAGCGAGTTGGCTCGGCCACCCAGTGTGCGACGACCGCCACCAGGGCACCGGCGAGATAGTTGGCGTGCACCTCGACCGGCACGGCGTCGAGACCGGGGGGTCGCGCGCCGGCCCGGAACCGGCTCCCGAGTTCCTCGGCCAGCCGGTCGCGCAGCCGGGTGGCGAACCGGGCACTGCCCTGCGCACCCAGCATCCGGCGGTAGAGCGTCGCGTTCCGGCCCACGTGCGCGAACAGGTCGACCAGCGGCTGCGGCGTCCGGGTGTCTGGCGCATCCAGCGGACATAGGCCCGCCGCGCGCGCGACCTCGGCGACCGCCTCCTCCATGGCATCGGTCAACAGCTCGTCCTGATCACGGTAGTGCGCGTAGATGGTGGCCCGGTTGACCGAGGCACGCCGGGCGACCTCGGCCATCGTGACGGCGGTCAGGTCATGGTCGGCCGCCAGCTCCAGCACCGCGGCGCGAAGCCGGGACCGGGTACGACGGGCTCGGGGGTCATCAGGATTCACGGGCGAACTGTACAACACCCGTCGTTTATCCAACATGTGTTGTGTAGTGTCGGCGGCATGCGAATCGAAATCTGGGCGGACGTGGTCTGCGGCTGGGCGTACATCGGCAAGCGTCGCCTCGAAAAGGCCCTGGAGAGCTGGGACGGCGACGACGCCGTCGAGGTCGTCTGGCGGCCGTACCGGATCGACCCCACCGCCCCCGACCAGGCCGAGCCGATGGACGAGATACTTCGGGATCCGATCGTCGACGCGGCGTTGCGGCAGTGCGCGCCAGGGCTCTCCCCCGCCGAGAACCAGGTCCGGGTCTCCCAGGTGGCCGCCGCCGTCGGGCTCGGCCCCCGCTGGGGTGCCGCGTGGCGGGCCAACAGCCACCACGCGCACCGACTGCTCACCCTCGCCTACGCCGAAGCCGGGGCGGCGGTGCAGGACGCCGTGGCAGAGCGGCTGCTGCGTGCCCACTTCATCGAGGCCCGCGACATCAGCGACCGTACGGTCCTCGACCAGATCGCCGTCGACGCCGGCTTTTCCGCCGGGGTACGGCTGCTGGCCGGATCGGCGGGCGAAGAGCTACTCCGCGACCAACTTCTGCACGGTCGGGCAATGGGGGTCACCTCGCCGACGTTCGTCGTCGGTGACCGGCGGCTGGCCGGTGCGCAGGCACCGGAGGCCATCCGCGAGTTCCTCGCCGCTGGACACGCGGAATCCACGCTGCCGACGGAGGTGCGCCGCCTACGGCACGCCGAAGCGCTCCTGGACCGCCGCGACCCGCTCGGTGCCCTCACCCTGCTGGCCCCGCTGCTGGCCGACCACGGCGACGACCCGAACGTCCGACTGCTCGCCGCCCGCGCCTACTTCGCCTCGGCACAGCTCGGCCGGGCCGAGCAGCTCCTGCGGATCCTGGTCGACCGGTCGCCGGGCGACGCCTACGTCCGGCACCTGCTCGGACGTACCCTCCAGCGTCAGGGGCGGGCGACACAGGCGGCGGCACACCTGCGGCTCACGGCCGCGATGAGTCCGGACTACGTCTGAACCCCGGACCGGTCTACCTTGGCTCTGGCAACGGTGGCCGGCGAGAGGAGTGTTCTGGTGGAACCGGTGGTGGCTGCGGTAAGCCGAAGCGCGACCCACACCTTCAGCAAGCCCCACCAGGCCAGCATCCGGCTGCTGGCCGGGCTCGGGGTCGAGGGGGACGCCCACCTGGGTCGGACCGTCAAGCACCGCTCACGGGTGGCCCGGGATCCCCAGCAGCCCAACCTCCGCCAGGTACACCTGATCCACGGTGAACTGCACGACGAGCTGCGGGCGGCTGGGTTCACGGTCTCCCCCGGCGCCCTGGGGGAGAACATCACCACACGCGGGGTCGACCTGCTCGGCCTGCCCACCGGTACCCGGCTACAACTGGGCGGTACGGCGGTGATCGAGGTGACCGGGCTGCGCAACCCGTGCGCCCAGATCAACGGGCTCCAGGACGGGTTGATGGCGGCGGTGCTGGGCCGGGACGACGACGGCAACGTGATTCGTAAGGCGGGTGTGATGGCGGTGGTGCTGCGCGAGGGCGAGGTCCGGCCGGGCGATCCGATCCACGTCGAACTCGCACCGCAGCCACATCGCCCGCTCCAACCGGTCTGATCCCCGGCCCGGACAGCTCCGGTCGGCTTCAGTCTCGGATGGACTCCCGGACCGCGCCGCCGGGTTGGCGTACGACCAGCGGCTGGAGACCGGCGGTGTGCCCGGGGGGCAAGACCACGGCCACTGCCGCGCCGCGAGGCCGCGTCGACCACCGTGCTGGCCGCCGGCACAGCCACTAGGCTCGTCACATGGTCGAGGAGTGGGACGAGGAGACGCTGGCATTCGCACACCGGATGTTCGACCTGGCACGCGCGGGCCAGACCGACGAACTGGCTGGCTATGTGGATGCTGGCCTGCCGGTCAACATGACCAACGACAAGGGAGACACGCTGCTGATCCTGGCCGCCTACCACGCGCATCCCGAGACGGTCAGCGCCCTGATCAGTCGCGGTGCGGACCACTCCCGGGTCAACGACCGGGGGCAGACCGCCCTCGCGGCGGCCACGTTCCGACGCTCGACGGAGAGTGTCGCGGCGCTACTCGAAGCCGGCGCCGACCCGACACACGGCAGCCCGTCGGCCATCGAGACCGCCACCTTCTTCGACCTGCCCGAGATGCTGGAGTTACTGGACCAGAAAGCCTCCTGACGCAGCAGCCCCTGCTGAAGCCCCGATACTGAAAGAAGCCGAGGCCCGGCTGACCCCGAGGACCGGGTGGACCGGCCGCGAGGGCGTTCACCTCTTCGGCGGCGAACTGGCCCGGCCACCGTTTGGGCCCGGGCAGGACGGGTAGCCGGCCAGCCATGACGACGTCGAAGGCACCCGACGCACTGCTGCTCGGCGGTCCCCGGGACGGCACGCTCTTCACCGCCGAGGATGCCGCGATCGTGCAGCTGGAGATCGACGGACTGATCCAGCGCTATCTGCGCACCTCCCGGCACGAGCAGCACGACGGCCAGCCGCTGGTCGTCTTCGTCTACGACGGCGCGAGCGGGGCGGGCGGCGCTGGATCCGGTCTGGAGCCAGGCTGACCCCACCCCCTCCGGCGACCTGCTCCGTAGGACCGGTCCCCCGTACGGGGGCGTGACCAGGATCGACATCGCACAACGGACAGGCCGCTGGCCCCTGTCGTAGCTCCGCCCGGTATACATGCGACGTGGACGACTCCTCTCTTGCCGGGCACATGCGGCGGGCCGCGAGCACCCTGCTGGACGCCCTGGACGATCCGGTACGGACACTCGCCGCGCGACCGTTTCCCGACGACGAGGCCCGCCGGTGGATCGAGTACCGTCCCCGGCCCCGTCCCGGTGCCTGCATCGCCGACCTGGACCGGGCCGCTCGCAAGGCCGCCCACCGGCTGCTGGCCACCGCGCTGAGCCCACACGCATACGCCCAGGCGATGACGATCATCGCGCTGGAGGAGGTGCTCGACCGAGCGGAGGGCTGGCGCCGGGGCCGACACAGTGCCGACTTCTGGGTGGCGGTCTTCGGCGATCCTCGGCGGGACGAGCGTTGGTCCTGGCGGTTCGAGGGACATCACCTGTCCGTGACCATGACGATCGTCGGCGACCAGGTCTCCCCCGCACCGATCTTCCTCGGGGCCAACCCGGCCCGGGTGAGCTACGCCGGCCGTACGGTGACCCGGCCGCTGGCCCCGGAAGAGGATCTGGCCCGAGCACTGCTGGACGCGCTCGGGCCGGCCGGACGGGCCGCCGCGATCGTGGCCGACCAGGCTCCCGGTGACATCCGCAGCGCCACCAGGCCCCGGTTCACCACCGGAATCGAGCCTGCTGGGATCTCCGCCGCACATCTCGGACCGACCGCCCGATCACTGTTCGACCAGCTCGTAGGGCTCTACCTGGACCGGTTACCCGAGGAGCTGGCCGCCCGGGAAGCGACCCGAATCGCCCGAGGTGGCCTGCACTTCGCCTGGGAGGGGCCGACCCGGCCGGGCCAGCGCCACTACTACCGGGTGCAGGGCGACGATCTGTTGATCGAGTACGACAACACCAGCGACGACGGCAACCACGCGCACACCGTGCTCCGCCGGCCGTACAGCGACTTCGGTGACGACGTACTCGCCGCGCATCGGGCCGAGGCGCATCCTTGACCATCCGGCTAGCCGGTGCCACGTCCGACACTTGGCCCGAGTGGCACGGGCTGCCCGAATGGCACGTCGTACGGGGTCAGCTTCGCGTGGGATGAGCGGGACCTTCGACCCCGACCCCGGCCGCCGACCCGAGGGCGTCGAAGGTCGGCGCCTCGCCCGGGTGCCGATCGAACCGCTGGACCAGCACCGCGCCCAGCCGCACCCCGACCGCGCCGATGGCCAGGCCAAGTAGCTCGACCGCCAGAAGCCCGCCGCTCGCCCCCCGGTCCGGCCCACCGGCGCGGGCCAGACACACGAAGACGAACAGCACCGCCATCACCGCGTTGGCCAGGTTGAACATGACCACCGTACGGCGGGTCCGATCGGCTGGAACGTCCCAGAGGTCGACCATGCCCGCCGCCACCGCCAGCGCCGCCGAGACCAGGGCAGCCACCACCGTCCAGTAACCGACCTCCCCGAGGATGCCGGGCCCGCCGAGCAGGTCGGTCAGGTCGAACACCGTGGCGCAGACGAACAATCCGAACGGAACCGTCACCAGCATCGGCTGGATCGGGTGGCCTTGGACTCGCAACCGGCTCTCCATGACAGCGACCTCCCCAGTTCGCGCATCGACCATTGTCCAGGTCGGTACCCGAACGGAGAAGCAGCAAAACGACAGTAGTCACCCTTGTGTGCTGGTCAGGGCGTGTGCGGTCAGTTGCCGCGCGGTCTCGACACCGAGGCGACCAGCCGCTCGGCGACGTCCCGCAGGGGAATCGACAACGCCGCTGACGCAGTACGGAGCACCTGCAACGCCTCCGGTGCCGGGCAGCCGCGTTGCGTCATGATCACACCGATCGCCTGGCCGATCAGTTCACCGTCGAGCAGCGTCCCGTCCAACTCGCCGACGAGGGCGGCCTGTCGGGCCCGGTCCCGCACGGCGGCGAGCAGCAGCCCGGCGTGTTCGGCGAGCAGCATCGCGGTGAGCTGCCGAGACTCGATCAGTCTGTTCGGTTCCTGGGCATACAGGCTGATCGACCCGATGACATGATCATCGATGTCCACTGGCGCGGACAGCACTCCGTGCACACCGAGCGCCAGCGCCCGCCGGGTCCACAACGGCCAGCGGGTCTCCGTACGCAGGTCCCCCGACAGAATCAGCTCGCGGCGACGGATGGCGGTCATCGCCGGTCCGTCCGCGCCGTACTGGAGATCGTCGAGGTCGGTCAGCAGCGGGTCGGAGGCGGCGACCGATGCCGGCTCCCCGGCCCGCAGTACGGTCACCCCACACCAGGTGACACCCGGTATCGCGTCACGGCTGGTTCGGACCAGCTGGGCCAAGGCATCGTCGAAGTCGTTGCTGTTGATGAGACCGGCGGTCAGCTCGCGCAGCAGCGCGGCTGTTTCCAGGACATTCAGGGTCTCGACATCGGTTTCCCGCGTCTGGAGGCTCACCGCTGCGGAATCCTCGCCATCACCGCGTGCGACGCGGTACGCCCAGCTCGTGCGATCGCCTGTGTCATGCTCGCTTCTCCCCCGCGACTTTCGGACCCGGCCTCTTACCCAGACCGGGCCACCGTCAAACCGGCGTTGGGAAAGGGCCCCTTCCCAGGATTGAACCGATGGAAAGGGCCCTTCCCGACCTCAGCGCGAGCTGGAGCTGAGCCGACGACCGACGGAGGCGATCAGGCGGTCCAGCTCCGAGCCGAACGGGTTGTCATGCACCAGGTAGGTCCAGGTGGCGCTCGGTCGGACCAGCTTCGCCTCGTCGGGCTGCCAGTCCTCGTCGAACTCGGTCTCCTCGAAGGTGGCCACGGTCCGCGCCTCGATCTCCGGGATCAGGGCGTTGAACGCCGGCACGGCGGCCCGGTGGAACTCGTCCAGCGGGTCGAGCCGGCCCAGCGCCCGCAGGTGCACACCTTCTCGGACCTCGGAGAGCTCGGCCAGGTGTTCGGCCCAGAGCCGGTCGAGGTGGTAGAGCGCGATCGACCGGGCCGCCCGGGACAGGATGTCCTCGTCCATCTCCTCGGTGCGCTCCGGGAACCGCTCGATCAGCATGATCGCCGCCACCTCGGAGGTGAGCAGTCGTTCGCGGCGTTCGGCAAGCGCCTTACGCTGCTGCTCGATCACCACGTTGTACCGCCAGGTGTTGCGGTGGATCTCGTGGTTGACGCCTTCGGCGACCCGCTGGGCGTGCTCGACGGCGAAGTCCACCTGCTCGTCGGTGACCAGTCCGTCGGCGTTCATCCGGGGCGAGGACGGGATCGCGTCTCCTGCGTGCCGCACGACCAGGTCGTCCTCCAGGCTGACGAAGAAGACCGAGCCGCCCGGGTCGCCCTGCCGCCCGGCCCGGCCCCGGATCTGGTCGTCGACCCGACGGCTGTCGTGCCGGCCACTGCCGATCACGTAGAGCCCGCCCAACTCGGCGACCCGTTCCCGGTCGGACTGGTCGCTACCGCCGAGCCGGATGTCCACTCCTCGGCCGGCCATCTGGGTGGAGACGGTGACCGTGCCGTAGGCGCCGGCCTCGGCGATGATCGCCGCCTCCTCGTCGTCGTTCTTGGCGTTGAGCACCACACACGGCACCCCGGCGGCGTTCAGGCCGGCCGCCAGTCCCTCGGACTCCTTGACGTCCAGGGTGCCGACCAGCACCGGGCGCCCCGCCTCGTGGCAGCGCTTGATCTCGTCGATCAGCGCCTCTTCCTTCTCGGCCCGGGTCGCGTAGATCCGGTCCGGCTCGTCCTGCCGGACGCAAGGCGTGTTCGACGGGATGACCGCCACCTCCAGGGAGAAGAACTCCCGCAGCTGGTCGCCGACGAGCACCGCGGTGGCGGTCATCCCGCACAACGTCTTGTAGAGCGCGATGAACGCCTGCACCGCGATGGTGCCCAGGATCTCGCCTTCGGCGGTGGCGGAGAGCCCCTCCTTGGCCTCGACGGCGGCCTGGAGCCCATCCGGCCAGCGTCGACGCTGGGCCACCCGGCCGCGCATCTCGTCGATCAACTCCACCGAGCCGTCCCGGACGATGTAGTCCACGTCGCGATGCAGCAACGCATGTGCGTGCAGCGCCACGTTGACCGCGGAGAGCTGCTCGATGTTCTCGTCGGCGTACAGGTCGATCCCGTCGAGCTTGGCCTCGATCGCGGACAGCCCGGCCGAGGTGAAGGCGACCGATCGGCCGTCCTCGGCGACCTCGTAGTGCCGGCCCGCCCGCAGGCCCCGGACCAGGGCGGCGGCGGTGTGCACGGGATCCTGTTCACCCGCCACGGCCCCGGCCAGCACCATCGGCACCCGAGCCTCGTCGATCAGGATCGAATCCGCCTCGTCGACGATGGCGGTGGTCAGCTCCGGCTGGACCCGGTCGGCGAGGTCGGTGACGAGTTGGTCGCGTAGGAAGTCGAAACCCGCCTCGCTGACCGCGACATACGTGACGTCCTTCGCGTACGCTGAGCGCCGCTCCTCGGTGCTGGACGCCTCGGTCACCCACCCCACGGTGAGGCCGAGCAGCTTGTATACCGGCTCCATCCACTGGGCGTCGCGGCGGGCCAGGTAGTCGTTGACCGTCAACACGTGCACCGGGCCATTGCCCCGCCGGACGTGTCCGTACGCGGCGATCGCGGCGGTCAGGGTCTTGCCCTCACCGGTGGCCATCTCGGCGACCTTGCCGGAGAGCAGCGCCATCGCGCCGAGCAGTTGCACGTCGTACGGCCGCTGGTCCAGACCACGGCGGGCGGCCTCCCGCCCGATCGCGCAGATCTCCACGTAGTCGTCGGCCTGGCCGGCCGCCTCGGTCAACTCGGCGTCGTCCAGCGCCGCCAACTCCTCCTCGCGCGCCTCAATGGCTGGTAGCCGCTTCTCCAGCGGCGCCAGATCGACGGTGCTGCCCGGACGCTGGAGGAAACGCCGGAACCTGCTCTTCAACCGTTGCGACACACCCATGACGGGCAACGGTACGCGACCGGACGCGGATCCGGGTGGCCCGGCTGGCCGGAGATGTCGAGCTACCCGACGAGGGCTTCGGGCGGTCCCGACAACGAGTGTCCGGTACGGCTCAGGGCTCGCTGGCGAGAACGGCCTGTACCTCGTTCCGGTGCCCGGTGGCCAGCTCGGTCAACAGGGTCGGCGCGTCGTCGAAGGGCACCACGGCCGACACCAGGTGGGTCCGGATCAGGTCGCCGTACGCCCGCAGGAACGTGATCGTCTCGGCGGAGAGGCGTTCCCGGTCCCAGGTGGGAGCCAGGCCCCGGGGCACCCGACCGATCTGGGCGCAGCGGAGGGCCAGAGCATTGTGGTGGAACTCCTCGCCGAGCCGTACCTCGTCGGCACCGGACTGGTAGAAGGCCAGGTCGATCACGGTCCCGTGCGGGCGGAGCAGCCGCAGCGACAGCTGCAACGCCGAGGGCTGCCCCCGACATTGGAAGACCACATCCGCACCTCGGTCACCCGGACCGTGCGGCCAGCGGAGCTTGAGCACCTCCGCCGGGTCCCCCGCGGTGGGGTCGAGGGTCTCCACACCGAGTGCGGCGGCGACCGCCCGCCGCTGCGGTGTCGGATCGAGCACGACCACCGAGGCGGCACCGTGCTGGCGAGCGAGGAGTGCGGTCAGCAACGCGACGACGCCGGCCCCGGTCACCGCCACCCGCCGGCCCCGGACCCCGGCGCCGAGGTCGCGCACATCGGTGCCGTACAGGTCGGCGGCGGCGTAGAGCAGCCCGTTGGCGCAGATCGGCCCCATGTGGGCGACGTAGATCCCGAGCAACGGGTCCAGGTCCGCCGGCAGTGGGACGAACCGATCGGTGAGCGGATCGGCCAGATATCCCGTCCGGTGGCCGTAGCTCATCGCCACGACGCTGCCCTCGGCCACGACCGGGGTACGACTCTCCACCACCTGGGCGACCTCCATGTAGCCGAGCCGGGTGACCGGATAGGGGGCCGACGGGGCGCCGGGGCGGAACAGTCCGAGATCGGGGTGCCAGGCCGCCGAGAGGTAGGGATTGGTGCCCTTGACGTAGCTGAGTTCGGTGCCGGTGGAGATCCCGCTGTACCGGGTCCGTACCCGAAACGTCCCGTCTCGCAACGGTGTCGGCTCCTCGGCTCGGATCGTCACCCGTCCCGGCCCGTCGACCACCACCACCCGGTCAGGCATGGGCATCCTCGGTCGACCTGGCTGTTACCGACGGTGTGCTCGACGAGACAGGCGTGCTCGATGAGGCGCGAGGGGCGACTTCCATCGGGTCGAGCCGGACAGATCGGCCGGTCGCCGCCGACTCGGCCACGGCGCAGGCCAAGCGGTGTGTGCGAAAGGCCTCCGGGTACGGCATCCGGATGTCCGCGCCAACGCCCCGGACCGCGTCGACGAAGGCCCGGTCCACGGCCACCCGGGCCGCCGCCGGGTCACCCGGATACCGCTGCTCCCGATCACCGTCCCGGACCACCAGCTCGTCCTCGGTGATCCGCAGCGCGAGGCCGTCGGCCAACACCTCGACACCGGCCCGGTGCTTCCAGTCGAGTACGCAGGCCGAGGTCACGGTGCCCACCGCCCCGCTGGCGAAGCGCAGGGCCGCCACGGTGACCCCGTCGATGTCGGCGTCGTCGCAGGGGGGTGCCCCGTCCCCGTACGCGGTCACCGCCACCACCTCACCAGCCAGCAACCGGGTCAGGTCCAGGACGTGGGCGGCCTGTTCGACAACCGGGCCACCGGATCGTTCGGCTTGGGCCCACCAGGGCACCGGGGGCACCTTGTCCAGCCAGGCACCGCCGATCATCCGTACCGGCCGATCGGCCAGGATCCGCAGCGCCTGCTCCACCACCGACAGGTAGCGCCAGTGATGCCCGACTGCGGTGAGCACGCCTCGCCCGGCGACCAGCGTCGCGAGCCGGGTGGCGGTCGCCAGGTCCGCAGCGATCGGCTTCTCCACGAAGAGCGGAAGGTCGGCGGCGAGCACCGCCTCCTCCGCCGCGCCGTGCGCGAACGGCGGTACACAGATATAGACAGCATCCGGTGCCGCGTCGAGCAACGCGTCGAGATCGCCGAATACCGGTACGTCGTAGCGCTGCGCCAACCGCAGCGCGGCGTCCGGGGCCACGTCGGTCACCCCGACCAGCGTGACGTCGTCGAAGCCGGTGAGCACCCGGGCGTGCCGGTCCGCGACGTTGCCGGCACCCACCAGCCCGATCCGGCATCCGCGCATCCCGTCTCCTCTCTCCCACCGCGTCGCCCCGGCGGTCCGGCCTCGCCTCCGGCGGCTGCCCGACCGTTATTCCGCCTGCCCGGTCTCGCCCCCGGCCGGCGCTCGGCCGTGATTCCGCCTGCCCGGCCTCGCCGGGCTCAAACCGGTGTGCTCGATCGGACCCGTGTCCGACCCCGGACCGCGCGGGTTCGTCGGCGAGATCAGGATGTTCGACGGAGCGCGGTTAGCGCTCTCCCGACAAGGGAACCCGCGCTAGTCGGATCATCTGGGGGTATGCCCGTGCGGCACTCGCGAGCGACCGTGTCACCCGTCGTCGAAGCCTGGACGGCCTATCGCACCGCCTCGGCCGGAGAGTGGACGGCTGACCAGCTCATGGCGGCGAAAGGCGACACCCGGGTCAGCGTGGTCATTCCGGCGCACGACGAGGAGAACACGGTCGGCCCGATCGTCACGACGATCCGTCGGTACCTGGTAGAACGCGTCCCGCTGGTCGACGAGCTGATCGTGGTCGACTCGCACTCCACGGACCGGACCGCTGCCAAGGCGGCGGCAGCCGGCGCGGAGGTGGTCGGGCAGGACGAGATCAGCCGGAACCTCCCCCGACTCGACGGCAAGGGCGGCGCGCTCTGGGCCGGCCTGGCAGGCAGCACCGGTGACGTGATCGCGTTCGTCGACGCCGACCTGCGGGAGTTCCGGCCGCACTTTGTGACCGGGCTGCTCGGCCCGCTGCTGCTCGACCCGTCGGTCGCCTTCGTCAAAGGCTTCTACCACCGACCCCTAATCGGTACCGAAAGCCGCCCTGACTCGCCCGGCCGTGACTCGGTCGACCCTGACTCGCCCGGCCGTGACGCGCATCGTGGTGGCCGGGATGGTGACCGCGCCGACATCGACCCGGACGGCGGGGGCCGGGTCACCGAACTGGCCGCCCGTCCGCTGCTGAACCTGTTCTGGCCGGAGCTGGCCGGCTTCGTACAGCCGCTGGCCGGGGAGTACGCCGGTCGACGTACCGCCCTGGAACGGATCCCGTTCGTCTCCGACTACGGCGTCGAGATCGCCATGCTCATCGATCTACTGGAGTTGGTCGGCCTGGATGCGCTCGCCCAGGTCGATCTTGGCGAGCGTCTGCACCGGCACCAGAGCACCGACGCGTTGGGGCGGATGTCCGCGCAGATCATGCTGACCGCGTGGTCCCGGCTGCAACGGCAGGGTCGGGTCACCGCCACCGGGACGCCGGCCGGCGTACTGACCCAGTTCCGGCGGGGTGCCGCGACAGCCGTGCCCAGCCTCGACCGCGAGATCGTGGTCAGCGACGTGTCCGTGCAGGAACGGCCCCCGCTGATCGAATTGCGGGACCGGCTCTCCGGACTCGGCCGGGTGTCGGTGTGACGACAGACCCCGGAGGGCCGACGTGAACAGGGGCACCGTGCCGACGGCCGCTGGGCATCCGGGACGGAGGCGGAGCTGATGGTGCTGACGGTCCTGATGAACGCCGGGCCGTGGCTCTCGGTACCGCCACCGGGCTACGGCGGCATCGAGAACGTGGTCGCCACCCTGGTGCCCGAACTTCGACGGCTGGGGGTACGGGTGGTCCTCGCCTCGGTTGCCAGCAGCACCCTACCGGTCGACGATCGACTGTCGGTCTTCGCCGACGGCCAGTTCGCCGCGCTGCAACGGCCCTACAACCAGGTGTGTGGGGTGGCTCAGGCGCACCTGAACGGGGTGGTCCGGGCCCTGCGTGAACGCGACGACATCGACCTTGTCCATGATCACGTCGAGGCGGTCGGGCTGGCCACCCTGACCGCCATGGGTCGCGACGCACCCCCGGTGCTGCACACCCTGCACTGGGACCTCGGCAAACACCCGGACCTCTACGGGTACGTCGACGGCGCGAACCGGGTACGGGTCAACGGCGTCTCGGCGGCGCAGCTGGCCCGGGCCCCGCAGGCGCTGCGGGCGCACTCGGTCGGACACGTACACCTGGCCACGCCGCTGGCGACGACGGAGCGGAAGTCCCCGGTCGAGCCGGGGGACCATGTGGTGATCCTCGGCCGGATCACGCCCGGCAAGGGGCAACACGTCGGTGCCCAGCTCGCCCACCGAGCCGGCTTCCGGCTGGTGCTGGCCGGGCCCGTCGGGCCGTACCACCGGCCGACGGAACTGAGCGCCGCCGGTGACGCCGCCCGACACAACCCGGACGTGCGTTACTGGTACGAGCAGGTGGCCCCGCTGGTCGACGGGGTACGGGTGCGCTGGGTCGGTACGGTCGCCGGACGGGACCGCGACGAGTTGGTCGCCAGCGCTCGCGCCAGTCTCTTCCCGCTGTGCTGGGAGGAGCCGGGTGGCACGGCGGTGGTGGAGTCCCTGGCGTTGGGTACGCCCGTGGTGGCGACCGCCCGGGGCTGCCTGCCCGAGCTGATCGAGCACGGGCGGACCGGCCTGTTGGCCGGGGCAGCGGACGAGTTACCCGAGTTGGTGCACACCGCGAACCGGATCGAGGGCAACGAGTGCCGCCAGGAGGCCGTACGCCGCTTCACCCCTCGGGTGATGGCCGAGCGCTATCTGGAGCTGTACGACGACGTACGCCGGTTGGCCGGGTAGCCCTGATCGTCCGCGCGGCGGACCGCGGGGTTTGTCCGGATGGGCGTCGGGAACCCGGCGGCAAGGTTTCCGACGGAGGTGAAGGGCATGGTTAGCAGCAAGTCACGACCTTCGGTGCGCACCGGGCCGCCCGCCCCGGCCGGACGTGCTCTGGTGAGTAAGGTGGCGGCCCTGGTGGCCGCCGTGTTCCTGCTGATCGGCATCCTCGGCTTCATTCCAGGCATCACGACCAACTACGACACGATGCAGTTCGCCACGCACCACTCCGACGCCAAGCTGTTCGGCGTCTTCCAGGTCTCGATCCTGCACAACCTCGTCCATCTCCTCTTCGGGGTGGTCGGTCTGGCGTTGGCCCGTACCGTCTCCGGCGCCCGGATCTTCCTGGTCGGGGGCGGGGTCGTCTATCTGCTGCTGTGGTTGTACGGCCTGGCGGTCGGTTACGAGAGCTCCGCGAACTTCATTCCGCTCAACGATGCCGACAACTGGCTGCACCTGTTCCTCGGTATCGGCATGATCGCGCTGGGCCTGGTAACCCCTCGGCGGGGCCGCGCCACGAGGTGAGCGGCTCCCGCGTACTTGCGGAGTTATGAAGGACCCCTTCCAAGGCAGAAAGTGACAGGAAGGGGTCCTTCCTTGCGTCTGGTCGCCGCTCGCCCGGGCTGGGCGGGCGGCGGCTTACTTGGGGTCCAGCGACCCGGCAGTACGAAATTTCCTGACTGCCCTGGTTTCGACCTGGCCGGACGGGGTAGCCACCGCCGTCCTTTCCAGGTCGTACGGGGTGAGATCGATGTCTGAGCGGGTTACCACCGAGCCGGAGCACGGCCGGCGGCCAACGATCCTGGTGCCAGCACGGTTCGGCGGATACCCCGGCCCGGTCCGTGAGGTGGTCCCGGGCAACACGCTGAGCCGGCTGTTGCGCACCACCGACGCGAAACAGATCGGGTTGATGTACCTGGTCACCTCGTTCGCGTTCTTCCTGATCGGTGGGGTGATGGCGCTGCTGCTGCGCGCCGAGTTGGCCCGCCCCGGCCTGCAGTACCTCTCCACCGAGCAGTACAACCAGCTGTTCACCATGCACGGCACGATCATGCTGTTGCTCTTCGCCACCCCGCTGGTCTTCGCCTTCGGCAACTACATCGTTCCGTTGCAGATCGGCACGGCCGACGTCTCCTTCCCCCGACTGAACGCCTTCGCCTACTGGCTCTACCTGCTCGGTGGCTCACTCGTCCTGAGCAGTCTCGTCACCCCGAACGGTGCCGCCGACTTCGGCTGGACCGCCTACACGCCGCTGAGCCGGGCCGACCACACCCCCGGGATCGGACCCGACCTGTGGATCATCGGGCTCGCCCTCTCCGGGCTGGGCACCATCCTCGGGGCGGTCAACCTGATCACGACCATCGTGACCCTGCGGGCGCCCGGACTGACCATGTTCCGAATGCCGATCTTCACCTGGAACATCCTGCTGACCTCGGTACTGGTGATCATGGTGTTCCCGCTGCTGGCCGCCGCCCTGCTCGCGCTCTACGCGGATCGACGGCTCGGGGCGCACATCTACGATCCGGCCAACAACGGCCCGCTGCTCTTCCAACATCTGTTCTGGTTCTTCGGCCATCCCGAGGTCTACATCATCGCGCTGCCGTTCTTCGGCATCATCACCGAGGTCATCCCGGTCTTCGCCCGTAAGCCGATCTTCGGCTACAAGGGCCTGGTCGCCGCGACGATCGCGATCACCGTCCTGTCGATGACGGTCTGGGCGCACCACATGTTCGGCACCGGACTGGTGCTGTTGCCGTTCTTCAGTTTCCTCAGTTTCCTGATCGCGGTCCCGACCGGGGTGAAGTTCTTCAACTGGATCGGCACCATGTGGAAAGGACAGATCACCTTCGAGACACCGATGCTGTTCGCCGTCGGTTTCCTGGTGACGTTCCTGCTCGGTGGGCTCTCCGGGGTGCTGCTGGCCAGCCCGCCGGTCGACTTCCACGTCACCGACACCTACTTCGTGGTGGCGCACTTCCACTACGTCATGTTCGGCACGATCGTCTTCGCCGCCTTTGCCGGTGTCTACTTCTGGTTCCCCAAGATGACCGGCCGGATGCTCGACGAGCGGCTCGGCCGGGCCCACTTCTGGACGATGTTCATCGGCTTCCACGCCACCTTCCTGGTGCAGCACTGGCTCGGCACGAAGGGCTTCCCCCGACGCTATGCCGACTACCAGCCGCAGGACGGATTCACCGGACTGAACACGATCTCCACGATCGGCTCGTTCATCCTCGGCGCGTCGACGCTCTTCTTCATCTGGAACGTCTGGAAGTCGTACCGGTTCGGTCGGTTGGTGTCGGTGGACGACCCGTGGGGATTCGGCAACTCGCTGGAGTGGGCGACCACCTGTCCGCCGCCGCTACGCAACTTCAACAAACTGCCCCGAATTCGTTCCGAGCGTCCCGCGTTCGACCTGAAGTACGGCCCGCTGGTCGCTGACCTGGGCCGGGACCTGCCACAGCGGTCCACCAAACCGCCACAGAGTTTCGAGCAGGAGCTACACCACGAGGCTCGGCCACCGGAGCCGGAGCCACCGACCGTCGAGGGAGCACATGGCGCGGAGGCCGCCACCTCCTTCCACCCGGCACCGGAATCAGGGGCACGGCCGATCGAGGTGCCCGAGCCGGACGAGGTGCTCCGGCCCGGCTTCGAACCCAGCCAGCCCGACGAGACCCGGGACATCGAAGAGCGGGGTGGCAAGGTCGACGAGCGGTGGCGTACCGGGCGCTCCCCCGACGACGATGGGAAGAAGGACCAACGGTGACATCCACGCCTCGACCGAGGAGGTCCGTCCCGTGTGGTGGTGGGCTCGCGCTCACGGACCACCGGTCGAGGCTGGCGAGCCGACGCGTCGGATCAGGCGTACAGCGGTGCCAGACCGGCGGCGGTGAGCGACTGCCGGACACCGGGCTGGGCCCGGGCGAGCCGCAGCGGTGTCCCGCTCCGCAGTGCGGCGTCCCGACCGGCGAGCAACGCGGCGACCCCACCGGCGTCGACAGCGGCCAGGTCGACCAGGTCGACGACCACCTCGGCCGGTTGGCCGGCGGTGACCGCGTCCACGACCGCACATCGCAACTGATCCGCGGTCTCCCGATCGAGCTCTCCGCCGACCTCCACCACCACCCGGTCACCGGCCCGCCGCACCGATACTCGCATCCGATGTTGCTCCGCCTCCCCACCCGTCTGCCAGGTAGCCGGGGCATCGGCCAGCATGGCCTGCCGGAGCCAGGTCAACGCCCGGGACAAGAGTCGGGAAACGTGCATCTGGGAGATCCCAAACCGGGCGGCGATCTCAGCCTGCGTCTGGTTGCCGTAGAACCGCATGGCGAGGATGCGCCGCTCTCGCCAGGGCAATCGGCACAACAGTCCGCTGACCGTCACCCGGTCGTCGACCGATTCCAGATCGTTGTCCGACTCCCCGACCAGGTCACCGAACTCGGCCGAACTCTCCCCGCCCACCGGGGCATTCAGCGAGGCCGGGCTGTATCCGGCGGCGGACTCCAGGGCGGCGAGGATCTCCTCCTGGGGGGTCTCCAGCCGCTCGGCCAACTCGGCCACGGTGGGGGCACGGGACAGTTCGCTGGTCAGCGCGGCCGTCGCCTGACCGACCTCAAGGATGAGGTCACGCAGCCGCCGGGGCACGTGGACGCCCCAGGTGCGGTCACGGAAGTGCCGCTTGATCTCTCCGACGATGGTGATGGCCGCGTACGCCGTAAACGACCCCCGTTCCGGGTCGTAGCGGTCCACCGCGTTGACCAAGCCGAGTCGTGCCACCTGTTCGAGGTCCTCCAACGGTTCGCCCCGCCCCCGGTAACGACGGGCGAGGCGACCGGCGAACGGCAACGCGAAGCGCACCAGGTCGTCCCGGGCCTCCTGCCGCCGTTCGGGCGACAGCCCGACGATCCGGGCCGCATAGGCCGTCGCCGCCGCGTCCAGGTCCTCAAGTCCACGCTCGGTAGGTGAGGTGGTGGTTGTGGTGGTTGTGGTGGTGCTTGTGACACCTGTGGTGTTTGTGGTGGTCTGTCCGAACATCCGCGCCTCCCTCAGGAAGGTCCCCCGCCCGGATTGCGGAACCGGTCATTGATTGCCACGGACCATGGAGTGGGGGCTGGAAGCGAATCTGCGACCGGAATGTCGACTACGGACTACATGTCGTTATGACGCAGCGCACTCGATCCATTGCAGTCAGCCATGTTCCCGCTCTGTAGGTACTCAATCACGAGAGCGGGCCTTCCCGAGGTCGTTTCGGTCGGGTGGTGGTTGCCGCCCCTGCCGGACCGGACACGTCTCAACACACGAGTAGCCCCTGCGGGCTGCCACTGTCCCGGAGTGCGGCGAGCGCGTCGACCACTCGTAGCGGCGGTGGCGTCGGAAGATCGTACGGTTGCCCGCGCAGCACCTCGGTTGCGCGCCGGGTCGGCATCGGGGTGAGCGGATAACCTCGAGCAGCCACCCGATCGACTGCCCTGCGCCGACTACCGAACGACGCCACCGCCAGCCACTGCGGCAGCCCGGCCAGCGCCGGCGAGCGCATTCCAGGTGATTCCGGCAGAACATCCACGGAGGTGAAGGGAGAACTCCCGGCCAGCCACCACTCGGCACCGGCCACACTTCGCCGGGAGGCGTTCTCACACCAGTACGGCACCAATCCGGCCCGGACGACCTGCCAGGGATCGAGCAGACGTCCACACTCCACCACACACCGGTTTCCGCTCTTGCCGGCACTGCGCAGCCAGCCCCGATACGCGTCCGCGACGGCGGCGCTCAACGCCTCGGGACGGGGGGCAAGAATTCGGTGTAACGGGCCACCGCGGCCCTGCACCCAGTCCCGTAAGCTCGCCTCGAACCCCGGTTCGACTCCGTGCTCGGCATAGCCGGGCGGGCTCACGGCACCGGGAAGCTCCCAGCGGGCAGGATCACCACCGAGCCCACGCAGCAACTGGTCGAGCACCTTGCTGGCGGGCAGGAAGTCGGCCGGCGCCAGTCCACTGGCAGGGCTGCCCACCTGGAACGTGTGCCCGGGACCGGAGTCGAGCGCCGGCCAGGTACGCGCGTCGCGCAGCAGCAGCACCGGCGCACCGGGAGCCAGGTGGTTACCGAGAAACCGCCGGTACGGGCCGGGCAGTCCGCGCCAGCGCACCACGAGGGACACCGTCGAACCGGCCAGGACTCCGCGCACGGCCGGATCGTGTACCTGCCGGATGCCGACTCCCGGGTTGCCGGCGATGATCCGGGCGGCGACCTGGGCCCCCTGAGCCAGGGCACCGACGGGATTGTCTACGCATCCCTTCGGCCACTGCACCGTCACCTCGAACGCCGACGGTAACCAGGGAACCCCGAGGGCCGTGGCGAGATGGACCGCAGCACCGTGCGGTGACCCGATCACCATTCCCGGATACCATCGCGCTCGGTAGTGGTCCACCATCCAGCGGGCCACCCGTTCGGCGTCGATCTCCCCGGCGCGCGGCACCGACATCGCCGCCCGACTGCCCGCCCGGGCCACCGCCAACCGCCGGACCGGTTGCGGTGTCCTGCGGAAGCGGGACAACGTCGGCTGCCGACCGAGGTCCGCACAGTCCTCTCGACGCAGTGCGCGGGACGCCGCGGCCAGGAGCACCCGGGCCAGGCTGTCCGGGGCCACGACGTGCTCGGGTTCTGGTGCCTGGGTGCCGGCGTCATCGGCGGCCCACCCCTGGGGAATCTCAGGCACCGGGCTCACCTTCTCTCGTTCGCGCCACGCCCGCCCCGGCTTCCCGCCCGAATCAGGTTCAAACGAGGCCTGGGCAACCTGGCGCGAGTGATTTCGGGCGTGGTGCCGGTCTGTGTCGGGACGCCTCAAACACCCGTTCTCCCCCGTCCATCGGCTCCCCTGCACCCCCGGGCAGCGCGTACGGCGACGCCGCGTCACCGTACGGCGTTGCCACCCGGTGACGCGGCGCGAGCCGGTTCGGTCAGGTGTTACCTCGGCCGGGTGTCCCGGCGTCGACGTAGCGCAGCACCGCCCCGATCCCGTCATCCAACTCCGGCGCCTCCTCGGGGGCGAGCACGGTCATCGCGGCATCGGTGCCGACCAGCGCTCGAATCAGTGCGGCGTCGGCGCGTACCTGCTGCGGCTCGGGCACCGACATGGCGGTCAGTTGCTCCGCCGAGGTGGCGATCTCGGTGGGTTCCGGACCTATCCAGAGCCGCTGGGTGGAGGATGGGTCATCGACGATCAACAGGGTGTCGACCTGCCCACGTTGCAGCGCCGCCACCACGGCATCGAACCCGCCGCCAACGTCCTCCTGCACCCCGTACCGGTCGAGGGTGGTCTGGGTGTGCTGGTCGGCGACCTCGGCGATGGCCTGGACCGTCACGTCATCCATCGCGCTCAGGTCGGCGCCGTCGGCCCGAAAGCCCGCATCGGTCTGCACGATCCGGTCCTGCCACCGTTCCGGCAGCTGACCCGCGAGCAGCGATCTCGCCTGGTTGTCACCGGCCACCACCACCACTTCGGCACCGACCCGGTCGGCCAACTCGGCGGTCGCCGCGGCGGCGTCCCCGGCGTTGCGTTTCCAGGCCATTCGAGCTTCACGCTGGAAGTGCGACTGCGACCAGCCACCCGGCTGGACCCGCCGGATCGGGAACTGCTCGCTGCCTTTGACACGCGCGCGACGAGTCACCCCGCCGACGCTGACGCCCTTGACGTCGGCACCGGTACGACCGGCCAGCACCCGCACCCACGCCACCTGGGCTCCCCGCTGGGCCACCAGCGGCATGGCGTGCGGCAGTGGCGCGTAGGTGGCGATCTCCCGAACCGGTGGGGCTGACATGTACTCGCTCAGCGCCACCGTGCCGTGACTGGCGAACGCGGCCAGTCCGTAGTCCCCCGCCAGCGGAACGTGTCCGCGTACCACCGCGTCCAGGGCCTGGATCGTGTCCAGATCGGCCCCCTGTTGGGCCAACCGTTCACTGAGTGCCCGCCAACGCAGGTCCAGGGCGGGTCGGGCGTCCTGGGTGTCCCGGGACGCGTCCAGGTAGACCGAGGCCCATGGGCCGGGACGGGTACAGACCGGCCCCAGGAAGGACAGCTCCATGTGTCGCCCCCCTCTCCAACTCGCCGCACGCATACCCGAGGCGCTCGCCTTGTCACCTCAGCCGGGCGGCCCATGGCGATCGGGCACGTCGACGACCGCGACACCGACGTGAATAGTTTTCATTCATCTCCATTCACGTTCCGCCGTCGATACAATCCGTGTGTGAATTCGGACACTCGGTGGTGAACGTGGACAGGGAGCTGTTTCCGGAACGGCCTGCGTACCCCCGAGGCCCGATCATCACCGGCCGGGTCATCCGGCTCCGGGACGGCTACTCGCGAGAGATGAAAATACGGCGGCCGGCCCTGGTCGCGGTGCTCACCGCCGCCAGCGTGGCCCGTCTGATCGGCGTCCTGGTGCTATCCGTGCTCCGGGCTGGCACCGGCAGCGGCGGGCGGCGCAAGTTCAAGGAGCTACGTAAGGGCCCCGAGTTCCTGGTGACTCCGCTGCGACTGCGGGACAGCGACGGGGTGCTCTACGAGATGGAGATCCACGGCCATCTGCCGCAGAGCGCGCTGGAACCGGCCGACCACATCCAGGTGACGGTGCGGAGCCAGAAGGACGCTGACCTCGCGCCCCGGGTCGAACGAATCGTCAACATCACCACCGGCCAGCTACTGACCCCGCGGATACCGACCCTCTGGTCCCACCTGGGGCCGGCGCTGGTCCTGCAATCGCTGGTCGGGCTACTGGTGCTCGGGCTGGTCGTGGCCGGCTACGTCCTGACCGCGACCTGACCGGTCAGCCGACCGCGATCCGGTCCGGCTCCGGCGTCGCACTCTCCGGCACCGTCAGCAGGCCTCGCCGCCGCGCCCAGCGTTCGAAGAGCAGGGTGGTGAAGGGCGGGATGGAGGCGAGCAACGCGACGGCGGTCACCGGCAGGGACCACCGGCCCAGCCGGGAAACCAGGAGGACCAGCACGCCATAGAAGACGAAGAGCGCACCGTGGATAGGGCCGAAGATCTTGACGCCGATCTCGTTCTCCGGCGGCCCGTACTTGACCACCATCGAAATCAGCAACGCCAGCCACGAGATCGCCTCAGCAATCGCCGCCACCACGAACAGCTTCATTGCCGTACGGCGCATGGATCCCTCCCGGATTCGTCGAATAATGATGTTATCCCCCCTCGTCATCGGCGTTGCGAGCTGGTCCAGCCGGCGCGTCCGACGGAAATATCCGACTGATCACACCTGACATGGCAATTTGGTGAATATCAACCAACAACCGGACGGTGGCCATGGGCGAGGACGTCGGCATTCAGACCTTCACCCGAGAGGATCGGGCCAGGCACCGACAGAAGGTCCACGCCTGTCTCGACGTCTTCGCCGAGATGCTCCGGGCGGCACGGTTCGAGTTCGACCGGCCGCTGACCGGGCTGGAGATCGAGCTGAACCTGGTCGACGAGCGGTCGATGCCGGCAATGCGCAACGCGGACGCGCTCGCCGCCATCGCCGACCCGAGTTTCCAGACCGAACTCGGGCAGTTCAACGTCGAGATCAACGTGCCACCGCGACAGTTGGCCGGCCGGGGCACCGCCGAATACGAGGAGAATGTCCGCGCCAGCCTCAACGCAGCCGAGGAGAAGGCGCGCGCGGTCGGCACCCGAATGGTCATGATCGGCATCCTGCCGACGCTGGAGGCGGAACACCTGACCGCGCAGACCCTCTCAGCCAATCCGCGCTACGCACAGCTCAACGAGCAGATCTTCGCCGCTCGGGGCGAGGACCTACAGATCCGGATCGACGGGGTGGACCGGCTGGAGACGACAGCCGACACCATCACCCCGGAGGCAGCCTGCACCAGTACGCAACTCCATCTCCAGGTCAGCCCGGCGCAGTTCGCCGCGTACTGGAACGCCGCCCAGGTCGTCTCCGGGGTCCAGATCGCCCTCGGTGCCAACTCACCGTTCCTGTTCGGCCGGGAGCTGTGGCGAGAGACCCGCATCCCGCTGTTCGAACAGGCCACCGACACTCGGCCGGAGGAGATCAAGGCCCAGGGCGTACGGCCCCGGGTCTGGTTCGGCGAACGCTGGATCAACTCGGTGTTCGACCTGTTCGAGGAGAACGTCCGTTACTTCCCGGCCCTGCTGCCGGTCTGCGACGACGAAGATCCGGCGCAGACCCTCGCCCAGGGTGGGATCCCCGCCCTGTCCGAGTTACGCCTGCACAACGGCACGGTGTACCGGTGGAACCGACCGGTCTACGACGTGGTCGACGGCCGGCCCCATCTGCGGGTGGAGAACCGGGTGCTGCCAGCCGGCCCCACCGTGGTCGACACCATCGCCAACAGCGCCTTCTACTTCGGCCTGGTACGGACATTGGCCGAGGCCGAGCGTCCGCTCTGGTCGCGAATGTCGTTCAGCGCCGCTGAGGAGAACTTCCACGCCTGCGCCCGACACGGCATGGCCGCCCGGGTCTACTGGCCCCACCTGGGCTACCTACCGGTCACCGAGTTGGTGCTGCGCCGCCTGCTACCGATGGCCCAGCAGGGCCTGGCCGGGTGGGGGCTGGTCACCGCGGAACGGGATCGACTACTGGGCATCATCGAGCAGCGGTGCCTCACCGGGCGGAACGGGGCAAGTTGGCAGGTGGCGACGCTACGCCGGCTGCTGGATGCCGGAAACATGGACCGGCGAGCCGCCCTGCGCGAGGTGTTACACCGCTACATCCCGCTCATGCACAGCAACCGTCCGGTCCACGAGTGGCCGGTGGCCGGCTGACCCGTTGGTGCGATCAGTGGGTGGGGACACCCCGGGTAGCGGCGCGGCAGTCTCGGATCGCGACATGACAGGTTGCGGCGCAGCAGTTTCGAGTTCCGGCGACCCGGATCGCCGCCGGCGGGCGTAGAGCAGGGCGGCGACGCTGACCGCCAGCGTCCAGAGGACGTACACCCCGGTCATGACCAGCAGCGCCGAGACGGCGACGAGCGACACGACCGCCGCTCGTCGAGACCAACTGCCAACCGGAAGCAGGCGCACCGCCGCAGCCGCGCCCAGGACGTACACCAGGGTGAACGACCCGCTGGTGAGCTGCACGGACAGCCCGGGACCGATGCCGGTGCCGGCCACCCCGGCCAGGGCCAGCGCGGAGAGCAGACCGAGCACCGCCAGGCTGCGTCGGGGAACCTGCCCCGGCGCGCTGCCCTGCGCGAACCAGCCGGGCAGCGCGCCGTCGCGGCCCAGAGCGGCCCCCAGCCGGGCTGCTCCGGCGAAGTAGGCGTTCATCGTGCCGATGGTCAGCAGCAGCGCGACGAGCGCGGTCAGCACCCGCACCTCACCGCCGACCCCGATGGCGAGCAGGTGCGCCAACGGTGCCTCGGTGGAGCCGGTGTCCGCACCGAGCACCAGCAGACTCGTGCCGGCTACCCCCAGGTAGAGCACACCGACCACGACCAGGGCGATGCCCGTGGCCCGGGGCAGGTCCCGGGCCGGACGACGAAAGTCGGCGGCCAGCGAGGTGACCGCCTCCCACCCGGCGAAACCCCAGACGAGCACGGCAGCAGCCGAACCGACGGCGAGCCAGCCGTGCGGCGCGAAGGGCTCCAGGTTGTCCCACCGGGCATGGGGCAACGCCGTGACCGTGGCGACCAGCAACAGCGCGGCCAACAGGCCGGCGAGGACGAGTTGCAACCGACCAGAGATTCGCAGGCCACCGACGTTGGTGACGGTGACCGTCGCGATGACCAGGGCCGCGGTGAGCAGGACCGTCCGACGGTCACCACCGAACGCCTCCGCGACGTACGCTCCGGCGAACATCGCGGCGGCCGGCGCGCCAGTGGGCACCGCGAAGTAGAAGCACCATCCCACCACCGTGGCCGCCCGCGCACCGAACGCCCGCCGCACGTAGGTGGCGACCCCACCGGTGTCGGCGTACCGGGTGCCGAGCGCCGCGAAGGTGGCGGCGAGCGGCACGGAGAGCGCGATCATCGCGATCCAGGCCAGGATGGACGCCGGACCGGCGATCTGCGCCGCGAGAGCCGGCAGGGCGATCACACCCGTGCCGAGTACGGCTCCAATCGACAGCGCCGCCCCCTGCGGCACGGTCATTCGGCTCATGTCCTGCCCGTTTCGTGGTCGGCGGGTGGTCACTCGAAGCTCGGCGAGCGGGTACGGGTGCGCTTCAGTTCGAAGAACCCGTCGGTGCCGGAGACCAGCAGCACGCCGTCCCACAGCTTTCCGGCCGCCTCCCCCCGGGGCGTCGGGGTGACCACCGGTCCGAAGAATGCGATCGACCGGCCGTCCGGACCGGGAGTGTGGATCACCGGGGTCCCGACCTCGTCGCCCACCGGGTCCATTCCCGCGTGGTGGCTGGCGAGCAGGGCCGGGTCGTGATCGGCCGTCTCGGCGGCGTCGGCGAGTTCGGTGGCCAGCCCGAGTTCGGTGAGCACCTCGACATAGAGGTCACGGTCGACCGGCGCCTTCCCGTGGTGGATTCGGGTGCCGAGCGCGGTGTAGAGGTCACGCAGTATGTCGTTGCCGTGCTTCTGCTCGGCGGCGATCGCGAGCCGTACCGGCCCCCAGCCCCGGCTGAGGAACTTCTGGTACCACTCGGGCAGGCCGGTACGTCCGGCGTTGAGCATGGAGAGGCTCATGACATGGAAGCGCACCTGCACGTCCCGGACCTGCTCCACCTCCAGTAACCATCGCGAGGTGATCCAGGCCCAGGGGCAGATCGGGTCAAACCACATGTTGGCGACGGTCAACGTCATCCTCCTCGAGGCAGCGGGGTGCGACGCGGATCAGCCTAGGAGCTGGATTGGCGCGGCATCAGATCCAATTTCCGGCTATCAGATTGGGCCAATGTAGGTTGGTCCGGTGGACATCCACATCACCCTCGCCGGCCGGGGCGACCTGACCGCCCGGATCTACCGGCAGCTTCTCGACGCGATCCTGGACGGTCGGCTCCGCGCGGGCGAACGGCTGCCCCCGACCCGGGAGTTGGCCCGACACCTGGCCGTCTCCCGCAACACCGTCGCCGCCGCCTACGACCGGCTCACCGCCGAGGGTTTCCTGGTCGGCCGGGTCGGTGCGGGCACCTTCGTCTGTGACGAGGCCGCCGACCGGATACCCGACCGCAGCGCCCCGAGCGGTGGTGCGGTCACTCCCCGACAGCTCTGGCGTGCCATGCCCGCCCCGCCCGGCCCGGCCCGGGGCACTCCGGACTTCAACTTCGACGTGGGCATCCCGGACCCGCACCTGTTTCCGCTGGAGAGCTGGCGCCGGATCGTCGCCGGCGAGCTACGCATCGGTGCCCTGTCGCCTACCAGCTACGGCGACCCATCCGGGCACCCCGCCCTGCGTACGGCGATCGCCCGCCACATCGGCGTCTCCCGGTCCGTACGGGCCGGAGCCGACGACGTGCTGGTGACGCAGGGCGCCCAGCAGGCGTTGGACCTCGTCGGCCGAATCCTGATCGAGCCGGGTGACTGCGTGGCGGTCGAGGAACCGGGCTACCGGGCGGCCCGCCTCCTGTTCCAGTCCCTGGGTGCCCGGATCGTCGGGGTGCCGGTCGACGGCGAAGGGCTGGACGTGTCGGCCCTGCCGGCCGAGGCCCGGCTGGTCTACACCACGCCGTCGCATCAGTTCCCGCTGGGTGTCCCCATGTCCCTGCGTCGCCGGTCGGCGTTGCTCGCCTGGGCGAAACGGAACGGGGCGGTGATCGTCGAGGACGACTACGACAGCGAGTTCCGCTTCGCGGACCGGCCCCTGGAACCGTTACAGGCCCTCGACCAGGACGGCCGGGTCGTCTACGTCGGCTCCTTCTCCAAGGTCATGCTGCCGACCCTGCGGCTCGGTTTCCTGGTGGCCCCGACCGCGCTGCGCACCGCCCTGCGGACCGCCAAACAGTTGACCGACTGGCACGGCGACCAGCACACCCAGGGGGCAATGGCCCGCTTCATCGACGAGGGCCTGTTGGCCCGACACCTGCGCCGGGCCAACAAGGAGTACGCGGCCCGGCATGGCCTGATCCACCGGATCCTGCGACGGGACTTCGCCGACTGGCTCGAACCGGTTCCCTCCGCCGCCGGGCTGCACCTGTGCGCCCTGCTCCGGCCGGGTGTCCCGATGGAGCTGGCCGGGGTGGTCCGCCAGGCTGCTCAGGCCGGGGTCCGGGTACGCGACCTCGACGACTACCGCACCGGGGTGGGCCGCAGCGATGACGGTGGGACGACGCCGGGTGGCGCACCGACAGACGCCCGACCGGGGTTGGTGCTCGGGTACGGCGCGATCCCCCTGGATCGCATCGCACCGGGACTGCGGCGGCTCGCGGCGAGTTGTCGAGCCGGTTGTCCCTGACCCGTCCGGCGATCCGGGAACAGCCCACTGCGGCCGGACAGCGGCACCGCCGGGTCGATAACGGCGGCCGGGGCGAGACGACGACGGCCGCCGACCCGGGTGGGGTCGACGGCCGTCCTGCGGGCCGACTCAGCGTGGGTCGGTCAGCGTGGGTCGGTCAGCGCTGGTCGGTCAGCGCTGGTCGAGCGGCACGTAGTCGCGCTCGTCCGCGCCGGTGTAGATCTGCCGCGGGCGACCGATCTTGGTCTCCGGGTCGGAGATCATCTCGCGCCACTGGGCGATCCAGCCGGGCAGCCGGCCGAGCGCGAAGAGCACGGTGAACATCTTCGTCGGGAAACCCATGGCCTTGTAGATCAGACCGGTGTAGAAGTCGACGTTCGGGTAGAGCCGACGGGAGACGAAGAAGTCGTCCGCCAGGGCGATCTCCTCCAGCTGCATCGCGATGTCCAGCAGCGGGTCCGGCTTGGCCATCCGGGAGAGCACGTCCTGCGCGGCCTTCTTCACGATCGCGGCGCGCGGGTCGTAGTTCTTGTAGACCCGGTGACCGAAGCCCATGAGCTTGACGCCCTGCTCCCGGTCCTTGACCCGACGGACGAAGGACTGCACGTCCCCGCCCTCGACCCGGATCCGCTCCAGCATCTCCAACACCGCTTGGTTGGCACCACCGTGCAACGGCCCGAAGAGCGCGTTGACACCGGCGGAGACCGAGGCGAAGAGGTTGGCGTTGCTGGACCCGACCAGCCGCACCGTGGAGGTGGAGCAGTTCTGCTCATGGTCGGCGTGCAGGACGAAGAGCATGTCCAGCACCTTGGCCATCACCGGGTCGACCTCGTACTCCTCCGCCGGCACGCCGAACGTCATCCGGAGGAAGTTCTCGACGTAACCCAGCGAGTTGTCCGGATAGAGCATCGCCTGTCCGATGGACTTCTTGTAGGCGTACGACGCGATCGTCGGCACCTTGGCCATCAGCCGGATCGTGGAGATCTCCACGTGCTCCTGGTCGAACGGGTCCAGGCTGTCCTGGTAGAAGGTGGAGATCGCGCTCACCGCGGAGGAGAGCACCGCCATCGGGTGCGCGTCACGCGGGAAACCGTCGAAGAACCGACGCATCTCCTCGTGCAACAGCGAGTGCCGACGGATCCGCTCGGCGAAGTCCGCGAGCTGCTGCTCGGTGGGCAGCTGGCCGTAGGCCAGCAGGTAGGAGACCTCCAGGAAGGACGACTTCTCGGCCAACTGCTCGATGGGGTAGCCACGGTAGCGCAGAATGCCCGCATCGCCGTCGATGTAGGTGATCTCTGAGGAGCACGCGGCGGTGTTGACGAAGCCAGGGTCGTAGGTGACGAGCCCGGTCTCCTTCAACAACTTGCCGACGCCGATGCCCGACGGGCCTTCGACGGCGGGCTGCACCGGCATCGAAAGTTGCCCTTGGGGGTGCTCGAGCTTTACTTCCGTCATCTAATCCTCGCTTCGCCGGCAAAATTTTCACTGAATTGCCTTCGCTTTTACCGTAATAACCGGTCGCTGCCTACCTCCTGCCATGGCTTCGGGGTGAGGGATGCGTCACCCTACGGGTGATCACGCCCGCGCAGCGGGCGGCACTGGCTAGGAACGCGGCATGCCGCGTTGGTCACAGGCGCAGCCGACGCAGGGTCGCCTGGTCGTCGGTCAGCTCGAAGAGTTCGAGCTGGTTGACCCCCGGGTTGTACAGCGCGTCGTCGCCGACAAGAGCGGCGAACCGGCGGCCTCCCGGGTCGGGTGCGACGACCGGGACGATCGCCCCGATCCGGCCGTTGACGGCGACCGCCAACCGGGTACCGTCCGGCACCGTCGCGGGTACGGTGCCGTGCAGCAGCACCGGTAGCTTTCCCTCCGCCGGGTCGACCCGGCGCAGCGCGGCGAGGTTGGTGACCCGGGCGGACACACCGGTCTCGACCACCTCGAAGTCGGTCACGGCCCGGCCGAGCAGTTCCGACCGGCTGGTCCGGGGCGGGACCGTGGCGCCGACGACCGCCGTGAAGGCCGCCGGACCGGGTATCGCGATACGTTTGCCCGGCTGGTCGTAGTAGTACTTCTCCGACCGGTCCCGGCCACCGCCTGTTGCCGACACGCCGTCGACCCGCCAGGGCACTTCGACGTCGACCAGGTCGGCGATGGTCGGCAGCAGATCGACGTGCTCCCAGTTACGATCATCCACCCGACCGACCCGCTGGCCCGGCTCCTTGACGAACATCGGCACCCACAGCACCTCACCCGGTGATCTGCGTACCGAGTCCAGACCCCGGCCCTGGGCCTGCGGGGTGAAGCTCACCCCATGGTCGGCGGTGACCACTACCAGGGCCTCGTCCAGACCGCCGGTCTCCTCCAGGGTGCGCAGGGTCTCGCCGATCAACCTGTCGGTGTAGCCGAGTTGGGCAAGATGACGGTCCCGGGCCAGGGTCACCCAGCCGGTACCGTCGTTGGGCAGGTCGGGCGGTGCGTCGTAGCGGACCCCGGAGGGCAGGTAGCTCCACGGGCTGTGCGGCATCAACAGGTGCAGGAAGTCCAGGGTCGGGCGGACCGAGGTGCGACCCGCCCGCAACCCGGCGAGAAAGTCGGTGAACCGCGCCGGCTGGTTGTCGTCGAGGGTGTCCCACCGGAACCGGGGATCGGTCGGTGCGGTTTGCTGGCGGTCGCGTTCGGCCTCCTGCCGGGGCACCTCCCGGTAGGAGGAGGTCGGATCGCGGTCGTCGTCGGTCGGTGAAAGCACCTGGCCGAGCAGACCGGCACCCTCGCGCAGCAGCGTGGGCAGCACCGGGCCGGCCGAGGCGCTCCGGGCGCACCGGCTGGGCGGGCAGAGTTGGGCGATGCTCTCCTGGGCCCGGATGTCGTACCGGCCGCCGAGCAGGGTGAACAGGTTGTCCGGGTACCGCGAGTAGTGCGGCGCGCCGGCGACGGTCGGGTAACGGCCGGTCAGCATCGCCGGCAGGGCGTACGGCGTCCAGCCACTCACTCCGGTGGCGTTGCGATACCAGGTCGACTGTCCGGCCAGCCGGGCGAAGTGCGGGAAACGGTCCGCGTCGACCCGCCCGTCCGGCCCGAGCAACGAGACCAGCGGCAGCTCGTCCAGCACGATCAGCACTACCGGTGGATGACCGGCCGACCGGGCGGCGCCGGGCCCCGAGCCACCCCGTTCGCGCGGCAGCACCACCGCCGAGGCCGGCGAGACGAGGACGAAGAGCAGAACGAAGATCAGCGGTCCGGCCGAGGCGAACCGGAGCAGTTGCCCCGGCGCCGACCAGCGCCGATGGGCGTACCCACCGGCCGTACCGAGCGCGACGGCGGCCAACACCAGCGGCACGCCCCGCAGTGGCAACAGGTGTTTGCCCACCTGGAGGGCGAGCGCGGTGAGCAGTAACCCGACGGTCGCGGTGTGGGTGGCGGCCCGTACCGCTGGCCCGGCCAGCCGGGTGAGCGCACCGATTCCCCACAGGACAAGCGGTGGCGGCAGCACGCATGCCGCCACGAAGAGCAGCACGTCCCGGCCGGCAGCACCGTGGAAGAGGAAGAAGTCCGGGCTGCGCCCGGTGACGTCGAGCAACGGCTGGGTGATCACCAGACCACACAGCGCCACGATCTCCAGCGCGGCCCGTCGCTCGGTGAGCCGACGCGCCGGGGCCGACCCGGCACCGCCGATCAGGTCGGCCGCCGCCTCAGCCACGCGGGACCCCGACGTAGAGGGTACGGGTCCCCGACGGCAACTCCTCCCGCCGGATGATCTCGCACCGTTGCCCGAGTAGCCGCTCGAACTCGTCGCGCCGGTAGTCGGGGAAGAGTCCAGCGGGTTTGTTGGCCAGGAGTCGCTGCGCCATCGGGTCCTGCGGGTGCACGAACTCGACCACCAACCGGCCGCGTCGGCCGGCGCTGGCCAGGAACCCGACCAGCCAGTCGACCACCGCGCCCAGCGGTACGTTACGTCCGATGGCCAAATGGTGCACGACCGCCAGGGCCAGTACGGCGTCCGCCCGGGCCCGGGTGGCGAACGACGCCCGTTCCGTCCCCCGCCAACCGCCACCCGGGGACGGGTCGGCCAGGTCCACCACCAGCGGTAGGATCCGGGTTTCCTGGTCGGCGCGCAACCGCTGGTACAGCTGGTCGACGACGGCCGGATCGCTCTCCGCCGCGACCACGTAACCGGCGTGGCGTGCGGCTATCCGGGCGTAGGTACCGTCGTTGCTGCCGAGGTCGAGGACGAGCTTCGACCGGCCCGCCTCGGCCAGCGCGGCGTCGACGAAGCGTTCCTTGCGCGTCCGGTCGTCCGGCGAGTAGCCGCAGGTCTGCTGGTAGTCCGACCAGTGACTGGCCGGCGGCTGCCAGTCCAGCCGGCGGACCAGCTTGTCGACGGCACGGACGATGGCGAGCACCAGTTCCCGTGAGAAGCCGGCCACCCGCAGTTGCTCACGTACCTGCCCGGTGCTGGTGCCGGCATTGCGGGCCTGCATCGCGTCGTGCAGGTGGACGTGTTTGAACACTCCGGCCGAGAACCGGCGGGTGCCGCCGAAGAGTTTGCGCATCTGCCCGGCTTCGACACCGTCGATCCGGGCCCGAAGCCAGGGCTGGAAGTCGATGCCGAGATGCGCCTGGAGCATCAGCGGATAGAGCATCGTCTGGCAGAACTGGCGATAGCCGGCCCAGGGTTCACCGTCGCGGGCCGGCTCGAAGGAGCCGACGTCGATAAAGACCGGGTTGGCCCCGCGCCACTGGAGGTTGTAGGCCGAGCCGTCCTTGGTGGTGAAGCCGGCCGGTAGCGCGGACCGCAGGATCTCCAGGTGCAGCAGCGCCGCGTCGCGCAACATGGCGAAGGACCACTCGTACGGGTAGGAGACGAACGGAATGCGTTCGTGTCGCAACACCGTGGTCCAGCCGGTCGAGGCGGCCGACGGCATCGTCGCCGCCTCGGCGGTCTCGGTGCCACAGACCTTGCCGGCGGCCAACAGCGGTGGAAAGAAGTCGCTGGCCGCCAGGGCCTGCCAGTCCTCGGCCGCGCTCGGCCCGAGCCCGCGAAGTACCTGCTCACCGGCGTAGAAGATTCGGTTGGTGGGATCACGGAAGGATCCGGGCTCCGGTCGAGGGCCGGTATCGGGCGCGGACGAGCGGGGTAGCATCCGACGACCTCGCCTCAGTCCTGCTGGTTGGCAGCCGGCGGCTTGCGGAACCGGGCCACCAGGCGACGCCAGTAGAGCCGGGTCGCCACCGCCACCCCGGCTACGCCGCCGACCACCGCCTGCACGATGAGACTGCCAGATCCCGCGTCAAGATAGGCCAGGTCCATCGGAGCCACCTCCTTCCAGTCACTTGTCCGCACCTCGCCGGACATGTCCTGAACAGTCGGACTTGGAGTGCCGATAACCACACCGTACGCCGGGAAACGTCGCGCCACAGAGGCACGCACGAACCGGTCCCGGGTGTCCGATTCCTTCAAGACGGCCCAGGCCAGCAGGGCTTACGGTCGACACATGGCACCTCGAATGGATCTCATCGGCCTGGCTGTCGCCGACATGGGCCGCTCCCTCGCCTTCTACCGCCGTCTCGGGCTGGACATCCCGGCCAGCGCCGACACCGAGCAGCATGTAGAGGTGACCCTGCCCGGCGGACTCCGCATGGCCTTCGACACCTTCGACGTCATCCGGTCCTTCTATCCGGGCTGGACCCCGCCACCGAGTGACGGCAGCGCCGGCGGGTCGAGCCTCGCCTTCGCCTGTGACAGCCCAGCGGAGGTGGACGCGGTGTACGCCGAGCTGACCAAGGCCGGCTATCACGGCGAGCTCACACCATGGGACGCGTTCTGGGGACAGCGGTACGCGGTGCTGCACGACCCGGATGGCAACGGGGTGGACCTCTTCGCCGCCAACCCGACCCCGCCGGCTGGCTAGCCGCCGCCGGCGACCCTGGGCACCCGGCTAGCCGCCGGCCAGGAGCACCCCGATTGGTACGCCGGCCAGGGCCCGCACCTCCCGAGACAGGTGCGGCTGGTCGGCGTACCCGGTCCGGACGGCGACCTCGACGGCGGGCACCCCGGCCCGGGCCAGCGCCAGGGCCCGTTGCATCCGCCGGATCCGGGCCAGAGTCTTCGGACCGTAACCGAACAGAGCCTGGCAGCGGCGGTGCAGTTGACGACTGCCGAGGTCGAGCGCATCGGCAATGGCGGTGACACCGGCTCCGGCATCGAGCCGGGCGACCACGGCAGCGGCGAGCGAATCGGGGCCCCCGTTCGCACACAGCCGGTCGTACGCGACCGACTCCAGAAGCCGGCCGGGATCGACCAGGCCCGCCGCTCGATCCTCCAGTTTCCGGACCAGCGGCGCGGCCCACACCTCCGCCAGCGGAACCCGCCGGTCCCGCAACTCGTACGCCGGCACGCCGAACACGGCCGGTCCGGTGCCGGGCGGGAACCGGAGTCCGACGTACCGCTCCCCCGGCACGCTGGTGGTCACCTCCGCGATGGTGTCCGGTCCGGCCACCAACAGGCCACGGCTACTGGACCAGATCAGGTCGAGGCAGCCGTCGGGCAGCACCCGGCCCGGCCTTGCCTCGTCCGGCGCGGTGTTCCACCACAACACCGCGCCCGCCACCCGGGACCCCGTTTCCCGATACACGCGCCCAGCCTGCCAGTACGGCTCAGCGACCAGGACCCGACCCCGGTGCGGTGGTCACCAGCCGGATTCCGGCGGTCCGGGTTCGTCGAGCACCTTGACCATGAGCATGTCGGCCGGCCCGAAACCCGCTCGTTCGTAGAACGGGACCGACTTCTCGGTCGGGCTGAGCACCACCCGGGCGAACCGGTTTCTGCTGGCATGATCCAGAAGGGTGGCGACGAGCCTCCGCCCGAGGCCCCGATTCCGGTACGCCCTGAGCACGAACGCGTTACCGAGATAGCCCCATCGACCCGGGGCGCACCCGGGTCTCGGCATCCGGTCGAAGACGGCCAGGTTCACCATGCCCACCACCCGGCCGTCGACCTCCGCCAGCCACGTGATGCGGCGGCTCGACTCGCTCGCGTACCAGGTGGCGAAGCGTTGCTCGAACTCTGGATCGTCGCGGCCACCGCGCTCTTCCTCGGTCCACTCACGACGGAGGCGGGCAATGGCCGGAAGGTCCGCCTCGTGGGCACGCCGGATCGATGAGTGCCCCATTCGGTACCGCCTCCGCCGAGATCGATCATTGGACGGGAGCATAGATGCCGAGCGCTGGACAGCGCACCGGGCCGGTCCACCGTCGATGTCGGCGGACCGGCCCGCGAAGGCGCTATCCCTTACTGATCACCTCATTCTTGGCGAGGCTCTCGGTGCGCTGCTTGACGATCGTTCGCAGCTGCTCGGCCTCGGTGCTCCCGGTCTCTGCCTGGTAGCCATCCACTGTGGCCATCACGGCGGTGATCCCGTCGATGATCTCCAGCGCCCGACCACTGCCGTACAACTGCTGGTACAGCTCACGATAGGCACTCTCGTAGACCTCGGTGAAGGCGTCGTTCGCCAGGAACCGCTCCTTGAGCGCATGCCCCATGGTGGGCCCGGTCCGCCGGCCGTCCGCGCCCTGCGGTGCCGCCCCGTCGTCGCCCGCCCCCGGTGGCGTCCCCTCCGGACGCTGACCCGGGAATCCCTCCGGAAGCTGGGGAGGTGCCCCGTCAGGAACCTGTCCGGTGGCGTCACCACCACCGGGCGGGCGACCCATCCCACCACGCATACCCCCCATCGAGCCCGCGTCGTGCGGGCCCTGGGTGGCACTGCCGCTGAAGGCGAGATTGTGGTCCCAGCTGATCACGCTGAACTTCTTCGTGGTCAGGTCGTACCAGAGGTAGTAGTTGCGCCCGGGTCCCGCCATGTCGTCGAAGTTGAGCAGCAGGTTCTGCATCGCGACGTAACGGGCGAACGACTCCACGTCCACGTGCTCGGCGAGCCTGGCCGCGAACTCCTCGTCGCTGGCCTCGGTGACCCACTTGACCAGGTTGATCACCGGTTGCAGGTCCTGACTGCCCTTCTTGTTGATCTGCTTGAAGTCGTCCTGGTAGTCGACCGGGTCCTCACCCTGGTATTCGAACCGGCTGGTGCTCAGCGACTTGTACAACACCCCCGGTGAGTCGAACTGGTCGGCGAAGTGCTCGTCGGGATGTTCCACGATCAGACGGGCGGTGGTGGGCCGGTCGTTGACCGTGAACGAGCTGTACGCGTACCGCTGCGCCGGCTCCCCCGCGACGTTGAACAGGGACAACGCCAGCGCCTCGTTGAGCACGGTGGCTCCGCCCCCCATGCCGGCGACCCGTACCGCGATCTCCTGGTGCCCCTGGTAGCGGCGGCCATCGACGAACTCGTCAAAGCTGATCAACCATGGCAGGTCCTCGGGCTCCTCGGCCGCGAGCGACGCTCCTCCGCCTGGCCCCGCGCCGCCCGGACGTTGTCCACCACCGGCCGGTGCTCCCTCGCCACCCTGCTGAGGCTGCCCATCCTGCTGAGGCTGCCCATCGGGCATCCCTGCCCCGGGCTGGCCACCGCCGGGCATACCGCCACCCGGCATACCACCACCGGGAGGACCACCTTCGCCCTGGCTCTGCCGCGCTTCGCCGTCCCGGGTCAGCCCCCGCAACGTGGAGTTGCCCTTGAGGCGGATTCCCACACTCGGCACGGCGGTCCCGTCGATCATCAGATCCGCCTCGACGTAATCCTTCTCGCCGTTGGCGAAGTATCCGTCGAGCATCCGCTGGTAGTCGGCATCGCGGAAGGTCAACGAGATGCTGTGCGCGGTGGTCGAGTCGAACAGGTCCTGCCGGCCGGCGAGGTCGACCGTCACCGCGTCGCCGCCCTCGTCACTGGCACTGCTGACGTACGGCCGGATCCGGTCACTACCGAACACCAGGGTCAGGACGGTCAGGAAGGCGACGCAGACCGTCAACAGCTTCCAGTAGTGCCGCACCCGTAGCGGAATCCGGTGTTTCAGCCGCCGAACCATCGAGCGTCGGACCGGCCGGGGCATGGATGCCGCCGACAGTGGTGCCGGCATCACAGATCCGTCTGGTCGTAGCCGGTCAGGACCGTCACCCGCTGTCCGGCTGTCCGCTCGCTCAACGCCGAGATCAGCTCACCGGGCTTGACACCCTTCTTGAGTCGTACGGTGTAGAGCAGTTCGGTCAGCGCCCCGCCACGGATGGACTCCAGGCTCACCAACTCGAATTCCGAGGTGTGCCGCAACAACACGTCCTGGATATCGTTGGTGTAGTCCCCGTCCGGCGGCACCTGCACCTTGACCACCTGCCGCTGCACGTTCAGCTGGAACCAACTGAACCGGTACATCACCAGAATGACCAGGCCGATCGCCACGGCCGCGATGACCGCCAGGGTGTAGAAACGGGTGCCGCAGGCCATTCCGACGCCCATCACGAGGAAGATGAACCCGACATCCCGGGTCTCCTTGATCGCGTTACGGAACCGCACCACGGACAACGCGCCGACCAGAGCGAAGGCACGGGCGATGTTCGAGCCGACCACCAACATGATCAGCGAAACCAGCATCCCGAGGATGACCAGGGTCTGGACGTACGACTGACTGTAGGAGACGTTACGGTGGGTGGCCCGGTAGATCCAGCCGATCACCGAGCTGAGCACGAACGACAGGGCGAGCGCGATCGCGATGTCGCCGACACTGAACGTGCCGGAAAGGTCCTGGATGTTGAAGTCCATTGCTGCTTATCCCTCGCCTCGGGAAACCACCGGCGACAGTTCGTCGCTGGCATCATCGGAAATGTGGAAGATCGATCGCGGGGCGCGGTCGAACGTTTCGATGCTCTGGCAGTACTTCGAGACCCGCACCACCGACAGGTTCGTGCGGGCCGCCAGATCGGTCAGCCAATAGGGAACCCGTTCGTTCGCCTTCACCTCCATGATCGATTTCGACGGCGGAACGATGAACCGGTTCTCCGCGTCCGCTCCCAGGTGGAAGTCCCGGTCCCGGCCCCGCACCCGGTGGTCCAGGGTCACCCGCAGGCCCAGCTCCGATCCCTGGCCGATGAAGGCCTGCCGCTGGTAGCCGGTCATCGCCACCGGCCGGAGATCCAGGCCCGACACCAGGCCGAGCACCTCCTCCAGGAACGCGGCCTGGGCCGGGGCATGGTCGACCATCGTCCGCTCGTCGCAGAGCTGCCGGGCCAGCTGGTACGGCAGGGCCACCCGACGCTTCTGGGTAACCCGGTTGACCCGCTGCTTTATCTCGACATAGACGGTGGTGTCGTCGTCTATGCCGAACCGGTCGCCATAGTGGCGGACCCGAAGTTTGCGACGGAACCGCAGTCCTTCGATCTTCTCCCAGTAGAAGCGCAGCCGGGTGGTGTCGTAGTAGACGCTCCACACGCCGTATCCGCCGTTGGCACCGTGGCTGTCCCGATCCATCCGCTCTTCCAACGCGCCCCGCAATGCCGGCACCGCCGCCGCATCCACCAGGTACTTGACCTCGTACCGGTTGAAGGCATGCAGCTTGCTGGGCGCGCGTAGGGCATGACCGGAATGATCAGCACCCGATCCGGCTGGCAGCGCCGTTCCTCTCTCGTGGGTCACGAGGAGTAAAAAAACCCTGCCAACATGGAAACCAGCTCGGAACGAGCTGTGAAGACCTGTGAACCGGACGGTTGCCCGCTGGCGACGTCGCTACCCGGTATCCCGGGATGTTCGGCACGACAGAGTGGTCGCGGATCAGCGGACGGCAGTCCGGGTCCCGTCGGCCACGCTCGGAACAGGAAAACGGACCCGTTGTGAACAAGCACGATACGACCAATGCGGGTTGAGTATGATCCGGACTGCGCTCTGATATGGAGGCCGCTCGTTTCCTACCTCCCGGTGGATTCGCGGTCAGTCACCTGATAAGAGGGAGAAGCGGCCGTGTCTGATCTCGAATCCGGCGCAACGAGTCCAAAGTGGAGCGGCGGTGACGATATCGGACCGCCTGAGTCGGCGACATCAGCACCGGCGTTCCTCGCTGCGATGCGCGACCTCAAGCAGTGGTCCGGATTCACCTATCGCGAGCTGCAACGGCGAGCCGAGGCCGCCGGGGAGGTGCTGCCGCACAGCACCATTGCCGCAGCGCTCGGTCGCTCCACCCTGCCCCGCGCCGAGATGGTCAGGGCTTTCGTCCGGGCCTGCGGCGGTGATCCGGTGACGGTCGACGGCTGGCTGGCGGTCCGCAAGCGCATCGCCATCGACAGTGGTCGGTCTACTCAGCCCTCCGAAACGGGGGACACCGCACCGGCACCCGACAGGTCCGATCCGACCGAGAAGAAGGTCGGGACCGAGACGGTACCGGCGATGGGGGGTGACCTGACCGGAGCTGGCACGGCCGTCGCGCCCGAGCATGCCGACCGGCCGGCGGCAGCCACCGCCCCGCAGCCTCCGCAAGACCCGACATCCGGTACGGATAGCGGTGCCACCGAGGACACCGCGGCCCTCCCGCCGACCGAGACAGTGACGCCGGTCGCCGCCACCGATCCGCCGCTGACCGCTGGGGGCGGCCCCGACGATGACCGGACCTGGCCGGTACGCGACGGTGGCCAGCGTCGACTCGGCGCTGCCACCGCCACCAGCGAGCGGTACCGGTGGATCGGGCTGCACCGACACGACCCCGCCGACGAGGTGCCCCGGCCCGCCGGGCTGCGCTGGCTGATTCCCCCGATCATGTATCGCACCGGCTGGTCGTCCCGTGTGCTCTCCGGCGTGCTCCTGTTGATCCTTCTGGTGGTGGCAACCGGGTTCATTGTCGGAGCGCTGCGTGATGTCCCCGGAAACGGCCCTGCCGATGCGGACGCCTCCCCGGATTTGATCATCGACGCCGACGACCCGGACGGTCCGACAACTCCCGGCTCGGGTCCATCTTCGCCGGGCACGGGCACACCGTCCGCCACGCCGACCCGGACGCCGACACCGAACAGGTCCGGTAGCCGGTCGCCGAGCCCCACCCCCAAGCGCACGTCGACCGGCGGAGGCGGCGTGGAGACACAGCCCGATCCGGGCTCGGGAACGGGATCCGGATCGGGCGGGCGCCTGGTCACCTCGGTCACCCCGTTCTGCCGGGACAGTGGTCGGAGCTGGGCCTTCACCATCACCGGCGAGCTGTATCAGGCGTCCGCCGGATACGACCCCACCGCCTGGACGGTGGTCAAGGGCGGATCCAGCTACGGATATCCACTCAGTGGTAACGGCTCGACTCGTTTCTCTGGCACTGTCCCACCGGGCGGTGGCTCGGACGTGCTGACGGCCGCTTCGACCACGTGGGAGCTCGTGGTCTGGGTCAGGGACAGTAGCGGCGCCAATTCCTCGGTCCGGGCCTCCGGAACGGTGAACAACCCCGGCTGTCTGGTCTCCTAGCCACCGAGGCGTTGCCGTCTGGCGGCGATGACATCAGTATGTCTTGACAAATTGCGGCACCCGCATGAGGCTCGACAGCGGATCCATCGACGAAGGGAGCCCGATGCGGACCATCGAGCACTGGATCGGCGGCACCTCGGTCACCGGCGGCAGTGGGTACGCGACCGTCTGGCAGCCGGCGACCGGACAGCCACAGGCAGAGGTAGCGCTCGGCGGGCGGGTCGAGGTAGACCTCGCCGTCGCCGCGGCAGTCAAGGCGTACGGGTCATGGGGCGACGTGTCGCTGTCCCGGCGCACCAAGGTCATGTTCGCCCTACGTGACCTGGTCGAGCGGCACGAGGACGAACTGGCGCGCCTGATCACCGCCGAACACGGCAAGACCGTCGAGGACGCGCGGGGCGAGGTGATCCGCGGCCGAGAGGTGATCGAGTTCGCCTGCGGCATTCCGCAGCTACTCAAGGGAGCGTACTCGGACCAGGTCTCGACCGGCGTCGACTCGTACTCGCTGCGCACACCGCTCGGAGTGTGCGTCGGCATCACCCCGTTCAACTTCCCCGTCATGGTGCCGATGTGGATGCACCCGATCGCCATCGCCTGCGGCAACACCTTCGTACAGAAGCCGAGCGAACGCGACCCGTCCCCCGCCAATTTCGTGGCGCGGTTGTACGCGGACGCCGGCCTGCCGGACGGGGTGTTCAACGTGGTGCACGGCGATCGGGGGGCTGTTGACGCGCTACTCGACCACCCCGATGTCGCGGCGGTGTCGTTCGTCGGCTCCACCCCGATCGCGAGTTATGTACACCAGCGCGCCTCGGCGACGGGCAAACGGGTACAGGGACTCGGCGGCGCGAAGAACCACGCGGTGGTGCTGCCCGACGCGGACCTGCCGGACGCGGCCCGGCAGATCGCGGCAGCGGCCTACGGCTCCGCTGGTCAGCGTTGCATGGCCATCTCCGCCGTGGTGGCGGTGGACCCGGTCGGAGACGAGTTGGTCACGCTGCTGGCTCGGCAGGCGGCAGCGATCGTGGTCGGCCCTGGCGACCAGCCGGGCAGCCAGATGGGTCCGGTGGTCACGGCGCAGGCACGGGAGCGGGTGCTCGCCGCGGTGGACGGGGCACGAGAAGCCGGAGCCGCGATCGTCGTCGACGGATCAGACCTGCGGGTCGGCGGGCACGAGGACGGGTTCTTCGTCGGACCGTGTCTGCTCGACCGGGTGACCCCCACCATGGCGGCGTACCAGCAGGAGATCTTCGGTCCGGTCCTGGTGGTGCTCCGCGCGCGGAACCTCGACGAGGCGATCGCGGTGATCAACGCCAATCCGTACGGCAACGGCACCGCGTTGTTCACCTCGGGCGGTGCCGCCGCCCGCCGTTTCGTACGCGGCACGACGATCGGCATGATCGGCGTCAACGTGCCGGTGCCGGTGCCGATGGCATACCACTCGTTCGGCGGCTGGAAGGCGTCGCTCTTCGGCGACACGCACGCCCACGGCACCGAGGGGGTGGCCTTCTACACGCGCGGCAAGGTGGTCACCAGCCGCTGGCCGGAGCCGGTCGAGACGGCTCAGCCCACCCTGCACTTCCCCACCGCGTCCTAGCACGTCACTCCGGGCGGGCGAGACGACGCCCGCCACTGGGTCGACCGGCCAGCAGGTCGAACACGTTTATCTCTATCTATTTATCGGCCGATTGTTTGTCAATACATCTTAATGTAATCTCATTTCGCAACTGGTCTCCTGTCCGATGGGTTCCCCCCACCCTTGGAGGTACTGTGCGCAACCGAAGGGGTCGCCTACTCACGGCGGCCACTGTCGCCATCACCACCGCCTTGTCCATCTCCCCGTTCTCGCCGCTGCCGGCACAGGCCAGCAGCATGCCCGAGGTCGAAGCGAAGCTGGAGACGCCAGCGCTTTTCGACGACGACGCGGGCGGCAGGGCCAATGCCGACGACCCGGCCATCTGGCTACACCCGACGCACTCCGCCCGGAGCGTCGTCATCGGCACCGCCAAGGAGGCGGGCCTACTGGCGTACTCGCTGTCCGGCACCGTCCTGCAGACCGTCGCGGCACCCGCGCCGCCCCGCCCCGGCGACGAGGGCGGCCGGTTCAACAACGTCGACCTGGTGTACGGCATGCGGGTCGGCGGCGCGTCCCGCGACCTGGCGGTCGTCTCCGACCGGGGCCGCGACCAGCTACGCGTCTACCGGATCGACCCCTCGGCCGCGCGGGTGGGAGCACCTCCGCTGGTCGACGTCACCGACCCGGCGGCACCACTGGTCTTCTCCAGCAATCAGGATGAGGTGAACGAGAAACGAACCGCATACGGGCTGGCTACCTGGCAGGACCGCGCCACCGGGCGGTCGTACGCCCTGGTGAGCCAGCGGGACACCACCAAGCTCGCGCTGCTGCGGCTCATCGCCACCCCGGCCGGCACGGTGACCTACACCGTGGAGCGGACACTGACCATGCCGGCAAGCTTCACCCTGCCCAACGGCGCGACCTGGCAGCCCTGCCTTGAGCCGGGCGAGGACCCGCAGTTCGAGGGCATGGTGGTCGACGCGCGGACCGGCACGCTCTACGCCGGACAGGAGGACGTCGGCATCTGGCGGATGCCGGCCACGTTGCTCGGCACGCCAGTGCTCGTCGACAAAGTACGCGAATACGGCGTACCGGCGGCGTACGACCCGGTCACCGACGAGTGCGCGTACGGCCCGGACCCGGGCTACGGCGGTAGCCACCTGTCCTCCGACGTGGAGGGCCTGACTATCTACTACCGGGGCGGCGGCAAGGGATACCTGCTGGCATCCAGTCAGGGCGAGAACGCCTTCGCCGTCTACCAGTTGCAGGGTGCCAACGCGTACACGGGTCACTTCCGGGTCGTCTCCGGTGACGACTCGGACGAGCCGGACGGTTCCGAGGTCTGCGACGGCGCGATGGTGCTCAACGCACCGCTCGGCAGCACCTTCGACGAGGGACTGCTCGTGGTACACGACGGTCAGAACACGCCAACCGTCGTCGACGACAACGGTGAGGAGCGAGAGAACACCAACTTCAAGTTCGTGCAGTGGGAGGACGTAGCCGAGGAGGCCGGTCTGGCCGTCGACACCTCGGGTTGGAACCCGCGCTTCTGAGGTACGAGTCGACGCGTCGGTCGAGCCGTCCTGGCCGGACCGGCGCGTCGACTTCCCGAGCGGACCCGGGGCGGATGGGTCAGCGCTCGACGAGGGCGATCTCGAAGCTGTAGAGCGTCGGCCGGTAGACGTGTGATCCGTGCTCGACCGCCCGGCCGCTGTCGTCGTAGGTGGTGCGGCTCATCGTCAGCAGTGGCGCACCCCGGCGCTCGTGCAGCAACCGGGCCTCCGGGCTGGTGGCGGCCCGGGCACCGATGCGCTGGTTGGCCACCCGCATGTGGATCCCGGCACCGCGCAGCAGCTCGTAGAGGCCGTGCCGCTCCAGCCGTTCCTCGGTCAGCTCGGTCAACCCGGTGGGCAGCCAGTTGTGCATGATGGCGAGCGGTTCACCCTGGGCGAACCGCAGCCGCTCCAGGTGGACGATGTCGGTGCCTGGTGCCAGCCGCAACGCGACCGCGATGGCGTCGTCGGCCGGAATCGTCTCGACCAGGAGCGTCATGGTGCTGGGTCGCTGGTTGCCGTGGCTGAGGTCGTCGTAGAGACTGCTCAGCTCCACCGGCCGCTTGACCATGCCGTGCACGACTTGGGTGCCGACACCACGCTTGCGGACCAGCAGCCCCTTGTCCACCAGGCACTGGATGGCCTGACGCATGGTGGGCCGGGACAGCCCGGTCTGGTCGGCGAGCTGGATCTCGTTGTCCAGGCGTGAACCAGGTGGCAGCTCGCCCTGATCGATGAGCTGTTCGATCTGCAGGGCGACCTGGAAGTAGAGGGGAACCGGGCTCGACCGGTCGAGGGTGATGGGTAGCGGCCTGGTCAAGATGCTCCTCGCAGGTGTCCTTCGCTATCAAATGACAATAGCAGACATCATTATGTCCTTACAAAGTGTTGACACGACGCTCGGTCGAGGACTAAGAATCTAGCCACAGAAGCAACTCCTGCCCGACTCAACGGCCCCACCGTATTCACCAGGAGGTGTTCTATGCGCATCGCCCTGCTCGGAGCCGGAAGAATCGGCACGGCGCACGCGGCCAACCTGCGCGTTCACCCGGAGGTGTCCCAGCTGCTCATCGCCGACTCCGACGCCGGGCGCGCCCGCTCCGCCGCCGAACTGGTCGGTGCCCAACCCGCCGGCGACGTGGACGCCGCCCTGGCCGCCGCGCCCGACGCCGTCGTGATCGCCACTCCCACCTCGACGCATGCCGAGCTCATTCTCCGGGCGGTCGACGCGGGCGTGCCGGTGTTCTGCGAAAAGCCGGTCGCCGGGGACGTCAGGCAGACCGTCGATGTCGCCCGGCGCGTTGCCGAGTCCGGGATCCCCGTCCAGATCGGATTCCAGCGTCGATTCGACGCCGGCTATCAGGCCGCCCGGGCCGCCCTACGCGCCGGCGAAGTCGGCACACTGCATCGACTGCACCTGGTCACCGGCGACCCCGCCCCACCGCACGCCAACTACGTACCGCTCTCCGGTGGCATCTTCCGCGACTGCCACATCCACGACTTCGACATCGCCCGTTGGCTGACCGGCACCGAGGTGGTCGAGGTGTACGCGACCGGCGCGAACCGGGGCGCGCCGTTCTTCGCCCAGGCCGGCGACGTCGACACCGCGACGACCATCCTCACCTTCGCCGACGGAACACTCGCCACGGTGCAAGGCTCCCGCTACAACGGCGCGGGATACGACGTACGCGCCGAACTCGCTGGCACCCGGGGCACCTACGTCGTCGGGTTGGACGGGCGGTCCCCACTACGCTCCGCCGAGCCCGGCGCGCCCCCGTCCGCCGGGCCCGCCTGGCCCGACTTCTGGCACCGCTTCCGGCCCGCGTACGCCGCCGAGATGGCGGCCTTCCTGGACCTGGTCGCGGGCCGGACCGGAAACCCGTGTCCGGTCGCCGACGCGCTGGAGGCGCTGTACGTGGCCGAGGCCGCCGAGCTGTCCCGCCACGAGCGGCGCCCGGTACGCGTCGACGAGGTTCGGGGCGACGACGTCCGGCTCACCCATCCGGCCGGGGTGGGAAGCCGGTGATGGCCATGCGAATCGCCGGGGCCCCCATTTCCTGGGGCGTGTGCGAGGTGCCCGGCTGGGGGCACCAGATGACGGCCGAGCGGGTGCTGACCGAGATGGCCGGCACCGGCATCATCGCCACCGAGTTCGGCCCGGACGGGTTCCTGCCCACCGACCCGGTACAGCGGCGGGAACTGCTCACGGCGTACGGGCTGACCGCAGTGGGCGGCTTCGTGCCGGTGCTGCTGCACGACCCGGGGCACGACCCGCTCCCGGAGGTGCTGGCGCACCTGCCGGCGTTCCTGGCCAGCGGCGCGAACACGCTGGTGCTGGCCGCGGCGACCGAAGCGGAGGGCTACGACCAGCGGCCGGTCCTCGACGCGGCGGGCTGGCGGACGCTGCTCGGCCGGCTCGACGCGCTGGCCGGAGTCACCGCCGACCACGGGGTCGTCGCGACGCTACACCCGCACGTCGGCACCATGGTCGAGCGGGCCGAGGAGGTCTGGCGGGTGCTGGACGGCAGCGTCGTGGGGCTCTGCCTGGACACCGGACACCTGCTGGTCGGTGGCGCGGACCCGGTCGAGGTCGCCCGCAAGGCCGCCGGACGGACCGCACACGTGCACCTGAAGGACGTCAACGCGACCCTCGCCTCGCGGGTGCGGGCCGGTGCCATCGGATACCGCGATGCGGTGGCGGCCGGCATGTACCGCCCGCTCGGCGACGGCGATGTCGGCATCGCCGAAATCGTGACAGCGTTGACCGACGCCGGCTACCCCGGCTGGTACGTCATGGAGCAGGACGCCGTGCTGGCGAGTGAGCCGGCCGACGGTACCGGTCCGCTGGCCGACGTTCGCCGCAGCCTGGCCTACCTCGCCTCGGTGGGTACGTGATGGGATCCGTGCCGCTGGACGGGTCCCCGGTCAACGCCCCGAGCCGACCGGCAGTGCCGTACGACGTCATCACCGTCGGCCGGGTCGGCGTCGACCTCTATCCGCTGCGCGGCGGGGTGCCCCTGTCCGAGGTGGACATCTTCGCCCGGTTCCTGGGTGGCAGCGCGACCAACGTGGCCGTCGCCTCGGCCCGGCTGGGGTGCCGTACCGCGGTGGTCACCCGGACCGGGGCCGACCCGTTCGGCGCGTTCGTACACCAGGCGCTGACGGCGTACGGGGTGGACGACGGGTACGTGACCGAGGTGCCGGGCCTTTCCACCCCGATCACCTTCTGCGAGATCTTCCCACCGGACGATTTCCCGATCTACTTCTATCGGGCACCGAAGGCACCCGACCTGGAGATACGTCCGGACGACCTGGACCGGTCGGCGCTGGCCGCCGCCCGCCTGGTGTGGCTCACCGGCACCGGCCTGTCCGCCGAGCCCAGCCGGACCGCCCACCACGTCGTGCTCGGCTTGCGGCGGGACCGAGCCGTCCACGGCCACGAAGGTCATGACATCGGCGAGACCCCTCGCGACCACGAAGGTGCCGACACCGGCGAGACCGTGCTTGATCTGGACTACCGGCCGATGCTGTGGGCCGATCCGACGCAGGCCACCCGGGCCTACCGCGACGCCCTGGCGACCGGCGCGGTGACCGTGGCGGTGGGCAACCGCGAGGAGTGCGCGATCACCACCGGCGAGACCAGCCCCGATGCGGCAGCCGACGCGTTGTTGGCAGCCGGCGTCCGGCTGGCGGTGGTCAAACAGGGCCCCGGGGGTGTGCTGGCCAAACGCGCCGACGGCACCCGGGTCGTGGTGCCGCCGGTGCCGGTGGAGGTGGTCAACGGGCTGGGCGCGGGTGACGCCTTCGGCGGTGCGCTCTGCCACGGCCTGCTCGCGGACTGGCCGCTGGAGCGGATCCTGCGCTTCGCCAACGCGGCCGGCGCGCACGTCGCCGCGAGACTGTCCTGCTCGGATGCGATGCCGACCGCTGACGAGGTGTACGGACTGATGGGAGAGGCGCCATGACGGAGAACACGATCCGCGCCCTGACCCGCCAGCGGGCGGGCCGTCCCGAACTGGTGGCACAGGCCGCCACCGACCGACGCCGGCCGACCGGCTGGGGTGACGAACGGTTGATGATCATCGCGGCCGACCATCCGGCCCGGGGAACCGTCGGGGTACGGAACCGGCCGGACGCCATGGCCAACCGGACCGACCTGCTCCAGCGGCTGCGTACCGCGCTGTCCCGCCCGGGCGTACACGGCGTCATGGCCACCGCCGACGTCATCGAGGACCTGCTCCTCCTCGGCGAACTGAACGACCGTCTGGTGATCGGTTCGATGAACCGGGGCGGAATCACCGGGGCGGTGTTCGAACTCGACGACCGGTTCACCGGCTACGACACGCAGACCATCGTGGAGATGGGATTCGATGGTGGCAAGATGCTGTGCCGCATCGACCCGGCCGACCCGGGGACGGTCAGCACCCTGGAATCCTGCGGACGGGCCGTCACCGAGCTGGCCCGACATCGACTGATGGCCATGATCGAGCCGCTGCCGGTGAGCCGGATCGACGGCCGGGCGCAACTGGACGCCCGCCCCGAGGCACTGATCCGGGCCATCGGTGTCGGCCAGGCGTTGGGCGGGTCGTCCGCGTACACCTGGCTCAAGCTGCCGGTGGTGCCGGAGATGGACCGGGTCCTGGAGTCGACCACGCTGCCGGTGCTGCTGCTGGGCGGCGAGTCGGCCGGCGAGGAGGCGTACACCGCCTGGCAGAAGGCGCTGGCCAATCCAGGCGTACGCGGCCTCGTGGTGGGGCGGGCGCTGCTCTATCCACCGGATGACGACGTGGCCGCCGCCGTCGACACCGCCGCCGCGTTGCTGGGGTGAGGAGATGTACCTACCAGCGGGAACGGCACGAGGCGGGGACGGCTGCCCGGTCGAGGTGACCCCGGAACGGGCCGGTTGGCGATACTGCGGGCTGCGGGTGCTGGAGCTGCCCGCCGGCGGTGAGATCACCTTCGACACCGGCGAGTTCGAACAGTTGCTGCTGCCACTGAGCGGCGGCGGTGTGGTGTGGTGCGACGGGCAGGTCTTCGAGCTGACCGGCCGGGACAGCGTGTTCGAGCGGGTGACCGACTTCGCGTACCTGCCGATCGACGCCACCGTGACCGTCCGGACCGGCACCGGCCTGCGCTGCGCACTGCCCTCGGCCCGGGCCACGCGCCGGCTACCGGCACGCTACGGACCGGCCGAGCGGGTGCCGGTGGAGATACGTGGCGCCGGTCCGGCCACCCGGCAGGTCAACAACTTCTGCGCGCCGGAGGTGTTCGAGTGCGACAAGCTCGTCGCGGTCGAGCTGCTGACCCCCGGCGGGAACTGGTCGTCGTACCCGCCGCACAAGCACGACACCGAGGCCGACGGCGAGGCGGTGTTGGAGGAGATCTACTACTTCGAGACCAGCGGCTTGGCCTACCAGCGCGTCTACGGCAGCACCGAAGTGCTCGCCGAGGTCGCCACCGGGGACGTGGTGCTGGTCCCGAACGGCTACCACGGCCCGTCGATCGCCGCCCCCGGATACGACCTGTACTACCTCAACGTGCTGGCCGGGCCGGCGCCGGAGCGCACCATGGCCTGCCGGGACGATCCGGTGCACCACTGGGTCCGGGAGTCCTGGCAGCAACAGGTGCCCGATCCGCGCGTACCCCTGACGTCGTACCGAGGGAGAACCCGATGAGGATGACGGTGGCCCAGGCCGTCGTGACGTTCCTGGCCCAACAGGAGACGGAACGCGACGGCGTACGGCAGCGGTTGATCGCCGGCTGTTTCGGCATCCTCGGGCACGGCAACGTGGCCGGACTCGGCCAGGCACTGCTTCAGGCCGGCTCGCGGATGCCGTATCACCAGGCCCGCAACGAGCAGGCGATGGTGCACACCGCCGCCGCGTACGCCCGCACCCGGCTACGTACCTCCACCTACGCCTGCACCACGTCGATCGGGCCGGGCGCGACCAACCTGGTGACCGGTGCCGCGCTGGCCACCGTCAATCGGCTGCCGGTGCTGCTGCTGCCCGGCGACGTCTTCGCCACCCGGGTCGCCAACCCGGTGTTGCAGGAGCTGGAGGACCCGCGCTCGTACGACGTCTCGGTCAACGACACACTGCGACCGGTGAGCCGCTACTGGGACCGGATCAACCGGCCGGAGCAGCTGCCCGCCGCGCTGCTCGCTGCCGCCCGGGTGCTGACCGACCCGGCCGAGACCGGGGCGGTGACGCTGGCCCTGCCGCAGGACGTGCAGGCCGAGGCGTACGACTTCCCGGACGAGTTGTTCGCTCCCCGGCTCTGGCACATCGCCCGGGCCCGGCCGGACCACCCGGCGTTGGCGCGCGCGGCCGAACTGCTGCGTACCGCGAGCCGTCCGCTGATCGTGGCCGGCGGCGGCGTCATCTACAGCGGCGCCACGCAGGCCCTGGCCGATTTCGTCGCCGCCACCGGCATTCCCGTCGTGGAGACCCAGGCCGGCAAGGGGGCCCTGCCGCACGGTCATCCCGGTGCCGTCGGCCCGATCGGCGTCACCGGTTCCACCGCGGCGAACACCCTGGCCCGGGAGGCGGACGTGGTGCTCGGCATCGGCACCCGCTACAGCGACTTCACCACCGCCTCACGCAGTCTTTTCGCCGACCCGGAGGTGCGCTTCGTCAACCTCAATGTAGCCACGTTCGACGCGGTGAAGCTCGGTGCGGTGGCGCTCACCGCCGACGCCCGGGCGGGCCTGCTGGAGCTGACGGAGCAGCTCGCCGGCTGGTCCCTACCCGTGGCGCGGCGGAAACGGGCCGCCACGCTGGTCGCCGGCTGGGATGCGGCGGTCGACGCCGGCCGGGCGGCAACCGGCGGCCCGCTGACCCAGGCCCAGGTGATCGGGGCGGTCAACGACGCCGCCGAGGCCGCCGACGTGGTGGTGTGCGCAGCCGGCTCCATGCCGGGTGACCTGCACCGACAGTGGCGCGCTGCCCGGCCCGGCCAGTACCACGTCGAGTACGGCTACTCGTGCATGGGCTACGAGATCGCCGGTGGCCTCGGCGTGCGGTTGGCCGACCCGGAGGCCGAGGTGTTCGTCCTGGTCGGCGACGGCTCCTACCTGATGATGGCGCAGGAACTGGCGACCGCGATCGCCGAAGGCCTGAAGCTCACCGTGGTGCTGGTCGACAACCGGGGCTACGCCTCCATCGGCGAGCTGTCGGAGCAGGTGGGCGGCGAGCGCTTCGGCACGTCGTACCGGGCCAGACATCCCGACACCGGCCGGCTGGACGGGCCGGATCTGCCGGTCGACCTGGCGGCCAACGCCGCCAGCCTGGGCGCGCAGGTGGACCGCCCGGCCACGCTGGACGAGCTCCGGACGGCGTTGGCCAAGGCCCGCTCGGCGGCCGGCACCACGGTGGTCTACGTCCGTACCGGCCTCACCGGTGACCCGGGGCCGCCCTCCGACGCCTGGTGGGACGTACCGGTCGCGCAGGTCGGCACCACCAGCCAACTGTCAGCGGCGCAGAGTGGGTACGCCGAGGGCAAGGCGACGCAGCGCGGCCACTGGTGAGCTCCGGTGAGCCTCGGATTCGTACTGCTGGCCGCGGTGTTCGTGTTCGTGTGCGGGGCCAACGACGGCGCGGCGATGCTGGCACTGGCGGTACGTCATCGTGAGGTCCCGCCGTATGTCGTACTCGCCGTGCTGCTCGCGGCGATCGCAGCCGGGCCGGCGCTGTTCGGGCTGACCGTGGCGCGTACCTTCACCGACCGGTTGCTGGATCCGACCGACCGGCGGGGCCCGCTCATTGTGCTGGTCGGCGTCGCCGCGTCCCTGCTGCTGGTCGGCATGCTCACCTGGCGTGGCGTGCCAACCAGCATCACCCTCGCCGTGCTCGGCGGCCTGGCCGGTGCCGCCACCGGTGCCGGCGCGCACACCGCCTGGGCCACGTTGGCCGGGGTGCTCGTGGTCGCCGCGGTGGCCCCGCTGGTCGGCGGCGCCCTGGGCCTGCTCTTCGGGATGCTGGCCCGCCGCCTACCGACCACCTCGCGGCTGACGACTGCGCTACGCCTCACGCACCTCGCGGCGTTCTCCGGGCAGAGCCTCGCGTACGCCGCCAACGACGGACAGAAGATGTTCGCCGTGGTCGGGGTCGGGCTGGCCATGCTGCACGGTTCGGTTGGTATGCGGCCCCCGCACTGGCCGGTCCTGCTCGGTCTGGTCACCGTGTTCGGTGCCGGTGCGGTGCTCAGCCTGCGGCGGATGGCCCGGGGAGCCACCTTCGGCCTGCTGCCGCCCCGACCCTGGTGCCTGGTCTCGGCCGAGTTGGCGGCGGCGACCTCGGTGCTCGGCAGCGCGGGGCTCGGCGCACCGGTCAGCATGACCCAGTCGATGGCGGCCGGGCTGGTGGGTGCCGGGACGAGCCAGGGTGTCCGCCGGGTGCGTTGGCAGTTCGCCATGCCGGTGCTGGTGGCCTGGCTGGTGACCCTGCCGGCCAGCCTGCTCGCCGGACTGTTGGCGGGCGGCCTGCTCCGGACGGTCACATGATCTCCCGCCTGCGTCGCGTCTTCGACGACCTGGCTGGTCGTTCGCATCGCCGCGTCATCGGCATCCTGGTGCAGCAGATCGATGCGGCGCTGGACGGTGTCGCGCTGGCGATCGGGGTGACCACCGGCCGGGTGGGACCGGCCGAAGCGCGCCACATGATGTCCGATCTGGAGCATCTCGGTGACGGTCACCGGGCCCGGCTGGTGCCGGAGTTGTCCGCCACGCTGACCACGCCGATCGACCGGGAGGACCTGTTCCGACTTTCCCGCTCCATCGACGACGTGCTCGACCACCTGCGGGACTACGTGCGGGAGACCGACCTGTACGGGGTACGGCTGGATGGTGCGGCGGTTGCGCTGCTGGAGCAGGTCAATCTGGGTCTGAAGGACCTGCGCCGGGCGGTGAACCGCATTCTGCCCCGGCCACAGGACGTGCCGGCCGCGGCCCTGGTCGCGCACAAGCGCGCCGGTCAGGTCCGGCACCGGTACGGCATCGCTCTGGCGGCGTTGCTCTCCGGTGAGGTGGATGCGGCCATGTTGAAGCGACGGGAGCTACTCCGCCGCCTCGATGTGCTGGGGCTGCGGCTCGCGGAGTGTGCGGACGCGCTCGCCGACGCGATGCTCAAGCGCATGCTGTGAATCCTCAACAGGTTTCGACAAAGTAATTATGTCTTGACAAAGATGTGAACGGCGTTACGCTTCTGACACGCGGCCGACGGCCGTACCCCCACCGGGTGCCGCAGGTGCCCGACGAGCGAAGGAGCTTGCACCGTGCGCAGGCATTCAACGCGTTCGTACCAGACGGCCGGTCGACTGCCGGCGATGCTCCTCACCGGAATCGTGCTCGCCGCAGCAGTCGCCTGCGCCCCGTCGAGCAACGGTGTGGGCGCCGACAGTCCACTGCCGACCACGTCCGTGCAGGACGCGGCATCATTCGACCTCAACGCCCTCATCGAGGCGGCCAAGAAGGAAGGCAGCGTCCTCGCCTACGACTCCAGCGGCGACATCGTCGAGGTGGCCAAGGCGTTCGAGGCGAAGTACGGCATCAAGGCCGAGGGCGTGAAGTCCAAGAGCGGCGACACCGCAGAGAAGCTGACCCGCGAGAACCAGGCCGACAACGTGACCATCGACGTGACGCTGTTCGAGGACGGCCCGGTGCTCGTCGGCGAACTGCTGCCGCGCAACGTCGTCACCACCTGGATCCCACCCGACCTGGCCAAGGACATCCCCGACGCGAACCGCGATCCGCTGCTGGTGCTCTCCAAGGCCAACGTGTGGGCGTACAACACCAAGCTGTTCCCCAACGGCTGCCCGGTCAAGAGCATGTGGGAGCTGACCGAGCCGGCCTGGTCCGGCAAGGTCGTGATGCAGGACCCGCTGGGCAAACCGACCCTGATGCAGTGGCTGTCACAGACCACCAACCACGGTGCCGACAGCCTGGCGCAGGACTACCAGAAGCACGCCGGATCCGCCCTGCGGACCAGCGAGCAGAACGCGTCCTGGGAGTGGATCAAGCGGTTGGCGGCCAACAAGCCGGTGCTCACCAAGGCCGACGAGGACACCACCGCCGCCGTCGCCGCACCACAGCAGAAGGAGCCCCGGATCGGCCTGCTGTCCATCGCCAAGTTCCGCGACGTGGCCGACAAGGGTTACCAGATGGCGGTCTGTGAAGGGCTCGCACCGTGGGTCGGCTTCTCGTACGACAAGTACGGTGCCATCGCGGCCAAGTCGAAGCACCCCAACGCGGCCAAGTTGTTCATCCACTTCGTGATGACCCAGGAGGGCATCGTCCACGAGATGGGCTCCGGCGGCATCTCCGGTAACAAGGCGGTCCCGGCCAGCCCCAACAACCCGCCGGGCCTGACCAACTGGGACACCCAACTGTTCGCCGTGCAGTCGGACCAACTCCTCAAGGACTACCAACAGGCACAGACGGTCCAGGACTTCTGGCGCGTCAAGCACGGCTGACCGAGAGGTTCGGGGGGTCGGGGAGGACCACGAGATGTCTGTGATCAATCCGCCCGCCACGGGCTGGCGTGGCAAGTTGCGATACCGGGCACGAGTGCTGCTCTCCGAGCCGACCACCCTGATCGGGGTGCTGCTGATCGGCGCCTTCGCCTACCTGGTGATCGCGCCCCTGGTGGCGATCGTCTCCGACGCGGTACGGGTGCAGTACGGAGACGACCTGCGGGCCGGTGCCTCGGTGGGAAGTTCGACGAGCTACTACCTGTGGCGGGTGTTCCGCTCGCCGATCAGCTCGGACCTCTTCTGGGAGCCGTTCTGGCACACCCTGACCGTCGGCATCGGGGTGATCCTGTTCGCCGTGGCGCTGGGTGGGTCGATGGCATGGCTGGTCACCCGGACCAACGTCCCCGGACGCAAGTTTCTCGCCGGTGCGCTGGTCGTGCCGTACATGCTGCCGTCGTGGACGTTCGCGCTGGCCTGGCTGACCCTGTTCAAGAACGGCGGCTCCGGCGGCACCCCCGGCTACCTGGAAAGCTGGGGCGTCACCACACCGAACTGGCTGGCATACGGCGCAGTCCCGATGATCGTGACGTTGGGCCTGCACTACTACCCGTTCGTGCTGCTGCTCTTCGGCAACGCGCTGCGCCGGATGGACTCCCAACTGGAGGAGTCGGCCCGGGTACTGGGCGCCAGCCGGGGCCAGGCGATGCGCAGCGTGGTGCTGCCCCTGCTGCTGCCCTCGCTCTCCTCGGCAACCCTGCTCATCTTCGGCCGGGTGTTGGGGACCTTCGGCACGCCGTACATCCTCGGCCTGCCGACCGACTACTCACTGCTGTCGACCTCGCTCTACCGCAGCATCCACACCCGCTCCTCCGGTGTCGCCGCGGTCCTCGCCGCCGTCATCGTGCTGCTCGGCGTGCTGGTGGTGCTCTTCGACATGCGCCTGGTCCGGGAGCAGCGGCGGTTCGTCACCATCGGCGGCAAGGGCGGCATGGACCGCGCCACCGACCTGCGGCGCTGGCGCTGGCCGGCGTACGGGCTGGGGCTCGGGGTCTTCGTTGTCAGCGTGGTGGTACCACTGCTCACGCTGCTGATCTCCACCGTCACCCACACCCCCGGGGTGTTCCGAGCGGACAACTTCACCCTCCGGTTCTGGCTCGCCGCCGACATTCCCGAGGCGGTCGGCTTCCCACACGGGCTGCTGCGCGGTGGTGAACTGTACGAGGCGATGTGGAACAGCGTCCGAATCGTCGGCACCTCGGCGCTGCTGTGCGGCCTGCTGGGGCTGCTCGTCGGCTATGTGGTGGCCCGCTCCGGCAGCCCACGGATCTCCGGGCTGCTCCGACAGGTGTCGTTCCTGCCGTACCTGGTGCCCGGCATCGCCTTCGCCGCGGCGTACCTGACCCTGTTCGCCGTGCCACGCGGCCCGATCCCCGCCCTGTACGGCACGGTGACGCTGCTGGTGCTGGTCATGGTGGTCACCCACCTGCCGTACTCGTCGCGCTCCGGCATCGCCGCCATGATGCAGCTCGGCAAGGAGCCGGAGGAGGCGGCGCAGGTCGTCGGGGCCGGCTGGTTCCGCCGACTGTGGCGGATCGTGGTGCCGATCCAGAAGGGTTCCCTGGCGACCGGGGTCATCCTGCCGTTCATCTCCGGAATCAAGGAGTTGTCCATCGTCATCATGCTCGCGACGGCTGGTATGCCGCTGCTGACCACGCTCTCCATCCACCTCGTGGACTACGGCTACACCCAGCAGGCCAACGCGGCGGTGCTGGTCATCGCGGTGGTCTCGTTCGCCGTGACCTACCTGGCCCAGCGGGCCACCAGGAGCAGTCTCGCCAGCGGACTGGGAGGTTAGACATGCCGTCGATCGAATTGGACCGGGTCAGCAAGAGTTACCTCTCCGGACAGTACGCCGTACGCGATCTGGACATGGTCATCCCCGATGGCGCCTTCATGTGCCTGCTGGGGCCGTCCGGCTGCGGCAAGACCACCACCCTGCGCATGATCGCCGGGCTGGAGCAGCCGACGTCGGGTGACATCCGGGTCGGCGCCAAGGTGCTCGACTCGGTCGAGCAGGGCGTGTACGTGCCGCCGGAGAAGCGCGGCATGGGGCTGGTGTTCCAGAGTTACGCGCTGTGGCCGCACATGACGGTCGCCCGCAACATCGAGTTCGGGCTGCGCATGCGCAGGGTGCCGGGACCGGAGCGGGACACCCGGGTACGCTCCGCGATGGGAATGCTGCGGATCGCCGACTACGCCAAGCGCTACCCGTCGCAGCTCTCCGGCGGGCAGCAGCAGCGCGTCGCACTGGCCCGGATGCTCGCCGTGGATCCCGAGGTGCTGCTGCTCGACGAGCCGCTGTCCAATCTGGATGCCCGACTACGCCTGGAGATGCGGGCCGAACTCAAGCGCATCCACCAGCGCTCCGGGTCCACGGTGGTGCTGGTCACCCACGACCAACTGGAGGCCATGACCATGGCCACGCACGTGGCGGTGATGAACGAGGGCTTAGTCGAGCAGCTCGGGGCACCGATGGAGATTTACGACCGACCGGCCAGCGTTTTCGTCGCCGCCTTCGTCGGTAGCCCACCGATGAACCTGATCCCACTGGGCAACCAAAACGGTGCCGGGCTCGGCGCACACCTGACCGGCTACCTCGCCGACCTGGGCGGGCGGCCACCCGAGGACGGTACGGCCGGCGTCCGGCCCGAGTCGCTGCGGCTCGCGGCCGAAGCGGACGTACCCGAGGGGATGTGGCACGCGCCGGCCGAGGTGGAAACGGTGCTGCCGACCGGATCCAGCTGGACCGTGCAGTTGCGGTGCCACGGCACGGAACTGTTCGCGTTGACGTTCCGGGCCTTCGACGCGGTGCCCGGCAGCAGCACGGTGGTGTGGGCACCCCCGGCCGACCTGCACCTGTTCGGGGCGGACGGCCGACGCAGCGAAGACTGGGACCTAATCAACCAACGGCCGGGTGCCGGCGATCAAACGGTGCGTACGGGTGGGGTGCGATGAGCCTGATCTCGCCTCGGGCCCTGCTGCTCGACTTCGGCGGCGTGGTGGTCCAGACGGTGCACCGCGCCGGCTGGGCCGACGACCTCGCGGCTGAGGTGTGCGCCCTGCTCCACCGCTGTGGCTGCACGCGGCTCGACACAGCCGCGATACGCCGCGACCTCCTGGCCGGTGCCGCCGCCGACTCCGGTTGGAAGAATGCCATGTCGCGGCTGCCCACCCCAGCCGAGCTGACCCCGGCGATGTTCTGGGGTGACTTCGTGGCGGTGGACTGGCCGCCCCAGGCCCGGGCGATCGTGACCAGCCAGGCCTGGTTGCTCTGTCGACGGATGGGTGAGCTGCGCTCGCAGCGACACGCCCGCAACGGCCTGGCCGACCTGCTGGCCTGGTGCGGCGAGCAGAAGCTGCCGGTGGGCATCGTCAGTAACGCCCTCTCCGGCGTGGTCCATCGGGACTGGCTGGCTCACGCCGGGTTGGACCGGCACTTCGCCCTGCAGATCTACAGCGACGAGGTGCGCATCCGCAAACCCCACCCCGACATGATCGGAATCGGCTGCCGCAGCCTCGGGGTGTCACCCGACCAAGTGTGGTACGTCGGCGACAACTTCGACCGCGACGTGGTGTGCGGACGTCGGGCGGGCGTCGGCGCCACCATCCTGATGACCGCACGGGACACCTACGACCGGCCGTACGAGGTGGCCGACGAGCCTGACGCGGTGGTCGCGGACCCCGCAGACCTGCTGGTGCTATTGAAGGAGGCGTACGTATGACGGCCGACGAGGAACTGGCTTCCGTGGCGGAGCGCGCCGCGACCTGCGTCGCCGAGCAGTTGCGGACGGCGTTCCGGTCCCGGCCGGAGCTGGACTTCAAACGCGACCGACACGACCCCGTCACCGCACACGACCGGGCCGCCGAGGCCGCGATCCGCGAGGTCATCCTCGACGCCGTGCCGGACAGCCGCATCGTCGGTGAGGAGGGTGGCGCGGTCGGGCAGGGTCGGGTGCACTGGTACGTCGACCCGATCGACGGCACCGCGAACTTCGCCAGTGGGCTGGCCTTCTTCTGCACCTCGGTGGCGGCGGTGGTGGATGGGACGGTGGTCGCCGGAGCGATCTACGACCCGGTGCGCCGGGACCTGTTCACGGCCGGGCCGTCGGGTGCCTTCCACAACGGGACACCGCTGCGTAGCGCCGGTGCGGCCAAGGAGACCGAGGCGTTGCTGGTCAGCAGCTACCCCAATCCCCGGGAGGTACGCGCGGACGGCGACCTGGCGCTGGCCCGGCTCGGCCGGTTCATCACCGAGTTCCGGACCACCCGACGGCCGGGCAGCGCGGCGCTGTCGCTGGCGCACGTCGCGGCCGGCTGGGTCGACGTCGCGCTCGGGCTCAGCGTCAGCACCTGGGATCTGGCCGCAGGCAGCCTCCTCGTGCGTCAGGCCGGTGGTCGTTTCCTCGGCCTGCGCCCGGCCGGCAGCCCGGCCACCCCGTCCTGGCAGGGCCCCGGCTACCTGGCCACCGTCGGCACGCTCGACCCGACCGGGGGCGTCATCCTCGACGCGCTCGCGGACAGCCACGAGGTGACCTGGTGAGCTACCGGTGGATCGTCACCGACCTCGACGGCACGCTGGTCGATCGTTCGCTGCGGATGGTGCCGCGCAGCCGGGAGGCGCTGCGCCGGTTCCGCCGAACCGGCGGCCAGGTGGTCATCGCCACCGGCCGCAGCCGCGAGTCGGCCGCGCCGTACTACACCGAACTGGGCCTGACCGGCCCGGCGATCCTGCTCAACGGTGCGCAGGTGTGCGATCTGAGCACCGGCGAGGTGCTACTCGACCAACGGCTGTCGGCGCGGGCATGGGCGGGGGTCAGCCAGCTACTGGACGATCTGCCGGCGACGGCGGCCGGCGTCGCCTTCGTCGGCGACGGGGCGTACCGGGTGGTGGACTCGGCGCTGTTGGACGCGTACGCCGCCCGGGATCGGGTGTCCCTCCGGCCGGTGGCCGGCTGGCACGAGCTCCCCGCCGACCAGATCAGCAAGGCCATGGTGATCTGCGCGAACTCGGTCGTCGCGGACGATCTCGCCGGCCGGGCGGGTGCCCTCGGGGTAACCACGCTGGTGTCCGAGCCGACCTACGTCGAACTGCTGCCCCTCGGGGTGGACAAGGGCACGGCGTTGACCTGGCTGGCCGATCGCTGTCGGGTCCCGCTGGCGGAGGTCGTGGCGGTGGGCGACAACCCCAACGACATCCCGATGTTCGCGGTGGCCGGGTTCGGAGCCGCGGTGTACGGCGGGCACCCCGATACCTGCGCGGCGGCGACCATCGTGGTCGGCCGGTGCGCTGAGGGCGCGGTGGCCGACGTCATCTCGCACATCACCACCCTCGCCTGACCCGCGCTCCGGACCGTCGCACGACCCCGTCAGCAGTCGTCGGTGCCTCCCGGCCGGTCGGCCACCGCGCTCTCGGCCGACTCGGGGAACTCCACGAACCGCAGCGGGTCGGCACCGATGCCGAACCGGTGTCGCAGCGCCCGACCTGCGGCGTGCACCCCGGCCATGCCGTGCACCGCCTGACCCGGCGGCGTGGACGACGAGCAGAGGTACACCCCCGGCAGCGGGGTACGGTACGGGTCCCAGCGCGGCACCGGCCGCATCACCTGCTGCCAGAGCGTCGTGGCACCGCTGGAGATGTCCCCGCCGACATAGTTGGCGTTGTGCGTCGACGCCTCAGCGGCGGTGATCACATTGGTGGCCAGGATCAGGTCCCGGAAGCCGGGGGCGAACCGCTCCACCTGGGCGATCACCTGGTCACTGACGTCCCGGGGGGACCCGTTCGGCACGTGCGCGTACGTCCACAGCACCTGCCGCCCGGCCGGTGCCCGGGTGTCGTCGACGATGCCCGGCTGGGCCGCCAGCACGTACGGCCGGGCCGCATGCCGGCCGGCGGCCACCGCCTGCTCAGCCGCCACCGCCTCCTCCCGACTGCCGACCAGGTGCAGGGTGCCGGCCCGATCCACGTCGGGTGCGGCCCACGGCACCGGACCGGAGAGCGCGAAGTCGACCTTGCACACGGCACCGCCATACCGGAAGGAACGCAGTTGGCGCGCGTAGCCGGCGGGTAGCGCGTCACCGGCGATACGCAACAGTCCCGCCGGTGTGACGTCGAGCAGGACGGCGCGGGCCGGCGGGAGCTGCGCCAGGGTGTCGATCCGGGTGCCGGTGACGATCCGCCCGCCCAGGCGGGTCAGCTCGGCGGCCATCGCCCGGGTGATGGCCGCACTGCCGCCCCGGGGTAGCGGCCACCCGACGGCGTGCCCGAGCGCGGCCAGCAGCAGCCCCGCACCGGCCGGGGCCAGTGCTCGGGGCGGTGCGATCGCGTGGGTGGCAACGCCGGTGAGCAACGCGGGTGCCACCTCGCCCCGGAACCGGGCCGACCACAGCGGCGAGCCCTGCTCCAGGATCCGCAGGCCCAGCCGCAGCGCGATGCCCGGGTGGCGGGGGACACTGCGGAAGTCGGACATGATGGTGGCGACGAGTGCCCGCCAGTGCGTGGCCAGCGGGCCGAGCAGCGACCGCCACGCCGGCCCGTCGACCCCGAGCCCCTCGACCGTGCGGTCGAGATCCCGCCAGGCCAGACCGGCCCGTCCCCCGTCCAGGGGGTGGGCGTAGGCGATCTCCGGCTGGAGCAGCTCGACACCGTGTGCGGCCAGGTCGAACGCCCGGAAGAACGGGGACGCCAGGGCCATCGGATGCACCGCCGAGCACACGTCGTGCCAGAAGCCCGGGAGGGTGAGCTGCTCGGTACGGGTGCCGCCGCCGATCGTGTCGGCCGCTTCGTACACCTCGACGCTGAGACCGGCTCCGGCGAGGACGAGCGCCGCGGCCAGGCCGTTGGGTCCGGCCCCGACCACGACCGCGTCGACCCGGGCCCGGACGCCGACATCGGCTCCGGCGGCCATCGTGTCGCTCACCGCACCACCTTCCCCCGAATCCCGGATGGTCACACCAGGGCCTGTTCCTTCGCCAGTTCGGCATAGAGCGGGTCGGTACGCACGAGCGTGCTGTGCCGTCCGATCGACCGTGCCGCTCCATCCTGCATCACCACGATCTGCGTGGCCTCCAGCACCGTCGACAACCGGTGGGCCACCACGACCACGGTGGTGTGGTGCGCGATTTCCTGGATCACGTCCCGCAGCGCCGCCTCGTTGGCCGCGTCGAGTTGTGACGTCGCCTCGTCGAGCAGCAGCAGGCGTGGTTTGCGGAGCAGGGCTCGGGCGATGGCGATCCGCTGCCGCTCACCGCCGGAGAGCGACACCCCCCGATGTTTGATCTCGGCATCCAGATCGCCGCCCAACCGGTCGAGCAGGGGCAGGAGCCGGGTGGTGCGCAGCACGTCCCGGATCTCGGCCTCGCTGGCCCCGGGGGTCGCGTACGCCACGTTCTCGCGCAGGGTGCCGGCCAGCACCGCGACGTCCTGTTCGACGTAGCCGATGCTCGCCCGCAGCTCGTTGAGATCCCAGTTGCGCAGGTCACGACCGTCCAGCCGGAGATGTCCCCGCTGCGGGTCGTAGAAGCGTTCCAGCAGGCTGAGCACGGTCGTCTTGCCGGAGCCGGAAGGCCCGACGAGGGCGGTCAACCCGCCGGCGGGCACCGTCAGGGTGAAGTCGGCCACGGCTGGTTCGGCCCGACCGGGATAGGTGAACCAGATCCGGTCGAAGATCACCGAGGCGGGGCCCAGGCCGTGGGTCGACCGCCGGACGGCCACCGGTGCCGTCGGGGTTGCGGGCAGGTCCAACGGCTCCGCCGGTAGGGCGTTCACCTCGGCGATCCGGGACAACGCCGCGCGTCCGGCCTGCAGGTAGGTACTCGCGCTGACCAGTTGGATCAACGGGTGGGTCAGATAGGCCACGTAGAGCAGGAAGCCGACGAGTGCCGAGACGGTCATCGCACCGCTGGCCACCCGGGCACCGCCCACGCCGAGCACCACCAGGAAGGCCACCTGGATGGCCAGCCCGGCGGTGGTGCCGGCCACCGAGCCCCAGCGGGCCAGGGAGATCCCCTGGTGGTACGCGGTACGTGAGGCCACATCCACCCGTTCCATCTCGGCCACTTCCGTACCGGACGCCTTGACGGTGGTGAAGGCACCCAACACCCGCTCCAGGGCCGCCCCCATCTCGCCCACCGACTCCTGCGCGCGCAACGCGGCGGTACGGATCCTCGGCATGATCATGGATAGCAGGACGACCAGGACCAGCACGACCACGACCGTGACACCGAGCAGCACCAGGTCGACGATCGCCATCAGGACCACCGCGCCGACCAGCATCAACCCGCCGGTCAGCACGTCGATCAGGGACTGACTGGCGATCTGCCGTAACAGCATGGTGTCCGTGGTCACCCGGGCGAGCAGGTCCCCCGGTGCCTGGCTACGCATGCTTCCGACGGACAGGCGGAAGAGATGCCGGACGAGCCCCCGGCGCCCGTCCAGCACGACCGCTTCGGCGGTACGCAACATGAGGTAGTTGCCGATGCCGAGCATGACGGCGGCCGTCACCACGAGCAGCGTCAGGGCGGTCAGCGTGGGACCGATCGGACTGTTCTCGGTGAGCCGGTCGATGAGCGCCTTCGCGGCGAGCGGTTGCAGCAGCCCGAGGCCGCTCGACGCGAGCAGCAGGACCGCCGCCGCGCCGAAGGTAACCCGGTGCGGCCGGACATAGCCCAGCAGCATCCGGAGCCAGTGCGACGGACGCTCGGCCGGGGACTGCTGGTCATCGCCCGCTGTCGGGTCGAAGCCGGGTAGGCCGGCCGCTGGTGAGCCGGCCTCGGGCACGGCGGCGGTCCCGGTGGTCATGCCGGGCCGTCCCGGTAGACGGAGACGAACATGGGCTCCAGGCCGGTGAACTCCGTACCGAGCCAGTCGCCGTACCGGCCCGCCGGACGCAGGCCGGCCTTCTCGGCGTACGCGTCGACCTCCTCCGCAGTGGTCAGCCGGGTCAGCTCCGTCGCGATCCGGGACCGACCGTTGTCGATCCAGATGTGCGCCAGGTGCCACAACCGGTTTTCGATGTCGACGGTCGAGTAGGACAACAGCCCGGTGTCCGGCGCCGGGTAGGGCACGAAGAACGAGTCCCGTACCCGTCCCTGGTTGAGCGCCTCCGCGAAGGCCGGGTTGTGGGTTTCGACGACCACGACACCACCGGGGGCGAGGTGTGCCGCCGCCACGTCGAGGACCTGCTGCTGCTCGGCCGGGTCCAGCAGCATCGACAGGGTGCCGCAGACGCAGTAGACCAGCCCGTAGCGGCGCCCGTCGGTGTAGTCGCGGATGTCGCCGTGCACGCCGGTGACCGGGCGGGGCTGCTCGGCCAGGTTGGTGGCGAGTACGGCGAGCATCTCCGGCGAGGAGTCGACGCCGACGATCTCCCCGACCCGCTCGGCCAGGGGCAACGCGACCCGCCCGGTGCCGACGCCGAGTTCCAGGGTCGGCAGCCCGTTACCCGGATGCAGCTCGGCGAGCCGGGCGGCGGTCGGCTCGGCGAGCGGGCCACCGGGCACGAGCCGGTCGTAGAAGTCGGCGAACTGCCGTCCGTAGCCGCTGTCCGCGATCTCGCTCATGCGGGCTGCCCTTCCTTCATCGGGACGAACGGGGAGACGAGCAGGTAGTCGGGATCGTGCGACTCGTCGTACCCGGCGCTGCGGGCGATGACGAACTGGAACCCCTTCGGCAGCCGGTCCCCGGCGTACTCCCGGCGCACGGTCAGTTCGACGAAGTCGCGCAGCACCTCGAACGCGGTGGTCTTGGTCAGTTCGATGTGCGGCTGGCCCAGGTGGACGATCAGGTCGGCACAGATGTCGAAGACCGCCTTGTCCTGTCGGCGCTCCGGGAACCAGACCACCTGCCGCCAGTGCCGCTTCGGGATCTCGGTCGTCTCGGCCCACGGGGTCTGTTCCCCGTCGGCGGTGAGCACCCGGTGCAGGACGTGGAAGTCGTGCTGGGCCGGTTCCGGTGCGAAGAAGCGCCAGTTGCCGATGAGCAGGCCGGTGATGTCGTAGCGACGGAACCGGTCGAACAGGGGCTGCGGGTGCTGGCTCAGTACGGTCACCCCGAACCAGGTGACCAGGCCGGCGGTGACCAGCGTGGCCAGTGGTCCCCGCTCGACGGCCCCGGGACGCGACGGTGTCTTCCTCATCGCGCGCCTCCCTTCGACGTGTCCCGGATGTCGTCGATGAAGGCGGTCAGGATCTTGACCACCTCGGCCGCGCGGTCCGGATGGGTGATGACCTCGTGGTGGTCGGCTTCGGAGATCAGGTGCTGTTCGGCCCGGGGAGCGGCGGCGGCGAACTCGTCGTGCAGTTCCTGTTGGACGGAGTCGTCCCGGATGGTCTGGCCGGCGGTGATCACCACGAGCGGCGCGGTGATTCGGGGCAGTTGCCCGTCGAAAGCCTCGAAGTTCGCCTTGGCGACCCGCCACTCGCGCCGGGCCGTCGTCCACAGACCGGCATCGCGGTACTGGGCCTCGGCTAGGGGGCGGACGTGCTCGGGCAGTTGGGTCAGCCAGGCGGGACGCTGCAACATCGGGCCGAGACCGAGTCGCAGCGAGGCCGGCATGAGCGCCAGGGCACTGGTGAGCGCGCGTCCGCCCTCCGCCTGCCGCAGTGACCGCTGCAGTTCCGCCGGGTGGCTGGAGTCGACCAGCGCGACCCCGCGTACCTGTTCCCCCAGTCGCTCGGCGGCCAGCAGGGCCAGGTATCCGCCGAGGGAGTGGCCCACCAGTACGACCGGCCGGTCGCCGGCGACCTGCCCGACCAGGTCGACGAGGTCGTCGACCTGGGTCTCGAACCGTTCCGCCCCCGAGGCCTCGTAGCGGCTGATCCCGTAGCCGGCCCGTTGGTAGGTAAGGGTGGTGAAGTGCTCCCCCAGTGGTGCGGAGACCCACTCCCAGTGCTCCGCGGTGGAGGCCAGACCACTCTCCAGCACGACCACCGGGCCCGCACCGTCGGGGTCGCCGACGAACCGGTACGCGAGGACGTTGCCGGAGGAGACGGTGACCGTGCGTTCGTCGCCCCGGCCCGCCTCGACGATCCGTCGTTGCCGGTTACGGATCACCTGGCCGACGGTGAACAGGGCCAGTCCGGCGGCGGCGACGGCGGCCGGCATGGTGTCGTCGCGTCGGCTCACCGTCCCGTCGGCGTCGGTACGCTCCTTCGGGCCGGTCGTGTAGGCCACCGCCGGATAGGTGGAGGTGAACGCCCAGAAGAACCGCCCCAATCCCATGACCCGGGCGTTGACCAGGTGGAACGCGCCGGCCGCGCCGAGTAGGTAGGGCGTGATCCGGCCCCGACCGAGGAAGACCAGCGGGAAGGCGCACTCCATCGCGAGCACCCCGTGGGCGGTGAGCCGGTTCAACCGGGGATAGCGCTTCATGATTCCCCACACCTGCGGGTCGCCGTAGGTGAGGGTCCGGGTGATGCCCGGCAGTGCGCGACCGCTACGCCAGGTCTCGCTGGGCAGCTTGGCCCACCCGGAGACCGTGTAGGAGAGCACCGACTGCAGGGAGATGAACCACAGGGCGGCATCCACGATGGCGGAGCGGCGCTGTCCGGCCCGGGCAATGGTGGTGAGCGCCTGTACCAGGAAGGAGACCTGGTCGGCGCCGTCGCTTCCGTACAGGTGCTGGGCATGCAGGGCGGCCTGGCTGCCGGTCAGGAGGGTGTTGGCGACGACCCGCTGCCGCCGGGACAGCGGCAGCCAGGTGGCGACGGCGGCGACGGCCCGGCTGACGTGCAACACCCGTACGACCCGGTCGTCGGCCACGACATCGAGGGCTCGGGCGATCCGCGGGGATCGGGCGTGGAAGTTGCGCCGGTTGACGTCCCAGTTGTTGGCGCCGCCCCACCGTCGGTCCTGGCCCCGGGTCAGGTATTCCAGGCTGGCGAGGAGGTGGGTCACCGAGCTGAGCCGTTCGGTCCAGGTCAGCACGGTGGAGCGGGTCAACGACGACAGCAGCCCGGGACGGCGACGGGGGGCTCGCTTTCTCATGGCAAGTTCAGTGCTTCCTGCTGGTGGTGGCGGTACGGGGTGAGCCGGTGTGCCGCGGGGGACGACACACCGGCTCGGTCCTCGGGCGGCTACTTCGGCTGAGGCCGGGTGCCGCCGAGGTTGCGACCGACGGCGTAGCCGGCGCCGAACAGGCCGGCGACCGCGCCGACCAGGCCGACGCCGGCGGCGACGGTCACGATGGTGCCCGGGGTCGCCGTCACCGGCATCCCACCCACCTGGTGCCGGGTGTCGGCGTCGTGGATCGAGATCGCGGCGAGCGCGGGATCGGCGTTCACCTTCTCGACGAGGACAGACATTCCATCACCTGCCTAAACTGTGGACATCGTCTGGACGTCGGTCACTTCGGTTGCGGATACTTGCCCTCCGCCATGTTGCGGGCGATGCCGACCATGTAGCCGGCGTGGAAGGCGACGGCTCCCACGGCGACGCCGAGGGCGACGGCGGAGGCGGGGGTGGCCGCCACCGGCATGATGGTCACCTGGCCGTGACCGCCATCCGTCTCCGTCAACTCGCCGAACATCTCCTGGGAGATCCCGTTTGTGTGCGTGACCAATGTGCTCATTGCTGTTTCACCTCCCCCAAAGCCTCTTAGCTGAGATGGCAAACCGCTAGCTCGCGATTCATCTCAGCTAAAAACTGTCTCGCTAGAATGTCGGAGGCCGTCCGCCCCGTCAACACCGACAGGGGGATCTATCCGTTCCGGAAGGAGGAGTGGCTGAATGGGCCAGAGCGAGGCCCGGTCGACCCTTGCCGAGAAGATCAACCGGCTCTTCGAAATCATTCGACGCCCGGATCGCGAGCAGTACCGCAACGAGGAGGTCGCCAGCGCCTGCCGGGAGGCGACCGGGGAGAGCTTCTCCGCCACCTACCTCTGGCAGCTGCGCAACGGTCGCCGGGACAACCCCACCAAGCGACACCTGGAGGCACTCGCCCAGTTCTTCCAGGTACCACCGGCCTACTTCTTCGACGACGAGCAGAGCGCCCGAATCGCCGGTGAACTGGAACTACTCGGCGCCCTGCGGGACAACGCCGTACGGCAGATCGCCCTGCGGGCGGTCACCCTCTCCCCCGAGGGGCTCGACACGATCAGCGACATGATCGAGGCGATCAGCCGACGCGAGGCGCGACGAAGCGCGGCGGCGGGGCGCGATGACGGTTGACCGCACCATGTGGCGCAGGTGCGAACGGATGGTCGAGGCCCTGTCGATTCCGGTGCCCTTCGAGCCCACCGGGTTCGTCGCCGCGCTGGCCCGGCAACGCGGTCGTCCCGTCGAACTGGTACCGATGTCCGGTCGAGCCACACACTGTGGCGCCCTGGTCGCCACCGACCAGGCCGACTACATCTTCTACTCGGCCAGCACCACCCGGTTGCACCAGGACCACATCCTGCTGCACGAGGTGTGCCATCTCCTCTGTGGACACATCGGCGACACCGCTCTCGACGCCCTGCCCCGTCTCCTGCTGCCCAACCTCTCCAGTGACCTCGTCCGGCGGGTCCTCGGGCGGTCCGACTACACGGCCGCGCAGGAGCAGGAGGCCGAACTCGTCGCCTCGATGATCGCCCAGCGGGCCCGGCGACGCGCCGGCTCCACCGCCTCCCCGGATGTCGCCGACGGTCTGGCACGATTGGGTTCAGTCTTCGACACCCCCTGAGCGGAATGAACTGGCTCAACTACTGCGCATGCGCCCTCGCGGTCGGGGTAAGCGGTTACAAGCTGCTGCGCGTACGACGTGACCGCCGGGCCTCCGGCCTGCGCTACCTGTCGGCGTTCTTCCTGTGTCTGGGGCTGGGGTTGGCCACCATGGCGCAGCCGACCCTGATCCTGGCCAGTCACTTCGAACCCGTGCCCAACCTCACCCGACTGCTCGGCAACGGGCTGGAGATGGTCGCCGCCTACTTCCTCGGCGCGCTCGGGCAGAGCATCGCCCGTCCGCAGCACACCCGACGATGGCTGCGCCGACACGGATTCGTCCTCGCCGGGGCCATCACCCTGATGGCCGTACTGCTACTGCTGGCGGACACCCGGCACACGCTCAACTTCGTCAACGTCTACTCCCGCGATCCGCTGGTGGTCGGCTACCTCGCGGTCTTCTTCCTCTACATCTCCGTCAGCCTGGTCACCTTCATCCACAGCGTCGGCGGCTACGTACGCCACATCGAGGCCACCACGCTGCGGGCCGGACTACGGTTCGTGGTCGCCGGGGCGGCCCTGGGGATCGTCTGGGCCGGCTGGTCCGGGGTACGGCCGGTGATCACTCTGATCACCGGTTGGTCGCTGGCCACCGCCCTGCCGGTGGGCTCGTCGATCGGGGCGATCTGCGTGGCCCTCTGGCTGATCGGGGCAACCCTCACCGCCTGGGGCAACCGGCTCGCCGCACCCCTGCGCTGGTGTCGCGCGGCACTGCGCTACCGGCAGATCCATCCCCTCTGGCGCACGCTGCACGAGGCGGTGCCCCAGGTCACCCTCGCCACCACCCCCCGACTGCTGACCGGACCGGAGTTCGCGCTCTACCGCCGGGTCATCGAGATCCGTGACGCACAACTGGCCCTGCGCTCGTACGCCCATCCGGACGTGTCCCGCTGGGTCGGCCCGGGTGCGGACCCGGCCACCCTGGAGGCTGCGGTGATCGCCGCCGCCCTGGTCGGGCACGCAGCCGGGCGCACCTACGGTGCCGACCACCCGTTCCAGGACGTCGACCCGTCACTGGCCTCGGAAAGCGCCTGGCTGGCCCAGGTCACGCGACGGTTCACCCGCTCCACGGAGGTCGAGCGGGTACGCCAACAGGCCGCCACCCACGCCCGCACCCCGGCCAACCAGTCCTGATAGGACAGATGGTCCTCGGACCACGCCGTGGGGATCACGGGCCGAGCACACCCGGCGACCCCGGCCACCCACGACGGTAGACCGGCGATCCGGCCACCCACGACGGTAGACCGGCGACCCCGGTCACGGTGCACCGACGACGAGCCCGGGAAGTCGTACGGTGAAGAGGGTGTGCCCCGGCCGGCTGGCGACCGTGACCGTGCCCCGGTGCGCCTCCACGATGGCCGCCACGATCGCCAGGCCGAGGCCGGTGCTACCGGCGGCTCGCGATCGTGAGGTGTCCCCCCGGCTGAACCGTTCGAAGACCTCCCCCTGCAACTCGGCGGGGATACCTGGCCCGTCGTCGCCGACGGTGATCTCGACCGTTCCGTCACCGGGTGCCGACAGGCCGGTCGTGACGGTGGTGCCGGGTGGGGTGTGGGTCCGGGCGTTGGTCAGCAGGTTCGCCAGGATCTGGGGTAGCCGGACCGGGTCGCCGTCGATCCGCAGCGGCTCGGCGGGCAGGTCCAGCCGCCACCGGTGCTCCGGCCCGGCGACGTGGGCGTCGCTGACCGCCTCGACCGCCAGCGCCGACAGGTCGACCGACTCGGTGGCCAGGGGCCGTCCCGAGTCCAGCCGGGCGAGCAGCAGCAGGTCGTCGACCAGCCGGGTCATCCGGGCGCTCGCCGACTCCACCCCGCGCAACGCGTGGGCGACGTCGGCCGGCACCGGCTCCCGGCCCCGACGGGCGAGTTCGGCATAGCCGTGGATCGCGGCCAACGGCGTACGCAACTCGTGGCTGGCATCCGCGACGAACTGACGTACCCGGGTCTCGCTGGCCTGGCGGGCGGTGAGCGCGGCGGCGACGTGCCCGAGCATCCGGTTGAGCGCCGCACCGACCTGGCCGATCTCCGTACGCTGGTCGGTGTCGGTGGCCGGCACCCGGACCCGCAGCGCCACCTCTCCCCGGTCCAGCGGCAGTTCGGCGACCCGGCTGGCGGTGGCCGCCACCCGACGTAGCGGTCGCAGGGAGCCCCGGACGATCAACGCTCCCGCCGTACCGGCGACCAGCAACCCGGCACCGGCTATCCCTGCCTGGAACGCGACCATCCACCAGACGGTGCGCTGTACCTCGGCCATCGGCAGACCGGTGACGAAGACGTCGCCGGCCGGCGTCCGGCGGGCGACCAGCCGGTACTCCCCCAGTTCACCGAGGTCTCGGGATCGGGGTCGACCGTCGGTCGGTAACGCCAGCAGCGTGGACCGTTGCTCCATCGGCACCGGCCGCTGTTCGACGGCTTCGTCCGGCTGGAAGGTGGCGGCCCAGACGAGCTGCCCGCCCTCCATTTTGGCGGTGAGCGTTCCGGCGGCCTGTCCCCGGAAGAACGCGTCCTGACCGGGGGCCGGTCGTCCGGGTGGCCCGCCCGCCCGGGTGGCCGCCGTACCGAGACGTTGATCAAGCTGGTCGACCAGGAACTGGTGTAGCGCCACCGTGGTGACCACGCCGATCGCCACGCACACGGCGGCGAGCAGCGCCAGCACCGCCGCCACCAGTCGGGCGCGCAGCGACCGGCCCGCCAGCCACCTGCGGGCCGGGCCGAACTGCCGTAACCACCACCGCCGGATCGCACCCACCGGTGCTGGCCGGACCGTGTCCTCCGGCCGCGGCCACCAGCGCCGGCCGGGCTGCGGTGCCCGGTCCGCCGTCGCAGGGGCGGCCCCCCGGTCGCCGGATCGGCCGTCAGTCGGCGGGCTTGAGGACATACCCCGCACCGCGCAGCGTATGGATCATCGGCTCCCGGCCAGCGTCGACCTTCTTGCGCAGATAGGAGATGTACAGTTCGACCACGTTGGCCTGGCCGCCAAAGTCGTAGTTCCACACCCGATCCAGGATGTGCGCCTTGCTCAGTACCCGCCGGGGGTTGCGCATCAGGAACCGCAGCAGCTCGAACTCGGTCGCGGTCAGCGAGATCAGCTGCCCGCCCCGGCGTACCTCGTGGCTGTCCTCGTCCAGGGTCAGGTCGCCGACCACCAGCACCGCCTCCTCCCGGGCAGCTACCGCCACCCCGGAGCGCCGCATCAGGGCTCGGAGTCGGGCCACCACCTCCTCCAGGCTGAACGGTTTGGTCACGTAGTCGTCGCCGCCGACGGTCAGCCCGGCAATCCGGTCCTCGACCGCGTCCCGGGCGGTAAGAAACAGGATCGGCACGTCGGGAAGATGCCCGCGCAGCCGCCGAAGCACCTCGAACCCGTCCAGGTCGGGCAGCATGACGTCGAGTATGACGACGTCCGGCTGGAACTGTCTCGCCACCCGCACCGCGTCGGTGCCGGTGTTCGCGCCCTGCACCTGCCAGCCCTCGTAGCGCAGCGCCATGGCGAGTAGGTCGGTCAACGTCGTCTCGTCGTCGACCACCAGCACCCGTACCGGCTCACCGTCGGGTCGGCGTAACTCGACCTGGCCGCCGGTGTTTCGTGGATCGGTGCCCATGACCTGCATGATGCCGTTCCTGGCTGGGTCTGTCCTCAGGGCGGTCTGTGTGTCACCTGTGCGATCGCCATGACCGCCCCGAGGCCAGCCGGGCACCGACGTACCCGTGCCTGCCAAAGGCTGGACACCCCAGCCCGCCAGCGGCCGTCGTCACAGCTGACTCACAGGTTCACCACACCGCCGGTACAGGCGTTGCCGCGAGGCTGGCGGAGCCACGGGTAGCGACGGGAGTGACGTATGCGGACGGCACGATGGGCGTACCAGGGAACACCGGTACGGGTCACGGTCACCGATCCGACGACCATGATCGGTGCCCGGAGACTGGTGATGGCCGAGCTTGCGAAGATCAACCGGGTCTGCGGTCGAGGCCGGTCCGACACCGAACTGGCCCAGGTGCACCGGGCAACGGGACAGCCGACGCCGGTCAGTCCACCGCTCGGTGGCCTGATGTCGGCCGCACTCTCCGCCGCCGAGTTGACCGACGGGGACGTCGACCCGACCATCGGAGCGGCGCTGTTGCGGCTGCGGCTGCGTCGGCCGTGGCTCTCCGGCGGTGACGCGGCCTCGACCGACCGTGCCCTCCCTGCCGGCAGTGCGCACGCGCCCGGCCCGACCGATCTGCCCCGCCCGGCCGCCCCAGCCGACACTGCGCGGCCAGCCGGCCCGGTAGCCGGCTGGCGGAGCGTGATCCTGCACGAGGGGTGTCTGACGGTGCCGCCAGCCGTGGTGCTCGATCTGGGGGCGATCGTGCCGGCGTACGCCGCCCAACGCTGCGCGGATCTGCTCATCTCCCGGTACGACGGCGGTGCGCTGGTCGGCGTCGGCCGATGCGCGGCCACCGCCGGCGCCATCCCCGCTGACGGTTGGCCGGTCTCTGTCGACACCGAACGGATCATGTTGGCTGGTGGGGCGTTGGCGACCTCCTCCGGTCTGGACCGCAACCCGCCCGGCTTCGGCATCGTCGATCCGCGTACCGGACTGCCACCGGCCCCGTTGTGGGCGGGCGTGTCGGTGGCGGCGGCAACCTGCGTCGCCGCGAAGGCGCTGAGCATGGCGGCGGTGCTACGTGGCTACGACGCCGTGTCGTGGCTGGAGTCGCTCGGCGTGGCAGCTCGTCTGGTCACCGTGGACGGCATCCGCAAGTCGGTCGGCGCCGGGCTGGAACGGCCGGGCCTCTGGCCGGCCTGGCACCCGGCATCGACGCTCACCCCGGTCCGGCGGCGTCACTCCTGAAGCGGTCACCTCCGGACACCGGCGTGGCCAGGAACTCGACGATCTTCTCGGTCAACTCCACCGGAGCATCCTCGGCCATGTGGTGTCCGCTCTCCACCGGTGCGCCCCGCACGTCCTCGGCCCAGTTCCGCCACACCGCCACGACATCGCCGTACAGCTGCTGCATGTCGTCCCGGGTGGACCAGAGCACGAGGGTAGGGCAGCCGATCCGTCTGCCGGCGGCGCGATCGGCGTCGTCGGCGGCCCGATCCACGCCGAGCCCCGCCCGGTAATCCTCCAGCATCGCGTGCACGGTGGCCGGATCATGGATCGCGGCCCGATAGTCAGCATGGTTCTCCGCCCCCATCCGGCCGGGGTCACCGCCGTACCAGGCGTCCGGATCGGTCAGGATGGCCCGTTCCGGTTTCTCCGGCTGGGCGAAGAAGAACCAGTGCCACCAGGCCGTGGCGAAGGTGGCATCGGCGCGGGCCAGCGCCTCACCGATCGGCACGCTGTCCATGACGACGAGCTGGGTGACCGCGTCGGGTGTGTCGAGCGCCAGCCGGGTCGCCACGTAGCTGCCCCGGTCGTGACCGACCACGGCGAACCGCTCGTACCCGAGCTGGCGCATCAGTCGCAGGACGTCACCAGCCATCGCCCGTTTGGCGTAGGGGGCATGATCACTGGTGGTGGGTGGCTTGGTCGACTGCCCATAGCCCCGCAGGTCCGGACACACCACCGAGTGTCCGGCGGCGGCCAGCAGCGGCGCGACCCGGTGCCACGTGGTGTGGGTACGCGGATGCCCGTGCAGCAGCACCACCGGCGGACCCGCTCCCCCGCTACGGACCCGCACCCGGACCGCGCCGACGTCCACCATGGCTTCCTGGAACCCCTCGAACATGCGAATGGTCTGCCCACCCAGGACCGACAGCCAAACCTCGGTGATGTCACGACCGGGCGCCGTACGAGCGGGCTGGCGTAGTGCGACTGATCACTCTGGAACGGCTGGACCTCAAGTCAACTTGAGGTCATACGGTCGGCCCCATGAGCGCGACAAACATCGACGAAAGAGGTCCGCGAGGCCGAGATCAGAGCGATCAGCCAGGTGGTTGCCGCGGTCGAACACAGCCAGAACAACGAGCTACCTGACGAGTTCGTCGGCCCGTTCCGGGCCGACACGATCTGGACGACCGGCCACCACTGTTCGTCCTGACGAAGGAGGACGGGCAGTGGCGGCTGACCGCGTGCCAGAACACCGGGGTGCTCGGCGATGGGTGAGCCCCGCCCCTTATTGCATAAGAGTGGCAAATGAGTAAACCTTGCAGTGTCATCTCCCAGGCCGAAAGGGTCCGAACGTGAGCACCTACACCCTGCCCGACCTGCCCTACGACTACGCGGCACTGGAGCCGCACGTCAACGGACAGATCCTCGAGCTGCACCACGACAAACACCACGCCGCATACGTCAAGGGCGCCAACGACACCCTCGACCGCATCGCGGAGGCCCGCGACAAGGGCGACCTGACCGGCATCGTGGGACTGGAGAAGACACTCGCCTTCAACCTCTCCGGGCACGTGCTGCACTCGCTCTACTGGCAGAACATGTCGCCGGACGGCGGCGGGCGGCCCGAGGGCGACCTGGCCGAGGCGATCATCGAGTACTTCGGCTCGTTCGAGGCGTTCCACGCCCAGATGTCGGCGGCCACCACCCTGGTGCAGGGTTCCGGCTGGGGCGTGCTGTCCTACGAGCCGGTCGGCGGCCGGCTCATCGTCGAGCAGGTCTACGACCACCACGGCAATGTCGGCATCGGCTCGGTGCCGCTGCTCGCCTTCGACGCCTGGGAGCACGCCTACTACCTGCAGTACCGCAACGTCCGGCCGGACTTCGTCAAGGCCATGTGGGAGGTCGTGAACTGGCCGGACGTGGCGGCCCGGTACGCCGCGGCAACCACCGCCCGCAAGGGCTGACCCGTCCGCCGCCGGCTACCCGCCGACGGACGGGCCGGTATCGGGTACGGGCTACGGCTGGAAGCGGTAGCCCATACCCGGCTCGGTCAGCAGGTGCCGGGGCCGGGCCGGGTCGGCCTCCAGTTTTCGCCGCAACTGGGCCATGTACTGCCGTAGATAGTTCGTCTCGGACTGGTACTGCGGGCCCCACACGTCGTGCAGCAACTGACGCTGACTCACCAGCCGGCCCGGGTTACGGACCAGGATCTCCAGCAGGTGCCACTCGGTCGGGGTCAGCCGGAGCTCGGTGCCGTCGTCGGCGCGTACGACGTGCGCCGCCAGATCGACCGTGTGCCGTCCGACGACGACGGCGGGCACCGCCTCCCCCGCCCCCGTGGTGCGTCGGGTCACCGCGCGCACCCGGGCCAGCAGTTCGTCCACCCCGAACGGCTTGGTGACGTAGTCGTCGGCCCCGGCATCGAGCGCGGCGACCTTGTCCTGACTGCCGGCCCGGCCGGAGAGCACGATGATCGGGACGTTGGTCCACCCCCGCAATCCCCGGATCACCTCGACCCCGTCCATGTCGGGCAGACCCAGGTCCAGAACCACCAGGTCCGGATGGTGACTGGCGGCCAGCCGCAACGCGGCGGCACCGTCGGCGGCCACAGCCACGTCGTAGCGGCGGGCGCGCAGGTTGATCCGCAACGCGCGCAGGATCTGCGGTTCGTCGTCGACCACGAGCACCCGGGTCACCGACTCTCTCCTTCCGCCGAGGGCAGACTGAGCACCAGCGTCAGTCCACCGCCGGGCGTATCCTCCGGCACCAGGCTGCCGCCCATCGCCTCGGCGAGCCCTCGGGACAGGGCCAGTCCGAGCCCCACACCGGCATGGTTGTCGCGGTCACCGTAGCGCTGGAAGGGCAGGAAGACCTGTTCCCACTCCTCGTGCGGGATGCCCGGCCCCTGGTCCACCACCCGCAGCTCAACCTGTCCGCCGTGTTCGCTGGCGGTGACCAGGGGCGGCCGGTCCGACGGACTGAACCGCAGGGCATTGGCCACCACATTGACCAACACCCGTTCCAGCAGCCCCGGGTCGGCCAACACCGCCGGCAGGTGGGCGGGAAGTCGTACCCGGACCTGCCGGGCCGGCTCACCCAACTCGTCCAGCGCCGGTGGTACGGCGTCCTCCAGCCCGATCGGCGTCAGCGACAGGCCCAGCACCCCCGCCTGCAACCGGCTCATGTCCAACAGGTTTGCCACCAGCTGCCCCAGTCGGTCCAACGACTCCTCGGCCGTGGCCAGTAGTTCGTCCCGATCGGCCTCGTCGAACTCGACCTCCACGCTGCGCAGACTGGTCACCGCCGCCTTGGCGGAGGCCAGCGGGGTACGCAGGTCGTGGCTGACCGCCGCCAGCAGGGCGGTACGCATCCGGTCGGCCTCCGCCAACGGCCGAACCGCTGCCGCTTCCTCACTGAGTCGCTCCTGCCGCAGCGCCACCGCCGCCTGCGCGGCGAACGCCTCGACGATGCGTCGATCGGCGGCGTCCAGCAGCCGCCCACTGAGCACCAACGAAAGGTTTTCGTCGACCCGTACGTCGACGTCGCCAGCGGCCGGGGTGGCGCACGGTTGCGGGCCGACGCTGGCGGCGATCCGCCAGGCATTGGGGTCACGTTGCAGGTCCGGGCCGGGCGGTGCGTCCGGCAGCCGTTCCAGCAGGGCCACCGTACGCAGGGTGAACGTCTCCCGCAGCCGTTCCAGCAGCGCGGTCAGCGGTCGGGCACCCCGCAGCACCCCACCCGCGACGGTGGCCAGGGTCTGCGCGTCGGCGCTGGCCCGAGCCGCCTCCCGGGTCCGCCGGGCGGCCAGGTCCACCACCGCGCTCACCGCCGCCGCGACGACGAGGAAGACCGCGAGCGCGAGCAGGTTCTCCCGCTGCGCGATGGTGAAGTCGCGGGTGGGCGGGGTGAAGAAGTAGTTGATGAGCAGGGAGCCGACCACTGCCGCCAGCAGTGCCGGCCACAGCCCGCCCACCAGCGCCACTCCCACGACCCCGGCGAGGAACACCAGGATCTCGCTGGTCAGGGAGAGGCCGTCCTCGAGGAGGAGCCCCCCGTACGTGAGTAGTGGCATGCCCACCGCGGCCAGGGCGAACCCGGCCAGGCGGCGGCGGCGCGACAGCGCGCTGCCGACCGAGACCTGTCGTCGTCCGCGCCCGATCTGCTCATGCGTGACCAGGTGGACGTCGATCGACCCGGATCGCGCGGTGGTGGTCACCCCGACCCCGGGTGAGAGGAACTGCGCGAACCGGCCCCGGCGGCTGGCCCCCAGCACGATCTGGGTGGCATTGACTCCCCGGGCGAAGTCGAGCAACGCCGCGGGAATGTCGTTGCCTGCCACCTGGTGGTAGGTGCCGCCCAGGCTCTCCACCAGTACCCGCTGCCGGGCCAACTGGGCCGGGTCCGCGCCGACCAGCCCGTCGCTTCGGGCAACGTGTACGGCCAGCAGGTCGGCCCCCTTGCTGCGGGCCGCCACCCGGGCGGCCCGGCGGACCAACGTCTCCCCCTCGGGGCCGCCGGTGAGCGCCACCACCACGCGCTCGCGCGCCTCCCAGGTGGCCCCGATGTCGTGGTCGGTACGGTAGCGGCCCAGCTGTTCGTCTACCTTGTCGGCCAACCAGAGCAGGGACAGCTCGCGCAGAGCAGTGAGGTTGCCGATCCGGAAGTAGTTGCCGAGCGCGGCGTCGATCTTGTCGGGACGGTAGATGTTGCCGTGCGCCATTCGGCGACGTAACGCCTCCGGCGTCATGTCGACCAGTTCGACCTGCTCTGCCCGGCGGACGATCTCGTCCGGTACGGTCTCCCGCTGCTTCGCCCCGGTGATCTGCTCCACCACGTCGTTGAGCGACTCCAGGTGCTGGATGTTGACCGTGGACAACACGGTGATGCCGGCCTCCAGCAACTCCTGCACGTCCTGCCAGCGCTTGAGGTTGCTGGAGCCCGGGACGTTGGTGTGGGCCAACTCGTCGACGATGGCGACCTCGGGGCGTCGCTCCAGGAGCGCGGCCAGGTCCATCTCGGCGAACTCCACGCCCCGGTAGCTCATCGTCCGCCGGGGTAGCACCTCCAGGTCACCGATCATGGCCGCGGTGGCCTGCCGGCCGTGGGGCTCCACGAACCCCACGACCACGTCCGTTCCCCGCTCGGCTCGTCGGTGCGCCTCCTCCAGCATCGCGTAGGTCTTGCCCACCCCGGGGGCCGCCCCGAGGTAGATCCGCAACTGGCCACGTGCCACGTGTCGATCCTGCCCTCGCATGTGAGGAAGGGCCCCTTCCTATCGTTTTCTGTATAACAAGGGGCCCTTCCTAACGCCTCAACGCCTCAGCGGCGGACCGGCAGGTCCCGGTCCAGGGCGAGGTTGAGCCCCAACACGTCGACCACCGGCTCCCCCAGGAAGCCCAACTGACGGCCGGAGGTGTACGCGTCGACCAGCCGCTGCACCGTGGCGACGTCGGTGGCCCGCTCCCGGGCCACCCGGGCCACCTGGAGCCGGGCGTACGCCGGACTGATGTGCGGGTCGAGCCCGCTGCCGCTGGCGGTGACCGCGTCGGCCGGCACCGCCGGCTCGGTCGGCGCGTCACCCCGTACCGGGGTGACCAGGCCACCTCGGTAGTCCTCGCCGGGCCGGGCGCACTCGACGGTGGTCCCGGCGTAGGTCGCCAGGAACGGCGTCACCGGGCAGGCCTGGTTGACGCTGACCACCCGGATCACCGGCCCGGTCAGCCCGTCCCGGCGGTAGACGGACAGGACCGCGCCAACCCCGTCGTCGGTGCAGTACGGCCGGCGCCCGTCCACGCCGTCCCGTTCACCGATCGCGCGGCTGCGGGCGCAGACCTGGGTGAGCAGGCTCTGCGACGCCTCCTCCGGATCGTCGGAGAGGGTGTCCACCACGCTCTCCGGGCCGAGGTTGCTGGCGCTGGTGGAGGTCGGGTCGTAGCCGTCCCCGGCGGCCGAGGGGCGGCTCTGGAAGTAGGCCGGCAGCGGATTGCCGTCGGCGTCGGTGAACGACTGTCCGATGATCCGACTGCCGATCACCTTGCCCCCGCCGTCGCGAACGAGCGAGCCGTCGGTCCGGTCGGACAGGCCGGGTAGCCGGCCGACGGCCACCATGGCCAGCGGGTAGACCAACCCGAGCAGGACGGTGAGGACCAGGACCGCGCGTAGCGCGGCGAGGTGCTGGGAGAACCAGGCTGGTAGACGCATCACGAGATCCCTGGGATGAACTGGATGAGAAGGTCGATCAGTTTGATGCCGACGAACGGGGCGACGATGCCGCCCAGGCCGTAGATCCACAGGTTGCGGCGCAGTAGGGCCGCCGCGCTGCTCGGCCGGTAGCGCACTCCACGTAGCGCCAGTGGTACGAGCGCCACGATGATGATCGCGTTGAAGATGACCGCGGACAGGATCGCGGATTCGGGGCTGGACAGCCGCATGATGTTGAGCGTGTCCAGGCTCGGGTAGACGGTGGCGAACATCGCCGGGATGATCGCGAAGTACTTGGCGATGTCGTTGGCGATGGAGAACGTGGTCAGCGCGCCCCGGGTGATGAGTAGTTGCTTGCCGATCTCGACGATCTCGATCAGCTTGGTCGGGTCGGAGTCCAGGTCCACCATGTTGCCGGCTTCCTTGGCCGCCGACGTACCGGTGTTCATCGCCACCCCGACGTCGGCCTGGGCCAGCGCGGGTGCGTCGTTGGTGCCGTCGCCGGTCATCGCGACCAGCCGGCCGCCCTCCTGCTCCCGCCGGATCAGGGCGAGCTTGTCCTCCGGTGTCGCCTCGGCCAGGAAGTCGTCCACCCCGGCCTCGTCGGCGATGGCCTTCGCGGTACGGGGATTGTCACCGGTGATCATGACGGTCCGGATGCCCATCCGGCGCATCTCGTCGAAGCGTTCCCGCATCCCGCTCTTGACCACGTCCTTGAGGTGGATGACCCCGAGGGCGCAGGCCGGGCTGCCCTCGAAACACTCGGCGACCACCAGTGGGGTGCCGCCGCCACCACTGATAGCGTCGACGATCTGCCCGACGGTGTCCGAGGGGTGGCCGCCGTTGTCGCGGACCCACTTCATCACGGCGGTGGCCGCACCCTTGCGGATCTGCCGTACCCCGCCGTCGACCCCCTCGGCGCCCAGGTCCACGCCACTCATCCGGGTCTGCGCGGTGAACGGTACGAAGGTGGCGTGCGGGACCACGCCCTCCTCGCGGGCCCGCAGGCCGTACTCGTTCTTGGCCAGTACGACCACCGAGCGGCCCTCGGAGGTCTCGTCGGCGAGGCTGGCCAACTGGGCGGCGTCGGCCACCTCCGCCGGGGTCACACCCTCGACGGGCAGGAACTCGGCGGCCTGCCGGTTGCCCAGGGTGATGGTGCCGGTCTTGTCCAGCAGCAGGGTGTCCACGTCGCCGGCCGCCTCGACGGCCCGGCCGCTCATCGCCAGCACGTTGCGCTGGACCAGACGGTCCATTCCGGCGATTCCGATCGCCGACAGCAGCGCGCCGATGGTGGTGGGGATCAGACAGACCAGCAGCGAGGCGAGCACGATACCGGTGACCCCGTCGCCGGTGATCGCGGCGCTGTCCGGGGCGGCGGCCTGGTAGTCCTTGGCGAAGATGGCCAGCGGCTGGAGGGTCACCACCGCCAGCAGGAAGATCAGGGTGAGCGCGGCGAGCAGGATGTTCAGCGCGATCTCGTTGGGTGTCTTCTGCCGATTGGCCCCCTCGACCAGGCTGATCATCCGGTCGACGAAACTCTCCCCCGGCTTCTGGGTGATCTTTACGATGATCCGGTCGGAGAGCACGCGGGTGCCGCCGGTGACCGCGCTGCGGTCACCACCGGACTCGCGGATCACCGGTGCCGACTCGCCGGTGATCGCCGACTCGTCCACACTGGCGATGCCCTCGACGACGTCCCCGTCGCCCGGGATCACGCCGCCGGCCTCGATCAGCACGATGTCGTCGGGCATCAACTCCGGGGCGGCGACCGCCTCCTCCCGGTACTGCGCCGGCCGGGCACCCGGGGTCCAGCCCACGAGCCGGGTGGCGATGGTGTCCTTGCGGGCCTGCCGCAGGGTGGCCGCCTGCGCCTTGCCGCGGCCCTCGGCAACCGCCTCGGCGAGGTTGGCGAACACGACGGTCAGCCACAACCAGATGGTGATCGCCCAGGCGAAGAGGTTGGGGTCGACGACGGCGAGCACCGTGGTGAGCGCCGCGCCGATCTCGACGATCAGCATCACCGGGTTGCGCCACAGCGTGACGGGGTTGAGTTTGCGTAACGCGTCGGGCAGCGAGCGGATCATCTGCCGGGGGTCCAGCAGGCCGCCGCCGATCCGCCGACCCGGTTCACCGGCGGACGGGCGGGTACCCGTTCGTCCGGCCGGTGGCTGCTCGTCCACCGGGGCGGGCGGTGCAGGGGTGACAGTCATCTTCTCTTTCCTCAGCAGGTCTCTCACAGGCCCTCGGCCAGCGGGCCGAGAGCGAGCGCGGGTAGGAAGGTCAGCGCCACCAACACCACGGTCACACCGACGACCATGCCGACGAAGAGCGGCCGGTGGGTCGGCAACGTGCCGTCGGTTTCGGGTACGGGCCGCTGCCGGGCCAGTGATCCGGCGAGCGCGAGCACCAGGACGATCGGCAGGAAGCGGCCGAGCAGCATGCACAGCCCGAGCGCGGTGTCCCACCAGAGGGTGTTGACGGTGATCCCGGCGAAGGCCGAGCCGTTGTTGTTGCTGGCGGAGGTGAACGCGTAGAGCACCTCGGAGAGCCCGTGTGGCCCGACGTTGAGCGCGGTGGAGCTGTTGCCGGTGGCGAACGCGGCGGCGGTACCGGCCAGCACCAGGGTCGGGGTGACCAGGAAGTACAGCGAGGCGAGCTTGATCTCCCTGGCCCCGATCTTCTTGCCCAGGTACTCGGGGGTGCGTCCGACCATCAGACCGGCGACGAAGACGGTGATCACGGCGAGGACCAGCAGGCCGTACAGCCCGGCCCCGACCCCGCCCGGGGCGACCTCGCCCAGCATCATGTTGACCAGCGGCATCATGCCGCCGAGCGCGGTGTAGGAGTCGTGGAACGAGTTGACCGCGCCGGTCGAAGTCAACGTGGTGACCGCGGCGAAGGTCGCCGAGTTCGACACGCCGAACCGGGACTCCTTGCCCTCCATCGCCGCACCCACCGCCTCCGGCACGGTGCCGTGGCCGGTCAGCTCGAACACGTTGGTGAGGGCGATACTGGCCACCGCCAGGACCGCCATCACGGCCACGATGGCGTAACCCTGCCGGTTCTGCCCGACCATCCGGCCGAACAGCCGCGGCATGCTGAACGGGATGACGAGGATCAGGAACATCTCCAGCCAGTTGGTCCAGGCGGTGGGGTTCTCGAACGGATGGGAGCTGTTGGCGTTGTAGAAGCCACCACCGTTGGTACCCAACAGCTTGATCACCTCTTGGCTGGCCACCGGGCCGCCGGTGACCGTCTGGGTCCCGCCGACCAGCGTGGAGACCTCCGTACCGCTGGAGAGGTTCTGCACCACGCCACCGATCATCAGCGCGATGGCGCCGAGCACCGAGATGGGCAGCAGGATCCGCAGGGTGATCCGCACCAGATCCACCCAGAAGTTGCCCAGCTGCTCGGTGCGGCTCCGGGCGAAGCCCCGGACCAGGGCGACCGCCACCGCGATGCCCACCGCCGCCGAGACGAAGTTCTGCACCGCCAGCCCGGCCATCTGCACCAGATGGCCCATGGTCGACTCACCGGAGTACGCCTGCCAGTTGGTGTTGGCGACGAACGAGACGGCGGTGTTCCAGGCGACGTGGTCGGTGACCGGGTCGAGCCCCAGGGACAGCCAGAGCTTGTCCTGGAGCCGCATCAGACCGTAGAGGAACAGCAGGGAGAGGACCGAGAAGGCCAACAGGCTACGGGCGTACCGGCCCCAGGACTGTTCTGTGGCCGGGTCCACCCCCACCACCCGGTAGATGCCCCGCTCGACCCGCGAGTGGGCGGTGGCGGAGACCACCCGGAACATGTAGTCGCCCAGCGGGCGGTAGACCGCCACCAGGGCGGCGCCGAGCGTGACGATGAAGATCACGCCCGCGGTCGTCGTAGTCATCTAGAAACGCTCCGGAAACAGCAGGGCGACCACCAGGAAGACGGCCAACCCGGCCGCCACGATCAAGCCGATGAGATTGACCGCGTTCACAGTCGCTCCACCGCCCGCACGAGCAGGGTGAGGGCCGCGAACAGTCCCACTGTCAGCAGCACGAACACGACGTCGAGCACCGAACGTCTCCTCCACAACAGGTCGACCACGGCCACAACCGGCCGCGTCAGACCATGCAAACGTCCCTGGCCAGCTCCGATAACCCCTCCTGACGGTCCCGCTACGGCCGGGTCCTGGTTCTTGACGCCGTCTTGACACCAGGTTCGGGGGCCGTGCCGGCTCAGGGCTGTGCCGTTTCCGGCGTGGCTCAGCGATCGGATTGCGAGGATCGGTACGGGCAGCAAGTGCCCGGGAGGCGACCGACGATGAAGTCATGGCTGGCGCGATGGCGCGGCTGGTGGGAGTGGGGGCCGTTGGTCGGCCTCGGCATTGTGGTCGTCGCCGGTGGGGTGCTCTGGTTCACCGGCCCACGATGGAGCGCCGAACTGCTCTGGGCTGCCGCGACGGTCGGCACGCTGCTGCCGACCGCATACACGGTGATCCGCTCGTTGTTTCACCGGCACTTCGGGGTCGACGTGATCGCAGCGCTGGCACTCCTGGGGGCCCTCGTCATCGGCGAGTACCTGGCCGGTGCGGTGATCGCGCTGATGCTGGCGACCGGCCGGGCCCTGGAGGAGTACGCCCAGCGTAGGGCGACGCGCGACCTGCACGAACTGCTCAGCCGGGCACCCCGTACGGCGAAACGACGGACTGCGGGCGGCGGGGTCGAGGTGGTCGACCTGGAGGCGGTCCGCCCCGGGGACCGGCTGCTGGTGGGCCCGGGCGAGGTGGTGGCGGTCGACGGCCGCACCGAGGAGGCCGCGTCGATCGACGAGTCGGTGGTGACCGGCGAGTCCCGGCCGGTCGAACTCGGGCCGGACCGGCCGGTGGCCAGTGGTGTGGTCAACGCCGGGGCGGCGTTCGGCATGCGGGCCACGGAGACGGCAGCCCACAGCACCTACGCCGGGATCGTCCGGCTGGCGCAGGAGGCCACCGCCCGGAAGGCACCGGTGGTCCGGCTCGCCGACCGGTACGCGGCGGCCTTCGTACCGTTCACGCTGATCGTCGCCGGCTTGGGCTGGGCGGTATCCGGCTCGTTCGGCCGGGCCGTGGCGGTACTGGTGGTGGCGACCCCGTGCCCCCTGCTGCTGGCCACCCCGATCGCGATCGTCTCCGGTGTGTCCCGAGCTGCCCGCCGGGGCGTACTGGTCCGGGACGGCGGCTCACTGGAGGTGCTGGGGCGGGCCCGTACGCTCTTGGTCGACAAGACCGGCACCCTGACCGAGGGCCGCCCGGCGACGGCGGAGACGGTGGCGGCACCCGGGCGGAGCCCGGACGAGGTGCTCCGGTTGGCGGCGTCGGTCGAGCAGCTGTCCCAGCACGTGCTGGCCACCGCGATCGTCCGGGAGGCCGCTGCCCGCCAGCTGAAACTGGCGATTCCCGAGGAGGTGACCGAGGAGCCCGGATGGGGGGTCAGCGGACGGGTCGAGGGTCGCCGCGTACGGGTCGGCCAGGTGAGCGCCGAGTTGCCCGGCTGGGCTGAGCAGACGCGACAGCGGGCAGACCGGGAAGGCATGTCGGCGGTATGGGTCGACGTCGAGGGTGAGGTGGCCGGTGTGCTGCTGCTCCGCGACCCGGTACGCCCCGACGCGGTGCCCACCATCGACCGGCTGCGGCAGGCCGGGTTCACCCGGATCCTGATGCTCACCGGGGACCAGCCACCGGTGGCCGAGCGGGTCGCCCGGATCGTCCGGGTCGACGAGGTCGTACCGCTGTGCCGCCCCGAGGACAAGGTCGAACGGGTACGGGCCGAGTCGGAGCACGCCGTGACGGTGATGGTGGGCGACGGCATCAACGATGCTCCGGCGCTGGCCGCCGCCGACGTCGGAGTGGCGATCGGTGCGAGCGGGGCGACCGCCTCGGCGGAGGTCGCCGACGCGGTACTGACCGTTGACCGGTTGGATCGGCTCGCCGAAACCGTGGAGATCGCCCGGTACGCCCGGCGGATCGCCGTGCAGAGCGCGACGGGCGGGATGGGGCTGGCCGTCATCGCCATGATCGTGGCGGCGGCCGGCGCGCTTCCCCCGGTCGCCGGGGCGTTCCTCCAGGAGGGGATCGACGTCGCGGTCATCCTCAACGCCCTGCGCGCGTTGTCCGGCGGAGTACGCGCCCAGCCGACCGTCCCGCATCAGCCCGGATAGCGGACCACCGGGACGGGCGGGCATCAGCGGGGACCGGGGCGGCGGTCCCAAGACCGTTCGGGCGATGGCCTTCCATAGTGGAGGACCGACCCCGACCTAGGTTGTCGGTGCGGTTCCGATCTTCGGTGGTCGGGCCTCGTACGGTGTGGAAAGCACGACGGTGGTGCGGGTGGTCACGTTGGCCGCGGTACGAATCTCCTGCAGCACCCGTTCCAGGTCGGCTGGCCCGGCCACCCGGATCAACAGAAGGTAGAAGTCCTCCCCCGCTACCGAGTAGCACGAGTCGATCTCGGGGAGGTGGGCCAGCCGTTCCGGGGCGTCGTCGGGCTGGGACGGGTCGAACGGCCGGATCGCCACGAACGCGGTCAGGGGCAGTTCCAGGGCTTCGTACGAGACCTTGGCCGTGTATCCCTTGATGACTCCGCGTTGTTCCAGCCGGCGCACCCGTTGATGCACCGCAGACACCGACAAACCCACCTTTTCCGCAAGATCTGTATAGGAAAGGCGGCCGTCCGCGGTCAGCGCGGCGATGATAGCCCGATCGATGTCCTCCACAGGCAGGAACCTACACGCAGTAACTGAGTTTCGGGGCGGTGCCGATCGCGCGTCGAGTCGTTCATCACCGCGCGAGGGAACGGGAAATGACCATTCGCTGGATCTGATTGGTCCCCTCGACGATCTGAAGCACCTTCGCCTCTCGCATGAACCGTTCTACCGGATGATCGGCGACGTAGCCGGCACCTCCCAGGACCTGCACCGCGTCGGTGGTCACCCGCATCGCCATGTCGGAGGCGAACAACTTGGCCTTCGCCGCCTCGATCGAGTAGGGCCGGCCGGCGTCGCGCAGCCGGGCCGCGGTCAGCGTCAGTGCCCGGGCGGCGGACACCTGGGTGGCCATGTCGGCGAGGAGAAAACCCAACCCCTGAAAGTCGATGATGGAACGTCCAAACTGCTCCCGTTCCCGGGCATAGCTCACCGCGTAGTCCAGTGCCGCCTGGGCCAACCCGACGGCGCAGGCGGCGATTCCGAGCCGGCCGGAATCCAGCGCGGTCATGGCAATGGTGAATCCGACACCCTCCGTGCCGATCAGCCGGTCGGCCGGTATCCGCGCGTCGTCGAAGGCGATTTGCGCCACCGGCGACGACCGCAGGCCCATCGTCCGTTCCGGCGTCTGAGGCAGGATGCCCGGAGTGCCCCGATCGGCGAGCAGGCAGGAAATACCGGACGCTCCCGAACTACCGGTACGGCAGAAGACGTTGTAGAAGTCGGCGATGGTGGCATGGGTGATCCACGCCTTGGTGCCGGACACGACGAATTCGTCGCCGTCCCGTCGAGCCCGAGTCGCCAGGGCCGCCGCGTCGGACCCGCCCTGCGGCTCGGACAGGCAGTAGGCCCCCAGCAGTTCGCCGCCAATCATCTCGGGCAGCCGTTCCCGCAGTTGCTCGCTGCCATAGGTGGCGACCGGATAGACCGACAAGGTGTGCACGCTGACCGCCTCGGCAACCGCCAGCCACCGGCTCGCCAGGATCTCCAGCACCTGCAGGTAGACCTCGTACGGCTGGGCGGCACCGCCGTACTCCTCGGGATAGGGCAGCCCGAGCAGCCCGGCCCGGCCGAGGGTACGGAGCACCTCACGGGGGAATTCGCCCCGGGTCTCGAACTCCGCCACCCGGGGGGCGAGTTCCCGGTCGGCGAGTTCCGTGGTGAGGGCGAGCAGGTCGTATGCCTCGTCGGTAGGCAGGATCCGGTCGACAGTCATAGCGGGGTGAGCTCCGTGGGGGTGAGGTTGAGCCGTTCCACGCCGTCCGGGGTACAGACGACGATGTCCTCGATGCGGGCCCCGTGTCGGCCCGCCAGGTATATGCCCGGCTCGACGGAGAACGTCATCCCCGGTTCCAGTGGGCGAGTGGCACCAGCCACGATGTACGGCTCCTCGTGAGTGTCCATGCCGATGCCGTGCCCGGTACGGTGCAGGAACTGCGACCCATAGCCGGCCTCCGTGATGATCTCCCGAGCGGCGGCGTCCACCGTCTGGGGGGTGACCCCGGGACCTACCGCGGCTACCGCGGCCCGCTGTGCCACGTGCAGGACTTCGTAGTATTCGAGGAACTCGCTGGGCGGCCGACCGCCGGTGGCATAGGTGCGGGTGGAGTCCGAGCAGTAGCCGGACGGCATGGTCCCGCCGATGTCGACCACCACGGGGTCGCCGGGCTCGATCAGCCGGTCCGAAGGCTCGTGGTGCGGACTGGCCGCGTTCGGCCCGGATGCCACGATGACGAAGTCGACGCTGGCATGGCCGGCGTCCCGGATGCCTACCGCGATGTCCGCCGCGACCTGTGCCTCGGTGCGGCCGGGCCGCAGCCATTCGCCCATCCGGGCGTGTACCGCGTCGATCGCCGCACCGGCCGCCCGGAGTGCTGCCACCTCGGCCAGGGACTTACGGATCCGCAGCTCGCGCAGGGTCTCACCGGCCAGTCGCTGGATCACTCCGGGCAGCGCCGTACGCAACGCGAGGACCTGCTCGGCCCACATCCGGTCACCCAGCCCGATCGCGCCAACCGGGCCGCCGAGGGCCTTCACCACCAACGGGTACGGATCCGTACCGTCGACGTGGTCGACGATGCGTACGCCGGCCCGGGACGCGGGAGACGCCTCGGCGGCGGGACGCTCCAGTGCTGGCACGATCAGCGTCGGTTCACCCTCGGCGGGCAGTACAAGGCAGGTGAGCCGTTCCAACGCGTGAGCGTGGTATCCGGTCAGGTAACGCAGGTCGGAGCCGGGCGGGATGAGCAACGCGTCGAGCCCTGCCTCGGCGGCGGCCTGCTGGGCGGCGGCCAGCCGGTGCGGCGGGAAAAGATCGTCAACATCCACCCGATCAGCTTAACGGTCGTTCGGGTCGGTTACGAACAGCCTCGCCTCGGCGTCCGGTTCATGCCCGATTGCCCCCATGATCGACACTGGTCGGTGTCCGGATCCGTGGAATGACCCCCCACCCCCAGGCGTTGAACCCACCGACGCCCGGAGCAGCACCCCCCACCTCCGGCCTCCCCGGACAGCCTCCCGGACAGCCCCCAGGCGACCAACAGGTCCGCCCCCCGGCACCCGGAGCCCGGCACCCCGGCCCCGGCGGAAATAGCCGCCGGCCCACAGTCGTTACACCCCCGGGACACCCAAGGAAGACGCACAGCGAACCAGGGTTTCCCCCTTCCTACTTACTTCCTTTCCTTTGTTCGCGGCACCCCACACCCCCACGTGACGCGCGTGCCGCACACCCCCGGAACGAAAGGAACCACCCATCATGAACACCACCACCATGCGCAAGACCGCCCTCGGCATCGCCGGCCTCGCCTTCACCGGCGGCCTCGCCGCCGCCCCCTTCACCACCACCCCCGCCCACGCCGACACCGGCAAGCCGGCCGCCAAGGTGCAGCACGACAAGCGCGACAGCGGTAAGGCCAAGGAACTCGACCTCAAGTACGAAGCCCAAACCAACTTCTACTACTGCGGCCCCGCCGCCACCCGAAACGCGTTGAGCGCCTCCGGCCACCACATCAACCAAGACGAAGCCGCCAAGCAACTCGGCACCACCGAAGACGGCACCAACTCCGCCGAAGACACCACCCGCGTCCTCAACAAGGTCGTCGGCGGCAACAAGTACAAAACCATCGCCATCCCCGACCGGTCAGCCGACGACAAGCAGACCAACAAACTCGCCGACGACATCCGCAAGGCAGTCGACAACGGCCGCGCCGTCGTCGCCAACATCGCCGGCACCGCCACCGACACAGAAGGCGGCACCCACTCCTTCCAAGGCGGCCACTACATCTCCGTCACCGGCTACACCGACAACGGCAACAAGGTGAAAATCGCAGACTCCGCCAACCCCAACACCGCCAGCTACTGGATGACCACCGACAACCTCGCCGACTGGATCGCCACCCGCGGCTACTCCGCCTGATCCAGACACACAAGCAACACAACGAAGGGCCAGCCCACACCGGGCTGGCCCTTCGTCGTCGTCTGAGCGGACGACGGGATTCGAACCCGCGACCCTCACCTTGGCAAGGTGATGCGCTACCAGCTGCGCTACGTCCGCTTGTCATCCAGGTTTCTCCCCGATGACCGGCAAGAACCGTAGCACTCTGATCGCAGCAGCCACTCAGTGGTACGACCGGAACGTCTGGCATCGATCGCGTTCCAGCTACGTCACGCCACCATCCGCTGCTCATCCAGTTCGGTCAGCCGTACGGTGCACAGGCCGCCACGTTCGGACTTGACGTCGGTCACCTTGAGCTGCGTACCGGGAGCGAGAATGAACTCCTCCTCACCCGTGAAGGCGGAGAAGTCGCGGATGCTGACCGCGCGAACGGGGCGTACCTCGAAGAGCGTCCGCTTGCCGCGACGGCCGAGGAACGCCTCGGCCACGCCCAACTTCGACGTACACGAGGACACGCCCCACCAGGTCACGGTCTCGCCGAGCGGATACTGCGCCCGCAGATCCAGCGACACCCCGCGCCACAGCGGCCCGGTACGGGCTGGCAGCCGGGACACGGCCGAGAACAGAAGTCGCAGGTACGGGAGATAGGGAACGATCCTGGTGCGATCCGGATTGCGCAGGGTGGCATTGATCTGCCGGTAGAACGCCGATTCACAGGTGTACAGGTAGAGAGCCGCGACCTCGTCGGCGGACAACCCGCTGGTCACGCTGTCCGTCTGCCGCTTGCCGAACTCGTGCGATCGCACCACGTGCCAGTCGAGATTCGACAGCAGTTTGGCGGCCGGGGCGACGGCTTCCCGGAAGTCCATGAGTGGGGTGTCGAAGACGCCGGTGATGGCGGGGAGAGCCAGACCCTCGTCCTTGACGCTGGCCAGCCGGTCCAGGTAGAGCTTGTGCAGCTCCATGGTGGAGGCGATGAACGCCCCCATGCGGTCGGCTGTGGCCGCGTCCGTACCGCCCTGAACGGCCGCGAGCTTGTCCCACCCCTTGCTGGGCAACCAGTCGATTTCGTCGGCTCCGAGCGCTCGGAGCGCCGCGTTCACTGTGGCGAAGTGGTCCCCGTCGCAGAAGATGTCCCCCTGCGCTGCGGGGTTCGGGTGGTCGATGTGCCGGACCTCCACCCCGGGGTACTTCTTCTGGAGCCGGAGCACGACGCTCTTGAGCGTACGGGCGTGGGCTCCCCACCACGCGAACACCACGCCCCGGTCCTGCTCGTCGGCGTTCTGCTTGGCCCGCAGGATCTCCTCGACGAGCTTCTCGACGACCGGCCGCCAGAACGCGGTGTGCTGGTCGGTGGCCATCACACCGTCACTGCTGGCGGTGAGCGAAGCGTTGAGCAGCAGCACACCCTGCGCGAGCATCGCCTGGAACCACTCCGGTGGCTGGACGGTGTCGTGCTCTTTGAGCAGTGCGCGAATGTCGGCGATCGGCGTCTTCTTGGGTATCCCGTGCTTCCACATCGCCGCGGCCTTGATGATGCAGCGGATGCTAATGACCTTGCCGAACTGGCTGTCCGCCCAGTCGTGGAAGGTGTTGTCGAACATCGCGATGCCGGTGGCGCTCTCCGGCCGTGGGTACGGGTTCTGCCCGAAGACGACGACCTTCCATTTGTGTGGCGGGTTGGGCTTGAGCGCCTGGAAGGTCAGTTCGCGGACGGGGACGATCTTCGGGCTGCGGGCAGGGCCGATGAAGGTGTGTGCTGTCGGCTGTGCCTCGATGGCCGGCTTCAACAGCGGCAGCCACGGCTCGCCGCCACCGGAGAAAAGTTCGGCGAGACCCAGCTGGTCGTCCGGGTCGAGTGGCGGTGGGACGTGGGTGTCGCTCATCGTGGGCTCCGGAGAGGCGAACCGTGCCGGCGACGGCACGAGTGGCAGGGGCTGTCGTTATAGCACCGGGCTCGGACATCCACCTGATCGATCGCGTCGCCTCCTTCGGCATCCTGCTTGTCGGTGCCGCCCGGTACCTTCCTGGGCGCTGGAGACAATCCGTTCCCCGACCCGGAGTGAGCTATGACCATCGAACCCGTACAGCCGCCGCTCAGAGTGGTGTTGACCGACGTCAACGCAAAGGTGGTGCAGGCGTGGCGGTCGGCGTTCGCCGACAGCCCGGACGTCGAGATCGTCAAGGGGTCGATCCTCGTCCAGCGGGTCGATGCCTGGGTCAGTCCGACCAACTCCCGTGGACGGATGGACGGCGGGGTCGACGCCGTCATCAAACGACACCTCGGACCGGGAATCCAACTGCGTGTCCAGCGCGCGATCCGGGACCGGTTCGGAGAAGCCCTGCCGGTCGGAAGTGCCGTGTGCGTAACCTCCGGCGCCGCCAACCCGAAGTTCCTGATCTCGACCCCGACGATGGAAGAGTCCGTAGCGGACGTGCGCGAAACACTGAACGTGGCACTGGCCTGCGCTGCGGCCTTCCAGGCCATCCACCTGCAGAACGAACGGCAGCCAGGCAGCATCAGGTCGGTGGCGCTGGTCGGCATGGGCGCGGCGACCGGCCGGGTGCCGGCCCAGGTCTGCGCCAATCTGATGTGGGCCGCGCACACCCTCTTCCACGACTACCGCTTCCAGGACTACGACGACCTGCGGGAGACGATCTGCGCGCAGCTCAACGACATCGAGAGCCGCCCGGCGGACGAGCGGGTACGGATTACGCCCCCCGCACCGTCGGGCCCGCGCCGCTGACGAGTAACGCGATAACGCCCGGTACGCCCATTGTCGAACGTGGGACGGCAGCGGCAATGCCTCAGCCGGGCGACACTGCCGGTATGGCGGCACGGTCGAGCAGAACGGACCGCGCGATGGGATCGACCCGGGTGCTCGGGACAGTGCAGGCGTGCGCCCCGGCGATCGCGCCGTACCTCAGGCAGGTTTCCACCGGTGCCCCCGCCAGGTGTCCACACAGGAACCCGGCCACGAAGGCGTCACCGGCGCCGTTGGAGTCGATGACAGGTGCCACAGGGCGGACGGCGGTGAAGGGGCGGATCTCGTCCTCGCCCCGCACCAGGGCGTACCCGCCCTGGGCACCGGCCGTGGCGACCACGATCCGGGCCCGCCCTGCGTCGATGATCCGACGTAGGGCGGCCGGGCCGTCGACCAGCGCCGTCGCCGAGAGGAAGACCACGTCGGCGGCGTAGGCGAATGCCTCGTGGTACGGATTCTCGCCGTCCCAGTCGTGCAGGTCGGTGGAGACGACCGCCGCAGAGTCGACGAGCTGTCCGATGGCGTGCTGGCAGGGGTGGGTGATGGACACGTGGACGAGCCGGGCCTTCGACGTGTGCGCCGCGAGCAGCTCCGCCGGCAGCCGGTCGCTGTCGTCACTCCGGCTTCCGTCGTAGAGCGACAGTCGCCGACCGGTGGGGTCCACCAGGTTCACCGCCCGCTTGGTGCCGGCACCCGTCGGTACGGCGAGCAGCGGAATGTCGTACGCCTCGTGCAGGGCACGGACCAGCTCACCCTCCCGGTCGTCGCCGAGCACGTCGATGTGCACGGTGCGCAGTCCCAGTGCCCGCAGCCCCAGGGCCACGTTGTCACCGGTCTGCCCGGCGCGCATCTCGATCGCCGGGACGTGGTAACTGTCCTGGAACGGCAGCGGCAGGTCGGGCACGTGGACAATGGTGTCGACGCCGGCACCACCGAGCACCAGCACGTCGGTCTGGTCAGACAACTGATCTCCCTCGTTCCCGCCGAGGGTATCGCTGATGACCCGGGCCGGCGCATCGCCGGTTTTCTCAGTCCGCTGTGCGAGGCTGTGTGAGTGAACGAAAGCCCTCCCCTGCTCCTCGTCGACGCGCCGAGCCTCTACTTCCGGGCCTACTTCGGCATCCCGGAGTCCGCGGCCAAGGCACCCGACGGCAGTCCGGTCAACGCCGTACGCGGATTCCTGGACATGCTCGCCACGTTGATCCGTAACCGTCGACCGGACCGACTGGTATGCGCCCTGGACTACGACTGGCGTCCGGAGTGGCGGGTGGCGCTGCTGCCGTCGTACAAGGCACACCGACTGGCACCCGCCGGAGGCGAGGTCGTGCCGGACACCCTGGTTCCCCAGGTGCCGCTGCTGTTGGAGGTGCTGGCCGCCGTGGGCATCCCGGCGATCGGTGCGGCGGGCTACGAGGCGGACGACGTACTCGGCACGTTGGCCGTGACCCAGCCCGGCCCGGTCGAGGTGGTGTCCGGGGACCGTGACCTGTTCCAGCTCGTCGACGACGCCCGGGGCGTACGGCTGCTCTACTGCGGCCGGGGCGTGGCCAAGCTGGAGGACTGTGACGACGCGGCCGTACGGGCGAAGTACGGTGTGCCGGCGGTCGGGTACGCCGACTTCGCCGCGCTGCGCGGTGACCCGAGCGACGGCTTGCCAGGCGTGCCGGGGGTCGGGGAGAAGACCGCCGCCCGGCTGATCGACCGGTACGGCAGCCTGGACGCCATCCTGGCCGGGCTGGACGACCCGGACGCCGGCTTCGCCCCGGGGCTACGTGCCAAGCTGCTCGCCGCCCGTGAGTATCTGACGGTGGCGCCCCAGGTGGTGCGGGTGGCGCTGGACGTACCACTGCCGAAGCTGGTCACCGCACTGCCGCCGGTGCCGGTCGACGAGGAGCGGCTGCTGAAACTCGCCGAACAGTGGAACCTCGCCAGCTCCTGCCGGCGACTGATCGAGGCGATCAGCGCAACGCGGTGACCCGCTCCGGGTGGACTCCGGTCAGGATGCGGCGTGGTAGGCCAGGATGCCCCGGTTGACGGCGGTCATGGCCGCCCGGGCGGTGGACCGCAGGTCGCTGGAGGCGCCCCCCGAGTCGGAGAGCTGCCCCAACAGGTCGACCACCTGCCGGGCCCACCGGACGAAGTCCCCGGCCGGCATCTCACCGTCGAGGTCGTGCCCACTGGCCAACACCTTGGCCAGCGCCTCGCCGCGGGCCCACCGGTAGATCGGCCAGACAAACCCGAGATCCGGCTCCCGGGTCACCTCCAACCCTCGGGACGCCTCGTCGGACTCGATTTCGGACCAGAGCTTCAACGTCGTATCGACCGCCTCGGCCACCGCACCCCGGGGCACGGACGCCCGCTCGTCGGTGTCCCGACGGGCCTCGTACACGATCACGGACACGGCAGCGGCCAGCTCCGACGGGGACAGCCCGTCCCACACCCCCCGGCGTAGGCACTCGGCCACCAGCAGGTCGGTCTCGGTCCAGATCCGGCCGAGCATCCGGCCAGCCTCGGTAACCCCGCCCTCCGGCGCGAGGTAGCCGCGCGCGGTGAGCAGGGCGCAGATCCGGTCGAAGGTCCGAGCCAGCGAGCCGGTCCGCCCCGCGACCCGCTGGCGCAGTTCGTCGGTGTCCCGGTCCAGCCGCCGCCGCCGTTCGGCCCAGCGGGCATGCTCCTCCCGCTCCGGGCAGGCATGGCAGGGGTGCCGACGCAGTTCGGCGCGCAACTCGGTCAGTCGGTGGTCCTCGCCGTTGCTTCGGGCTCGACCCGCCCGACGACGAGGATGCCGGTCCAGCCCGGTCGCGATGACCGCTGCGGCCAGGTCCCGACGGGCGGCTGGCGAACGCGGGTTGAAGTGCCGGGGCACCCGGATGCGGGCCAGCACCTCGGCCGGACTGGTGAAGTCGCCCGGGGTGACCCGCCCGGCCCACCGGTCCTGGGTCAGCACCAGCGGGCGCGGTTCGCCGAAGCCGCCGCCGCCAGGTTCGAGCACCACGGCCAGACCGGACCGGCGGCCCGACGGCACCCGAATCACGTCGCCGATCCGCAGTCGCTCCAGGGAGGCGATCGCGTCGGCCTTGCGTTGGGCCTGTCCCTGCCGGGCCAGGGCCCGCTCCCGCTCCCCGATCGCCACCCGCAGAGCGAAGTACTCACCGAAGTCGCCGTGGTGGCAGTCGGCCTCGACGTCGTACGCCTCCATGGTCTCGACGTTGCGCTGCACCTGCCGGGCCAATCCGACCACCGACCGGTCGGCTTGGAACTGCGCGAACGACGACTCCAGCAGCGCGCGGGCCGGTTCGGCACCGACCGAGCCGACCAGGTTGACCGCCATGTTGTACGACGGCCGGAAACTCGACCGCAGCGGATAGGTACGGGTGGAGGCCAGGCCGGCGACGTGCCGCGGTTCGACCTCCGGGGACCAGACGACGACCGCGTGCCCCTCGACGTCGATGCCCCGCCGCCCCGCCCGGCCGGTCAGCTGGGTGTACTCCCCCGGCGTCAGGTCGACGTGTGCCTCACCGTTGAACTTGACCAGGCGTTCGAGCACCACGCACCGGGCCGGCATGTTGATGCCCAGGGCCAGCGTCTCGGTGGCGAAGACCGCCTTGACCAGACCGCGTACGAACAGTTCCTCGACCACCTCCTTGAACGCCGGCAGCATCCCCGCGTGGTGCGCGGCCAGGCCACGTTCCAGTCCGTCGAGCCATTCCCAGTAGCCGAGCACCGACAGGTCCTCACTGGGGATGGTGGTGATCCGGCTCTCCACCACGTGCCGGATCTCGGCTCGCTCATCGGGTGTGGTCAGACGCAGCCCAGCGGCCAGGCATTGTTGTACGGCGGCAGCGCAGCCGGCCCGGCTGAAGATGAACAGGATCGCCGGAAGTAGTCCTTCCCGATCCAGTCGTTCCACCACGTCGGCTCGGAGCGGGCCGCGCCAGCGGGGGCCGCGGCGATTCCAACCCTGCCCCGGCCCGCCGGAGGCGGCGTCGCCAAGTTCCAGCCGGCGCATGGTCTCCCGGGTGTAGCGCAGCAGTTCCGGATGTACGTCGTGTTTACGGGCCGCGTCCGCGTCGTGGAACAGATCGAACATCCGTCGGCCGACCAGCATGTGCTGCCACAGCGGCACCGGCCGGTGCTCGCTGACCACCACCTCGGTCTCTCCCCGGACGGTGACCAGCCACTCGGCGAACTCCTCGGCGTTGGAGACTGTCGCCGACAGGGACACCAGCGTCACCGACGGCGGAAGGTGGATGATCACCTCCTCCCAGACCCCGCCCCGGAACCGGTCGGCGAGGTAGTGCACCTCGTCCATCACCACGTAGGCGAGGCCCTCCAGGGTGGCCGAGCCGACGTAGAGCATGTTGCGCAGCACTTCGGTGGTCATCACCACCACCGGCGCGTCCCCGTTGATCGCGTTGTCGCCGGTCAGCAGCCCCACCTGGTCGGCACCGTAGCGATCCACCAGGTCGTGGTACTTCTGGTTGGACAACGCCTTGATCGGGGTGGTGTAGAAGCACTTACGTCGGGGGGCGCCTGCCGGTCCGCCGGCCGGTGGCGACACCGCGACATCGGCACTGGCCGCCTGGGGGGCACCGGCACTGCCGGCCCGGTTGGCGCGCAGGGCGAGATGCACCGCGAACTCACCGACGACCGTCTTACCGGCACCGGTCGGGGCACAGACCAGCACCCCGCTCCCCCGTTCCAGCGCCTGGCAGGCCTCACGCTGGAAATCATCAAGATCAAACCCGAGATCGAGGGCGAACTCCTCCAACGCGGGGAACATGTTGGCCTGCGCGGCCCTGCGGCGCGCCGCGGCGTACCGCTCGGCGGGGCTCGACATGACCCCAAGATTAGTGCGTGCCGGGGAACTCCATGCGGCCAGGCCGTCGGACAGCCCTGTCCGACCCGGTCGGTAGGGTGCACCACGTGCCGGACCATGCCGAACCCCCCACGCCCCGTACGCCGAGCGGAGCCGCCAGCAACCCGGACCCGGTGCCCCCGCGCCGGCCGTTCGACGCGGTTCTCTTCGACTTCCACGGCACGCTCGCCCAGGTGGAGGACCCGGTCGGCTGGGTCCTGGCCGGGGCCACCGCGTGCGGCGTCACCCTGGACCGGGTCCGCGCCACCTCACTCGCCGACCGTCTGATCACCGCTGGTCGGGCCGGCGGCCCGCTGCCTACCCGGGTCCCACCGCACCTGGCCGAGGTGTGGGCCGACCGGGATCTCTATACATACGCGCACCGGGATGCCTACGTCGGCCTGGCGGCCACCGTCGCCACCGACATCGAAGGACTCGCCGACGCCCTCTACGACCGCCTCCTCGGTCCCGAGGGCTGGTTGCCCTACACCGACACCGCCTCGACGTTGAGCACGCTGAAGGCAGCCGGCGTCCCGGTGGCGGTGGTCAGCAACATCGGCTTCGACATCCGGCCGCTCTTCGCCGCGTGGGAACTCACCGACCTGGTCGACGCGTTCGTGCTGTCGTACGAGGTGGGCCGCTGCAAGCCCGACCCGGGGATCTTCCTGCGGGCCTGCGGAATGCTCGGGGTGGACCCGGAGCGGGCGCTGATGGTCGGGGACACCCCGGCCGATGCGGGGGCGGTACGCGCCGGGCTCGCCACCCTGGTGCTGCCAGCCGCCGAGGCCGGGCTCGCCAACGGTCTGACCGCCACGCTGGCCCTCGCCCTACCGGTGAAGTGACCCGCTCCCGGTCGAAGCCACCCGGTTCCCACCGGCCCGGACAGGTCAACGCAGCAACCGCAACGCCCCGGGTACGGCGGTCACGGTCACCGGCAGCCGGGCGAGCCGCTCACCGTCGGCATACCCGACGATCTCCTCGGCGTGCAGTTCGACGGTATGCGCACGATAGGTCCGCACCTGCGGATGCGTCACGTGGGTGCCCCGATAGACCTGCGGCTTGATCCGCACCAGTGTGCTCCGGCTGACCGCCCCGGCGACCACCACGTCCAGCTTCCCGTCGGCTGGATCGGCCATCGGGCAGATCCGCATCCCACCGCCGTAGCTGGCACAGTTGCCGACCGCCACCAGCACCGCGTCGAACCGGTGCTCCTCCTCCCCGTCCAGACGCAACGTGTAGCGACGGGGCCGGAGCCGAGCCAGCTCGACCAGGATGGCAAGGTCGTAGCGGCGTGGCCCGCGCGGCCAGTTCATCCGATTGGCCCGCTCGTTGACGATTGCGTCGAAGCCGGCGGCCAGCACCGTGCCGTACCAGTGCTGCTCGCCATCGGCCCCGGTCAACCGGGCCAGGTCCAGGGTGTGGGTCCGGCCGGCGGCCAGCGCGGCGGCGATTACGTCGGCCGCGGCGAGCGGGTCGTCCGGGTAGCCGGCCTCGACGGCGAAGTCGTTGCCGGTGCCGGCCGGCACCGGACCGAACGCCACCCGGCTTCCGCCGACGGCTTGCATGGCCAGGTGGCTGGTGCCGTCACCGCCGATGGTGACCAGGGCGGCGGCCCCGTCGCGGACCGCGTCGCGACACGCCGCCCGCGCCTCGTCCGGAGTGTCGGCCGCCAACAGCCATACGTCCCGCCCCGCCGCGCCGAGCCGCTCCAACACGGCAGGCAACAGCAGCCGACGCCGGCCCCGGCCAGCGGTGGGATTGGCTAGTACGGCCACCGGGCCGTCGAGGAGCCCACCGTCGGGCACGGCACCGGCAAGTTGATCGTGTGCGGTCACGGCGAGCACCGTACCGCCTCACCGGTACGGTGCTCGCCGTGTGGGCTGCGAACGGCGACCTGATCAGGTCATGTCGTCGTAGCGACGATCGATCGGAGTCGGCGCGGAAACCGGGGTGACCGGGGCGACCGCCTCGCTCGCCTCGACCGGTTCCCGGTCGTCGGCCAGCGGCGACACCTCGTCGTCGTCCAGTCCCGTGTACATCTCCTTGCCCCGGCCACGGCGCTTGTCGTTGATGAACGCGACCCCGACGGCGACGAAGTAGAGCGCCGACAGGCAGAGCGCCAGCGCCGTCATACCGAACGGGTCAGGCGTCGGTGTGACGACCGCCGAGAAGGCGAAGAAGATGAAGACCGCGATCCGCCACCAGCCGAGGAGCCGACGAGCGCTGGCCACCCCCACGAAGTTGAGCATGAGTACGACCAACGGGAACTCGAACGCCACTCCGAACAGCAGGATCAGGTTGGTGACGAAGGAGACGTACCGGGTGATGTCCAACGTGGTGTTGATGTCGGCGGCCGAGATGTCGAGTAGGAACTCCAGCCCCTTCGACGTGACGAAGTAGGCGAGCACCGCACCGCCGGCGAACAAGGGCGCGGCGATGGCGACGAACGCGTACGCGTAACGCCGCTCGTGCCGGTGCAGGCCCGGGGCGATGAAGGCCCAGAGCTGGTACAGCCAGATCGGCGCGGCCACGATCAACCCCACCCAGAGGGCGATCTTCAGGTTGAGCAGGAACAGGTCGGCCGGACCGAGCTGCACGAAGTTGCACTGGCCGTTGGCCAACTGGGCCTTCGGCAAGTCGCAGTACGGTTTCTTCAGCAGATTCAGGACCGGGCCGGCCAACCACATTCCGAGGCCGAACCCGACCACGATGGCCAACGATGCGCGGAACAGGCGGTTGCGCAACTCGCGAACGTGCTCGATGAGCGTCATCGAGCCGTCGGCGGCCCGCTCGAAGCTGCTCGGACCGCGCTTACGAAGGGCGAACCGCACAGTTACCGGGCCTCTCGAATCAGTGGTTGTCGCGGACGCGCTGCGGGTCGTTCACCGGCGGTGCGGGCGGCTGGTAGCCGGGCTGGTGCACGCTGGTCGGGTGGACGACGTTGTCCGGCTGCAGCGGTTGGCGGCCGTGCTGGACGTCGGCCTTCTCGGCCAGATCCTTGTCGTCGTCGGCGAGGCTCTTCGTCTCGGCCTTGATGATCCGCAGCGATCGGCCCAGCGAACGGGCCGCGTCCGGGAGCCGCTTCGCGCCGAACAGCAGGATCAGCACGACCACGAGCACGATGATGTGCCACGGCTTGAGGGCACCCATGAAAGCTCCTGTTGGTCTTTATTGGGAACGTAAGGGGTAACCAGCCCATCGTACGTGTGCTGACGGTCCGCGCCACCCGCCGGGCGTAGGACAGTTTCGCCCGGTCGGTGAAGTCTTGACCAACGACAAGTGTCCCGTCAACCGGGGCACCATCCCGATTTGGCCGTCCCGTCCCCCGGCTTCGCACACCCCGGCGATGCCGGTGTCAGCTAGCCGCGCTTGGCCCTGATCACGGTGGCCCGTTGCTGGACGGTCTCGGTCTGTTGCTGGAGATCGGCCAGCCGCTCCTGCAACGCGAAGGCACTCGCCTGCAGCGACTCCGCCTCGGCCTGCCGGCGTTGCAGGTTGCGCACCGCCTGTTGCAGGGGACGCAGCCGGGCGAGCACCGGCCGAATCGCGAGAGCCAGTACGACCAGCGCGAGCAACACCACCGTGAGCACGATCCACTTCACCACGGCGGCCAGCCTAGTGCCCGACCGCGACCGGCGCTGGATCGGCCGAGAGCGACGCCGGCTGGGCGTACGCGTCCAGCGCTGCCGCCGCCTGGTCCCGTACCCGCACGGCCAGCTCGGGTGGGGACACCACGGTGGCGTCCGGGCCGAGACCGAGCACGAACCGGCGAGCCCAGTCCAGATCGCTGACCCGCAGCGACACCAGCCACTCCTCGCCCTCGCCCGGCTGGACCTGTTCACACGGGTAGTACTCGGTGATCCACCGGCCCCCCCGACCAACCCGTAGCGTCACCAGGGGCAGGTCCGGCGCGGAGCGAAAAATCCCGGTACTGAGATCGTGCAGCTGGGCCTGGTCCGGCGGCATGGCAGATTCGTCGAGCTCGTCGAGGGCATCGATCCGGTCGGTCCGGAACAGGCGCATCGCCTCCGCCTGCCGGCACCACGCCTCAAGGTAGGCCTGCCCGCTGATCACCAGCACCCGGACCGGGTCGATCACACGCTCGGTCGTCTCGTCCCGGGCCGCGGTGTAGTAGGTGATCCGCAGTGCTCGCTGCCGCTGCACCGCACTCCGCAGCGCCTCGACCTGGTCGCCGTCTCCCGTGCCCGACATCCGGACGGTCACCGGTGCGTCGGCGAGGTCCCCGGCGGCATGCTCGATCTTGGCCAGGGCCCGGTCGATGGCGTCGCGGTTGGCCATCCCCGGGGTCTCGGCCAGCATCCGTAGTGCCACCACCAACGCCAGTGCCTCGTCCGGGGTCAACCGCAACGGACGGTCGATGCCGGCGTCGTAGGTGATGGTCACCCGATCGCCGTCGAAGGCCATGTCGATCAGGTCACCGGGGCCATAGCCGGGCAGCCCACAGACCCAGAGCAGCTCCAGGTCCTCGCGTAGCTGCCGTTCACTGATCCCGAGGTCGCCGGCGGCCTCGGCCAGCTCGATGCCGGGGCGGGCGAGCAGGTAGGGCACCAGGTTGAGGAGTCGGGCCAGCCGGTCGGCCGAGGCGCGCGAGCCACCCCCGCGCTGCGTCGGACCACTCATCTCGTCCCCCCGTCGGTCCGCCACGTACCGGTGGCGATCACCTCGTCGTGCCGAGCGGTGATTTCCTTCAACCGCTGGATGACCGCCTCCCGCACCTCGGGTGGATCCAGCACCCGCACGTCGGGACCGTAGCGGACCAGTTGGCTGGCCAGCGACTCGACATCGGCATATGGCAGGACCAGCTGGTCGCCATCGGCGCCGGGACGGGTTTCGTGCGCCCAGCGCCGCAGTCCGGCCGCCCGACCGGAGGGCACCAGCACGGTGGCCCGGCCGGTCTGCTCGACCGGTCCAGACCAACGCGCCACGTGGCTGATCAGGTCGACATCGGTGGGGGCCACGAAGGCACCCGGTCGGCCGGTGGCCCGGACCGGGCCGATGATGCGGGACAACCGGAAACAGCGGGTCGCGGCTCGGTCCAGGTCGTGGCCGACGACATACCACCGGCCCCGCCAGCAGACCACCCCCCAGGGCTGCAACCGGCGACTGGTGGAGGCGTCGTCGTCGGGCACCCGGTATTCGAAGGTGACTGTCCGCCGTTCCCGGGCGGCCGAGGTGAGTGGCGCGAACGCCGGGTCGACGGTGACCATCGGCTCCATGCCCAGGGTGGCCTGCGGGTCGACGTCGATGCCGGCCGCGCGGAGTTTGGCCAGTCCGGAGGAGGCTGCCGCCGCTAGTCCGGCATGCCGCCAGAGCCGAGCGGCGATACCGACGGCTGCCGCCTCGTCTGGTTCGAGGGGAATGTCGGGTAGTGCGTACTCCCGGTGCGCGATCCGGTAGCCCGGTTCGGTATCGAAGACGCTGGCGGTGCCGGTCTCCAGGGGCACCCCCAGTTCCCGCAGTTCGGCCTTGTCCCGCTCGAACTTGCGCTGGAACGCCTCGTGGTCGCGGATGTCGTCCGGATCGTGTTCATAGCCTGGCACGGTCGCGGCGATCTGCGCGGCGGTGAGGAACCGCCGCGTGGACAGCAGGCAGATCACCAGGTTGACCAGGCGTTCGGTGCGGGTCCGCGACACGTGCATGACGCTAGCAGTGCGCGCTTGTTGGCCGTACACCCGTGCGCCCGGTTTCGGCCTGCTGCCCCGCTGTGCTGGCGGACCTTCCGCCCCCGCTGTCGGATCCGGCGGCCAGCCGGCTAGCGTGCCGGGCATGGTGCGATGGCGGTCGGGCACGGTGACGGCGGTACGGCGAAGCTGGCGCGGGGCGATGGAACTGGACGTGGCCCTGCCCGACGGAACCCAGCTACGGGCCCTGGCCTACCCCGCGCTGGTCGGCACGGCCGAGCCCGGTGATCGGGTGCTGCTCAATGTCGGGGCACTGGTGATGGGGCTGGGTACCGGCGGTTACGCGCTGGTGGTGGCCCTGCCCGACCGGCTCCCCGCCGACCCGCCCGGTGCTGGGGACAGCCGGGACACCGGCCACCTGGTCAAGGCCAGGTACACCCCGCTCCAGCCGATCATGCTCGGCGTCGACGAGGAGGCCTCGCCGTACCGGGCCGTACTCGCCGACGCCGACGACCTGGCGGGGCTCCCGGTGGTCACCGCCGACCTGCACTCGGCCCTACCAGCGATCGTCGCCGGCATCCGCGCCGACGCCCCCACCTCCCGGATCGCGTACGTGATGACCGACGGTGGTGCCCTGCCGGCCTGGTTCTCCCGCACCCTCGACGGCCTGCGGGACGAGTTGGTGGGAACGGTCACCGTCGGTCAGGCCTTCGGCGGCGACCTGGAGGCGACCAACATCCACAGCGGCCTGCTGGCGGCCCAGCACGCCCTCGGCGCGGACATCGTCGTGGTCGCCCAGGGACCGGGCAACCTGGGCACCGGCACGCGGTGGGGGTTCTCCGGCGTCGCCGTGGGCGAGGCGGTCAACGCCACGGCCGCGCTCGGCGGTCGTCCGATCGGGTCGCTGCGAGTCTCCGCCGCCGACCTTCGTCCCCGGCACCAGGGACTGTCCCACCACAGCGTGACCGCCTACGGCCGGGTCGCGCTCGCCCCGGCCGAACTGGTGCTGCCGGTCGGTCTGCCCACGGAGCTGGCGGCCGCCGTGGACGAGGCGCTGGTCCCGTTGGCCGCGCGCCACCGAGTCGTACGGATCGACACCGAAGGACTGGACGCCGCGTTGCGGTCGACCCCGGTCCCGCTATCCACGATGGGACGCGGCCTAGACGCCGACTACGCCTACTTCCTCACCGCTGCCGCCGCCGGCCGGTACGCGGCAACCGTGGCCGGCTGACCCGAGCGTGGAACCGACTGGCTGACCCGAACGTGGCACCGGTCAGCCGACTCAGACCATGAAGATCAGGGCGAGCCAGCCGCCCACGATCAGCACGAGTGCTGCCGCGAGCACCCAGGTCGGTACGGTGTATTCGCCCCGCCGGTTGCGGGCGACCTCGTCGATGATCTTTTGGCGGCGGCGTTCGATCCAGCTCCGGCGTGCCTCGATGGGGTCACGCCGATCGCGGTCGGAGGGTTCGTGAGAGGCCATAGCGCGCCCAGCCTACCCGGCCGACCTGGGTGCCAGTGGAGCACCCGGGCCGGCCGGAGCCGGACTACATGCTCGCGATCAGGCGTTCCACTCGCTCGTCGTACGCCCGGAACGGGTCCTTGCACAGCACGGTGCGTTGGGCCTGGTCGTTGAGCTTCAGGTGCACCCAGTCCACTGTGAAGTCGCGGCGCTTCTCCTGGGCGTGTCGGATGAACTCGCCCCGCAGCCGGGCCCGGGTGGTCTGTGGTGGCGTCTCCTTGGCCTCGAAGATCTCCGGGTCGGTGGCGATCCGGTCGACCTGACCGCGGCGCTCCAGAAGACCGTAGAGGCCCCGCCCCCGGCGCAGGTCGTGATAGGCGAGGTCCATCTGGGCGACCCGGGGATGCGACAGCGGCAGCTCGTGCTTGGCCTGGTAACGCTCGATCAGCCGCAGCTTGGTCACCCAGTCGATCTCCCGGGCCACCGGTTCGAGGTCACCGGTCTCGATGGCCCGCAGCACCCGACCCCAGAGCTCGACCACCCGCTTGGCGGTCTGGTCACCACCCCGACGCTCGACGAACTCGGTGGCCCGGGCAAGGTACTCCTGTTGGATCTCCAGGGCGCTGATCTCCTTGTTGGAGGCCAGCCGTACCTTGCGGCGACCGGTGATGTCATGGGAAACCTCCCGGATAGCCCGGATCGGGTTCTCCAGGGACAGGTCCCGCATCGCCACGCCCGCCTCGATCATGCGGAGCACGATGTCCGCGCTGCCCACCTTGAGCAGCGTCGTCACCTCGTTCATGTTCGAGTCGCCGACGATGACGTGTAGCCGGCGGTAGCGTTCGGCGTCGGCATGCGGCTCGTCGCGGGTGTTGATGATCGGCCGGCTCCGGGTGGTCGCCGACGAGACGCCTTCCCAGATGTGCTCGGCCCGCTGGGAGAGGCAGTAGACCGCGCCGCGCGGGGTCTGTAACACCTTCCCGGCACCGCAGATGAGCTGCCGGGTGACCAGGAACGGAATCAACACGTCGGCCAGCCGGCCGAACTCGCCGTGCCGGGAGACCAGGTAGTTCTCGTGGCAGCCGTAGGAGTTGCCAGCCGAGTCGGTGTTGTTCTTGAACAGGTAGATCTCGCCGGCGATGCCCTCGTCGTGCAGCCGCTTCTCGGCGTCGATGAGCAGCCCCTCCAGGATCCGCTCGCCGGCCCGGTCGTGGGTGACCAGATCGGCGACCGAGTCACACTCGGGGGTCGCGTACTCCGGGTGGGAGCCGACATCGAGATAGAGCCGGGCACCGTTGCGTAGGAAGACGTTGCTGGACCGACCCCAGGACACCACCCGGCGAAAGAGGTAGCGGGCCACCTCGTCCGGGGAGAGCCGCCGTTGTCCACGATAGGTACAGGTGACGCCGTACTCGGTTTCGAGGCCGAAGATTCGCCGTTCCATGATGAGACACTAGCCGCCCGAAGCCGTCATTGGTCACTGTCTCAGCGGGACATCTTGACCACGGGTGACGAAAACTCCCGGGACGTACGGCGGCAGATCGGTCCTACCCACCGCAGAACGCCGAGGTGTCGGCCAGCGCCGCACCGGCACGCGAGGCGACCGAGTGCGGCTCAGCGGAGCGGGGCTCAGCGAAGCAGGGCTCAGCGAAGCAGGGCTCAGCGAAGCAGGTCGAGGAGGTACTCGCCATACCCGCTCTTGGTCAGCGGCAGGGCGAGCGCGCGCAGCTGGTCGTCGTCGATCAGCCCGGCCCGCCACGCCTCCTCCTCCACGCACCCGATCTTCATGCCCTGTCGTTCCTCGATCACCCGAACGAACTCGGCGGCCTGCATCATCGACGCGAAGGTTCCGGTGTCCAGCCAGGCGGTGCCCCGGTCGAGCACCGTCACGGTCAGCTCGCCCAGCTCGCGGTACGCCTCGTTGACCCCGGTGATCTCCAGTTCGCCCCGGGCACTCGGAGCGAGCTTCCGGGCGATCTCGACGACCTTGTTGTCATAGAAGTAGAGCCCCGGAACCGCGTACCGGGACTTCGGCTTGGCTGGCTTCTCCTCGATCGACAACACCCGCCCGTCGTCGTCGAAGTCGACCACGCCGTACGCCTCGGGGTTGGCCACCGGATAGGCGAAGACCCGACCGCCCACCAGCCCGTTGTGGTCGGCGAGCTGCTGCCCGAGGTTGACCCCGTGGAAGATGTTGTCGCCGAGGATCAACGCCACGGACTCGTCCCCGATGAAGTCGGCCCCGAGGACGAACGCCTGGGCGATGCCCTCTGGCCGGGCCTGCGCGACGTAGTCCAGGCTGAGGCCGAACTGGCTGCCGTCCCCGAGCAGCCGCTGGAACTGCGGCTGGTCCTCGGGAGTGGTGATCACCAGGATCTCCCGGATCCCGGCCATGACCAGCGTGGAGAGCGGGTAGTAGATCATCGGCTTGTCGAAGATCGGCATGAGCTGCTTCGACACCGCTCGAGTGATCGGCCACAACCGGGAGCCGGTGCCACCGGCGAGAAGGATTCCGCGCACCCGTGGAGCCTACCGGCACGCCGAGCATGGTGACGCGGCGCGTCAGCGTGCTGACGGTCCCGGCCCCCCGACCGTCACGTCGCGTAGACTCCCGATCCCGTGAGGATCCTCGTCACCGGCGGAGCCGGATTCATCGGGTCTGAGTACGTACGGATGCTGTTGACCGGCACAGGACCACAACTGGTGCCCAGCTCCGTAACCGTCCTCGACAAGCTCACCTACTCGGGCAACCGGGCCAACCTCGATCCGGTGGCCAACGATCCCCGGCTACGGTTCGTGGTGGGCGACATCTGCGACCCGGACGTAGTCGACCAGGTGGTCGCCGGCCACGACGTCATCGTGCACTTCGCGGCCGAGTCGCACGTCGACCGCTCCATCCACGGCGCGGCCCCGTTCGTCACCACCAACGTCCTGGGCACACAGACCCTCCTCGACGCAGCGCTACGGCACGGCACCGGCCGGTTCGTCCACGTCTCCACCGACGAGGTCTACGGCTCGATCGACGAGGGCTCCTGGACCGAGGACTGGCCGCTGTCGCCCAACTCCCCGTACTCCGCCTCGAAGGCCGGTTCCGACCTGCTCGCGCTGGCGTACCACCGCACCCACGGCATGGACGTGGTGCTCACCCGCTGCTCCAACAACTACGGGCCGTACCAGTTCCCGGAGAAGGTCATCCCGCTGTTCGTCACCAACCTGCTCGACGGCGGTACCGTGCCGCTCTACGGCGACGGTGGCAACGTGCGGGACTGGCTGCACGTGCACGACCACTGCGTCGGCATCGCACTGGTCCAGGACAAGGGCCGCCCAGGCGAGGTCTACCACATCGGCGGCGGCACCGAGCTGACCAACCGCGAGCTGACCGGGCGGTTGCTCGACGCCTGCGGCGTGGGCTGGGACCGGGTCGTCCCGGTCGCCGACCGCAAGGGCCACGACCGCCGCTACTCGCTGGACATCACGAAGATCAGCGATGAACTCGGGTACGCGCCCAGCATCGACCTGGACCGGGGGCTCGCCGAGACCGTCCAGTGGTACCGGGAGAACCGGAACTGGTGGCAGCCGCTGAAGGCACAGGCCGGCATCGGCCCGGCGGCGTGACCACTCCGGCCAGCTGGCTGGTCACCGGCGCCGGCGGAATGCTGGGCCGGGACCTGGTCTCCGTACTCACCGGCCGGGCCGACCGGCCGGTCACCGCGGCCACCCGGGCGGAGCTGGACCTGACCGACCGGTCCGCCGTCCGGTCCGCCGTCGCCGGTCACTCGGTGGTGGTCAACGCCGCCGCGTGGACCGACGTCGACAGGGCCGAGACCCGGGAGGCGGAGGCCACCGCCGTCAACGGGGACGGGGTGGCCAACCTGGCCCGCGCGTGCGCCGAGAACGGTGCCCGGCTCATCCACGTCTCCACCGACTACGTCTTCCCCGGCGACGCCACCGTCCCCTACCTGGAGGACGCCCCCACCGCACCGATCAACGCGTACGGGCGGAGCAAACTGGCCGGGGAGCTGGCGGTCGCCAGGTTCCTGCCCGACGCCGGATACGTGGTACGGACGGCGTGGCTCTACGGTGCGCACGGCCCCAACTTCGTCGCCACGATGCTGCGGCTGGCGGCCGAGCGCGACCACCTCGACGTGGTCGACGACCAACTGGGTCAGCCCACCTGGTCGTACCGGCTGGCCGAGCGGTTGGTGACCCTCGGTGAGGCGGCCCTGGCCGGCCGGGCAGCCGCCGGCAGCTATCACGGCACCGCGTCCGGTCAGACCAGCTGGTACGGCCTGGCCCGAGCGATCTTCGAACTCGCCGACCTCGATCCCGACCGGGTCCGCCCGACCACCAGTGACCGCTATCCACGACCCGCACGACGCCCGGCGTACAGTGTGCTGGGTCACGGTCGATGGGCGGCGGCAGGACTGGCTCCGCTACCGCATTGGCGCGTGACGCTGGCTGAGGCACTCCCCCTGTCCGGCCTGCTCACCTCTCGGAAGGTCGCATGAAGCTCACCCTCATCACAGCGCTGACCGGGCTCGTCCTGGTCGCGGCAATCGTGGAACTGCTGCGCCGCCGCCAGCTCCGCGAGAAGTACGCCCTGCTCTGGCTGGGCGTCGGACTGCTCGTCATCCCGCTGGCCATCTTCCCCAAGCTACTGGACCGGCCGGCCGAGCTGATCGGCGCGAAGTCCGGGGTCAGCCTGGTCCTGTTCCTCGGCATCGTCTTCCTCCTGCTGATGTCTGTGCATCTGAGCTGGGAGGTCAGCCGACTGGAGGAGGAGACCAGGACCATCGCGGAGGACCTGGCCCTACTCCGGGCCAAGATCGAAGAACGTCAGCAGACCGAGACCGAAGTGATGGCGCGCAATGATTAACAACAAGCGGGTCCTGATCGTCATCCCGGCGCTGAACGAGGCGGGCTCGATCGGCGACGTGGTCCGCGAGGTTCGCGGTGAGCTTCCCACCGTGGATGTCCTCGTCGTCGACGACGGTTCGACCGACCGTACCGCGCAGGTGGCGGCCGCCGCCGGTGCGGCCGTGGCGAAGCTACCCTTCAACCTCGGCGTCGGTGGGGCCATGCGGCTGGGTTACCGGTACGCCCGGGAACACGACTACGACGTGGCGATCCAGGTCGACGCGGACGGTCAACACGATCCGCGCTACATCCCGAAGCTGGTCGACGCGCTCGACACCGCCGATCTGGTGATCGGCGCCCGGTTCGCGGGCGAGGGCGACTACCGGGTCGGCGGTCCCCGTCGGTGGGCGATGGTGATGCTCTCCGGAGTGATCTCCTGGGTGGCCGGTACCCGGCTGACCGACACCACCTCGGGCTTCCGGGCCGCCAACCGCGAGCTCATCGACATGTTCGCCACCTGGTATCCGGTGGAGTACCTCGGCGACACGGTCGAGACGCTCGTGCACACGGCACGGCGTGGCCACAAGGTCCGTCAGGTGCCGGTGGCGATGCGCAAGCGGATGGCCGGCAACCCCAGCCAGTCCCCGTTCAAGGCGATGATCTATCTGGGTCGCGCGTTCGCCGTACTACTCCTGGCCCTCGTCCGTAGGTGACATGAAACGTCTGCTCAACCTGCTTCCGCCCGGGACGATAGCGGTCGGCGGCGGCCTTGCCCTGCTCGGTGCCGCCTCCTACGTCCACCTCGGCGTCGCGGGACACCAGCTCAACGCCAGCGACTACTCATCACTGTCCGTGTTGTGGTCCATCGTGTTCACCGTCGGGCTGGGCCTGTTCATGCCGATCGAGCAGGAGGTGGCCCGACTGGTGGCCACCCGGCGCACCGACGGCCTCCCCCCGGGGCCCGTGCTGGCGCGCGGCGGCATGATCGCCGCCGCGCTCCTGGCGCTCTTCGGGATACTGATCGTCGCCGCCGCCGACCTGATCGCCGAACGGCTCTTCTACGGGGACACCGCCCTGGTCTGGGTGCTCGTCGGGGCCCTGGCCGGTCTCGCCGTGGCACACACCACCCGGGGACTGCTCTCTGGACTACAACTGTTCCCCTGGTACGGCACACAGCTCGGCATCGACGGGGCACTGCGGATCGGCCTGGTCGCCGCCCTGGGACTGGCCGGCGTCACCTCCCCGTTCTGGTACGGGATGGTGCTGGTGTTCGCTCCGGTGGTGTCGGTCGTCTGCACCCTGCCCCCGGTGCTGCGGGCGATCGGCGGGGGCCTACCGCTGCCCTGGGCCCCGCTGCTGCGCGGGCTCGGGCTGCTCACCGTCTCCAGCCTGCTCGCCCAGGTCGTGGTGAACATCGGCGTGATCAACGTCCGGCTCCTCGAACCGGATGACGTCGCCACCGCCGGGGCACTGCTCTCCGCGCTGGTCCTGGTCCGGATCCCGCTGTTCGTCTTCGCCTCCCTGCAGGCGTCCCTGCTGCCCGGCCTGGCGGCCTCCGCCGCCGCCGGGGACCAGAGCGCCTTCAACTCTCTGCTCCGCCGCGCCCTGATGATCGTCACGGCGCTCGGCGCGGTCGGTTCGTTCTTCGCCACCCTGCTCGGCCCCTGGCTGGTACGCACCCTGTTCGACGCGCCGGACGTGCTGACCCGGGTCGACTTCGCCTGGCTATCCGTCGGCACCCTGCTCTACCTCTGGGCGATGGTGCTCGGTCAGGCAATCCTGGCCCGGAACGGACACCGGGCCCAGGCCCTGTCCTGGGTGGTCGGCACCGTCGCCCTCGGTGTCGTCACCCTCGTCCCGATGTCGGTGGCCCAGCGGGTCGAGATCGCCTACACGGTCGGCTCGCTGGTGGTGGTCGCGGGCATGGCCCTGTTCCTCCGCCGATCGGCGGGAACCACCGGCCCGACGACTACCCCCCAACCCGTGACGTCGTCCCCCGCAACCGGAGACTACCGATGACCCCTCCCCGCGTGACCGCGGTGATGCTCGCCTACGGTGCCGAGCCCTGGCTGGCCGACGCCGCCCGGGCCGTACTCGCCAGCACGGACGTCGCCGTCGACCTCATCGTGGTCGACAACGGCTGCACCGGTGAGGGGGTGGAGGTGGTCAAGGGCTTCGCCGGGGTACGCGTCCTGCGGCCGGAGGAGAACACCGGCTACTCCGGCGGCTGCCGGGTGGGCGCGGCCGAGGCGACCGGCGACTTCCTGGTCTTCGTCAACTCCGACGCGATCGTCACTCCGGACGCCCTGGCCAAGATCGTCGCGGTCGCCGCCGAGGACGGGGTCGGCGCGGCGATGGCCTCGATCCGGCTGGCCGACCGCCCCGACACGATCAACACTTCCGGCAACCCGCTGCACTTCACCGGCCTGTCCTGGGCCGGTGGCAACGGCGAGCCGGCCAGCCAGCACATGCGGCGGACAACCGTACCGTCGGTGAGCGGATGCTGCTTCGCGATGCGCGCCGAGGTGTGGCGAAAGCTGGACGGCTTCGCGGCCGAATACTTCGCCTACCACGAGGACACCGAGCTGAGCCTCCGGCTGTGGCAGCAGGGCTTCCGCATCGAGTACGTCCCCGATGCCGTGGTCCGCCACCACTACGAGTTCTCCCGTAACACCCTCAAGCTGTACCTGGTGGAGCGTAACCGGCTGATCACGCTGCTCACCGCCTACGAGGGCCGTACGCTGGCGGTCCTCGCGCCGATGCTGCTCACCACGGAGCTGGCGATGCTCGCCGCCTCGGTGGCCGGGGGTTGGGGGCGGCAGAAGGCGCGCGGCTGGGGCTGGCTCTGGACCAACCGGGCATGGGTACGGGCCCGGCGGCGACAGTTGCAGTCGGAGCGACGGGTGCCCGACGGCGTCATCGCCGAGCGGATGACCGCCAAGGTCGCGCTCAACGAAGCCGCCCCACCCGGCATGGGGCTGTTCAACCTACTCGCCGGCGCCTACTGGAAGCTGTCCCGGCCGCTGCTGAAGCGGGCCTGACCCGCCGTCGCTGCAACGAAGCTGACCTGCCGTTCTCAAACGCGGATGGGCCCGCCCCGTACCACTCGGGGCGGGCCCATCCGCTGTTCAGCGCGCAGAATCCGGGTTACTCGGGCTTCTTCTTCTGGCCCTTCTGCCCTTCCTGGCCCTCCAGATCGGCGGAGGCGGCCGAGGTGGTGGGTTTGGCCCGCTTGCCGCCGGGTGCCTTCGGCTCCTCGGGGCGACTCTCGGCCGCGACCTCCGCCTCGGCGTCCTTCGCCGCCGAGCCACCGTCGAGCAGTGCGGTGAGGGCAGCGCCGGTGATCCGCCGGAAGGTACGCCCCACCTTGTGCCGGTCCAAGAGCGCGACCTCCAGCTGGTTCGCGGCGATCGTCCGGGCGGCACCGCCTTCGCCACCGACCGTGCCCAGCGCCTTGACAGCCAACTGCACCGCCTCGCTCAGCGACATGTCGGCACGGTGGCTGGCTCGCAACACACCGGAGATCGCCTCGGCCTGCCCGCCCATCGCCATGCAACCCGGTTCGTCGTTGACCGAGCCGTCGTAGGTGAGCCGGTAGAGTTCGTCGTCCTCCGGGGTGGCACCGACCTCGGCAACACAGAGCTCCACCTCGAACGGCTTCGACTGCTCGGTGAAGATCGCGCCGAGGGTCTGGGCGTAGCCGTTGGCCAGGGCCCGGCCGGTGACGTCCCGCCGGTCGTAGCTGAGCCCGTTGAGGTCGGCCATCCGGACCCCGGCCCGGCGCAGGTTTTCGAACTCGTTGTAGCGGCCGACGGCGGCGAAGCCGATCCGGTCGTAGATCTCGCTGACCTTGTGCAGGGCGCTGGAGAGGTTCTCCGCGACGAAGAGGACGCCGCCCTCGTAGCTGAGTACCACCGTGCTGCGTCCCCGGGCGATGCCCTTGCGGGCCAGCTCGGAACGGTCGCGCATGATCTGCTCGGGCGAGGCGTAGAACTGCATGGCCACGGCGGCGGTTCTCCTTCTGAACTGTGCCTACGGCGTACGGGTGTGCGGGTGAGACCGGAGTCAGCCGCCCGGGTTCTCCATCCGGCCGGCGACCACCGCTTCGGCGATCGCGGCGCTCTCGCTGTCGGTGAGCCGGTGCGTGCCCTCGGCCGTAGCGGTCATCACCACCGGGAAGATCCGGCGGGTCAGGTCCGGTCCACCGGTGGCGGTGTCGTCGTCAGCCGCGTCGTACAGGGCCTCGACCGCGAGCCGGACCGCCTCGTCGGTGCTCAGCCCGGTGCGATAGCGCTTCTTCAGCGCAGACTTGGCAAACAGCGAGCCGGAGCCGATCGCGCTGTAGCCGCGCTCCTCGAAGGGACCGCCGGTGACGTCGAAGCTGAAGATCCGCCCAGCCTGGGCCGAGTCACTGGCGGACAGGTCGAAGCCGGCAAATAGCGGAATCACGGCCAGCCCCTGCATCGCCGCACCGAGGTTGCCTCGGATCATCGACGCCAGGCGGTTGGCCTTACCGTCGAGGGAGAGCATCGCGCCCTCGATCTTCTCGTAGTGTTCCAACTCGACCTGGAACAGCCGCATCATCTCGATGCCGATACCGGCCGTGCCGGCGATGCCCACCAGGGAGTACGCGTCGGCGGGATGCACCTTCTCGATGTCCCGGCTGGCGATCAGGTTGCCCATGGTGGCTCGCCGGTCGCCGGCCATCACCACCCCGCCCTGGCAGGAGATCGCCACGATGGTGGTGGCGTGCGGGGCGAGGTCGGCGGCCATACCCGGTGGCAGCGGCCGGCGACCGGGCAGCAGATCCGGGGCGGCCATGCTCAGGAACTGGGTGAAGGAGGACGTCCCCGCGTTGGTGAACACATCTGGTAGACGGCCGGATGGATCAAAACCCGCTGCCACGTGGTTCCTCTCTCAGGTACGTGATCGCCTCGGCTGAAGACCCCACGCGTCGCCACGCGGAGCCGGCAAGGCCACCGTTGCGGTTGAAGCAGACTACCTCCCGACCGCAGGCCGGGAGAGTTCGTAGTCATCGTGTTGTCCCCTGGTCACGGCCGAGCAGCCAGCCATGCCGGAGGGCCTGCCGCAATACTAGCGGCGGATGATCACTGCCCGCCCTTCTGCACGTACCCCCGGACGAACTCCTCGGCGTTCTCCTCCAGTACGGAGTCGATCTCGTCGAGCAGGTCGTCCACGTCCTCGGTGATCTCGGCGTGCCGCTCGGCGACCTCGGGGTTGACCTCGGTCGCGACGTCCTCGATTTCCTCGTCTCGACGTGCCTTGCCGGACTGGGACTGACCGCCGGTGTCACGAGTAGCCATCAGGGTGCCTCCTCCACGATCGCTTGGAGAAAACTTACCCCCTAGCGGCGACGATGTGGGCGGTCACTTGCACGGGCACGGGCGTTTCGAGACCATGATGCGAGTCCGAGGATGGTGAAGGGTCTGTCATGTTGCGACTGGCCCAGCGGGTGGCTTCGGTGATGTCGCAGCGTCCGGCCAGGCGGAGGGCGTTGATGGCCAGGTTGCGTATGGAGGCCAGGACGCGGGGTCCGTTGCGGGTACGGACTCGGCTGGCGTCTTCGCGGTAGCAGGTGTATCTGATCCAGTGCAGCGATTCGATGGCCCAGTGGCGCTGGTTGAAGGCGGCGATCTGGGCGGGTGTGGCCTGCTCGGGGGTGTGGCTGGCCACGCCGAGCTGGGCGGCGGCGCTGAGGTGCCGACCGGCGGCGTCGGTGACGTAGCGTTCGATCAGCCAGACCTGGTTGACGTGGGGAAATGGTAGGCCGGGCGGGGCGGGCAGGACCTGGATCGTGCGCCGGGTGATCCGTCCGTGGCTGGTATCGATGCGACTGGCGGCGACCGGCGCACTTGGCAAGGGCAGCGTGTTGAGGGCGTCGAACAGGGCCCGCCGGTTCTCCTTGACCGGGAACAGGAAATGGCCGCTGCGGGCGTGGATGAGTTCGGCGGTGGCCTTGACGGTGTGCAACGCGTCCGCGGTGACGGTCCTGCCGTCGAGGTCGAGGGTCTCGAGCAGGTCCCCGGGCACGGGCCGGCTCGTTGGTCTTGGCCCCGGCGACGTCGACCTGTCCGATCACCACCGCCGGTGTGCCGGGCTCGACGCCACCGGCCAACGCCGCGAGCAGGTGTAGTTGTTGCCCGTCGGCATCGACGGCGCCGCAGACGGTCTTGCCGTCCAAGCGGACCAGGTCAGCCGGTGCGGACTGCGGTGCCGGATCGTTCTCGGGCAGAGCCTTGGCGGCCGGATCGAGACCCGATCGGCGGGCCGTCGTCCAGGCCCCGATCGCGGTGTCCAGGTCCTGCGGATCGGTATCGGTGCGCACCCGCCACAGCGTTGACCGCGACGGCCGACCCGCCGGCAGCACACCGGCGCGTAGGTACAAGTCGGTCAACGCGGGTTGTGGCACGTCGGCCACCCAACCCGCCACCGTCGCCGCCGCGACCAGCGCCAACACCACCGCCGCCGGATGATCCCGGCCCTGCGACGACCGGCCGTCGGACACCCCGGACAGCAACTCCAGCAGGTCAGCGTACGCCTGAGCTACCGGAACACCCGCAACCGACGCCACATCAGCGTCGGACATGACACATTGCACCACGACGAAGCTCCGTTGAAGACAAGATCCATGAGAAGACCTCGTCCTATCGGAGCTTCGTCCCTACCTCGCCACGCGACACACCACTGTGGGGCTCTGTCGCCGGTTTTGTGAAGATGCCTCAGCGCGTGAGTAGGACGCGTTTGCGAAGTAGGTCGAGGCCGGCGCGGCCGAACATCTGGCGTTTGATCATCTTGATGCGGTTGATGTTGCCTTCGACCGGGCCGGAGCTGTGCGGCAGGGTCAGGCCGTTGCGGACGGCGTCGAGGTCACGGCGTAGGTTCCGGGCGAATCCGGCCAGGGGCGTGAGGGTGTCGTGTTCGACGGCGGTGATCCATGCGTCGAGGCGCTCGCCGTGTCGGCCGGTCATCATGACTGCGAAGGCTCGCACGTGTTGGACCAGCCGGTTCAGGTCCCGATCGCGGTTGCGAACCTCGCGCAGCTTGGCGGTGTTGCGGGGGTCGAGGTCGTCGGGGTGGGTCATGATCCATGAGGTGACCTGCCGCACTGATGATGGTTTCGGGCCGGGTCGCGGGGCGTGGCCGAGGCCTTTGCGGAAGCGGCGTAGGTAACGCTGAACGGCCAGTTCCCCGCCGGGATAACCCTGCTGTTTGATTTCACGGAACAGTCCGGTGGCGTTGCGTTCTCCTTCGTTCCAGCGCTGGTGCAGGTAGGCGACGTAGTCGTCGACCAGGTGCGCGCGTTGCTCGGTAACAACGGTCAACTCGGCGACGCTGGTGGCGTTCAGGTATTTGCGGACCGTGGCCCGGTGCAAACCGAGCTTGCGGCCGATCGCCGACTTGTTCAATCCCTGAGCGGCCAGTCCGTGAACAGCGACGTGGTGTTCACGAAGGCGGGTCACGATCTTCTTCTCGGGTAGCGGCTGCACCTCGGCGGGCATGGTGTCGTCGGCTGGTGGCGGTGCCGGGGCGACGAGCCGGGACCGGTGCGCGTTGACGGTCTTCTCGACCGCCTGGCCCAGGTTCTGCCAGAGGTGGAACCGGTCCGCGACCTGAACCGCGTCCGGGGCGCCGGTGCGGGCACCTTCGCCATAGCCGCCGGCGCGGTCGCGGCAGATCACCTCAACTTCGGGGTGCTGCCGCAGCCACGTGGCGAGGCTGGCGCCGTCACGGCCGTCGAACATGTCAACCGGACGGTGGCTGATCATATCGATTAGCACGGTGCCGTAGTGACGCCCTCTGCGGAACGCGAAATCATCAACGCCGAGCACCGTGATCGGCGGCATCAGCGGGTCAGGTAATGCCTTGACCAGCCGCAACAACGTGTCGCGGCCCGCAGGGGCCCCGATCACCGACGCCAGCCGAGAACCGGCCCGGCCCGCCAGCGCCAGTCCGATCTGCGTGAGCATGCCGCGCAGCCCCGGCGTCAACCGCGCATGCGGCGCGGTCAGCCCATCGATCTGCTCGGCGAACGTCTTCGCCGGGCAACCGGTGTTCTCGCAGCGAGACCGCCGGACCTGCACCTCAAGCAGCAACGCCGTTCCGGCTATCGCGACATCCCGCAGCCGCCGCTGATAACGCCCATGAACCCTGCCCGACCGCTGCTGGCAACGGCCGCACCGCGCGGTCGCGGCCCGAGCCCGACCCGACAGCACCACCACGCCGTCACGATGCTCAACAGCTTCGATCGACAGACCCGACAGATGCGGCAGTAACTGCTCCACAAGCGAACACGCCAAACATGATCAACGAGCCTGCCCTACCCGGCATGGAACTGTCCACATCACAAGATCGGCGACAGAGCCCAGTTCCGGGACGGGAATCGGCCGAAGCCGGTGGTTTTGCCGGTGCGGATGCGGTCTTCGACGCGGGCGTGGGCGCGGTGTCGGGCTTCGAGGTGTTGGATGCTGCCGTTGCCGGGTGGGGTGTCGGTGGCCACGACTTGGTGCCGCCAGCCTTTGATGGTGTCGAACAAGGTCAGTTGGGCGCCGGGGTGTGGGCGTTCGCGGCGGACGAGGAATCGGGTGCCCTCAGGCCAGCCGGCCGTGTCGAACAGGCCGGTGATCTCGCAGACCTCGGCGCGTTCACGTAGGTCTCCGTCAACAGCGCCTCACGGCGCACCGGGTAGAACCCGAACGTCTTCTTCCAGGTACGGGTCGCCGATTCCTTCTCCGAGTGGCAGATCACGATGGTCGCGTCGATGTCCAGGACCAGACCCTCGGCCTGCTGGCCGGCCGCCATCGGCTGCGGCAGGTCACCGTTCACCTCGGCGTGCTGGGCCCAGGCGACTTCACGGGCGCGTGCCCGCGCGGCACGTAGACCGGCCAGCATCGGCTCGTCCAGTCGGGACAACAGCCGCCACGCGGTCGCATCAGACGCGACCGGCCCGAACAGGACGGCCTCGTTACGCAGTATCGCCAGATCGGCGATGGCCTCACCACCATCGGCGAGCATCACCGCCAGGTCCACGGCGATCCGGCCCGGATCGTGCCCGCCCCGCCGCTGCCGCTGGCGCAGCCCGGTCAAGGCCTCACCGAACGCGCTGGTCAACCCTGTTACGTCGGCCAGATCGGCGAGCAAACGGGCACCCGCGTGCCCGACCACGCCCCGCCCACCGCCGGTCACCATGATCTTCGGACGTGTTGCGGTAGCCTTCACCCGGCAAGTGCCTTCCGTGACAGGAACATCGGACCCTCAGCAAGTCCTATTTTCCCTGATCAGAAGGCACTTCCTTGTTTCCGGCCCACTCCTTGGACAACCCTTAACGAAGGGCCGAGGCTAGCCCAACTCGGCCACGCACGGTAGCCAGCCATAACCGCCTCGATCGAACAATTCAGCCCCTCAGAAACCCATCCACAAGGTCGCGACCACCATAACTAAACAAGCAAACTACTCCACACCCAGAATCAGATAATATACACCTTGAACGACGGCAACGACTCCCGCAATAAACAAAACAGCAAGTATGGTCAAAGAATACTTCGGATACTGCCGGAGCTGCCTAAGCGGACTCAACCACGAAGACTCTACCCTTCCTCCACCTCTCCTCAGCTCATTGATTGAGACAAGCGAGAGAGCAACAGTAAAGACCACGACAAACAGCCCCAGGAAAAGAGATTGTATCGGATCCTCGGACGTTGCACGCCCTTCATCATGGATAATTAAATCGTAGATCACCAATCGATTAGCCGCCGACTCCAAAAAGTACCACCCCCAAAATAGCCCGCCCCGGCCCCGACCCCGATTCCGCCGCCATGCCAATAACTACGATCTGGCGGACCTGAACCCTTACGCTCACCCCCCGCATAACAGGCGCCCACATAGTAAACCAGGCATCCGCCATAGGAGATACCTTGCTGTTCTGCCGGAGGCGCACTCATGACACCGAGAGTTCCGCCAACCTTGCAACAACCATGCCCTCCCCCATTGAGGAAAACACCGTCACTGTTCGCCTGAACGGCCACACAAGCGAGGAAGCAAACACTGACCTCCCCATACAGTCCCTCTACCGCGCGAGTCTTTAGGTCGGTCAGCCCTTCTGCAATGGGTTGCAACGTGCAATCCCAACACCATTCATCTCTACCATCACCAGTGCTCCAATCAATACACCAAGTAAAGATGCAGGTTCGGGACTGGACAACACTAGGTCCCAGCAGGGGCGAACAGACCATTAGGAAGCAATGGCCACCCCGACCATCAGGGCGCTTCTTTCCATCCAAATCCGTGGCCGGCACCTTCGGCCACCGCGCCTTGACCTGCTTGGCCTTGGTGCTCGTCTTGCGATTCTTCTTGCCCCACTCTTTGTTCTTGGTGGTGCCACAGCCGTACTTGCAGCCCCCACCGTTCTTCTTGAGCGCTTGCGCACTGTAGCCGTAGCAGTCGTGATCACGACAGTCAGCAGGGATCATTCCGGTCGGGTCACTAAGGGTGACCGGGGTGTTGTTGGTGTACGAATAGCCGTTCCACTGCTGCGGCTGGCCGGTGTCCTGTAGCGGGTCGACGGAGATAAATCGGCCGATCTCAGGGTCGTACGCCCGGGCACCGACGATCGTCAGTCCACTCGGACTCATCGGCTTGTTGAGGAAACCCCGGTTGTCGGGATAAGCCCCGTCAGCACCGCGTGCCGCCCCGTACGGCGTGTACTGCCGCCAGGTCGGGTTCTGCCCCGTGGAGTCGAGGTAGAGACTCGGCGTGCCCTGATGATCGGCGATGGCGAAAGTGTAGTCGCTACCGCTGCCACTCCGAATGCAGGTGCCGCCGCCCGGCAGGGCGTAGTATCGCGACCCGCTCACCGTGTTGGCAGCGGTGTCGAGCGTGAGCTGCTGGCCCGGTAGGTAAAGCGTGGTCTTGCCCGGTTCCCGTTGTAGCAGGATCTCCCCGTCGGCGTTGTAGACAAAGCTGCTGTCTCCGCCGGTTCCTCCGGTGATCGAGGTGAGCTTGCCAGCCTCATTCCAGGCAAGCGTCTGGTTGCCCTGACCGGCGTTGCGGCTGGTGGTGTTGCCGGCAGCGTCGTACGCGTAGCTGGTCGACCCGGTCTCACCGCCGGTCGTACTGGTGCCGGTGAGGGTGTGCGGCTGACCTCCACCATTGCCGTCGTAGCTGTAGGTGGTGACGGTATCCGCGCCACCGGCGAGGTTGCGCTCGACCTGCTGTGTACGGTTACCGAGCACGTCGATGCTCCAGCTCGTCCAGTACGCGCTACCGCCCCCGATGGCGTTGCCCACCATGGACCGGTTGCCGGCGGTGGGAACGACGGCACAGTCATCGGTGGCGGTCCACGCCTCGGTCAGGCGGGCCAGGCCGTCGTAGCCGTAGCACTGGGTCTCCGACGGGGTGCTGGCACCGAGCCTGGTGCTTGTCTTCTTGATGACGTTGCCCGCCAGGTCGTACTTGTAGTGCTGATCATCAATATAAGTCGTGGGGGTACCGGGTCGGTCAACGAGTTGCCGGATGAGTCGACCGGTGTGGTCGTCATAGGTGTTCGTTACCCCTGCCACGGTGGTGGGGCCACCGAGCGCCTGGAAGGTGACTCGCCCCCAGGCGTCGTAGCTCGTGTTCTGCGTGTACGGAGCGAGGCCACCGAGGGAGCGAGGTAGGTCCAACGGGGTATAGCCGTGCGTCACAGTCTCAGCCGGCAGGCTGCCCTTGGCGGGGTAGGTGTCCTTGAGAGGCAGGCCGAGTGTCGACGTGTAGCTGTGACCGAAGACGTAGCTGCCCCCCAGCAGTCCTTCGGACTGCGGGACGGTCACCGTGGTGCCGAGTGAGTTCCCGAAGACGTCGAACCCCTTCTGCTGCGTAGTGTACGCCTGACCACCCGAATAGGCGGTCGTGGTGGTGAGCTGACCGATGGGGTAGGTCATATTGGCGACGGCGTTGTCAGCGTTGTCGTACACCCACTTCGCCCGCTGGTTGGCGGCGGACTGGTTGGCGACCGTCGCCGCGTACTCGCCCGTCTTACGGTTCAGCGCATCGTAGATGTAGGAGATGGTCTTGTTACGGGCGTCGGTGCTCTGGACGACGTTGCCGTTGGCGTCGTAGACCATGCTGCTGCCCCCGGCGTCCGGGTCGTCCTTGCTGGTCAACCGGCCAAGCAGGTCGTAGGTCGAGGTCCAGATGTTGCCCTGGGCGTCGGTAAGGGTGGTCTGGTTGCCCCGCTGGTCGTAGCCGTACCGGCTGATCGTCGCGGTCCCCCCGGTCACCGTGAAGATCCCGGTGAAGGTGTCCGTCGGGGTGTTCAGGGTGGGCAGCACGGAATACTCGTGCAGCTCCTTCGTCCGGCCAAGTGGATCGGTCACGGTCGACTTCACAACACCCCCGACCGGCGGGATGACGGTGGTCCGGTCACCGTTGTAGACAGTCGTGGTGGTCGAAACGGTGACGCCGTTCTTGGCGGCAGCACTAATCACGGCTCGGCCGAGGCCGTCGTAGGTGTTGAAGGTCTGGTTGGGCACCTTCTCGACCAGGTCCACGGCCGTCGCCGGAGCGCCGACCACCGGAGTCGTCACCGGGTCCCACCAACCGTTGTATGTGGCACGGGTCCAGCCCCGGGTGTCGTAGAAGGTATCGGTGATCATTCGTCCGGCTTGCGGAGTCGTCGCCTGCGTCTGTCGAGGTCGCAGCAACGCGTCATAGATCGTGACGGAGGAACGATACTTCCCCTCGTTGGTCAACTGCTCGGTCGTCACCCCGGTCACGCCGGTCTTCGAGACCGTGTAGGTGAACTTGTGGTTGGCCGGTGTGGTGGTTGCCCGGGAGTTGAGCCAGACCGAGGTCACTCGGCCGAGGGCGTCGTACTGCTGCCGCGCGACGACACCATTGGCGTCGGTGGTGGTCAAAGTCAGCCCACGTCGAGGGCTGATCGTTGTGGACGTCTCATGCTCCAGTGGATTGGTATCCGACGTGCCGGTGGTCAGTCCGACCGCATTCATCGTGTAGACCGTGGTGTCCTTGTTGCCGATGGCGTCGTATGCGTCGACCACCCGACCGTACGAGTCGTACGTCGACCGCGTATCGGTCTGGTAGCTGTAGGCCCCGGAGGACCAGCCGGCGGCCACTCGGGTCATGGTCACGTCGCCCTTGGCTGGGGCGGTGGCCTGCGGGAACGTCGTGTCGAAGTCCTCGTCGTCGTCGTAGTAGGTGCGTTCGTGCTTGACGACCTGGGCAGGCCGGTCGACGCTGGCCGGCGCGGTGAGCGTGTTGACGCTGCCGGGGACCGATGCCGGGGTGCCCTGGGTGAACCCGCCGCACGCAACAGCCACCGTCTCGGTCTGGCTGACCAGCCCGACCAGGTTCCTATCGATGTTGACCGCGGCATACGTGAGCGAGGTGCACTGGTCGTAGGCGGCGTCGGTCGGAACGGTGTGGGTGTAGGTGTGCTTGAGTAGCCCGAAGGTGGCGCTGGCCGGATCGGCGTCGTACGACTGGTCGGTCTCGGTGTACCGCCAGGTCGTGGCCTCGCCGCCCGTCACCGCCTGCCGACTGTAGGTCTTGATCGGCTCGACCCAGGTGGCGGTCAGGGCCGGCAGTCCGGTCCGGGCCCGCGAGGCGACCGCCGGTGATATCCAGTACGACGTGATGGTGGACGAATCGACCGGGCCACCGTCACCGAGGTGGGTCGTGGTCTCCAACTCCCGTCCGGCGAGTTGCTCGTGGTCCTCGTGGACCCCACCGGCGGAGTCGGTCACGTTCACTACGGTGGTGTTGTTGTTCTTCGACATGCCCCGGTAGTAGATGGCCTCTGAGAGGGTCTTCCGGTCGTTGACCCCGTCGCCGTTGCGGGTCCTGACCTTGGCGTACCCCCGGAATTGTCCGTAGGTGCGGTACTTGGCCTTGACGACCTCGTTCTCGTCGTAGCGCCAGGCGGCACCATCGAGGTACTCGTAGTTGCTGGACAACGCGGGTGCCCCGCCGGTCGGGTCGGTGCTGGTGACCCGGGTGACCGCGTACTTGTTGAACCAGTCCCGGAACTGCGCGGTGTAGCCGTCCGGGGTCCAGTAGACCGGATAGCAGGATCGTGTGTTCGTCGCCGGGTCGAGCGAGACCGGAGCGGTACATGGCTGGGGCAGCTCATAGCTGGCGGTGATCACCGAGCCGGTCTCGGTGGTGATCGTCTCGATCCGCTGGCGATAGAAGGCGGGCAGCCCGCCGGTCACCGCATCGACCCGGTTGGCCAGCTTGATGCCGGTGAACGACACCGAGGGCAGCGCGATCGCCGAGGCGGACCCGCCCGCGCTGGTGTCGTGACCGGTACGGGTGATCGAGGTCAGCCACAGGGTGGGCGAGGTGCCGTCCCCGGTCGGCGGCATGGTGTGCGCCAGGGCGTGGGAGTCGACCGGCTCATAGGCGGACGTCGCCGTGTTGTACTGCTGCGTGGTGATCGAGGTCAGCCGGACGGTGGAGAAGAACGCCGGGCTCCAGTCGTCACAGTCGGTGCCCTGGTTGCAGACCAGGTCGTACGGTACGTCCGGCCAGTTCGCCTTGGTCGAGGAGTTCAGCGGCTCGCAGGTGGCCGCCACACAGCGGGGGCCGGTGGCGAAGACGACCTGGTTCGGCGGGGTGCCGTAGGCCCCACCGTCGGTGAAGCCGTAGTCGATCCGCTCCAGCCAACTGTCCCGTACGTACGAGACGTCGGTAGCGCCCTTGTTTCGGCCGTAGTAGTTGGTGGCCTGCTTGTAGTAGTAGGCCATCGCGTTGCCGTGCAGGTCGGTGACGTAGTCCAGGTTCCACCGGTACGCCATGGTGCAGACCGACGAGGAGAAGCCGGCCGAGTTGTAGCACGGATCGCCCGAGTGCGGCGAATAGACGGGGGTGTGGTCCACCGACTTCGTCTCCGCCTTACCAGCGGACCAGCCCGGCAGCCGGTTACGACCGAACTCGTACACCGTGCCGTCGCGCTGCGTCACCCGCCAGTAGTCGGTGTGGTAGGTGCCGCTGCCGTTGTTCGAGTTGGTCACCCGGGTAATGACCGAACCGTTGTCCGACTCCGGTTTCCATACCTCCTTGTCAGCGTCCCAGACCAGCGCCGACGAAGACCCGTTGAGCGACAACGTCAGAATCGGACCGGTATAGCACCGATCGTAGGTCTTCACGGGCGACGCCTTGCCCCCTGGATCGTCCTGGCAGGAGACGAAGGTCTGCTCAACGTATGAACGTGGCGTGGACCAGCCGTCACCGGCCCAGGACGCCTGGGCATTGGTCGACGCCGTCTGACCGTCCACACCGCTCGAGTCGTAGGACAACGCCACCGCCGGCACCAGATCCGAGGCGGCCGGGGGCACCGTGACGGGGTAGGAGTAGCTGAACGATCCGTTGCTGCCGCCGCCGGTCCACGAGCCAGCGGGCTTCAGGTCGGTCGCGGCGTAGGTACCGCCCTTGCCACCCTCGTCACCCGCCGATGCCACTGCCGCCATCACGACCGCCTCGGCGGTTGTCGAGCCGGTCATCTGGATCTCGGTGGCAACCGTCTGACTCGCCGGGTCGTTACTCGACGGGAGAGACTCGGCCGTTCGACACACCGTCGCATTTGGGGTGGTGAGGGCGCAGGCGGGCAGCCGGACCATCCGTAGCCGGGAGCCGTAGTTTCCACCGTAGGCTTCGGCGAAGTTCGCGTAGTCGATACCGACACGTACCGTCCCGGCTCCCGCTGCCCCTTGCTCCGGTGTCAGGGAGAAGAGGACACCGTCGATCCCGGCGGCCGTGGCCGCCGCACGGTCCAGCAACCGTACGCCGACTCGCTGGGAGCCTGCTCGGTCGTTGGTCCGCACCACCGGCTGCACCCAAACTGGCGTCTTCCCCACGCGCACCTTGGCACCCACAGCGCCGAGGGCAGCAGGTCGGGCCAGTGACACGTCGGCCGCAGACGCCGCCGGCCAGTTGACTCGGCTGGGCCGATAGCTGCTCTTGGCTGCGTCCCTCGGTGTCACGAACCGGGTCGATGACGGTTTGACGCCGGTCACGGACGGCCCCGGGGACGGTGTGGCGGCAGCCCGCTGTGAGTCGTTCGGACGCGCAGTCGACGGCGTAGCCACGAGGAAACTGGCGACCAGGGTCGTTGTTGTTACCAGTGCGACGGTCGTCATCCACCGGTCGCGCATCCGCGTACCGCCGTACCTGCCCATGCGAGCCCACCCGATCAGCGAGAGACAGAGAAACCACGCAGGGCGCTGTGTCGCCCACTCCGCGTGGCGAAGCCACCTTCTCATGATCGGAACTCATCGAAGATCACGAGATCATAACGATAGATCTTTCGATGGGCGACAAATCGATCGATAGTCACACCAATCCAACTCCAGAGAGCTACATCTCACTCTCCCAGCGCTACCGAGACTGGTTAGCTGTGGGCCCGAATCTTCTCCTCACCCCTCAGCGAAAGTTGGGAAGACTTGTCCAGGCTCAGTCCACGATGGAAACGCGTTGTCAGTGACGTCGCCGCGACCGGAATGCTGCTGGCGTCTACCGCAGTAGCGCTCGTCGTCGCAGCGTCCCCTGCATCGTCGGCCCCAACCAGGTCGACCACCGGAGAGCTGGGCGTAGACAGCGCCATGGCTCAGGCCAAGCGAAGTGGCAAGCCGGTGGAGGCAACCGCCGCAGCCACCCCGACATCGACCATGACCGCGAATCCGGACGGCACCGTGGCGGTCCATCAGTCGGCGGCGCCCACCCGGAAGCGGGTTGGCAAGGCCTGGAAGCCGCTCGACGCGACCCTGGTCCGCCACGGCGATGGTCGCATCACCCCGGTCACTTCCCTGCACGAGATCACGCTCTCCGGCGGCGGCACCGGGCCGATGGCCACGATGGTCAGCGGGGATCGATCCCTGGAGCTATCGCTACCGTTCCCGCTGCCGAAACCATCCCTGACCGGCGCGACCGCGACCTACCCGAACGTCCTCTCCGGCGTCGACTTGCAGGTCACGGTCAACAGGGAAGGAGGCTTCTCGCATGTCCTGGTGGTTCGCGACGCGACGGCAGCGACCCACCCGGCGTTGAGCCAGCTCACCCTCACCACGAAGGCACAGGGCTTCACGCTGGGTACGGACAAGGCCGGCAACATCACCGGCCGCGACCGGGCCGGGAAAGAGGTTCTGTTCGCACCCGCCGCGACCATGTGGGACTCGGCCAGCGGTACGGCCGCCAGCGCGGCGCAAGGGACAGCGTCGACCGCCAAAGCCCCCGGATCGCGGGCAAAGGTGGCCCGAATCGGCACGAATCTCCGCGCCGGCCGGATCGACCTCACCCCGGACCGGTCGATGCTGACCTCGCCGGCAACCACCTACCCGGTCTTCATCGATCCCACCTTCAACTGGGCAAGCGCAGGTGCCGCCAAGAGCGGATGGTCGACGATCTCGCGAGACCATCCGGCCAGCAACTTCTGGAAGAAGACCCCGGACCCAGACGGCCGGATGCAGGTCGGCAACTCCGGCAGTCAGTGGTCCCACACGTTAGTCAACTTTCCGGTCCCCACCGGCACCTTGGCGGGCGCCGTAATCAACTCGGCCACCTTCAAGATCACTAATACGTACTCGTACTCGTGTACCGCCAAGAAGGTCAACCTGTACGCTCCGGCAGCCACACTGACCTCTTCCAACGCAACCTGGAACCACTGGAAGAACGTCAGCTACGGCTCAATCGTGGACCAGAAGGAATTCGCCTACGGCTACAGCAACAGCTGCAAGGCCGCAGCCGCTTCCTTTGACGTCACGCCGGAAATCCGGAACAACGTCACCGCTGGTAAATCCTCCCAGACCCTGATCCTCACCGCCGACAACGAAGCCAACGACGTATGGGGTTGGAAGAAGTTTCTCGAGACCAGCCCGACCCTGACGATCCTCTACAACCACAAGCCCAACAAGCCAGCCGGGCTGACCACGTCCCCCCAGACCTCCTGCACGGCCGCGACTCCGACCACTGTCGGAGACGGCCCGGTCTCCCTCTATGCCCCGGCCTCGGATCGGAATGGCGGGGTCCTCGGGGTCTCCTTCAAACTGTGGAAGACCGCAGACTCGACCGAGACCCCCATCGCTTCGTCCAACCCCAACCTGCTCACCTATTCCTCGGGAAGTACGGCGGTGCTCGTCATACCGGCGGCCACCCTCCTCGCTGCTGCCGGTGGCAGTGTCACCGGCTTCTCGTGGAAGGTGCAGACAACCGACTTCAACATGACCAGCGACTGGTCGGACACCTGCCGATTCGACTACGACCCCACCCGGGCTGGGCCACCGGTGGTAACCCCGCCTGCCGAGCAAACAACCATCGGCCAAGGTGCCACCTTCACCATCGCCCCGCCGTCAGGAAGTATCCCCGCCGGGTACAGCTACCAGCTCAATGACTCAGCACCGCTTACCGTCACGGCAACCAGCGGTAATGCAAGCGTGACCGTCACTCCGACCCGGTTCACCAACACCCTCACCGTCACCAGCCTCTCTGCCGGTGGAAACTTCGGTGAGACCGCCAGCGTGACCTTCAACTCTGCCCCCAGTGCCGTCGCCGCAGACGCTGATATGAATGGCGACGGAACGGCCGATCTCGTCACTACCGGTGGCATCAATGGCTTGCCCTCCGGCCTCTGGCTGGGAGCAGGCAAGAGCGGCGCCAGCGTCAATACGAACATCACCAACATCGGCGCCAACGGCAACGGGGTGGCCGGAAGCAAGTCTCCAAGCGACTTCAACAGCGCCAAGGCGATAACGGGCCGGTTCACCGGAACCGGGCTGCAGGACGTGCTCATCTACTACCCTGCGGGCGCAGATCAAGGAAGCACTGGCATTCTGCGGGCAAACGGCGATGGGTCGGTCATCCAGGCGCAACTGAACGACAACCGGTTCGGGATAGATCCAGCCCTACTCACGGACGAAGACGGCAACTGGCCGCTACAACTAGCCAATGCTGGTGATAGCCGCGGACTGGGCAGCCCGTTCCCCGACCTCATCGGCACCAGCGGCGATGCCGCCGCCGGCTATCACCTCACCTACTACCTCAACGGTGGCTGGCCCGCCGGTTATGTTGAAGTAATTCGTACCACCGCAATCACCCCGACCGGAGGAACCGACTGGGATTCCTGGACCATCAGTACCGCCCAGTTGACCAGCGGTACGTCGATGTTCCTGTGGCACCGGGCCACCGGTGCTCTCCACCTCTGGACCAACCTCGCCTTCAACACCGAGACAGGCCAGCTCACCTACACTCCGTACGCCCTCTCCACCAACTGGAACGCTGGCGCGACCCACAGCCTCCGCGCTGCTGACATCAACAACGACGGCACGGCCGACCTGTGGACCATCGGTGCAGGCGCACACAGTGGCGCCTGGCTCGTCACCAACCTGACCGCCGGCACCGGCACCATTTCTGCCCAGGCAAGCCAGGCCTTGATCACCTCCAACTACACCTGGCCGATGAACGACGGCAGCAGCGGAACGGTCACGACTGCCACTGAAACCACCAGCGGCAAGACGCTGACCGCCACCGGGAACGCGGTCTGGCGGACGGGTGACCTGTTCAGCCCCAGCATCCTGCTCAACACCGATGCCACTGGCACCAACATCGATCATTCCGGAACCGGGCACCTGACCAGCAATGAGGCGCTCATCGACACGACAAAGTCGTTCAGCATTTCGGTATGGGTGAAACCCACGGGGCAGGGTGGGGTGATCGTCTCAGAGGACGGAGCCCACTCTTCACGCTTCATCCTGTGGAACAACGAGGTCGACAACACCTGGCGCTTCGGAATGGCTGCAGGAGACGCCAACACGTGGGTCTACACCCAGGCGGTTACTCCCGCTGGTACGGCTCTCGGAGTCTGGACTCATCTGATCGCCACCTACAACGCCGGAAACCGGACGCTGGCTCTCTATGTCAATGGAAGCCTGAAGGCGACTGCCCAGTACACCAATACACCGACGTGGCCTGCCACCGGCAAGTTCGTCGTCGGCCGCTTCCTGTATCTGGGCGCCCCGGCGGCCTACTACTCGGGGCAGATCAGCAACCTTCAAGTATGGAACACCGCGCTGACGCCGAGCCAGGTCAACGCCAGCAACACGCAGCCCAGCGGGAGCCTCGTTCCGTTCGGGGCAACCAAGTGGACGCCTCCTGGGACAACCCAGAAGGTGGTCGAGATCTACGCTGCTGATCCCACTGGAAACCTGTGGCGGTACCCCAAGAATGGCAACACCGTTGGGGAACCCCGGCTGATGGCGACCGGATGGAACCAGTTCACCACAGTCGGCATCGCGGACTGGGACCACGATGGATATCAGGACGTGTTGGTACGTGACAACACCACCTGCAAGCTCCAGGTGTTCCTCGGCACCGCCGACGACCTGAGCCCGCAGCCCACCGAACTCGGAATCGGCTGGTGCAACCACACCATATTCGGCGTTGGCGACTGGAACCAGGATGGTCACCAGGACGTCATCACGGTGGACAAGGCAAACTCGAACATGTACTACTATCCGGGTGATCTCACTGGAGGCACGGGTGCTCGCGTTTTCATGGGGAACGGTTGGGGAACGGGCTATTCACCATACGGGTTAGCTGACGTAAACTCCGACGGCATACCTGACATCGTCACGCGAATGAGCACCACCGACACATTGCGACTCTACGACTTCCCGGGAAGCACCGGACGGCAAATCGGTACCGGCTGGAACGGCTACACGTTTTTCGGTATCGCCGATTTCGACGACGACAACGAACTTGAATTGATAGTTCGCCACGATGCCACGGGAATCCTGTGGCGTTATGGTGACATGTGGGACCAGTCACCGGAAGCGGTCCGCGAGATGATCAGCGGCGGCTGGTAGTAGATCGTGCTGCTGGTCGGCGGGCCGATCCCACCGACCAGCAGCACGTGTAACCTCAGCCGCCGGTCAGGGTCTCCAGTAGGTCCTTGGCGCTGGCACACCGGTCGAAAAGCGCCCCGACATGTTTCCTGGTGCCCCGTTCCGGCTCCATCATCGGCACGCGGACCAGCGACTCCCGGCCGACGTCGAAGATGACCGAGTCCCAGCTGGCAGCGACCACTTCGGAGGCGTACTGGGCCAGGCAGCGGCCACGGAAGTAGGCGCGGGTGTCCTCTGGCGGCTCCACCATCGCGGTACGGACCGCCTCGTCAGACAGGAGCGTCGTCATCGAGCCCCGGGCCACCAACCGGTGGTAGAGGCCCTTCTCCGGCCGGACGTCGGAGTACTGCAGGTCGACCAGTTGCAACTTGTGCGAGGCCCAGCCGAGCTTCTCCCGCTCCCGATAGCCCTCGAGTAGGCGCAGCTTGGCCACCCAGTCCAGCTCGCCGGCGCACAGCATGATGTCGCGCCCCAGCCGGTCCAGCACGCTCTCCCAGCGGTCGAGCACGTCGGCGGTCATATCATCGACGTCGCTGCCGTACCGATCCTCGACGAAGGCGCGCGCTCGTTCGAGATAGGCCCACTGCAGGTCGAGCGCGGTCAACCGGCGTCCATCCCGCAGCCGGATGAGATGGGTCAGGGACGGATCGTGACTGACCGCGCGTAGTTCGGCGACGGGATCGGCGATACCGAACTCCGGGGTGAGCACCTTCTCTTCGATCATCGTCAGCACCAGGGCGGTGGTGCCGACCTTGAGGTACGTGGAGATCTCCGACAGGTTGGCGTCGCCGATGATGACATGCAGTCGCCGATACTTGTCGGCGTCGGCGTGCGGCTCGTCCCGGGTGTTGATGATCGGTCGTTTGAGGGTCGTCTCCAAGCCGACCTCGACCTCGAAGAAGTCGGCCCGCTGGGAGATCTGGAAACCCGGTTGTGAGCCGTCCTGACCGAGGCCGACCCGTCCGGCACCACAGACGACCTGTCGGGTCACGAAGAACGGCGTCAGATAGGCGACGATGTCCGCGAAGGGGGTCTGCCTACGCATCAGGTAGTTCTCGTGGGCCCCGTAGCTGGCGCCCTTGTTGTCGGTGTTGTTCTTGTAGAGATGGATCGGATGGGTGCCAGGAATGGTCGCCGCCCGGCGAGCAGCCTCGGCCATCACCCGCTCCCCGGCCTTGTCCCAGCGCACCACGTCCAGCGGGTTGGTCACCTCCGGCGTCGAATATTCCGGATGGGCGTGGTCGACGTAGAGCCGGGCACCGTTGGTCAAGATGACGTTGGCCAGTCCGAGGTCCTCGTCAGCGAGCGCCTCGGCCGGGTCATAGGCCGCGCCGGAGTAGGTGAACCCGCGGGCGTCCCGCAGCGGTGACTCCTCCTCGTAGTCCCACCGCGCCCGCCCGCCCCGAGTCAGTTCGGGTCGGGCGCCATAGGCGTTGACCACCTGTGACGAGGTGACCATCGGGTTGGCCCCGGCCTGGCCGGGAACCGAGATGCCGTACTCCACCTCAGTGCCCATGATCCGCCGTACGCTCATGCCGCTGCCTCGCTCTGCTCGCTGAGGATGCGTGGCTGGTTTCGCCCGTTACGCTCGCTCATGCTCTCGCCTCACTTCGCCGGCCGTGGCTTTCAGCGTAGTCCGCATCGGCGGTTGGGGGCGGGCGGCGCGTCCGCGTGATCGCAGGCGACCGCGCAGCCGGACCCCTGGATACGCGAATCTGCTTCGACTGCCCGCCCCTTGTCAGTGCGTGCTATCTCGCAAGGTGGACGATCGTGACCCGGGCGGCCAGTCCCGGATCATCGACCAGCACCTGATTGACCGCATCCAGTCCGGCCTGGTGCGCGACGATCAGGCGGACCGGTCCAGTCAACCGGGTCAATATCCGGCGGGTGCGTTCGGGCTCTACGAACTTCATGCCGTAGATGCCGGGCTCGGTCTCTCCCGTGGTGCCCTGCATGGCGGACAGGAACATCGAATCGATGTAGCCGTGCATCGCACTCTGGTCCACGATCAGCGTCGTGGTACCAGGAACCGCCGGGAACTGCCGCTCTGCCGCAGCAACCACCTCGGCCAGTGACCGCTTCTGGAATCCGCGCTCCACCCATTTTCGCGACCAGGTGGTGTCATCTGGAATCCGGAAGAAACCTCCGGTCCAGCCGACGACCCCCGAACCGGCGAAGATCGCCAGGGTGGCGAACGCAGCGACGGTGGCCGGTTGCAGCCATCGGCGGACGGTGGCGCGGGCAAGGCGGGCTGCGCTGTCATCGGTGGGGCCGGTAGCCGGTTCGGGAGTCGGCAACAGCCGGATCACCGCCCCCAGACCGATGATCAGCAGGACGATGCCCAGGTGGGTGCTCTTGCCGAAGTAGTAGCCAGGCTTGATGCCGGAATAGACGTTGACCGACCAGACCGCGAAGGCGAATCCGAGCGTGACCAAGAGCGCCGCCAGGTACCGCCGCCAGATAGCGTTGCCCAGCCCAGAGCGGGCCACCAGGCCGATCCCAACGACCGCAACCAGGCCCAACAACGTGTCGTATGCCGTCTCGACCGCCGGACCCCCTGCGGCCAACGCGTCGCTCTGGTCCGCGACCAGCACCCCGAGCAGAGCCGTGAGCGGGGCAAGCACGGCAGTTAGCAGCGCCACCGCGATCAAGGTGCCGCGACGGGTGGCGACAGCACGGCGGTCGGCGACCAACCACAACGCCACCATCACCCCAGCCGGGAAGACAAACAGGTAGTAGACGAAGCCGATAGCCACCAACAAGGCCCCCATCAGCGCCAACTGTTCACGCATTCCCGCTAGGGGACGAATCGCCACCGCGGCCACCAATGCGGTCAGCGCCAAGCCGACTGCCTCCGTCGGGTATCCGTAAACCAGCAGACGAGGCAGCTCCGTCCCGAGACAGAGCGCAACCGCCGCGCCGACCAACACCAGCCGATGCAGGGCATGCAACTGCCCGGCGACCCATTGCGCAGCCCAGATGAGCGAGAGTGCGAGCAGCCCGAAGCCGGCCAGGGTCCAGAAGACGTAATGGTCCACGGCAGCTGAACCACCGGGGGCGGTGCCAGATTGGCGTACAAACCCGTCGAGCAACGCCGCAGTAAGGTGCCAGCCCTGCGGATAGTAGATCAGCCCGGAGAAGATGTGCTCGCGTGCTCCTGCCTCGTCAACGAACAGGTACCCGCCCATTCGTCCGATTACATCGAAGAGCGCGATGTGCCGGGAGTTGTCCTCTCCCATCATCACGAACCCCAGCCGCTGCGTGAAACCCGAAGCCCGCAGATACGGCACGGACAGGTAGCCGATGAGCAACAGTGCAGCGCCGATGGAGAGGCCATCGGTCCAACTGGGCCGTGGAAACGCCGGCCGGCGGCCGGTCAACACCGCCACCGCGAGCAACACGGTGAACGCAGCACCCGAGACCGGTACCGGGTGCAGCCCCCATGGCCAGATAGAGAACAACAGCCCGACCGCACAGATCATGCCGATCAGCAGGCCGGTGGCGAGCATCAGCCGATCGAGCAGGGTACGTCCACCGCGCAGAAGGCTGGCCGTACCGATCAGGACCAATGGTGGCAACAGCCACGCGGCGTGTACGGCGTACGCTCCGGCTGGAACTGCCCATGAGGCGAGTAGCAGGACCGCTACCAGGCCCCACCGGGGGATCCCAGATGATGGGCGGGATTCGGCAGCTTTGCTCGGTACCGGACCGGTGTCAGCTCCGTCCGCTCGACGATCGGTGAAGATGTCGGCGTTCACTGGTCCACACTCCTGAAGGGTCGGTGTTTGTGTGACAGCCGACGCAGTCTATTCAGGTGCCGGAGTTGATTCTCCGGGGCGGCCATTGGTTGCGATATCCGGGTCAGAGGGTCTTGGGACAAGGTAGTACAAACGAAGGTTGCCCGTGACGGATCATCCGCCCCGGGCAACCTTCGGCAGGTGCTACAGGTACTGACCGGTGTTGCTCGCGGTCTCGATGGATCGGCCGGCCTCGGTGCCCTTGCCGCCCGAGACGAGCGTACGGATGTAGACGATCCGTTCGCCCTTCTTGCCGGAGATCCGGGCCCAGTCGTCAGGGTTGGTGGTGTTGGGCAGGTCCTCGTTCTCCCGGAACTCGTCGACGCAGGCATCGAGCAGGTGCTGGAGACGAAGACCTTTACGGCCGGAGGAGAGGAACTCCTTGATGGCCGACTTCTTACCCCGGTCGACGATGTTCTGGATCATGGCACCCGAGTTGAAGTCCTTGAAGTAGAGGACCTCCTTGTCACCGTTGGCGTAGGTGACCTCGAGGAACCGGTTCTCCTCCGTCTCGGAGTACATCCGCAGCACGACCGCCTCGATCATCGCGGCGACCGTGGCTTGCGGATCACCTCCGTGTTCGGCTAGGTCGTCAGGGTGCAGCGGCAGCCCGGTGAGGATGTACTTGGAGAAGATGTCCTTGGCTGCCTCGGCGTCCGGCCGCTCGATCTTGATCTTGACGTCGAGACGTCCGGGGCGCAGGATGGCCGGATCGATCATGTCCTCCCGGTTGGAGGCACCGATCACGATGACGTTCTCCAGCCCCTCCACACCGTCGATCTCGCTGAGCAACTGCGGGACGATCGTGTTCTCCACGTCCGAGGAGACCCCGGAGCCCCGGGTACGGAACACCGAGTCCATCTCGTCGAAGAAGACGATGACCGGCGTGCCCTCGCCGGCCTTCTCGCGGGCCCGCTGGAATACCAACCGGATGTGCCGCTCGGTCTCGCCAACATACTTGTTGAGCAGCTCCGGGCCCTTGATGTTGAGGAAGAAACTGGTGTGCTTCTCCTCGCCCCGGCGTTCGGCGATCTTCTTGGCCAGCGAGTTGGCGACGGCCTTGGCGATCAGGGTCTTACCGCAACCGGGTGGGCCGTAGAGGAGGATGCCCTTGGGCGGTCGAAGCTGATGCTCACGGAACAGATCCGCGTGCAGGAACGGCAACTCCACCGCGTCCCGGATCTGCTCGATCTGGGTGTGCAGGCCGCCGATGTCACCGTAGTCGACGTCCGGCACCTCCTCCAGCACCAGCTCCTCGACCTCGCTCTTCGGGATGCGCTCGTACGCGTACGCCGAGCGCGGCTCGATCATGAGCGAGTCGCCGGCCCGCAGCGGCGAACCGATCAACGTTTCGGCGAGATGGACGATTCGCTCCTCGTCGGCATGGGAGATCACCAACGCCCGGTCACCCAGGCCGGTGGAATCCTCCAACACCTCCTTGAGCATCACGACCTCGCCGGTCCGCTCGAAACCGAACGCGTCCACGATGTTGAGGGCGTCGTTGAGCAGGACCTCCTGGCCCCGCCGCAGTTCTCCCACGTCGAGCGAGGGCGACACCGCGACCCGGAGCTTCCGGCCCCCGGTGAAGACATCCACCGTGCCGTCGTCATGTCGAGCCAGGAAGACGCCGTAGCCACTGGGTGGCTGCGCCAGTCGGTCGATCTCCTCTTTGAGCGTGACGATCTGGGCCCGTGCCTCCTTGAGGGTGCTCACGAGCCGATCATTGTTCTCGGTCAGTCGAGCCAGCTGTGCCTGCGTCGCCGCAAGCCGCTCCTCGAGCTGCCGGACGTGTCGGGGGCTTTCGGTCAGCTTGCGCCGCACCAAGGCGAGTTCCTCCTGAAGGAACGCGACCTGGGTGGAGAGATCGTGGGCCTCCTTCTCCCACCGTGCGGCGCGCGAATCCGCGTCGTCGCTGCGTGCCACGTCCCACCTCCCCGGGGGCTTGAACGTTCTGCCATAACACTAACCGGTATGACGCCGATTCGGTCCCATGCAACGCCCTCGTCACCGAAGCTTGATCGTCAGGGGGACGCCGTTTGAACAGCCCTGCCGCGATTCGGGTACCGTCGGGCATGTTGGCGGACGAGAACATGGGGGTGCGCCGTGACGGCACGGACCGAGACCGAAACCGACGAGCTGCGGGTCTGGGTTGACCAGGACCTGTGCACCGGAGACGGTCTGTGCGTGCAGTACGCCCCGGAGGTCTTCGAGTTTGACGTCGACGGCCTAGCCTACGTGAAGGATGGCGACGGTGAGCTGCTTCTGGCTCCGGGCAGCCGGGTCGACGTGCCAGCTCACCTGCGACTCGACGTGATCGACGCGGCCAAGGAGTGCCCCGGCGACTGCATCCACGTCGTACGGGCCGACGACGACGTCGAGGTGGCCGGGCCGGACGCCGTCTGACCGTGACTGCCACGCCGGGCGGGGCACCCGACAGGTGCCCCGCCCGGCGTGTCTCACTGGATCGGTCGACCGATCGACATAGACACCACCTGCGCGAACTCGCCGAGCCGGGCGATCTGCCCGGGGCCGCCGTCGTCCAACGTCTTGCCGAACCGCAACGCGTCGTGGCGTGAACCCAGATGGCCCTCCGTACCCGGCACGGACCCCTCGTCGAGCGAGCTGAGCAGCAGATAGACATCGATGCTGTCCACCCGGACCGGGCCGTCCGGGGTACGGGTCAACCGGCGCCGGCAGCCGACCTCGGTCACCGTCGAGACCGGCACCACCCGAAGCGACGACGTCATCGCCCCGGCTGGTCCCTCATCCGGCGGCACATCCTCACCGTGCCACAGGAGCAGGCGGTTGCCGTCGCAGACGACCACCTCCTGCCAGACGCCGTTCACCTCGTTGACGAAGCGTTCGAGGGTGAAGCCCAGCACCGACGTCCCCCGCAACACCCCGCTGAGCGCCTCGAGGGCCACGTCGGGGTCGCGTAGGTAGGCACGAGCGGCCGCCTCCAGATCGTGGTACGGCGACCAGTCCGGAAAGACCGCGGACGACTCCCCGCCGTCGAAGACGGAACTGCTCATGCCCGGCTCACGACATCGATGGTCACTGGCCGACCTGCTCCCCCGCCACGTCGTCGACGTCGCCAGGCTCGACCGGCGGCCGGGCAGCCGCCTCGCGCAAGCTCTGCTTACGCAGTGCGTACGCCTCCGCGCCCTTGCTCGGCTTACGTCGACGGGGCGGGGCGGTCACCCCGGGGGCAAGCTTCCGGGCGGAGACCAGGAAGGCGGTGTGCGCGATCATCCGGTGATCGGGGCGTACGGCCAGCCCGTCGGCGTGCCAGTCCCGCACCAGCGACTCCCAGGCCCGGGGCTCGGTGAAACCGCCCCGCTCCCGGAGCGCCTCCACCAACTCCGACAGTTGAGGTGTGGTGGCCACATAACCAATGAAGACCCCACCCGGCAGCAGAGCCCGCTCCACCAGATCGAGCACCTCCCACGGAGTCAGCAGGTCCAGGATGATCCGGTCGAAGCCGGTCTCCTGGCAGGTCGCCACATCCCCCACCCGCAGCTGCCACGTCGGCTGCGGCCCGCCGAAGAACGACTCCACGTTCCGCCGCGCGATCTCCGCGAAGTCCTCCCGCAGTTCGAAGGAGTGCACCTCACCGCTCGGTCCGACCGCCCGCAACAGGGAACAGGTCAGCGCGCCGGAGCCAACCCCGGCTTCCAGCACCTTCGCCCCCGGAAAGACGTCGCCCATCGCGACGATCTGAGCGGCGTCCTTGGGGTAGATGACCTGGGCGCCCCGCGGCATGGAGAGCACGTAGTCCGCGAGCAGTGGCCGCAGTGCCAGGTAGGCGGTACCACCGGTGGAGGTCACCACGCTACCGTCGGGCAGGCCGATCAGACCGTCATGCTCCAACGCGCCCCGATGGGTGTGGAACGACTTGCCAGGTTCGAGGGTGATGGTGTGCAACCGCCCCTTGGGGTCGGTGAGCTGTACCCGATCACCCGGCCGGAACGGCCCGCGACGCACCACCATCGCCCCCGCCGAGGTTTCTACGGTTCCCTCGCTTCGCTCGGTCATGCCATCGCCTCGCTACGCTCGACGCCACCACGACCCACGGTGCTCCACCAAATGGTTCCCTCGCTTCGCTCGGTCATGCCATCGCCTCGCTACGCTCGACGCCACCACGACCCACGGTGCTCCACCAAATGGTTCCCTCGCTTCGCTCGGTCACGTACCCATCTTTCGTTTCGGTTCCAGAAGCTGCGCCAGATCGGCGACATGCAAAACGCCGACGACATCTTCGCCTGACACCACCAGGTACTGCGCGCCCGGGTGGGTCTGCACCTCCCGGATCACCTCTTCGCCGGTGAGACCGACGAGAAGCCGGGGCACCCGATCCAGGGCGCGAGCCACCGTGTCGACCGTGACCCAGGGCCGCCGATCGGCCGGTACGGCGGCTGCGGCCACCCGGTCGACCAGGGCCACCAGCCGGCCGGTCGAGTCGGCGATGCCCAGCGTGGCATCGGGCTGCCCGGCCTCGGTGCCTCGGCGCTGGGCCTCGGCCAGTGGGGTCCCGGTCGCCACCAGAAAGACCGGCCGGGCCAGTCGGGTCAGGTCGATGAGCGGAAATCGCCGGCTGATCCGGGCCACCCGGATCGACTGCCCGGCGCCCTGCCACAGGGTGAAGGCGACCAGCAACATCAGGGCCAGGCCCAACGGGGCGAGCACCCCCACCCAGGTCAGTAGGGCGACCAGCAGCAGAGTCCCGACCGCCACCGCTCGCCCCACCCAGCCGGCCACCTCCGTACCCAGGTGCCGGTCCCGGCTGACCGCCCACACCGCGGCACGCAGCGCCCGGCCACCGTCCAGTGGCAGGCCGGGAAGGATGTTGAAAACCGCGACGATGACGTTGCTCACCGCCAACTGGAAGGCGAGCTGGTTGACCAGAGTCCCGTCGGGCAGGGCGAGGGTGGCCGCCACCGCCGCGACCCCGAGCACGGCGGACACGGCCGGACCCGCCAGCGACACCAGCAGATCGACCCGGGGACTGGGGGCGTCCCGGTCCATCTCGGTGTATCCACCGAGCAACTCCAGGGTGATGCCCCGGACCCCGATCCCGTAGTGCCGTGCGGTCAACGCGTGCCCCAACTCGTGCAACAGCACCGAACCGAGCAGGCAGACCACGAAACCGAACCCGATCGCGTAACCGGTCAACTGGGACAGCTCAAGCTGGCGGCGGACGAATTCGCCGTACATCACGGTCACCAGGACGGCGAGCAACACCATGGAGAGGTTGACGTGGACCGGCACCCCGAACACCCGCCCGATGGTGAGCCCGGGGCGGCGACGTGGTTGTGGCTTGTCCTGCACCGGGTCGATGCTACGGAACACCGTGGGCTGGTGACGCCGGTGGCCGTGCCCCGCGTTCCGTCGTACGGGTGCCTTAGCCTTTCGGTCATGACGGCGGAGATGGTGACGACGCAGGCGGACGGGCAGGAACAGGCGACAACGCAACCAGCGGCGGGCCCTTCGCTCTCCCCGTCGCGGGCGGCGGACTTCAAGACCTGTCCGCTGCTCTACCGCTTCCGAAGCATCGACCGGTTGCCGGAGCGCACGACTGCGGAGCAGGCCCGGGGCACGCTGGTGCACGCCGTACTGGAACGGCTGTTCGACCTGCCCGCGCAGGGGCGGACACCGGCCGCGGCAGCCGACCTGATCGCCCCGGAGTGGGCTCGCTTGGTCGCCGAGGAGCCGGAGCTGGCCGAGTTGTTCGCCGATGCCGACGGCGCCGCCGGGTTCCTGGACTCGGCCCGTGGACTTCTCGACGGCTACTTCACGATCGAGGACCCGCAGCGGCTCGAGCCGGCCGAACGGGAGAGTCTGATCTCCGCCACCGTGGACGACCAGTTACTCATCCGCGGCTACCTCGACCGGCTCGACGTCTCCCCCGACGGGGCGCTGCGGGTGGTCGACTACAAGACCGGCGGCGCGCCTCGGGAGGCGTTCGAGGCGCGGGCCCTGTTCCAGCTCAAGTTCTACGCCCTGGTGTTGTGGCGCACCCGGGGTGTCGTCCCCCGGGTGTTGCGGCTGCTCTACCTCAAGGACGCCGAGATCTGCGACTACAGCCCGGACGCCGACGAGTTGGCCCGCTTCGAACGAACCGTCGTGGCCCTGTGGCGAGCCATCGAGCAGGCCACCGCCAATCGGGACTTCCGTCCCAAACCAAGCCGCCTCTGCGACTGGTGCAGCCACCAGGCCCACTGCCCCACCTTCGGGGGCACGCCGCCGCCGTTCCCCGAGCGTCCGGTGCCCAGTGAGGATCGGCGGGTGGCCCCACCGTCGCGACTGGTGTCCCGTACGGACGACTGAGCCTCCTCCCCAGGGAGGACGACCAACTCACCACAGGTGAGGATCATCTCCGCGAAACAGCGGCTAGCGTCGCTGACATGATGGAGCGCGTCGCGGGCTGGGCACGGAATCGGCCGTTGCTGGCCGACAGCCTGCTCGCCACCCTGCTGGCGGTGGTGCCGATCGCGCTGGTCCTGCCCCTGCCGCGCGAGCTGTGGCCGGATCCGTTGCTGCCGCAACTGGGCTGGAGCCTCCTCGCCGCCGCGCCGGTGGCGTTACGCCGGGTCGCTCCCTGGGTCGCCGTGGGTGGCCTGGTGGCGTCCCTCATCGCGCCGGCGGTGCTCGACGAGGTCCCGGTCTCCCAGGCGCTCGCCTTCATCGTGCTGACCTATTCGATGGCCGCGCAGCACCCGATGCGATCCGCCATCCTCGCCACCGTCCTCCTGTGGGCACCGGTGAGCGTACTCAACGTCCTGAATCCGACCATGGACAACTCGTTGGACGTGGGGCCCGCCTATCTGGTCCTGAACAATCTGCTGACCGCGCTGGTCTCCTTCTTCGTCGGCCGTACGGTGAACGCCCGGCGCGCCTCCGATCAGGTGTTGCGGGAGCGCGCCCGCGTCGCGGAGGAGAATCAGCGATCCCTGGCCGAGCAGGCGGTGGCCGACGAACGCCGGCGGATCGCCCGCGAGCTGCACGATGTGGTCGCCCACCACGTGAGCGTGATGGGTGTGCTGGCCACCGGCGCGCGCCGGGTGTTGAACCGCGACCCGGCGACCGCCGACGAGGCGTTGGGCACCATCGAGGACACCAGTCGCACCACGCTGCGGGAGATGCGTCGCCTGCTCGACGTGTTACGCACCGACACCGAACCCGCCGCCGACCTGGCTCCCCAGCCGGGGCTGGCCGGTATCGAGGCGCTGGTCGAACAGGTACGCGAGGCGGGCCTGCCGGTGTCGCTGCGGGTCGACGGCGTGCCCGGGCCGCTGGATCCCGGCGTGGCGCTGACCATCTTCCGGATCGTGCAGGAGGCGTTGACCAACGCACTCAAACACGCCGGTACCGCCACTGCCGACGTCCGGCTCAGCTTCGGGGTCTACTGGCTGATCGTGGAGGTCTTCGACACCGGCCGGGGGCCGGGGCCGAACCCGGGACGGACCGGACATGGCCTGGTCGGCATGCGGGAGCGGGTCGCCCTCTACGGTGGGACCCTGCGTACCGGACCACGGCCCGGTGGGGGGTTCCGGGTCTACGCGAAGATTCCGATGGAGCAGTTGGGCGCACCGAGTAGCGAGGGGACGGCATGACCGAGGGCGGCGTACCGGCACGACCGGTGAGGATCCTGCTCGTAGACGACCAGCCGCTACTGCGTACCGGGTTCCGGATGGTGCTGGGCGCGGAGGACGACCTGGACATCGTGGGTGAGGCCGGGGACGGTGTCGACGCCGTCGACCTGGCCCGGCGGTTGCTCCCCGACGTGGTGCTGATGGACATCCGGATGCCTCGGATGGACGGGGTGGCGGCCACCCGGGCGATCGTCGACGCCCGGCTGCCGGTACGGGTGCTGATCCTGACCACGTTCGACCTCGACGAGTACGTGGTGGGTGCGCTCCGGGCCGGGGCGAGTGGGTTCCTGGCCAAGGACGTGCCGGCCGAGGATCTGGTGATGGCGATCCGGACCGTGGCGGCCGGCGACGCGGTGGTCGCCCCGCGCATACTCAAACGACTGCTGGACCGGTTCGCCGAGACCCTGCCCGACCCGTCGGCCACCCCGCCGAGGGCACTGGAGGCGTTGACCGAACGGGAGCGGGAGGTGTTGGTGCAGGTCGCTCGGGGACTGTCCAACGCGGAGATCGCCCGGACCCTGTCGGTGAGTGAGACCACGATCAAGACGCACGTGGGGCACGTCCTGACCAAGCTCGGCCTACGGGACCGGGTGCAGGCCGTGGTGCTGGCCTACGAGTCCGGTCTGGTACGCCCCGGCGCCTAACCCCCGTCCCCACCTGCCGACGCCTCGGGGATGAGGAGGATGCCCGCTCTCCTCCTCGGGTGGGAGGGACGCCGGTACGGTGGGCGTAGCCGAAGACCGTTCCCGCGTACGACGGATCAGCGCGACCCGACCCCCTACTCTGGTGACCGACGGTGATCACCGTCGGTGGCATCGGGGGATGTACGACAACAGGTGGGAATCGGCGGTCAGGGACAACCCTGACTCGGCATCCGGGCCTACCCGCACCAGGAAATCCGCGTTCGTTCCCTCCACAGGTGGACGGTTCGCCGCTCGCCGGCACCGACGATTGATGTCGCCGGCCGGATCGGGGGTCCGGCCGGACCATGCTTTCCTGGAGAGGACGCTCAGTGACCGCTACGGTAGCCCGCGACGCGCAGGTGGCGGCCCGCGCCAGCGATGTGTGGAAGGTGTACGGCTCGGGCGAGGCCCAGGTGATGGCGCTGCGCGGTGTCAGCGCGGAGTTCGAACGTGGACGCTTCACCGCGATCATGGGGCCCTCCGGTTCGGGTAAGTCGACGTTGATGCACTGCCTCGCCGGGCTGGACTCGGTCACCCGGGGCGAGACGTGGATCGGCGACACCCGGATCACCGGGCTCGGCGACGCCGGCCTGACCAACCTGCGCCGCGACAAGATCGGCTTCATCTTCCAGCAGTTCAACCTGCTGCCCACGCTGACGGCCAAGGAGAACATCCTGCTGCCCCTGTCGATCGCCGGCCGTAAACCCGACTCGGCCTGGTACGACACCGTGATCAAAACGGTCGGGCTGGCTGACCGACTCGGCCACCGGCCCACCCAGCTCTCCGGCGGTCAGCAGCAGCGGGTGGCGTGTGCCCGGGCCCTGGTCTCCCAGCCTGAGGTGATCTTCGCCGACGAGCCGACCGGTAACCTCGACTCCCGCTCGGGTGCCGAGGTCCTCGGTTTCCTGCGCAACTCGGTACGTGAACACGGCCAGACCATCATCATGGTCACCCACGATCCGGTGGCCGCCTCGTACGCCGACCGGGTGGTGTTCCTCGCCGACGGTCAGATCGTCTCCGAGCTGGTCGAGCCGACCCCGGACACGGTGCTGGACACGATGAAGAAGCTGGACGCGCTGACCGAGGCGGTCAGCTGATGCTGCGCGCGACCCTCCGGAGCCTGCTGGCCCGCAAGCTGCGACTGATGCTGTCCGCCCTGGCCGTGGTGCTGGGCGTCATGTTCGTCTCGGGCGCGTTCGTACTCACCGACACCCTCGGCCGTTCCTTCGACTCGGTCTTCGCCGACGCGTACGCCGAGACCGACGTCGAGGTCAGCGCCAAGTCGAAGGTCGCCACCAGTGAGTTCGAGGGCGAGCAGGTGGCCACCACCTTCCCCGCCGCGACGCTGGAGCGGATCCGCGCGGTGCCCGGCGTCGAGCAGGCCACCGGGCTGGCCGCCGCCGACGGGGCCCGGGTGATGGGACAGAACGGCAAGGTGCTGACCTCGTTCGGGCCACCGCAGTTGGGCAGTAACTGGACCGGCGAGAGCGACCTGGTGCGGCTGCGCGAGGGCCGGGGGCCGACCGCCGACGACGAGATCGTGGTCAACGCCACCGTCGCCAAGGCCGCCAACCTGGCCGTCGGGGACCGGGTGGCGGTGTGGACCCTCGAGCCCAAGCGCGAGTTCACCCTGGTCGGGATCTTCGGTTACAGCGGTGACCGGGAGAGCCTGGGCGGGGTGCAGGAGGTGGCGTTCACCGAACGCGTCGCCCAGCAGTTGATGCTCGGCGAGACCGGCGTCTACAGCACGGTCAGCGTGCGTGCTGCCGACGGGGTGAAGCCGGCGGCGCTGCGGGACGCCATCTCCGCCGCGCTCGGCGACGGGTACGTGGTGAAGACCGGTGAGCAGCTCTCCAAGGACGCTTCGGCCGGGCTCAAGGAGGGCTTGGCCTTCTTCAACAACATCCTGCTCGGCTTCGCCGGGGTGGCGCTGTTCGTCGGGATCTTCCTGATCCTCAACACCTTCTCGATCATCATCGCCCAGCGCACCCGGGAACTGGCCCTGATGCGGGCCATGGGAGCCAGTCGCCGACAGATGATCGGCTCGGTGCTGGTGGAGGCCGTCGCCATCGGCCTCATCGCCTCGGTGCTCGGCCTGGGGGCCGGCATCGGTGTCGGCGCGCTGCTGGCCTTCGTCTTCGGGCAGATCTCCGGTGGGCTGGCCCTGGCCGGGCTGGGCGTTCCAGCGAGTGCCGTGGTGAGCGCCTTCGTGGTGGGCCTGTTGGTGACCGTGGTCGCGGCGCTCCTGCCGGCCCTGCGGGCCTCGCGGATCCCTCCCATCGCCGCGATGCAGGACGCCGCGACCCCGGACCGGCCCCTGACGAAGATCACCGTCGTTGGCGCGGTGGTGGGGGCTGTCGGTGGGACACTGCTGGCTCTGGGCCTGGCCGGTAGGGCCGGTGACAACACCCTCTGGACCATCCTCGGCGGGGTGCTGGTCTCGTTCGTCGGGGTGGCCCTGCTGACCCCGCTGATCAGCAAGCCGGTGGTGTCGCTGCTCGGCCGACTCTTCGCCTGGTCGGTGCCGGGCAAGCTGGGCCGGCTCAACTCCGGCCGTAATCCCCGCCGGACGGCGATCACCGCCGCCGCGCTGATGGTCGGTATCGCCCTGGTCACCGGCGTCAGCGTCATCCTGTCCTCGGCCAAGAGCAGCCTGACCACACTGGCCGAGGACACCATCCACGCGGAACTGGTCATCTCCGGTGTGCAGACCGGACCCCGGATGCCGAGCTTCGACCCGACGGTGCTGGACCGGGCCGCCCAGGTGCCCGGGGTCGCCTCGGTCGCCGGCCTGTACGCCGACATGGCGCTGGTGGGCGGCGAGCGGACGTACGTCAGCGCGACCAGCAACGTGCCGGCGCTGCGGGACATCTTCCAGGCCGCCCCCACCGCCGGCAGTATCGACGCCCTCGGCCCGAACCAGCTCCTGGTCGACTCGGCTACGGCGGCGAAGCGCGGCCTCACGGTCGGTGCCACCGTGCCGGTGCAGCTGTCCCGGGGTGAGGCCCGGACGTACACACTGACCGGGATCTACGTCGAGTCCGAGTTGTTCAGCGGATTCGTGCTGCCGGCCGGGGCGGCACAGGACTTCGGGCTACCGATGCCCACCCAGGCCTATCTGCAACTGGCCCCGGGCGCCTCGGTGGATCAGGTGCTGCCGCAGGTCGAGGCGCTGCTCGCGGACAGCCCGGAAGTGTCGGTCGCCGACCGGGGCGCGTTCATCGAGCAGCAGACCAGCATGTTCGACCAACTCCTGTTGATGATCCAGGTGCTGTTGGCGCTGGCCATCCTGATCGCCGTACTCGGGATCATCAACACCCTGGCCCTGTCGGTGCTGGAGCGGACCCGCGAGTTGGGCCTGCTACGGGCCATCGGGCTACGCCGGGGTCAGACGATGCGCATGGTCACCGTCGAGTCCGTGGTGATCTCGGTCTTCGGGGCACTGCTCGGCGTGACTGTCGGTACCGGTCTCGGCGCGGCGGTGGTCCGCGCGCTGCGCGAGGACGGCATCACCGACCTGGTGCTCCCCTGGTCACAGATGGGGCTCTACGTGGGACTGGCAGCCGTCATCGGAGTGGTCGCCGCGGTGCTGCCGGCGATCCGCGCCGCCCGGATCAACGTCCTCGGCGCGATCGCCCACGACTAGCTCGGATCGGGGGTGGAGCGGGGCGGCGTCGCGAACAGACGCCGCCCCGCTTCAATGTCCGAGTCGCCGGGTCAGGGCCGCAGGTCCAGCGGGGTCAGCAGCCGACCCAGCAATGCCAGGTCCGCGTTGGCCAGGCTCTCCACCAGGTGTACGCCGTCGGCGACGTCGAGGGGCACGTCACCGGGTACCGCCAGCACCGCTGCCCCGGCGGCCAGCCCACTGGCCACCCCTGCCGGCGAGTCCTCGATCGCCACGCACCGCTCGATCGGCACGTTCAACAGCTGTGCGGCGGTCAGGTAGGGCGCGGGATCCGGTTTGGGGGCGGACACCTCGTCACCGCAGACCACGATGTCGAACCGGTCCCGGCCGAGCGTGTCCAGTGCCACCTCGACCAGCGGCCGGGTGGTCGAGGTGACCAGCGCGGTGGGAATCCGCGCCGCGCATACCGCTTCGAGCAGGGCGAGGGCACCGGGCCGCCACCGCAGTTCGTCGACGAAGAGCTCGGCGACGCGCTGCTCCAGCCAGGCAGCGCCTACCGTCGGGTCCCGCCAGGGCTGTCCGAGGTCCTCGTGCAGGATGGCCATGGAATTGGCCATGCTGCTACCGATCATGGCCAGCCGTGCGTCCTGCGACAGCCGACCGCCGTAGCTGGCCGCCAGTTCCCGCAGCGCGACTTCCCAGATCCGCTCGCTGTCGATGAGCGTGCCGTCCATGTCGAAGAGCACGGCAGCCGGATGGATGGTCAGGGTGTCCTCCTGGGCAGGCCCGGCGGATTTCCCGACCGGGTCGACGGGTCGCGACACCCCGGTCACCGGGGGCCGTCCTTCGATCATTCCCCGCCGGGCGGCAAGGTCCCAGATCCGGCCGCCAGGTGTGGTCCATGCCTCAGGGGCCGGTGGGGCTCCGCCCGGACCGTTCGGCGGTCACCGTCGCCGCCCGCTCCGCAGCGGCACCGGGCAACCGGCTCCACCGGCCCACCGCGTGCACCGGTACCAGCAGCGTGCTGGTTGCTGGCTGGACGGTGTCCAGCGGAGGAAAGGACAGCGAGTGATCACGGACGATCGTCGCCAACGCGATGGCCAGTTGCACCGGGCCGAGCCGGGCTCCCGGGCAGACCCGGGTGCCGGCCCCGAACGGCAGGTACGCGTGCTCGCTGTGCGGCCGGGTCGCGGCCAGCCACCGCTCGGGGTGGAAAATCTCCGGATCGGTCCAGTGGCGGGGATCGCGGTGGATCAGGTAGGGGCTGAAGAGCACCCGTTCACCCGCCGGCAGCCGGTACGGTCCGAGCAAGGTGGGTACGGCCACCGTACGACCCATCGCCCAGTTCGGCGGGTGCATCCGCAACGTCTCCTTGAGCACGGCGGAGGTCAACGGCCAGTCCTCCCCGGGCAGCCGGTCCGGGTGGACCGGAGTGGTGATGATCTCGTCCCGGACCGCGCGCAGCAGGGCCGGTTGCTCGGCGAGGCGCAGCAGGCACCAAGACAGGGCGGCGCCGGCCGGCCCGTGCGAGGTGACGATCAGCAGCCGGACCACGCCGACGACCTCCCGGTCCGGCAGGTTCAGCGGATGGTCCAGCAGGCCGTCGAGTACGTCCCGGGGCTGCTCCGGGCGGGACTCGGCCCGGCGGCGGCGGACCAGGTCGGTCAGTGTCTCCACCAGGTTGGTGTTGAGCGCTCGTGCCCGCCGGGCCACCGGCCGGGGGCCGATCGGAAGGCGGGACTCCTTGCTGTCGGTGACGTCGAGCGAGGCCCAGAACACCTCCTCGACGGCCCGCGCCACTGCGTCCACGTCGTCGTCCCCGCCGCCGATGCAGTAGTCGGCGGTGGCCGCGCCGAGCATCCGCTGGGCCTCGTCGAAGAGGTCCGCGTCTCGGCCCGCGAGCGCGTCCACGGTGCGCCTCATCCGCTGCTCGATCCGCCCGACGTGGGCGAGCAGCACTGGCCGGACGAGTCCTCGGTTGAGGTAGCGGCGGACGGTCATCCACTCGGGTAGCCCGTCGAGGAGTTCCTGCCGGCCCCGCCGACCGCCCACGAAGGAGTTGTCGAGGATGAAGTCGGCGTTCGTCTCCACCAGGACGTGGTGGACCAGTCGCGGATCGTGCACCACGATGCTCTCCGGGTCGAGCCGCACCACGTCGCCGTACTCGGTCCGGGTCCGGATCATCCAGCCCAGTGGATCGTCCTCGTAGTCCAGCGCGGAACCGACGTAGGGCAGTCCCTTCGGTCCGGGCACTGGAACGGATCCGACCTCGGTGGGTCCTCCCCGGCTGAGCCGGCTCCACCACGATGCCATCGGACACCCCCACACTTCATCGGCTGCTTGGACACGCTGATGCCCACCGCCCTGGTCGCCGGGCTGGGTCGTACCGGCCCGGTGTGGCGGTGGGCATCGAGTGTCGTTTCTGGTTAGTAGATCGGGTAGTAGTACCAGGTGCCACGCGTCGCCCGGGTGGCGCGCCGCTTGACCGCAGTCAGGTAGCGAAGCATGCCGTCTCCCTCCCAGTTCGATAGAGTCATCGAAATTTGTTGAAGTCTAACTAGCTGAGAACAACGAGCGCCAGACCTGGATTCATTTCAGCTCGCAGGCGGCCAGCGAGCGTTCGTAGCCGGCGAAGAACGAGGCGGTCCGCTGTTCCGCCGTACCATGGGCACCCTCGGCGAACCACGGCTGCCCAGGGGCGTCGCCCACCGCGAGCAGCCCGTTGCGCAACTCGTCGAGGTCGCCATCGGCCAGGGCCAGCGACCCCGCCTTCACCGAGTCACCGATGTACGCCCCGGCCATGCAGTCGGCCTGCAACTCCTGCTGGATCGTGAACTCGTACCGGATGCCCAACCGGACCTGGACGCCGTGGGCGTACTCGTGACCGAGCAGATAGAACAGGAAGGCGTCCCCGATCCGCCGGAACGCCGTCACCGCCCAGTTGACGTCGTACGCGATGAAGTCCCCGGCCGGACAGTAGACGGCGTTGTTGCGGGGCACCGACTCCCCGGCACACGCGAGTTCACCGTCCCGCTGGTAGGCGACCACCCGACGAATCGCCTCAAACCGCTGCCCGGCCTCCGCAAGCCGCTGCCGCCAGTACTGCTCGGCGACCTCGACGGCCCCCTCGACGTCCCGCTCGAACTCCGCCGCGGTCATCGTCCCGTCCTCCGACCCGGCCGATGAGCCCGGCGCACCGCCCGGGTCGCCATCCGACTCGCCGTTCGGGCTCAGCCCGCAAGCCAGGGTGACGACCAGCACGGTGAGCAGGCCGCCCAGGGTCCACATCCGTCGCGACCCGGTCTCCATCCGCTTTCCCACGAGATCCTCCTCGCCGCCACAGTCACACCGAACGAGGTCGATGCTTCCCGGCGACTCCCGAGCCCACCACCTACCCCGGCACATATCGCGTGATTCGCCACCTCGGGTACGGGCAGCCGGAGGCCAATTTCATTCTCATTCTCGATAATGATAACGTTGCGGCCATGGAAAGCCCGACAGAGCGCTGGGCCGAACTGGCGCTACATCCGGCCCGGATCCGGATCCTCCGCGCCGTCGCTGGCGCCCGACACACCCCCCGGGAACTTGTCGCACTCTTGCCGGACATCCCACAGGCCACGCTGTACCGGCATCTGGCGATGCTGGTCAAGGGTGGAATCCTCGACGTGGTCGAGGAGCGAAAGGTACGCGGCACGGTCGAACGGGTGTACGCGCTACCCGCGCACGGCGCAACCCTCGATCCGGCGACACTGGCCTCGGCCACCCCGGAGGACCACGCCCGCTACTTCACCGCCTTCGTGTCGGGCCTGCTCTCCGACTTCTCCCGGTATCTCGCCCGGGACCACATCGACCTCGCCGCCGACGGTGCCGGCTACCAGCAGATCGTGTTGCACCTGACCGACGCGGAACTGGCCAGGTTCGCCAACGACCTCACCGAGGTCCTCCGCCCACTGCTGGCCAACCAGCCCGACCAGGGACGGGTACCCCGGCTACTGGCGACCATCCTGCTGCCGGTCGACCAGCCGAGCACCAGCAACGACACCAGCGAGGACAGCCCTGGGCCCACAGACGACCCGGGCACGACGGAAGGAAACGACTCATGGCATCGGTGACCTTGACCGACCAACGGATCGACATCCGGTTCACCGCCGGAGAGCGAATCTGGATCCGACGTGACCAGCTGACCATTCCGCTCACCTCGGTACGGCACGTCACCTGCGTCGACAAGCCGTTGAGCCTGGCACGCGGCGCCCGTAGCGGGTACGTGGTGTCCGGCTTCACCAAGATCGGCATCTGGGGCATCTTCGGCGGCCCCCGCCAACTCGTATCGGCCCGCCGGGGCAGCCCCGGCCTGCACCTCGTCCTCGACCGCACCACGGCCGGTGGTGAGTTCGACGAGGTCGTGCTCTCCGATCCGGCCGCCTCGGAACTCGCGGATGCGATCCGACACACGATTGCGACCCTCCGATGACCCGCGAACGTCTCCCGATCCAGGTATCCCACCTGACGAAGCGGTTCGGCGACATCACCGCCGTACACGATCTGAGCTTCACCGTCGAACCAGGTCGGGTCACCGGTTTCCTCGGCCCGAACGGCGCGGGCAAGACCACCACGATGCGGATGCTCACCGGGCTCGTCTCCCCCACCTCGGGCACCGCGACGATCGGCGGCCAGCGCTACCAGCGGCTGTCCCACCCCTCGCGCACCGTCGGCGCGGTCTTCGACGCCACCGCCTTCCACCCCGGCCACACCGCCCGCGACCACCTACGGATCTATGCCGCGATGGGCGGACACCGCTCCGACCGGGTCACCGAAGTGCTGGCGCTGCTCGGTCTGACCGACGCGGCCAACCGGCGCACGCGTGGTTTCTCCACCGGTATGCGACAGCGGCTCAACCTCGCCACCGCCCTCCTCGGCGACCCGCAGGTGCTCCTGCTCGACGAACCGAGCAACGGCCTCGACCCGGCCGGCATGTCATGGCTGCGTGAGTTCCTACGCAGCCTGGCCGACCAGGGCCGCACCATCCTCGTCTCCAGCCACGTGCTCAGCGAGGTCGAACAACTCGTGGACGACGTGGTCGTGATCCAGCGCGGTGAACTGGTCGCGGCCGGACCGTGGGCACAGCTCGCCGGGTCGCCCGCGGTGCTGGTCCGCTCGCCCGACGCCGGGGCCCTGGCCACGGTCCTGACCGCCGATCCGAAGGCTGGCCCCCCCGCGCCGCGCGTCGAGGCGCTGGGGCCCGACCAGCTGCGGGTACACGGGGCGGATGTCGCCTACGTCGCCGACCTGGCCGCGTCGCACCAGTTGCGGGTGTACGAACTCCGCACCGACGACAGCAGCCTCGAAGAGCTCTTCCTTCGCCTCACCGCCGACCAGGCGAAGGCCACTCACGAACCGGTAGGTGCCCAATGGGACGGATAGTCAACGCGGAGTTCCGCAAACTGCTGGCAACCCCGATGTGGTGGGGTCTGCTACTGGCCGCCGCGCTCCTCGGCGGCGGGCTGGTCGGCAGCATGACACTCATCGGCCCCGAGAACTTCACCCCGCCGATGCCCGGTCTGGACACCGAGGAGGGTATCCGGTCCATTCTCGGCATCCTCGGCTTCACCGCCTTCATCCCCGCCGCCATCGGCACGGTCGCGGTGACCTCCGAATACCGGCACCACACCGCCACGGTCACCTTTCTGTTCGCCCCGCGCCGCTGGCAGGTGCTGGCCGCCAAGCTCGTCGCGTACGGAGTCGCCGGCCTCGCCTACGGAACCGTCCTCGCCGGCACCGCCGCCGTGGCATTCTTCGGCGTCGCCGCCGCCCGGGGCGTGTCGCTCGGCCTGCCCGCCGGGACCGTACTGGCCCTGCTCGCCCGCATCGCCGTCGCGATGGTGACCTACCTGCTGATCGGCGTCGGTATCGGCGCGCTCATCCGCAACCAGGTCGCGGCGCTGTGCGTGGTGGTCGGCTACCTGTACCTGGGTGAGACCCTGCTCATGATGATCCCCGGAGTCAACGCCATCTATCCGCTCCTGCCCGGCGGCGCGACCGCGTCCCTGACCGACTTCACCTACCTCGCTGACGCCATGTCGGAACAGCTCGCCACGAACCCCATCGAGCTGCTGCCACCGGCGGTCGGTGCCCTGCTGCTCGTGGCGTACGCACTCGTCGCGGCCACGGCCGCGGTCATCGCTCCGATGCGCCGCGACGTCATCTGATCCGACCGCGACGTCACCCGACCAGTGGCCGGGCCGGTGTACACCGGCCCGGCCACTTCGGAGGTTCAGGTCAGGTGGCCATCACTTGGCGTTGAAGTAACTCGCCTCCGGGTGGTGTACGACGATCGCGTCGGTGGCCTGCTCCGGTACGAGCTGGAACTCCTCCGACAACTGCACCCCGATCCGCTCCGCCCCCAACAGTTCGACGACCTTCGCCCGGTCCTCCAAGTCCGGACAGGCCGGATAGCCGAAGGCGTACCGGCAGCCCCGATAGTCGTTCCGCAGCAGGCCGGCCAGGTCCGCCGGGTCGTCGGCGGCCAGCGTACGACCGTCGGGAAGGGTCAGCTCGGCCCGGATCCGCCGGTGCCAGTACTCGGCCAACGCCTCGGTGAGCTGCACGGACAGGCCGTGCACCTCCAGATAGTCGCGATACTCGTCCCGGGCGAACATCTTCGCCGTGTACTCGCTGATCGGCTGACCGACGGTGACCAGTTGCAGCGCCACCACGTCCAGCGTCTCCCCCCGGTCCAGGGTCTCGTCCCGAGGCCGGAAGAAGTCGGCCAGGCACAACCGCCGCTCCTGCCGCTGCCGGGGGAAGGCGAACCGCGCCCGCTCACTGTGCCCGTTCTCGTCGAGCACCACCAGTTCGTTGCCCTCCGAGTAGGCCGGGAAGTAGCCGTAGACGACCGCCGCCTCCAACACCTTGTCGGCGGTCAGCCGGTCCAACCAGTAGCGCAACCGGGGCCGCCCCTCGGTCTCCACCAACTCCTCGTAGGAGGGGCCGGAGCCGCCACGCGCACCACGCAGTCCCCACTGCCCGAGGAACGTGGCCCGCTCGTCAAGCAACGCCGCGTAGTCGGCCAGCGGAATACCCTTCACCACCCGGGTGCCGAAGAACGGCGGCTTCGGCACCTCGGCGTCGCGTGCGACGTCGGAGCGTACCGACGCATCGTCGAGGTCGGGCAACGCCTCGGTGACCATCGCCCGCTGCCGCTCGCGGCGGGCTCGGCGGGCCGCCAGCGCCGCCTCCCGCTCCGGGTCCACCACCGCCGCGCCGCCCCGCTTGGCCGTCATCACCCGGTCCATCAGGGACAGTCCCTCGAACGCGTCCCGGGCGTAGTGCACCTGACCGGGGAACATGGCACGCAGGTCGTCCTCGACGTAGGCGCGGGTCAGCGCGGCACCCCCCAGCAGCACCGGCCACCGTTCGGCCACGCCCCGGGCGGTCATCTCCTCCAGGTTCTCCTTCATGATGACCGTGCTCTTGACCAGCAGCCCGGACATCCCGATGGCGTCGGCCCGGTGCTGCTCGGCCGCGTCCAGGATCGCGTTGATCGGCTGTTTGATGCCGATGTTGACGACCTCGTAGCCGTTGTTGGACAGGATGATGTCCACCAGGTTCTTGCCGATGTCGTGCACGTCGCCCTTGACCGTGGCGAGGACGATCCGCCCCTTGCCTGCGTCATCGGCCTTGTCCATGTGCGGTTCGAGGTAGGCCACGGCCGTCTTCATCACCTCGGCCGACTGCAACACGAACGGCAACTGCATCTGCCCGGAGCCGAACAGCTCGCCGACGACCTTCATCCCGTCGAGCAGGATCTCGTTGATGATCACCAGAGCGGATCGGGTGGTCAACGCCGCGTCGAGATCGGCCTCCAGACCGTTGCGTTCACCGTCGATGATGCGTCGCTTGAGCCGTTCGTCCAGGGGCAGGGCAGCCAGTTCCTCTGCCCGGCCGGCTCGGGCCGAAGCAGCGTCCACCCCCTCGAAGAGCTCGATGAACCGCTGCACCGGGTCGTAGCCCTCCCGCCGCCGGTCGTAGACCAGGTCCAGCGCCACCTCGCGCTGCTCCTCGGGGATCTTCGACATCGGCAGGATCTTGCTGGCGTGCACGATCGCACTGGTCAGGCCGGCCTGCACACACTCGTGCAGGAACACCGAGTTGAGCACCTGCCGGGCCGCCGGGTTCAGCCCGAACGAGATGTTGGAGACGCCGAGGGTGAAGTTGACCTCCGGGTGGCGACGGGCGATCTCCCGGATCGCCTCGATGGTCTCGATCCCGTCCCGGCGGGTCTCCTCCTGGCCGGTGGCGATCGGGAAGGTCAACGCGTCGATCAGGATGTCGGACAGCGCCAGCCCCCACCGGCCGGTCAGATCCGCGATGAGCCGCTCGGCGACCCGCACCTTCCACTCGGCGGTACGGGCCTGCCCCTCCTCGTCGATCAGCAGCGCCACCACCGCCGCGCCGTGCTCCTTGATGATCGGCATGACCCGGGCATAGCGGGAGGTCGGGCCGTCGCCGTCCTCGAAGTTGACCGAGTTGACCACGCAGCGTCCGCCAAGCATCTCCAGCCCCGCCTCGACCACGGCCGGCTCGGTGGAGTCCAGCATGATCGGCAGCGTGGAGGCGGTGGCGAACCGACCGGCCAGCTCCCGCATGTCCTGCGTACCGTCCCGACCGACATAGTCGACGCAGAGGTCCAGCAAATGGGAGCCGTCCCGGGCCTGGCCTCGGGCAATCTCCACGCAGGCCTGCCAGTCAGCGGCCAGCATCGCCTCCCGGAATGCCTTCGACCCGTTGGCGTTGGTCCGCTCTCCCACCATCAGCACGCTGGCGTCCTGGGCGAACGGCACGTGGTGGTAGATCGAGGACACACCCCGCTCGGCCTGCGGCTGGCGGACCGCCGGCGCCGCGCCATGCAGCCGCTCGGACACCGCACGGATGTGTTCCGGGGTCGTCCCGCAACAGCCGCCGATCAACGACACTCCGTACTCGTTGACGAACCGGTCCAACGCCTCGGCCAACTCGTCCGGGGTCAACGGGTAGTAGGCCCCGTTCGCGGTCAACTGGGGCAGACCCGCATTGGGCATGACCGAGAGCGGCACTCGGGCGTGCTGTGACAGGTAGCGCAGATGTTCGCTCATCTCGGCCGGCCCGGTCGCGCAGTTGAGCCCGATCAGGTCGATCCCCAGCGGCTCCAGGGCGGTGAGCGCGGCACCGATCTCGCTGCCGAGCAGCATCGTGCCGGTGGTCTCGACCGTGACGTGGCAGATCAGCGGCACGCTGCGACCGGCTTCGGCCATCGCCCGCCGGGCACCGACCACAGCCGCCTTCACCTGCAACAGGTCCTGGCAGGTCTCGATGATCAACGCGTCCGCCCCGCCGGTCAGCAGGCCGGCCGCGTTGTCGAGGTACGCCTGGCGCAGCGTGGCGTAGCTGCTGTGCCCCAGCGTCGGCAACTTGGTCCCCGGGCCGACCGAACCGAGTACGAACCGGGGCCGGTCGGGGGTCGACCAGTCGTCGGCCACCTCCCGGGCGAGCCGGGCACCGGCCTCGGAGAGTTCGACGATCCGGTTCTCGATGCCGTACTCCCCCAGGTTGCCGAGGTTGGCACCGAAGGTGTTGGTCTCGACGCAGTCCGCGCCCGCCGCGAAGTAGGCACCGTGCACCGACCGGACGACATCCGGGCGGGTGACGTTGAGGATCTCGTTGCAGCCCTCGTGACCTTGGAAGTCGTCCAGGCTCAGGTCGGCTGCCTGCAGCATCGTCCCCATCGCTCCATCGGCGATGAGGACCCGGCTGGCAAGCACATCAAGCAGCGAAGTCTGCATCCAGCCAGGCTAATACCGGCACCCGTCAGCCATTGGTTGCCGGGCGCAGCCTCCCACATACTGTGACTTGGATCGCGCTGTCCGCTCCGTACCTGAACCTCCTACCTCGTCCGCACCGTCCTGGCCGCTCACCCCACCGACCGACCGGCGCGGCCGGCAGGCCGCATCCCGATCAGGCACGTAGGCTGACAATGTGAGGAACAACAGGGACGCCACCACCGGACAGCGCGCGGGAGCCGTCGTAGACGATGTCCGGCCCGGCGCCGGTAAGCACAGCGAGGTGACGGCGTGACCGAGTTCGACGGGCTGCCCGTACTGCGGTCACCGGTGGCCATCGCGGCCTTCGAGGGCTGGAACGACGCCGCTGACGCCTCCACCGCCGCCGTCGAACACCTGGAGCAGGTCTGGCAGGCCCGGGAGATCACCGCGCTCGACCCCGAGGACTTCTACGACTTCCAGGTGAGCCGGCCGACCATCACCATGGCCGAGGGCGAGACCCGACGGATCGAGTGGCCGACCACCCGGTTCATGGTCGCCAGCCCGGAGGGCACCGAGCGGGACGTGGTGCTGATCCGCGGCATCGAGCCGAGCATGCGGTGGCGCACCTTCTGCGAGCAGGTGCTGGAGCTGTGCCACAGCCTGGAGGTCGATCGGATCGTGCTGCTCGGGGCGTTGCTTGCCGACGTGCCGTACACCCGGCCCCTGCCGATCAGCGGCAGCGCCTCCATGCGGGACACCGCCGAGCGCTACCAGCTCACCCCGACCCGTTACGACGGCCCCACCGGCATCGTGGGCGTGCTGCACGACGCCGCGACCCGGGCCGAGGTCGACGCTGTCTCCTTCTGGGTGCACGTACCGCACTACGCCAACAACCCGCCCTGCCCCAAGGCCACCCTCGCCCTGCTCCACCGGGTCGAGGAGTTGCTGGACCTACCGGTACCGGTGGCCGACCTGGCCGAGGAGTCCGCCGAGTGGGAGAAGCGGGTACGCGCCGCCGCCGACCAGGACGCCGAGCTGGGTGAGTATGTCCGCGAGCTGGAGGAACGGGTGGGTGACGCCGGAATCCAGCCGCTGACCGGGGACGAGATCGCCCAGGAGTTCGAAAAGTACCTGCGGCGTCGAGGCGGTTCAGCCGGCCCCACGGCTGGCTCGTGGTGAACGCGTCCGCCAGCGCACCGGAATCAACGCGGTAACCGCCGCCCGGGGCGGGTTGGCGCGTGCCGCCAGAAGATCACCGAGACGCTGCGATCGTGATCTCCGAACTGCTGTTCGACGACGAGCGCACCGGTCCCGTAGCAGCGGCGTTGATGGGCATGAACATGCTCGGGTAGACCGAGGCGGCAAGAACTACTCCCGCGTGGAGTACGCCGCATGGCTCACCGACGCGGGATTCACCAAGGTGGAACTGGTCGCGTTCGACGCACCGGGAGCCAACGGGACGGTCGTGGCGCGCAAGCCCCAGCCGGCCGGGCCGTCGAATGGTCAGCGGCATCGGTCAGGAAACGTGAGGCGGGGTTCGGCGTGTCCGCTGACCGCCTCACAACGGCTAGGGCATCCTAGGAACCTAGTTGTAGCTGTTGGGCAAGCCTGAAGGGGAGGGCACGGATGGAGATCAATCCGGGGGCGGCGGAGTTCCCCCACCGTCAGATCGCCGCTCAACTGCGCGAACGGGTACGTCGCGGCGACTGGGCGCCAGGCGAGCGGCTGCCCTCTATCCCCGGCATCGCCGAGATGTTCGGCGTCGCCAAGCAAACCGTGCAGCGAGCCATCGACCAGCTCCGGGTCGAGGGAATCCTGATCACCAAGCCGGGTTCCGGCACCTTCGTGCGCGGTACCCGCCGACGCATGAACCGGCTCTCCCGGGGGCGGTACGGTGGCCACCGGGGCTACCACGCCGATCTTGCCGCACGCTACCGCCAACAGTTGATCGAGGTCGGCCGGGCACCGGCGCCGGCCGAGGTCGCCGACGCGTTCGGTGTCGCGGACGGCAGCGAACTGGTGGTCCGCCGCCATCTGGTACGCACCGAGGATGCCCCGGTCGAGGTCGGTGCGTCCTGGTTCCGCGTCGCGGACGCGGCGGAAACCTCCCTGGAACGCGCGGAAGCCTTCGGCCGCCCCCTCTATCAGGAAGCGGAGGAGGTCATCGGCCGACGGTACGTCTCGGCCACCGACCAGATCAGCGCCCGCCAGCCCAGCCGGGAGGAGGCGGAGATCCTTCGGATCCGCCCGGACACCCCGGTGCTACACCTGCTGCACGTGGCCTACGACGAGCGGCGCAGGCCGATCGAGGTCTCCCAGGCAACCTGGCCGGGGCCGATGACCACGTTGACCGAGGAGTATCGGATCCCCGCCCCCACGCCGGACGCCGATCCGGACCCCGGCCTCGTACTTGGCTGAGGCCCGGATCCGGACGGGCGAAAACTACCGGAGACGTATCCCGAGCAACGCGTCGACGGCCGTGGCCACCAGCGCGGGTGCCGCCTGGTCGGTGCCGGCCCCGGCGAGGGCCTCCGCCGCCCAGTTGTCCACCAGTGCCAACGCGCCCGGCGTGTCCAGGTCGTCGGCGAGCCGTCCCCGTACCCCGGCCAGCAGGTCGGCCCCGGACGGCCCGCTGGCGACCTCGACCGCCTCCCGCCACCGGGCCAGGCGCTGCTCCGCCGTCTTGAGCAGGTCGTCGGTCCACTGCCGGTCGGCCCGGTAGTGGCCGGCGAGCAGCGCCAGCCGAACCGCCATCGGGTCCACCTGGTCGGCCCGGAGCCGGGACACGAAGACGAGGTTGCCCTGGGACTTGGACATCTTGTCGCCGTCGAGCCCGATCATGCCGGCGTGTACGTAGTGCCGGGCAAAGGGTTCCGTGCCGGTCAACCGTTCCGCGTGGGCCGCCGAACACTCGTGGTGCGGGAAGATCAGGTCGTTGCCACCACCCTGGACGTCGATGCTGTCGCCGAGCAGTTTGAGGGCGATGGCCGCGCATTCGATATGCCAACCGGGGCGGCCGGGGCCCAACGTCCCGCCGGACCAGGACGGCTCCCCCTCTCGGGCGCCCCGCCACAGCAGCGGATCGAGCGGGTCACGCTTGCCCGGCCGCTGCGGGTCACCGCCGCGCTCGGCGAAGAACTCCAACATCTGGGTCCGCGACAGGTTCGACTCGTAGCCGAACCGGGGAGCCGCGACGATGTCGAAGTAGATGTCCCCGGTGCCGTCGTCGAGCCGGTAGGCGGCACCGGAGTCAAGCAGCTCCCGCACGCGCTCGGCGATATCCGGAATCGACTCGACCGCGCCCACGTAGTGCGCGGGCGGGATCATCCGCAACGCCTCCATGTCCTCCCGGAACAGGGCGGTCTCGCGCATGGCCAGCACGACCCAGTCCTCACCGTCGCGTTCGGCCCGCTCCAGCAACGGATCGTCGATGTCGGTGACGTTCTGGACGTAGGTCACCGAGTGGCCGGCGTCGCGCCACGCCCGCTGCACCAGGTCGAAAGCGATCATCGTGGCGGCGTGGCCGAGATGGGTGGCGTCGTAGGGCGTGATGCCACAGACGTACATCGTCGCCGTCGCACCCGGGGTGGTGGGATGGACGGCGCAGCGCGCCGAGTCGAACAACGCGAGCGGCTGGCCGGTTCCCGGCAGCCTCGGCACCTCGTGCCCCGCCCAAGATTCCATGCCGCCAGCCTAGCCAGCGCCGACCGCGGCCGACCCCGGGGTGGAGGTGATCAAGGTGACAGCACCGGATCGAGCGTACGACCCCAGCGGGCGGGCGCAGCCGGGTCGGCTGGGTGGGTCAGATGGGTGGCCAGGGCATCGCCGGCCAGTCCTCGGGCGGGTCCGGGAACCGCCCGAGGGTGAGCAGCCGGGCGATCCGGGCGGACACGGCGGCGATCTCCGCCCCGGTGAGACAGTCGGCCAGTTCCTCGGCGAGCGGGCCGGCGAGGTCACCGGCGAGCCGGGTCAGCACCTCGACCGACTCCTCGGGCAGGGCCTGGCCGGTCCACCCCCAGAGCACGGTACGCAGCTTGTCCTCGACGTGGAAACAGACCCCGTGGTCCACCCCGTAGATCCGCTCGGCCGGGCCGGTGAGCACATGTCCGCCCTTGCGGTCCGCGTTGTTGATCACAGCGTCGAGTACGGCCATCCGGGCCAGTCGCGGGTCGTCTGCGTGGGCGAGGAGGTACGCCTGCCCCTCCTCGTCCTGCGCGGCGGCGATCCGGAACCAGCCGGGCGGCAGGCTTGCCGCCGGCACGAACGCAACCAGTGGTGCGGCGTCCGAAGGCTCGTCGATCCACAGTTGGCAGGCACCTGGGCCGAGCGGCCCGTCGCGTAGCACCGTCGGTGGGACCAGGCCCCAGCCGGTAGCGCGGGAGAACCGGTAGGCGGCGACCTCGCGGCCGGCGAGCGTGCCGTCGGGAAAGTCCCACAACGGCCGCTCGCCGCGTACCGGTTTGTAGACACACCGGGCAGTCACCCCGTCGAGGGTGAGGAAGCCGCGCAGTGTCGTGTTGGATGCGTCGACCAGCCGACCCTCCAACTCGAACTCGCCGCCCCGCAGCAGGCGCAGGGCGTCGTTCTCGTCGAGCACGGGCCGCAGGTCGGACGAAGTCACCGGTGGTAGCCGTTGTGGCGCGGACACAGGTGACCCGCCGGGTCCAACGGTTGGCCGCACAGCGGGCACGGGGGACGGCCGGCCGCCACCACACGGCGCGCCCGCTCGATGAAGTCCCGGGTCGCCGCCGGGGTCAGCCGCACCCGTAGCCGGTCAAGGTCCTCGGCAGGCTCCTCGTCCTCGTCCACCGCGGCGGCATCCTCGGCACCCCCAAGCTCGATCTCCGTCTCACCGGCGGCGATCGCCTCGATGACCACGGTGGCCGTGTCGACGTCGAACGCCAGTCCCAGTGTCCCGACCCGGAACTCCTCGTCGACCGGGGTGTCCAGGGGGTCGTTGTCGGGCAGCGCCGCCGTCGGTTCGGGCAGTTCCACCCCGAACCGACGGTGCGCCTCGGTGAGCAGTTCCTCAAGCTTCTCGGCCAGTAGCGACACCTGGACCTTCTCCAGCGCGACACTGACCAGCCGGCCACCGCCGCGCGCCTGGAGGAAGAAGGTGCGCTCCCCCGGCGCGCCCACAGTCCCGGCGACGAACCGCTCCGGCGGTTCGAAGGCGTGCACCTGGTGGGTCATACCCACGACCCTATCCGGCCGACTTCGTCGGCGCGCAGCGCACCGACCTGAATCGCCGCCAGGCGCCCCGGTCGGTCAGCCACCCATCGGCCGTTCCCGGAGCAAGACCGTGGACGGACTCGTCCGACGGTGGATCCCGCTGGGGTCACCGTTCCGGACCGGTCGCGCCACTGCCCGCACCACCGCCCACCGGGGCGTCCGACTCGGCCTTACGGGAGCGGCGCCGGGGCCGCCGGGGCATCACCAGGTTGGCCAGATCCCCACCGACATCGTTGAGGCGCAAAACGAACGGCCGGATCGGGGTGTAGCGGATCGCGGTCACCGAACCCGGGTCGGCCACGATCCGCTGAAAGAGATCCAGATGTACGCCGAGCGCGTCGGCCACGATCGCCTTGATGACGTCGCCGTGGGTACAGGCCAGCCAGAGCGCCTCCGGCCCGTGCTCGGCGGTCAGCCGGGTGTCCCACCGTCGCACCGCGGCGACCGCCCGGCTGGCCATCGCGGCCATCGCCTCCCCCTCCGGGAAGACCACCGCGCTCGGATGCTGCTGCACCACCGGCCAGAGTGGATCCTTGGCCAGCTTCTTCAGCGGCTGGCCTTCCCAGGCACCGTAACCGCACTCGGTCAGTCCCTCCTCGACCGTCGGTGCGAACTGCGGCAACGCCAGGTCGAGGGTCTGCCGGCAGCGGACCAGTGGACTGGTCACCACCGCTGCCAGGGGCAGGCCGCGCAGCCGCGCCCCGACCGCGGTGGCCTGGGCCCGGCCGGTCTCGTCGAGTTCGACCGGCTGCCGGCCGGCCAGTCCCCCGTCGGCGTTGGCAGTGGTCCGGCCATGTCGGAGGAGCAGAAGGGTTGCCACGATCACCAGCCTAAGGTCGGTCAGCTGTCAGGAAGGGCCCCTTCCAAGGCAGAAAGCGATAACAAGGGGCCCTGCCAAACGTCGAAGCCAGGTGGGGTCAGTCGCCGACCCCGGCCAGGTCCAGCGCCTCCGCGCAGGTCCGCAGGGTCTGGATTCCACTGTCCCGGTCGGCCGCGAAGAGGGTCAGGGACAGCGTGGTGACCCCGGACTCGGCATAGGCCCGCATCCGCTCGGCGATGCGCTCCTTCGGGCCCAGCAGCGAGGTGCGGTCGATGAACTCCAGTGGCACCGCCGCCGCCGCGTCCCGCTGCTGCTGGGAAAGGTAGAGATCCTGGACCTCGCGAGCGGCGTCCCCGTAGCCCATCCGGGTGGCGAGCTGGTTGTAGAAGTTCTGCTTCCGGCTGCCCATGCCGCCCACGTAGAGCGCCGCGTACCAGCGGACCAACTCGGCGCACTGGGCGATGTCCTCGCCGACCACCACCGGCACGCTCGGCACGACGTCGAAGCCGGCCAGCTCTCGACCGGCCCGCGCCCGACCGGCGGTGACGGAGGCCAGGTGTTCGGCGGCGAACTCGGGTGCGTAGAAGATGGCCAGCCAGCCGTCGGCGATCTCACCGGCCAGCTCCAGGTTCTTCGGCCCGACGGCGGCCAGGTAGATGGGGATCTGCTCCCGGGGCGGGTGGAAGCCCAGCCGCAGCGCCTTGCCCGGACCGTCGGGCAGGGGCAACGTGTAGTGCTCGCCGTCGTACTCGACCTTCTTTCGGCTGAGCGCCAACTTGACGATGTCGACGTACTCCCGGGTGCGGGCCAGCGGCTTGGCGAACCGTACGCCGTGCCAGCCCTCGGAGACCTGCGGCCCGGATACGCCGAGGCCGAGCCGGAACCGGCCGCCGGAGACGGTGTCGATGGTGGCGGCGGTCATCGCGGTGGCCGCGGGCGTACGGGCCGGGATCTGCATCACCGCGCTACCCACGTCGATCCGTTGCGTCTGCCCGGCCAGCCAGGCGAGCATGCTCGGCGAGTCCGAGCCGTACGCCTCGGCGGCCCACACCACCGAGTAGCCGAGCCGGTCGGCCTCCTGCGCGAGAGCCAGGTGGTCGGCGGGAGTGCTCCACGCCGTCTGATAGCCGAGACTGAGCCCGAGTCGCATGAGACCTCCCGATCCGCCGGTCGATCCAGGTTACGCAATCACAAATGCTCGCCTGACGGCCGGTCGGATCCGCCGAGTATGGTCCGATGTCCGACGAAGCATGCGAACCGGCCCAGTTCAGCGGGAGCGCGGATGTCGCTGAGGGCTCCGGCTGAATAAGGTTCACCCATGCAACAACGACCGCTCGGCCGAAGCGGGCTGGCGGTTTCGCGGCTCGGACTCGGCACCATGACCTGGGGACGGGACACCGACGCCGACGACGCGGCCGCCCAGCTGAGGAGTTTTCTGGACGCAGGGGGCAATCTGGTCGACACCGCCGACGTCTACAGCGACGGTGAGGCGGAGTCCGTACTCGGGTCTCTGGTGGGTGCCCTGGCGCCCCGGGATGACCTGCTGATCGCCACCAAGGCCGGGCTCCGGCCGGGCCCCGCCCGGCGGCGGGACGGCTCACGGGGCCACCTGCTGCGCACCCTCGACGCGTCACTGCGTCGGCTCGGCACCGACCACGTCGACCTGTGGCAGGTCCACGGCTACGACCCGGACACTCCGCTGGAGGAGACCCTGGCAACACTGGACCACGCGGTGGCCAGCGGACGGGTCCGCTACGTGGGGGTGTCGAACTTCTCCGGCTGGCAGACCGCCCGGGCGGCCACCTGGCAGGCCGCATTCCCCGGTCGGGCACCGGTGGTCGCCACTCAGGTGGAGTACTCCCTGCTCGAACGAGGGATCGAGCGGGAGGTGCTGCCCGCCTGCGCGGACCTGGGCCTGGGGGTGCTCCCCTGGTCGCCGCTGGGCCGTGGAGTGCTCACCGGCAAGTACCGGCACGGCCGGCCGGCTGACTCGCGCGCCGCCTCGCCGCACTTCGAGCGCTTCGTCGCCGGTTACCTGGAGCCGCGCTGCTCCAGCATCGTGGAGGCGGTCGCCACGGCCGCCGGCGGACTGGGCGTCTCCCCGCTGGAGGTCGCCCTCGCCTGGGTGCGGGACCGGCCAGGGGTGGTCGCCCCGATCCTCGGTGCCCGTACGGTGGGGCAACTCCTCGGCGCGTTGCAGGTCGAACAGATGACGCTGCCGGCCGAGATCTCCCGGGCCCTGGACGACGTGTCGGCGGTGCCGGTCGGCTATCCCGAGCGGGACGGGTAAGCCCTGCGATAGGTGAGCATCGTCCAGTTTTGCCCTGACAGAAGGACTGGTGCCGCTCGCCAGCGGTGGGCAGGATAGCGGCATGGACTACGAATACGCGCCGCTGCGGCTACCACCCAACGTCGATCGGATGACCGCAGCGGCGCAGTTGGCGATCCAGGCCGAGTTCTCGGGCTGGGAGTTAGCCCGGGTACGACTCTTCCGCGACGGCACCCGTCAGGTGGTGCTCCGCCGTCGGCTGGTCAACAAGTCGCAACCGGGCCTCTCCTACTAGTCGGGCGCAATCCCGCCAGAGCCGGCGTTCCGTGACGAACCCGAGACGGTCGGTCAGCCGATCCGCTCGTCCTCGGCATCCTCGGCAGAGGGCAGGAACGGGTGCTCGTCGAGCCGGCCGACGAGCCGGTCGCCGCTACCCGGCTGGAACGGGCCGGCGCTGTCGTCGTCATCGAAGGATTCCAGATCCAACGGCGCCCCGACCTCGCTGACCATCACCACCCCGTCGAGCGGCTCCAACTCCGGGATGTCCAGAGCACCGAGCGAGCCATCGCCCACCTGCAACAGCTCCAGCACCGCCTCACCGACCCCCTCGATCGGCTCCGACACATCCTCGTCGGGGGCACCCGCCCGACGGGCCGCCTCCGCCACCCGGATCAGTGCCGCGACGCTGGGTACCCGGTAGTCGCGGCGCTGACGCACCGAGAGCACCTGCGGATGCGGGTCGGTCGGTTCGGTACCGTCCACCCCTCCGAGGCCGACACCGAGCCGCGCGTCGGCCTCCTCCGGGTCGATCACCTCGACGTCCCACGGGGTGACCTCACCGAATTCGTCGAGCAGCCGCTCGTCGTACTCGTACGACGCGTTGTTGAAGGCGACGTACGCCTGCCAGACGTCGTCGTCGTCGATCCGGCCCTGGGCAGCCTTGACCGCGGCCAGGTGCGCCCGGGCGGCCTCGACGACACGTTCCAGAGCGGCGTCCAGCTCGGCGTGCTGGTCGGTCATTGTGTTGCAGTCCCTTCGTCGCGAGTTCGCGGGCCGCTGGCCGACTACCACGTAGCTGGCCGACTACCACGTAGCCCGGTTGGTCAACTGTTGCGCAGGAACCGGTCGAGCACCCGCACGCCGAACTGTAGCCCGTCCACCGGTACCCGCTCGTCAACGCCATGGAACAAGGCGGAAAAGTTGAGGTCCGCAGGGAGCCGCAGCGGCGCGAAGCCGAAGCAGCGGATCCCCAACCGGTGGAACGCCTTGGCGTCGGTGCCACCGGAGAGCATGTACGGCACCGCCCGGGCACCCGGATCCTCGGCGCGCAATGCCGCCGACATCGCCTCCACCAGGGCTCCGTCGAAAGTGGTCTCCAACGCCGGCTGCCGGTGGATGTACTCCACCTCCAGATCCGGTCCGATCACCGCGCGCAACTGTTCCAGCAGGAGTTCCGACTGCCCAGGCAGGCTGCGGCAGTCGATGGTGGCGGTGGCCCGGCTCGGAATCACGTTGTCCTTGTAGCCCGCGTCCAGTCGGGTCGGGTTGGCGGTGTTGCGGATGGTCGCGCCGATGATGTTCGCGATCGGACCGAGCTTGGCGATCGCCGTCTCCGGATCGTCCGGGTCGAGTTCGATGCCGAGGGCGTCGGAGACCTCGGTCAGGAAGGCCCGTACGGTGGGCGTCACCACCACCGGGAACCGGTGGCGGCCGACCCGGGCGACCGCCTCGGCCAACGCGGTCACGGCGTTGTCGTCGTGCACCATCGAACCGTGTCCCGGGCGTCCCCGGGCGTGCAGACGCAGCCAGTCCAGCCCCTTCTCCGCGGTCTCGATGAGATAGAGCCGTAGGTCGTCGTTGACCGAGTACGAGAAGCCACCCACCTCGCCGATCGCCTCGGTGCACCCGTCGAACAGCTCGGGATGCCGTTCGACGAGGAAGTGGGCGCCGTACTCGCTGCCGGCCTCCTCGTCGGCGGTGTAGGCGAGCACGATGTCCCTGGGCGGGCGTACCCCGGTGCGTTGCCAGTCCCGGACGACGGCGAGCACCATCGCGTCGAAGTCCTTCATGTCGATCGCGCCCCGACCCCAGAGGTAGCCGTCGCGGATCTCACCGGAGAAGGGGTGCACAGACCATTCGTCGGCGTCGGCCGGCACCACGTCCAGATGGCCGTGCACCAGGAGCGCACCTCGGCTGGAGTCGACGCCGGGAATCCGGGCGACCAGGTTGGCCCGGCCGGGAGCCGACTCGTGGATCCGGGACTCGACGCCGACCTCGGCGAGCTTCTCGGCAACGTACTCGGCGGCGGCCCGCTCGCCAGCGCTGGTGGCGTTGTCCCCGGTGTTACTGGTGTCGATGCGGAGCAGATCCCGACAGAGGTCGACGACCTCGTCGACGGCCTTCGGGCCGGTGGGCGCGGCATGACTGGTCATGCCGTCTTCATACCATTGCCCGCGGTGTCGGACAGAACTCGCGACAGTCTCGTGACCAGCTGCCTCGGCGGCGGCGCTGGTTTCATCGATCACGGGTACGGGTACCGGCAGCAGGCCGCGCCACCCGGCCGGTGCGCCGACCCGACACAGGCAACCACGACGCCCTAGAGTCCATCGACAGCCCGCGACCTCCATGGCCGGCGCGACCGCCATGGACCGGTGAAGGAGACCTCCATGACCGTCCCCCTGCCTCCGCTGCCGCCGATCGGCGACGACGAGTCGTACCGACCTGGCGGACGCAGCGTGCTCGACATCCTCACCGAGGAGCACGAACAGATCGTCGCCCTCTGCCGGGAGCTGACCGATGCTGGCACCTCCGTCGAGCGCCGCCGTGAGGTGGCCGAGGTGGTGGCCGCGACGCTGACCCGGCATCTGTCGGCCGAGCAGCAGTACCTCCACCCCGCCGTACGGGCGGTGGTCGGCGACGGCGCGGCGGTGGTCGACCGGCAGGCCGGTGCGGATAGGGCGATGGAGGACGCACTTCAGGAACTGCTGGACAGTGATCCGGACGAGCTGGAGTTCGGGCGGCTCGCCGAGCGGGTGGCCGGCGAGGTGCACCGCCACGTGACCGCAGCGACCCAGGACATCTTCCCCGGTTTGCGGGCCGGTGCCAGCGAGGCGGAGCTGATCCGGCTGGGCAACCGGGTGGAGATCGCCGAGGAGGCGGCACCGACCCGGCCACACCCGGACGTGCCGAACAGCCCACACTGGAACAAGCTCGTGGATCCGGCGTTGGGGGTGGTCGACAAGGTCCGCGACGCGGTGACCGGTCGGCCCACGTACGCCGAGGACCTGGCCGACGACGACGCGTCGGAGTCGACGGTCACCGACGGCCGGTCAGAGCGGAACCTGCGCACCACCTGACGGCGGTCCAGCTGAACCCGGGCAGCCCCACGATTGTTCTTCCACTTTCTTTCAGCGGATCTTTCATAGACGAAAGTCTTTCAATGGATCTCGTCGCGGTCCTAACGTCACGCTATGAACCTGGAGCTACGGCACCTGAAGGTGGTCTGTGCGATCGCGGAGACCGGCAGTGTGACCAAGGCTGCCTCCAGCCTTGGGCTGGCCCAACCGGCGCTCACCGCGCAGCTCCAACGCATCGAGCGCACTCTCGGTGGTGCCCTCTTCGAACGGGACCGGCGCGGCGCCCGCCCCACCGCCCTCGGTGAACTCGTGCTGGCCCGGGCGCGGGTGTTGTTGCCGGCCATGAAAGGACTGCAGGACGAGGCGGCCCGGCTGGCCGGTGCCGGCTCGACGATGAGCCGCTACCGGTTCGGCGGCGTCAACAGCCCGATCCTCGGTCGACTGGTGCATCGGCTCACCACCGAGCAGCCGCATACCCAGGTCAGCACCTACGCATCATGGTCCGTCGACGAACTGGCCCAACTCGTGCTCAGCGGCCGGTTGGACTACGCCCTGGCCGGGGTCTGCGGCGACGCCACCCCGTCCGCCGAGTCCGGCCTGATCTGGCGCACGGTGGCGGTGGACCCGGTCTTCGTCCTGCTGCCCGAGCAGCATCCGCTGGCCGTACGGGAGGAGATCCCCCTGGGCGCGCTGGAATCCGAGCGGTGGGTGGCCGCCCCCGGCGACGGTTGTTTCGGGGACTGCTTCGCCGCCGCCTGCGCCCGGGCCGGCTTCACACCCCGCCGGATGTACGAAACCGACGTACGCGGATGTGTGGACCTGGTCGACGCCGGTGGCGCGGTGGCATTGTGCCAGGCCACCTTCCGGCCGGTGGCCGGGCTGGTGACCCGTCCGTTGGCCGGTGTGCCGCTGCGTTGGCGGCTACTGCTCGGCTGGCATCCGGAGGCGCCCGCCGCCCCGACCGCCAACCGGGTGCTGGCACACGCAATGGCCGCCTACCGCGACACCCTGGCCGGGAACCCGCCCTACCTGGCCTGGCTGCGACACCACCCCGATTTCGGGGTACGACAGCCGGCGGCGGCCGGCCAGTCATCCGGTCAGGTGTCGCGACCAGCGGAACAGGCTGGTCGAGAACTCCGGTAGGGCGGCGAGCCGCTGGGCGACGTGGGTCTCCGCAGCCCGGATATCGATCGAGCCGGCCGGCTCGACACCGAGGGTCACCCGGATCCGCTCGGCACAGCGCGCCAGGTGTACGCCCAGCCGCCGGGCGAGCGGGAACTCACTGGGCTGGACGACTCCCCCGTGAGCCCGATAGACGGCGAGCGCAGCAGTGAACCGGCCCGGCTCCGGTTCCGTGCCGGTGCCATGCCGGGCGTAGTCGTAGAGGGCACCGGCGGTCTCCAGGGTGGCGCTGTCCGGACCGGCGGTGTCCCAGTCGATGAGCACCGGCCCGCCGTCGGCCGGCACCAGCACGTTGTGCGGCAGCACGTCGCGGTGGGTCACCACGTGGTCGTCCACCGCCCGGTAGGCCGCCTCGATCCGCCTGGTCAGGTCGAGGACCAGCGTCAGTCGCTCCTTGAGCACCGGAGCCCAGACCCGCCCCTGCCGCACCCCGGCGGCGAGCCAGTCCGCCCACCGCTGCGGCGGCTCGACGCCGTACCACAGTGGCCACATCCCATCGGTACGACGCTCCCCCGCCGGCTCCAGGCCGTGCAGGGCGGCCAGCGTGGCTCCGTACCAGTGGGACAGGTCGGCCTCCGGGTCGGCCGTGGCACCCTCCAGCCAGGTGTGCACCCGGACCACGCCCTGGCCGTCACCGAGATCGGCGGCCAGTCCCCAGGCCGGGTCCGCCGGCTCGATCGCCTCCGGTGTACGGATGCCCGCCGCGCGGGCCCGAAGCTCGAAGGCCATGGCTCGATCGAGCTGGTCCCGCCAACCGTCGACGACCAGTCGCTTGACGAAGTACCGCCCCCGACGGGTGTCCAGCCGCCAGGTCTCGCTACTGACGTACCGGACGGGGAGCAGCGGGCCGGTCGGATCAGCCAACCGGAAGGCACGGGCGACGACGTGCGCGCTCGGAGCGGGAGACATCGACCTGGAGCATACCCAGACCGGCTCCCGGCACCGGTGCCCTCGCCACGTCGGCCCCACCTGAATGCGGTCGGAGACGTGTCCCCCAGCACGAACATGCCGCTATCAGATGGCAGGCGTAATCCTCAAACGTCATCTGGCGGATCGCACGGCTCGATGAGATCCCAGGTCTGATGCATCTGACCTGGCCCAAATAGGTCAGGCAGGTCATGTGGCGGCGCCTCGCGGCGATTCTCGCCAGGCAGCCCGACCGATTCACACGGGACGTACGTCAGATCGACGGCCTCCGAAGCAGGAACGTGATTCGGGTATGCCATTCGATCGCCATGCCGGAAATCTAGTACTCCAGCCGGCGACGTTGACCGGCACAGGACCAGCAGTGTAGGGGTGCGAATCGGCCGATACTGGGTAGCCACCGGGCATGACCGACCTGTACCAGCCCGACGACCGGGACACCGCACGCCAGATCGCCGCCGCGCACACCGCCGCCTCCCAGGACGTGGAGGACTTCCTCACCCGCCTGCCGGCGCTGCCTACTCCGATGGACATCGCCGAGTACGCCGCCCTGATCGCCCGCGAGGAACTGATCCGCGCCGAACGGCAGGCTGCCGCGACGGCCGCTGGCCTGGAAATCCAGAGCGTGGGTACCGCCGAGTAAGCAGCCCAGCCGGCCCCCGACGCGCACAGGCCGGCTGGAATCACCGCTCGTCCGGCCAGGGTCACCGCTCGTTGAGCGGATCGTGGCCGAGGTTCATCAGGGAGTGCCGCCACTGCTCGTTACGCGACCCCTCCTCCGGGCGCGTCTCGATCAGGTCCTGGATCTCCACGACGGTCTCCCGCATCACCTGGATGTCCTCGGGGGTGAGGTCGACCTTGCGCTTCCCGAGGATGGCGAGGATGTGCCGGCCCGGTTCGGGCAGGCCCAGATGCGGTTCCGGCTCGAATGCCTCCGGCCCGGACCCCTGCACCATCAACCAGGTACGTAGCTGCTCGGAGGTGACGTTGACACAGCTGTGGAACTCGTCCCACAGCTCCTCCACCTCCGGTTCGATACGGCTTTCCCGTACCATCACCGCTCCTCCCGGGGGGCCGGCGTGGGCTCCACCGGCTCGCCTTCGTTCCACTCCACCTCGACGGCGGCTTTCGGCTGCACCTTCCTACTCTCGGCCGGGCTGGCCGAACTCGGCGGGCGCAGTACCGCGTCGGTCTTGCGGCTCTTCTCGTGCTCTTCCTCGGGTGCCGTCACGTCGTACTCCTCTCGTCAGCGGGTCGCGAGGCCGTCAGCGGGAAGGGTCGGGGCCGTCAGCGTCAGCCGCTCGCCGCCGCCGCGCTGCGGTCCGTCCGTTCCCCCGAAAACACGTCGAGCGCCAGCGCCCCGTCCCGGGCGTCAACGGTGACCCGCTGCCCGGGTGACAGACTTCCGTCGAGCAGCATCCGCGACAGCCGGTTGTCCACCTCCCGCTGGATGGTCCGGCGCAACGGCCGGGCACCGAACTCCGGCTGGTGTCCGTGCTCGGCGATCCAGTCCACCCCGTCCGGGGTGAACTCCACGACGATGTCCTGTGCGTGCAGTCGCCGCCGGGTCTCCTCCAACAGCAGTTCGGTGATCTGCCGCAACTGCTGGGTCTCCAACCGGCGGAAGATGATGATCTCGTCGATCCGGTTGAGGAACTCGGGACGGAACTGCTCCTGCAACCGACGCATCAGGCGTTCCCGCAGTTCGGCGCTCTCCTGCTGCTCGCTGCCGTCCCCACCGAACCCGACGCTGCGCTGGGTGCCGGTGATCAACTCGGAGCCGAGGTTGCTCGTCATGATCAGTACGGTGTTGCGGAAGCTGACCGTCCGGCCCTGACTGTCGGTGAGCCATCCCTCGTCCAGCACCTGCAACAGGATGTTGAAGACGTCCACGTGCGCCTTCTCGATCTCGTCGAGCAGCACCACCGCGTACGGGCGACGGCGCACCGCCTCGGTGAGCTGGCCCGCCTCCTCGTACCCGACGTAGCCGGGCGGGGCACCGACCAACCGGCTTACCGTGTGCCGTTCCTGGAACTCGCTCATGTCCAGCCGGACCATCCGGTCGGCCTCGCCGAACAGCGCCTCGGCCAACGCCCGGGCCAGCTCCGTCTTGCCCACCCCGGTCGGCCCGAGGAACAGGAAGCTGCCCATCGGACGGTCCGGATCGGCCAGCCCGGTACGCGAGCGGCGGACCGCCTCGGCGACGGCCGAGACGGCCTCGTCCTGCCCGATGACCCGCTCGTGCAGGTGCCCCTCCAGCCGCAGCAACCGGTCCCGCTCCTCCTCGGTGAGCTGGCTGACCGGGATGCCGGTGGCCCGGGAGACCACCTCGGCGATCTCCTGCGGCTGCACCTTGGGTACGCCGTTGCCGCCGTTGCCCTGCTGGGCCGCCTCGATCCGCTCCTGCAACCGCTGCAACCGGTCCCGCAGTTCCGAGGCCCGCTCGTACTGCTCGTCGGCGACCGCCTGGTCCTTGTCCCGGCGCACCTCCTCCAGCTCCTGCTCCAGTTCCCGGACGTCACCGGCCGGGGTCCGGGTACGCAACCGCACCCGGGCGCCCGCCTGGTCGATCAGGTCGATGGCCTTGTCCGGCAGGAACCGGTCGGCGATGTACCGGTCGGACAGCTCCGCCGCGGCGACCAGCGCCTCGTCGGTGAACCGGACCTGGTGGTGCGCCTCGTAGCGGTCCCGCAGCCCGCGCAGGATGGTGATCGTGTCGTCCACCGACGGCTCCGGCACCAGCACCGGCTGGAACCGCCGGGCCAGCGCCGCGTCCTTCTCGATGTACCTGCGGTACTCATTGAGCGTGGTGGCACCGACCACCCGCAGGTCACCCCGGGCCAGGGCCGGCTTGAGCATGTTGCTGGCGTCCATGCCGCCCTCGCCACCGCCACCGCCCGCGCCGACCAGCGTGTGCATCTCGTCCAGGAAGACGATCAGCTCGTCGCCGTGCGCCCGGATCTCGTCGATGACCTTCTTCAGCCGTTCCTCGAAATCACCTCGATAGCGGGTGCCGGCGACCAGACCGGCCAGGTCGAGTTGGACCACCCGCTTGCCCAGCAGCGTCTGCGGGACGTCCCCGTCGATGATCCGCTCGGCCAGTCCCTCCACGATCGCGGTCTTGCCGACCCCGGCCTCGCCGATCAGCACCGGGTTGTTCTTCGTACGTCGGGACAGGATCTCCACCGCCTGCTCGATCTCGTCGGCCCTGCCGATCACCGGGTCGATCTGGTCGGCCCGGGCCAGGTCGGTCAGGTCCTGGCCGTACTGGTCCAGCGTCGGCGTGCCCCGGTCCGGCTTGGCGGCCGGTGCCCCCCGTTCCGACCCGGCGGCCTGCAACGACTGCGGCTGCACCCGGCTGGATGCGAGCATCCGCCCGGCGGGAGACTCGGGATTGAGCGGCAACGCCATCAGGATGTGCTCCGGACCGATGTACGACGCGCCCATCGCCCGGGACAGCTGGTGGGCATCGAGCAGCGCTCGTTTCGCCGCCGGGGTCAACGACAGGTTCGCCGGGAAGTCACCGGGCGGCGCCGGCTCGCCCCCCTTGGGGCCACCGAGTGCGGCGAGCAACGTGTCCGGATCGGCCCCGGCCCGCCGGATCAGGTCCCGCAGCGGTTCCCGTTGCAGTGCCGCCCAGAGCAGATGGTCGGTGTCCAGGTCGGTACTGCGCGCCTGGGCGGCCCGCCGGGCGGCGTCGGCGAGCAGTTCCCTGGCGTCGGCGGTCATCAGCCGGGTGATGTCCACCCGCTGCGCCGGGCGACGGCCCTCCATGCGACCGAAGTACCGGGCCAGGAACTCGTCCCACGGGTCGGATCCGAGGTCACCAGGTCCCTGCGTCATGAAGCTGCCCCCCTCACCGGCACATACGGTCGGCGTGGGCTACCCGGCGGTTGGACCGACAAACGTGCCGCCGGTGGCAGGCTGGGGCGCATGGACACCGAGCCACAGCTGTTGCCGCTTCTGGTCGTGGATGCCGCGAACGTCGTGGGTTCGCGGCCTGACGGGTGGTGGCGGGACCGGGCTGGCGCCACCGTACGGCTGCGGGACGCGCTGGCCCCGGTCGCCCGCGCCGGCCTGCCCGGATTGCCACCGCCGGTCGAGGTGGTGCTCGTGGTGGAGGGGGTGGCCCGGGGCGTCCCACCCACCCCCGAGGTCCGGGTGGTCGCCGCCGAGGGCTCCGGTGACGACGCGATCGTCGAGCTGGTCCAGGCCACGGCCGAGGGGCGGCACTGCGTGGTGGTCACCGCGGACCGGCTGCTGCGGGACCGGGTCACCGCGCTACACGCGGCGGTTCGGGGGCCGCGGTGGCTCCGCCCGTAATCCGCCGCGCCGCCCGCCGGCCCGCCGGCCCGCTGGCCGGGCAGCGGCAGCGGCAGCGGCAGCGGCAGCGGCAGCGGCAGCGGCGAAAGTGTCGGAGATCCGACTCTGTCGCCGGCTCGCCGATCCCCCACCGGCTCGACCTCGACCTCTATCGTGCGGGAGATCGGCAGCGCAGAACGGACAGCAGGGCTGGAACACCCCAGGAATGGCCGATCGCCCCGATGGGGATACGCTCTACCGAGAGTCCTCCCCGCCCCCAGGAGGTTTCGTCGTGGCGAGCGTCGCCGAGCTCAAGGCTGCCATCGATGCCGCCCTGCAACAGATCGGTGAAGGGCAGACCGCCGTGCAGGCGGCCAGCGAGAAGCTGACCGAGGCACAGCAAACCCTGGCCGGTGCCTTGGAGGGCAGCGGCCACGAGACGGTCAACGCTGCCCAGGCCTCACTGTCGCAGGCCGGCCAAGAGCTGGAGGAATGCCTCGCTGCGACGCTGGCCGCGGTCGAGCAGGCACAGCTCTACGTATCGACGTTGTGAGCCATCATGTCGATTATCGAGGAGCTGGGAGCGCAGGTCCGGGCCACCTCCGACGAACTGCCCGTGGCGCTGGTGCTGACGACGTTGGAGCGGCTCGGGCAGGCCTCGGAGCGGTTGCGTTGGGTGCGGCAGGAGTCGGCCGACCCGATGGGCGTGCCAGAGCTCTCCGCCGCCATCGAGCACGCCGAGACCGCCGGGCATGCCCTGCGGGTCGCCCAGGACCAGTTGGCCAGCTATCTGGCCGCCATCGGGCTGGGGCAGGACGGCGCGCCCGGGCCGGTGGCCGAGCGGCGGCCGGGGGCGGACGGCCCACCCGCCGGTGAGGTGGGTGGGGCGCCCGACGGTCGGGGGTCACGGACGGTACGCCGCTGGTGGGCGATCCGGGTGGCCGAGCTGACCGGTGGTCGGGAAAGCCCGGGCGCGGAGCCGAACCAGCGGGTCACCGACGCCGGGGAGTTGCTACGCCGGGTCGCCACCGAGGTGCGCTCCGGTGATCGGGGACGCCTACACGCCGAGTTACGCGACGTGGACGCCAACGTCGGGCTCAACCTGGCCGCCGTCGCCCCACCATTCCTGCGGGACCTGGCCGCCGAACTGCTCGGCCACCCGCCACATGCCAAGGACCTGCCCAAGCTGCGCGACGAGGTACGCGGCGGCGTGCAGGACCTGTTGCCGGGCCTACCCCCGGCGGTGCTCGACACGGTGCTCACCCGGGTCTGCCGGATGCCACCACCAAAGAACGCACCGGACCAGAACGACCAACCGCACCCGGCCGACCCGGCGGTCGCCGCCGGTGTGCTCACCGGTCTGCTGATGCGCCGACTCGGCCGCAGCGAAGAGACCCTCACCGCAGCGACTCAGGAGACCCGTGGCTGACGTACGAACGCAGCTCGTGGTCCGGACCCGAGGCATGCTCTCGCAAGCCCTCGGCGCGACCCGGGCCCGGCTGGCGGCAGCCCGATCGGATCTGGACACCGCCCGGGACCGGCTGGCCCGTACCGGGGCGGCGGCCCACCGCCTGCCCCAGCGGGTCGGCGCGGAACGGGACCGCCGGCTCGCCGAGATCGACGAGCAGTACGCCGCGCAGATCACGGCGCTGGCCCGGCGGACCGCCGAGGCGGCCGGCGAGGAGGCCCCCGGGGCCGCGAGCACCGCCTGGCCGGACTGGAAACCCACCCCGACGGTACGCGGTGAGGCCGCCGGCCGGCTCCGGCTCGGTGCGGTACTTCTACCCGGTGCCGAGCCGGTGCCGGCCCTGGTCCCCCTGCTGGACCACGGCCACGTCCACGTCAGCGGGGCCGACCGGACCGGCTGCGACACGGTCGTGGCCGCCCTGCTGCTGCGGGCCCTGGGCCGGGCCACGCCCGGTGCGCTTCGGCTGATCGGCTACGACCCGGAGCACCTCGGCGGCGGGCTGGCCGGCTTCGCACCACTGTCCACCGCCGGACTACTGACCTTCGTCGGTCCGGGGGGCCTGGCCCACCTGCTCGACGACCTCACCGACCAGATCCGGCGCATCAACGAGACGGTACTCGCCGGGGAGTACACCTCCCTGCGGGAACTGGCTGCCGCCACCGGGCGGCGGCCCGAGCCGTGGCGGGTGGCGGTGCTGCTTGGCGGCGACGAACCGTCCCGGCACGAACGGAGCCAGCTCAACCGGGTGATCCGTACCGGTGCGGCCTGCGGGGTGCACCTCGTGGTGCGGGGCATCGAGCTGCCCGACGAACCCACCGTCGAACGGGTGATGGTGGGGCCGAAGGTAACCACCTTCAGCGGGGCGACCAGCCTGCCGGTACGCCTCGACCCGCCGCCCCCGGCCCACCTGGTCACCGAGACCTGTCGACAGGTCGCCACGGAGGTGGCCGCCGGCCCGCCCCCGGCCCCCTTCACCGACCTGCTGCCGCCGGACGACAAGCTGTGGCAGGAGGATTCGTCGACCGCGCTGGTCGCCCCGATCGGGGACGGTCCACAGGGCCGACCGGTGCTGCTGACCCTGGGGGACTATCCGCCGCACGCCCTGATCGGCGGCCCGTCGGGCACCGGCAAGACGAATCTGATCTTCGCCTGGATCGGTGCGCTGGCCGCCCGCTACTCCCCCCACGAGCTGGAGTTCTATCTGCTCGACTTCAAGGAGGGGGTGTCCTTCGCCCGGTTCGCGCAGGGCCGGCGGGACCCGAGCTGGCTGCCGCACATGCGGCTGGTCGGCATCAACGTCAACACCGACCGGGAGTTCGGGCTGGCCCTGCTGCGCTTCCTCGCCGAGGAGCTGCGCCGACGAGCCGACGCCGCCAAGCGGCACGAGGTCACCAAACTGTCCGAACTGCGGGCGGTGGACCCGGAGGGACGCTGGCCACGCATCGTCGCCGTGGTGGACGAGTTCCAGATGTTGCTCGCCGGCCGGGACGCCATGGCCCGGGAAGCGGCCGACCTGCTGGAGGACTTGGCCCGCCGAGGCCGATCCCAGGGCATCCACCTGGTGCTGGCCTCGCAGGACGTACGCGGCATCGAGGCGCTCTGGGGTCGCCCGGCGCTGGTCGCCCAGTTCACCCTGCGGATCGCGCTGCCCAAGGCGCTGCGGATCCTGGCCGAACGCAACGACGCCGCCCAGTCCCTGCCCCGGCACCATGCCGTGGTCAATGCCGAGTCCGGCATGGTCGAGGGCAACCAGGTCGCCCGGATCCCGTCGGCCAGCGACTGGGGCACCTGGAGCGAGTTGCAGCACCGGCTGTGGCGGATGCGCCCGCCCGACGCGGCACCGGCCCGGCTCTTCGACGGTGACGCGATCCCCCGGCTGGTTGACGCACCCGACTTTGCCGCGTTGCGTCCGTTGGACGCTGCCGGGTCGGAGCAGGTCGGAGCGACCCGGGCGGCCGGCTCGGCCCGGGGCCCGGTGGCCCTGCTCGGCGAAATCATCGACGTGCAGGCCCGGTCGGCCGGGCTTCGACTGCCCCGCGCCCCCGGCCGTAACCTGGCCGTCCTCGGTACCCGGGTGGACGAGGCGTGCGCCGTGCTCGACGCCGCCGCGCGCTCGCTGGCCCGCCAGCACCGCCCCGGCACCGCACGCTTCTCCATCGCCTGCCTCGACCCGGACGCCGACAGCTCGGCCCGTTCGCTCTACGAGGCGTTGGACGCCGACGCCGCCTGGTACGACGAGGAGACGATCGCGGAGCTGATGGCCGAGACAGCCGACGGGTTGGACCACGCCGCCGCTCTGGGGCAGCCGCACTACCTGCTGCTCTACGCGGTCGACGCGGCGACCGGTCGACTCTCCGCCCGGGTGGGGCAGCGCTCCGGACTGGACCACCTGCGGCACGTGCTGCACAACGGTCCAGAGCGGCGTACCCACGTACTGGCCTGGTGGCGGGGCGTGGCCCGGATGCGATCGGATCTGGGCGGTCCGGCATCGCGTACCGACCAGATCGGTGCCTGGGTGGCGTTGGACGTGCAGGGCGGGGAGTTGACCTCATCCCTCTATCCGGGCAACGGCGGGCCGGACTGGTATCCCCGGCCGTGGCGGGGCCTCTTCTTCGATCGGGCGGTACACCGGATCGGGCAGACCATCATCCCCTATGGACCGTCGTCGTGACCGGGTCGTACGCCGGCCTGATCCGCCAGCTCGCCGAGGTGGCCGCCCATGCCGAGGCCCAGCGCACGGAGGCGGAGACCTGGTACGAACGCCAGTGCGTCGGCGCCGAGCGGGCGCTGCGTACGGCCCAGGCGGCGGTCCGGCAGGCCGAGACGGAGGTGGCGGCAGCGGCCGAGGAGGTCGAGACCGTCGACGCCGAGGCGGCCCACCTCTGGCAGGTGCTCGGTGGCCGGCTGGGCTCCGGCACCCGTCGGCTGGGCAGCCCGCCGGGTCCCGCCCGGGGGGCGACCGCCGATCCCGCCACCCTGTTGGACGGGGTTCGGCAACTGCTCGACCGGGCCAAGCAGCCTGACGAGTTGCCGAGTTCGACGCATCCACTGCTGGCCCTCTTCGGCATCCTGGGGGCGGCGGCGGCGTACGCCCTGGGGCTGGCCGCACGGCTGGTCGGCGACCGGTATGGCGGGGACCTGGCGGTAGGAATGCCCGTGCTGGCCCTGGTGGTGACGCTACTCGGTCCACTGGTCGGGCTGGCACCGGCGAAGCTGCTCGCCGACCGTCGGCATGCGGTCCTCGGACCCCGGCCGGTGGCGGTGGTGCTGATCGCCGGGCTGGTGGGCACCGGCGTGCTCTTCGCCCTGCTGCGCTGACCAACACGTGCCCAGCTCAGACCACCACGCAGCTCAGACCACCACGTGCCCAGCTCAGACCACCACGCAGCTCAGCGTCAGGCGGGTATCGCCACCGCTTCGCGCAGCAGGCGACGGGCCAGCACCAGCCGGTCGGCGTCCTCGTCGAGACCGGGCAGGTCACCGACCCGGATCTGCCCGGTGGTGAGGAACTCCCGCAGCGCCGCCTCGCACTGTGCCGGAAAATCGATCGTCCGGTCGAACAGCCGGAGGCTGACCCGGTCGGTGCCGGCGAGCGTGAGCCGCCAGCGCAGTCCGGGCCGGGGGGCCAACCGGCTCGCCACGTCGAGGGTGGAGATCGCCGCCGTCTGGGCCAACGGCCGGATCGGTGCCGGCCGGGAGGCCCGCCAGGAGCGGTCCCGCAACCTCTCGGTGACCAGCGCCGGGTCGACCCCGACCAACCAGTCGCGCAGGGCGGCCACGGTCTCGGTCAGTTCCGGCTCCACCTGGTCGGCGTCGGCCACGTCGAACCCGTACGGCAACGAGGCGCGCAGCCGGACGTCCTCAGCGGCCAGGCCGAGTAGGGTCTCCACCAGCGTGTATCGGGTCAGCGCGCGGACTCCCACGGTCAGGTGCAGGGAACGCTCCTCTTGGGCCTGGGCGCTGTGCAGCCAACCCCGGGGCAGGTAGAGCGCGTCACCGGGGGCGAGCACCACGTCCAGCGCCGGTGGACCGGCGGCGACCGCGGCCACCTCGTCGGCGTGCCCACCCCAGGGCTGGCGTTCCAGCGGGTGGGTCAGCACCGGCTCGTGTATCCGCCAGTGTTTGCGCCCGTCGACCTGGAGTACGAACACGTCGTGCGTGTCGTAGTGGGTGGCGAAGCCCTGGTTCCCGGCGGGGGTGAGATAGGCGTTGACCTGGAGTGGCTGACCGAGTTCGATGCCCAGTTCCCGCGCGAAGTCGACCAGCGGTGGCCAGTTGCGGTGCAGGCCCTGGAGGACCAGAGTGGCCCCGCCCGCGTAGAGTTCCAGCACCCGCTCGTCGAGCACCTGGTCGCTGATCTCCGCTCCCGCCCCGCCGCCACCGGTGAAGCGTTCCGGCGATACCAGCTCGCCGTCCTTGGCGACCCGGAGGAACGGGGTACGCAGACCACGCCGGCTGAGTAGTTCGTCGGCGTCGGCGGGGCTGAGCAGGTCGGTGAAGCCGGCCGGGTTGGCCAGTTCACTGGCCCGGGACAGCAACGGTGCCTGCCCCCAGTAGCCGGCGGCGAACTTGGCCGGTTCGACCGCCACACAGCGGGTGAGCGCCGACGGCACGGTCGGCTCGGAAACGACGGCGGACGCCGGGCGGCCACCGCCGCCCGGCGCGTACGAGATCATCTGGGTTTCCGCTCGGTCATCGAGCCGGGCCATCGGCACCGCCGTCGTGCTTACCCGGCACCGCACCCCCGTCGGCGGGGCCTTCGTCAGCCAGGTCGGCGGGGCCGTCCGCGCCACCATCGCGTTTACCGGGAACTCCCCCGCCATCAGCCGGGCCCTCGTCGGCCGGGCCCTGGTCCGCTGGGCCGTCCGCGCCGCCGTCCCGCTTACCCGGGGTCGCCCCGCCGTCCGCCGGACCCTCGTCGGGCAGTACGCCGCCGGTGGTGATGTCGTCGTCGTCCAGTCTCATCGGTGCTCCCTCGGGTCCAGCGCCCTCGAGTCGTCTGCGGGGGCGTCGTGCATCCGCTGGTACCCGGTACCCGATCGCCTCTAACCCGGCAATTGGGATCGATCCTTCCGGGGCGTAGGGTCGCACGTCGAGCGTCTTGTCCGGTTCCGAGCCTCGAATGATGCGTTGGGGTGGATGACAGATTTTGCGTATGTCTGGAATGATCTCCGAAAGCGGCATCGATCGATGGCCGCCACATTTCGGGGAGGACGAATGTTTGCAGCCACGGCTGCGAGATGGCGCAGGACCACCCTGTCCGTCACCACGGCGGGCCTGATGGCCATCGGCCTGGGCAGCACCGCTCCGGCGCTCGCCGCGCCAGCACCGGCGGCCCAATCCAGTGCCCGGGCCTGCTCGTTGAGCACCTCGGCCAACCAGCCCAACACCGACGAGTGGGCCAGTTGCCTCAGCGTAGGCGCGACTCTGGACCTGGCACCCGCACTCGGGGCGACCGCCAACCTGACGGTCACCGTCCAGGCGGATGCCGTACTGCCCCCGACCGAGATTCGGCTCGAACTCCCGGCACAACTGGAGTGGGCCCGCGTGCCCGCCGGATTGACCGTCGGCAGGGCGACCGCTGTCGAACCGGAACGGGCGGGCGAACTGGCGGTCGCGTCGACCACCCGCCAGCTGCGGGCCGGGGAGAAGCTGACCTTCACCGGCCAGATCCGGGCGATCAAGGCGGGCCGGGCGCAGATCGAGGCCCATGCCACCGCGTCCGAGCCCGGTCGGCGGCACGCGGGTAAGGACGTTGTCTTCCTTACCATCGCCGAGCCCGGACGGACGTCCGCGTTCGGCCAGACGGCCACGAACGGCGCGGCCGGTAGCACCGCGACGCCGACCTCGGCGCGTTCGGGTCTGCCGGCCGGGCTGCGCCCGGCCAGTCCCGAACCGGCGGACCCGGTGGTGACCACCGCCGCCTGCGACACCTGGGTCACCGGTAACTGGACCTACGCCGATCAGACCGGCACGTGGCACAACGCGATGAACCTCACCGTCGAGGTGGTGAACGCCGCCGATGGACAGCGGCTGGCCGCTGCGGTGAGCAACGCCAACGGCGCCTACAACATCTGCTTCGACGCGCTGGCCGCGACCGACCCGGAGAACGGTCTGGACGTCTTCGTCCGGGTGCTCACCTCGAACGCCCTCTGGCGGGTGCAGCGCAGCGGCACCCCGCTGACCTTCCAGTCGGAGACCTTCACCGACGTCGCGCCGGGCAGCACGATCGACCTGGGCTCACGTACCTCGGACGACGCCACGCTGCAACGTGGTCTGCACGCCTTCGCCCGGGCCAACCAGACCTGGTTGTTCCTCCCGAGGCCCACGAACAGCTGCTTCGACCAGAACGACACCACCTGCCGCCGGCTCACCATCAACTGGGCCCCGGACTCCACCAGCGGCAACTACTACTCGCTGGCCAACAACGAGGTCCATCTGAACGCGGACGCACCAAACTCACCGACGACGGTGATCCACGAGATCGGTCACGCGTTGATGGACGACATCTACAACGACGCGTACCCGGCCTTCCCGAACTGCTCCCCGCACTACGTACAGCGGACCAGCTCGACGGGCTGTGCCTGGACCGAGGGCTGGGCCGAGTGGTTCCCGGCCACCGTGCTGAACGACCCGTTCTACCGCTGGCCCAGCGGCGCCTTCCTCGACCTGGAGAACACCACCTGGGGCACCAGCGGCTGGGACAACGGCGACGCCGTCGAGGGCCGGGTGGCCGCAGCGATGATCGACATCACCGACTCCACCAACGAGGGCTCCTGGGACCGGTACGGCGAGGGTTTCGACAACCTGTGGCACACCTTCACCCACCACGTCTCCAACACGTTCAGCGAGTTCTGGGCACATCGGACGGCCGACGGGTTCGACGTGTCCCCCACCGGTGCTCTCGGGGCGCTCTACCAGAGCACCATCGACTATGGGTTCCAGAACCCGCTGGGCAACTACGCGCCGAAGCTGCTGCCGTCGCCGACGCCACACAACTTCGGTTACCAGACGACGACCAACTACTGGTCGGTGGTGGCGATCAGGGCCGGGGTCAACCACGACCTGGAGCTGTACGACGACCGGGCCCAGGCCACCCGATTGGCCACCAGCGCGGTGACCAGCGGCGTGGACTTCATCGCCGTCGACTCGAAGTGGCGGGCGTTGGGTGACTACCACCCCCGGGTGAAGGCGTCCGGAGACGCCGGCTGGTACCGGATCGAGCTGGCCCAGGGGTCAGCGAGTCTGCCGGTCGGGACGAGCAACGTCATCATGACGGGCGACAGCATCGTCGCGGTACGTGACCTCACCCTGACAGCCGGGCAGAAGGTGACCATCAAGATCACCGGAAGCACCACCCAGAACCCGGAGCTGTACCTGGTCAGCAGCAACCAGACCACCGCCAGCACCTGGGTCCGGACCCGGGCCCAGGCGGTGGCCTCGGCCAACTCCGCCGGCACCGGCGCGGCCGAGACCCTGACCTACACCGCCTCGGCGGCGGGCCACTTCGGTCTGGTCATCGTCAACTGGAGCGGCACAGGCACCTACCAGGTGACCCGCAGCTAAGTGGTCGGCGGTCGGCCCGCCACCGAGAACTACCCGTTCATGGTCTACGTCTCCGGTTGCACCGGCACGTCGATCAAGGCCAACTGGGCCGGCATGGCCACGCACTGCTCCACGCCGAGTTCGGTCCGCGTCAGGTCGGTGGCCTGCCGGCGTAGTCCGGACGCATGTTCCGCGCGGCTCCCCCGGTCGGTGCGCTCGCCCGGCCCGATCGGTGGGAGCCACCCCGTGTCGTCGGGCCGGGCCGGGCGGCGGCACGGTCAGCCGGACCGGCCAGCCCGATACGGCCGGAGCAGTTCGAACACCGCGCCGGGGTCCTCGACGTGTGCGTTGTGACCGAGACCAGGCAGGGTCACCGCCGATGGCGACAGGGTGCGTAACTGCTCTGCGGAGACCATGGGGTCCGCCCCGCCCCGGGCCAGTACGACCGGCGCGCGGGCGGCGGCCAGCAGGGTGGGCATGTCGGGTGCCCCCACCCCGAAGACCGCCGGGTCCAGGGCCAGCCGCCACCGCCCGTCCTCCTGGCGGAGCCCGGCCGAGACCGCCTCGTCGTCGGGGTCGAGCAGACCGACGAGTCCGGAGACCCGCAGCTGCCGGAGGGCCGCCTCCTGCCGGGAGTCGAAGAAGGTGACCGGGCGGTCCGCCAGTGCGCGCGCCTTGGCCAGTTCCTCGCCGGTCCAGGAGACCTTGATGCCCAGCCCGACCACGGCGGCAACCGACAGGTTGAAATCCGTACCGGCCAGGGTCAGGCCCAACACGCCCCCGAGCGAGTGGCCGAGGACGACCACCGGCACCCCCGGCTCGACGAGACGGGCGAGCGCCTCGGCCAGGGAGTCGAACGAGTATCGGGCCAGCGGGGCGGATCCGCCGTGTCCCGGCAGGTCCGGTGCCAGCCATCGGCCGGGCCAGTGCCGGGTGAGCACCGGCCGCCAACGATCCCACACCTCGGCGGTCGCGCCGAGTCCGTGCACCAGCAGGAGGAGCGGCTCACCGTCGCCGCCGCCACGAACGCGTACCTCGCCAACCATGCCAAGAGTGTGTCACCGTCGGGGCCCGGTCAGCGCGGTCCGGGACACGGTCCGCCAGCGGCGTCGGTTCACGTCGTCGTACTCCCGACGGATAGCCTCGACCAGTGACGAAGCTGGTCGAGGGTGAGTCGTTCCGCAACGAGGACTGGTACGCCGAGGAGCTGATCGATGTCCACTACCGAGAGTGCGAGTTCCATCACGTCGATCTGACCGAGGCGTGGAGCCGGGGCGCGACCTTCGAGGAGTGCGTCTTCGGCAACGTACGCTTCAACGCCTCCCGGCACACCGACTCGGCGTTCCTGCGCTGCACGTTCAAGCGGTGCAACCTCTTCGAGGCCGAGTTCACGGGCTGCAAGATGACCGGCAGCGTCTTCCAGCAGTCGACGCTACGACCGCTGCGGGTGATCGGCGGTGACTGGTCGTTCGTGGGGCTACCCGGAGCCGACCTGCGCGGGACCACCATACAGGGGGTCCGGATGCGTGAGGTCGATCTCACCGGCGCGAACTGCGTGGACGCGGTACTCGCCGATGTCGACCTTTCCGGCGCGCAGTTGCACAGTGCCAAGTTCGTTCGGTGCGATCTGCGCGGCAGCGACCTGACCGCGCTCGATCCGACCACCGTCGAGCTGACCGATGCCGTCATCACGGCTGCGCAGGCTGTCGTGCTAGCCCAGGCGCTCGGCCTACAGGCCCGCTGATCGGCCTACAGGCCCGCTGATCGGCCTACAGGCCCGCTGATCGGTCACCCGGCCCGCTGATCGGTCACCCGGCCCGCTGATCGGTCAGCCGGTCCGCTGGCGGCTTGACGTCCGGGGCAGGCCCGGCGCGGCCAGCAGTCATCCGGCGGCGGGGAACAGCGCCCGCATCCGATCGATCTCCACGCCCTGCTCGGCGGCGACGGCGGTGGCGATCTCTCCGGTGATGACGTCGACCCCGACCCGGAGCAGGTTGACGGCCATCTCGATCGCTCCACGGTGGTGGTCGATCATCATGGTCACGAACATCCGGTCGAACTCGGCACCGGTGGCGGCGGCAAGCCGGCGCATCGCCGCCGGGCTCTGCATGCCACGCATGGCGCCGTGGTCGTGGCCGGGCTCCTCCGGGGGCAGACCACGCGCATCCAGCCAGGCTCGCATCTGGTGGATCTCCGGGGACTGGCTGGCCTGGATCCGGCCGGCAAGGGCGCGTACCCGGGGGTCGCTTGCGCGGTCGGGGGCCAACGCGGCCATCCGTAGCGCCTGGGTGTGGTGCGGAATCATCATCCGGACGTACCAGACGTCCAATGTGTTGTATCGCGGACCGGCGGTCGGGGCGACCCGGTCGGCCGGCTGAACCGTCGCCGGCTCTCCGGGTCGGCCGGGCACGATGACCAGGTCGGCGGGCCGGGCGGCACCGTCGGCGGCGGGTGCAACGGCGGCCAGGGCACCGGCATGTGGTGGGTCGGTGCGGGATCCGGCCCCGGCCCCGCCGACCAGCAGCAGTATGGCCAGCACGCAGACGCCGGTCGTCCGTCGATGGATCTGGTCCATGACACGCCCCTTCGATCGGGGATTGGCGGGATCATAACGAATCGACAGGAACCATCAGTATGACCTACATCACATCGATGAATATCAGTAACGAGTAAGGTGTCGGCCAGTCAGAAACCCCTTTCGAAGGGTGGCCGCCGGATGACCAGACTCAGCCTGCCGCAACCACGGCGTCTCAAGACCCTCGCGATGGCCGCGACCGTACTCGTCCTCTTGGGTCTCGCCGCCGCCCCACCCAGCAGCGCACGCCCCCCGGCCGACGCGTGCGGCCCACCATCGGTCAGCGTCGAACTGCCCGAGTTGTGCCTCACCGAGCAGCAGCTCACCGCCATGGACGACGCCGACGTCGACCTCGGCGTCGACGAGATCGCCAGCAGCGGCAACATCCGGCAGATCGCCAACATCCCGAAGCGGTCGCCGTTCGACTCCGAGGCCGCCCTCGGCACCGACATCGCCTTCCAGGGACGCTACGCCTTCGTCGGCAACTACGACGGGTTCGTCATCTACGACATCAAGAACCCGCGCGCACCGAGGGTCGTCTCCCAGGTCCTCTGCCCCGGGTCGCAGAACGACATCTCGATCTACGGCAACCTGCTGTTCCTGTCGACGGATTCGTCCCGCAGCGACGACTCCTGCAACAGCGTCGCCCAGTCGGCCACGATCGAGTCCTCCTGGGAGGGCATGCGGATCTTCGACGTCACCAACAAGGCCAACCCCCGGTACGTCAAGGCCGTCGAGACGGCGTGTGGCTCGCACACGCACACCCTGGCCCCGGCCAAGGACCGCCGCTCCGTCTACATCTACGTGTCGTCGTACTCCCCCGCGGCGTCGTTCCCGGACTGCCAGCCGCCACACGACTCAATCTCGATCATCAAGGTGCCGCTGTCCCAACCCACCTCCGCGACCGTGGTGGCCACCCCCAACCTCTTCCCGGACGGCGGGAACCCGGGCCGCAACGGCAGCGCCACCACCAGCGGCTGCCACGACATCACAGTCTTCCCCCGGGAGGACCTCGCCGCCGGCGCCTGCATGGGTGACGGCGTACTGATGGACATCAGCAACCGGGAGGCCCCCCGGGTCATCAACCGGGTCCGGGACACCACCAACTTCGCCTTCTGGCACTCGGCGACGTTCAACAACGCCGGCACCAAGGTCGTCTTCACCGACGAACTGGGCGGCGGCAGTGGCCCCACCTGCAACGAGACGGTCGGCCCCAACCGGGGAGCCAACGCCATCTACGACATCACCGGCCGGGGCGACGCCCGGCAACTCGTCTTCCGGAGCTACCACAAGATCGCCCGAACCAACACCAACTTCGAGAACTGCGTCGCACACAACGGCTCACTGATTCCGGTCCTCGGCCGCGACATCATGGTCCAGGCGTGGTACCAGGGTGGAATCTCGGTCTGGGACTTCACCGACTCGGCGCACCCGGTCGAGATCGGCTTCTGGGAGCGTGGCCCGATCTCCGACACCCGGCTGATCATCGCCGGATCCTGGTCGGCCTACTACTACAACGGTCACATCTACTCCAGTGACATCCAGAAGGGACTGGACGTCCTGGAGATCATCGACTGGCGCACCTGGACCGCGAAGTTGGTACACACCCGGGAACTCAACGTGCAGACCCAGCCCGGCTACTGGGACTGGTAGCCGGATCGTCCCGACCGCCGGCCCGCCCCCTCACCGGGGTCGGGCCCGCGTCGGCGTCTTCAGCCCAGCTAAAGGAAAACGATCGGTCCGGACATCCGGACGACCGGCGCATGGCCGCTACCGGTCGTATCGGTGTGCCGGATCATCTTGATGGCCCACACGTCGGACTGCCGACCGTTCGCGTACACCAGCGCCGACACCTTGCCCGCATCTGTACCGGTCGAGCCGGCCCGTTGACCTTCCGGTCGGGGCACCTCCCCGCCGTACGACGGCTCGCTCGGGCCGAGTCGGTCGCGGTGACCACTGCCCGGTCAGGCCCAACGACCTCGGGCATCGCTCCGGCGTACTGCGGACCGGTAGCCACCCCGGTCTAGGGCGATCCTTCCTGCCCACCATCCGGGTGAGGCTCCACTCCCGGTCCCAACGGAACGGACGGATCGCCTGTGGTCGGGTGGGGACGGTGAGACGGGGATCAAGCAACGTGGGGACGACCAACGTCCGCCGACCCAGGCCGGTGGGTACACCCGACGCCGGTCGGGAACCGGCACCCGGCATCACGATTCGCAGGTCCACGCGGGGTGACAGCGCCTCGGACGCGCCCGACGAGCGGGCAACGAGCGGACCACTGTCGACGCATGCCGCATATCGCGGTGACCCTCCGTGTCGGCCCGACGGTCCACATCGTACCGGTGCCGATCGGAAGACAGATCCGGCATCGCCCTCACGGTAAGCGCGGCAATAGCGACTGACAGCGCTTGTCCCAGCTAGATCCACCGACCCTATCGCCACCTCCTACACCTTTCGGGCGAGATATTTCGCCAGAACGTGGGAACTCCTTTGCACTTCGATCTAGCTTTGGCCGGCCGATGGTGGCATGCTCGCCGAGGATCGTTACCCCGAGCGCCCATTCTGCTACGGAAACCATCGCAGGAATCCCGTCACGCGACCCCTCCGCGACGGCGAAGGCGGACTGGACAAGAAGGAGTTACGCAGCGGTGTCCGATGCCCCGGTGAAGTCCGTTACCACAAAGGCCGGCGCACCCCGGTCTCTGCCCCTGTACCGCGCGCTTCCGAGCTTGGTCCGCGACCCGATGAAGGCCCTTGTGGAATATGGGAACCAGTCCGGGGGCGAGATCGTGCGGGTCAACATCGGTTCGTTCCGACCCCACCTGGTGACCCATCCCCGACATGTGCAGCGCATCCTGCGGGACAACGCCGGAAACTACACCCGGTCCGGTGACGGCCTGTTCTGGCGACCAGTCAAGCGACTGTTCGGCGAAGGAATCCTTGGCGAGGGACAGATCTGGGAGGCCAGCCGCCGGATGCTGCAACCCCTGTTCACCGCGAGACGGGTCGAGGCTCTGGTCGACCGGATGACCGAGGTGATCGACGAGGCGGTAGACGAACTGGACGAGCCGTCCCGAACCGGTGCCCCCGTCGATATCAACACCGAACTGTCCCGGATCGTGACCCGCGCCATCATGCGGGTGCTCTTCGCCGACCGGATCTCGATCCCGGATGCGATGCGGGTCGTGGATGCCCAGGACACGATCGCTACCGCCGTGCTGCCCCGGATCCTGGTGCCGTTCGCTCCGCTGTCGATGCCCATGCCCGGCGATCGCGCCTTCCGAGAGGCGGTGAAGATCGTCGACGAGGTGCTACTGCCGGTGGTCCGGGAGGCCCGCCGCAACCCCGGTGACGGCGACGACATCGTCTCCACGCTGTGCCGGGCCCGCACCGCCGATGGCCGCCCGCTCGATGAGCGCCAGGTACGCAACGACACCGTCGCCATGTTCGCGGCGACCACCGAAACCACCATCAACCTGCTGACCTGGTTGTGGCCCCACCTGGACGCGCGTCCGGACATCGCCGACCGGCTCTACGCGGAGATCGACCAGGTGGTCGGGACGGATCGGGTCCGACGATCGCACCTGCCCGAGTTGCGCTACACGAAGATGGTCCTCGACGAGCTGCTCCGGCTCTACCCGGTGGGGTGGATGATCCCCCGGATGGCCGTCGCCGACGACGTCATCGACGGCGTACACATCAAGGCCGGTTCGACGATCGTCCTGAGTCCGTTCATCACCCAACGGATGGAGATGTTCTGGGAGCATCCAGAGGTCTTCGACCCGGACCGCTTCTCCCCCGAGCAGGTGAAGAACCGGCACCGCTGGGCCCATTTCCCCTTTGGCGGCGGGCCGCACCAGTGCCTGGGCATGTACCTGTTCTACCTGGAGGCACAGCTCATCGTGGCCACGATGCTGACCCGCTACCGGTTCCAGCTGCGCAACCGAACCATCCCCATGCCCCGGGTGGCGGCTGCGTTGCGCGCCCAGGAACGGGTCTCGCTGACCCTACGCCCCGCCTCGCGCCCGCTCGCCGCATGAGTGGCGACCTACCGCCGGTCGACGAACGGGACGCGTTGGCTGTCGCAGCCGAGCAGGGACAGATCTGCGCCCTGGCCGCCACCGGGCAGCGCGACCTCCAGAAGTGCGTCGACCGGCATCCGGAGCTGTTCTCGGGCAACCCGTTCGACTCGACCCTGTTCGGCACGGTGGCGCTGGCCATGGCCTTCAGCGCTCCCTGGTGCACCCCCGGGCAGCTCCGGGTGGCCACCCGCGCCGTGCTGTGGGGGTTCGCCGCCGACTGGCAGATCGACTATCTGGCGAAGTCCGTCGACGAGGTCGACGACCTCGTGGCGGACTGCCTGTCGGTCGCGGACGGGGCGACCGACGTCGTCCATCCGCTCGGCCGGTTCCTGGCCGAGATCCGGGACGAACTGACTGCCGCGCCAGCCTTCGGAAGGCTCCGTCCCGTCTGGCGTGAGGAGTTGCGGCGGATGCTGGCGGGGATGGCCCGCGAGCGGCGGTGGCGAGCAACGAACCCAGCCGATGGTCCAACGGAATCATTGCCCAGCTTCGCCGAGTACCTGGCCAACGCCGACAACCTCGGTGCCTCGTTCGTCAACGTCTCGCACTGGGTCATGACCGGAACACCAGCGGCCGTCCGCCACATCGCCGAACTGATCGGGGCGAGTGCCGAGGCGCAGCGGGCGCTCCGCCTGATCAACGACGTGGCCACGTACGAACGGGATGTCAGCTGGGGCGACCTCAATGCCCTGATGCTGGTCGTCGACCGGGCCGAGGTGACCAACGAGATCAGTCGACACGTCGACCGGTGTCGGACGCTGCTCTCTCCGCTCACCGACGAGTGCCCACGCGAGGCCGCCTTCCTGACCCGGCAGCTTGGCTTCGCCAGCGGTTTCTACCAGGTGACGGACTTCTGGGGCAGCCTGTGAGCACCGACAACCTGCTCGCCGAATGGGCACCACCGACCGACGTCGACCTCGCGACGGCGGCCGATGAGCTGGTCGCCGGCATGGTCGACGAGCCCTGGGGACAGGCCTCCCCCTCCGTCTACGAGACCGGGCGGCTGGTGGCGTTGGCACCATGGCTGACCAGACACGCGGGACGGGTGCGCTACCTGGTGGCGAGTCAGCATCCGGATGGCGGGTGGGGTCAGCCGGACGGCTATGGGTTGGTGCCGACGCTCAGCGCCACCGAGGCGCTGTTCGTGACGCTACGGCGGCCCACCGGTCCCGGCCCGACCCGCGCGGAACTGGCTGCGGCCGTCGAACGTGGTCTCCGGGTGTTGGTCCGCTGGCTGGCCGATCCGGCGCTGTCGGTACCCGACACACCGGCGGCCGACCTCATCGTGCCGGACCTGGTGAACCTGCTCAACACCCATCTCGACGAACTCCGCGACACTCCCGTCGTCGGTCTGGACCCGATGTGGGCAGGCGTCCACCTCGGCCTGCCGGCACGGATGGACCCCGCCCGGCTGACCCAAGTCCGAAACGGGCTCGCCGTGGGGGCTCCGATCCCTGAGAAGCTGCTGCATGCCCTGGAGACCGCCGGCGAGGCGGCCCGGGCGGCGCGGGGGGTCACACCGGTACCGCCGGGTACCGTCGGCGCTTCGCCGGCGGCCACCGCCGCCTGGCTCGGTGGGCCGGAGGTGACCGGACCGGCAAGGTCCTATCTGGATTTCGTGGCCAGCCAGCTGGGCGGCCCGGTGCCCTGCGCCACTCCGATCACCGTCTTCGAACGGGGCTGGGTACTCAGCACGTTGGCCCGAGCCAACCTGCCAATCGATCCGCCGGCGGATCTCGTACGGAGCCTGCGTGCCGCACTCGGCCCGGACGGGGCACCGGCCGGTCCCGGCCTTCCGGCTGACGCGGACAGCAGCTCGGTCGCCCTGTACGCCCTCGCGCAACTGGGTCAGCCGGTCGCTCCCGACTGTCTCTGGTCGTTCGACACCGGGGCGCACTTCTGCACCTGGCCGGGTGAGGACGGCTATTCCATCACCACCAACGCACACGTCCTGGACGCGCTGGGACATCACCTGGCCACTGTCCCGGCGGCACCGGGGCGCTACCGGACAACGGTGGACCGACTAGCCGGCTGGCTGTGTGGGCAACAGCGATCCGACGGCGGCTGGGCCGACCGCTGGCACGCCTCGCCCTACTACGCGACTGTCTGCTGCGTGCTCGCACTGCACGAGCACGGACGGGGACCGGCGGTGTCGACGGCCGTGGCCCGCGCCGCAGACTGGGTACTGGCGACGCAACGCGACGACGGCTCGTGGGGACGGTGGGCCGGCACCGCCGAGGAGACCGCGTACGCGATGCAGGTGCTGGCGACGGCCGGGCGGTCGGGGCTGTCCGGACTCGGTGCCGCGCTGGCCCGAGGACAGGCGTACCTGCTGTCCCCCGCCGACCGGACCGACGGCGTTCCACTGTGGCAGCGGCCCAACAACGTTCCACTGTGGCATGACAAAGATCTCTATCTGCCGACCGCGATCGTGCGTTCGGCCGTCATCGCGGCACTGGTACCGGTAGCGCGCCGACCTGAGCTGATCACTCCCGCACTGCCCACCTAAGAATGCGGATATACATGGACGAAACAACTGATGTAGGGATTCAGGCGAACTTGAGGCACTCTTCGGACGCTGCTAGCGTGCCCCATTGATCGCGGGAACCGACGAAGGGCTGACGGGGAGCAGATCCTCGATGGCTCTTCGTCGGCCGCCGTAGACAACTCGCTTCCACGGTCCGGGACGGTGTGATGAGTTCTCGCAGTACGAATCTCCGTACCAAGGTCGTCGCCCTGTTGGTCTCGTTGGCCGCGCTGTGGGCCTTCGCAGCCTGGGTGACCCTACGCGATGGCCTCAACCTCCTCTGGGTCCAGACCCTGGACAGCAAGGTGTTCGACCCGAACGACCGGCTGTTGCTCGCCCTACAGCAGGAGCGCCGGCTCTCGGTCGCCTATCTCGGGCGGCCCAGCGAGCAGCAGCGGGCCCCGCTGGCCGCGGAGCGCCAGAAATCCGAGGAACTGGCGGCGGCGTTCCGCCGGTCGATCGAGAGCCAACAGGTCGAGCTCGCGGCGAGCACCGAACTCAAGCAACGCCTTGACGAGCTGACCCGCGGGCTGGACGGGCTGGCGCGAACCCGGGCGGCGATCAACACCCAGGACATCGACCGGGCATCCGCATCGGACGCCTACACCCGGGTCATCGACTCGATCTTCCGCGTCTTCGACTCCATGGCAAAGCTCGACGACCATGAGATCGCCAAGGACACGACCGCGCTCATCGAGCTGAATCGCGCACGAGAGCTGGTCTCCCAGGAGGACGCACTCGTCACCGGCATCATCGCGGCTGGGCGGATCACGGCCGCGGAGCACGCACAGTTCGCGCAGCTCGTCGGTGCGCAACGCTTCATCGCCAACGAAACCGCCCTGGAGCTGCCTGCCGTCGAGCGCGAGCGCTACGACCAGTTGGTCGACAGCCAGACATTCCTCCAGCTCCGGACCATGGAGGACCGGATCATCCAGTCGATCCGCCCCGGCTCCCGGGTCTCGATCGACATCGCGCAGTGGCGCGCAGGGGTGGAACCATCGCTGGCCGACATGCGCGAGATCGTCGTGACCGGTGGTGAACACATCGTCGATCGGGCCATGCCGATCGCGATCTGGGTGGTACTCCGGGTGGTACTCGCGGCCGGACTGGGACTGATCGCGGTCATCGCCTCGATCGTCGTCTCGGTGACCACGGCGCGCGCCCTGGTGGCCCAGTTGCAGCGGCTGCGCGACGCGGCCCACCGACTCGCCGACGAGCGGCTGCCCAACGTGGTCGACCGCCTGGGTCGGGGCGAGAACGTCGATGTGGCAACCGAGGCACCGCCCCTGGCCTTCGGCACGGACGAGATCGGCCAGGTGAGCCAGGCGTTCAACGCGGTCCAGGAGACCGCGATCCGTACCGCCGTCCAACAGGCCGAGCTGCGTCGCAGCGTTCGCGACGTCTTCCTCAGCCTCGCCCGGCGCACCCAGGCGCTCGTCCACCGACAGCTCACCCTGCTCGACGCGATGGAACGCCGGGAGACCGACGCCGAGGAGCTGGATGACCTGTTCCGGGTCGATCACCTGGCCACCCGGATGCGTCGCAACGCGGAGAACCTGATCGTGTTGTCCGGGGCCACGCCCGGCCGGGCGTGGCGGCGCAACGTGCCCATGATCGACGTGGTTCGCGGTGCGGTAGCCGAGGTGGAGGACTACACCCGCGTCTCAGTGCTGCCGCTCGGCTCGATCGGGTTAGCCGGTCGCGCCGTCGGTGACGTCATCCACCTGCTGGCCGAACTGATCGAGAACGCGTTGTCCTTCTCCCCACCGCACACGATGGTCGAGGTCCGGGGCCAGATGGTGGCCAACGGGTACGCGATCGAGATCGAGGACCGTGGCCTCGGGATGAGCGAGGAGGACCTCGCCGCCGCCAACGAGCAGATCGTCAGTCGCCAGGAGTTCAACCTGGCCAACGCCGCCCGGCTCGGACTGTTCGTGGTGAGTCGGCTGACCGAGCGACACGGGATCCACGCGCTGCTGAAGGAATCGTCGTACGGTGGGACTACCGCCGTGGTGCTCATTCCGTCGAATCTGGTCACCGGGGATCCGGACAGCATCGACGCCACCGACCCGGCCCTACCGTCAGGAACCGCGGACACCACCGCCCGCTCCAGCAGCGCTGCCACCAGCACCAACACCACCGACGAGCGGCCCACGGTACGGACCCCCGGTGCGAGCCTGGTGGTGAACCCATCGGGCCCGGCGCTGCCCACCCGGACCCGCACCACGGCGACCGGCGCGCCTGCGGCGGACGCTGCGGCAGCCCAGACAAAGACCACCGGGTCGGCTACGCAGACACCGTCCGGACTGCCGCTGCGGGTACGCCAGGCCAGTCTCGCCACCCCGCTGCGCCAACAATCCGAAACGGCACCGGAGGAAGCGGTGCCGGGTGTCGAGCCGCCCCGCCCGCCCGACCAGATCCGTCAGATGATGAGTTCCTATCAGTCGGGCACCCGTCGGGGTCGGTCGGAAGCGGCCCAACTACTCGACAAGGACGACGACGTCCCGGCAGTTCCGGATACGGGGGACGCTCCCGCTGCCGGGGACGGACCGGTCACCTGACCGACCTACAAGATCGGTTCCGCGACCTTCGCCCGGAAGAAAGAGGACAACGAGTGGTGCTGAAGACAGCTGCGAGCGACCTGACCTGGCTACTGGACGACCTGGTTGGCCGGGTCAAGCAGGCCGAGAACGCCATCGTCCTGTCGGTGGACGGGCTTCTCGTGGCCTCCTCGCAGGCAATGACACGCGACGACGCCGAGCACCTGGCCGCGATGGCGGCGGGCATCCAGAGCCTGGCCCGAGGTGCCGGTAAGCGGTTCGGTGGCGGTCCGGTGCAGCAGACCATCATCGAGATGAAGTCCTCGTTCCTGTTCGTCACCGCCGCCGGACACGGCGCCTGCCTGGCTGTGCTGGCCAACGAGGACGCCGATGTGGGGCTCATCGCCTACGAAATGGCCATGCTGGTCACCCGGGCCGGCAAGTTCCTCGGGTCGCCGGCCCGAACCGCCGACCAGCCGGCCGACGAGAAGTAACCGGGGCTGCCATGAGCGTCCCTGAGAAATCCACCGCAGACCAGTGGATCGACGATCATGCCGGTCCGGTCGTGCGTCCGTACGCGATGACCCGTGGCCGGACCAAGCCGGCCAGCGGAAGTTTCGACCTGATCTCATTGGTGGTGGCCACCCGGTCGACGCCGACGCACGAGGTCGGCCTGGGGCCGGAGCATCTCGCCATTGTCGGCCTCTGTCAGCGGGCGATGTCCGTCGCCGAGGTCGCGGCACACCTGAACCTGCCGTTGGGCACCGTCCGGGTCTTCCTCGGTGACCTGCTCGAACGGCACCTCGTCCAGGTACGCAACCCCCGGCCGACGGCCACACTTCCCGACGACAGCGTATTCGAGGCAGTAATCAATGGACTACGAGCACTCTGACGGGCGGGCCGGCGCTCCCGGCGTCCCCACCGCCATCAAGATCCTCATCGCCGGCGGCTTCGGTGTCGGCAAGACCACGATGGTCACCGCGCTCAGTGAGACCCAGCCCCTACGTACCGAGGAACTCCTCTCCGAGCAGGGAGTCGGTATCGACGACCTGTCCGGTGTGGAGAGTAAGAGCACCACCACGGTCGCCATGGACTTCGGCCGGATCAGCATCGGCGACGACCTGGTGCTCTATCTGTTCGGCACACCGGGACAGGACCGGTTCTGGTTCGTCTGGGACGAGTTGGCGCTTGGCGCACTGGGTGCGGTGGTCCTCGCCGACACCCGCCGGCTCGCCGACTGTTTCCCGTCGATCGACTACTTCGAACAGCATGGGACCCCGTTCATCGTCGCGGTCAACTGCTTCGACGGGGCTCGCGAGTACGGGCTCGACGAGGTCCGGCTCGCCCTCAACCTGGAACCGGAGGTGCCTGTGCTGCTCTGCGACGCCCGGGAGCGCCAGTCCAGCAAGGACGTCCTGATCACCCTCCTTGAGCACGCGATGAAGGTCCGGGCGCAGGTGCACCAGTCCGGGCAGGTGGCCGGCACCCACTAGTCTGTCGCGGGCGCGAGCACACGATCATTCCGCCCGGGCCATCCACCCACATCGCATCGTCGTCCGCGGATGGTGACGGGTCTCCCGCTCATCGCCGGTCACCTACACTTCCCGCATGTCCGGGTACGAACTGGGAATCGACTACGGTTCGACGAACACGGTCGCGGTGCTGCGTTGGCCGGACGGGCGTTGCCGGCCCCTGTTCTTCGACGGATCGCCCCTGCTGCCGTCGGCGGTGTTCCTACAGCCGGGCGGTGAGTTGATCCCGGGGCGGGACGCGCTGCACAGCGCCCGGCTGGACCCGGCGCGGTTCGAGCCGAATCCGAAGCGGTGTATCGATGACGGAACCCTGTTGTTGGGTGACCGGCAGGTGGCGATGGTCGACGTGGTCTCGACCACCCTGCGACGGGTAACCGAGGAGGCCACCCGCGCCTGCGGAACGCTTCCGACCACCACCGCCCTGACCTATCCGGCCAGTTGGGGCGCGGCCCGTCGCAATGTGCTGGTGGAGGCAGCAGTCGGTGCCGGACTCCCCACCCCGACGCTTGTCTCCGAGCCGGTCGCCGCAGCCGGCTACTTCACCGTCGTACTCGGCCACGCTGTCCGTCCCGGTCACCTGTTGGTCGTCTACGACCTGGGCGGCGGCACCCTGGACCTGGCGGTGGTACGGCGTACCGGCAACGGCTTCGAGGTGCGTGAAGTCGACGGGCTCACCGACTTCGGTGGATTGGACCTCGACGCACTGGTGGTCGCACGCGTCGCCGCTGCCATGCGGCCCGCTGACTCCGCCGCCTGGCAGCAGGTGACCGCCCCAGCCGATCCCGCCGGCCAGCGTCACTTCCGAACCCTGTGGGACGACGCCCGGACCGCCAAGGAGATGCTGTCGCGACAATCGACCGCCGGGCTGTACGTGCCACTCGTCGACCGCGAGGTGGCGGTGGGACGGGAGGAGTTCGAGGAGGCGGCCCGCCCGTACCTCGACCGGGCGGCGGTGTTGACGGCGCAGGTGATGCACCGGGCCGATGCCACTGCCGACAACCTGGCCGGTGTCTTCCTGGTGGGGGGCGCATCCCGGGTGCCGCTCGTCGCCACCACCCTGCACCGCGCCACCGGACTGGCGCCTACCGTGCTGGAACAACCCGAGATCGTGGTGGCTGAGGGTGCCCTGCACGCGATGCACCGACCATCGGCGGCGGCCCCACCCGCCGTGCTCCCGTCGATACGCGGGGCGATGCCCCTGGCCTCGCCGGTCATCGCCCCGCCACCGGTGGCTCCGCCGGCCGCGCCTACTACAGCGCGGCCAGTAGCTTCGCCCGCCACGCCTACCGCACCACCACCGAGGCCACCGCTGTCGGGCTCGCCAGCGCCCACCATGTCTCCAGCGCCCACCATGCCCCCGGTGCCGCTACCAGGGGCGGGATGGCCAGCCGGGCCGATCGGGGCAGGGTTTCTAGCCCGTCCGGTGTGGAGCATCTTCGCCGTGCTGGTCCTGCTGCTACCACTGTTGTGCGGTCTGCTCCACACCCTGCTCGGCGGGGTAGCGCTGCTCGGCTGCGCGGTGGCCAGCGCCTTTCTGCTCAGACGGGCGGTGGCGTGGCGACCAGGGCGGGCAGGGTTCGGGCTCGCCCGGCCCCGCCCCGGACCGAGTGCTCTCGGAACGATCCTGACCGCGCTCGGTGCCGCCATGTTGCCCATCGCCCTTTTCCTCGTGGCCATTACGGTGATCAGCGACGATCCCCGAGACAACCAGCTAGTCGCCGCGCTCGTCATCGCTGGTGTCGGTCTTCTGGTCGTCCTCGGCGGTCTCGCCCTGCTCTGGCGGGCGCTCTGCCCGTACCCACGCCTGGTGGTCGACGCCTTCGGCATCACGTACCAGCCCGACCGGCGAAGCCGCTACGAGCTGCCGTGGACGAGCCTCGCCCGGGTCGACGTGGTGCCGCCCGGGCCGAACTCGCCACCGGCGCTGGTCGCCGTACCGGCGGCCGCCTCGCAACTGACACAGGACCCGGCGTTCGCACAGCTGTGGCGTACCGACATCAACGCTCTGGTCATCGCCGACCTACCCCGGTTGACCCGGGATGTCGGCGGGGACATGCCGCGACTGCTGGCCGCACTCACCCACCACCGGGCCATGGGCACCGGCTACTCGACCTGATGTGACCGGCCGTAGCCTGCCTCGGTCCGCGTGAGGCGGTAGGGAGTCCGCCGCCCTGGCGACGGGGGTCAGCCGGCCATCCGCAGGGTGAAGTCGTGCACCGTGTCCCACCGCTGGCCGGTCACCACGTGCACCGCGCCGGTGCGCGGCTCGTACGTAACCGACCAGCGGGTGTGTGACTGCGCCACCGCCCGAAGGATCTCCATGGCACCTCGCCAGTCGACCGTCCCGCCAGCTCCGGTCAGGTGTGCCGCCATCGTGGCGTAACGACGGTCCCGCTGCCGAGCCGCCTCCGAGGCGTCAGCCAGCCGGATGTTGGTCAACACCTGCCACCGTGGACCACCTGGCAACACCCGCATCCGACCGTCGACGAACTCCACCACGGCGGACGCCCCGGACGCGTCGGCGATCAGGTAGTGCAGCGGCGGCCCATCGTCGAAGTCCAGGTTGTAGCGGCTGATAGCCGCTACCGCCTCGTCGACCGTCGCGGCCTGGTCGAGCACCAGTCGCAGGATCCGTACGCTGCCGACGGTGGGTTTGGCGGGATCCGAGGTGAGACTGCCGGAGTCGTCCGCCGCCAGTCCCACCACCAGGCCGCGCTCGTTCATCCCGTCGAACGGCAGCAGCGGCGCGTTGAGCAACCGTCGGTCTCCGGTCGGGTCCGCTCTGATTCCGAGGTAGGCCATGTCCACGATGGAGATCGAGGCGAAGCCGTCCGGCGGATCGGTGTGCAGAACCAGCCCGGGATTCGGGTCCCAGTCGAAGTTTCGCCCGTACAGTGGCCGAGCCGGATCGCCGGACGCCATGAAGAGCGAGCAGCCGAACGGGGACGGGGTTGGCGTCGCCGTCAGGTCGACCAGTGCGTCGTAGTCCCCGGTATAGGTCATCGCGTACAGCGGAAGGTCATCGACGCGGCGCAGGCTGGCCAGGGTCTGCTCGGCCTCGGCGGCGGACTGCCGGGAGGCCGACACGACGGTCTCGGGCCCGACGTCGCGCTGGTCCACCACCGGGGTTCCGGAACACGCCGCCACGACCACGGTCAGGCTCAGGGCGATCGTCGCACGGATGGACCGGAAACCGGCGGTGCGCCTCGATCCGATCGTCGTAACGCTCATGTCGTCGAGTGTGCCGAAGAATCCGGCGGACCGGGACCCGCGTTTCGGTTCAGTCCACCTCCACCCAGTCGAGGGTGCGCTGGACCGCCTTCTTCCACTTGGTGTAGCCGTCGGCGCGGCGCTCCGGCGACCAGGTCGGCTGCCAACGCTCCTGCTCGTTCCAGTTCTGCCGGAGCTCGTCGGTGGACTTCCAGAAGCCGACCGCGAGACCGGCGGCGTACGCGGCCCCCAGCGCCGTGGTCTCGGCCACCACCGGGCGGCTCACCGGCACGCCGAGGATATCGGCCTGCAACTGCATGCAGAGCCGGTTGGCGGTCACCCCACCGTCGACCTTGAGCACGTCCAGGGTGACCCCGGAGTCCGCCGCCATCGCCTCGGTGACGTCCCGGGTCTGGTAGCAGATCGACTCCAGGGTGGCGCGGGCCAGGTGGGCGTTGGTGTTGTAGCGGGAGAGCCCGACGATCGCGCCCCGGGCGTCGGAACGCCAGTAGGGGGCGAACAGCCCGGAGAAGGCCGGTACGAAGTAGACCCCACCGTTGTCCTCGACCTGGGCGGCCAGCGCCTCGCTCTGGGCCGCACCGCTGATGATGCCGAGCTGGTCCCGTAGCCACTGTACGGCCGAGCCGGTGACCGCGATGGAGCCTTCGAGAGCGTACACGGCGGGTTGGTCACCGAACTGGTAGCAGACGGTGGTGAGCAGCCCGGACCGGGACCGGACGATGTCGGTGCCGGTGTTGAGCAGCATGAAGTTGCCGGTGCCGTAGGTGTTCTTCGCCTCGCCCGGGGCGAAGCAGACCTGGCCGACGGTGGCGGCCTGCTGGTCGCCGAGGATGGCGGTGAGCGGCACCGACCCACCGAGCGGGCCGGCGGACAGGGTCTCGCCGTAGCCGGTGGCGTCGGACGACGGGCGGATCTGCGGCAGCATCGTCCGGGGAATACCGAAGAAGGAGAGCAGTTCGTCGTCCCAGTCGAGGGTTTCCAGGTCCATCAGCATGGTGCGGCTGGCGTTGGTGACGTCGGTGACGTGCGCGCCGCCGTCGACTCCGCCGGTGAGGTTCCACATCAGCCAACTGTCGGTGTTACCGAAGATGGCGTCCCCGCGTTCGGCCGCCGCCCGTGCCCCGTCGACGTTATCCAGGATCCACTGGATCTTGCCGCCGGAGAAGTACGTCGCGGGCGGTAGCCCGGCCTTGCGCCGGATCACGTCGCCGCGCCCGTCCCGGTCCAACATGGCGGCGATCTGATCGGTCCGGGTGTCCTGCCAGACAATGGCGTTGTAGTAGGGCCGCCCGGTGCGACGGTCCCAGACCACCGTGGTTTCCCGCTGGTTGGTGATCCCCAGGGCGGTCAGGTCGCTGGCGTCCAGGCCGTGCCGGTTCATCGCGGTACGGATGACCGACGAGGTCCGTTCCCAGATCTCCACCGGGTTGTGCTCGACCCAGCCAGCCCGGGGCAGGATCTGCTCGTGTTCGAGTTGGTGGCGGCCGACCTCCGCACCGCCGTGGTCGAAGATCATGAAGCGGGTGCTCGTGGTGCCCTGGTCCACCGCACCAACGAAGTCGGCCATCGGGATCTCCTCTTCTCGACTGGGAACGACGTCAGGCCTTGACCGGTTCGGTCTCGGCCGGGGTAGGTAGGCGGCCCGGTTCGAGTGGCCCGTCGGTAGGCAGGAACCTGCCGACGAGCAACTGGTAGAGCGCGGCGCCGATCAGGCCACCGACCAGCGGACCGACGATGGGCACCCAGAAATAGAGATCACCATACTGGTCGAGGAAGGCCGTTTCGTACCCGGTGAGGAAGGACGCCAGTCGGGGGCCGAAGTCCCGGGCGGGGTTGATCGCGTAGCCGGCGTTGGTGCCCCAGGCCATGCCGATCCCCACCACGAGCAGGCCGATGACCACCGGGGTGAGGTTGGCCGCCGGGGGCGAGTTACGCAGGTCGGTGAGGGCCAGGATAACGAAGAGCAGGATGGCGGTGCCGATGACCTGGTCACGCAGGCCGCCCCACTGGCCGACCGGCAGCTCGCCGTTGCCGGGCAGGGTGGAGAAGACGCCCTGGGTCTTGATGGTGTGTCCCGGGTCCACCCGGGCCAGCACCTCGCTGTAGTTCCACCGGACCAGCAGCGCGGCGATGAAGGCACCGAGGGTCTGGGCGAGACTGTACGGCAGCACCTTGCGCCACGAGAATCCCTTGAAGACGGCGAGCGCCAGGGTGACCGCCGGATTGAGGTGTGCCCCGCTGATCCGAGCGGCGACGTAGACCCCGAGCGTGACTCCCAGCCCCCACGCCCAGGCGATGCTGTCGTGGTCACCGATGCCGGCGGCGGCCACCTGGGCGACCACTCCGACCCCGAAGAGGATGAGGATCATGGTGCCAGCGAACTCGGCGGCCAGTTCGCCGAGGAGGCCCGGGAGTTTCATGCGTTGCGTCATGTTTCCTCCTGGTGCTCGTACTACGCCAGGTAAACCCCTAATGCCATGCGAGTTACGTTTCGGGGCAACGGTAGAGAAGAAGACATCGACAGTCAACGACTTGTCGCCGCGCCAGCCGCCCTCGGTCCCCTCCGGACGAACAGCTCGGGGCGTGTTAGCTGGCGGAGGAGGTGGCATGTGGATGCCGACCGGCAGTCGTTCGAGGCGTACGTGCGGGCGCGCACTGCGGCCCTGTCCCGGATCGCCTATCTGCTGACCAACGATCACCATCTCGCCGAGGACCTGGTGCAGCAGACATTCCTCCGGGTGGCGAGCCGGTGGAGACGGATTGTGGAGGCAGGCGACCCCGACCCGTACGTCCGCCGGGTGCTCTACCACCAACACGTGTCGTGGTGGCGACGAGCCAGCCGGCGACCCGAAGCTCCGCTCTCCGGCACCGACCGACCGGTGCCCGACGATGCCGACCAGGTCACCGTGACGCTCTCGGTACAGCAGGCCCTGGCCAAGCTTGGTCCACGACAGCGGGCGGCCCTGATCCTGCGTTACTTCGAGGACTTCACGGAGGTGTTGCACCACATCGCCGATCAGGCCAGACCGGCGCGGATATCCCCGGACACCTGGCCCCGGGCGCGGCGCCGTCGGCGAATCACCACTGTGCTCGCGGTCGTGGCCGTGACGGCGGTGGTCGGTGCGCTGACCGGCACGCCGCTCGCGCTGGATCGGACCACCCAGGACGATCTTCGCCCGGCCCGACCCGCCGAGCCTGTGGTGCCGTCCACCGTCTTTCCGCCACTGACCGGTGAGGACACCATCGTCGAGAATCCACCCGGTCCGGCCGCCATCCTGGTCAGCGGTGACGAGGAGATGCGCGGCAGTGACATCTGGGGTTGGGAGGGACGCAGTCTCGTCATCGGTCGCGACGGCGGCTACCGACTGGTCCGTACGGTGAGTGAGACCACCGCCGGAATGGCCGGCGGCCTGCTGCTATCCCCAGACGGACGACATTTGGCGAGCGGTCCGGGGTTGGAAGGGGCGACGGACGGCAGCGGCCGGACCGCGGTCTTCAACCTGACCACCGGGGAAGGTGACCGAGTACGACGGCGACACGCCGATCGCCTGGTCCCCGGACGGCAGATCGTTGCTGATCCTCCCGGCGCCCTCCCTCATGCCCGACCTCGAGGTGCGGCAACTACAGCTCCGATTGCTCGACCTGGCCACCGGGACAGTGCGGGAGTTGCCCAAGATCCGCGGCACTTACCGGCCCGGGAACTTCGTAGCGTTCTCCCCGGACGGCGCACAGGTTGCGGTGTCGACCCAGGACGCCATCCACATCGTCGACCTGAACCAGGCAACAGTCCGCAAACTCGCCCCCCTCTCGCCCGCGGACCGGCTGGCCGGACCGGGGGCCTGGCTTCCGGACGGGACCGGAATCGCCATCTACACAGCGGACACCTGTGAGGATGGAACGACGTGCGACGGTTCGGACCTCCGACGGCGGTCGTGGCGGATCGGGTACCTGAACGTACAGACGGGTGCCCCGGCTGTCGGGCCGACGTTGCCCCCTGCCCGGGGCTTGGCCGCCCGGCTGCTCGGCTGGCAGGACGACGGCGACGCGGTGGTCGCCGTCTACCAGCCGGAGAAGGGGATTACGAAGCGCCCGGACGACCAGTACTGGGTCGAGACCGACTGGTGGACCGTGGGCGGGGTCGAGCTACTGGAGCTCCGGTCGGACGGCCGCCAACACCGGTTGGTCGACCTGCCGGGAAACGTGCTCTTCGTCGACGTGCCGGCCCAGTTGTTGGACGGCTTCGGCGCACCGTCGGCATCGTCGCCGGAAGGCATGCTGCGGCGACTGCTCGCGGTGGCCTGGCCCCTCGGACAGTTCGTCCTGCTGGCGCTGGTGGTGATGCTGCTGCTGGGAAGCTGGCAACACTACCGCCGACGATCTGCCCGAAGAGAAAGCTATCGGGGTCCGGGACAACCTGCCTGATCCGCTACCCGTCGGGGCGGCTGGTACCGCCCGACGGCCAGTGGGTCAGCCGCTGCGGCGGTTGCCCCACTGGCGTGGCCCCTGGACCGCTCCCCGGCCACCACTGAGCTGCTTGCCCTTGCCGGTGGTCTGCGCCTGGGCACCACCCTTGCCCCGGGCCCGTCGGGCAGCCCGGTTCTGGAACTCGGCGGCTGCTTCGACGTCGTCGGACTCGCCTACGGGAAGGTCTTCTGTGTTGTCTGGAACGCCGGGGTCCGACATCGGGTTCTCCTGCACTCGGGGACGCCAGAAGGAGGGTTGGCACCAGGGAGATGCCCTGCACCAACGCCACGGAAGATCATGCCACGGCGGACCGGACCGGAGTGGGTCGGGCAGGAAACCCGCGCGCCCGACTCCGGCCGGTCTCGCGCCGTCAGTCCCGACGGGCGGCGTCGATGAGCTGTCGGGCCACGGCGGTGGCCGCATCCGGCCGACCGTGCTGCCGGGCGTTGTCGGCCAGCCACTGCCGCTGCCGGGGATCCTTCAACAGCGCGATCACCTCGTCGCGTAGCCGGTCGGCAGTGGCGTCCGGTCCGGCCAGCATCCGGGCTGCCCCGGCGTCGGCGAGGTGCCGGGCGGTACGCCGCTGCTCGTCGCCGCCGGTCGGGATCAGCGGGATGAAGATGCACGCCTTGCCCAGGGCGGTCAGTTCCGCCACCGTACCGGCACCGCTACGGGCGACGACGATGTCGGCGGCGGCGAGTACGTCGGGCAACTCGCCGTGCACGTAGTCGACGACGCGATAGCGGTTGCGGAGGTAGTCGGGAAGGCCGGCGGCGACCTCCCGCATCTGCGCGAACGAGTAGTCCCCGCACTGGTGCAGCACCTGGCAGCCGGGCAGGATGTCCGGCAGGATGGCGGCCACCAGCTTGTTGACCTGGAGGGCACCCTGGGCGCCGCCGGTGACGAAGACCAACGGCAGGTCCGGGTCGAGTCCGTACGCCGCCAGTGCCGCCGCCCGGTTACCGGCCAGCACCTCGGGACGGACGGGGTTACCGGTGACCACCGCACGGCGCTTCGCCCGGGCCGGCAGATGCTCCACCGACGACTCGTGGCTGAGCAGGATCCGCGTAGCCAGCCGGGCCAGGATCCGGTTGGCCAGGCCGAGGGTGAGGATCTGTTCGTGCATGACCAGGGGGCGACGGGTCAGCCAGGCCGCGACTCCGATCGGGACGCAGACGTAGCCGCCGGTGGAGAAGACCACGGCTGGCTTGGTACGAATCACGGTCATGATGGCCTGCACGACCCCGAGCGGAATGCGGAACATGTCCGCGAGGTTGCGGCCCAACTCTCGCAGGTTCGGTGAGCGGCGCAACTTGCCCGTGGTGATCGCCTTGAACGGCACGTTCTCCTGCCGAGCGATCTTGGCCTCCAGCCCGTGGGAGACGCCGACCCAGAGCAGCTCAGGCTCCGTACCGGCCTCGGCGAGCCGGGCCCGGAGCGTACGGATGGTGGTCAGCGCCGGGTACGTGTGACCGCCGGTCCCTCCGCCGGTCACGATGACCCGGATTCGGTGGAGACCCTCTGCGCTATAGATAGTCATGTCTTCCCTGTCAGGTCGCTCACGGAAACTTTGCACCCTGGCCGGCCGAGTCTAGTGGCGGCCGGATGCGTCGTCGGTTTCGCCATGACACGTCACCGGTGACCGGTTTGCCGTAGGCCGCCCTGGCTGCCCCGATCCACCGGCCGCTCAGCCTCGTCGTCGCCGCCACGAAGGCGCGGAATCGGCCCTTACTCGGAGCACTGGCGCGTTTCGCCCCCACCGCTGGCGGGTACGCGCTGGTACGCCGTGCCGCCCGACCGCACCAACGTGACGTGGGGGAAGGAGTCACCATGGCTGGTATACCGATTCGCAGTTCCGCGTTCAATGACCACGATCTGATGCCGCAGCGGTTCTCCCAGGACGGGGGAAACATCTCCCCGCCCCTGGAATGGGGCAACGTGCCCGAGTCGGCAAACGAGCTCGTCCTTCTCGTGGAGGACCGTGACGCCGGCCGGGTCCCGTTTCTGCACTGGCTGGTCACCGGTATCGACCCGCGTTCCACCGGAATGGCCGAGGGCCAACTACCGCCCGGCGGGCAGGAATGGATCAACGGCTTCGGTGGCACCGGCTGGGGCGGCCCGCACCCACCCGTCAATGACGACCCACATCGATATTTCTTCCGCCTCTACGCGGTGGACCAACCGCTGGCCCTACCAGCCGCACCGCAGGTCTCCGACATCCACGACGCAATCGCAGGTCACGACCTGAACAGCGGCAATATGGTGGGGACCTTCGCCCGCTGAGCCCGGTCACGAACAGGGCAAACCCCGGCGGCCGACAATATTTCCAAGCCTTCTCATCGGCGTTGGCACACACCCACCCGGCCGTCCGGGTCCCGGCCCCCACCACTCGATCGTCCCGGCCCCACCGCTCGATCGACGAAGACGATCAGAGAAGGAGCGGTGTGGGGCCGGATCCCGCTGCGTCGATCGGGCAGGCTCTGCACCGCCCCCGGCCCGCCTGCACCGCCGCCCGGCCCGCCTGCACCGCCGGCCGCCTGCCCCCCGGCGTCGTCGCCGCCTCCTTCGGTCGACCGGCCCGACGTCAACCTGGTCGACATCTCGACGATCAAGACGGGCCCGGCCGCGCCGCCGGCCGGGTCACCGACGACAACTCGGCGCACCGCTCGCGGACGATCTCACCTGTTCGCCCCGGGTCGCATCCCGTACCGCCCGAGGGAAGCCGGAGGCCCGAGAGGTTCTCATAGCCGGCTGCGGATCAGTCAAACCATTCGACAAACAGCTTCCCGCCCCGGCCACGTCGCATCACGTTACGTCTGCGACGGCTTATATTCCGTCCAGCGGCTTCCGGTGAATCCACCAGGCGTCACCGATCCGGGGTGAGCATGAAGAGCCCGACAAGCCCGGTTAGCGACCATAGCCGCACGACCCAAAGGCGTGTCGGGTAACGACTCGGACGGGTTCTGGTAAAAGAACGTGCCACGGCGACGAGCCGAACCGGGGTGACTGGCCGAACGGCTTGCAGAATTCCACCCTGATGCGTCAAACTCGACCCACGATACTGATGTTCACAAGGAGTGACCGGCTATGGCAAAGAAAGTAATCACTGTTCTGACAGATGACCTCGACGGCGGCGAAGCCGACCGCACCGTGGAGTTCGGCCTCGACGGCGTGAGCTACACCATTGATCTGTCGGAAAAGAATGCGGGCAAACTCCGCAAGGCGTTGGACCCGTACCTCGCCGCTGGCACCCGCATTGGCCGGGGCGGGATCGAGACCCGACGCGCTGGTCGTCGATCCGGTGCCGCAGCGCCGACCCGGACCAACCGCGACCAGAACAAGGCCATCCGGGAATGGGCCATCAAGAACGGCTACGACGTTTCCGAACGTGGCCGTATCCCCGCCTCGGTCGTAAAGGCCTACAACGAGCGCTGATCCGCACGCCTTCCCTCCCCGCATCGGCCGTGTAGCTGAGCTACCCCCGCTGACCGTTCCCGGTCTGGCGGGGGTCGTCTGTGTCTACGGCCACTACGGCACGAGGATTCCATACCACTACGTCAGCCCGGGTAGTCCGTCCACTGCGGATCACGGCCGCTACCGCATCGAGCGGTCCTGAGCACCGGGAAGCCGGCCCAGCGCCCACTTCTGCGCCCCTTCCAGCGGCCCCTGACCGAACCGGCGCAGCCACAGCTGAGCCAGACCGACCAGCACGACCCCGATCACCACCCAGAGCGCCAGCACCCACCACGGTCGGGCCCCGTCCAGGGTGCTGGCCAACCCGAGCCCCCAGCCGTAGCAGACCACGACGCAGAGCAGGTTCTGCAACACGTAACCGGAGAGCGCGGTACGACCGAGCGAAGCCAGCCCGGTGATGACCGGACCGGTCGCCCGGGCCCGGTCGACGATCCAGCCGACCAGCCCCAGGTAGCCGAGCGCCACCATCGGCGCGAGGACGTACCGGTCCAGCAGGAACAACTCGGGTCCGACCAGAGTGCTGGCCAGGTTGACCGGCAGGCCGACACCCAGGCCGAGCCAGAGCAGCCGACGCCGCAGAGCCTGCCCCCGCTCGTCGGCACCGAAGGCACCGGCGCGGAACAGGTGCACCCCGAGTAGAAAGAGGAAGAGCAGCAGCGCGAAGGTGATGATCGGCTCAAGGCGGAGCTCCAGCATGTTGTCGATCCGGAAGGCCACCTGGTCGAGGTAACTTCCCGAGGCGAACAACGTGGGGTCGCCGACCGGAGCCGGATCGGACGGGGACTCCGGCGCAGGCGCCGCCGCGATGGCGACCGTGAGCAACGTCATCAGGACGACATGGAGCGAGCCGACAACGTACATCGAGATCTTCTGCACCTGGACGGACCGGGTCAGCAACACGGCGACCAGGATCGCGGTGACCGCGTACCCCATCAGCACGTCGTAGGCGAAGACCAGCAGGAAGTGCAGGCTGCCCTCGACGAAGAGAAACACCGGCCGCCACAGGTAGCTTCGCAGCCAGGATCGGCCACGAGCCTGGGCGGAGCGGTACTGGATGGCCAGACCCACGCCGAAGAGAATGGTCAACAGAGCGAGGAACTTGCCGTTGGCCAGGAACCGGAAGGCACCCTCGACCAACGCGCCAGGCAGGTCTTCGGAGAGCCCCACAGTGGCCGAGACACTGGTCGCGTCATCGAGCGACCGCTCTTCCCCGGCAGGATCAGTGAAGATCCAGATATTGGTGCCGAGAGTGCCGAGGATGGCCACTCCGCGTAACACGTCGAGCAGGGCCAGCCGACCGGTACGTTGGCCGCCCGCCCGTTGGTCCACCGCAATCGCCACCGCAGCCGTTCCCATCGTCTCCCCCATCCGCTCCACCCGACTGCTTCAGCGTCGCAGCGGCACCCGCGCCCACCGTCCTACCGCATGGGGAAACCGGCGTACATCTTCCGATGGACCGGAGGTCATCGGGCTCGGCGTGGTCTACGCGCTGTACGACAGCCGGGCCGGCGGTACCGGGCAGCGGCCATCGTCGACGGGGTGACGGCACTGTCCACCCAGGTGCATGCGTTACGTCAATTGGGCAGGTGGCAAGACCCGCGCGGGGTCAACCTGCTCGACGGCGGGGCACCGTTCTACGACACGTACGAGTGCGCGGACGGTCGACACATCGCAGTCGGGGCGCTCGAACCCCGGCTCTACGCGGAGTTGGTTCGCCGGACCGGGTTCGAGCCAGCCACCGGAGGGCGAGGGCCGGGACCGTGCCGATCCGGCGCAATGGCCGGCTGCCCGGGAGCACCGGGCCCGGCTGTTCCGTAGCCGGACCCGCGACGATGGTCCCAGGTGCTGGAAAACACACCACGCGTGCGTGGCTCCGGTGCTCGACTGGGCGGAGGCACCGCGCCATCCGCACCTGGCCGCCTGGGGAGGCACCGCGCCATCCGCACCTGGCCGCCTGGGGAGGCACCGCGCCATCCGCACCTGGCCGCTCGGCAGGTGGTCGATGGTCAGCCGCCGGTGCGGCGAGGGCGCGGTGGCCTGACCTGACGGGATTCGGTGCGACGACTCAGGCGGGGCGGGAGATGCTGCCGGGCAGCAACGACGGCGAGACCAACTCCTGGTAGTCGTCCGGCAGCTTGGCCATCACCTCGTCGAACTCGCCACCGGTGACCGCCTCTCGCAGGGTGGTGAAGACGGCCCCCGCTCCGGTGCGCGCCAGCACCTCGTCGATACCGGCACCTCTACCGACCCGCCGGACGAACGCGTCCACACCGAACCGCGCCGCGGTTCCGCCGCGTTTACGTAGCGTCGCCTGCAACGGTTTGGGCAGTTGGGCGGCGAGATCCACCACCTCCGCACCGGACAACCGGTCCTCCAACGTCTCCAGCGTGGCCCGGGTCAGATCGACCGCCTGTGGTGAGGAGACCTGGGCACGCCGCGCCACCAGGTCGATGAAGGTGTCGTAGTTCATGCCGCCCCCACTCCGTCGCGTATCACCGCCCGTCCGGCGGATCCACGTATCACCACCCGTCCGGTCGAACCCGCGGCGTACCCCGGGTCGGCGGTGACAAACAGCGGCATTGCGTCCAGCCGACCACGCGTGACCGGATGTGGGCCGGGTAAGCGGCCGGACAGAGCGACTACGACCGCCGAGGAGCACGATCATGGCGACCAACGCCGAGGTGCTGCGGTACCTCACGTCGATGGACTTCCCCGCCGACAAGCAGGACATCATCCGCGAGGCTGAGCGGGCTGGCGCCCCGCCGGACGTCCTGAAGGCGTTGCGGGCGATGCCACCTGTCGACTACCACAACACCAACGAGGTCGTACGCTCGGCGCGGACCGACCCCGCGCCGGAGGTCACGCCGGCGGATCTGGCGGCCCGCGCCCGGAACCGCAAACAACAGCAGGTCGCCCGACACCTGCGCGGGACCTGACCGGAGCATCTGACGGCTTGTGGTGCGACCAGGGACGAGAAGGAAGAAGCCACGTCGCGATCCGACCCCACCGTCGGTCCAGTTGGCTGCGATGGCACTCGCCGGGATGCTGGCTGGTGGGTTGTTCGGCGGGCTCCACTCGGCGAGGCTCGCGCCGCTCGTCGGGTGGGACGTCGCCGCGCTGGTCTATCTGGTCTGGGCGTGGACGGCGATCTGGCCCCTGGATTCGCGCAGCACCGCCCGACTCGCGGTACGCGAGGAGCCAATCCTCGCCCTACGGGACACGCTGCTGCTGGTCGCCTGCGTCGCCAGCCTGCTCGCGGTCGGGTTCGCCCTCGCCGGCGCCCAGTCCCTGCACGGCTCCCCCCAGCAGTTCCAGGTCGGTCTGGGGGTGGTGAGTGTCCTGCTCTCCTGGACGATCGTGCACACGGTCTTCACCGCCCGCTACGCCCGGCTCTACTACACCGGTTCCGATGGCGGCATCAACTTCAACGCCCACGTCCCGCCCCGCTACTCCGACTTCGCCTACGTGGCCTTCACCGTGGGCATGACGTTCCAGGTCTCCGACACCAACCTCACCAGCAACGAGATGCGCACCACGGCGATGCGCCACGCACTGTTGTCGTACCTGTTCGGTGCCGTGATCATCGCGGCCACCATCAACCTGATCGCCGGCCTGGTCCGGTAGGGCGCAGCCCAAGCCCACCGATCAGAGCAGCCTGGTCCCGATCAGAGCAGCAGACAGACACCGGACGAGGTGCCTGGGTCCGGGCCTGACCCGGCCCAGGTCACCACGTCCGACGTAACCCCGGTGGCCTCGGCGCGTCCGAACCGGTCACGCACCCACCGGGCGACGGTGCCCGCCCGAACCGGGCAGGCAGCAGCGCCGGACCAATCATATGATCCAGCATCAGCCGTACGGTGGATTGTGCGGGAATTGTGGGTTATCCCACCCGCGCTGCCGCGATCAGGCCCGGGTCAGTGAACGGAAATCGTCGTAGCTGTCCTCCAAGTCGACCCGGGCCAGCGCCCCTACCAACCAGGCCAGCTTCTCCGACTCAGCGGAGCCAGCCACCGCCACGAGATCGGCGGCGGAACGGGCCAGGTCGAGCCGCCGGGCAGCGGCCAACGCGTGCCGGTCGACCACCGGCGCCGCCTCCCGCCACACCGCCTGGACATCTCGGAAGAAGAGATCAACAACCTGCTCGTCCACCCCGGCGAGTTCCCTGAGTAACCGCCGCTCCCGCTCCCGGTCGTACCCGGCCGCCGCCCGTATCCGGCGCAGATCGCCCCGGTATCGCTCGACCACGCCGGCGGCGAGATCACCGAGTACGTCTGCCAGCTCGTCGGCGTTCCGAGGGAAGCCACTCGCCCGTAACACCTGGGCCCGGGTCCCCGGCAGCGACCGGGCCAGTCGAGCCGGGCTGTCCCAGCCCTGGTCCCGCAGCGCCAACGCGGTCGTGACCGCCCGGCGGAAGTCGCTGGTCCGGCGCAACAGGATGGACAGGTAGAGCACCTGGAAGAGACTCGCCGGATTGTTGGTCACCCGGAAGCCGTACGCCTCGGCGAACCCCCGGCCGCTGCCGACCAGACGTCGGGCCAGTCGCTTTCGCTCCGCGAGGTTGGTCGTGACCGTGCCTGTCATGCCGGGCGACTACCCACAACGGGCCCGGTCACGCCCGTCCGATCGGGCTCATCCCCCGGCGGCGGGCCCTGGACCTCCGGCGAACGCCGTCAGCCGAGGATGTGCCCGTGCCTGTCCCGCGCCTTGAGCCGGACGGCAGGCATCGCCGGTGCGGGCAGCGGCGGATCGTCGTCCCCGACGACGGGGCCGAACCGGCGGCCCGACATCCAGTCCGCACGCGCCTCGACGATCTCCTCATGGGAACGCCCGACGAAGTTCCACCACATCACCAGCGACTCGTCGAACGGCTCGCCCCCGAGCAGCACCAGGCGGGTCGCCGACGCGGTGCCTTGGATCGAGATCTCCCGACGGCCCGGGGCCAGATAGAGCAACGACCCGGGCCTGACCGGCACCCGATCGACCTCGACCGAACCCGACACCACCAGCAGGCCGTGCTCGAATCCGCGGTCCACGGGCAGCCGGGCGGTCCCGCCGGCCGGCAGGTCGAACTGCACCGCGAGCAGCGGAGTGTGCCCCACTGCCGGCGACCGCACCCCGTCGAACTCGCCGACCAGGACGGTCGCCGTCAGATCGGTCGCGGTGAACACCGGAAGGCCCGCGTGGTGGGCGAAGCTGGGCGGCCCATTCCGGGTCGCGTCCGGTAACGCCACCCACAGTTGCAGGCCGTGCATCAGCGGTGGGTGCTCCGGCGGGGACTGCTCGGAGTGGGTTATTCCGTGTCCGGAGGTCATCACGTTGAGCTGTCCCGGCCGGATGGGCTGGTAACTGCCGAGACTGTCCCGATGCAGGATCTCCCCGTCCAGCAGCCAGGTGACGGTCTGCAGTCCGGTGTGCGGGTGCGGCGGCACCTGCATCCCCGGTCGACCGGTGACGTCGTCGGGGCCGAAGTGATCGACAAAACACCAGGCACCGACCATCCGGCGCTGTCGTTGCGGCAGTAGCCGCCGCACGGTGGTGTACCGCCCCAGCGGCACGTCGTGGCCGGCCAGCAGGACACTCGTGGCCTCGGGTGCGGGTGCACCGGCGGGTCGAGTCTGCCCTGGTGTCGGCTGTCCACCGTTCATCGCCCGACTCTACTTCGCGACGCCGGGCGGCTGTCGGGTCGCATCCCGCCCCCGACAGCCGCCCGGCTCTCTGTGTCGTGCCCGATCGTGCGGGCGGTGGGGTCACTGTCGGGCGACCACCCGGCTACGCCGGCGCCAGGCGAACGTCAGCATCAGCAGGAACGCGCCGACCGCCACCAGACCGACACCGATCCCTACCGATGTCCCGACGTCGGTACCGGTGACCGGAAGCTGCGGTTGGGGCTTCAGCACGGTCAGATGCGCCGTCGCGCTGCGATTGGAGTAGCGGCCGGTCGCGACGAGGGTGTAGTTGCCGGTTTCGTGCGGCTTGAACTTGAGCTTGAATCGACCCTGGCTGTCGGTAGTGGCCTCCAACGGGTCGTCCTGGGGTGGTGTATCGGGATCGGTCGGCTGCCGGAGCGGCTCGTACGCGACCGGGACCATCGCCACGGTCCCGCCGTCGTCCCGCTGGGTCGACCGCCCGTCCAGCACACCGGCTCCGTAGAGCGGCGATCGGGAGACCACGATGTCCACGACCTCGTTCCGGCCGAAGTGGAGGCCGACGATGGTCGTGGTGCGGCCCAGGTTGATCGTGGCCGGATTGACGGTCAGGCTCGGTGGCTGCGGTGGATACGACGGCTGTGGCGGGTACGGCTGGGCCGCCCCCGCCACAGTGGGCGTACCGGCCACGACCAGGCCGGCCACGAGCGCGGTGATGATGCGGGATAGCCGCATGCTGGGTCCTTTCTACTGGCTACACGATGGCGCGGAGCTGATGTGGGTGGTCCATGGCGTCGCTCCCGGGGTCAGCCAGAGTTCGGCGGCACCGGTGCGGGTAACTGCGCTGAACAGGCCTACCTCCAGGACCCGGGTCTGGCCGGGCCGGAGATCCACGCTCACCACACCGACCTGGCGGCCCCGCTCCCGACCACTGCCGAGCAGCGCCTGCACGCCATCCAGGCGGGCATCGTGCAGCAGGCCACCGGCGGGGCTGAAGACGTAGACCAGGGTCCGGACGGTGTACGGATCGCCGGCCATGCCCAGGCCCAGCACTGACTTGCTGAGGCCGGACCGGGGCACGGTCGAGGAGAGCGTGAGTCGCAGGTGGAGTTCGCGTCGGCCGTCCGGCCGGCAGTTCCCGACCGTCAACCGGGCGTCGCGGGCCAGGTAGTAGCCCAGTTTGGCGCCGCTGCCGTCGTTGAGGAACACCCCGACCGTGGGCACCTTCTCCTGCTCGGGCAGCACCCCGGCCAACCGGGTGTCGAGGAGGTGCCGCTGCTCATCCGGCCGGGCACTCCAGAACAGGATCCGCCGTTCGGTGATCGCCCGATCCAGTGCCGCCAGTAGGGCCCGTGGATCGACGGGGCGTTTGATCATCGCGTCGAAGACGGCCATCGCCGAGGCGGCGAAGTAGTCGTCCTGCGCTTTGAAACCCAGTTTCTGGTACGTGTCCGACAGCAGGGTGCGCACCGCCGTGTCCGCCACCAGGGTCGCGTGCCCCGGGACCCGTACCGGGCCGATGGCCTGGAGCAGGTAGGAGAGCACCACGGGATCGGTGGCCAGCACCCCGTCTACGGTGACGCCGGTCCGGCGACGGTACATCTCGCGGTAGAGGACGGCTGCGGTCGGGAAGTGCGGGGTCAGATTGACGTCAGCGGGAAAGACCCCGAGCAGATCCGTGTAGAGGGTCTGCATGTCCGGGTCGAGCGGCAGCACCGGTCGGTCGAAGTACCTCAACTCGCTGGCGGCACCCTGGGTGACCAGTTCCACTCGCCCCCGGTCAGCCCGAATCACCGCGTACGCGCCGAGCATGCCGCCGGTGGCGCGCAGTTCGGCCGGGTTCTGCGAGGCGAGCAGGTAGGTGCGTGCCCCATCGGCACCGAGCAGGGGTGGCAGCAGCACAGCGGCACGACGCGCCGTGGCGGTCAGTACGGCGAGTCGGTCCAGTTCGCCACGTAGCTGCCGTACCGCGGTCGCCACCGAGGACCAGAGGGCGGTGCTGGGTACGGCGTCGAAGCGCTGCCGGATCTCCCGCATCGCGGTGTCCGCGGCGGTGAGGGTGGGCTCGGCGGAGCGCAGCGCGGCCACGTCGAAGCCACCCGATCGCGGCAGCACGGCGGCGAGGTCCAGCCGCAGGATCGAGGGAAAGACCCGTCGGCTGAGGTCGTCGACGGCCACCGCGATGCCGTGGACCGCTGCCAGGTTGTCCCCCGCGTACGGCAGATGGGTGCTCAACCACCAGCCGGGGTCCGTGGTGGCGGCCCGCGCCTCACGGGCCTGCCGTTGCAACGCGGCCAGGGTGTGGCGGGCCTGCGTGACGTCTCCGTCGAGAAGCTGCCGGCCGAGTTCACGAGCGAGATCGGCGGCGGTGGTGAGGTGGTGTCGGGCCTGCCAGCCCTGGTGGCCGACCCAACTGGCACCGGCCGACAGCGAGAGGATCACCACGAGGGTGCCGAGCAGAGCCCGGCGTAGCCGGGGCTGGATCCGACGTCGGGTCTTCGAGCGACTCTGCCCGGTCCCATCAGTCACCCCGGCACCATCACTTCCAGAATCGACGAATACCCCAATACCCTCTGGACTGTCCTGTATTTCTATAGCACGGACGAAAGCACCCTTATCGGATTAACGAGCCATGTCGCCTCGACGCTGTCATCTGGCTGGCTTCCAGCCCCGTCGGCGCGCCACGGCCTCGCCGAGCATCTGCTCGACCTCGTCCACACCCGCCCGCATCGACATGCGCTGCAGGTAACTCTCCCTGGCCCGGTGCGACATCTCGGCCCGCGCCTCCGCCGGGATCACCGCCGCCAGCGCGAACCGGTCGGCCAACGCCTGCCAGTCCTCCGGTGGGCAGGAGAGGCCGACCCGGGTCCGCTCCACCAGGTCGGCGGTGTCCCCGCCGGCTGACACGACCACGGGCGATCCGCAGGAGAGCGCGGCCTGCAACTTCGCCGGCACGGTGCCACGCAGCGTCGGCAGATCCCGTAACAGGACGAGCTGGTATTCGGCGGCGTTGTACAGCTCCGCCATCTGCTCGGGCGGACGCGGACCGACGAACCGCACATTGCCGGCGCCGAGTTCCGCGGCGAGCCGACGCGCCTGCTGCTCCTCGCTGCCCGAGCCGACCAGCACCAGGTCGAGCTGCCCGTTGACCTGGGCCGCCGCCCGTACCGCCGTCTCGACCCGCTGGAACGGGCCCATGTCGCCGGCATGCATCACCGTGCATCGACCCCGGTGCCCGATCGCCTGCCGGGCCGCCGCGCTGGCCGTCGTGGGCCGGAAGACCCGCTCGTCGGTCCAGTTGAGGATCACCCGGACCTTGGCCTCGTCCGCTCCCCGGGACACCACCAACTCCCGCATCGACGGGGCGATCACCGCGATACCGCTGGCCGCCTGGTAGATCCGGCGCACCGTACTCGCAAGGCCGCCGTGGAGCAGCCGGTCGGCGGTGCCCGCGCCAGCCACCGTCGACCGGCTCGCGGTCTCCGGCCACAACTCCTGTACGTGCAGGACGGTGGGGATCTGACGTAACAGCCGGAGCAGTCCGGCGGCGGCGAACGTCGTGGCCGGAGGCTGGTAGACGTAGAGCACGTCGACCCCGGCCAGGTAACGCGGGGCGACCAGGGCCACACTGCCGGCGAACGACAGGTAGCTGGCCATCATGCGGGTCGCCGACGCGTCGTGACCGGGGTAACGCGGCACCCGTCGTACGGTGAGTCGCTCGCTGCTGGTCTGGTGCTTCCAGCGTTGCCGCCAGCCGGGATAGAGCTGACCGCCCGGATAGTCCGGGAATCCGGTCAGGACTCGAACCTCGTGTCCTCGGGCGACGAGTTCCTCGGCGAGACTGCCCGGGATGAACGCCGGCTCCGGTGGAAAGAAGTAGGACAGGATGCCGATCTTCACCTGGCCACCACCAGTCGCCCGGTGGCGGTGGCCGGGATCATCGCGGAATCCGGGTGAGTTCCTGGGTCGGCTGGTCGACCACCCGGGTGGCCAGTACGTCGATCTGCCCTCGGGGTGGCTCCGCCTCGAGACCAGTCCCCTGCACGGCGTGGCTGGTCGACCGGCTCGGCCGGTTGCCGCCCTGGACCGAGCGGGCCGTCGGACCGGTCACCCGGTACGCCTCGTACTGATATGCCTCCGACGGTGGCACCTTCGCCATGTTGAGTACGCAGCCGAGCAGCCGGGCGGCCACCGAGGAGAGCGCCTGTGTCGCCGCCGCGACCTGGGTCCGCGACGTCTTGCCGGCCCGGGTGACGAGCAGGGCACCATCGGCCTGTACCGCGACCACCACCCCGTCGGTGACCGCCAGCAGTGGCGCGGTGTCGATGATGATGATGTCCGCGGACTCCCGCAGCGAGAGCAGCAGATCCGCCATCCCCTTGGAGCCAAGTAGCTCACTGGGGTTCGGGGGGATGGAACCAGCGGGCAACACCAGCAGTGACCGGTCCCCCCACGGACGTACGGCGTCATTGATCTCCGCCTCGCCGATCAGCACGTCGGTCAGTCCGATTCCGGTGGGCATGCCGAGGTAGTTGGCCACCCGAGGCCGGCGCAGGTCGGCGTCGATCAGCAGCACTCGCCAGCCCGCTTCGGCGAGCACGATAGCCAGGTTGCAGGCTGTGGTGGACTTGCCCTCGCCCTGCACGGCACTCGTCACCGCGATCACCCCGGCGGGCTCCTGCACATCGACGAAGCGGAGGTTGGTCCGCAGCTTGCGCAGCGCTTCGGCGCGGGCCGAGGTGGCGGCACTCTTCACGATCAGCGGGCTCAGCCTGGCGCTCTGGTCGAACGGCACCTGCCCGAGCAGGGGGCTGGTGGTGACCCGGTGCAGCGTCTCGCCGTCATGGATGGTGGTGTCCGCGCGGCCACGCAGCACCGACAGGCCGACGCCCAGCACCAGACCGATCAACCCGGCAAGCAAGAAGGTCCGCGTCGGTTGGGGGGAGACCGGATCGGGATTCACCCGGGGACCACTCACCACTTCGAGCTTCACGGGCGGATTGTCGTCGCCGGGCGGCGTCTCGATCCTCTCCACCAGCGGGATGAAGCTCGCCGCCACCGCCTCGGCCAGACGCAGCGCCCGACCCTTGTCGGTGTCGGTGATCGTGGCGGTGAGCAGCACGGTATCCATCTGGACGTTTGCGGAGACCCGGGACTGCACCTCACCGGCGGCGAGCCCGATCGGATTGGCCGCTGCGACGTCCTGCGCGAGTCGGTCGCTGGTGAGCAGGTCGACATACGACTTCACTCGCTGCTGGAGGAAGAGACCGCCCTGGTACGCGTCACCCAACCCCCGACTCGGTGTCGTGACGAAGAACGTCACCGAGGCGGTGTACTTCGGTTCGGCCCGCACGGTGAGGAACCCGGCGACACCGAGAGCGACCATGACCGTCGCGAGTACGACCCACCATCGTTGGCGCACCACGCGCAAGTGGTCATGCAGGTCCATCGGGTCAGACCTCCCGTCTCAGGCATTGACTGGCTAATCGACATGAGGGGTTCAGGTGCTAGGAAAAGCGAAGAATCCGAAAAATTCCCATTCGACGCATGAAGCGCCCAACTGAATGTAAATGATGAGGAGCCGTGGGTAGTCGCAATCTGCCTAACAAGCCCCAGAACCAGGCGATACCCGGACGCGGTGCCGCCGGGCCGACGCTGTGGTTAAATGATCAACGGTGTGCCGGGAAGTCTGGTCGGCGGTGAGGGATCCGTAGGACCAACGACCCCGAAGGGCACCCGTGACGATGAACCGGCCGCCGGCACCTGACAAGCCGCGCATGACCCGCCTCTTCCAGCGCTCCGGCTGGCCGGAGGCGAAGGTGGTGGCGGACATCCTCCGCACCGAGACGGTCGGTGGCGGGCTACTCCTGCTGGGCGCGGTCGTCGCCCTCGTCTGGGCCAACTCCCCCTGGTCGGCCTCCTACCTGACCCTGAGCCAGTTCGTTCCCTGGCCGGGCGGCAGCTCGCTGCACCTGGACCTGAACCTGGCCCAGTGGGCCGCCGACGGCCTACTGGCGATCTTCTTCTTCGTGGTCGGCCTGGAACTCAAACGTGAGTTCGTCGCCGGGGACCTTCGCAATCCGCGGCGGGCGGCGCTACCCGTCGTCGCCGCCATCGGCGGCATGGCCCTGCCCGCCGTGATCTACCTCGGGGTCAACCTGGCCGCTGACGGCGGGGCCCCACGGGGCTGGGCCATTCCCACCGCCACCGACATCGCGTTCGCGCTGGCCGTACTCGCCGTGCTCAGCTCCCACCTGCCCAGCGGGCTGCGCGCCTTCCTGCTCACCCTGGCCGTCGTGGACGACCTCTTCGCGATCATGATCATCGCGCTGTTCTACACCGACCACCTCAGCCTGCTCCCACTGCTCGGGGCGCTGGTCCCGATCGCGATCTTCACGCTGCTGGTGCAACGCGGCCGGACCTGGTGGTGGGCACTGATCCCGCTGGGCATATCGGCCTGGGGGCTGATGCACGCCTCCGGCGTACACGCCACCGTCGCCGGGGTCCTGCTCGGCTTCGCCGTACCGGTGCTGCGGCGCGACCGGCACGGTCACGGCCTGGCGGAACGATTCGAGCACCGGTGGCGGCCGATCTCCGCCGGGCTGGCCGTACCGGTGTTCGCGTTCCTCGCCGCCGGCGTCTCCTTCCGAGGCGGTGAACTATCGACACTGGTCACCGACCCGGTGGTGATCGGCATCGCGGCGGGGCTGGTCTTCGGCAAGTGCATCGGCATCTTCGGCTCCACCTACCTGCTGGCCAGGTTCACCCACGCCGAACTCGACGAGGGAATCACCTGGTCCGACCTGCTGGGCGTCGCCCTGCTGGCCGGCATCGGCTTCACCGTCTCGTTGCTGATCGGTGAGTTGGCGTTCGGGCCGGGCAGTGAACGCGACGAGCACGTCAAGGCCGCCGTGCTGGTCGGCTCACTGACCTCGGCACTGCTCGCCTCGGTCGTCCTGCTCCGGCGAAACGCCGTCTACCGGCGGCTACACGAGCAGGAGACGCGGGACGACGACGGTGACGGGGTGCCGGACGTCTACCAGCAGTACCCGGCCCCGGAGGCCGAGCGGTAGGGCAGATCGGCTACCGTCCGTCGATCCGCACCCCGTCGATCGCGCTGAGCTGCTCCCCGAGGGCGGTACGCCGGTATCGCAACCGGTGGCCGACGCGCTCACCGACCACCAGGCCCGCGTTCCGCAGCGTGGTCAGATGGTGCGACGCGGTTGCCGGGGAGAGTCCCAGGGTGGTGGCGACCTCGCCGGTGCTGGCGGGCACGGCCAGCAGGGTGAGCACCCCCGCCCGGGTCGAGCCGAGCAGCGCCGCCAGCGGGGCCGACGGCTCGGCTGGTGCCGCCTGTGCCCAGAGCTGGCCGTATCCGCGGGGTGGATACCAGAGCGCACGACCCGCCGGCCCCGCGGTCAGGGGGTAGACCCGCGGACCGGCGAACCCCGCTGGCAGCAGGGTCAGGGACTGACCGTCCAGGCTCCATTGCCCCGGCTTGCCGTTCGCCAACCGGAGTGCCGAGCCGTCCCAGTCCAGTCTCGGATGCAAACCGGCGAGGAGCGCCTGCGGACCGTCCTCGGCCGCCAGCCGCGCCCGGTACGCGATCTCGCCCTCGGCCGCCGCTCGCAACCGGGGCCAGACCGGGGCCACCGCCAACTCGAAGTACCGCTGGACCTGCCGGACCAACTCGGCGAGGCCACCCGCCGGATCAGTGTCGAAGCGGCGGATCTCCGGCGGCGCGGGATGACCAGCCCAGGCCGCGGCCACCTCGGCCGCGACCCGGTCCAGCGGGGTCGCGGCCACCACCCGCAGTTCCTCGGCCAGGCTCGGCCGGGCGGTGGCCGGCACCGGGGTGAGGAAGTCCGGCACGTAGCAGGTCGGGCCGGAGATCACCGCGAGGAAGGTACGTAGGCCGGCCCCGGCAAGCAGGGGTCGCACCCGGGCCGCCCAGGAACCGTACAACCATGTTTCCCGTGGGCGGTTCAGGGCGAAGCCGCTCGTCACCACCTCGACCAGCGGCGAGTGCGCGAGCCTGAGCCCGACCAGGTCGGCTGGCGCAAACTCAATCATGCTCACCCGAACATTCGAGCACGGTCGAACGGCTACCGACCAGCCGAGACCCGTTCCTACCGTCACCCCCATGGAATACACCTACCTCGGCCGAACCGGCCTGACCGTGAGTCGGCTCTGCCTCGGCACCATGAACTTCGCCTGGCAGATCGACGAGGCGGCCAGCCATGCCATCCTCGACCGGGCGTTCGACGAGGGCATCAACTTCGTGGACACCGCCAACATGTACGGCAGCGAACGCGGCGACGGGATGAGCGAACAGTTCATCGGCAGCTGGTTCGAGAAGACCGGCCGGCGGGACAGGATGGTCCTGGCGACCAAGCTCTACGCTCCGATGACCGACTGGCCCAACGACGGCGGACTCTCCGCCCGGCACATCATCGCCGCCTGCGAGGCCTCGCTGCGCCGACTACGGACCGACTGGATCGACCTCTACCAGATGCACCACGTGCAGCGGAACACGCCGTGGGAGGAGATCTGGCAGGCGATGGAGGTGCTGGTCTCCCAGGGCAAGGTCAGGTACGTCGGCTCGTCCAACTTCGCCGGCTGGCACCTGGCCCGCGCGCAGGCCGCGGCCGATCGACGCAACTTCCTCGGTCTGGTCTCCGAGCAGTGCAAGTACAACCTGCTCACCCGTCACGTCGAACTGGAGGTAGTGCCGGCGGCGATCGAACTCGGGATCGGGATCCTGCCGTACTCACCACTGCACTTCGGCGCGCTCTCCGGTGCCATCCGCAAGCAACGCGAGGGGGTCCCCGGCCGCAGTGTCCTGCACGCCGCCGACCGGGTCGAACCGCACCGCGCGGCCCTGACCGCGTACGAGGAACTGTGCGCCGAGCTGTCGGCGGAACCGACCGCGGTGGCCCTCGCCTGGCTGCTGTCCCGGCCGGGAGTGACCGGTCCGATCGTCGGCCCGCGGACGGCCGACCAGTTGGACCTGGCCGTGGCGGCGCTGGACCTCGATCTGTCCGCCGAGACCCTGGCCCGCCTGGACGAACTGTTCCCACCAATCGGCAATGGCGGCCCGGGCCCCGAAGCCTGGGCCTGGTGAGCGGGGTGCGCCCAGGTCCGGACAGCGGACCCGGGCGCACCGGTTCGACGGGCCCCGCCGCCAATAGCCGCATCTGGCCTGTCAGGTGCATGCCCGCAGGCCGCCCGTGGCTGACCCGTTGGATGGGGTAGTCACGGGCGGCCCGGAGCGCTTCGCTCAGGTGAGCCTGAGCGAGGAGATGATGTCGTTGAAGTTCACCTGGTTGAGGTCGGCTGCCTCCGGGCGCAGCGACAGGACTCTGCCGGTCCAACTGGAGTGCTCGTAGCTCTGCTGCCAGCAGTTGTTGGCACCGTAGAACGAGCTGATCTTGTCGTTGGCGTTGTTCCAGTTGTAGGTCAGATTCTCCAACCAGTACTCCCAATGATCTACCGGTCCGTCGTCACAGGGGCGGTAGCCGGTCCAGATGTAGGTAAAGCCCCGGGTGTCATATCCGGTGTGCTCGAAGTTGACGGCCACGGTGATCTCGGCCATGGTGGCTGAGCCCGCCGCGAGGGCGGCCTTGTTCCGCTGTGCCGCCTGGGCACCGAGCTGGTTGAGCCGGTCACGCAGCCCGACGCCGGGCGTCAGCGCAGGCAGGGCGTCCGCGTTGGTGATCTCCCCCTGCGTCACATCGGCAATGGCGGCCGAGAAGGTCGAAAAGCAGCGGGTGGCACCGGTGCTGAGGTTCGTTACGCAGTGCTTGGCGGGCTCCTGCGGGGCAGCGCTCGCCGGCGCCGGGGTGGCCAGTGCACCCAGCAGTGCTGTGGCCAGAACGGCCAGAAGCCTGGCGTGTTTCCTGATCACGATTCCTCCTTGAGGCTGTCGACCCGGGCCCGGCGGTGAGTTGCGCGCACCTACGAGTCTCGGCAGAGCCGTTTGCCGGCAACAGTGGAAACCACGCCCCGGACACCTGTTGCCACCAATGCAGTCATTGGAGAAGATGGATGCCCGACTGGGCTGGTGAACGAGGTGACGATGACGGCGGACGAGCGGCTCGGCTATCGGCTGGAGACCGCCGCAGGGACCTTCGCAGTCGAGCTGCTCCGCCTTCGGGAGTCCGCCGGCACACCCAGCTTCCGCGAACTCGCCAAACGCGCGCACTACTCTCGAACCGCCCTGTCGACGGCGGTGGCCGGCCGCGTGTTGCCATCACTGCCGGTGACACTCGCCTTCGTCGCTGCATGCGGCGGAGACGAACAGGAGTGGCGCAAGCGCTGGCAACAGGCCAACCGCCGGCTCGACGTCAGCGCGGCGGGCATCCTCGAACGGCCGGTAATCGCCCGGCCAGCCGGGTCCCCCCAGGCGGTGGTGGACGGCGCCGATCCGGAACGGGCCGGATGCGGCTTCGACGCGGTGACGCTGGACGCGCAGAAGGTGGCCATCTCCGAGACTCAACTCGTCGGCCAGGTGCAGCTGCGCTACTCGCCATGGGGTCGAGCAGCCTGGTCCCGGTTCGAGGGCACATCAGGCCTGGACCACCTGGCAACGACCAGCCAGGTCGAGATCCACATGGAGATCGAACGTGGCGACGGCCTCACCCGCACCGTCGAAAAGCAGGAATACATCCACGACTACATGTGGTCGATGATCCTGCTGGTCGGCCCCGACCCGGTCCGCGCCCGAGTCCAGGTACTCATCAACGGCCGGCTGATGGGAGCCGGTGAGACCCTTGCACTCTCACTGAGCTGAGGCTGTCTACGGCAGCCGAGCCGCTGTTTTCCGAACATGGCAGGAAGAAGTCCGGACACTGCGCTGGCAACGCCAGCTAATGCCGCCGGTCGACATGACCTCACGTGGCGGACCGCACCCGTCCTGGTGCTGGGCAGCCGCCGGGCTGCCCAGCACACCGCCTCTGGACCGATCACCCCAGTTGGGGCAGGGCTTCCACGATGAGCCAGACGCCGCAGATCGCGAAGAGGATCGCCGCGCCATACTTGATCGTCTTCTCGGGCAGCCGCTTGCCCAGCATCCGACCGACCAGGATGGCCAGGGCGTCGGCCACCACCATGCCGATCGTCGAGCCCAGCCAGGTGCCGAACCATCCGTACTGGGTGGCCAGGGTGATGGTGGCCAACATCGTCTTGTCCCCCAGCTCGGCAAGGAAGAACGCGACCGACACGAGAACGATGGCCGACCGGTCCGTCCGATCGGCCTTGCGTTTCTCCTCGTCGGTCAGCACGTCGCCGCGCAACGTCCACGCACCGAAGGCGAGAAAGGCCAGCCCGGCGACCAGCGAGATCCAGCCGGTGGGCAGCACCGCGCCCAGTCCGACACCGATCGCCACCGACGCCAGGTGCACCACCGCCGTGGCGACGGTGATGCCGATCAACACCGGCACCGGTTTGAACCGGGTGGCGAAGGTCAACGCCATCAACTGCGACTTGTCGCCTAACTCGGCCACGAAGATGACGCCGAAGCTCACCGCCAGAGCGACAAAGAATCCGTCCATGAAACCCTTCCCGGTCGAGCCGGGTCAGGGCATGGGCGACCTCGACCCGGCCTTTACAGCCTGAGTCGAAGGTCTCGCCCGCCCCACCTGGATGAGGCCGCGTGGCCGGATGCGAAAAACGCACCAGTATGTCGACCACGACATTGGGAGCTACTCCCCTTCGCGGCACCGAGACTAGCCGATACCGGTGCCGGCCGGTCCGCCGGGTGCACCAGGTCACTGGTCTGAGCGCGGTTTCCCGACCCGTGACAAACACGATGGCGAGGGCTACCGCCCGTTCCTGCCGGGCCGGTCGCTTCGCTGGTCGGACCGGTGCTGACGTATCCGGTGGTCGGACCGGTGCCGACGGATCCGCCACCCGACCAGGCCGATCACGACGAGCCCGACCACGGTGAGGGCGGCGAACCGCCCAAACGTCCGTTCCAGGAGGTCGTAGGAACGACCGGCCAGGTGACCGAGCAGCACCGTACCCGTCCCCCAGATCAGCGCGCCCAGGGCGTTGAAGAACAGGAAGGTGCCGTACGGCATCCGGGCCGCGCCGGCCAGTGCCGGCACCAACGCGCGCAGGAACGCGACGAACCGCCCCAGCAGAACAGCCACGCCGCCCCGCCGGGCCAGCAGACGCCGTGCCCGCTCCACCCGCTCCCGGTGCCGGCAGAGCAACCGGCTGTCCATCAGCCGGGGTCCGAGGTGCCGGCCGACGGCGTACCCGACCGTGTCGCCCAGGACCGCCGAGGCGACCACCACGACGATCATCGTGGGCAGCGTGGCGTGTCCCCGGCTCACCGCCACCCCACCCAGCACGGCAGCGGTCTCCCCGGGGATGACGAAGCCGAGAAAGAGCGCATCCTCGGCGAACACCAGCGCCCCGACCGACGCGTAGACCAGGATGCCGGGCAGACCCAGCAGCCAGGCCGTGAGCCGACTCATTCGGCCGGCGGTCGACTCGACCACATCTGCCCAGTCCAGCAGAGATCATCGGTGGCGGTGGGTGAATCCCACCACCGGGTGCCGGTGGGCCTACCGGCTCACGCCCGGCCACGTTCTCCGAATGCGATGCGCAGCGCCCTGTCTGGATCTGCGGCTGCCGTGAACACGGGTCGATGATGTCCTCATGGTGGAAGACCATCGTCCCGCCCGAGCAGTCGTCCCCGTGGCATTCGAACGCGCCATCGATGTGGGACAAGCAGCGGCCCCGAGCAGGCGGGCTGACGCGGAACCCGACCCATCGCCATGAAAAGGAATTGCACTGTTGACAGCTCCGCATTGGTCACCGAATCCGGAATTGCCAACTGCGAACCCCACTCAGGCCCGAGCCCGAGCGCGCTGGCGATTCCGATCAGGGCGTTTCCGGCCGGCACCCCGGCCCCGAGAAACCGGCATGCACGGTACGGACCGGCTGAGTCGCCAAACGCGTCTTACCACGGCCCAACGACTGTGGGTGGCGTGGTCGACATCTGCCCGGACGTTCAGGGTCAGATTTCTGGTCTCAGGGTGTAACTCGTGGCCGTTCGGTGCCATGAGTAGTAGTGAGATGGACGCGGGTGGGGGTTGAGTGAGCGCTGATCGGGATGAGCATGCCGCGTTCGAGCGGATGTTCGAGTCGAGCTATCACCTTGTGCTGCGCTACTGCTACCGCCGCGTCGGTGATGTCGAGCATGCGCGGGAGTTGACCCAGGAGACGTTCATCGTGGCGTGGCGGCGTCGCGGAGACATGTCGACGGTTCCAGTGTCCTGGCTGTATGGGGTTGCCCGACGAGTGTTGGCTGATCACTGGCGTGCCGGGAGGGCTCGACCGGTGACGGTGCCGCTGGCCGACACCCTCGATGCCTGTGGGCTTGACGGATCGTTCGATGTGGTGGAACTGGCGCAGGATCTGCGCGGCGCGTTTCGCCGGTTGTCGGAGTCTGATCGGGAGGTCCTACGTCTGGTGACGTGGGAAAACCTGGACCTGGCGGGGGTGGCTCAGGCGCTCGATTGCGGTCGCGCGGCGGCGGCAGTGCGCCTGTTCCGGGCGCGGCAGCGCTTGGCCCGTCTGCTCGATGCTCCTGCTGCGGCGGAGTCGACAAGGAGATCCAGAGCACCGGTACGTGGAGGCACGCGATGAGCAGGGCAGAGAATGTGTTGAGGGGGCTGGATCCAGCGCGCGCCGTGCAGGAATGGCCGCCGGTTCCGCGCGTGGAGTGGGCGGCGGTGGCTGGGGGGCCTGCGCCGGACCGGGGGCGGCGATGGAAGAGGCGTGCTCTGTTCGGCGCGATGGCGACCAGTGCCGCAGCGCTCGTGGCTGGTGTGGTCGTCGTGCAGGTGGCTGACTCATCGACACCGGCGTATGCGGCGACGCCGGAACCGTTGCAGGTGCAATACAGCGGGGATGCGCCCATGGCCCGGGACGCCCTGCTCAGGCTGGCGGCGGCCCTTGAGGCGGCTCCGGCTCCGGCGCAGTCGGTGGGCCGGTTCAGCTTCGTAAGGGTTGGTCAGTGGTCGTTGGACATGTCCTTCAGCAAGGGGAGTACCGATGTCGCGATGGTGCCGCAGGTGATCTCGACCTGGCGGGCTGCGGACGGATCCGGCAAGGTGGCCACCGTAAACCTCGACCGCTCCGATCTGGAGCAGCGGCCGGACGCCGAGGGTCTTCTTGCCGCTGCGGCCGGCAGCGTCCCCGATGTCAATACCTACGGACCGGGTGAGCTGGCGGCCGTCGTCGCCGACCCGGTCCCGACCGACGCCAATGCCCTCGAACAGGCCCTGTACGCCCATCAACCGCGCGTCAACGGGGCGAAGTCGGCGGTACGCGCCGTGGCTGATCTGTACCGCACCACCGAGGTCGACCAAAACGTGCGGGTAGCGGTGTTGCGGTTCCTCGCCCGCACCGACGGGGTGCTCCTGCGCGGCGCGGTCACCGACCGGCTCAGCCGCCACGGCCTGGCGGTCAGCGTGGACTCCGACAACGGCGGAACCCGGGACATTCTGGTTTTCGACCAACGCACCGGCCTGTTGCTTGCCTACGAGTCGATGTTCCTGCGCCGCCCTGAGCGCCTACCGGTGCGGGTACCGGCGGTACACGCCTACGTGCTCTACCTCGATCAGGACCGGCGAGCCGACACGACCTGAGTGCGCCAGCGACTCTGACGAACACCGACACGGGGTGCCCTTGTAACGAGGGCACCCCGGCGTGATCAGTGGGGGGAATGGTCGCCCTGGTCCCGGGCGACAGGCTAAGGGTGCGCGGTCAAAGTGCGGCGGTCAGGAGCTCTGCGAAAGTTCCTCGGGCCATCGCTGGCGGGCGACGCTGTCCTGCCACTCGGCCACCGGCCCCGACTCTCCAGCACGTGCCGCAGCCCGGTCAACGACCGGGAAGTCCGCCCCGCCCACCAGTTGGTGCGTTCCGCGCCCCTGTTCCGTCTTCGCCGCCAGCACGTAGGTCGTGCCGGGCCGCAGCAGGGACTCGCCCTCCACCTGCCAGGTGTCCTTGCCGAGAATTCCACCCAGTTGTACCAGGCGCAGCATCTTGACCGGCTCTCCCTTGAGGGTCTTGTCCACGGTCACATCGAAGACGGTGTAGGGCGTACCGTCGCGCTCCTGCACTTCGACGATACGGTCCACCGTCGCGACGACAACGTAGTCGGCGAAACCAGCCACCTTCGCCTCGTCCTTCACATCGAACGTGTAGGACGAGTGCACCGAGTACGTTTCACCCGAACGCAGCGAGTCGTAGGCCAACCACCCACCAAAGGCCACCGTGACAGCGGCAGCGCCTGCGGCCAGCGGTCGAACAAGGCGGCGCTTCATGCTAGGCACCCCCGTACGTTGTGATACGAGCTGATGTCCCACGACTGCAGGTTGTTGTTCATATTCAGCGTGCTTCTGCGATTCGTTGTACCCGTCCATATAGTTCTGCTCAGTTTGATGTCGTCCGCGCCCGCGCTGCAGTCGAATCAGCCCGCCGACTGTCACTAGGGTCGGCGTAGTCGGACACGTCAACGTCGGCGTAGGTCGAGGCCGTGTCAGCTTTGACGTCGATCGGGTTCAGCGAGTTCCATTAATTCACCGCGTTTCCTAGTATCCACCCTCCAGCCAATCGATGATCATCAAAAAACCTAGCGATCAAGTTGGCTCCGGATCATCGTCACGGCCCGACCGATCGACCTGACCACCACTATCAGCCTCGCTTGACCTGGGGCCCGCGAGCCTGGCACCAACCCTGGTTGGCGTCATTCGGCAACCTGCTCAGCGACGGCGGCCGGTCCTCGTTGAGGTCCTTTCGGCAACGGGGCGCGATCCGGACCAGCAGTTCCCTGCGGTCGTGGCCCGCAAGTCGTTGACGGCGCTGCGACGTAGCAGCGCGCGAGCTGCTCGACGTCCAGCCCACGCAGGATCTCGCGGGCTCCCTCCTGCTGGTGGGCATACGCCTCGTCACGGGTGGTCGAGTCGGCGAGGCCGTGACCACGCGCGCCGCAGGCGCCCCGTCGGGACCGCCCGGCCGAGGGTGACCAGGAAGCGCTCCTCGTCGTCGGTCCAAGCGGCGCGAACTTCGAACCCGGCGGCGGCCAACTCGGTCTCGACCCCGGACCGGTGGAACTTGGCCGAGATCTCGGTTCGCAGCTCCTCCCCCTCGGCGAAGTCCACGATCAGGTCGAGGGCGACGACCCGTACCCGCTGGGCATGACGGGCCCGCAGTCGCATCTCGATCCACTCGCGTTCGGCGTCCCAGACCGCGACGTGGTCGAATCCGTCCGGCTCGAAGTCCGCTCGCAGCTTCCGATTGACCACCCGCAGGACGTTGCGGTTGAACTCGGCGGTCACCCCGGCGGCGTCGTCGTAGGCGGGCACCAGCACCGCCGGGTCCTTCACCAGGTCGGTACCGATCAACAACCAGTCGCCCGGTTCCAGCGCCGCGCGCATCGACCGGAGGAATTCCGCCCGCTCGTCGGGGGTCAGGTTGCCGATGGTGCCACCGAGGAAGGCCACCATGCGGCGACCACCAGCGGGCATCCGATCAAGCTGCCGGGTGAAGTCTGCGACGATGCCCCGCACCCGCAGACCGGGATAGTCGGCCGCGATCTTCGCCGTCGACTGACGTAACGCGCTGACCGAAACATCCAACGGTACGAAGGTGCCCAGACCGCCCGGTCGGGCGAACGCGTCGAGCAGCAGTCGGGTCTTCTCCGAGGAGCCGGACCCCAGCTCGATCAGGGTCTTCGCGTCGCTCAGCCGGGCGATGTCGTCGGCGCACGCAGCCAGGATGGCCCGCTCGGCGCGAGTCGGGTAGTACTCGGGCAGGCGGGTGATCTCCTCGAACAGTTCGCTACCCCGGGCGTCGTAGAACCACTTCGGCGGCAGCCACTTCGGCTCGGCGGTCAGACCGATCCGGACATCCTCGCGGAGCGCTCGGGCGAGGTCCTGCTCGGTCAGGTAGATCTCCAACGGCTCGGTGCTCACGTTGTCTCCTTCTCGGCCGGGTCGCGTCGGCGCGACCCTTGGATTGACCGTTACCCGTCCGGTTCACGACTGCCGGTCGATCGGAAAGCTGGTCAGGTCGTCGGTGGTGGCGACCACGAGTCGCCGGTCCGGGACCGATCGCCACCCGGGGTCGTCGTCGAGCGGCTCGGAGGAGAGCAGCACCGAGCCATCGCCGACGCGGACCGACAGGGCGTGACCGACTGTGCTGGCCACCGCCGTACGCCCGTCGGTGAGCAGCAGGTTCAGCCGGGAGTCGGGGGCGACGGTGGCGACCTGCCGGACCGTGGTGCCGACCGCCTCAACCAGGGACGCACCGGCGCGGAGCCGGTGTCGGACGAGCGCCCAGAGCACCGCCGCGTCGGTCGGCGCGTCGAGGGTCAACAGGTCCCGGATCGGCAACCCGGAAACGATCGGCACCATCGAGTCCGGCCAGCCGCGTACCACCCCGTTGAGGCTGAACAGCCACGGTCCGGCGGCGAAGGGTGCGGCGGCGGTCTCCATCACCGGCATGCCGACGGTGGCCGACCGGACCGCGGCCAGGACGGTCCTGGACGAGGTCGCCACCGCCAGGGCCGGCAGTGTCGAGTCCGTCCAGATCGGCTGGCCCCGGCGGTAGCGCAGCGGCTCCGGGCCGGGGCCGTACCAGCCGATACCGAAACCGTCGGCGTTGACCGTCCCGCCGCCGCGCATGTCCCGAGGCGCCCAAGACTGGTGGGCCAGTGAGTGCGGCGGGTCGAACAGCAGCGCGGCCAGGGGTAGCGGTGGCCCGAGATAGACCAGATGTCGGCACATCAGGCGACCGCCGAGCGGCGTTCCGGCATCACCGGTCGTGCTCGCCGGGCCGTGGATCCCGGGCACAGCGGAACCCGCTGAAGATCTGCCGACGGATCGGCAGGTCCCAGTTGCGGAAGGTGCCCCGGCAGGCCGCTCGGTCGGTGCCGAACGAGCCGCCGCGCAACACCCGGTACGACTCGCCGAAGAACACCTCCGAGTACTCCCGGTACGGGAACGCCGCGAACCCCGGATAGCCGTGGAACCCGGTGGAGGTCCACTCCCACACGTCGCCGACGAGTTGGTGCACACCGAGTGGCGAGGCGCCGGCCGGGTACGCCCCTACCGGTGCCGGGGCGAGATGCCGTTGGCCGAGGTTGGCATGCTCCGGGGTGGGGTCCTCGTCGCCCCACGGATAGCGGCGGGACCGCCCGCTGGCCGGATCCCAGCGGGCTGCCTTCTCCCACTCGGCCTCGGTGGGCAGTCGTTTACCGGCCCACGCCGCGTACGCCTCCGCCTCGTAGTAGCCGACGTGCACCACCGGCTCGTCGAGGACCAACGGTGAGAACCGGCCGAACCGCAGATAGCCCCAGTCGGCGCCGTCCCGCCGCCAGTGCATCGGCGCGGCCAGATTGGCCGCACACCGGTAGTGCCAGCCCGGCTCGCTCCACCAACGCGGCTCGGTATAGCCACCAGCCGCCATGAAGGCCAGATAGTCCGCGTTGGTCACCGGCGCGGCGTCGATGAAGTACGCCGGCAGGTCGACCCGGTGTGCGGGGCGCTCGTTGTCCAGCGCCCACGGGTCGGTCGAGGTGCCCATGGTGAACGGCCCGGCCGGCACCAGCACCTCCCCGGTGACCGGCCCCGCCGACGGCGGCGGGGGCGGCGCGGCGAGCACCGGCGGTCCGACCCGCAGTTGGTGGGTGGCGAGCATGGTCTCGTCGTGCTGCTGCTCGTGCTGGACGATCATGCCGAACGCGAACCCGTCGGCAACCAGTCGACGTTCGTCGAAACGTACGGTGTCCAGGAGGTCGAGGACCTTGGTCCGGACCGTACCCAGATAGGCGCGGGCCTCGTCCGGCCGGAGCAGGGGTAGCGACGGCCGGTCCCGACGGGGCTGCTTGAACGCGTCGTAGAGGTCGTCGATGTCCCGTCGGACAGGTTCCCGACGCCCCACGTCGCGGACCAGCCACAGCTCCTCCTGGTTGCCGACGTGGGCGAGGTCCCACACCAGCGGTGACATGATCGGCGAGTGTTGGCGCATCAGGTCGGCGTCGTCGACCACCTCGGTGAGCAGGGCGCTGCGACGACGGGTGCGGTCCAACTCCGCCACGATCCGGTCGCGCAGATCGGCTGGTGGGGCGGTACGCGCATCGTCCGGGGCGGCCGGTGCCGCACCGAGCGTGTTCTCCGGGGCGGCCGGTGCCGCACTGGACGCGTTCTCCGGTCCGGTCGCCGGTGGGGTCGAGGTCACGGCGCTCCCCTCTCCGCGACGGTGAGCCGCCGCTGCACGATCTCGCTGATTCGCTGACGGGTGGTGGGCGGTAGGTCGGTACGGTCCAGGGCACGGCACGCCACGTCGAGCACGGTGGCAGCGGCCAGGGACAGGTCCGGGTCGGCCAGGCCGTACCGGGCGGCCCGCTCCCACTGGTCGACGACCGGCTCGCAGGCTTCCCGGGCCAGTTCGGCCGCCGAGTCGTCGGTGAGCAGGGCGGCGAGCACCGCCACCGGGGCGATCCACTCTCCTGCCGGCTGGCTGTCCAGATAACGGACCTCCAGATAGCCACGGGGCCGCACCGGTGGAAACAGGGTGCTGAGGTGGTAGTCCAGATCGTCGGTGGTGGGCGGCTGCGGTAACGCCCCGTTGATCCAGTCCTGGAAGGTGACTCCTGGCGGAGCGGCCCAGTTGGCGTCGCCGGGCCGCCGCACGCAGAGCAGCGGTGCGGCCAGCGCATAGGCCGACCAGGCCCGGGCCGGGTCGGGCTGGTCGGTGGTTCGGGTCCACGCCGCCCGGGTCCGGTCGGGGTCGATCCGCTGCCATGCGGCCATTCGCGCCGAGGCCCATCCGGTGTCCCGGCCGGCGTATCGTCCGGCGGTGGCGAAGGCGGCGACCAGCGGTGGCCCGTACGCGTGCAGTGCCTGCCAGCGCGCGGCGACCTGCGCTGGCATGCCGGCGTCGAAGCAGATCTGGAGGCCGGCGGTGCTGTACATCATCGCCCGGCCGGAGGGGCCTCGCCGGTCGAAGGCACAGCGCATGGCCCGATAGCGAGGGGTGTCGATTGCGGGACGGGGCGGCCGGTACGGGTCGATGCCGGTGCGGCCGAGGACGAGGCCAGCCGCAGCGAGCAGGCCGGTCAGGTAGTCGATGTCCGCGCTGGTGGTCTCGTGTAGTGCGTCGAGCCGGCGGTGGGGGATGGTGGAGATCTCCACCTGGCCGCCGGGCTCGACGGTGACCGTGCCTCGCTGTGGCAGCGGCCTGCTGGTGCTGCCGGGGTCGAGGGTGGTGGGGGCGTGCGGCCCGAGGGCGGTGCGTAGTCGGTCCGGATCGACCGGCTGGGCCGGGTCGACCGCGTCGTGGACGGTCCATTCCAGTTCCACGCCGACCAGGCGGGGTGGTCCGGTCTTGAAGCAGATCTTCGCGAGGTATCCCTCGGCTTCACCAACCTCCCGCAGCACCGTGGCGCTGTCGAGTTCCGGTCGCGTCGTCACTGGTCAGGCTCCCTCCGGTCCGGTTGGTCCCTGCCATACCCCGATCGCGACGGAACAGTCACCGCAGCGATCAAAGACATCGGCGATCTCCAATTTATACCCGACCGGAGGCGGCTCGACCACACGTCCTACGTCAGAGAGTATTCAAACGATCGCTAGCCGCGACGAATCTTCATGTCACCCAGCCGGCTCAGGCACTACCCCAGGCCGCACAGGGCGACCACCTCGTCGGCGCATCCCCACGAGAGCGTGACACCAGCTCCACCATGGCCATAGCTGTGCACCAGCCGTCCGCCGCCCGGCAATCCGACCGGGTCGACCTCGACCCGCGCCCCGCCGCGCCGGCCCGGCCGCAGGCCGACCCGATGTCCGATCACCCGGGCCTCGGCCAGCTCCGGCACCAGGGCGGCACACCGCCTCAGGATGGCCCGACCGGTGGCCTCGTCCACAGCCGTGTTCCCGTCGCCCGGCTCGAAGGTACCGCCGAGTACGACATCCCGGCTGCGCGGATGCACATAGGTCATGCCAGCCGGGTTCTCCTCGTCGCGTACCGAGACGTGCAATCCGGGGTTACCGACCAGGACGACCTGTCCGCGTACGGGGTGAACCCGGTCGTCCCCGGCCAGAACCCCGGCGGCCAACCCGGTGGCGTTGACGACGACCGGAGCGAGCCCGGCGACGTCCGCCAGCCGGTCGATCCGGCGCCGCGACACCACCCCACCGCCCGCCAGCACTCGCTCCATCAACCAGTCGAGATAGGGTCCCATTTCCGCGGTCGGGGCGGTGAACCGCCACTCGCCCAGGTAACCGGCAGGCACCTCGTCGACCGCCACCGTACGGAAGTCCGGCAGCGCGTCCGCCCACCACGGCGTGCCCTCGTCCGGGGTACGCCGCAGCATCCGGGTCGGACGCAGCACCACGCCGGGCACCCCACACCTCGCCTGCTCGGTCAACTCCTCGGCGGTACGACGCCCCCACTCCAGCACCCGGGGATCCTCCGCGGTACGGGTGGGATACCAGACCGCGGCAGCCACCCGGGACACCGTCTGGGCCGGCTCGTCGGCGGTCACCACCGCCACCCGGGCGCCACTGCGCTGGAGCCGGATCGCGCAGGTCAGACCCACCACGCCGGCTCCGACAACCACTACGTCAACCATGTTCCGAGCCAACCGGCCCGACACTGGAATCGTCCAAGACAAGTCCCTTACCAAACCATAGGCGGCTCTTATGATTGGTCGATGGAGCTGCGCCGGCTGCGCTACTTCGCCGTACTGGCCGAGGAGTTGCACTTCACCCGGGCCGCCGCGCGCCTCCACATCGCCCAACCCGCGCTCAGCCAGCAGATCCGCACGCTCGAACGCGAACTGGGCGCCCGACTGATCGAACGTGGCCGAGGTGCCTGCGCGCTGACCCCGGTCGGCGTCGTGGTCGCCGCCGAGGCGACCGCGCTGCTGGCCCAGACAGCCCTGGCGCGGGAACGCATCGCGGCGGCAGTGAGCGGCCAGGGCGGACGAATCCGGCTCGCCTACACCCGGTCGGCCCGGGGCGGACGGGTCGACGCCCTGGTGGCCCGGTTCCGGGCCGACAACCCGGACGTCGAGGTGGTGCCGGAGACCGGATGGACGGCACCGAACGTCGCCGGGCTGCTCGCCGGCCGCTACGACGCCGCGTTCGTCCGCCCGCCGGTAGACGAGGCACAGTTGCGGTGCCGGCTGGTCGACACCGAGGAACTGCTGTTGGCGGTCCCCGCCGACCATCCCCTGGCCCGACGCCGACGCATCCCCCGCGAGTTGGTCATGGGTGAGCCAGCGGTGATGTGGCCCCGGGAAAACGGCCCCGGCATGTACGACCGCATCGTCCAGCAGATCTGGCCGCACGGCGGCTTCCACCTGGTACGCCACGAGCCGGACGACGAACAACTGCTCCGGGCCGTCTCCACCGGTGCCGTGCTGGCCGCCGTACCGGCCGGCCGGGCACGCGCCCTGCGGGTGCCCGGGGTGCGCCTACGGCACTTCACCGCACCGGTCCCCACCGTGGACATCGCCCTCGCCTACCACGTACGGACCGTCACGCCGGCCGTACGACGTCTGCTCGCCGCACTGGACAGCGCACCGGCCTGACCCTGGCGCAGGCAATCCGAGCAACCGCTTGCATACCGGTCAGCCCTTGACATGGAGCCCCACGAATATATCCACTTGTGTCACTCCGCACCGACCAGGCGGGCCACGACCGAATGGGATACGTCCCCATCGTTGCTCGTGCCCGCCGAGAGAACCGGAGGCACGTGATGGCAACTCGGCCGCCGACGACACCGCGATCCGCTGACCCCGTACGCCTGCGTCGCCGCGCGCTGCTCGCCCTCGGCCTCGGTGCCGGTGCCGCGCCCCTGCTGACCGCCTGTGGCGGGGCCTCGACCAGCGGCGGCGACGGTGGCGCGGGTACGGTCGACTTCCTCTCCACCCAGTTCACGCCGGTCGAGGAGCGGCAGCGATTCGAGCGGATCCTCGCCGAACGGATCACCGCCGCGTCGGTGGCGTACAACCCGGTCGAGCCGGGCGTCTTCGCCTCGACGATCACCTCCCAGGTGGCCGCCGGACGGGTGCAGGTCGACCTCGTCGGTGGCCTGCACGGCGACCTCGCCCCACACGCGGACCGCTTCGAGAACCTCGACGACCTCGCCGGGAAACTGGCCGATCGCGGGTTCCCCGCCGAGATCGCGGCGCTGGGCCGGCTGACCGGCACGAGCACCAGCTACCTGCCCTGGATGCAGGCGTCGTACGTGCTCGCGGTCCACAGAAGTGCACTGAAGTGGTTGCCCAGCGGGGCGGACGTGCAGACCCTGACTTACGACCAACTGCTCGACTGGGCCGGCGCGGCCCGACGGGGCAACGGTGGCAAGCCGGTACTCGGCCTGCCCTGCGGGCCGAAGGGCCTCTACCACCGGTTCTTCCAGGGCTATCTGCTGCCGAGCTTCACCGGCGGGCAGATCAGCACATTCCACAGCGCGGCGGCGGTACAGGCCTGGCAGTACCTCAAGGAACTGTGGGCCCAGACCGCCCCCGCGTCGACCAACTTCGACCAGATGCAGGAGCCGTTACAACGCGGCGAGGTGCTCATCGCCTGGGACCATGTCGCCCGGCTGGTCAACGCACCCACCGCCAAGCCGGACGACTGGGTGATGGCTCCCGCGCCCCGCGGCCCGAAGGGACTGGGCTATCTGCTCGTCGTCGCCGGGCTGGCGATTCCACGAGGTGCGCCGGAGGCCGACCGGGCCCGCGAGGTCATCACCGGCCTCACCGCCCGTGAAACACAGCTCGACGTGTTGCGGCAGAACGCCTTCTTCCCGGTCGTCGACACCCCGAGCGCGGCCGACCTACCGCCCGCCGTCGCGATGGCGGCCGAGGCGGTACGCCGCCAGCAGGGTGCGGCCGGTGCCATCCTCGCCCTGCCGCCGGTCGGACTGGGCAACCGTGACGGCGAGGTGTCCCAGATCTTCAAGAACTGCTTCAAGGAGATCTGCCTGGACGGCCGGCCGGTACGACCGGTCCTCGACACGCAGGCCCGGCAGCTCGATGCCATCCTCGCCGAGTTGCAGGTGCCCTGCTGGCGGCCCGACCCGGTCGCGGCCGGACAGACCTGTCGGGTGGGATAGACCAGCGTGCCGACGCCAACGCCGACAGCCGCGCCGCCCCCCACAGCCGCGCCGGCCCCGACCCGCCGTGAACATCGGGTACGTCGCACGGGCCGGCTACCGGTACCGCTGCTGCTCGTGGCGCCGTCCGTGGTGTTCCTCGCCGTCCTGTTCCTCTGGCCGCTGGCCGTCGGCGTACTTCAGGCGTTGCGTGCCGACGACGGGTTCACCCTCGACCACCTCCGCCGGATGCTCGCCGATCCGTACTTCTGGCCGGCGGCCCGGAACACGGCGCTGCTGATCGTCGTACTCATCCCGCTCCAGTTCGCCTTCGCGTTGGCCATGGCGTTGCTGCTGCGCGACCGCCCCCGGCTGTCCGGGCTCTACTTCTACGTCTGGTGCGTACCGCTGGCGATCAGCGACCTGGCCGCCGGACTGGTCTGGCTGTCCATCTTCACCGACCGCGGCTACCTCAACTCGGCCCTGGTCCACCTCGGCCTCGACGAGGGCCATGCCTGGCTCTCCTATCAGAATCCGACCACTATGTTCGTCGCGGTGCTGCTCGCCGAACTGTGGCGGGCGACCTCGCTGGTACTGGTCATTCTCGTCGCCGGTCTACAGAACATCCCCCGCGACTACGACGAGGCGGCAGCGGTCTTCGGCGCGACCTACTGGCAGCGGCTGCGTCACGTCCTGCTCCCCCAGTTACGGCCCAGCCTCCAGGTGGCGCTGATCCTGCGGACCATCCTCGGGTTGCAGACCTTCGCCGTCGCCCAGGCACTGACCGGCCGCAACTTCCCACTGCTGGTCGGCGAGACCTACCAGTGGCACGTCACGCTCCAGAACGAGCACGTCGCCGCCGCGATCGCCCTGGTGTTGCTGGCGCTCTCCATCGGCACCGCCACGGTCTACCTGCGGGTGCTACGCGACCCGAGTCATGGGCGCTCGCGATGACCCGACGACGGTGGCGGACGACCCGGCGTACGGCGCTGGTGCAACTGGCCTGTGTCACCGTGACGCTCTTCATGGGTCTACCGCTCTACCTGATCGCGCTCGCCGCTCTCTCCAGTCGGGAGTCGCTGGACCGGTTCCCACTGGCCCTACTGCCGACCGGGGTGTCGGTCGACACGATGACAGCCTTCCTCGGCTCCACCGGGGTGCTGCCCGCGTTCCGCAACTCGGTCGAGATCGGCCTGCTCAGCCTGGTGCTGTCCCTACTGCTCGGTGTTCCGGCCGGCTACGCCCTCGCCCGGTTCGCGTTCCGGGGACGCGATCCCTACCAGCTGTTCCTGCTACTGGTCCGGGCCCTGCCGATCGTGGTGCTCGCCGTACCGCTGGCCCGGGTCTTCCTCAGCACCGGCCTGTACGACACGACGTACGCGGTCGCGCTCGTGCACACCGCGCTCGCCCTGCCGACCACCGTACTCATCACGTCGGCCGTCTTCGTCTCGGTGCCGGTCGAACACGAGGAGGCGGCGATGGTCTTCGGTGCCACCGCGCCCCGCGCCTTCGCCCGGGTCGTGCTGCCCCAGGCTCTGCCGGGCATCGCCGCCGCCGCCATCTTCACCTTCGTCACCTCATGGAACGAGGTGTTCGGCGCTGCCGTGCTCACCCTCAACCGACGTAGCCTGCCGGCCCAGGTGCTCACCACGCTCTCCGACTCTCCGCTCGCCTATCGGTTCGCGGGCGGATTCGCGTTGGTCGTACCGGCACTGGTCTTCATCGCCCTGATGCGGCGCTACCTGTTGAACATGTGGGGCAGCACCGTCCGCTGACCCGGGTCGGCCCCCGACCGGCTTACTTCGGCAGTTCGTCACGCAGGTCGTTGACCTCCTGTTGCAACCGGTCGACGGCGTCCCGATCGTTGAGGAAGGTGCTGACACCGGCCAGGAAGGCCACCCCGATCAGCACCGCCAGGATGCTGAGCACCAGCCCGCCGATCGCGACCCCCCGGCCGGTCACCCCGGGCCGCCGGGCCATCTTCAGCCCGATCACGGCCAGGATGATCCCGATGATGCCGAGGATGAGCCCCAGCGTGGAGAGGATGACGGTAAGGCCACTGATCAGGGCTGACACGCCGAACACCAGAGAGAAGGTGGCGGCGGCGCTGGTCTTGGCGTGGGTGGTGGGTCCGTGCGGACCCCGGCTGGGCGCAGCCATGCTGCCGCCAGCCGGACGGTCGGGAGTCGTCATGATCTTCCTTTCGGATCCAGTACGCCGGTCGGCTCGGTCGAGCACGACCTACTGCCGTCTGATGTCCTCGCCGGCATGACGGGCCTGCCCCTGAAGGTTCTGGGCAGCGCCCCGGCTCTCATCCCGTACTGCGGACGCTCCGCCAGCCGCCTTCGACTTCACCGCCTCAGCCGCGTGCTGTGCCGGCTCCCGCAGGTTGTCCCGCATCTGCTGGGCCGCACCGCTGGCCTGCTGCTTGAACTCGTCGGAGTGTTCCATCGCCGTTCGCTTGGCCTGCCCGGCGAGTTGCTGCTCGGAGCGGCTCGGCGGCACCAGGGCGGCGGCGAGCAGCCCCACCCCGAAGGCGATCAGGCCGGCGGCCAACGGGCTTCCCTCGGTCCGTTCCATGGACATGTGCGGCATCGACTTCGCCCGGTCCCGCATCGACGAGGCCGTCTCCGCGGCCCGGTGCGACGCCTCCGACGCCCTGTCTCCCCCGGCCTGGCGAGCGTGGCTGGCCGTACCCATGATCCTTTCTCGGGCCCGGCCCAGAGCCCCGCGCGCCTGACCCATCCGCTCGTTGGCCATCCGTCGAGGGTTGACCCGGTCGGTCAAGGCGTCGACGTCGCTGCTCAGCTCATCACGGGTCTGCTCGATGTCTCGGCGGATCCGATCGGGATTGGCTGACATGGCAACTCTCCTTTGCTCGGCTCGACTCACCGGCCCCGGAGGGCGGTCGGCATCTCCCGGACGGTTTCCTTCGTCCGTTGTAGGCCCCGGACCTCCTTCATCCGTTTGCGGGCCATGGCGAAGAGGACCGCCGCGACGACCGCCCAGATCACCGCCACGATCAGTGCCGCCCAGCCCTCGGGTATCGCCTCGGCCAGCGCCCACCAGATCGCGTACGACACGAACAGCAGCACCATGAAACCGGCCAGGGCGACACCGCCGAACATCCCGCCGGCCTTGCCTGCCGTCCGGGCATCCTGGCGCAACTCCGCCTTGGCCAACTCCACCTCCTGCCGTACCAGGGTGGAGACGTCCCGGGTCACCTCACCGAGTAGTTCACCGAGGGACAGTTGGGACCTGTCTTGTCCCGGCTCGACGACCGGGCGGGCCGGATCGCTCACCTCGGCACCTCCGTACCCGGCGTGGTCGAATGTGGCGTACCCGGCGTGGTCGGATACGGCGTGGCCGGATGGGCCCCGCCCTCGACGCCAGCGCCCGGACCAGCGGGAGCGGTCCGACCAGCGGCACGACTCGGACCGGAGGTGCCGTCGCCCGCCCCGGACATGTTCCGGGTCAGTCGCCCGACCAGCGCCCCGGCCACCGCCGCGACAGCCAGGAAGGTGCCAGGATGCTGCCGGGCGTAGTGGCGTACCTCGTCCACCACCGTGCCGGGCTCGCGATCCGCCAGCCAACCCGCCGCCTGGTTGGCGGAGTGCGAGGCCCGTCGGACCATCTCGGTGGCCATTCCCGACTGGTCGCTACGACTCGCCATCTCCGCCAACTCGTGGCCGAGCCCACGCAGCCCTTCGACGACGCGGTTCTGCTGGGTCTGTGCCTGTTGGCGCAGTTGCGCGGAGGCTTCGCCCATCAGGTCGCGGGCCTGTCGGTTGGCCTCGCCCGCGACCTCGCGGGTCTGGCCGGCGGCGTGGTGCGCCACCTCACTCCCCGCGTGCGTCGCTTCGTGCCCGACCTGCGTCGCCTGGTTACGGGCCTGTTGGGCCTTACCAGCCGCCGCACTCTGCGGTGATCCGGCCTGCTTGCCTGCTGCCATCTGGTCTTTCCCCCTTCGGCGTCACCCGGACCCGGCATCCTTCGGCACCACCCCGCCGATACCGGATGGGTGAATGCCGCCAGCGCGTACCCCGGCGGATTTCGAATACACCTCCGCCGAGGTTCCTTCGCCTGCGCGCTCTGGCACGTCGATGTCGATCAGGGCAACATGTGGGATACCCCGACCGCCGACGCCCAGGGGAGACCAAGTTGGCCGAAATCGTGCTGCACGACCTGGTAAAGACCTATCCGGGTACGAAGGTCCGGGCCACCGACGACATCAGCCTGCGGGTGGCCGACGGGGAGTTCCTCGTACTGGTCGGCCCGAGTGGCTGTGGCAAGACCACTCTGCTGCGTCTGATCGCCGGGCTGGAATCGCCGGACGCCGGCACCGTACACATCGGCGGGCGGGACGTCACCGACCTGCCCGCCCGGCAACGCAACCTGTCCATGGTGTTCCAGTCCTACGCGATCTTTCCGCATCTGCGGGTACGACAGAACATCGGGTTCGGGCTCGCCATGCGCCTGATGCCGAAACCGGAGATCGACCGCCGGGTCGCCGAGGCCGCCGAACTACTGGACCTCACCGACGTCCTCGACCGCCATCCCGCGCAGCTCTCCGGTGGGCAGCGCCAGCGCGTGGCCGTCGCCCGGGCCATCGTCGTCGACGCCGGGGTGCTGCTGATGGACGAGCCTCTGTCCAACTTGGATGCTCTGCTGCGGATGCAGTTCCGCACCGAACTGAAGCGGCTCGTCGGCAAGCTCGGCACCACCATCGTCTACGTCACCCACGACCAGGCCGAGGCGCTGTCCCTCGGCGACCGGGTCGCGGTCATGCGCCAGGGCCGGATCGTGCAACTCGGTCCGCCGCTACAGGTCTACGACGCGCCCGCCGACGAGTTCGTCGGCGGGTTCCTCGGCGCACCTCCGATGAACTTCCTGCCCGCCCGGCTTGAGCGAAGCGCCGGACGGGCCAGACTGCACCTCGCCGACCGGATGGTCCCCCTACCCCACCTGGGCGCGTACAACGGCGCTTCGGTCACCGTCGGTATCCGAGCGGAGAACCTGGAGGTCCACAATGTGGACGCACCCGATCGGCTGCCCGCACGGGTGGAGGTGGTCGAGCCGACCGGAGCAGCGATCCTGCTCACCGTCGACGTGGCCGGACGATCGGTGAAGGTGCAGACACCCACCACGACGACCGCCAGCGTCGGGCAGGTGGTGTTCCTGTCCCTCGACCCCGACCGGATCCGCCTCTACGACCCCGCCACCTCGGTCGCGATCCCGACCATCGAACCGGCCGCATGACGAGTCAGCGGACTGGGTACGGTTACCGCCGTGTTGTGCTCGGGAGTCGTACTCAGCGACCGCTACCGTCTTGACGAACGTCTCGCCACCGGCGGGATGGGCGACGTGTGGCGCGCGACCGATCTGTTGCTGGACCGTGAGGTCGCGGTAAAGATCCTGCTCCCGAGCCTGCTGACCGACCCGACCTTCATCGCCCGGTTCCGCGCCGAGGCGAAGATGATGGCCGCTCTGCACCACCCGGGAATCGTCCGGGTGTACGACGTCGGCGAGGACCCGAACGCGCCGGGCGGCAGCGCCGACTACCTGGTCATGGAGTACGTCCACGGCGAACCGCTCAACCGCCGGATCGAGGCGGCCGGCCAACTCGACGTGCCGCAGACCCTCTCCGTGCTGGCCCAGTCCGCGGACGCACTGCACGCCGCGCACGAGAAGGGGATCGTCCATCGTGACGTGAAGCCGAGCAACCTGCTGGTCCAGCCGGACGGGACGGTGGTCCTGGTCGACTTCGGGGTGGCCCGGTCCACCTCTGTGACCAGCATCACGAGCACGAACGGCATCCCGGGCACCGCCCTGTACATGGCTCCCGAGCAGGCCTCCGGTCGGCCGGTCTCCGCCGCCACCGACATCTACGCGCTGGGGGCGGTGGCGTACTGCTGCCTCGCCGGCGCGCCTCCGTTCACCGGAGACACTCCGCTCGAGGTCGCGGTACGACACCTGGACGAGATGCCCCCGCCGCTGCCTGCCGAGGTGCCCGCCCCGGTCGCCGAGTTGATCATGCGGGCGTTGGCGAAGGATCCCGCCGAGCGGTATCCCACCGCGGCCGCCTTCGCCGCCGCCGCCCGAGCCCTTGCCGGCGAGGAGCCGACGACCGCCACCGGCGCCGGGGGGTTTTCCCCGATCGTCGCCGGTACGGGCGCGAAGTCGGGACCGGACACGCTGACCGAGTTGCCGGTGGTCGCCGCCCCGCCGACGCGTACCCGCTCCCGTCGGGCAACGCTGCTCAGCGTCGCGGGCGCGGTGGTGCTGGGGCTGGCCGGTCTGGCCGCCGCGCTCGGACTGAGCCGCGATACCGGACAGGACCCCACCGACCAGATCTCCCCGTCCGTGCCGGCCGTCTCCACTCCGTCCACCCAGGCCACCTCACCAGGGGTCACCACCACCGGTTCCACCGGCCGCAACCACGACCCGTCACCCGGCTCGAGCAGCTCCCCCACCGCCCAGCCGTCCTCGTCTGCCGAGCCGAGTACCGATCCCAGCACGCCGGCCAGCAACGAACCCACCCCACCCCCGGCGGGTACGACGTCCGCCACGCCGAGCCGCACGCCGCCCTCGCCCGGCCCGGAGACCACGACCGAAGCCAACTGAACGGGCTACCCCAACCACTCGGAAGCCAACCGAACGGGCTACCCCAACCACTCGGTCGCCGGCCGGTGGCCGAGTGGGCGGTTAGTCATCCCTCAGCAACACTGCTGACAGAAACTCATCGCCCATGTCCAGTTTTAGTGGTGTTTCACCCTTAGACCTCCATATCGACACCTAAGGTGTGCCCTATGCCGTTAGGAGCCTTAGGAGCCGACATGCAGGCTGAGAAACTGGTGGTGATCGGTCAGGGATACGTGGGTCTTCCCCTGGCTGTCCGCGGAGTCGAGGCGGGGTTCGACGTCGTGGGAATCGATCTCGACACCAGCCGGATCAAGCGACTCAGCGCAGGTGAGTCGTTCATCGAGGACATCTCATCCACCCGGCTCGCCGCCGCCCTGGCGACCGGGCGATACCTACCGACCACCGACTACGGGGACGCGAGGGACTTCGACGTCTGTGTGATCAGCGTGCCCACCCCGCTGCGGGACGGCGCACCGGACCTCAGCTACGTCGAGCAGGCCGGCATCGCCCTCGCCCCCCACATCCGCCCCGGCTGCACCGTCATCCTGGAGTCGACCACCTACCCCGGCACCACCGAGGAACTGCTCTGCCCGCTGCTGATGCAGGGCAGTGGCCTGCGCAGTCCGGAGGACTTCCACGTCGGCTACAGTCCCGAGCGCATCGATCCGGGAAATTCGATCTGGCGGCTGGAGAACACCCCGAAGGTGGTCTCCGGAATCGACGCCATGGCCCTGGCGAAGGTCGACGCCTTCTATCGCCGGATCGTCGACCGGACGGTCACGGTCGACTCCACCCGGGTCGCGGAACTCACCAAGCTGATCGAGAACACGTACCGCCAGGTCAACATCGCACTCGTCAACGAGCTGACCGTGCTCGCCCACCAACTGGACGTCAACGTCTGGCAGGCCATCGACGCCGCCGCCACCAAACCCTTCGGCTTCATGGCCTTCCGCCCCGGCCCCGGTGTGGGCGGACACTGCCTGCCGATCGACCCGTGCTACCTGTCCTGGCAGGTCAAGCGCACCTTGAACCGGCAGTTCCGATTCGTGGAGTTGGCCAGCGACATCAACCACTCGATGCCGCAACACGTGGCAAACCGGATCATGGCCGGGTTGAACCAACGGGGCCGGTCGATGAAGGACGCCCAGTTGCTCCTGCTGGGTCTCGCGTACAAGAAGAACACCGGCGACATGCGGGACTCCCCGGCCGTCGACGTGGCCGCCGAGTTGGCCAAGCTCGGGGCCCGGATTCGCGCGGTCGAACCGTACGCCGAGCTGGGGCACATCCCACCGGGCGTGACCCTGGTCAACCTGACCGAGAAGGAGGTCCGCACCGCCGACGCCGTGGTGGTGGTGACCGACCACGACACGCTGGACTACGACCTGGTCACCGACTCGGCCAGCTACGTCTTCGACACCCGCAACCGGTGCACCGGGCCCAACGTCGAGCGGTTGTGACCCGACCGGATCGCATGCCCTCGTGGACAAAACCTCAAGAACAAAATCCTATTCGTCTCTTTATGGCCAGAAAACGGCTTATAGTGCTTGTGCCCATCTAACTCACCCAGAACGGCGATAACAGCAAACAGGGAGCGATTACATGCGAGGCGGCACGATTCTGGTCACCGGCGGCGCGGGCTTCATCGGCTCGCACCTGGTCGACGCCCTAGTGGCCCGGGGCGACCGAGTGGTCGTACTGGACAACTTGCCCGCCGGCCGGCTCAGCAACCTCAGTCGGGTGGCGGGGCACCCCAACTTCGAGTTCGTCCAGGGCTCGGTTCTGGACGAGGTCATCGTCGACGAACTGGTGCACCGCTGTGACACCGTCGTCCACCTGGCAGCCGCCGTCGGCGTAAAGCTGATCATGGAGCAGCCACTCAAGACCTTCAACACGAACATCCGCGGCTCACAGACCGTCATCGCCGCAGCCCACCGGTATCAGCGCAAAATCATGATCGCCAGCACCTCGGAGATCTACGGCAAGAACTCCCACGGCCCACTGGCCGAGACCGCCGACCGGGTGATCGGCAGCCCCGCGGTGGCTCGGTGGGCGTACAGCACGGCCAAGGCGGTGGACGAGACGCTCGCCAACGCGTACCACCGGGAACGGGGCCTGCCCACCGTGGTGGTCCGGTTCTTCAACGTCGTCGGCCCCCGGCAGAGCCCGCACAACGGCATGGTGATCCCCCGGCTGGTCCGGCAGGCGATCCGCGACGAACCGCTGACCATCTACGGCGACGGGTCGCAGATCCGCTGCTTCACCCACGTCCTCGACGCGGTCGCCGCGCTGGCCACCCTGCTCGACACCGAGGCCGCCATCGGTGAGACGTTCAATGTCGGCAACCCCGAAGAGGTCAGCATCCTCGACCTCGCCGAGCGGATCATCAAACACTCGGCTAGCGGTTCGCAGCTACGGCTCGTGCCGTACGACACGGCCTACTCGGCCGGCTTCGAGGACATGGAGCGCCGGGTGCCCGACATCGGCAAACTGTGCGCACTCACCGGCTGGCGGCCGGGGCGGACCTTGGACGACATCCTCCAGGACGTCATCGTCGAGGCGCAGGCCGAGGCACGTGCGGCGATGTCACGGGTGTGAGTGGATAGCCTGCCCACGCCGCACCGACGTGGGGTCGCCGGCCCCGTACAGCCGACGACCCCACCCTCGGTCAGGTCACTCCACGCCGAGCGCCTCCACCACGGGCCGACGGACCGCCCGCCGGGCCGGTAGCACCGAGGCGGCCAGCGCGGCGACCGCGGCAACCGCGAGGATCAACCCGAGCTGTCCCCAGGGCAGCACCACCGTGAAGTCGCCGCCGAGCTCGTTGAGGAAGCTCACCGCACCCGCACTGACCCCTGTGCCCAACCCGACCCCGAGCAGCGCCCCGACCAGGGCCATCAGCACCGCCTCGATGGCCAACATGCCCCGCATCCGACCCCGGGTCAGCCCAACCGCCCGAAGCACACCGTTCTCCCGGGTGCGCTCGACCACCGACAGGGTCAGCGTGTTCGCCACCCCGACCAGGGCGATCACCACCGCCAGCCCCAGCATGGCGGTAACGAACATCAGCAGCATGTCCACCGTTCCGGTGAGCGACTTCTTATAGCCGGCCTGATCCATCAGGGTCACCGTCGGATAGTCGGCGAGGACCGTCGCGATGGCATCCCGGGCCCGCTGATCGGACACCCCGTCCGCCGCGTCCAGTTGTGCCACGTAGCCGGGGCGATCCGGGAACATCGCGGTGAACTCGTCATCGGACAGCACGATCGTCTGGCCGGCCGGCAGGTCGCTACCCGACATCATCGGGCCCCCCTTGGGCTCCACCACGGCCACCACCCGGAACGACCGGCCGGCGATCCGCACCGACGAGTCGACGGCCAAGCCACGCGTCCGGGCCAACTCCCCGTAGACCAACACGGTGCCGGAGCCGAGCCGGCCCACGTCCCCGGCGACCACCCGGTCGAGACCGCGCCCCACCAGATCCCGGTGCCCGGAGATGACCCGTATCCCGTCCGACTCGACGGTGCGGGGCACGTTCAGCGGGCCCACCTCGGGACGGCCCCTCAGGTCCGCCACCAGGCTCGCCGGCAGGTCCACACCGATCGCGGTCACCAGATAGTCGGCACCGATCTGGTTGTCGACGCTACGCTCGATGCCCTCCTTGGTGCTCTGCGCGCCGACCATGAAAGCCGACACCAGACCGATCCCGATCACCAATGCGGTGGCGGTGGCGGCGATCCGGCGTGGGTTGCGTACGGCGTTGGCGACCGCGAGGTCGGCGGTGCTGCGCAACAGCAGCCGGAACGGCCAACCGAGGACCCGGACCAGGGCCGGGACCAGCATCGGTCCGAAGAGCACGATGCCGGCGAAGGTGAGCACGCCGCCGGCGGCGACCACCAGCGCACTGCCGGTGGCCCCAGCCAGCAGCAACGCCACCACGCCGGCGGCGAAGACGATCGCACCGATCAACAGCCGGAGCCAGCCAGCGCTCCGGGTGGTCTGTACCGCGGCGTCGGAGAGCGCGGCGACCGGAGACACCCGAGTGCCCCGCCAGGCCGGGACGATCGCCGCACCGACGGTGATCGCCATGCCCAGGAGGGTCGACACCACCACCGTCGAGACGGAGAGCGCTACCCCGTCAGAGCGTCCGTCCGGCAGCACCAGCGTGCCCAGACCAACGGCGATACCCGCACCCAACAGCACACCGACGAGGGAGGCAACGAACCCGATCACGCCCGACTCCAGCAACACCGAGCGGAAGGCCTGCCCCCGGGTCGCTCCCACCACCCGCAGCAACGCGATCCGCCGGGTCCGCTGGGCCAGCACGATGGTGAAGGTGTTGGCGATGACGAACGCGGCCACCAGCACCGAGATCACGGCGAACATCAGCAACACCATGCTGAACTGGCTGGCGTCCTGAACGGCGTCCTGCACCCCTTCGTCGATGATCTGCTGGTGGGTCTTTACGGTCGTCTTGGCCCCGGCGACCGAGCCGATGCGGCGGGCCAACTCCTCGTCGGACACCCCGTCCGCACCGGCGACCATGATCCGGCCGTAACCCTTGTTGTCGGTCACCCTCATCGCGTCGGGCCCGGTCAGGCCGATGAACGCCCCGCCGAAGTCCCGGCTGGTGCCCTCGACATCGACCACACCCACCAGGGTGTAGTCGCTCGCCTGGCCGCCGGCGCCACCGATACGTACCATCGATCCGACGGTGAACTTCTCCTCCTCGACCGTCCCGGTGTCGAGCACCGCCTCGCCGGAGCGTTGCGGCAGCCGGCCCTGGGGGACGTCGTACGACTGCAACGCCGGATCGACCGGCACGCTGGCCACCAGCGAGTAGCCAAGTACGGGCTTGCCGTCGGCACCGAGCACGCCACCGAGCCCGGTTAGCTCCCCCTCGGCGGCCCGTACCCCGTCGACGCCCCGTACCCGGTCGACCGCGACCTGGTCGAATCCTGTCGCGTCCGGTTCGGCGTCGACCAGATAGACGGCGGCGTCGGTATTACGGTCGAACACGCCCGCCTTGGTGTAGGCCGACTTCTTCATGCTGTCGGTGATCATCAGGGTGCCGGCGATGAACGCCACGCCGAGCACGATGGCCAGCGAGGAGAGCGCCAGCCGGAGCGCGTCCGCCCGCAGGGACCGCAGGGTGAGGCGGAACATCCCTCACCGTCCCTGAGCCGGGGCGGCGGCCGAGACGTCGAGCCGGGCCAGCACGTCGAGGACCTTCTCCGCGGTCGGCTGGGCCAGGTCGTGCACGAACCGCCCATCGGCCAGGAAGACCACCCGGTCGGCGTGGCTGGCCGCGACCGGGTCGTGGGTCACCATGATCACGGTCTGGCCGAGGGTGTCCACGGCCTCGCGCAACAGCCGAAGCACCTCGGCACCGGAGCGTGAGTCGAGGTTGCCGGTGGGTTCGTCGGCGAAGACCACCCAGGGCCGGGTCACCAGCGCCCGGGCGATCGCCACCCGCTGCTGCTGCCCGCCGGAGAGCTCGCTGGGTCGATGCGTCAGCCGGTCGGCGAGCCGGACCGCCGCGACGACCTGCTCGAACCAGGCGGCGTCCGGCTTGCGTCCGGCGATCGCCAACGGCAGGCGGATGTTCTCCGCCGCCGACAGCGCCGGCAGCAGGTTGAACTTCTGGAACACGAAGCCGACATGGTCACGCCGCAGCAGGGTCAGCCGCTTGTCGTCCAGCCGGGTGATGTCGATGTCGCCGAGGTGGACCGCACCGGCGTCGGCCCGATCCAGTCCGGCGAGACAGTGCATCAGCGTGGACTTGCCGGAGCCGGACGGACCCATGATCGCCGTGAACCTACCGGCGGCGAAGTCGACGTCGACGGCGTCGAGGGCGGTGACGGCGGCGGCACCGGAGCCGTACCTCTTGGTCAGGCCCCGGGCCGTCACCGCGACGCTCTTGGATACGGTGGGTGGTGCGGCGACGGACACGTTTACTCCCTGCTCAGCAGCGGTTGTTGGACGTGTTCGACGCTATGCGCGACCGGCCCCAGACGATCTCCATCTGGACGCTCGACCTGACTACCTCCAAGGTCGTGTCCCTAGGTGGGAAGCCCTACGCCGTAGGTCGTAGACCGCCCCGCCCGATTCAGCCGCCCGGGGTGACCAGACCGCTCTCGTAGGCCAGCACCACCGCCTGCACCCGGTCCCGTAGCTGCAGCTTGGCAAGGATCTTGCCGACGTGGGTCTTGACGGTCGCCTCCGCCACGAACAACCGGCCGGCGATCTCGGCGTTGGACAGCCCTTCCGCCACCAGCAACAGGATCTCCCGCTCCCGGTCGGTGAGCTGGTCCAGCCGGGGATCGGCCACCGGCCCCGGCCCGAGTTGCCCGGCGAACCGGTCGAGCAGTCGGCGGGTGATGAACGGGGCCACCACCGAGTCTCCACTGGCCACCACCCGGATCGCGGCCAACAGCTCCTCCGGTGGGACGTTCTTGAGCAGGAAACCGCTCGCCCCGGCCTGCAACGCCGCGAAGGCGTCGGCCTCGGTGTCGAAGGTGGTCAACACCAGCACCCGGGGACGCTGTGCCGCCGGCAGGTCAGCCAGACGGCGGGTCGCCTCCACGCCATCCATCGTCGGCATCCGGATGTCCATCACCACGACGTCGGTCGGGGTCCGGGCCAGCACCCGCAACGCGTCCGCGCCGTCGATCGCCTCCCCCACCACCGCCATGTCGGGCTGGGAGCCGAGGACCATCCGGAAGCCGGCCCGGACCAGCGCCTGGTCATCGACGATCACCACACGAATTGTCATCGATATCCTTCTGTGGAAGCCCCGGGCTTTGGCCGTGGGGAGGAAACGGAACCCCTGCGAAGCAGGTCAGGGGTAGCCCATCCGCCGCCAGGGCGGATGGGTGTCTGGTCAGACGTTGCGCTGGCTCTCGACATACCTCTTCGCGATCTCCAGGGTCGCGCCTCCGACTGTGGCGACGAAGTACGAGTTGGTCCACAGGGTCGGGATCCGGGATCTGACCTCCGGGAACTCTTGCCGGATGAGCCGCGAGGAACGGCCCTTGATTTGCTTGACCAGACGATGGATGCCGTACTGCGGATCGACGGTGACCAGAAGGTGTACATGGTCGGGCATGGTTTCCAGTTCGACGATCGGGGCGTCACGCTCGGTGCAGACCTCGCGGATGATCTGCTTGAGTCGGATGTCGACGTCTCCGGTGATGACTTTTCGCCGGTACTTCGGGCACCAGACGACGTGGTAGGTGCAGCGGTACACGACGTTGTTGTTCGACCTGGTCTCGCCCACAGGGACAGTATGTAGCTTTGAGCTGTATGCTGATCGGCGTGAGCGAGACGGTGCGCTACACCTACCGTCTGCGGCCCGGCCGTGCGGCGGAAGCCGCACTGCTGGCCGAGTGGGGGCGCTGCCGGTGGCTGTGGAACGAGGCCGTTCACCAGCAGAAGACCGGCCGCAAGCCGACGTTCGGCAAGCTGTCGAAGCTGCTGACCGAGACCCGGGCCCGTAACGCCTGGCTGCGGTCCGGATCGCAGGTCGCTCAACAGCAGACGCTGCGCACCTATGCCGCCGCTCTCGATCACTCGTTCAAGATCAAGGGCAGGGGCCGGCCGAAGAAGAAGCGCAAGAAGGACGCCCTGCCGAGCCTGGAGTACACCACCCGGGGTTTCTCGGTCAAAGACGGCCGTCTGCGGCTGCCGAACAAGGTGACCGTCCCGGTTGTCTGGTCCCGCGAACTGCCGTCCGAGCCGACCAGCGTGCGGGTCTACCGCGACAACGTCGGCCACTGGTACGCCTCCTTCGTGGTCCGTCGCGGAACAACCGAGGCCCCCGAGGCGGGCCTTGCGGGCATCGGCGTTGACTGGGGCGTGAAGACCACCGCCACCACCACCGATCCGGCGTTCGACCTGCCGCACCTCGGACATCGCCGCCGCTGCGCGGCCGAACTGGCCAAGGCCCAACGCAAAATGGTCCGCCGACGTCGCCCGAAGGGTCAGCCGCAGTCGAAGGGCTACCAACAGGCGAAACGGCAAGCGGCCCGAATCGCCAAGAAGGCGGCCCGACAGAACACCCACGATGCCCGCGTGTGGGCCAAGAGCATCACCGACCACCATGCGCTGATCGCCGTCGAGGACTTCAAACCGAAGTTCCTCGCCCGGACCACGATGGCCCGTAAGGCGGCCGACGCCGCGATCGGCGTGTGCAAGAAGGAACTGATCGAGCGTGGCACGCGGGCGGGCCGAAAGGTGGTGCTGGTGCCGCCCGCCTACACCACGATGACCTGCTCCGGGTGCGGCGAGAGAGCCAACCTCCGCCTCGGGCTGGGTGTGCGGACTTTCGAGTGCGCGGCCTGCGGCTACACCGCAGACCGTGACCTCAACGCCGCGAGGACGATCCTCGCCACGGCTGAACGCCACCGTGCCAGTGCCGACGACGTGAGACATCTGATTGCCTCCTTCCGGGGCGGTGGATCAGGTGCGGTCCGAGCTGGGAATCCCGGGCCTGCCCGGGAGGGAAAACCCCCCGGATTAATCCACGGGGATCGTTAAGCTGTCCCCTCGGTTGCCGCTCGCAGCGACGGTAACGGCAGCCGCGCCTCGACCTGCCAGCCGCCGGCCAGTCGTGCGCCGACCTGCAGGCTGCCGCCGTACACCGCCACCCGCTCGCGCATACCGATGAGACCATGCCCACCGGAGAGCGACGGGCTGACACTGCCCCGGCCCCGCCCGTCGTCGATGATCCGTACGGTCAGCCCGTCAGGCCCGGTGTAGTCGAGTACGACCTCGGTGTCGGCCCCGGCACCCGCATGCTTGAGCACGTTGGTCAACGCCTCCTGCACCACCCGGTAGAGGGTCAGCTCCACCCCGGCGGGCAGTGGCGTCGGGGTCCCCCGCACGGCGTACCGGACAACCAACCCGGCTCGGCGTGAGCGATCGAGCAGGGTTTCCAGCTCACCGATGGCCAGCCGCCGCCGGCCCGGGTCCGGCCCGAGGCCCGAGATGCCTGTCGCGTCGTCGCCGGATCCGGGCCGGACAGCCGTCCCGCCCTGCCCCACCACCGCCCCGAATCGGGCGACTCCCCCCGCTGCCCGGCCAGCCACCCTCCCGTCGGTACCGGCGTCACTCCCGTCGGCACCGGCGGTGCCTTCGGCCGGCATCGGCGCCGGGTCGCGGAGCACCCCCACCAGTCGCCGCATCTCCGTCAGTGCCTCGCGCCCGGTGTCCGCGACGGTCTTGACGGCGTTCCGCGCCATCCCCACATCCTGGTCGATCATGTACCGTGCCCCGTCGGCCTGGACGATCATCACCGCCATGCTGTGCGCGACGATGTCGTGCAGCTCGCGGGCGATCCGGGTGCGCTCCTCAGCCACCGCCGCCCGGGCCCGCGCATCCCGTTCCTGTTCCAGGGTGATGGCCCGCTCCTCCAGGCTGAGCACGTAGAGCCGGCGGGTACGGACATTGAGCGCGGCGAGCCACACCGAACCACACATCATCACCAGGAACACCACACTGACCCACCACACGCCCTCGGTGTTCCCGACGGTGAGCAGGATCCCGACCCCGACGGCCGCCCCGGCGACGACACCGTGCCACAGGCGTGGCGCGTACTTGACCACGCTGTACATGGCGATCAGCACGGCCAGGTCGTACACCAGGGGGTGCCAGTCGAAGGCCACCTGGAGCAGCGCGAGCGCCGCCACCACCGCCGCCGTCGCCGAGGGGTGGCGCCGCCGGAACAGCAGCGCCACCGCCATGCCGACGCCGATCAAGGTGGCCCACCAACCGCCGGGCTGGACCCCGATGCCGGCAAGCGCGAGCAGGGCGACCAAACCCGAGACGCCGACGTCGAACGCGACATGCCGCAGCGGACGGCCGAAGATGGTGCGTGCCATGTTTCCCGAGCTTACGAGGCTGTCGTCCGGTCGCCCTGGGCTGTCGTCCGGTCGCCCTGGGCTGTCAGCGCGGTTACCAGGTCCGCCCGTGCCCCGGCCACCCGCGACCGGACAGCGCTGACCGGGCAGCCGCACACCTCGGCGGCCTCCGCGTAGCTCAGGCCCAGCACCTGGGTGGCGACGAAGGCCTCCCGCCGTTCCCGGACCAGTGTGTCGAGCAGGCCGCGCAGCAGCACTGTGTCGTCGGCCTCACCATCGTGCCCCCGCCCGGCGGGTGCGGTGATCGACTCGGCGGGTGTCAAGATCCCGGTACGGTACGGAAGGATCTCAGACCGGAAGCCGCGTCTGCGATCCGACGTCCGGATCGGCCGGGAATGGTCGTTCGCGACTCGCCGGGTGATCGCCAGCAGCCAGGTACGAGCCGATGACCGGCCGGTGAACCGGGGCAACGCACGCATCGCCCGCAGGTACGTCTCCTGGGTCAACTCCTCGACGACGTGACGGTCGACCAGGTGCCCGAGGAAGCGGTGGACCTGATGCTGGGTGGTCCGGATGAAGGCCGCCGCCGCAGCCCGGTCACCGGCTCTGGCGGCCAGGGCCCACCCGGTGATGTCCGCGTCGTCGACCCCGGTCGGCTGCATTCGGGAAGGCTAACCGCCCACACCGTCGTACTCGCCGAGGCACCCCGGTGACGACCGACGTGGTGTGGCCGCCGAGGATGGAGCGGTGGGTTGTGAGCAGTGCAGAGAGTCGCTGTCGGCACGCTTGGACGGCGAGGACGACGAGGCCGACCGGCTCGCGATCGATGGACACCTCACCGGTTGCCCGGCCTGCCGACGCTGGTGGGACGACGCGGCGCTGGTGACCCGGCTGGCCCGTACCGGACTGGTCGAAGTTGGTCGTGGGGTCAGTGACGAGGTGCTGGCCGCAGCTCCCGGACCGGCCCGAGGCCGTCTGCTGCTGTCGTTACGATCCGCCCTGGGCGTCCTCGGCTTGGCGCAGTTCGTCCTCGGTCTCGTGCAGTTGACCGGCTTCACCACCGGTCACCCACACCCCGGGCTGCACACCGACCCGAACCACCTGTGGCACGAGTCCGCAGCGTGGAACGTCGCCATCGGTGCCGGGTTCGCCTGGGTCGCGCTGCGGCGCGGTCGACCCGGCGGGATCGTACCGATGTTGACCGCGTTCGTGGCGGTGCTCGGGTTGCTGTCGGTCAACGACCTGGCCGCCGGTCGGGTGGACCCGGGCCGGCTGCTCAGCCACGGGTTCCTCGTGGCGGGTTACCTGATCGTGCTGCTCCTGGCTCACCGCAACCTGGATCCGGGAGAGTCGCCAGCCGGGCCGGCTGGCGACCGACCCGGCTGGCGAGTACGTTTCGACGACGAACAGCCCGTGGAGGAGGCGACGCCGCCGCTGGGGCTCCGGATACTCCGGAGGCTTGCTCAGCCGCCCCAGCTGCTCCGGCCGCCCGGTCAGCCGCCCCGGTTCGACGGCGTCGGTGCCGCCGGGCCACTCGGCACCGCCGGGCCGTTGGTTGCCGCTGATCCACTCGGCGCGGGCGCCGGCTTCGACTCCGGCTTGAGATCAGCCGGTACGGGCAGGGCGCTGCCCTTGACGTACTCGTCCCAGCCGACGTTCCAGGCGGTCCAGCCGTTACCCGGTTGGAGCTGTACCTCGGTGCCCTTGACGGTCACCAGGTCACCGACCTGAGTGGTTCTCATCAGCCAGTCGGCGTTCTCGTTGGACACGTTGGTGCAGCCGTGGGAGACGTTGGTGTTCCCCTGGTCACCAACCGACCACGGTGCGGCGTGGATGAACTCACCGCCCCAGGTCAGCCGCTGGGCGTCCTCGACGTCGACGACGTAGCCCCCGTTCGGCTCACCTCTGGTGTCGAACGTCGTGGCCTCATGCTTTTCCATGATCACCATGTTGCCGCTCGACGTGGGCGTGCTCGGTTTGCCGAGGCTGACCGGGATCTTCCGGGTCAGTTTGTCGTCCTGGAAGACGGACATCTGCTTGGTGGAACTGTCGATCTCCAATTTGACGTTGTTACCGATCTTCGCCGTCGCGGTCCGATCGGCGTCGCCGTGGCCCTCCTTGCCCATAGGCAGCCCGTCAAGGGCAGACCGGACGCTGATCCGGGTGCCGGGTTGCCAGAAGTCGGGTGCCCGGTAGTAGATCTGCGAGCCGTCTTCGACCCAGCTCCAGGCTCCCGGCTGGGTCGGCTCGGTGTTGACGAACAATCGCCGTTGGACGTCCGCCCGTGCCTCCTTGGGCACCGCCGGTTCGAACGCGACCGTGACCGGCATCGCCACCCCGTACGTCCGGTCGTTGTCCAGGTAGAGATGGGTCGTTACCCGTTGGGCTGGTTTGGCCATTGTGGTGAACCTGGACTTCTGTGTGATCGTTCCACCCGGATTGGTCGCGGTGACCTCGGCGTTGTAGACCTGGCTGTGCTTCAGCGGCGCGCTCGGCACCCAGGTGGAGCCGTCGGGGCGCATGGCCCCCGCTACCTTCGTCCCTTTGGCGTCAACCAACGAGACTGCGGTGATCTTCCCATCGGTGACCTTTGCTCCGATCTCCGCGCTTACCGGGATGTTGTTGGCATTCGCGGCTGGCGTGATCGCCACCGTCGGTGGCGCCGGTCGGGCGGCCTCCTTTTTCTTCCTGGGCTCGCTGGTACAACCGGCCAGGACCAGTGGCGCAGTAGCCACGAGCATCATCAGCGCACCTAGACGCCCCGACTTCATGGACCCACCTCCGTTCCGTCTCATCCTGGTCGCATTGTGGACCGCATCAGGGTGAGGCTGCCGCCATTCACGAACGAAGACCGTCCGCAGTGGCGGATGGGGAGGGCCCCGCGTAACCAGGGGAACTGATGTGCCAGATGAGCTGAGAGAGGACAGGCGAGAATCAGCTTCGCGAGGTGTGCGGGAGCGACGACCAGATACCACTGGTTAGGCGCGGATAATTCGGTTTAACCGTCTCCGGACCGCGTGTTCCCTATCGGGTTACCGAGACGGGTCCGGCTCCTGCACTCCCGACATTCCTGTCACTTCGGGCTGTGGTACGTGGATCGGCACGGTGGTGACCACGATTCCCGGACGTTGCCGCAGTGCCTGCCGCAACCGCCGAGGCACGTTGCTGTGCAACAACCGGTGCCACCACTGGCGCACCACGATCTCCGGCAGGACCACGGTCAACGTGAGTTCCGGGCGTGACGCGTGCAGCGCTTCGAGATAGCGGGCCAGTGGCGCGACGATCGCCCGGTACGGCGAGACGATGACCTCAAGTCGCAGATGATCACCCCAGGTGTCCCACTGTCGACGAAACCGGTCTGCCTCGTCCTCGTCCGGGCTGATGTGTACGGCCAGCACCGGTTGTCCGATAGATACGGCATAGGCCAGGGCGCGGAGCGCCGCCAGGTTGAGCCGTTCGACCGGTACCACGACGAAATGCCAGATCTCCTGCGGCGTCTCCTCCGTCTCCGCTTCTTCTCCCGTTTCGGCCCCATCCCCGGGACGGGGGCCGGATTCGGCACCGGGGCGGGAGCCGGATTCGGGGCGGGGACCGGATTCGGCACCGGGCGGGGCCGGCCGTTCGAGGATCCCGGTCGGCGGTGGGTGAACCGGATGGGTGGCGTCGATCCGCCCCGGATGCGGGGCTAGTTGTGCGTTCACGGTGTCGTAGTGGCGTCGCACCCGCCAGCCGAGCCCGATGAGCACCGGAACGGCCACCACCACGACCCAGGCGCCCTCGGTGAACTTGGTGGTCGCGGCGGTAAGTAGCACCACTCCTGACAACGCCGCACCGAGAGCGTTGAGCCACAGCCGCTTACGCCAGTGTGGTCCCCGGCGACGTCGCCAGTGCACCACCATCCCGGTCTGCGACAGGGTGATCGCCAGGAAGACGCCGACCGCGAAGAGCGGGATCAGCGATTCGGTGTGTCCCTGGAACGCGACGAGAAGGATCGCTGCCGCGACGGCGAGTGCGATCATGCCGTTGCTGAACGCGAGTCGGTCTCCCAGGTGCAGGAAGCGACGCGGGGCGTAGCCGTCACGGGCGACGAAGAACAGCAGGCGGGGAAAGCCGTTGAACGCCGTGTTCGCGGCAAGCAGCAGGATCAGTGCGGTCGCTCCCTGGATGAGGGCGTACCAGGGACCGGTGGGAAACGTCTGACGTACGAGCTGGGAGAGGACTGTCTGGTCGGACCGGGGCACCACGCCGTCGAGGTGGATCAACAGAATCAGCCCGACGAACATGACCACGAGCAGACTGATCATCCAGGTCAGGGTGGTGCGACCGTTACGACCCTCCGGCGGCCGGAAGGCGGGCACCGCGTTGGAGATCGCCTCGATGCCGGTCATCGACGTCGCTCCCGACGAGAACGCCAACAGGATCAGCAGCACCCCGATTTCCTGGGTGGCGGGCACCGCCGGAGGGGAAACCGGAGCGAAGCCCCGACCGGCCGCCTGGGCCAGCCCGACGACCACCAACACGACGATGGCGACGACGAAGAGATAGGTGGGGGCGGCGAAGATGTTGCCGGCCGTTCGCAGGCCCCGGAGGTTGCCGGCGAGCAGGACCACGATCGCCACCAGGCCCATCGGCACGGCCCATGGGCTGAAGTGGGGCAGCGCGGAGGTGATGGCGTGAATCCCGGACGCCACCGACACCGCCACGGTGAGGACGTAGTCGATCATCAACCCCGCGGCTGCGGTCAGGCCGAGCCGCGACCCGAGGTTGTCGCTGGCGACGACGTACGAGCCGGCACCGTGCGGATAGGCGGGGATGATCTGCCGGTAGGAGACTCCCACCACGATCATCAGCACGACCAGCGCCGCCGCCACCGGCAACGACAGCCCGAGGGACGCACTGCCGGCGAGAGCGAGGACGGTGAGCATCGCCTCCGGCCCGTACGCCACCGACGAGAGCAGATCCGAGGAGAGCACCGGCAGCGCTACCAACTTGCGCATGCGCTCGTGTACGACGGCTGCACTGGTCAACGGCGGCCCCAGCACCGCTCGACGAAGTCTGGTGAGTACCCGCCCGGGCACTGACTCCGGGGTCACGGCGGGCGGGGTGGCGACGAGTTCGTTCGGCTCGGCTGGCTGGAAGAGTTCTACGGGCACGAACCGGCCGAAGCGGGTTGGTGATGGCGGGCTCCGGTAACGTCCGAGCCCGGGATCGACGGGAAGGGTGGTCAGGATGCTCCGCCGTCCCCGTAGGGCCTCCGTCCACCGCTGGCCGGTCTGCCGCAGCAGGTCCAACTCGGCCGTGCTCAGCTGCGGCAGTTCAGCGGACGGGTTGAGCTGGGTGACCGGCTGCTCGGACGTACCGCCCCCTCGCTGCTCCGCCTGCTCACCCATTCAACCCTGCCCCTCTCAGCCGGGCACTGGCCTGAGCGTGCGGCCCTCGGCCGCACCATCGCCGACGTGATCTACGTCCACTATGCCCAGATTAGGGTACTTGGCGAGGTCGCCCCACGCGCCAGATAGCCGATGGACCGGGAGTTCGGGCCGGACGGGACGCTCTACGTCCTGGAGTACCGTGACGGCTACTTCGCCGAGAACCCCCTTCACCTACCAGGCCAACGGCCGGTATGAACCGACAGTGAAGGTCACCGACAGCACCGGCCGGTCCGCCGCAGACCAGCAGCGCGGAGGTGGTCCTTCATCCATCCACGAGCACCAGCTGAGTCTCGGCCGCCGGGCACTCGGCGAGGAATGCCAGCGGGGGACGAGGGGCGACCGTCGTCCCCCGCCGCATGGGTGGTTCAGGGGCAGTTGGGGCAGGGTCGCTGGCTTATCCGCTCAGATCACGCCGGTGGTATCCCACCGCGCCGAGACACGTGAGCCCGACGGCGACCACCAGCATTCCCGTTGTGGCCCGCCAGTCGACCGACGTTTCGGGTACCGAGGCGAGGTGCGTGAACGGCGACAGCCCGGCAAGCCACCCGGGGGCGTTCGTGCTCTCGGCGAGCACCTGCCACAGGAACCCGCCGGCGGCCGGCAACGACCCGACCAGCAGTACCGCACGGGGCAGCCAGCCCAGCGCGCACACCGCCGCCCCCAGACAGAGCAGCACGATCGGCATCACGTTCCAGGCACCCGCGAGGGCCGCCCCGAGACCGAGGGGCGCGTCGACCCCGACGGCACCGGACCAGGTGGCGAGCCCGGCGACGGTGGTGAGGGCCAGCGCAGCGACCATCGCCGCGACGGTCTCGACCGTCAGCCACCGCAGGCGGGTGACCGGCTGCGCGTGGAGCGGGGTGAGTCGCCGCGCGGACTCGTCGGCGGCGGTCGCCGCGATGCGGCTCGCGACGAAGACCCCGACGGGTACGGCGAGCAGACCGAACATGGCGGCGGCGTACCCGTCGACCGAGCCGATCCCGGCGAAGCCGGCATCGGCCGCGAGCTGCGCGAACCGGGGATTGCCGCGGAGAAAGTCGACCATGGACACGGCGAGGAGACCGATCAGCAGGTAGTAGGCGCTGACGCCGGCCGCCCAGCCGAGGAACGGGCGCAGCAGTCGACGTACCGCGAAGGCGTCGATCGAACCGAGGAGCCACAGCCGGGATGCGCGGCGGGAGCGGTCCGGTAGCCATCCGGCGCGGACATCCCGGCGGCGGGCGACCACCGGTACGGCCACCAGCAACGCGATGGCGGACAGCGCCAGGACCACCAACGGTACGACCCGGTCAGCTGAGTACGGCCGCACCAGCGCGATCAGCCCGAACGGCGACAACCAGCGCAGCCAACCCAACGACGCCACCCCGTCGCCGACCATCCGGACCAGCAGGCTGCCGCCCAGCACGGCGGCCGTCACGCCGATGGCCAGGGCGCGGGTGGCGGACAACTGTGCCAACAGACCACCGAGGGCGGTGAAGAAGACCCCTATCAGCGCGATCCCCGTCCCGTGCAGGACCGCGCCGTCCGGGGCGGTGCCGGTGGCGAGCAGCGCGGCGCTGGTGGCGAGCCCGACGGCGAGCAGGGTGACGACGAGCACCAGCAAATGCCGTACCACCACCATCGACGTCGACAACCGACCCGCCAGCAGCAGGTCCCATCGCCCCGCCTCCTCCTCGCCCCGAGTGACGCGGATGGCTGTCATCAATGCCCAGACAGCGGTCAGGACGGCCAGTACCGTTCCGGTACGCCAGACCGTGAACCCACCCGGGTCGTCCAGAGCGATGGGTGGGCCGAAGAGCGTCCGGATCGCGGGGTTCTCGGCCAGGGCCGCCAGTGCGGCGGCGTCCAACGCGTCGCCGACGGTGCTCTCGTAGGTGGCGACCACCAGCGCGGACATGCCGGCCGCCAGACCAGCGACCACCAGGGCACCCCGGCGTATCTGTCGTACGGCCAGCCGGGTCAGCGCCCGCCCGGCGCCGGTCGACGTCCGCTCGGGCACGGCCGGCGCGATCCGGGTGTCGAGGGCGCTCACCGCGACGCCTCGCCGTAGTAGTCGAGGAAGATCTCCTCCAGCGTCGATTCCCGAACGGAGAGGGCGGTCACGTTCGCGGCGGCCAGCGCCTGTAACGCGGCTGCTGGTGGTCCGGTCAGGGAGAACCGCAGCCGGTCCGGACGCGTGGTGTGGATCGCCTCGACACCCGGCACGTCGGCCAGGTCCGGTGCGGTGCCGGTGAACGAGACCTCGACCTCGGTACGGTGCAGGCGACGCAGCTCCGGTACGGCGGCCACCTCGACGAGTCGACCCGACCGTAGGATCGCCACCCGGTCACAGATGGCCTCCACCTCGGCGAGTTGGTGGGAGCTGAGAAAGACGGTCTGGCCCCGCTCACGGGCCAGCCGGACCGCACGCCGGAACTCCTGTTCCATCAACGGGTCGAGCCCGCTGGTCGGCTCGTCGAGCACCAAAAGCGGGGCACGGGTGGCAAACGCGGCAACCAACGCCACCTTCTGCCGGTTGCCGGTCGAGTAGGTGCGAGCCGGCCTGCTCAGGTCGAGCGCGAACCGCTGGACCAGTTCGCTACGGTACGCGCGGTCCACGCCCGGCCCGGTTCGACCCAGCAACTCCAGGATCTCGGCGCCGGTGAGCCCGGGCCACAGCGCCACGTCGGCGGGTACGTAGGCCATCAGCGAATGCGCCGCGACCACGTCCGCCGCCGGGTGCTCGAAGATCTGGGCCCGACCGGCGGTGGGTCGGGCCAGGCCAAGGAGCAGCCGGATCGTGGTGGACTTGCCGGCACCGTTCGGGCCGAGGAAGCCGAACACCTCCCCCGCCGATACGGTCAGGTCGAGGGCGTCGAGTGCCAGTAGCCGGCCGTAGCGTTTGGTCAAGCCTTCAGCGCGGATCGCAAGTCTGGTCACGAGCATCTCCCGGGTCGACAGCTAACCATCCGTGCCGACCAGACTTCCCGGCGCTCCAGATCTGACCGTACGCCTGTCGGCGCTGCGGTGGAAGGGCACTCAGCACATTGCTTCAGACCGGGGTAGCATCGCCCGCAGCGGCACCGAAAGACGCGGCAAAGATCCGCCGAAATGCTAGCCGGCCACCATCGGAAACCGATCTGGGATTATTTCGACTATCCGTTTTCCGGACGGCGCAGCCATGAATCTCTTTCGCTCCTTGCTCGAAAAATTCGAGCGAGCCTCGGAAGCAGGATCGGAGGTGTCATCGGTGTCGACCCTCTACGGCTGGGACGCCAGCGACTACGACGTCGACCGTGGACTCACCGTCGACCGAGTACGCGCCGCCAAGGCTCTCGGCATCGACTTCATGACCTACAAGGGGACGGAACAGTCACGCGGTGGCACATTCCACAGTCAGTACTACGGCATGATGCTGACCGCCGCCAAGGATGCCGGCATCCCCTTTCTCGGCATGTACGCGGTGGTGCACTCCGGGGTCTCCACCACTGCCCAGGCCATCACCGCCATCGACTACGCCGACCAGCACACTCCCTGGTGGCGTGGGTTCTCCGGGTTCTTCTGGCAGATCGACCTCGAACGGTGGCCCACCGACGACGTACCGCCGAGCGTCGGGGTCGACGTCGCCCGGGAATTGGAGGCGCGGACGAACAAGAAAGCCGTCATGTACGCCTCCCGGGGCCAGTACCGCTCCGGCGATCTCGGCGACTATCCCCGGTGGAACGCGGATTATCCCTACCGGGTGGCGGAGAACTTCAAGGCAGCCTACGCGCGTGCCGGAGGAAATTCCGGACCTGGCTGGGTCCGGTATGGCCGTCCGGTTCAGATGCCACAGGTCTGGCAGTACACCGACTCGGCCATCATCGGCCATCAACACACCTGCGACGCGGACGCGTTCCGCGGCACCACGGAAGACTTCGCGCGAATGATCGGCGCTGCCCCACCGAAAGGAGACGACACCGTGCTGGCAAGTTTCTTCGGTACGCCGTACCACGACTTGTCGTTGGACACCACCGACACGTTCCACGCCATCAGATGGAGCACCGGATACTACGGCTGGACCATTCCGGGGGCGGGCACGATCAGCCAGCAGGCCACCATCGACCTCCGGGGCCTGTTGGCCGGCGACCTGGTCCGGGTACGCGCCGAGTACCTCAGCCCCGGTCATCCCAGCCCCGAGACGCCGCTGTTGGCGCAGGAGGTCGTCTCATTCGACCCGAGCAGCACCGGCGACGTCTTCGTGGTCACCACGCCGAACGTGAACGTCGAACTGCCCGCCAGCACCGACGTGCTGATCCAGGTGGCGGTACGACCGGTGGACGGCGACACCACCCGGAAGCTGGTCTACGGTGACCTCACCCGGATGAGCGTCCTGCTGTTCAACCAGGCCGGTTGACCGATCGATGGATCGTGTAGGGTTGCCGCGTCCGGCAATGGAAAGATCAGAGGAGGTGAGACCCATTACCGCTGTGACAGGCCGGGTGCTCTCACCTCACGGCCAGGCGGTCGAACCGAACTAGGTGACCGAGGGAGCGCCCTTCCGCGTTCCGAAAGGTTGCCATGTCGGTTCTCCCCGCACCGCTGTCCCGTACCGTCATCGTCGCCCGGCTCCGGGCTGCCGGTTGTGTCTTCGCCGAGGACGAGGCGCAGTTGCTCATCTCCTCGGCCCGCACCCCAGCCGACCTCGCCATTCTGGTCGACCGACGAGTCGCCGGGCTGCCCCTCGAACATGTCCTCGGCTGGGCCGAGTTCTGCGGCCTACGTGTCGCCGTGGAGCCGGGCGTCTTCGTGCCCCGTCGCCGGACCGAGTTCCTTGCCGAGCAGGCCAGCGGGCTCGCCCACCAAATCGCGACTACCACCGGCCCGCACGACGCCCAACGGCGACCTGTCGTCGTCGACCTGTGCTGTGGTTCGGGTGCGGTGGGCGTCGCACTGACCGCCGTCCTGGGGATCGACCTGCACGCCGTCGACATCGACCCCGCCTCGGCACATTGCGCCCGTCGTAACATCGGCGCGGCAGGTCGGGTGTACGAGGGAGACCTCTACGCACCGCTGCCCGCCGAGTTGCGGGGTCGGGTGGATATTCTGGTCGCCAATGCGCCATACGTACCGACGGAGGCGATCGAACTCCTTCCGCCGGAGGCCCGCATCCACGAGCCCCGGATAGCCCTGGACGGTGGCACGGATGGGCACGCGGTGCAGCGCCGGGTGGCTGCGGCCGCACCACTGTGGCTGGCCCCCGACGGACATCTGCTGGTCGAGACCAGCACTCGTCAGGCAGCGCAAACCGCAAAGATCTTCACCGGCGTCGGTCTGAGCACGCAGGTGGTCAGTTCAGCTGAGCATGACGCCACCGTCGTCATTGGAACCAAGCCGCAGCTCGTCCGTCGGGTGACCGCGGGATCACGCTCGTCTGTCCGGGGCTGGTCCCCCGCCGGGAGTTCCCAATGAGTCGCACCACTCGTCTCAGTCGGTACGGCAGGCACTCCCACCGACGCGCGCTGCTCAGCGACCGACAGCTCGCCTCGGTGCTGGAGGGGCACTCCGTTCGGTACCGGAATCGGCGGTCGGACTGTCTCGCCCGACGGAATGAGCAGACCTATAGTTCATCAACTGCTGTACTATCAGCCGGGTGACGACGCACGGACCGACGCTGGCTCGATTTGGGCATGCCCTGTCCGACCCGACCCGGGCCCGGCTGTTGCTGGCCCTCCGGGACGGTCCGGGCTATCCGGCCGAGCTGGCCGACCTGCTGGGCACGACCCGCCAGAACCTGTCGAACCACCTGGCCTGCCTAAGGGGCTGCGGCCTGGTCGTCGCCGCAGCCGAGGGCCGCCGCACCCGTTACGAACTCGCCGACGCCCGGATCGGCCACGCGTTGAGCGACCTACTCGGTCTGGTCCTGGCAGTAGATCCGGCCGCGTGTCCGGACGCAGAGCGTGCGGACTGCTGCTGATGAGCGGTCCGCTGACCGTCTCCCCCGGTCCGTCGCTGGCGCGGCGCGCGGCACTGACCCGCCGGATACGACTGTTGGTGGCCGCCACCATCACCTACAACGTCATCGAAGCGGTGGTGGCGATCACCGCCGGGACGATCGCCTCCTCCACCGCACTCATCGGATTCGGGTTGGACTCGGTGATCGAGGTGTCTTCGGCCGCCGCAGTCGCCTGGCAGTTCGCCGGTCGCGATCCCCGGGCCCGGGAGAAGGTCGCCCTACGGATCATCGCGGTGTCCTTCTTCGTGCTGGCCGCCTACGTCACGGCGGAATCGGTGCGCGCCCTACTCGGCGGGACCGATGCGGCCCACTCCACAGTGGGGTTGATGATCGCCGCGCTGTCCCTGGTGATCATGCCGGTCCTGTCCCATGCCCAACGTGGGGCGGGACAAGAGCTGGGCTCATGCTCGGCCGTGGCCGACTCGAAGCAGACCCTGCTGTGCACGTACCTCTCGGCCGTGCTCCTGGTCGGGTTGGCGCTCAACAGCATGTTCGGTTGGTCATGGGCCGACCCGATCGCCGCCCTGGTGATCGCCGGCGTGGCGGTCAAGGAGGGTCGGGAAGCGTGGCGCGGTGACGCCTGCTGCGTCGCACCATCCGACAGGTAACCGCGACGAGAGAGGGCCCGATGGGCGAGCATCGCTTCGAAAGCGAGCAACTGGTTACGGCACGCTTCTCACTGCGCCGGCCGACGCCGACCGACATCACCGCCATCCACCGCATACACCGCGACCCGACGGCCTGCGCCTACAACCCCTCCGACATGCTGGTCGCCCTTGGCGATGCGGAGGACCTCTACCGCCGATGGAACGATCACTGGCAACGCTACGGCTTCGGCTACTGGGTCGTCCGCGCAGGTGACGACCAGCAGCCCGAGCCGATTCTGGGCTTCTGCGGCCTCAACCGGATGCGGCTCGACAACCACGACGTACTCAACCTCTTCTACCGCCTGGACCCACCGGCCTGGGGCGACGGCGTGGCCACCGAGGCGGCGACGATGGTCGTCGACTGGGCCACGACGCAGCTTCCCGACGCACCGATCATCGCTCGGGTCCGGTCCGACAACATCGCCTCGGCGCGAGTCGCGGTGCGAGCGGGTTTGGACCGTGCCGAACACCTAGACACCCCGGGCGAAGATGGACTCGATTGGATCTTCGTCAAGAACTGGTCGGACAAGCCCCGCTGACTTGGCAGTCGCCTCAACGGTGCTGAAGCCACACGTTTGGTTCGACGTAGACGCCCTGATCCGCCTCCCGGTCGATGTGCAGCGTACTCAGACCATCGGGGATGACGTAGTCGCCGGAGTCAGGAAATGCAAGGCCGGTCCAGGTCTGCCATTCGGCGACGGTTCCGGTGATCACCTGCGACCGGGGAGCCGTCGCCAGCACCCGGGCACCGAGCCGCCAGTGGGTGCGGATCCACGGATCCAGCGGTGCGCCGTCGGGCCGGGTCCACTCGACGTACCGCCCGATCGGCGTAAGCGGATAGCGAGCCTTGTGCGTGGGGCGAACCGGGCAGATGACGTACTCCCATCCGGCCTCTTCGGCCAACTGTCGAAAGGCGGTCAGAAGCATGCCGGCCAGGCCGTCCCCTCTGCGCTCGAACCGGACCTGGGCAGCAAGGACCGCCAGGGTGTCGGGAAAGTCACCAGCGTCGTACGCGGCAAGCGCACGAACCAGGCAGTCGGTGTAACCGGCGGGCAGGTCCTCGACCTGGCCGTTCCACCGCAACGGCACCGCCCAGCCCGCCGCGACCACCTCGCCGTCATCGAGCAGAACGAGTTCGAGGTCACCGAAGAGTTCCCGGACCTGGCCGAGATACCGCCCTGTCGCCTGGTCATGGAAGATGAACTCCGGCCAGCCGTCGGTCAGCAGCCGGGTCATCTGTTCCCGCGGCCGGGGCCGGGCGTGCAACGGTTCGACAGTGATCGCCACGAGCGTCCTACCGCCCTACTCGCTCGTTGATCCGGTTCTGCGGGAAGTCGTCGTGGGCATCGGCATCGAGGGGGCTGGCCATACTCGAAACCGTGGCCGATGCCGCCACCACCGGGCAACGTATTTGGACTGTGGCCGGCCGTGCGCTGGGGCGATCGAATGCGATCATGAACGGATGAGTGTCAGCACCCGTCTCGTCCAACTCGAAGACGCTCCGATCCTCGCCGAACTGCTCCAGGTCAACCGCGATTTCCTCGCTCCGTGGGAGCCGGTTCGGGCCGACGACTACTGCACTGTCGAGGGACAACGGGAAGTCGTGCGTACCGCGCTGGATCAGCATGAGCAGGGAGTGAGCCTGCCCTGGGTCATTCTCGACGCCGAGCAGGTCGTGGGCCGTATCACCCTCAGCAGTATCGTGCGAGGTGCGTTCCAGTCGTGCCACCTGGGCTACTGGGTGAGTGCCGCCGTCAACGGCCGGGGGGTGGCCACGGCGGCAGTCCGTGACATCGTCCGGGTGGCCTTCGAGGAACTGGGCCTGCATCGGATCGAAGCTGGCGCTCTCCCCCACAACGTCGCATCCCAGCGGGTACTGGAGCGCACCGGTTTCACCCGCTTCGGCCTCGCCCCGAAGTACCTCCACATCGCCGGCGAGTGGCAGGACCACGTCATGTACCAACTGGTGACCGACCATCCCGGATGATGGGGGCGAAGATCGTAGGTGGCCCGCGTCGGCAGACAGGCCCCGGGCGATCAGGGGTACGAGGCGGCAAGGCTCCCGGAGCCGGGTCGTGATAGCCCGTCCTACCGGGAACCCTGCCGACCGTCGTTTCCGCTCTTCTCCGCTTCGGTCCGGAGGGAGAAGAGTCAGCCGAGCTGCTGGGCGTTCAAGCTGTTGAGCTGCTGGTATGCCGTGTTCTCCCCGGGGTAGAGAATCTGGATGTCTATTTCCAGGACCTTGCCCGGTTCGACGATGTGAGTCTCACCGTCAGGCGATTCGAGCAGCACGGTACCGTTGCTTCCATCCTCGATTATCTTGCCCCAGAAAACGCTGCTGAACTGCTTGTAGAGAACGGTCCCCACAGGCAGGTCGCCGAACCCGACAGACCATTTACGCACCGGGGTCTGGGCCGCGTGCAGGGTGAGCCGGAAGGAGTAGATCCACTTCTGGCTCTCCCAGTCCTGCCAGTGCGAGAGGAATTGCTGGTCGATACCCAGGTTACCGATGTACGGGGCGGCCAGCGCCGACTGCGCCTGGTCGTTCCACGTGCCGGTGGGACTCTCGGACAGGGGCATCTTCGTCAGGTCCGCGATTGCCTGTCGCTTCGCCACCGGAAGGGTGTGCCCGCCCTGGCTCGGCTGGGTGAACAGGGTGTTGTCCTTCTCCGTGTTGTTGAAGACACCGCTGACACCATCGTCACTGTGGTCGAATCCGTAGTCGGAGAAATTGTTGATGTACGCACCCTCGGGAATGACGAGGATCTTGTCGTTCCCACTCTCGCTACCATTGTTGAAATCCACGTCACGATAGAGGCAGAAACTACCGGACGGACAGGCATCCGTTCCCTGCCCATGAATAAGTTGAGGGGCACCCATCGCAACTCCTTTACGAGTTGGAAACAGCTTGTGGTGCATCGAACTTTCCACATGCCACCGACTCGTATCAACGGAGGGAAATGAATGAATCACACTCCGAATTGGTCTCACATCTTCGCGAGGAAAGTCGTCGGCGTCACCGATGTGCCACAAGGCGAATCCCGCTCGGACCACTCACGCCAGGGCGATGGGTCGATCTGTGGCAACACGCGATTTATCCGCACCACGCAACCCGACGGACCGATACGGCCGGCCCTGCCCGCCGTCAGGAAGACGTCGACCCGCTGTCAGGAAGACGTCTACGATTCGGCGATGACCTGCCAGACGTGACCGTCCAGGTCGGCACAGACGCCAGAGTAACCCCACGGCTGGGGCGAGGGTTCGGTGACCACAACGCCACCGCAACGCCTGACGCGTTCGATCACCTCGGTGACCTCACGGTCGGTGGCTACGGTCGTACTCAGGATGCACTCGCTGACGCCGGCTGGCGCGACCTCACGGTCGCCGAGGACCCAACCGAATCCTCCGGTGGGAATGAGCATCAGCAGCGTCCGGTCGTTGAGCCGGTACTGCAACGGCTCGGGCACACCGTCCTCGGCCAACCTGCCGATCGGTTCGAAGCCGAAGGCGTCCCGATAGAAGACCATCGCCTGCCGCCGATCGGCGATCGGCAGGCTGATGACGAGTGTGCCGGCAGGTGAGGACATTCGCACTCCATTCGCTGTCCGCTCTCTTACGGGGCACCCAAGGTATCTGGCAGCACCGACGAGACCGGTATGGAACGGACAGGGTGGCAGCTATGCCAGCTCTGCCAACCGATCGAGGCGTTCGCGGTGGGTCGGGGTCAGGTGGAGGTCGGCCGCAGCGACGTTCTCCTCCAGATGCTCGATCCGGGCGGTGCCTGGGATCGGGAGCACCACCGGCGAGCGCCACAGTAGCCAGGCGAGCGCAACCTGGGTGGCCGTGGCACCAAGCTCGGTCGCCACAGCCGCGATCTCGGCCCTGGTCCCCGACGTGCCCGCCGCGACGGGCCGCCACGGCAGGAAGGCGATCCCCGCCGCCTCGCAGGCCGCGAGCACCGGCTCGTGCTCGCGGTCGAACACGTTGTAGCGGTTCTGCACGCTCGCCACGTCGACGATTTCCCGTGCCTGGTCGAGTTCGGCGACGGTGACCTCGGACAGTCCGACCCGGCCGATCTTGCCTTCGGTCTGCAGGTCGCGCAGCGTACCGAGCTGGTCGGCAAGCGGGGTCTCCGGATCGATCCGGTGCAGTTGGAGCAGTTCGATCCGCTCGACGTGTAGTCGACGCAGGGCCTGCTCGACCTGGGCGCGCAGGACCTCCGGCCGCCCGTCGAGCCGCCACTCACCATCCGGCCCCGACCGGGCGACCCCGACCTTGGTGGTGACGAGCAACCCCTCCGGGTACGGATACAGGGCTTCGGCGAGTAGTTCCTCGTTGGCTCCTCCGCCGTACAGGTGGGCGGTGTCGATCAACGTAATCCCCAGCTCAACTGCCCGCCGGGTGACGGCGAGGGAGTTCTCACGTGCCGGGCCCGGATCGGTCGGCAGGTGCATGGCCCCGAACCCGAGCCGTCGTACCTCCAGATCTCCACCGATACGGAACGTATTCGTCGTCATGTGTGGCCGCGCCCCCTCGCTCACGGGGCAACGCTAACAGCGTGACCTGTCCTGGCCGCCGGGCTGGCGACGGTGGCCGTCTTCAGTCCAGGGTGCCCCGGAAGTTGAGTCCGGGTGCGGACGACAACGTGTCAGCGAACCGGTTCGCCGAGTCGAAGCCGACCTGGCCGCACGACCTCGGCATAGATCCCGAAGCAGGCAGCGCGACCGAGTCCGGGTACGGAGACGCGATGATGCCTGGCCAGAACGCCGAGGAGCAGGCGGTCGGCGGGTAGCTGTCCGTGGCCAAGTGCCGGTACCACGCATCGCGGCGTCGGCACCATCACCCGGAGTACGACATCACCCATGTGTAGTTCCTGACCGGGTTCTGGGTCGTGTGCTGCGTCGATGACCAGATTGGGACGGAACCGCCCGGCAGCCACCGCTGTACGTCCCAGTTGCTGGCCAAGCAGGGACAGCGCGCCGGTGGTCACGATGTGGATGGCACCAAAGTCAACGAACCGGCCGTCGAGCTGCGCATTCCCCGTCGCAGTCACGGTTTCCTGCCCGGGACGGGCATCGTGCATCCATTCCGGCACCATGCCGGCCTCATCGGGCAGTTGCCGATGGAGTTTGGCCTCGGACGGCAGTTCCCGGCTCAGCCGCACCGGACGGCCCAGGTAGCTGCTCAGCACGGTGTCCGCCTCGGCGGTGCCGGCGCGCACATCCCTCCCCGCGACTCGCACCATCAGTTCAGGCTCGTCCGCGTCGTCCCGCAGATTCGTACCGACGTCGAGAAGTCGCCCCCACCGCCGGGGGTGTTTGGCGCTGCCTACCGTCCCGTCGAGGTCATCCAGACATGCCCAGGTACGGTCACCGCGTAGCCCTCCGGGTTCGACGTCTGCCACCTCAAGGTCTTCACCCTGCGCACTCTTCACCGGATAACGGTAGATCGTCACAATCGATTGCACGTCGGTCATCCTGCCGGACGGATCGGGTTCGGGGCTCGGAGATTCTCGCTCAGGTGACGCTGCCGGGCAGACGAGAGCTTCCGCATCGCTGCGACGCGCGAGTACGGGGCTCTCGTCATCGTCGTCACCCCCGCTGACCCGCTCGAACAGCCGACTCGGTACCGATCAGCCGGCGCGCTCCGCCTCGCTCCGCTCGATGCAGAACTCGTTTCCCTCGGGGTCGAGCAACGTCACCCAGCCGCGCCCGTCCGGTGCGCGATGGTCCTCGTACACCATTGCCCCGAGACCGACGACCCGCTCCACCTCTTCGTCGCGGCTCCGCTCGGTCGGCACCCAGTCGAAGTGGATTCGGTTCTTCACCGTCTTGCCCTCAGGCACCCGGATGAACAGCAGGCCCGGCACGGGCGACGGGGCTTCGACAAGGACCTCCGAGTCGCCCGGCTCATCCTGATCGGACACCGGCCACCCGGTCACCTTGCTCCAGAACCGCGCAAGCTCGTACGGCTCGGCACAGTCGATGGTCACGTGACGAATGATCATCTGGTGATCCTAACGATGGTGATCGACTTGGCCTGCACCCCGTCGCTCCTCGGCACCACCCTCGATGCGCAGCAGGCAGGGCCGGGTCCGGCTGGACCACCGCCGCGGCCGGTCCGCTGACCATCGGCGGCAGCGGAATGTGTAGCTCACTCTAATTCGGGTAGATCGCACCGTTCATTCTGTCCGACACCACTCCGTTCATGGCCCGCACGATGCCGCCCGGGCCCAGACGAAAGGCGCCGCCATGCCCACCAGCGACGAACGCCGGAACGACAACTACCTGAAGCAGTCCGGCCGCAAGCAGTTGACTCCCCGGCAGCGCCGGCGGGCAGAAAAGAAGAAAGCCGCACGGGTCGGCGGTCGCCCGGCTCGTTGATTAGCCAGGATCGCCGCGCGGCGGTTACCGGGCGGCTCCCCGGACCGCACCACCCCAATTTTCGCAACAGCACCGAAACGCACTTCGAAATAGCCGGTCGGAGGCGTGTCGCGGGCCCCTGACTGGTCGCTTCCGCTCAGTAGCATTGCGTGCGTGAATATTCACCAGCCCCCGCGCCGTCGACTCGGGCGACTGCGTCTCGTGCTGGCCCCCACACCCAGCCGCATGCTGCTGATCGGGCTGGTCCTGGTGCTGCTCTTCGCGGTCACCGCAATCATCGGTGGGTTGGCGACGAGCGCCTCGGTCAACGCCGGTCGGGAGATGGTGACCAGCGCCGCCCGGATGAGCGCCAACGCCCAGGCCCTCTACCGGTCGCTGGCCGAAGCCGACGCGGCCGCGACCGGTCGGTTCCTCGCCCCGCCCGACTCCGGCCAACGAGGTGAACTGGACGGGCGTTACCAGCGGGCGTTGTCCGAGGTACGCCGACTGCTCGGCGAATCCGCCGGCTACGTCGGCGCGGACCCCGACCGATCGGCGAGCCTGGCCCGGATCGCCAACCAGCTACCGGTCTACGTCGACCTCATCGAGAAGGCACAGGGCCTGGCCAGCGAACCGCGTACCGAGCCGAAACGCGCCCTGCTCGGTGCCGCCTACCTTCGGCAGGCCTCCGGCTATCTGCGCGACATCCTGCTACGGGCGGCGGAGCGGCTCTGGGGCGAGGAGACGGCTCGGCTGCGCGAGGCCCGCCGGGGCGGTCAACTGGCGCTGGCCGGGTCGATCGGGATCACCCTGGCGACCCTCGGTGCGCTCTGGTGGAGCCAGCGCTGGTTGCGTAACCGCACCAGACGTCGGATCAGCCCAGGACTCGCCCTGGCCACCGCCGCGATGATCGGCACGGTGGGTTGGTTGGCCGTATCGTGGCGGCACTGGCCGCAGGCCGACGAGCGGCTGTCGGTGGCGGGCGAGCAGCTCGACGAGCACTGGGAGTTGATCCGGATCCAGCGGGGTGCGCTCCAGGCCCGCGCCGACGACAATCTCCGGCTCGGTGGCAACAGCAACCAGTTCAGCATGGCGGAAATGCAAGAACGGTTCCGGGAGAGCGCCGGCTGTGCCGGCACCGACGAACCTGACCTCGCCTCGATGACCCGGTTGATCAACGCCTGGTGCACCGCCCAGACCAACGACATCCACGAGCGGGAACTCGTCGGGGAGCATGCGCTCGCGGTCACCGCCGCCCTACCGCAGGGCAGTGTGGCCACGGCCTTCGAGGCGTACGACGCCGAGCTGACCCGCAAGATCGACGAACGCGGCGACGTCATCTACCGAGAGCTGGCCCACACACCGTCCTCGCCCGATTCGATGGGCTCGGTCGTACTGGTGCTGTGCCTGATCGCGACGGTGGGTGTGGCCGTGGGCGTCTGGACGCGAGTGAGGGAGTACCAGTGAGGACCATCCCGGCCCGCCGCCGGATCGCCACCGGGCTGCTCGTCGCGACCCTGCTCGGCACCGCCGGCTGCGGCAACGTCTACCAGCCACCGCCGGTGGCCTCCCCCCGCCCGGTCGGGGCACAACAGCCTGCCTCACCCCGGGTGTCCCGGGAGGTGCCCGAGTGCGACGCGCGGCGAAGCCTGGCCGCCGATCCGGCCCGACCACGGAAATTCGTCGAGCAGGGCTACATCCGGGCCGGAGTGGACCAGACGATGACCCGGATGACCCACCGCGACCCGGCGACCGGTGAGTTCAAGGGCTTCGACATCGACCTACTCCGAGAGATCGCCAAGGAGCTCTTCCCCGACCGCGACCCCCGGGACACCATCCGCTTCGTCGTCGTCACCTCCGCCGAACGGCAGGAGCGACTCCGGGACGGCACGGTGGACATCGTCGCCGACTCGATGACCGCCACGTGTGAACGCGCCACCGAGGTCGCCTTCTCCACCGACTACCTGGACTCGGGGCAGACCGTGCTGGTCCGGGGCGACTCGCCCTACCACGGGATCGGTGACCTGGGTGGAAAGCCGGTGTGCGCGGCCACCGGCACCACCTCGATCGGGCACCTGACCGACCGGCCGGAGAAGCCGGTGCCGGTGTCGGTGCCGAACTGGACCGACTGCCTGGTCATGCTCCAGCAGAGACAGGTAGAGGCGATCTCCACCGACCACAACGTACTGCTCGGACTGCAGGACCTCGATCCGTCCACCCGGCTGGTCACCACACCACCACTGACCCGGCCGAACGGCGACACCTCCTGCGACTGGCACGTGGGACCGAAATCGGCATGCACCTGGTTCAGCGACGAGCCACACGCCATCGCCTTCCGGCAGGAGGACATCGCCTTCGTCAAGTTCGTCAACCACGTACTGCAGAAACTGCGGGACAACGGGCGGTGGGCGGAGATGCACCGTACCTGGCTGCCCGAGCATCCGGACAACGGACCGCCACCAGCCCGGTACGGTCCCAACCCGGTCTGGCCGCCGGGTCTGTGAGCCAGCCGATGAGCGATCCTCTGGAGCGTGCGGACCCCGGTACCGAGTTGGACCGGCTGCGGGCCGAATGCGCCCGGTTGGCCGAGGCGCTGGTCGTCCCCGACGATGACGGTTACCGACACGTCGACCGGCATGAGGCCACCGGGGAGACGGCGCGGGTCTGGCAGGACGTCCAGTGGCGGATCAACGAGCTGGCCGCCCAGCTCGCCGCCGCGACACAACTACTCGAACGGGCCACCCTGGTACGCCAGCGCCAGCCGGCGGACCACGTCGAGTTGGCCCAGTTGTTGCGCGGTCCGTGTGAGGTGGTGCTCATCTCGGCGACCGGGGCTCCCGCAGAGGTGGTCCGGCGACCGTTGCCGGAGGTGATCGCTGCGGCGGGTGAGAACCACTCGGCGGTGCTGGCGGTCGCCACGGTGGTCGAGGCGGCCCGGGAAGCGGCGGTCGACCGCCTCACCCCCCTTGCCGAACGCCTCGCCAGTCTCGACGGCCCGGCGGGAGCCGTGTGCACGCCGACCGCCGTACTGACTGAGCTACGGGCGGAACTGGACCTGTTGCGGGCGGGTGCCGACCGTGATCCGTTGGGCGCTGCCGAGGGTGCGGCGTGGCAGAGCCAGCGGGACCGACTCGACAACCGGATCACCGAGGTGGCGAGCCGGATCGGCCGGGCCGAACAGCTGCGCCACCAACTGCCTGACGCCGTCGACGAACTCCGCATGCTGATCGGCCGCCTCGATGCCCACGAAACCGAGGCGCGGCTGGCCTGGCGGGGCCTGGCCGCCGTGCCCGGGGAGGCGGTCGACGGCGCACTCGAGCCTCGGGCCGGTACGCTCCGGGCTCGGCTACGACGCCTCGAACAGCGCTGCCGTCAGGAACAGTGGTGGGACGCGGCCGGCGAGCCGGAGGCCGCCACGCAGCTCGGGGTCGAGGTGGCCAGCGCGACGGTGCTCGCGGAGCGCACCCGGGACACGGCGGCGGCACACCGGCGGCGGCTGGCCGAGTTCCGGGTCGAACTTCGGGGCCGGCTGGAGGCGTTCCGACACAAGGCGATCAGCCTCGGCCGGTCCGAGGACCTGATCCTGACCGACCTCTATGACGAGGCCCGGCGGCTGCTCCGCGCCGATCCACTGGACGCGACCGCAGCCGACCAGGCGGTCTGGCGCTACCAGGGTGCGGTGAACGAGGAGGCGCAGCCGTGACGACCTGTCTCGCCCGGGACTGCCCGGGCACCGTCGACCAGGACGGCTTCTGTCTCAAGTGGGGACACCAGTGCCGTGGGCTCACCGGGGACAGCGGCGGCCCGGACCCGGGCGGCAGCGACCCCGCTCCGGGCGGCAGTGGACCGGATACCGGGGACACCGGCTCCAGTGGCGGCACCGGCAGCGGTGGCCCGGGTACCGGAGCGACGTCGTCGAGGCCCGCTGGGCCGGGAACGCTGGCCGGAGCGGGCGGCGGAATCGGGTCGGGAGTTCAGGTCGCCACCCGGCTCTGGTTCGGACTGGTACGGATGCCGGTGGTCCCGCCGCGTGACCCGATGACCGCGATCCGCGCCGATCATGCCGTACCGGAGCCGGCCCGGCTCTGTGGCAAGTCGACCTGCCGGCGGCCGGTGGGGCGTACCGAGGGGACCGACGCGGGGCTCGCCGAGGGCTTCTGTCCTCGCTGCGGCACCCCGTTCTCGTTCGTCCCGCCGCTGCACGAGGGTGACGTCATCAAGCAGCGTTACGTGATCCAGGGCTGCATCGGTTACGGCGGCATGGGCTGGATCTTCGCCGCCCGGGACGAGGACATGGACGGCAGTTGGCGGGTGCTCAAGCGCCAGCGGGCCGCCGAGGACGCTGCCTCGGCCGAAGCGTTCGTCGGGGAACGCAAGGCGCTGATCGCCCTGGACCATCCCAACATCGTCAAGATCTACGACTTCGTCCGCCCGGACGCGGCCGACGGCACGCCGTACATCGTGATGGAGTTCGTTGGCGGCCGCTCGTTGGACGAGATGCGACCCCGGCCCACCGGGTGGGGGGTCTCCGGCCCACTGCCGCTGGACCAGGTGCTCGGCTACGGAATGGCCATCCTCGACGCCTTCGAGCACCTGCACGAACAGGGCTGGCTCTACTGCGACCTCAAACCGGACAACGTCATGCACGTCGGCCACCGGCTCAAACTGCTGGACCTGGGGGCCGCCCGACGCGCCGGTGATCTGGACAGTCCGATGCTGGGCACCCGAGGATTCGAGGCCCCGGAGATCCGCGCCCAGGGCGCGCGGGCCGCTTCGGTGCGTTCCGACCTGTACACGGTGGGTCGTACTCTCGCCGCGCTCAGCCTCGCCGCGAACACCGGCCAGTTCGTCAGCCGCTTTCCCGACGGCCAGTTCCTGGAGACCCCACCGCAGCTGCTGGTCGAACACGAGTCGTACCGCCGGTTGCTGGTCCGGGCCACCGACCCGGACCCGGACCGGCGCTTCGACAGCGCCGCCACGATGCGGGCCCAGGTACGCGGCGTCCTGCGACAGGTGCTGGCCGAGCGGGGTACCGAGCCGCCGCCGGAGGCGTCGCCCCTGTTCGGCCTGACTCCCCGGCCGTTCGGCGCGCACGAGGACCTCACCGAACCGGTACCAGCAGCGACGATCGCCACCACCCTGCCCGCGCCGCTGGTGGACCTGGCCGACCCGGGCGCCGGGTTCCTCGGTTCGATCGGTGCCGTCCGGCCGGCCGAGCTGATCGCGCTACTGGGCCGAGCCCCGGAGCGTACCCGGGACGTGCTGTTGCGGCTGGTACGGGCACATCTGGAGGCCGGGCATCCCGAAGCCGCAGCGGAGACGCTCGCCGAGGCGACGGCCCGGGGTCACGGCGACGACCGGGACTGGCGGTTGAACTGGCACCGGGGCCTGGTCGCCCTCGCCAGCGACGAGATCGCCACCGCCCGGGCCGAGTTCGACACCGTGTACGGGCTGGTCCCCGGCGAGTTGGCCGCCCGGCTCGGCCTCGCCGCCGCCACCGAACTCGCCGGGGATACGGCGACGGCGGCCCGCCACTACGGGGCGGTCTGGGCCACCGACCGCTCCTCGATCAGCGCGGTCTTCGGCCTGGCGCGGACCCGGCTGAGTCAGGGCGACCGCCGGGGTGCCACCGCCGCCCTGGACCAGGTGCCGGAGACCGCCAGTCACCGGGTGCCGGCGCAGATCGCCAAGGTACGTGTCCTGCTCAGCGCCGAACCGACGGCCGGCACGTCGGAGGCCGAACTTGTCGACGCTGCGGCGACGGTCGAGGGCCTGCCGGTGACCGGGTCCACCCGGGACGCGTTGACGGCGGAGGTGCTGGAGGCCGCGTTGACCTGGCGGCTCCCCCGGCAACGCGGCTCCGCCGGCCGGGTGTTCGGGGTCGCCCTCGACGAGTCGGCGCTGCGGCTGCGGTTGGAGCGGGCGTACCGCTCACTGGCCAGACAGAGCATGCGCCGCCGGGACCGGGTCGCGCTGGTCGATCGGGCCAACGCGGTGCGTCCCTGGACCTGGACGTGAGAACGAAGTCGACGGACCTTCGACACCCCACGACGAGAACGCGGTGACCGTACCCGACGACCCGGGAGGCAGGCCGGTGGAGACCCGCCCGAGCTTCGACATAACCCCGCACTACGAGATGTACCTACCGACCGAGGGCAGCCTGGTGGACATCGTCGCCACCGTACGCAGCACGCGGGCCGCCGATGGTGCCGAGGCTTCCGTTCCGGCGGGCGCGCCCCGGTTGGCCGAGGTGATCCTGCTGGACTGTTCCGGGTCGATGGGTGCCCCGGCGACCAAACTGTTCCAGGCTCGTAGGGCCGCGGCAGCGGCGATCGACGCGCTCCGGGACGGGGTCCTCTTCGCGGTGGTCGCCGGCACCCACCGGGCCGAGATGATCTATCCGGGCGAGCCCGGCCTCGTGCCCGCCACCGATCGGCGGCGCGCCGCCGCCAAGGAAGCGCTACGGCGGATCAGCGCCGGCGGCGGAACCGCGATGAGCACCTGGCTCCGCCTCGCTGACCGGATCTTCACCGGGCAGGCCGGGGCGATCCGACACGCCATCCTGCTGACCGACGGAAAGAACGAGAGCGAACCGCTGGCCGAGTTGGAGGCGGCGCTGGCGGCCAGCGCCGGTCGGTTCACCACCGACTGCCGGGCCATCTCCGACCGGCCCGGGGTGGACACCTGGCGGGGCACGGAACTGCTGCGCATCGCCGACGCGCTCGGCGCGAACCCGGTGGTGCCGGTGGAAGATCTCGACCGGCTCGCCGCCGAGTTCACCGACATCATCTCGGCGGCGATGAGCCAGCGGGTGGGCGACGTGCGGCTCCGGGTGCGCACCTCGGCGCTGGCCACGGTGCGCTTCGTCAAGCAGGTGCATCCCACCATCGCCGACCTCACCGACCTCGGCCAACGGGTGGACGAGCAGACCATCGACTATCCGATCGGGGCCTGGGGCGACGGACACCGTGACTATCACATTGGCCTGACAGTGCAGCCGATGGCCGCCGGGGAGACCCGGCGGGTGGGCTGGCTGAGCCTGCTGCTGCCCCGGCCGGACGCCGACGGCGGGGCGGCCGAGGTGGGGCAGTCGGCCGTGGCGGTGGAGTGGACCGAGGACATCGCCCGCTACACCGAGATCAACCCCACCGTCGCGCACTACACGAGGCAGCACGAACTGGCGGGGGCGATCCGGGCGGCCTGGGAGGCGTTCGACCGACGTCGGCTGGCGGAGGCGGAGACGCTGATGGGCCGGGCGGTGGCGTTGGCGTACCAGGCGGGTGCCCACGACAAGCTCGCCGTCTTCGCGCGGGTGGTGGAGATCAAGGACGCCGCCGCCGGGCTGGTCCGACTCCGCCCCGACGTGGACGCCGGACACTGGCAGGTACCCACCGTGACCGGTCACCACACCCGGGCCTGGGGCACCGCAGGACCGGTGGACGCCGGGGGTGGGAGGGTGGCGCCGGACGAGCAGGACCACGCGCCTGCCGACGAGTCCTGCCCCCGCTGCCAGACCAGACGCCGGGGCCGCTTCTGCGAGCGATGCGGCTACGACTACGTCACGGGCACCGGTGGGCGATGACATGCTGAGTGAGGCCGACAGCATCGCGTCGATCGTCGGTACCTCGCTCGCGCTGCTCCTCGCCCTGTTCGGTGGCATCGCCGCGTGGCGACGCCACCGGGAGAGCCGTTCCGATGCGACCACATCCATAAGAGACCTAGTCTCCGCCCAGCTCAGCGGGGTCCTCACGCACGCCCACCGCTTCCTGGACGGCAACGTCTCCCCGCTGGCGGTGGTCTACGTGCCGCAACGCGTCGCCACCGCCGAGCCTGCTCCCGGGGGCGGTCCGGCAGGTGGTTCCGCCGAGGGCACCCCCGCCAGCCCGGCGCTGGCGATCCCGGCGGACCAGCTGCTGCGTACCGACCGGCATGTGCTGCTGATCGGTACGGCCGGCAGCGGCAAGACCGCTTTCGTCGGACACGCCATGGCGGAACGGGCCCGAAGCTGGGCTGGTCGTACCCGCGCCCGTGGTCGGGAGCAGGCCGAGATCGGGCTGGCCATCCCGGCGACCGCCCTGATCGACCGATCGCTGCCCGAGGCGATCGCCGAAAGGTACCGGTCCGAGCTGCCCCAGTGGGTGGTCACCCGGCCGCCGGCCCCACACGGGCGCTGGCTGGTGCTGGTCGACGGGCTCGACCAGATCGTCGACGCCAACGTCCGGTCCCGCGTCCTCGGCCAGCTCCGGGAGTGGGCAGGCCGGACAGATCATCCCTACCGCCTGTTGCTCACCACCCGGCCACTGGCCGAGGAGGAGAGTACCGCGCTCCGTGACCGCTTCGCGGAGCATCGACTACTGCCGTTCGACGAGGGCGACCTGGCGAACTTCGCCCAACGCTGGTTCGCCGCCCGGATACCTGATCCAGCCCGAGCGAGACAGGCCGGGGAACGGTTCTTCGACGACCTGACCCGGGCGAAGCTGGACAAGCTCGCGTACCACCCGGTGCTGGTCACCCTCGCCGCCCTCGCCTGGGAACGCCGCTGCGGACCAGCAGCGGGCCGGGACGAGTTTCGACCGTCCCCGCCGGATCGGGCCGAGTTGCTGGACCGGCTCGTCACCCATCTGCTCGCCGAGGGTGACCCAGCGGTCGACACGCTGGTCGACGCGCTGCGTCACCGTGCCGGGCCGGGTACGACCGTCGCCGAGTGGCTGGCCGAGCACGTCGGGGAGGTGTTCGAGGCGGCGGCCGACGGGTGGTTGCGGACCGGCCGGGCGGTAGCCGAGGCGGTGTCGTGGGTCGACCGGCACGCCCCTGCCTCCCCGGCCAACCTGCTACCGGATTGGCCGAGCCGAATCGCCGCTCTGCTGGTCGGCACCGGCTTGTTCACGCCCCGGGGGGTCGATGTCGAGCCGATCGCCCGAGAGGTCGCGGAATACCTGGCAGCCGGCCCGCTGGCCCGGTCCTGGCAGGAGGAACGATGGCTGACGCTGATGGCCGACCCCACCACCAGGAGCCTGGGTGGTTTCGTGCTCGCCCGCGCCAGCCTGGAGATCGGGCCGGTCCTCAACAGGTTGGCGCGGGGCACCGGCGACCAGGTGCTGGCCGCCGGCCACCTGCTCGCCACCGGCACGTCGGTCGACCCGGAGGTTCGTGACGAGATTCTCGCCGCACTGCTGCGCACCTGGTACGAGGGGTCCGGACCGGCCGCCGCCGGATGCCTTTCGGTGCTCGGTACGCTCGCCACCACTCCGTCCTTCCGCCAGGCCGTCTACCGCATCGCCACCGATTCCCGCTGGCCACGCCGGGTGCGGGGAGCGGCCAGCACGTTCATCGCGGTACCGGCGTTGCGGCAGGGTCCGGCGGCGGTGCTACCGCAGAATCCGGGGACGGCAGGTAACCCGGCGGGGTGACCAGTGGGCTGCGTCCCACCGTCGAACGGCGACACGCCCACCCGCCGGGGGTCGTGGCCCTACCCCGGTATTCGCACACCTGTCGGGTAACTTCGTCACCTGGCCCTGCCAGCACCACTCGACAGGAGAAGTTCCAAGCATGGGAAGAAAGACCGTTCACGTCTCCGACTTCAGCGGTAAGGTCCTCCAGCCGGACGACGAGATCGTCCGGGTGGTCGTCCTGGAGCATCCGGACCTCGTCGCCGGCCCCGTGCAGCTGGAAGCCCAGCCTATCGAGATCGAGAGCATCGACGACGCGGCGCTGGACGTCGCGGTCGTGGAGATCTACGACCGGCACGGCGGTGGTGAGCCGCGCCGAGTGACGTTGACCGCCAGCGAGTTCGACGCCCTGGCCACCGACGTGCCGATGGCGCAGCTGCTGCGCACCGCCGAGCGGATCCGGCCGCCCAAGGGCAGCCGGAAGGCCGCCGAGAAGGTCGACTACGCCACGGTGGAGCACGCCGGCAAGCCGCACCGGGGCAAGGTCACCGAGGAGGAGGCGTCCCTCGTCCGCGAACAGCTCGAGGAGATCAACAAGCGGCTCGCCGACGAGGGACTCCGGCAGATCGATCCGACCGATCCGGAGCACGCGACGCGGTACGGGTTCCCGCTGCCGAACTGACCCGGCGGGTAACCAAGTGGACGTCGGCCGTGACACGCGCGCGGCCGACGTCCACTGGTCGAGCTGCCGGCGTTCGCGGTCGAGCTGCCGGCATCCCGGCCGGGGACGTCGCCCTGGTGAACGACTGAAGATTCTTCACCTCGACATCTATCGATAGAGAAATATTCCTGCCAACCTGACATCTACCCACTGCGATGTCAGGAGGCCCTCATGTCCCTCCGCCGCCTCACCATTCCCCTGGTCGCCGCCCTCGCGGTCGTACTCGGCATCGCCCCGCCCGCGCAGGCCGACCCGATCACCTACACCGCCCTCGGCGACTCCTACTCCTCAGGCACCGGCACCCGGGAGTACTACCCGGACAGCGGAGACTGCCTGCGCTCCCGGCACGCCTACCCGGTGCTCGTCGCCAACCGGAACGGTGCCACGCTCACCTTCGCCGCCTGTTCCGGCGCGAAGGTCGCCAACGTCCTCAATCAACAACTCGGTAGTCTGACCGCCGCGACCAACCAGGTCACCGTCTCTGTCGGTGGCAACGACATCGGCTGGGGATCCGTGATCACCGAATGCGCCAAGCCGTGGCCGTACACCTGCTGGGGTCAGATCGACAACGCGGAGAACCAGATCCGTACGGTGCTTCCCGGTCGGCTCGACCAGCTCTACACCCGCATCCGAGCCCTCGCTCCCGCCGCCAGGGTGGTCGTCGTCGGTTACCCCCGGTTGTTCAACGGCGAGGAGTGCAACGTGATCGCCCGCATCTCCCCCGGCGAACAGGCCGAACTCAATGCCGCCGCCGACCTGCTCGCCACGACGATCCAGGCGCGGGCCGCCGCACACGGGTTCGGTTTCGTCGACGCACGCGGCCCGTTCACCGGGCACGCCGTTTGTGACGACGTCGAATGGCTCAACGGGACATCCTGGCCGATCAACGAGTCGTATCACCCGAACCGGGCCGGCCAGTCCGGATACGCGAACCTGGTCGACGCCGCGCTGCGGGGCTCGACGGCCCCTGCCGCCGCGTGACGGAACCCGGCAGAGCGGTTACTCGACGGCATGCGCCAACTCGACCCCGTCGGAGCTGGCTCGCCGACTGGTCTCGGCCTGAACGGCGAACCGCAACGACCGGGCCTCGGTCAGGCAGTCGCGTAACGGCCGGACGAGTTCCCGATGCTCCGGGCTGCGCTCCCATGCCTCGAAATGCTCCAACGTCAGCCACTCGCTGGTAATCAACCACTGCTCCGGGTCGGCGGCCGAGCGGCACACCTGATCCACCAGATGGCCGGGCACCCCCTCGGCGACCAGATAGCGGATCTGCTGGTACGCCCGCAGGAACTCGTCGGTACGCGCCAGCGGCACTCGGATCAGGAACAGCACCCGCGCCTTGTCTCGTTCGGTCATCCGATCCGCTCCCCTCGTGCGATCCGCTCCCCTCATCCGATCCGCTCCCCTCGTGCCCTGTCCCGGTCCTGGGCCGCCACCTGACGCAAGACCAGCGAACTGTTGAAGCCGTCGAAGCCACGCGCGTTGACCATGGCGACGTTGGCCGACTCCGGCCGCGGACGCCGGACGAAGTCCAACTCGCAACCGGCAGCCGGTTCGTCCAGCCCGGCGGTGGGCGGCAGTACGCCGTGCCGCAGCGACAGCAACGCGTTCGCCACGTCCAGCGCCGAACCGCCCTGGTGCGCCCGGCCGATCAGCGGCTTCTGGGTGGTGACCGGGGGCGGCTGGCCACCGAACGCCAGCCGGAGGGCCGCCGCCTCCGAACGGTCGTAGCGCGGCACGCCCAGCGCGTCCGGGTACACCACGTCCACCTCTCCCGCCTGCGTCCCGGCCCGGTCCAAGGCGAGGCACATCGCGCGGGCGTACTGCGTGCTGTCACCACCGTCCCGACCGCTGTGCCGGGCGTCGTGGGTGGCACCCCAACCGACCACCTCGCCGTAGATGGTGGGTGCGCCCCGCGCCAGGGCGTGGTCGAGATCCTCGACCACGAAGACTGCACCACCCTCCCCTGGCACGTACCCGGCCGCCGCCACGTCGAACGGCCGGTACGCCCGGTCCGGGTCGGCGGCCACGCTCAGCATCCCGCTACGTGCCTGGCAGGCCAGGGCGTACGGGCTCAACGCGCACTCGGTGCCCCCGGCGAGCGCCACCGGCGTACCCCGCCGGATGGTGCGCACGGCGTGCGCCAGGCTGTCCAGTCCTCCGGCCGCCTCGGCCACCAACACCCCGCACGGTCCCTTGAACTGGTGGTGGATGGAGATCTGACCGACGCTGGCCGCGTAGAACCAGGCGATCGACTGGTACGCCCCGACGGTGCGCGACGGTCGGCTCCACAGCCGCTGGAGTTCCCGCTGCCCGAACAGGTTCCCGCCGGACGAACTGGCCAACGCCACCGCATAGCCGTACGGGTCCTCGGCGGTCTCGGGCAGCCCGGCGTCGGCCAGGGCGAGGCTGGTGGCGGCGAACCCCAGGTGGGTCCAGCGGTCGGTCTGCACCGCGCGCCGGTTGTCCGCGTACCGGTTGGCGTCGAATTCGGATACCTCGCCGGCCAACGTGGTGTCGTAGCGGTCCGGGTCGAACAGACTGATCCGCCCGATCCGGTTCTCCCCGGCCAGCACGCACTTCCAGTGGGCGTCCGTGCCGATGCCGCTGGGGGCCACCACCCCGATTCCGGTGACCACCGCCCGAACGGTCATCGATCCACCTCGGTCAGCCGCTTGAAGATCATCGCGGACTGGAAGCCACCGAAGCCGCTGCCCACCGAGAGCGCCACGTCCACCGGTACGTCCCGCGCCACGTTCGGCGTGTAGTCGAGATCGCACTCGGGATCCCGGGTCGCCCAGTTCGCCGTCGGCGGCACCACCCCGTACTCGATGGCCAACGCGCAGGCGGCCATCTCGATGGCACCGATCGCCCCCAGCGAGTGCCCGATCATCGACTTGATCGAGCTGATCGGGATTCCATAGGCGGCCTGCCCCAACGCCCGCTTGAACGCGGCGGTCTCGTGCCGGTCGTTCTGCCGGGTGGCCGAGCCGTGCGCGCTGATGTACGACACGTCGGCCGGGTTGATCCGCCCCTGCCGCATGGCATCCTCGATCGCCAGCGCCATCTCCGCTCCGTCCGGGCGCAGCCCGGTCATGTGGTACCCGTTGGCCCGGTTGGCGTAGCCGACGAGTTCGCAGTAGACCCGGGCCCCCCGCCGTCGGGCGTGGGTCAACTCCTCCAGCACCAGCACCGCCGCCCCCTCGGCGAGAACGAAGCCGTGTCGGTCGGCGTCGAACGGCCGGGACGCGTGGGCGGGATCGTCGTTGTCCGGGGTGGTGGCCTTGATCGCGTCGAACGAGGCGACGGTCACCGGCGAGATGGGCGAATCCGAGGCACCCGTAACGATCACGTCCGCCTCACCGTCCTGGATCAACTGGTGCGCGTAGCCGATTGCGTCGATGCCAGAGGTGCAGCCGGTGGAGACGACCTGGGCCGGGCCGTGCAGCCCGTGCCGGCAGGCCACGTCCGCTGCCAGACTGCTCGGCACCAACGCCTGGTAGAGGTACGGGCCGGTGCAGTCCGCGTCGACCAGCCACTCGGCCCCCGAGTCGCTGGCCACCACGTACTCCTGTTCCAGGGCCATGGTGCCGCCCACCGCCGTACCGAGGACCACCCCGGTGTGCTCGCGGGTGGCCTCGGTCAGCTCCAGTCCACTGTCGGCCAACGCCTCGGTCGAGCCGGCGAGCGCGAACTGGACGTACCGGTCGGCCCGCCGCCGCTCGCGGGGGGTGAGCCCGGCCGCCACCGGATCGAAGTCGCACTCGGCGGCGACCTGGGAGCGAAACGGGGACGGGTCGAAGAAGGTGATCCGGCGGGTGGCGGTCTGCCCCTCGGTGATGGTGGTCCAGAACTGCTTGCGGGTCACCCCGCCGGGGGCCACCACGCCGATCCCGGTCACCACCGTACGCCGGGAGGTCATGATGCGAACTCCGGTCGGCTCGTGCCCGGTGCGACCACCGACCCGTTCGGCGGACCAGTGGAGCTGTCATCGCTTCGCGACTGCGAGGCTCGCAAAACCGGCTCACTCCTCGCGCTCGCAGATCCCTCATCGCTTCGCGACTGCGAGGCTCGCAAAACCGGCTCACTCCTCGCGCTCGCAGGCCCCTCGGTGTCGACGTGGCCCAACTCGGGCCGGGGAGCGAGCGGACCGAGCTGGAAGACCACCTCGGCCGGCTCGGGACCGGTGTTACGGAGCCGGTGCCGGGTGTTGACGGCGACGAACAGCGCCTCCCCCTGGGCCAGCGGCACCGGCTCACCATCCAGGTCGACGGTGATGGCCCCGCGTACCACGTAGAGGAACTCCTCGCTGTACGGGTGGTAGTGCTCGGCGATGCGTTCGCCCGGGGCGAGGGTTGCCACGCCCAGGAATCCGGAGGTGCTGCCAACGGTGCGTGGGCCGAGCAGGACCCGCAGCTCACCCCCTCGTCGCCGGTCCGGTGCGATCTCCCTGGCCGCCACTCGAATCCGGTTCCGCTCAGTCATGGTGGGCTCCCGCAGGGGTGTCGACGACACTGTCCCGGGCGATCTTCTCGATCTTGTCCCGGATGATGTCCAGCTGGATACGGCTGTTGGTGTTGATGCGCTCGGTCATCTGCGCGTTGTCGACCGGGGCGGTGGGACGCATCGCGAAGTCCTGGATCCAGATCATCCGGGTGCCGCCACCCGGAAGTTCCTCGTAGCGCCAGTGGATACGCATGTATTCGAACGGCCCGGTCTCCACCCGGTGCGCGTGCACCTCGTGGGTGGTCGGGTCCATGGTGCGCTGACTGACCCAGCTCCACGAGATGCCGTTCTCGTCCGGGAACATGGTCAGCCGGAACAGCACCGTGTAACCGCGTTGCTCCAGCAGATCCACCGACTGGTACTCGGTGAACAGCGAGGTCCAGCGGGTGACGTCATTGGTCAACTCCCACACCAGGGTCCGCGGCGCGGCGATCTCGACGCTGTTCTCCGTATGTCCTGGCGGGTCGCCCTGGACTCCCCCGACCAGGCCCGCCGGCTCCGGGTCGGTCGCGGTCCGGCCGGTTCCCCGGTCGACCACGTCGGCAAGCGCGGCGATGCTCAGTTCCCGGGAGTCCTCCGGAATCTGCACCCGGTAGCGGTCCGCGACCACGGCCTGGAGTTCGAGCAGGGCCAGGGAGTCCATGCCCAACTCCTCCAGCGACGCGGCCGGCGAGGCCGCCGCCGCCTCGGCGTTCAGACCACAGTTTCGGACGAGGATCGTCGTGATCTCGTCGGCCGTCGTGAGCCGGTCCTCCTGGTTGATGGTCATCCGGTCCTCCTCTAGCGTGCGGGTGGGTCGTTCGCCGGAACGTCGGCTGAGGTTCCGGGTTCACGCAGCAGCCGATCGACCAGTCCGGTCGAGTACTGCCCCTTGCGGAACCGCGCGTCGTCGAGGACCCGCCGGATAAAGGGGATGCTGGTGCACACCCCCGGTCCGGCGATGTCGAACTCGCCGAGGGCGCGCTCCATCCGGTCGAGTGCCAGTTCTCGCTCCGGCGCCCACACGACGACCTTGGCCAGCAGCGAGTCGTAGTGTGGACCGATCACGTAGCCCGGATAGCCGTGGGTGTCGACCCGGGTGAACGGACCACCGGGCGGATGGAACCGCTCCAGCCGGCCGGGCGTCGGTACGAAGTCCCGCGTCGGGTCCTCGGCATTGACCCGGCACTCCACGGCGACCCCGCGCAGCCGTACCTCGTCCTGGCGAATGCGCAGCGGTACGCCGCTGGCGATGTGCAACTGCTCGTGCACCAGGTCGACTCCGCTGATCATCTCGGTCACCGGGTGTTCCACCTGGATGCGGCAGTTCATCTCCATGAAGTGGAAGTTCTCGGCCTCGTCCACCAGGAACTCGAAGGTCCCGGCACCGCTGTAGCCGACCTCCACCGCGCCGCGTACCGCCGCGTCGGCCATCGCGTCCAGGGTGGCTGCCGACAGCCCCGGCGCGGGGCCCTCCTCCACCAGCTTCTGGTGGCGACGTTGCACCGAACAGTCCCGGGTCCCCAGGTGTACGCCGTTGCCGTGCCCGTCGCAGAGGACCTGCACCTCCACGTGCCGGGCCTGGGCGAGGTAGCGCTCGACGTACACCCGGTCGTCGCCGAAGACCGCCCGACCGACCGCGCGGGTCCGGGCGTACGCCCCTGCGAAGTCCGACCTGGACCGGACCACGGCCATGCCCCGGCCGCCACCCCCGGCTGCCGCCTTGATGATCACCGGGTAGCCGATCTCGTCGGCGACCGCCCGGGCCTCGCCGACCGTCGCCAGGGTCTCGATGCTTCCCGGCAGCAGCGGCAGACCGGCGGCACGCATGATCCGCCGGGCGGCGGCCTTGTCCCCGAGTGCCGTCATCACCTCGGGGCGGGGGCCGATGAAGACCAGGCCGTTGTCGGCACAGATCTCGGCGAAGTCGGCGTCCTCGGAGAGGAAACCGTACCCGGGGTGGACGGCCTGTGCCCCGGTCAACCGCGCCGCCTCGATGATGGCCGCGGCATTCTGGTAGCTCCGCCGGCTCGCCGGCGGACCGATCCGCACCGCCTCGTCGGCGAAGCGGACCACGGCCGAGTCGCTGTCCGCGGTGGAGTGCACCGCCACGGTACGGATGCCCAGCTCGCGGCAGGCCCGGGCGACTCGGAGCGCGATCTCGCCCCGGTTGGCGATCAGTACCTTCTCAAACATCGAGGCCGTCCTCGGACTCAGGCGGGAACCAGGGCGACCAGCGCCTGTTCGAACTCGACCGGTTCGCCGTCGCGGACCAGCACCTCGGCGACCTTGCCGGCCTGCTCCGCGGTGATGTGGTTCATCAGCTTCATCGCCTCGACGATTCCGATCACCTGACCGGCCTCGACCACGTCGCCGACCTCGACGAAGGGTGCCGCACCGGGCTCCGGGGCGCGATAGAAGGTGCCGACGATCGGAGAGACGACCATGGCCCGCCCCTCGGTGTGGGCTTGGGCCTCCGGTACGGCCAGCGGAGCCGACCCGGCCGCCGCCGGGACTGGCATGGCCCCGGCCGCATGCCACTCGATCTCCACCACCGCGTCACCACTGCGCATGCTGAGTCGACGCAACGGTCCAGCCACCTCGGCCACGAGTTGGCGGGCCTGCTGGCGTAACTGGACCAGGAGCTCCCCACCGGCTGGCTCGCTGCTCATCGGGACCCCACCCCGGTCGGCACCGGCGGCCCCGCCGACTGCGGAGCGAACGGCGGCGGCACCGGCGACGGGGCGGGCACCGGCACAGTGGATGGATTGGGCACCGCCACAGTGGGTGGATTGGGCCGGACGGGACGGGCCGAGGCACCGTATCGCCGGAAGCGCTGCCGACGCTGCTGGACCAGCGTCACGGCGGGCACTGCCAACAGCGGCGCCAGGGCCTCTTCGAGCGCCTGGCGCAGCAGCTCGGCGGCGCCGAGCGGGTCGCAATGCGCCCCGCCGGACGGCTCCGGGACCACCGCGTCGGTGATGCCGAGCCGCAGCAACTCGGGGGCGGTGACCCGCAACGCGCGGGCCGCCCGGGGCGTGGCGGTCGGATCGTTCCACAGGATGGCGGCGCAACCCTCCGGGCTGATCACCGAGTAGACGGCGTTCTGCAACATCAGCACCCGGTCGGCGACGGCCAACGCAAGAGCACCGCCGCTGCCGCCCTCTCCGGTGACCACCGCGACGACCGGGGTCGCCAAACCGGTCATGCTCAGGATGCTGTCGGCGATCGCGGCGGCCTGGCCGTGCTCCTCCGCCTCGATCCCGGGGTACGCCCCCGGCGTGTCGATCAGTGTCACCACGGGCAGCCCGAGCCGGACGGCCAGTCGCATGACCCGTTGCGCCTTGCGGTAACCGGCCGGGGTGGGCATCCCGAAGTTGCGGGCCAGCAATTCCCTGGTGTGGTGTCCCTTCTGGTGGCCGACCACGGCCAGGTGCAGGTCTCCGAGCCGGGCCAGGCCGGCGACGATCGCCGGGCAGTCGGCCCCGAGCCGGTCACCGTGCAGTTCGATGAAGCTGTCGAAGGTGGTGGCCAGATAGTCGAGGGTGGTCGGACGACCGGTGTTCCGGGCCGCCTGGACGCCCTGCCACGCGTCTCGCTCGGAGATCCGCCCGGGGTCGGTGACCAGGATGGACTCCGCCCTCAGCCGGTCGCCACCATCGGTGACGCTGCGCCGGTCGACGCCTCCGGTGACGTTATGCCGTTCGACGCCTCCGGTGACGTTATGCCGCTCGACGCCTCCAGTGACGTTATGCCGCTCGACGCTTCCGGTACGACGGGCGACGTACCCGGCGGCGTACCCGGCGGCGAGCAGCGGCACGAGTCGACTCCGTAGGGCGCGCCGCTCGACCACCATGTCCACCTGCCCGTGCCGCAGCAGGAACTCGGCGGTCTGGAATCCCTCGGGCAGCGGCTGGCGGAGGGTCTGACGAATCACCCGGGGGCCGGCGAAGCCCATCCGGGCCCCTGTCTCGGCCACCACCACATCGGTGTTGGTGGCGAACGAAGCGGCCACCCCACCGAAGGTCGGGTCGGTGATGACGCTGACGGTGAGCACGCCCGCCTCGCGCAGCCCGGCGATGGCCTGACTGACGGCCGCCATCTGCATCAGGGCCAGGGCTCCCTCCTGCATCCGGGCACCACCGGAGGCGGTGACCAGCAGCAGGGGCCGACGGAGCGCCAGTGCCCGTTCAGCGGCGCAGATGATCAGCTCGCCAACGGCCGAGCCCAGGCTGCCGCCGAGGAACCGGAAGTCCATCACCGCGAGAACCACGGGGTATCCGTCGATGTCGGCCTCTCCGCAGAGCACCGCCTCGGTCAGCCCGGTGTCGACTCGGGCTGCGGCCAGTCGCTGCGGATACGGCACCGAGTCGACGAAGCCGACCGGGTCGACCTGCGCCGCCTCGTTCGGCAACGGTTGGAAGGTGTCGGGGTCGACCAGTTGTCGGATCCGTTCTCCCGCGTCCAACCGTCGATGGTCCCCACACTCGGGACACACGTCGAGGTTGCGCCGGAGCCGTTTGCGGTAGAGCAGCGTCGCGCAGCCGGCGCAACGCAGCCAGGGTTGGGAATGCTCGACCGGGGTGGCGGTCATCGTCCGCTCCCGGTGGTCACGACCGGCGCGTCCCAGTGGTAGAAGCACTGGGCCACCGCGTCCTGGGGCGAGCGCCAGGTCGCCAGGTACGGCGAAATGTAGGGCAACAGTCGCTCGCTGATCCGGACGAACTCGGGGTGGGCCCGCGCCGCCGCCAGGGCGGGGCCGCTCGGCTGTGCGGTCTCCACGAGGTGGACGTACAGGTCGTCGAGCCGGTACAGGGACCGATGTCGTACGCCGACGATGCCGGGCAGCTCCGTCTCATCCGATTCAGCGAAGATCTGCGCCACCTGCTGTTCCATGCCGGGAGCGACCTTGGCGACGATCAGTGAGCGATGCATCCGTGACCTCCCAACGGCCGGTACGCAGACCGGCTCCGGTCGACGCGCGGCACCTGGGCAGTCCCCAGGCCGGTTCCACCATCGACCCACTCGGACGGGCAGTGGCCACGATGCGCGGGGCACCGTCATCGGTCTGTCACGGACCAGCCACCGGCGTCGGCACGGTGGTGACGCGGCGGTGACGCGGCGGTGCCGAGCCCGGCCCACAGCGGGTGAAGACCTCACCAAAATGGATACGCAGAGTAAGAAGGTTTTCCGTTCAGTGCGCCGCCTCCGCGCCCCTGGAGCACGCTCGACATCACGTCAACTCGACCCTGACCAGCACGTCCATCGGATCCTCGATCCACTGTCAGGCAGTCAAGCGGCGTTCCCCGACAGAGACATAGATTGACTTAGCGTAACTAAACTTGCTACTCTTCGTCAGCTCTCGCGATAGCGGGCGTCCCCGTGAGGACAGCCTCCCGGGCGTACTGCCGGGACAGAGTTCGGGACAAGGTTCCGGTGCAGGGGGTTCAGCCGTGACCTCTGAGGGCAGCAGCACGCCGGCTCCCGCCCCACGCCGACCGACCGGCGGCGTCACCTCCCGATCCCGGCCCACCCAACTCTTCCTCCTCGACGGCTTTCGGCTGCTGACCGGGGGGAAACCGACGTCCGTACCGCGGGGCCTACAACGGGCCATCGCGCTGATCGGGCTGCGGCCGGACGCGACCCGGACCCATCTGGCCGGGCTGCTCTGGCCGGACGCCTCCGAGGACCGGGCGTTGTCCTGCCTACGTACCGCCCTGTGGCGGCTGCGGCGGCACGCGTACTGCCCGATGCTGGTCACCGGCGACACGGTCCGCCTCGACCCGAACGTCGAGGTGGACGTTGACGACCTGGTGCGTACCGCCGCCTGGGTGCGCGACGGTGGGGACCCTCGCCGGGCGGGCGCGGTGCTCAGCGCCGGCCGGCACGACCTGCTGCCCGGCTGGTACGACGACTGGGTGCTACTGGAACGGGAGCGCCTGCGCCAGTTGCGACTACACACCCTGGAGGAGGTGGCTCGGGCCTACCTACGGGCGGGTCAGCACGGCGAGGCGTTACAGGCCGCGATCGAGGCGATGCGGACCGAACCGTTGCGGGAGACACCGCATCGGTTGATCGTCGAGGTGCACCTGGCCGAGGGCAACGCGTACGAGGCGCTGCACGCCTTCTACGTCTACCGCGACCTGATCCTGCGCGACCTGCAGCTCGAACCGTCGACCGCGATGTGCGCCCTGCTCGACCACATTCTCGCCCCGCTCGGCCGACGGCCGCCACGCCCGCGCTGACCACACGGTCCCGTCTGGTCACGCTTACCGCATGCTCTCGCCTGGTCAGGCTGACCACGCGCCCTCGCCTGGTCACGCTTACCGTACGCCCTCGCCTGGTCATACCGATGGCTCGTCGGCTCGCTGACGTCGGGTCAGGACGATCCCACCCAGGGCCGAGGCCGCCAGCAGTCCCGCGCCCACCACACCGAGCGGTGGTCGGGTGTCGACGATCGCACCACCGTCGCCGGTGCCGGGGGCGCCCAGCGGCTGAACCGGGTTGCCGACGATGAACGGCAGCATCATCTCGTTGTCCTCGTGTTCCAGCAGGTGACAGTGCCAGACGAACCGGCCGACCTGGTCGAACCGCACCTTCACCCGGGTACGGTCGCCGGGGAAGGTCATCACCACGTCCTTGTAACCGGTCTCCCAGCTCTCCGGGGGCTGCCGACCGTCCGGTCCCCGACCGATGACCTGGAACTGGATGTGGTGGATGTGGATCGGATGGGCGTACGGCGTGAAGTTGCGGAACTCCCAGATCTCGGTCACGCCCACGGTGGGCGTCTCGGTGACCTGCTCGCCCCAGCGGCGCAACACCCGCCGACCATCGGAGTCCACCTGACCGAGCAGGTGTCCCACCGGTCCGGCTCCCCGCACCTCGGAACGGACCACGTTGATCGACAGTCGCCGGGTCGTCTTGGCCGGACCGAGTGGTGTGAAGGTCGGCAGTTGGAGACGGTCCGGTGGGACGGTGGTGTCGGCCTCGATCCGTGCGCCGACCACGAACTTCATCACCTGGCCGGTGGTGTTCTGGTCTGCCGGCTCAAAGTCCCGCCCCGGCTCACCGCCCCGATAATGCCCGTCCGGCCCCTCGTTGACCAGGTACAACTCGGTACCCTCCGGCACGCCGGTGAAGTCGACGACGACATCCACCCGCTCGCCGTTGCCGACCGGGAGCGCCTCGTGCTCGACCGGTTCGGGCAGGAAACCACCGTCACCACCCATCTGCCACAAGGGCAGCGCGGTGGTGACCCGGCGGGCGGTCGGGTTCGCCGTGATCCGCAACTGGAGGAACCGGGCGTTGCAGGCGTTGAGGATGCGTAGCCGGTATCGCCGGGGCTCCACGTCGAGCTTCGGCCAGGTGCGGCCGTTGACCAGCATGGTGTTACCCAGGAACGTCTCGGTCCAGATCGGAGGTATGTCACTGTCCGGGATGTAGGGCCCGGCAAACCCGGGGATATCGGGGTGGTCGGGGTAGTACAGGGCACCGCTGCGATGGAAGGTGCGATCCTGAATGATCATCGGGATCTCGTGGCGTCTACTGACCGGGTCCGACGCGGGTGCCGGCAGGACTCCGGCGGGCAGGTCGGACGGGCCACCCCGGATCAGGTAGAGCCCGACCGGTCCGGCGTAGACGTTCAGCCGGGTCAGACCGAGGGCGTGGTCGTGGTACCACAGCGCCGTCGCGTGCTGTTCGTTCTCGTACTGGAAGGTCGCCGACCCCGGCCGCCACCTCACCTTGTGCCGATCTGCGAACCGGGTGTGGAACTCGTCGTAGTACGACCCGACGGTGGCATACCCACGGGGAATGTTCCTCGCCACCGGCAGGTACCACGCCTCCGGGTATCCGTCTCCATCCTCCAGGACCCGCGCCCCGTGTACGTGGGAGACCACCGGCACGGGACCGGTGTATCCCTCGGGAGTGGAGGTGAACCGTACGTGCCGGTCCCGCCCGACGACGCCACCACCCGGGTTGGCCCAGTGCAGGGTGGGATCGACCGGCAGCAGGTGCGGCAGAAACCGCCCGTTCGCGTCAACCAGCTCGTTCACCCAGGTGACCCGGACCGGACGGTCCACTCGGGCTTCGATGGTGCAGGCCGGGAAGCCGAAACTGCGCGGGTGTGCCGACGATCCGTACCCCCAGACGGCGGTGGTCGGATAGCCGGGCGGCAACACCTGCTGCCGGAACTGTCGGACACCGATGCGGTACTCGTCGACCGGATTGCGCGAGGACGTTTCGAGCCGGGGCATCACCCCGGGGACCACCAGGTTGGTGACGTACTTGGGAATGGTGGTGGGGTCCAGCGTGGGGGCCGTCCGCCGACCCGCCGCCGAAGCCCGGCGGCTACCGGGCGGCAGCAGCAGGGCGGCACCACCGGCAGCGCCTGCCATGAGCAATTGCCTGCGCGCGATCATCTCGTCCCACCTTCTGCCGCCGACGCGACGCGACTGGTGTGCGAGCAGCCCTGGCCGCTCCTTATAACCCGAGTTGGGATGATTTTCGCGTTGACCCTAACCGAGTAAAACTCGCAGGTGGTCGGGTTATGCAGCTAATTGCCCCGATAGCCTGAATCCGGACCTTGACGGGACGAACAGCAGCAACCCGGGTAACGGCGGACCCCAGGGGGCCCGCAACGGCTGCCCTGAAGGCGGCCAACAGGGCGGCGATCCCCTGCCGGACCGGATGATCCGACTACTGCATGATGTGGGGGTGACCGCTACCGGATCTTCGCTGGCGCCTGCGGCTCGGCCACCCGGTGTCGTCCTGGAGGCGGTGCTGGAACGGATCACCTACGCCAACGAGGAGACCGGTTACACCATCGCCCGGGTGGCCACCGAGCGCACCGGCCCGGACCTGCTCACCGTCGTCGGCTCGCTGCTCGGCGTCCAGCCCGGCGAGAGCGTACGACTGGTCGGCCGCTGGGGTTCGCACCCGAAGTACGGCCGGCAGTTCGAGGTGTACTCGTACACGACGGTGCTGCCGGCGACCATCCAGGGCATCGAGCGCTACCTCGGCTCGGGACTGATCAAGGGCATCGGGCCGAAGATGGCCGCCCGGATCGTGGAGCACTTCGGCGCGGAGACCCTGCGGGTGATCGAGGAAGAGGCCGATCGTCTGGTCGAGGTCCCCGGACTCGGTCCGAAACGCACGAAGCTGATCGCCGTGGCCTGGGAGGAACAAAAGGCGATCAAGGAGGTGATGGTCTTCCTCCAGGGGGTCGGGGTCTCCACCTCCCTGGCCGTGCGGATCTACAAGAAGTACGGCGACGGCTCCATCTCGATCGTCCGTAACCAGCCGTACCGGCTCGCCTCCGACGTGTGGGGCATCGGTTTCAAGACCGCCGACACCATCGCCCAGGCCGTCGGCATCCCGCACGACAGTCCACAACGGGTGCAGGCCGGCATCCAGTACACCCTCTCCGAGGCGGCCGACAACGGACACTGCTACCTGCCCGAACCGAACCTCGTCGCCGACGCCGCCGAGATCCTCAAGGTATCGAAGGAACTGGTCCAGACCTGTCTGGCCGATCTCGTCGCCGAGGAGGGGGTGATCCGCGAGGAGGTGCCCAACGCCAGTGTCGAGGGAGGCGTCATCCCGGCGGTCTACCTCGTCCCGTTCCACCGGGCCGAGAGCGCACTCGCCGGCAGCCTGCTCCGGCTGCTGCGCTCCAGCCACGACCGGATGCCCGCCTTCGTCGACGTGGACTGGGCCAAGGCGCTGGCCTGGTTGCGTACCCGGACCGGCGCGGACCTCGCCGACGAGCAGGAACAGGCTGTACGGCTGGCGCTCACCGCGAAGGTCGCGGTGCTCACCGGCGGACCGGGCTGCGGCAAGTCCTTCACCGTCAAGTCGATCATCACGTTGGCGGCGGCGAAGCAGGCGAAGATCGTGCTGGCTGCCCCCACCGGCCGGGCTGCCAAGCGGATGACCGAACTGACCGGTCATCCGGCGGCCACCGTGCACCGCCTCCTGAAGCTACGGCCCGGCGGCGACCCCAGCCACGACCGGGACAACCCGATCGACGCCGACCTGATCGTGGTCGACGAGGCGTCCATGCTCGACCTGATCCTGGCCAACAAGCTGATCAAGGCAATCGCCCCCGGCGCACACCTACTGCTGGTAGGCGACGTGGACCAGTTGCCGTCGGTCGGCGCGGGCGAGGTACTACGCGACGTACTCGCCGCCGAGACCATCCCCCGGGTCCGGCTGACGAAGATCTTCCGCCAGGCCCAGGAGTCCGGCGTGGTGGTCAACGCCCACCGGATCAACGCCGGTCAGGCGCCCGCGATCGACGGCTATCCCGACTTCTTCCTCTTCCCCGTCGACGATCCAGAAGCCACCAGCGAACTGGTCGTGGACATCGTCGCCCGCCGGGTGCCCCGCAAGTTCAAGCTGCATCCCCGCGACATCCAGGTGCTCACGCCGATGCACCGGGGACCGGCCGGTGCCGGCAACCTCAACCTCACCCTGCAACAGGCACTCGCCCCGCATCGGGAAGGCATGCCGGAACGCCGGCACGGTGCCCGGGTCTTCCGGGTCGGCGACAAGGTCATCCAGATCCGCAACAACTACGACAAGGGCGTCGCCGGAGTCTTCAACGGCACCGTCGGCGTGGTCACCGCACTCTCCACCGACGACCGGCAGCTCGCCGTCCGCACCGACGAGGACGAGGACATCACGTACGAATTCGACGAGTTGGACGAGCTACAGCACGCGTACGCCATCACGGTGCACCGGTCCCAGGGCAGCGAATATCCCGCCGTGGTCGTTCCGCTGACGATGAGTTCCTACACGTTGCTGCAACGCAACCTGCTCTACACCGCCGTCACCCGGGCGAAGAAACTCGTCGTCCTGGTCGGTTCCCGCAAGGCGATCGCCATCGCCGTCCGTACCGCCGGCACCGGTCGCCGGCACACCGCCCTCACCCATCGGTTGACCAAAACCTGACCCTGAACAGCCCCGTGGTCGCTCATCCAGATGATCGGGGAAGCCACTCGCATCAGGCACCGACCTTCATGCGCTCAGCCAACACCGCGATCGGGTCCGGCGGGTCACCCCGCAGACCGCGCAGCACATCCCCCATCGCCTCACGGGATACCGGCCGGTCCCGCCCCCCGGGGACAACCGGTCCCCCTCCACCAGCCGCTCCCCCGCCTCGGCCAGTTCCCCCACCTGCACGTGCGCCAACGCAAGGCGAGCAGGTGGGCCAGCGCAAGGTGAGCAGGTGGGCCAGCGCAAGGTGAGCAGGTGGTTCGCCCGCCGCTCGGCAGGCAGCGTCAGCAGTTCGTCGGTCGGGATCTCCACACTGGCCTTCAGCGCCCGGTCCGGCTCACCCAACACCACCAGTGTGGCGGCCTCATGGAGCCGTACGTTGGTCGGCCCAAAGGCAGTCCAGTAGTGGTTGGCATCGCCACCGACCCTGCCGGCGACATCTGCGGCCGCACCGGCGAGCAGGTCGTCCCCGGCCCGATATGCCGTATCGGCGAGTTGTGCGCGCTCGAGTACGCCGGCAGTGCCCGCATCAGCACGGCTGGGTCGAAACCCGGCAGCGATGCTCGGGTTTGTGAACAACTGTTGTTGCTGGAGCGACACTGGATGCACCCAAACCGACGGTAGAGCACGACAAAAGCGCTCTTGGGCCATCAGCTCAGTGATCCACTGGTCGTTCTGCGCCGGGATCATCGTCGTGTGTTCCTGGGTAGCGGCGATACCGGACGGTCTGACCCATGGCGTCGCGGCTGGCCGTTGCGTGAGACTGTCCACATGACGCGCAAGCCACCGGTCGAGGATCCGCAGGACGACGACCCGACGGTCGGTCCCCCGCTGGACCACGCGGCCGGGCTGCCCGCCGTACTCTCCGCTGTCCGGCACGGTGTCGCGCAGATGGGGGCCGGTCGGACCGCGCTCACCCTGCTACGGGTCAACCAGGCAGACGGCTTCGACTGCCCCGGCTGCGCCTGGCCGGAGCCGGACGCCGCACACCGGCACGTCGCCGAGTTCTGCGAGAACGGGGCGAAGGCGGTGGCCGACGAGGCGACCGTACGTCGGATCGACCGGGAGTTCTTCGCCCGACATCCGATCTCCGACCTGGCCGATCGCAGCGACTACTGGCTCGGGCAGCAGGGCCGACTCACCGAACCGATGGTCAAACGACCAGGCTCCGACCACTACCACCCGATCGACTGGGACGAGGCGTACGACCTGGTGGCCCGCACGCTGACCGCTCTCACCTCCCCGGACCAGGCCATCTTCTACACCTCCGGCCGGACCAGCAACGAGGCCGCCTTCCTCTACCAGCTCTTCGTACGCGCCTTCGGGACGAACAACCTGCCGGACTGCAGCAACATGTGCCACGAGTCCAGCGGGGCGGCGCTGACGGAGACGATCGGCATCGGCAAGGGCAGCGTCTCCCTGGACGACATCCACGCCGCCGACCTGATCCTGGTGGTCGGGCAGAACCCCGGCACCAACCACCCGCGGATGCTGATGGCGTTGGACCGGGCCAAGCGTGCCGGCGCGCGCATCGTCGCGGTGAACCCGCTGCCCGAGGCCGGACTAGGCCGGTTCGACAACCCGCAGACGGCAGCGGGGCTGCTCGGTCGGGGCAGCCGCCTGGCTGACGAGTTCTGCCAGATCCGGGTCAACGGTGACCTGGCGTTCTTCCAGGCGCTCGGCCGGCTGCTGCTGGACGCCGAACGGGTCGCCCCGGGCACCGTGCTGGACCACGAGTTCATCGCCGAGCACTGCCACGGCTTCGAGGCGTACGCGGCGCACCTGGCCGAGCTCTCCTGGGCCGATGTCGCCGAGGCGACCGGACTGACCCGGGAGGAGATCGACCGGGTACACCAGCTCGTGCTGGGCTCCCGGCGGATCGTGGTCTGCTGGGCGATGGGGCTCACCCAGCACCGCAACTCCGTGGCGACGATCCGCGAGATCGTCAACTTCCTGTTGCTACGCGGCAACATCGGCCGCCCCGGTGCCGGCGTCTGCCCGGTACGCGGACACAGCAACGTCCAGGGTGACCGGACGATGGGCATCAACGAGAAGCCACCGGCCGTCTTCCTCGACGCGCTCGAACGCGAATTCCGGTTCGCCCCACCTCGCGAGCCGGGTTACGACGTGGTCGAGGCGATCCGGGCGATGCGCGACGGTCGGGCTTCGGTCTTCTTCGCCGTGGGCGGCAACTTCGTCCGGGCCACCCCGGACACCGACGTGACCCGGGCCGCGCTGGCCCGCTGCGCGTTGACCGTGCAGGTTTCCACGAAACTCAACGGGTCACACGCGGCCGTCGGCGAGACCGCGCTGATCCTGCCGACGCTGGGGCGTACCGAGCGGGACGTCCAGGTCGGTGGCGCGCAGTTCGTCACGGTGGAGGACTCGATGAGTATGGTGCATGCTTCCCGGGGCCGGCTCACCCCGGCGCACCCGGCGCTCCGCTCCGAGGTGGCGATCGTCTGTGAACTGGCCGAACGGGTCCTCGGCGGCAGGGTGGCGATCCCGTGGCGGGCGTTCGTCGGTGACTACGACCTGATCCGGGACCGGATTGCCCAGGTCGTCCCTGGCTTCGCCGACTTCAACACCCGGGTACGCCAGCCGGGCGGCTTCCAGCTGCCGCACGGCCCCCGGGACAGCCGCACCTTCGGCACCGCCGCCGGTCGGGCCATGTTCACCGCCAACCGGCTCGACGTGCTCCGGGTGCCGCCCGGCCGGCTGATCCTGCAGACCCTGCGCTCGCACGACCAGTACAACACCACCGTGTACGGCCTGGACGACCGGTACCGGGGCATCTCCGGCGGCCGCCGGGTGGTCTTCGTCAATCCGGCGGACCTGGCCGAGCGGCAGCTCGCGGACGGCGCGTACACCGACATCGTCAGCGAGTGGCCCGACGGTGCCGGCGGCGTCCAGGAACGCCGCGCGCAGCGGTTCCGGATCGTGGCCTACCCGACGGCGCGGGGCTGCGCCGCGGCGTACTTCCCTGAGGCGAACGTGCTCGTGCCGTTGGATTCAACCGCCGAAACCAGCAACACCCCGACCTCGAAGTCCATCGTGGTACGACTTGAGCCGGCCGAACGGTGAGGGGTGCCGGTCACGCGGCCGGCGGGGCGGTGAAGAGCCCGACGACTTCGTCGGGGCGCAGCGCCCGGGTCCAGAGCCGGACGTCGTCGACATTGCCCCGCAGGTAGTTGCTCGGCTGGCCGTTCCACTTCGCCCGGCCGATGGTGAGCGGACCGGTCGCCCGCCACGGCTTGCCGATGGTCCGGGTGGTGCCCGGTACACCGTTGACGTAGACCTGGATCCGTTTCGTCTTCGCGTCGTAGGTGCCCACCAGATGGGTCCACTCCGTGGTCACCGGCTCGTCCGAGGTGGCCGTGACGTTGTCGGCCGGGTCGATGACATCCGCCTCCATCCAGTTGAACGCCCACTTGCCGTGATACCAGCTGTACTGCAGATAGAAGCCGCTCGCGTTGGTGCCGTCCTGGCCAACGGCCGCCATGGCCAGCTTGCCGGGAGGGACAGCGAGCTTCACCCAGGCGGACACCGAGTAACTGGCGGTCGTGTCCACCATTGGCCCGGCCGTCGCGCAGTACTCGTTACTGCCGTTGAGGTCGACCACCTCACCGCGAACCCCATCGGTATGCCAGTCCATGCCGTTGGGACAGTCCGCGGTGGCGATTCCCCCCTCGTCCACCGCGACCTGCACCGCGTCGGGTAGTTCGGGCAGGGACGGGTCAGTCTGCCCGCGTTCTGGCGGCGGCCACAACACCGCCACCGCGGCGACAAGTACGGCCACACCTGCGCCGAGTCCGGCAAATACCGTCACCGTTCGCGACTGCACGACTCTCCCAGGGCTCGATACTGACGTTGTCGGCGGAGCAGATGGAGCAGATCGATCATCGGTTTTGCTATCCGAGCGGGCTGCGCCACGTAGCCCCGCGGATGCAGCGAGCCTCCGACCAGGTAACCGCCGCAGGGGTGTCCCAGAAGACCACCGTGCCGACCCGGAAGCAGTAACCGGCGTTCGGGTCGAGCCCGTCGACGCGGAACTCACCATTCCCGATGGGCACCGCGTCGACCCGGGACCGCATTCCCGTACCGGCGGCGAGGACCTGCACCAGATGCTGTCCATTGCTCTGGTTGGCGGCGGTCCACCGCACTACCGCCGCCTTCTGCTCGTCCTGGACCTCCACCTCGGTGGGCCGGGCATCCATCACCTGCGCCACCATCTCGGGGCTCATCGACCCACGGGTCGGCCGAGGAACTTCGGCGACTGGATCGTCATCGCGCAGCAGTGCGAAGGCGGTCACCGTCAGCGCCACGAGGGTCACCAGCGCGGCGGCGATCACGAACTGCCGCTGGCCGGACCGCTTCTCGACCGACGGACCGGCGACAACCGCCGGAGCGGGGTCGGCGGGCCGCCGGCCGGCACGATCGGCAGCGGCCGGGTCAGCGGCGCCGGTGCCGGTCAAGTCGGTATCGATGCCGCCGTCGTCCCGCCGGACTTCTCGCGTGTCTTGCCGGACCTCCTGCCTCGGAGCGGACGTGGTCCGGTCGACCGGGGAGAGCAGCGCGCCGCACGTGGGATTCACGCAGTATGAGCTGTCGCCCTGATCGTCGTGTCCACATGCGACACACGCGACGTTGGTCATGGCGGAGATTCTGACACGAGAACCGGCTTTCCTCAGCCCACCCCGAGCACATATCCGCCAAACGGCTCGTTAGCGTGCCCGGATCGTTCAGCGGCTTCGTGCCGACTATGTTTGGCAACGTGCCCAGCAACACCGGTCGACAGCTCATCGCCTCGAACAAGCGTGCGCATCACGACTATGCCATCCTGCGCACCTACGAGGCTGGCCTGGTGCTACGCGGCACCGAGGTCAAGTCGCTGCGCGCCGGCAGGGCTTCGCTGGTGGACGCGTTCGCCCAGGAGCGCGACGGCGAACTACTGCTGTACGGCCTACACATCGCCGAGTACGCCTACGGCACCTGGACCAACCATGCGCCCCGACGGATCCGGAAGCTGCTCCTGCACCGGGTCGAGATCGACCGGATCCTGACCAAGCTACGGGAGCCTGGGCTGACGCTGGTGCCACTGTCGCTGTACTTCGCCGACGGCTGGGCAAAGGTCGAGATCGGCCTCGCTCGCGGCAAGCGCAGCTTCGACAAGCGCCAGGCGCTCGCCGAACGGGACGCCAACCGGGAGATCGCCCGGGAGATGGGTCGCCGGCTCAAGGGGAGCCGACGACCTGCCTAACCGTTGGCGACAACCTGCTCCGCCGGCTGGCCGTTGAGCTGGCCGTTGAGCTGGCCACTGGGCTGCTCAGCGGGCTGTTCGGCCGGCTCCTCGACGGTGACGATCCGGGGCGCGGTGCTGGGCCGGGCGGCCACCATCGGGTACTCCGCGGTCGCGCTCCCCCCGCCGGCGGCGGCGGCCATCACTGCGGCAGCGGCCAGGTCGGCCACTCGCTTCGCCTCCCGCTGCACCCGCGCCCGGACCTCCTTGGCGTGCCGCTCGGCGGTGTCCGCGGCACGACGCGTCTCGTCCAGCCGGTTGGCCTGGCTGGCGAGTTCCTGACGAACCTCGTCAAGGCGGTTGAGCAACTCGGTCAGTTCCCGCTCGGCCGCGTTCCCCTCCTGGCGTAGCTGGTCGAGCTGCTGGCTGGTGGTCTCCAGTTCGGTCCGCACCTGGGTCAACAGGTCGCGCCGTTCCGTGATCTCCTGCTGTACGACGGTGAGTTGTTCCTGGTGGACGGCGGCTTGCTCGTCCGCGTGTTGGCGCACGTCGGTCGCGTACTGCTGGGCCTGGTTGACGAGGGCGTTGACCTCTTGTTCCACGGCTGCCCGCTGGCTGGCCAGGTCCCGCTCCACCGCCGTCCGCTGCTCGGTCAACTCCTGTTCCACGGCACTGCGGCGCTCGTTGAGTTCACGCTCGACGGTGGCCTGCCATTGGGTCAGTTCCTGGTGGCTCTTGCTGCGCGCGGCATCGATCTCCTGCTGGATCTGGGTACGCGCCGCCTTCGTCAGTGCCTCGGCTGCGGACCGGGCCTGCTCGACCTGCTGCACGCTCTGCTCGTTGACCCGCTTCGCCTCCTGCTGGGCGCGCTCGTGCGCGGCCTCACCCTCGGCACGTAGCTTCTCCGCCGACGCACGAATCTCGGCTAGTTCGGCCATCGCCTCGGTACGGACCTTCTCGTTGACCCTGTCCTGCTCCGCCCGCCGGTTCGACAGCTCCTCCTCAAGGTCCCGCCGAGTCTGGTTGGCCCGTTCCTGCGCCTCGATGAGTACCCGTTCGGCCTCAGTCTCAAGGTCGCCCGCGCGCTGGGTCGCGGTGGCGACGATCAGCCCCGCCTGCTGCTCGGAGAGGGCCAGGATCTGGTCGACCGTCGGACCGAGGTCACGAAACGAGGCCCGGTCCACCCGGGCCGGCCGTTGGCTGAGTTCGGTCAGTTCGGTCTTGAGCTGGCCCAGTTGAGCGGTCAGCTCGCGGATGTGGCCGGCTGCGCGCTCCCGATCGTTCGCGAGCATCGCGATCTGGCTGTCCAACTGTTCGAGATGCCGGTCGACCTGCCGCTTGTCATAGCCACGCAACGCAAGCTCGAAGCTCGGCCGCGAGGACCTGCCTTCGCGTACCGCGAACGGCTCTTCGCCGTTGGACATACGTCATCCTCCGTACGATCGCGAACGCGGACCGGTGCTGCAACCGGTCCGCGGGCCATGATGTGGCGCAACGCTACCGCTACCCGGTGGGCCCCAGCGCCGCGCCCCAGCACATCGGGCGATGTCCGCCCGGCTGCCACGGAGCTTCCCGGCCCGGACCGCCGCACCGCATCTCCTGGGGGGCGTCAGTCCCGGGATATTGTGATCAAGTGGATCGGACGACGTTCGCCGCACGGTTGGTCAGCTCGGCGGAGGCGGCGCGGCGCTTCGCGGGCACACTGGTGACAGAGGCGTTGCCAGCGGCGTTGGCCTTCCGGGTACGGCTCAATCAGTCGAACGACGCGCACGTCTCGCCGCAGCCGGGCGAGGTCAGGTTTCCCCACGACAGCAACCCGGACCGTGACCGAACGCTGCTGTGGTGTGACGAGTCGGCGGTGGTCGACGAGTTGTGGCGCGATGGACGAGTGCCGGAATGGGTGAACCTGTCGGTCATCGACCGCACGTCGACCGTAACTCTCGTCGAGGTGGTGTGCTGCGGACGGTTCACCGACGACGAGTCCCGGCTGTACCACGTCCAGGAAGGGGCACCACCGTTTCACGTACTGGGTCCGACGCTCCCGGCCGGACATGACGGCAGCCGGTTCAGCATCCATCATCGCAGCGAGTGTTGGGGCCGGTCCGACGTGGATCGGCTCGCCGACGTGGCCGACAAGGTCTGGTCACTTGAGCTGCACACCGATGAGTTCGACGCACAGGGACTGTCCGCACTGCCTGCTCTTCCCGGGCTGGAACTCCTCGAGCACACGGCCTGTGCCCTGGGCGAGAACGCCTTCTCGGCCTTCCACCGATTTTCCCGGCTGCGGGTATTACGGCTGCACCTGACGACGGCTTCGGCCTTCTCCGTGGGCACCGACGATGCCTGCGGCTCGTTGACGTCACTGACGATCAACAACCTCCCACCGCACCCGTGGGGATTCGCGTATCTGGCACACACCGCCCCGGCCGTAACCGACCTGACGCTGCGCGCGGCGGACGTACTGTGGCTGGACGGCGAGTTCCCCGAGGGTGTCCGTACGGTGTGGCTGAGCGGCTCGCGTGTCGCGGGCGCTACTCGTCTGCCGGCCCGGCTGGACGGGTTGACCCTCAGCATGCCGGGAGCCGACGACGGTGACGTCCTGGCGCTGCTGGCAGGCGTCGTCGATCTTCAATCCCTGACCCTGAGCGGGACACCGATCACCGATGAACTCGCCCTGGCCCTTGCCCGACGGTTCGACCTGCGCCACCTCAACCTCACTGACACAGCGGTCACCGAACCCGCCCTCAGGGATCTCTCCGGACAGAATCCGGGCCTTCGACTGTTCCCCCGCCCGAAGCAGTAGCGGCGACGGTCCGACGAGGCCACACAAATCAATCGACATGCTTCTTTGAGAGAACCTCTCGTCACCCCTAGCATGGCAGCGTCTTCGCGACCACAAACCGCTACGGAGAGAGGAGCTCCGATGAAACGTGCGTTGGCCGTTGTCTCGGCCCTCGCCACCGTCCTGGGCGCGCTCTGGCTGCCCGCCCCGGCGCTGGCTGCGACCGTACGACCGGCGTTGCTGATCAACCGCGACTTCCCCGACCCGGACGTGTCCCGCTTCGGCGGCACCTACTACGCCTACTCCACCAACAGCGGACCGAACGTACCGGTGGCCACCGCTCCCGAGGCAAGCGGCCCGTGGACCGTACGCGGCGACGCGTTACCGCAGCTCGGCGCCTGGGCCAGCGGCGGACTGACCTGGGCACCTGACGTGTCCCAGCGTGCCGACGGTCGGTACCTGCTCTACTACACCGCGCGCAGCCAGGCTGCTGGCCGGCAATGCATCGGTGCGGCGCTGGCCACCGCTCCACTCGGTCCGTTTCAACCGGTCGGCACCGCTCCGCTGGTCTGCAACGCTGGTGAGGGTGGCGACATCGACCCGGCGAGTTTCGTCGACGCCGATGGCCGCCACTACCTGCTCTACAAGGACGACGGCAATGCGATCGGGCAGCCCACCTCGATCTGGCTACAACCTGTCGCCGCCGACGGGCTGACCTTCCAGGGCGGCCGGATCGAGTTGCTGCGCAACGACCGTTCTGAGGAGGCCGGTGTAATCGAGGCCCCGGTGCTGGTCCGCCGCGCCTCGCAGTACGTGCTGTTCTACTCCGGTGGCTCGTACGGCAATTCCGGATACCACACCAGCTACGCCGTTTCGCCGACGCTGACCGGGCGCTACGTCAAGGCCTACCGGCCATTGATCACCACCGGCACGGTGGACGGTGCGGTGAACGGGCCGGGTGGCGCGGACATCGACGCCGTTGGTGGCAACGTCTTCCTGCATGGCTGGCTGGCCACGGGCAGCCGGGGTATGTACCGGGCCGACCTCGGGTGGGCCAATGACTACCCGGTGGTGCGCGGTAGTCGGGTCCGCACCGAGGCCGAGCGGGGCACGCTGCACAACGCGCGGGTACGCACCAACGCCGTCAACGCCTCGCAGGCAGCGGTGGCCGCCTACATCGACTACGCCGACAGCTGGGTCGACCTGTCGGTGTACGTACCCCGGGCCGGTTCGTACACGGTCCATGTCGCCTACGCCGCCGGTTACGGCGACGCCCAGCACACCATGACTGTCAACGGCGGTACGCAGCTGGTGGTGAACTATCCCAACACCGGCTGGGACAGCTACCGGCAGGTGCCGGTTGACGTGACGATGAACGCCGGCTGGAACACCATCCGACTACAGCACCGCTCCCGCTGGGCCGAACTCGACTACATCGAGGTTGCCTGACCGGATCACGCGGTAGGGGGCAGGTGGCCGAGATCGCGCCGCCTGCCCCACGCACAGCTGGTCAGCAGTAGCCGTTGACGGTGCCGTTGACCCCGGTCCAGAGGTAGGCGTCGGAGACCCAGCTGCCGTCGCTGAGCCGGTTCCACAGGGCGGTGGTGCCGTACCGACCGGTGTGCGACGTGCCGTTTCCAGAGCAAGAGATGGTGACGGTGGCGCCGTCGCCAACTGATCCAACGGCACCGTAGCCGGTGCCCGGCCCGGAGCGCCTGGTCAGCGTGCCGCCGCCGTTGGCGTCGACGACTGCCTGCGTGAAGCCGAGGGGACCATGGTTGTAGATGGCCCCGCCGACGCCGATGTAGGTCGAGCCGTGCCGGGCACCGCCCTGGTAGGCGGCGGCCCCACTGTTGATCACCCATTTACCGAGGTCGTGGCCGGCGATCGGCACGTAGGCGCTGTTCTGCCGCAGACCGAAGTGGACGTGCCGACCGGTGGCGGATCCACCGCAGGTGACGTCGGTGCCGGTGTAACCGAGGTAGGCACCCTGGGCCACGGCCGTTCCGTTGGCCGAGATGTTGCTCCACAGGTGGTAGTAGTCGGTCGAGTAGCCGCGGTCGTGGATGACCCGGACCCAGCCCTGGCACATGGTGTACGCCGTACCGGCGCGGGCGGCGCGGACCACCTGGTCGCCGCCGGCCAGGTCGATGGAGCTCAGCGGCGCACCGCCACCCCAACCGTGCGGGCCGCCGGTCAGCGTCCAGGTCTGCCCGACGGCGAACGGCAGGGCCATACCGGTACGGTAGTCGCCGTTGGCGTATTTGACTCCTGGGCCGGCGGTGAAGACGTTCCGCTCCTCCTCGGTCACCAGCGGCGACTCGGCGGCCAACTCACTGAAAGCCGGCTCACCGTCAAAGGCGGTCCGCCAGGTGCCGCCCTCGTCGTGAGCGAGGAAGATCGCACCGACCGGATGGGCGTCCGCCTCGTGGCCGGTGACCACCACGGCGGTACCGAAGGCCCAGCGGCCCTTCGTACGGGTGACGGCCACCCGTACGTCCGCGGAGTGGTTCGCGTGGGCCGCCGTGACTGCCTGCTTTCCCAACAGTTCCGCCGTGACCGCCTCGGTAACGCTCATCCCTTCGATGGCGGGTGCCGCCTGGCCGGCTGCTGGCCAGGCGAGCACGCTGCCGCCCAGCATTGCGGCAACGGCGCCGGCCAGCCAACGTCGCAGTCGGATCATGACACACCTCCGAACATCGATAAATATCGCTCTGATCGCTGTCACAGTAGAGCAGCCAGCGAAAGAAGTCGACAGTCAGCGGAGGAACGTTGGCGATTTCCTTCGCCCAGGGCCCGGTTCACTCACACACCAGCGGTGGTGATCGCGACCGCCCGCCACGGCCCCGCACCCCGTCACGTCCGAGGCCAGATAGATCGAAGGATCACGGACAGGCAGAATGACGGAATCGACCGCAGCCGGCCGCGGCCGGTCGACTGTTCGCGACCACACTTCAGGAGTGGCCCCGTGCCTGACGATGACTCGTCGAGCCCCCTCGAACCGTACTCGACCCAGTTTCCCGCAGTGGATCCGTGGGCAGAGTCGGATCCGACGATCACCCACGGCGGGCCGGCAGTGGTCCCGAACGCACCGGCCGGATCCCCGCCGAATGTGGCAACCGAGAACGAGGCCGAGCCAGGACCACCGGAACCGCCCCGACCGGCCCGCAGGTCACGACTGCCGATAGTGCTCACGCTGGCAGGGGTGCTGGCGGTCGGAATGCTGGTGGTAGCTGTTCCGCTGCTGAGGTCCGCCGACGACGACAACAACGGCCAGTCGCCGACCGAGATGATGGCCGGTGACCAGGCGGCGGCACCGATGGGCGCGCTGACGGCACCCACATCGACAGCCACCCCGCCCCCGTCGGCCAGGGCCAGTGCGAGCACCACCCCCACAACGACGCACACCGCGTCCAACCCGGCCAACTCAAAGTCACCGAAGGCCGCCCCGCCACCCGCCAGGACCGGCTCGCTGGTCAACGAGGCCTCCGGAAAATGCCTGACCGGCGGTGGGAGCGGTGTGCCGCTGACGCTACAGACCTGTAACGCCTCGGCGTACCAACGGTGGGAGCTGCGGCGGGACGGCACCATCCGCGCCGGCGGACTCTGCATGGACCTGCCCTACTCGGCCACCGACGACCTCACCCAGGTGCAGATGTTCGAATGCAACGGCAAGCCGTGGCAGCAGTTCCACCTCAACGACACCGACGACCTGGTCAGTCGCTACGCCAAGAAGTGCCTGGACGCCTTCAAACAACGAACCGCCAACGGAACACCGATCGTGCTCTGGCCCTGCCTGGGCCAGCCGAACCAGTCCTGGCACCTCAAGTAACGGGCTCGGCTGACCGTCCGGGGCAGACTCAGGCCATCGCGCTGGTCTCCTGACGCAGTTTCGACGAGCCGGCACCGGCCGACCAGCCCGCGACCCAGCGACTACCGCTGGTCGGGCTGGTCCGGTCCGCCAGGTGGTACCAGTCCATCCGGCAGTGCTGCGGGGTCACCTCGACCACGCCGTAGCCGTGACCGTCCAACTCGGTCCACCGCACGTGCCCGTTGGTGGTCCGGATCAGGCTGGCGGCCAGCGTGCTCAGCCCATTGCCCGCCGGCAGGCGGAGGAAGTCGTTGATGTTGTCGCTGGTCACCGACGGTACGACGAACTCCGCAGCGGCCGGGTTGGTCGTACCGGTCGACCGGGTGGTCAACTCGTTCGCCCAGGAGGTGTGGATGTCACCGGTCAGGAAGACGACGTTCCGGGTCCCGGCGGTCCGCAGGTGGTCGATCAACTCGTTGCGGTCGGCGTTGTAGCCGTCCCACTGGTCGGCGTTGATGACTCCACCGTTCTCCGGGATGCCGAGCAGCTTGCCCAACGGCCCGAGCAGCCAGGCCGGCAGCGACCCCACGTCCAGCCGGGCGATCATCACCGGATTGCCGACCAGTTTCCAGCGCGCGGTGGATCCGGTCAGGCCGTTCTTGAGCCAGGTCATCTGCGCCTCGCCGGTGATGCTCCGGTCCGGGTCGTCCACCCCGGTGCCGGAGGACTGTTGCGACCGGTACGTCCGCAGATCCAGCATGGACAGTTCGAGTAGCTGACCGAAGCGCAGTCGACGATAGATCGCTCCCTCCGTACCGACGCGTACCGGCATCCACTCGAAGTACGCCTGCCGTGCGGCGGCCAGCCGATCGACGTACGCGCCTTCTTCTCCCTCGGTGTGGTTACCCGCGCCGCCGGACCACTGGTCGTTGGCGACCTCGTGGTCGTCCCAGGTGATCACCCAGGGCACCGACGCGTGCAGCGCACGCAGGTCCGGGTCAGTCTTGTAGAGGGCGTGCCGGATCCGGTAGTCGGCCAGGGTGAGCACCTCGTGCGTGGGCTGCACCGGGCGTACCACCCGCCCGGCGGCGGCGAACTCGCCGGTGCCGTACTCGTAGAGGTAGTCGCCGAGGTGGACCACCAGGTTGAGGTCTCCCCGCTCGGCCAGATGTCGATAGGCGGAGAAGTGGCCGGCCTCCCAGTTGGCGCAGGAGACCACCCCCATCCGCAGCCGGTCGATGGCGGCATCGGCTGCCGGGGCCGTCATCGTCCGCCCGGGCGGCGACCAGGCACCGTCGTAGCCGAAGCGGTACCAGTAGGTGGTCGCCGCAGCGAGGCCGGTCACCTCCACCTTCACGGTATGGTCCCGTGCCGTTCCCGTGGTCAGCACGCCGCCGGTGACCACCGTTGCGAAGTCCGGATCCCGGGCCACCTGCCAGCGAACCTGGACGTCCGGGCCGATGCCGGATCCGGGCAGCGCGTCGGCGGAGGGGGTGACCCGGGTCCAGAGCAGGATGCCGTCGGGCAGCGGATCGCCGGAGGCCACCCCGTGTCGGAAGGCGGTGTCGGCCGCTTGGGCGGTTCCGGCCGCGATTGTCGCACCGGAGAGGACAGTCGCGCCGGCCGTCGCGCCGGCGATCTGGAGCAGGGTCCGGCGATCAAGGACGTTCGTCATGGTCTATATATGTAGTGGTCGAGGACGAACCGCCGCTACCCCCGCTGGCACTGTTTGCGAAAAGTTCTCACTCCACGCCAGCGCGGTCGCTCCGAGGTTTCTTCGGGTGGTGCCGGGCGTGTGCGCCGCCGCGACCAGGGCCACTGCGCAGCGGACCCGACCGGCGGCGCGCAGCACCACCAGAGGTGAGCCGGTCAGCCGACGAGTTGCGTGGCGGCCGGGGTGTCGTCATCGGCCCCGGCCCGAACCGGCGGCTTCGGCTGGCGTAGCACCACAAGGGTGAGGAGAAAGGCGACGACGAGCAGCCCGGCCCCCACGGCGAAGGCCAGGTGGTACCCACCGGTCAACGCCACGGCCTGACTCGCACCCTCGGCGAGCAGGCTGTTGGTACGGAATGCGGCCAGGGTGGACAACACCGCGACGCCCAGTGCCATGCCAACCTGCTGGGTGGTGTTGAACAGCCCGGAGACCAGCCCGGCGTCGTCGCGTCCGGCCCCGGACATGCCGAGTGTCGTCAGCGCCGGCAGGGCGAGCCCGAAACCGGCGGCGAGCAGCATCACCGGCAGCAGGTCGGTGAGGTAGTTCGCCCGTACCGGCACCCGGGCGAGCAGACCAAGGACCCCGATCAGCAGGATGAGGCCGGTCAGCAGGACCCGACGCTCACCGAAGCGGGCATTGAGCCGGGCTGATATCCCCAGGGAGACCGCGCCGATGACGATCGCCGCCGGAAGCATCGCCAGCCCGGTCTCGGTGGCACCGTATTCGAGGACCTTCTGGAGGTAGAGGGCGACCAGGATCTGGAACGAGAACAGTGCGGCGACCATCAGGATCTGGACCAGGTTGGCGCCGAAGACGCTCCGGGACCGGAAGATCCGTAGCGGCATGAGCGGGTTCTTCGCGGTGGCCTGGCGGAGGACGAACGCGCCGAGCAGAAGCACGGCGAGGGCGCCCAGGCCGAGCGTGTGCGCCGAACTCCAGCCATGCTCCTCGATCTTGCTGACCGTGTAGATGCCCAGCACCAGACCGGCCGTCACCAGGAGTGCACTGACGATGTCGGCCCCGGCGGCGAGACCGAGGCCCCGGTCGGCGGGCAACACGGGTACGGCGATCGCGAGCACCACGAGGCCGATCGGCAGGTTGATGAGAAAGATCCAGTGCCAGGTGAACGCATCGGTGAGGACCCCACCGAGCACTTGGCCGATCGAAGCACCGGCAGCACCGGTGAAGCTGAAGACAGCGATCGCCCGGCCCCGTTCCCTGGTTTCAGTGAAGAGCGTGACCAGGATGCCGAGGCCGACCGCGGAGGCCATCGCACTGCCGACGCCCTGTAGGAACCGGGCGGCGATCAGCATGCCGGACGTGGTGGCCGCGCCGGCCAGCAACGAGGCCACGGTGAAGATCGCGGTGCCGGCCAGGAACATGCGTTTCCGGCCGAGCAGGTCACCGAGCCGCCCGGCCAGCAGCAACAGACTGCCGAAGGCGATCAGGTAGGCGTTGACGATCCAACTGAGACCGGCGGCGGAGAGGTCGAGGTCGTCCTCGATGGCCGGCATCGCCACGGTGACGATGCTGCCGTCCAGGATGACCATCAGCATGCCCGTAGCGAGTACACCGAGCGCTAGTTGGCGGGACCGGGATGTATGTGGGGTGGACACGTTTGCTCTCCTGTCGTACCGGGACACAGGAGAGACCGTAGCGGATAGTTCTGTTGCAGACAATCTCTTTCTGCCCTACCTCCTTGAGGTCGACAGTGACGTGGTCAGGCCCCCGCCAGGTCTGGCAACGGTGAGATCACCGAGCCGGCCGACTGCAGTCGCTGCGCCAGCTCGCCACAGCGCCTTCGAAGCTCCGGCGGGTCGAGCACCTCGAAGTCGTGCCCCAGCAGAAGCACGTGCATGAGCACGGAGTCGAGGCTGGCGGCACCACTGACCACCTCACAGCACTCGGCCCCACGCCGCCGTACGACGGCTGCCGACGCCGGAATCTGTACGCGTACCGTGTCGGCCGACGCGTGCACCAGGAAACGCGCCTGGTACGGGTAGACCCGAGCCGAGACCCCCTCCTGCACGTACGTCGCCGCGTCCGGTGCCGTACGCCGGTGGAACCGCCAGGTCCGCGCGGCCACCTCCGTCATCCGGTCGAGGCGGAAGCTGCGCCAGTCGTCGCGATCGAGATCGTAGGCGAGGAGGTACCAACGCCGATCGGAGGCGACCAGGCGGTAGGGCTCGACCCGCCGCCGTCGTACCCCGCTCCCGGACGGGTAGTCGAAGCCGGCCTCGACCTCGTCCCGGCAGGCCCTGGCCAGCGTCATGAGCACCTCGGGGTCGACCGGCGGACGGCCACCGCCGAAGGAGTCCACCGCGCCGGCGAGCATCCGCACCTCGTGCCGCAACCGGGTGGGCAGCACCCGGTCGAGCTTGGTCAACGCTCGCAGCGCGGCCTCGCCAGCGCTGGCGCCACCCGCGCCGGCGAGTAACGCGACCGCGGTGGCGATCGCCTCCTCGTCATCGAGTAGCAGCGGCGGCAGGTCCTGTCCCGGACCGAGCTGGTAGCCGCCGCCAACCCCCTGGCTGGCCTGCACCGGATAGCCGAGCGTGCGCAACCGGTCCACATCACGCCGTACGGTGCGGGGCGTGACACCGAGCCGGTCGGCAAGCTCGGGGCCGGTCCAGACCCGGCGCTGCTGTAACAACCCGAGCAGAGTGAGCACCCGCTCCGTCGTACCCCGGGTATCTGCGCCCGTCATGTCCACACCGTTCACCCTGTCAGAGATAGCGGACCGATCCTGTCCGCCAGGGGTGTCAGGGTGTCTTCATGCACGCAGACGCACTCGACTGGAACCGAACACTGCGCGAGCAGTTGGAGTTCCACTGGAACCATCAGCTCCGCGCCCGCCTCGACGGCCTCACCGACGACGAGTACTTCTGGTCACCCGTGCCGGCCGCCTGGAGCGTACGGCCACGCGGTGACTCGACGGCTTCCGCACAGGTCGGTGCCGGGAAGTTCACGATCGACTACGGCTACCCCCAGCCGGTCCCCGCGGCCTTCACCACGATCGCCTGGCGACTCGGTCACGTCATCGTCGGCGTGCTCGCCGCACGCAACGCGGCACACTTCGGCGCATCGGCGGCGTCGTACGAGACCTGGGAGTACGCGGGCGACGCGGCCACCGCGCTCGACCAGCTCGACACCCAGCTCAGAATCTGGCTGGCCGGGGTACGCGGCCTCGGCGAGGCCGGGCTCCGGGTCCCGGTCGGCGAGAAGGAGCCCTTCCCCGAGCTATCCATGGCCGATCTGGTGCTGCACATCCACCGCGAGCTGATCCACCACCTGTCCGAGGTCTGCCTGCTGCGTGATCTCTACCTGCACACGGAATCCGCTACGAACGGAGCATCCCGATGAGCCGCCACTTCCAGGTCACCTGCGACGCCCACGACCCCTGGGCACTGTCGTCCTTCTGGCGGGAGGTGCTGGGCTACGTCCATCCCGGGCCGCCCGGAGTCGACCTGCCCGAGGGCGCCGACCCGCTGGCCGCATGGAACGACTTCCTGGCCCGGCTCGGCGTACCGGAGGAGCAACGCAACACGAGATCGGCCATCGAGGACCCGGATGGGCACGGCCCCCGGGTGTTCTTCCAGCAGGTGCCCGAGGGCAAGACAGCCAAGAACCGTGTCCACCTCGACGTTCGTGCCGCTCCCGAGCTGCACGGCGAGGAGCGGATGGCGGCATTGGAAGTCGAGTGCGACCGACTGGTCGCCCTGGGCGCGACGCGGGTACGCCGTCATGAGCCTGCTCCCCCGATGAGCGGCGGCTTCATCGTGATGACCGATCCCGAGGGCAACGAGTTCTGCCTGGACTGACCGCGGCACGTCGGCCCGGGCGTCGGCCCGGGCGTCGGCCCGGGCGTCAGCCCTGCTGGCGGGCCCGCCGGACCGCCTGTGGGCTCTCCACCGGAGCAGACAGATGACCGTTGACCAGGCGGTTCATCGCCCGCAGAAAAACCGTCCGCTCGTCGTCGGGCAACGCCTCCAGCGCCTCCCGGTGCACCCGGTCCACGATCTCCTGGCTGAGCGCCGCGATCCGCGCGCCCTCCTCGGTGACCGCGATGATCCGGGCCCGCCGATCGGTGGCCGAGGGGCGGCGTTCGGCGAGGCCAGCCTGCTCCAACGCGTCGACGGTCACCACCATCGTGGTCTTGTCCATGTCACCGATCTCGGCGAGCTGGATCTGGGTGCGCTCCTCCTCCAGGGCATGCACCAGTACGCAGTGCATGCGCGCGGTGAGCCCGATCTCGGCGAGCGCCGCAGCCATCCGGCTGCGCAGGGCATGGCTGGTGCGGTCCAGCAGGAACGACAGGTCCGGTTCGGTACGGTCGGGGGCCATCGCGGTCATGCCCCCAGGATACCGACATCGTTCGGTTATGGATTATCTCTAGCTCGACTTGTCGAGCTCGGACGCGCGCGGGTGGTCTCCCCGTGCACGGGCGTGTACTTCAGCGAGGACCGAAAAGAACCGGGGGGAGGACACGTCGTGTCCTCCCCCCGGTTCGGCGTGCAGGATTCAGCCGCGTGGCCCTCGTGGGCCACTTGCGCCGGCGGTCTCGAACTCGCTTCCGGCGTCGTCGCCGACGGCGGTCGCACCCTCGCCGGTCTGCGGGGCAGCGACGGTGTCGGCCTTGTCGACCGTGTTCCGCAGGATGATCGGCTTGAACAGCAACGCTGCCACGATGCCGAGTACGGCGATGCCGGCCGAGATCAGGAAGATGTGCCCGGTGGCGTCGCCATAGGCAGCTCGGACGATGTGCCGCATCGGCTCGGCCAGCTCGGCGAGGTTGAGGTTGCTGGCACCGCTGTCGCCTCCGCTGTTGGCGGGCACTCCGGCGGCGACCAACTCCCGGGTGATGTTGTCGCTCACCCGGCGAGCCAGCACCGCACCGAGAACGGACACCCCGATGGTCCCGCCGAGGGACCGGAAGAAGGCGACCGAGGAACTGGCTGCCCCGAGGTCGCGCAACTGGACGTCGTTCTGCACGGCGAGGACGAGGTTCTGCATCGACATACCGACGCCGACCCCGACCAGCAGCATGCCGGCGCTCACGTAGACCAGCGAGGTCGCGTGGTCGATGGTGGACAGCACCGCGAAGCCGACCACCAGAATGATCGTGCCGGCCACGATGTACGGCTTGATCTTTCCGGTACGGCTGATGAGCTGCCCGGAGATGGTGGACGAGAACAGCACACCAACCATCATCGGAATGGTCAGCAGTCCGGCCTCGGTCGGGCTGTAGCCCCGGCCGATCTGGAAGTACTGGCCGAGGAAGACCGCGCCACCGAACATGGCCATACCCACGGCGAGGCTGCCCAGGATGGCGAGCGCGGTGGTCCGGCGACGGATGATCTGCAACGGCACGACCGGCTCGGCAGCCCGGGACTCCACCCAGACGGCGATGGCGAGGATGACCAGCCCCGCACCGACCATGGCGGCGGTCTGCCACGACAGCCAGGCGAACGAGGAGCCGACGAACGAGACCCAGATCAGCAGGATGCTGACGCCAGCCGCGATCAGGGCGGCACCAAGGAAGTCGATCTTCACGTTGGCACGGCGGACGGTGGCCAGGTGCAGCGTCTTCTGCAGCACCACGAGGGCGATGATCGAGACCGGTACGCCGATGAAGAAGCACCAGCGCCAGCCGAGCCAGGAGTCCACGATGAGGCCACCCAGCAGCGGGCCGCCGACCGTGGCCACCGCCATCACCCCACCGAGCAGGCCGTTGTACCGGCCACGTTCCCGGGGCGAGATCATCGCCGCGATGGCGACCTGGACGAGGGCTTGCAGACCGCCGACGCCGATACCCTGGAAGGCCCGCGCGGCGATCAACTGCCCGGCGTCCTGTGACATGCCGGCAAGCAGTGACCCGATGACGAAGATGACGATGGAGATCTGCACCAGCAGCTTCTTGCTGAACAGATCGGAGAGCTTGCCCCAGATCGGGGTGGTCACGGTGGCTGCGAGCAGGGTCGCGGTCACCACCCAGGTGTACTGGCTCTGACTACCGTTGAGCGCCCCGATGATCCTGGGCAGCGCAGTGGAGACGATAGTTCCACTGATCATCGAGACGAACAGGACCAGCAGCAGTCCGGCGAAGGCCTCCTTGACCTGACGGGGGCTCATCTCCGTTTCGTCAGGCTTCATGGTTGCCGCTAAACTCATCGATAAAACTCCATGTTCTTCGTGTCGCGCAGTATCTGGCGATGCCGACCGTCGGGTTCGGGATTGATCAGTTCGGGGTTGGCCGGTCAGTTCAGGGCCGCCAGCTCAGGGCCGGTCAGTTCAGGGCCGGTCAGCTCAGGAGCGTCCGCGTCCGACTCCGGGCCGCACGACCGCCGCGCTGGGCAACGATCGAGATAGCCGTCGAGCTCGTTGGTGAAGCGCCGCAGCATGGCGATGAAGGCGGTCACATCGTCCGGACTCCACCTGCTGAGCGTGTCGCGGAACATCTCGTCGTACCACCGGTCGGCGGTGGCGAGGATCGCCCGGCCAGCATCGGTCACGGTAAGGAAATGGGCCCGCTTGTCCGTCGGATCCTCCTCGCGCCGCACGAGGCCATGCCGCACCAGCGCACCGACCGCCCGACTGATCGTCGAAGGGTTCACGGCGAATCGGTCGGCGAGGTCCTTACTGTGACATCCACCGGCCCCCGCTCGCGCCACCGAGACCTTCTCGACGGTACTCAGCACGCCCACCAGGCCGGGCGAGAGCGCCGCCAGCTCCCCCTGCGCCACCTGGTGCCGCAACGGCCGCAACACCTTGAACAGGTCACGCAGCTGCTCACGCAGCTCCTCACCAGCATCTTTTGCCCCAGCCGAGGCCATCTCGCCCCCCCTCGGACTTGGTTGCCACAAGCAACTATCCACGAATCTTGCCCAGCCGGCAAATTTTCTCAGCATGCAAGTTTTGAGACGTGGGTAACCTGTGCGAATGAGCACAGGGCTCGGACTGCGTGAACGGAAGAAGTCCGCGACCCGCCAGGCAATCCACCAGGCGGCGCTACGCCTGGCGCTGGCCGTCGGTCCGGACCAGGTCACCGTCGAGGCGATAGCCGACGCCGCTGCGGTCTCCCGACGTACGTTCTCCAACTACTTCGCCAGCAAGGAAGAAGCCCTACTCTACGGCGACCACCTGCGAATCCAGCGATTCCTGTCCCTCGTCCAGGACCGGCCGCAGTCGGAGACGCCCTGGACCGCCCTCACCGAGGCGGCCCAGCAGCTGTACCGGCAGATCAACGAGCACGACCCGCAGTGGATCCGCCAACACCAACTCATCCGCCAGCAGCCCGCGCTGCTGGCGCAACAGATCACCACCTACGCCGCGTTCGAACAGGATCTCGCCGCCGAAATCACCACCCGGCTGGCGACAACCGGGAATCCGCTGTACCCCCGCATCGTCGCGGCGTCGTTCCTGGCCGCCCTCCGGGTCGCCGTTCGCAGCTGGATCGACCAACCAGCCGGCCGGACGCTGACCGAGGTGATCCAGCAGGTCCTGGTGACCGCCGCCGGACAGTTCGACTAGGCCGTGTATCGAAAGTGCTGGCCGTCGGCGTGGCACCGCCTAAAATGACATGCAGTCTTCGCTCGGTCGCGCTGGGATCAATCGCTATGGATGATTACTTTCTCAACGAAGCCGACTTGACGGACAGGATGGAACGGAACCTGGCGGAACACGCCTGCCATATGCACCGAAGTATGTCTGGTGCGACCGTCGCGGAGACTGGCGACCTCCTGGTCGCGGACAGCGGTCTGGACGACGACACGTTCAACATCGTCGCTGCGGCCCGCTTCACCGTCGCCGACGCCGCGGCCCGCATCTCCGAGACCGTCGGAACGCTGGCGGGCACCGGCCGCAGTTTCTCCTGGTGGGTGGGACCTGCCTCGACACCGACAGACCTCACTCCCCGCCTGACGGCAGTCGGCCTGCCGGTGTCCGAACGTGAGACGGCGATGTGGGCCGAGCTGGACGACACCCTGCCGATTCCCTCTGTCCCGGGTCTGGACATCCGAACGGTGACCATGCCCGAGCAGCTCACCGACTACGCCAAGGTCCTCGCCGCGAACTGGAACCCACCCGCTGAAACCGTCCGCGACTTCTTTGCCCGGGCCGCTTCCCAGGCGCTGGCCAAGACCTGCCCGGCCCGGTACCTGGTGGGCTACGTGGAGAACCGTCCGGTGTGCTCCGCCGAGGTGTTCCACCACGCGGGAGTCGCCGGCATCTACAACATCTCCACCTTGGCCACCCACCGCCGGCGCGGCTACGGCGGAGCCATCACGCTCGCGGCCCTTGGCACGGCCCGCGAGCGAGATCACCGCATCGCGGTCCTGCAGGCGTCGGCCGACGGCGAGCCTGTGTACCGCCGTCTGGGGTTCCGCGCCTGCGGCCAGTTCGTCGAACATGCCATCAACGCCTGAACCGCCCAGACGTCCACGGACGTTCGTCATCTCTGATTGAGCTGGTCACAGCCATTCATTGATGGCCGCTACGAGGACAGTGGCCTCGTAGCGGCCCGCGAGTTTGTCGTATCTCGTGGCCACGGCCCGGTTCCTTTTGAGGCGGTTGATGCCGCACTCGACGGCATGCCGAGCCTTGTAGCCTTCGGCGTTGAACACAGGCGGCCGGCCACCGCGGGAGCCACGCTTCTTGCGGTTGCGCGCCTGGTCGGCCTTGTCCGGAATGGTGCAGCGGATGCCGCGGCGGCGCAGGTAGACGCGGTTCTTGCGGGAGGCGTACGCCTTGTCCGCGCTGACCCGGTTGGGGCGGACGCGAGGCCGGCCCGGCCCGAGGCGGGGCACACGTACTCTCTCCAGCACAGGCTCGAACTGCGGCGAATCGCCGCGCTGCCCTGCCGTGATCAGGATCGACATGGGCTTCTGGCCCTGCTCGACCGCCAGGTGCAACTTGGTGGTGAATCCGCCGCGCGACCTTCCCAGCCCGTGATCTTTGGGCTCGGTGAACACACCGCCAGGCGGTTCCTTCTGCAGGTCACCCCGCTTGTGTGCCCCGGCCGCATGCTGGTGAGCGCGGCAGACTGTGGAGTCGACGCTCAAGTCCCAGACGATCGCGCCTCTCGCGTCGGCCAGGGACTGAAGCCGAGTGAGGATCCGCTGCCAGGTGTCGTTGCGCTGCCACCGGCGGAACAGGTCGTAGACCCGGCTCCATGGTCCGTACTCGACGGGCACGTCCCGCTATGGCACACCGGTCCGCACACGGAACCATATGCCGTCGATCAACTGCCGGCGCGGCCAGACGGGGGGGCCGTCCCACCCTCGCGCCCTTCGGCAACAACGGTTCCAGCACTGCCCACTGCTCGTCCGTGAGATCTCCCCGCCCCATGAACCGTGATCATTCACAGCTCAAGATCCGTTTTCGAAACAGGCCCTAGTGTCCTGCGCCAGAAATTCGCCTACAAAATCGTGCGAGTGATTCGAGGATCTCTTCGGCGGTCTTGGTCCAGATGAAGGGACGTGGATTGCTGTTCCAGTCGGTGATCCACGCCCGGATGTCCGCCTCAAGGGACCGGACGCTCTTGTGCGCGCCACGACGGATCTTTTGTTCGGTGAGGTAGCCGAACCAGCGTTCGACCTGGTTGAGCCAGGACGAGCCGGTCGGGGTGAAGTGCATGTGGAAGCGGGGGTGTCTGGCGAGCCAGGCCCGGATGGCCGGGGTCTTGTGGGTGCCGTAGTTGTCGCAGATCAGGTGGATGTCGAGGTCGGCGGGCACGGTCTTGTCGATCGCGGTCAGGAACTTCTGGAACTCGGTGGCGCGGTGCTGGCGGTGGAGTTGGCCGATCACGGTGCCGTCGGCGACGTTGAACGCGGCGAACAGGCTGGTGATGCCGTTACGGACGTAGTCGTGGGTGCGGCGTTCCGGCATGCCGGGCATCATCGGCAGTACCGGCTGGGAGCGGTCCAAGGCCTGGATCTGGGATTTCTCGTCGACGCACAGCACCACGGCCCGTTCCGGCGGGTTGTGGTACAGGCCGACCACGTCAACGACCTTCTCCATGAACTGCGGATCGGTGGACAGTTTGAACGTGTCCGCCCGGTGTGGCTTGAGGCCGAAGTCCCGCCAGATTCGCCCGATGGTGGACTTCGACAGCCCGGATCGCTCGGCCATTGACGTGCGGGACCAGTGCGTGGCGTTGCGTGGTACCTGCTCCAGAGTCGCGACCACCACCTGTTCCACCTGGTCCAGGCTGATCGACGGCGGACGGCCCGGCCGTTGCTCGTCGATAAGGCCGTCGAGCCGCAGCTTCAGGAACCGCCGCCGCCACTTACCCACAGTGGACAGATGGACACCCAGCTCCGTCGCCACGTCGACGTTCGAGGCGCCCTCGGCACACGCCAGGATGATCCGTGACCGCATCGCCAGAACCTGCGACGACTTCGCCCGCCGTGACCAGCGCGTCAACGTCGCCCGCTCTTCGTCCGTCAGCGTCAACGGTGGGGTCGGACGCCCGGTTCTTGGCATCCTCGTAGCCTACACCCACTTATAAGGCGAATTTCTGGCGCAGGACACTAGTGCCGTGACCACGAACGTTCGCGGTGTTGGGTGACACGCCGTCCGGCCTGTCGGCTGGGCGGCGTCGTGGCGGTCAGGCTGTGGCGGTGGCAGATCCTGTACGTGTGCGGCGGCTCAGTGACCAGGAGGGTCAGCAGCTGCTCAGAATTACTCGCCGGGGAACCGGTTCAGCGATCCGACTACGGCGGGCGATGGTCGTGCTCGCCTCGGCCGGCGGGAACACGGTGCCGGCGATCGCCCGCCTCGTCCAAGCCGACGAGGACACGATCCGGCAGGTCATCCACCGGTTCAACGAGATGGGGATGGCCAGCCTGGACCCTCAGTGGGCGGGTGGCCGTCCCCGCCAGATCAGTCCTGACGATCAAGCGTTCATCGTCGAGACGGCCAACACCCGCCCCGAGAAACTGGGGAAACCGTTCACCCGCTGGAGTGTGCGTAAGCTCGCCGACTACCTGGGCTCACATACTGCCCGCCCGATCCGTATCGGGCGGGAGCGGCTGCGGCTGCGGCTGCGGCTGCGGCAGATCCTGCACCAGCAGAAGATCACCTTCCAGCGGACAAAAACGTGGAAGGAATCCACCGACCCTGACCGGGACACCAAACTCGCCCGGATCGAGTACGTGAGCAGCCACTTCCCACAACGGGTGTTCGCGTTCGACGAGTTCGGGCCCCTCACGATCCGCCCGCAGGCCGGCGCCGGGTGGGCACCGGCCCGACACCCACACCGGCTGCCCGCGAACTATCACAAACTGCACGGCGTCCGGCAGTTCCACGGCTGCTACAGCATCGGTGACGACCAACTCTGGGGCGTCGTCCGATGCCGCAAGAGTGCCGTGAACACCCTCGCCGCACTCAAGTCGATCCGCGCCGCCCGTCCGGACGGGGCACCGATCTACGTGATCCTGGACAACCTGTCCGCACACAAAGGCCTCAAAATTCGCAGGTGGGCAGCCCGGAACAAGGTCGAGTTGTGCTTCACTCCGACCTACGCCTCCTGGGCCAACCCGATCGAGGCCCAGTTCGGGCCGCTACGCACCTTCGTCATCGCCGGCTCGAACCACCCCAACCACACCGTCCTCACACGCCGGCTGCAGACCTACCTGCGCTGGCGCAACGCCAACGCCCGCCATCCCGACGTCCTGGCAGCCCAACGCCGCGAACGCGCCCGCATTCGCAGCGAACGACAACGAAAATGGGGCCAACCCGCCACCCGCGCAGCCTGACCCCGACACTCTGAACGTTCGTGGTCACGGCACTAGTGTCCTGCGCCAGAAATTCGCCTTATAAGTGGGTGTAGGCTACGAGGATGCCAAGAACCGGGCGTCCGACCCCACCGTTGACGCTGACGGACGAAGAGCGGGCGACGTTGACGCGCTGGTCACGGCGGGCGAAGTCGTCGCAGGTTCTGGCGATGCGGTCACGGATCATCCTGGCGTGTGCCGAGGGCGCCTCGAACGTCGACGTGGCGACGGAGCTGGGTGTCCATCTGTCCACTGTGGGTAAGTGGCGGCGGCGGTTCCTGAAGCTGCGGCTCGACGGCCTTATCGACGAGCAACGGCCGGGCCGCCCGCCGTCGATCAGCCTGGACCAGGTGGAACAGGTGGTGGTCGCGACTCTGGAGCAGGTACCACGCAACGCCACGCACTGGTCCCGCACGTCAATGGCCGAGCGATCCGGGCTGTCGAAGTCCACCATCGGGCGAATCTGGCGGGACTTCGGCCTCAAGCCACACCGGGCGGACACGTTCAAACTGTCCACCGATCCGCAGTTCATGGAGAAGGTCGTTGACGTGGTCGGCCTGTACCACAACCCGCCGGAACGGGCCGTGGTGCTGTGCGTCGACGAGAAATCCCAGATCCAGGCCTTGGACCGCTCCCAGCCGGTACTGCCGATGATGCCCGGCATGCCGGAACGCCGCACCCACGACTACGTCCGTAACGGCATCACCAGCCTGTTCGCCGCGTTCAACGTCGCCGACGGCACCGTGATCGGCCAACTCCACCGCCAGCACCGCGCCACCGAGTTCCAGAAGTTCCTGACCGCGATCGACAAGACCGTGCCCGCCGACCTCGACATCCACCTGATCTGCGACAACTACGGCACCCACAAGACCCCGGCCATCCGGGCCTGGCTCGCCAGACACCCCCGCTTCCACATGCACTTCACCCCGACCGGCTCGTCCTGGCTCAACCAGGTCGAACGCTGGTTCGGCTACCTCACCGAACAAAAGATCCGTCGTGGCGCGCACAAGAGCGTCCGGTCCCTTGAGGCGGACATCCGGGCGTGGATCACCGACTGGAACAGCAATCCACGCCCCTTCATCTGGACCAAGACCGCCGAAGAGATCCTCGAATCACTCGCACGATTTTGTAGGCGAATTTCTGGCGCAGGACACTAGCTCGACACCACCGGCTACGGCTATACCTGGGCCGGCTGACCCGACGCATGCCCGTCGGTCGACGCCGCCGCATGGCAGGCGCCGAAGCCATCGGCGCGGGCGACGATCCGCCCCGCCTCGACGCGTATGGCGGTCTCGGTGACGTCACTGACGGCGGCGACCCCGGCCGCAGCGGCCAACCTGCCCGACTCGTCGTGGACGACCCGCAGCCGGGGCCAGGCCGACGGCGGGAACGCCTGCCGCAGGCAGGTGCGAAAGTCCGCGACGACCAGCCGGGCCAACGGCGCCAACTCCTCGGGGGCACTGGTGACGAGCACGGCGGTGACGTCGCTGCCGGCCGGCGCGGCGCGCACCGCCTCCTCGATGGCGCCCAGCCGGTGCAGCCCGAGGATCGCGACCACGCCGTCGCCGGCCAGCGACACGGGTTCACCCCGCACCGCATCCGTCGCGGACGGTGGCGACCACAACTCATCGACGGGTCGCGCCGGGGAGATGTGCGGCAGGTGTGCCGGCTGCCACCGGTCACCGAGGTCGAGATCGGCCAACTGCGCACAGGCGCTGATGACGTTGAACGGCTCGACGAAGCCGGGAGCGGCGGCAGCCAGCTGGCTGGCACCGTGCAGGGTGGTAAGCGCCGTCTCGGCCACCCCCACCCGACGCGAAGCGCCCTTGGAGCATGGGGGCAATCGCTCCAATGCGAGACCGAGCAGAATGGCGTTCAGCCTCGTCAACTCCGCGAACGGGATGCGGGTACGCACATCGGCGATGACCTCTGGAATCAGGTCCACACCGAGGCGGGCGGGGCCGGGCTGGGCGTCGGTGGCCAGCGGCAGCCGGGCCAGCCAGGCGCGGGCGAATGCGGCGAGTGCCGCGCCGGGGGTGTCACCCGGCTCCGACGCCTCGGAAGTTAACAACTCGGACATCCGCTCGGCGTCATCGACCAGGACCGAAAAGTAGAGGGCCCGCTTGCCGGGAAAGTTGGAGTAGACGGCTCCCCGGGTCAGTTCGGCCCGCTCGGCAATGTTGTCGATCTTGGCGTCCCGAAAGCCACGCTCGGTGAACTCGTCCCGGGCGGCGACCAACACCCTGGCACGGTTGCGCTCCTGCATCTCCGCCCTGGTGAGCCGCCCCATGGTCCTCCCCGTTCCGCACGTCGCCGTCTACGTCCGTTCAAGATACCGCCACCATGTATATGATGAGACCATCTGGTTAGAGCATCCGAAATTGGAGCAGTCATGACCGACGCTTCACAGCCCGCCCTCGACCTTCCCGAGATCCACCTGACCGACCCCGAGGTCCTGCGTGACCCGTTCACTGCCTACGGCAAGGCCCGGGAACAATCGCCGGTGGCCCGGATCGTGGCACCCAGATCCGGCCCGATGTGGACGATCACCCGACACGAGGCCGCCCGCGTGATGCTCAGCGACCCGCGGTTCGCCCTCACTGCCAACACCTACCAGCGGATCGACATACCCGAACATTGCCGGCCCTACATGCGGACCATGCAGGAAATGGAAGGTCCGGAACACACTCGGCTGCGCCGCCTGGTCTCCCCCGCGTTCACCGCCCGCCGCGCCGCCGAGTTCCGCCCCCGGATCGAGTCGATCGTCGAACACCTCCTCGACGACCTTCCCGACCATGCGGAGAACGGCAAGGTCGACCTGCTGCGACACTTCGCCCAACTGCTGCCAATCGACGTGATCAGCGAACTGGTCGGCATCCCCGAAGCCGATCGCCAGCAGTGGCGCAAGTACGGTGCCGCCGTCACAGCCGGGCAGGGCAGGCAAGTGGTCGAGGCGATACCGTGCATCGTGGCCGATGCCAAGGCAGCGGTCACCCAGCGACGGGCCGAACCCGGCACCCGCGACGTGATCTCCGATCTCATCCGCACCCAGGCCGAAGACGGCGACAAGCTCAGCGACACCGAACTGGTCACCTTCGTCTGGCAGCTGGTCCTCGGCGGGCAGACCCCGGCCAACCTCATCGCCAACGCCGTGGACACCCTGCTCACCCATCCCGACCAGCTCGCCGCCCTGCGCGCCGACCCCCACCTGATGCCCGCCGCGGTGGAGGAACTGACCCGCTGGTCCGGGCCGCAACTGTTGACCTTTCCCCGCTACGCCCAAGAGGACATCGACCTGCACGGCGTACCGATCCGCAAGGGCGAGCCTGTCACCGCCGCTATCGCCGCCGTCAACCGCGATCCACGTGTCTTCACCAATCCGGACCGGCTCGACGTCACCCGCCCCGCCGGCCCGGCGGCACACCTCGGCTATGCCCACGGCCCACACTTCTGCCTCGGGGCCGCGCTGGCCCGGGTGCAGACCGAGGTCGCACTCACCGCACTACTGCGTCGCTTCCCCAACCTGACGCTGGCCGCCGCCCCGGACGACGTGCGACGTGATCTCGACCCGGGCACGTGGCGGCTGACCTCACTGCCCGTGTCCTACTGACCGCTGCCCGCCCGACCACCGTCACATCCGCCCGTCGTCGAGGGGAAGCTTTCCAAATGGTACGAATCGGCGCCGGCGGCAACCTGCTGCTGTGCTCGTTCTGCGGCAAGGGTCAGCAGCAGGTCAGGCGACTCATCGCCGGCCCGGCCGGGGTCTACATCTGCGACGAGTGTGTCGAGATGTGCACCGAACTCATCGAAGAGGAGGAGCCGGGCGCGTCCGAGGATGTGCTGCCGGAGTTACCGAAACCACGGGAGATCTACGACTTCCTCGAGCAGTACGTCGTCGGCCAGGAGCAGGCCAAGATGGCGCTTTCCGTGGCGGTCTACAACCACTACAAGCGCATCCGTGCGGGCGGAGACTGCCAGCGCGCCGTGCCGACGCAGCCGGTCGAACTGGGAAAGTCGAACGTCCTTCTGATCGGCCCGACCGGCTGCGGCAAGACCCATCTGGCCCAGACGCTGGCCCGCCTGCTCAACGTACCGTTCGCGATCGCTGATGCCACCGCGCTCACCGAGGCCGGCTATGTTGGCGAAGACGTCGAGAACATCCTGCTCAGGCTGATCCAGGCGGCCGAATACGACGTCAGGCGGGCGGAAACCGGCATCATCTACATCGACGAGATCGACAAACTCGCCCGCAAGGGCAACAATCCGTCGATCACCCGGGACGTCTCCGGCGAGGGGGTCCAACAGGCACTGTTGAAGATCCTTGAGGGTACGACCGCCAGCGTCCCGCCACAGGGTGGACGCAAGCACCCCGACCAGGAGTTCATCCAACTCGACACGACGAACGTGTTGTTCATCGTCGGCGGGGCGTTCGACGGTCTGGAACGGATCATCGCGCAACGGACGGACCGGCGCACTGTCGGATTCGGCTCCACGGTCCGCTCCGGACACGCCCGTGAGCCACAGAACGCGCTTGTCGGGGTCGCGCCCGAGGACCTGCTGACCTTCGGGCTGATCCCGGAGTTCGTCGGGCGACTCCCGGTGGTGGCGACCGTCGCACCCCTGGACCGGAGGGCGTTGATGCGGATCATCACCGAGCCACGCAACGCACTGATCCGGCAGTATCAGAAGCTCCTCCAACTCGACGGGGTGGAGTTGGAGTTCACCGAAGATGCCGTAGCCGCCATCGCCGAACAGGCGCTACTACGCCGCACCGGTGCCCGAGCGACCCGCGCCATCCTCGAGGAGATCCTGCTCAACGTGATGTACGAGGTGCCCAGCCGGGACGACGTGGCCCGAGTCGTGGTCGACCGCTACACCGTGCTGGGCAACGTCAACCCGACCCTGGTGCCGCGCCACCAATCCGGGCCCAGCCGCAGGCACCACGAAAGGTCCGCCTGACCGGTCTCCGCCACCTCGACCCGCCGTTGGTTCGTACGCTGAGTCAGCGAATCGACCTGGTCAGGCCGTGTAGCAGGATGTCGAGTCCGGCGGTGAACTCCTCCTCGGGTCCGACCTGTCGGGCGTGCCGCGCTGTCTCCGCCAAGAGCGGGAAGTCTGCTCGGGGCAGTTCTGACATGGCAACGGTGCCCGCCCCGGAGAGCGGGCCGAGGTGTTCGAGCTGGACCGCACCATTGACGTAGCTGAGCAGGGCACGCAGGGCGACGACCCGGTGCGGCCCGTCGATACCGGCTTCGGTCAGGATGCCGAGCACCGTCTCGGTCCACCGCAGGATGCTCATCGACCGGTGCCGGTGCAGGGGCGTGAGCGGTACGACCGCCGGGTGGGCCGCCACCGCGACACGGATGCGCTCGACCATGGTCCGGACCTGTTCCGTCCAGGGCAGTTCGGCGGAGGGGGCGGTGGTGTCGACGGCTCCGAGCACCTGCTCCACGACCAGCCCTGTCAGCTCCTCCCGGTCTGCGACGTAGCGGTAGAGCGCCATCGTGCTCATACGGAGTTCAGCCGCGACGGTGCGCATGGTCAGCGCGGCGAGCCCGTCGCGGTCGATGACGGCCAGGGCGGCGGCGCCGAGCTGATCGGTGCTGAGTGAGCGTGGTCTGGGCATGACGGTTGACAGCGTACGACATACACCTACACTCGTAGGCGTACCTTGTACGCCTACGAGGAGGTGCACATGCCCGTAACCCGAGGAAGGCTCGACGCCGGCTCGACCATCCCCGCCCGTGACCTCACCCCCGTCGTCGGACCGCCGATCCCCGTACCGGCCCCCGACCGCCTGATCCACCTCCAGTTCCGCCGCTTCGCCGGCTGCCCGGTCTGCAACCTGCACCTACGGTCCGTGGTACGACGACACGACGAGATCGAGGCGGCCGGGATCCGCGAGGTCGTCGTGTTCCACTCCCCCGCCGACGAACTACGTGAACACACCCCCGACCTGCCGTTCGCCGTCATCGCCGACCCGGACAAGCGGCTGTACCGGGAGTTCGGCGTGGAGTCCGCGCCCCGGGCGCTGCTCAGCCCCCGGGCATGGCTGCCCATCGCGCGGTCGATCCTGCGTAGCACCTGGGCGGTCGCCCGCCGACGGGAACGCCTGCCGGCCGGCACCCAGCCCGGCGGACGGCTCGGCCTGCCCGCCGACTTCCTCATCGCCAGCGACGGTCGCATCGTCGCCCACCGATACGGCGAACACGTCTACGACCAATGGTCGGTCGACGAACTCCTGACGCTGGCCGCACGCGCACCGCGACCGGCAGCCACGACCTGACCGGCAGCAGCCACACCACGCCCGGCTGCCACACCACGCCCGGCTGCCACCCCGTGACCGGCGGCCACGAGACGACGAGAAAGGCAGAGATGACACTTCCCCTGCTCGACCGGGCCGAGGACGCCGACCGCTACGAGGTGGTCAGCGGCGGATTCGACGAACACCTGTTCACCGCTGCCGCCATCGGCGAGCACGACCGCGTACTCGACATCGGCTGCGGCTACGGCCGCACGACGTTGCTGGCCGCCCGCCGGGCCGTATCCGGCCGGGTCGTCGGCAACGACGTGGTCGGGCCGATGCTGGTCCAGGCACGCGCGTTCGCCGCAGCCGAGGGTGTCGCCAACGTGACGTTCGAGACGGGCGACGCCCAGCGCCACCCGTTCCCGACCGACGCGTTCGACGTGGCGATCAGCCGGTTCGGGGTCATGTTCTTCGCCGATCCGGTCGCGGCGTTCCGCAACATCGGTCGGGCGCTGCGACCCGGTGGCCGGCTGGCCTTCGTGACCGTCGGGCCGCCACAACGAAACGACCTGCCCACGGTCCTCGCGGCGGCGATGGGCGAGCCGCCCGCGGCAACCGGTGTGCTCTCCCTCGCGGACCCCGGACACATCGACGACGTGCTCAACCGGGCCGGCTACCGGGACATCAGTGTGACCGACGTCGAGACGACGATCCCCCTGGGACGGGATGCCGAGTCGGCGGCGGCGTTCGCCCTCCAGTGGGGCGCCTTCCGGGACTACTTCGACCGGGCGGACGCTGCCGTCGTCGAATCGGCGCGCGTGGCGCTCACCGCCGCCGCCCGTCCATTCCTGACCGACGACGGCGTCCGGTTACGCAGCACCGCCTGGCTGGTCCACGCGACCCGCCCCTGACTCGTCTACTCGCCGTCGATGTCGAACCCGGTCGCAAGCACGTGGCCGGCCGCTGTCCCGGACGGCTGGGGCAAGCCGTCCGGGCAGCGGTGCCACTGTCTCGGTGGGCGTCAGGAGCTGGTGAGGATGACGAGTTGCTGGGTCGCCCGGGTCATCGCCACATAGCGGTCGACCGCTCCTTCGATCCCCTCGCCAAACGACTCCGGGTCAACGAGGACGACCAGGTCGAACTCGAGCCCCTTCGACAGCTCCGGGGTCAGCGACTGGACCCGGGACGTCGCCCGGAACCCGGGATCGCCGATGACGCAGGCGATCCCGTCGGCGTGCGCGGCGAGCCAGGCGTCGAGAATCGAGTCCCGCTCCGAAACAGACCCGTGTACGACGGGAAGGTCGCTGCTACGGATGGAGGTCGGCACGTTGGCGTCCGGCAGTACGGCCCGGATGACCGGCTCGGCCGCCGCCATGACCTCGGCCGGCGTCCGGTAGTTGATGCTCAGCGAGGCCAGGTTGATCCGATCGAACCCGATCCGCGCCAACCGTTCCCGCCACGACTCCGTGAACCCGTGCCTGGCTTGGGCACGGTCTCCAACAATGGTGAAACTCCGGGACGGGCAACGAAGCAACAACATCTGCCACTCGGCGTCGGTCAGTTCCTGCGCCTCGTCCACGACGATGTGCGCGAACGGCCCGGCGAGCAGGTCCGGGTCAGCACCCGGCAGAGCGGACTCGTCGACCAGGGCATCCCGCAGGTCCTGTCCGTGCAGCATGATCATCGCGCCTTCGTTGTCGTACTCGGCCTCCAGCAGGTCCTCGACGACCCTGGTCATCTGCTCGCGCTTGACGACGATGGCGGCATCGTGTCGAAGCTTCCGCCGGGACGCCTCCGGGTCGCCGATCCGCTGCCGTGCCGCGTCCAACAACGGCAGGTCCGAGACCGTCCAGGCCCGGGCATCGGTGCGCTGTAGTTTGCGGACCTCGTCCGGGCTGAGCCAGGACGCACACTTACGCAGGTAGGCGGGGACCGACCAGAGGTCTCCGACGAGGTCGGCCGCCGCCAGCAGCGGCCACGCGCGGTTGAAGGCTGTACGCAGCTCGGTGTTTCGCAGTAGCGACCGGCGAACCAGGCCGTCCGGTTCGTCGCCGTCATGTTTGTTCGTCAGGATCGTGAGCAGTTCCTCCCAGATCTCGGCACGCGCCTCGTTGTGCGGGGTGCCGGGATCTGGCGCCTCGAACGCCTCGGCCCAGTCGGCGACGCTCAGCCGGATGTCGACATCGTCGACCGGAACCGTCATTCCCTTGGTGGGCAGCTCCTCGTAGAACCTGACCGCCGTCTCGATCGCCTGCACCAGGTCCGCAGACGCCTTCAGGCGGGCGACATCCGGGTCGGTCTCGATGGTCGCGGCGGCCCCCTCGGGTACGAGGTCTCGCAGGGTGCAGGTCTGCACATCCTCCTCACCGAGGCTGGGCAGGACGTCGGCGACGTAGGACAGGTAGGGCTGGTGCGGGCCGACGAACAACACACCGCCCCGGCGGTGACCGAGGCGCGGATCGGCGTAGAGCAGATACGCGGTGCGGTGCAACGCGACCACGGTCTTTCCCGTACCCGGCCCACCGTCGACGACCAGAGCGCCCCGGGACCCCGCTCTGATGATGGCGTCCTGGTCGGCCTGAATGGTGGCGAGCACATCCCGCATCCGGGTCGACCGACTGCTGCCCAGGCTGGCGATGAAGGCGGACTGGTCGTCGAGCGCGGCGTGCCCGTCGAGCCCATCCGGGGTGAACACCTCGTCCCAGTAGTCGCTGATCCGGCCACGGGTCCAGCGATATCGGCGGCGGCTCGCCAGCCCCATCGGGTTGGCATGGGTCGCGCCGAAGAACGGTGCCGCCGCCGGGGAACGCCAGTCGAGCAACAGCCGACGGCCCGAGCTGTCCGTGAGGCCGCGTCGTCCGACGTACACGGGCTCGGGGTTGTCCATGTCGACCATCCGTCCCAGGCACAGGTCCGCATCGAAACGGCGCAGGGTGCGCAACCGAGCGGTCAGCCGGCGGATCTCGTCGTCCCGGTCCATCGCCTGCTGGCCCACACCGCCGCGTGCCTTGCGCGCGGCGGCAAGGCGGTCGGACAGGTCGGCCCGCACCTGTTCAAGGTTTTCCGCGATGGCCGCGAAGTGCTGCTCGTCCCGAGCGATCAGCGCCGGGTCGGCCTTTCCACGAAGCCGTTCAGGAAGATCGAAAACGCTGTTGGTCACTGGATTCACGGGATGAGCTCCGATCTGGAATCACTTGCCGCATACGCAGGGAGAAATGTTCAATTGCGGACCGTGACGAATCTGGGGATCGTGAGGGCGCTCCTACGGCAACGCGGGCCGCGTGGCCGGCTTCGGCTCAGATCGCCAGGGTTTGCCGTAACCACGCCGTAAATGCCACCAGCGGCTCGACGTCCTCGCGGGGCCCATAGGTCGACAACAGCACATGCACCTCGCAACTCCCCCTTTTCCGCAGGTTCTGGCCTCGGCCGACGATTCTGCGGCACCACCCGGGTCTTGCCGCAAGCCCCCCGGTGCGGTATACGTTGGGGTAGGAGAGGTGCGTGTCCTTCTCCCTCCAGACAGCTCCGGGTAGACCCGTTCCCGAGTAGACCCGTTCCCGAGTAGACCCGTTCCCGAGCAGACCCGTTCCCGGGCAAACCAAAGGCGGCGTACGGCTATGCCGTGACGCCGCCTGGCTGGACCCACCGACCCGCCTCGGCCGGCGGGCTAATCACTCGTCTTCGTCGGCCGCGTGGTGGTCGAGGTTGACCACACCACGCTTCCAGTAGCCGTCGACGTCCACCCAGTCCCGGGGCAGACCGAGCCCGCGCAGGTACCGGCGGATCGACTTCAGGTTGCCGGCTTCACCGGCCACCCAGACGTACCCGTCGCCGCCGGGGAGTTGGATGTCGCGAATCGCCTCGTCGAGCAGGTTACGACCGTCGGCGCCGTCGCGGTGCAGCCACACGACAGTCGCGTCGGCCGCCGTCGGCAGTGGCTGCTCCTCCGCCTGGTCGGCCACCTCGATGAAGACGTACGCCGCAACCCCGGTCGGTAGTTGCTCCAGCCAGGCACCAATCGCCGGCAGCGCGGTCTCGTCACCGGCCAGCAGGTACCAGTCGAAGTTCATCGGGTTGAGGTGGGAGCCGCGCGGGCCGAGCACCCCGACCTTGTCGCCGGGCTTGACCTGGGCGGCCCAGGTACCGCCCGGACCGTGCCCGTGCAGGGCGAAGTCGATGTCCAGCTCCCGCTGTTGCGGTCGGACGTAACGGACGGTGTAGTCCCGGAAGATTGGCAGCGGCTGCCCGGCCGGCGTCGGGACGATCCCGTTCGGGCCGAGGATCGGCATGACCGGCAACTGCTCACCCGGCGCCGGAAAGAACACCTTCACGTGGTCTTCCGGTGCGGCATACGCAAACCCGTCGAGCGCCTCGCCGGTCAGGGTCACCCGGGCCATGCGCGGGGTGATCCGGGTGACCCGGGCGACCTCCAGCAGCCGTGGGGTGAGGTCGTGCCGGACCAGCTTGATCTCGCGCGTGGGAACAGTCATCGGGCGACTCCTCGGAAAGGCGGGATTAGGCGAGCCTAACCTAGTCAGCCGGCAAGTCGGCTTCAGCCCAGCACACCCAGCAACTCGTCGCTGGTACATACCGCGCCAAGTCGCGGAAAGACGTAGTCCACCGCGAACTCATGGGCATGCCCGTGCAGGCCCGCCATCGCGTCGGACACGAACACCACGGAGTAGTCGTGCTCATCGGCGACCCGACCGGTCGACTCGACGCCGAAGTTGGTGACCAGGCCGCCGAGCACGACGGTCTGCACGCCCCGCGAACGCAGGACGTCGTCCAAGCCGGTCTGGTGGAACGCGCCCAGGGTGTGCTTGACGATCTGCACGTCGCCCGACTCGGGCGCACACTCGGGGGCCAGCTCACTGCCCGGTGGCTGCTCCTCGACCCCGGGTCGCTCGACCCGTACGAACACCACGAGGCCGCCAGCCGCACGGACCGCCGTCGCCAGCGTCAGACATCGGGTCAGGACCTCCGTTCCCGAGTACGGCTCGGTCGGTAGCGCGATGATCCTCGGCATCAGGTCAATGAGGACAAGCGCCGTACGGCGCGAATCAAGTTGAACGGTCGCCACAGTGATCGACTGTATCTCCCGCCCGCATCGCCGGCGCCCGCACCGCTCGCCCAACCACATGACCGACCGCCGGTAGCTCGCCATCGGCCGAAGCACTCACCCCTGAGCAATCGATCAATTGACACGCTCCGGTGGTCTCAAACCCGCCACGACGACGCGTACGTGACGCCTGGTCGATTTCGAAGGTGGCACCGGGGGCGGCGTAATCGACCGGCCCGTCGAACCGGGTCGAGGCCCGCGCCACCGCCTCTTGCGGGCTGAGGAACCGGCCGACATGCGTGACGATCAAACGGCCAACCCCAGCTGCGCTGGCCGTGTCACCGGCGTCCTCCGGCGTGTGGTGCACCTGCTCACCCTCAGCGGGCACCTGGGCGCTCTCGGCCTCACACAGCAGCACGTCACCTCCGTCGGCCAGCCGGGTAAGGCTGTCGCACGGTGCCGTATCACCGGAGTAGACCAATGAGCGGCCGGCAACCGCGACACGCAGCGCGAAGGCCGGAATGCCGTGCGACACTGCCTGGCTGGTCAGGGTGAGCGGGCCGACCTCCACCCGGTGCCCGTCATGCAACTCAGTGATGGCGAAGGCGGATTCGATCGGGCTACGGAGCGTCGTGTTGGTGAGGAAGTGCGCCAGCCGATCGGCGATGCCCGGCGGGCCGTAGAGCGGGATCGGCGCGGCCAGCTGGATGTCCGCGAACAACGCGCCGTAGTACGCGGTGAGCAGGTCCGCACTGTGGTCGGCATGCAGATGGGAGATCCAGATCGCGGCCAGCTCGTCGAGTCGGACGTGCCGTTGCAGCTGGCCCAGCGTGCCGGTGCCGGCGTCCACCCAGACGTGGGTGTCGCCGCTGGACAACAGATAGCCGGAGCACGGGTTGTCGACGCTCGGATACGGCGTCGCGCAGCCGAGGACCGTAAGGCGAAGCGGCTGGTTGATCATCCCGACATCCTAGGTACGGTCGCCGACGTGCCCGCCCGCACAGTGGAGTCGCCCATACGACAGCAGTAACCAATCACCGTCCCCGCGAGGACCGACCGTCATGGGCTCAATAGGTCGGAGATCGCCTTGTGCAGGCGTGCCGCCCGTCCGGCCGGAGTCCGGGCCTTCAACAGCGGCAGGATCACCCGATAACGGCCGGTCTTGTCGAGCGCGTCGAAGGCGTTGGCGGCCTGCGGGTGGGTCGCCAACGCCTCGGCCAGGTCGGGCGGCACGGTGGCGTTGCGCTGGGCCGTGTAGGCCGCCGCCCAGCGGCCGTCCGACTGGGCCGCGGCGACCTGGACGAGGCCAGCGGGCCGCATCCGCCCAGCAGCGGTCAGCTTCTCCACCCGTTCGACGTTGACCTGCGACCAGGGGCTGCCCTTGCGGCGGGGCGAATACCGCTGGAGGAAGAAGTGCTCGTCGTACGACCTGCGGTGGCTGTCGATCCAGCCATGACACAGCGAGACCTCCAACGCCTGCTCGGACGTGACCGAGACAGCGGCCGAACCCTTCTTGGCGATCTTCAGCCAGGCCTCGGCCCGGGTCTCGTGGTGGTCGGCCAGCCACGACTCCCACCCGGCGGCGTCCTCGAAGTGCATCATCGCCCCAGAACCTCCAGGTAGTGCCGGTTGTACATGATGCCCAGCACGTTGCCGAAGGGGTCGATCACGGATGCGGTGACGAATCCGGGGCCGTACTCGGTGAGCGGCTGGTAGGGTACCGCCCCCATGGACAGCAGCCGGTCCAGGGCGGCCTGGACGTCGTCGACATGCCAGTGCAGGATCGCCCCACCGGGTGCGACAGCCGCGCCCGGTGGGGCGTACCGCCGGTCGATGAGGCCGAGTTCGGACTGGTAGTCGCCGACCCTGAACTCGTAGTAGGCGGCCGGCTGTCCGTTGCCCGGGCGCTCGAAGTAGGGCTCGACGCCAAGGAGTTCGGCGTACCACTGCTTGGCTGCCTCCGGGTCGTCGACCCAGAAGTTGACGGTGGCCGGTCCTCGCAGCATGGGTAGTTCCTTCCCTCGATCGGTGACGATGACGATCCTGCGCCCCAAAGTGCTCACCATCTGAGCAGTTTTCCTGGGAATCTGGGGACATGCGCGCAGACCGACTCGTCGCCGTCCTCCTACTCATGCAGTCCCGGGGCCGGGTGACCGCCGCCGAGTTGGCGACGGAGCTGGAGGTCTCGGTGGCCACCGCCCGTCGGGACCTGGAGGCGCTGTCCGCAGCGGGCATCCCGGTGTATCCGCAGCCCGGACGTGGGGGCGGCTGGTCGCTGGTCGGCGGTGCCCGCACCGACCTCAGCGGCCTGTCGGCTGCCGAGGCACAGGCGTTGTTCCTACTCGTCGGCCCGGCCGCAGCCGTCTCGGAAGAAGCCAAGGCGGCGCTGCGAAAACTCGTACGGGCCCTGCCGCAGACCTTCCGAGAAGACGCCGAGGCCGCCGCCAGCGCCACTATGATCGACCCCACCCGATGGAGTGGGCGTGACCAGTGGCGGCCCGAACTGGTCGAACTACTCCAGAGCACGGTGGTCCGCCGGCGGAAGGTCCGCCTGACCTACACCAACCGCGCCGGAGAGCGAACCGAGCGGCTGGTCGACCCCTGGGGCCTCGTCGACAAGGACGACATCTGGTATCTGATCGCCGGTACGGAACGAGGACAGCGCACCTTCCGGATCGACCGGATCAGCACGGCGGAGCCGACCGACCAGCCGGCCGAACGCCCGGACGGCTTCACGCTCAGCACCGCCTGGCAGCAGGTTGTCGACGAGGTGGAACAGCAGCGCTCCCGCACCTGGGCGACCGTACTCGTCGAGGCCAGGTTCGTACCGGTACTGCGCAACCAGTTCGGCCGGCACTGTCGCACCGAAGGCGAGCCCGACAACGGGCGTGCCCGGGTCCGCCTGGCCGCACCGACCCCGTTGGACATCGCCCGGCACCTCGCCGGCTGGGGCGCGATGATCGAGGTGGTCGAACCGCGATCCGTCCAGTGGGAGCTGGCGCGGATCGGAGCCGAGCTGACCACTCGCTATCCCAACGGGTGCTGATCTCATCTCACCCACTGGTGGTGGGGCGGGCTGCCGGTCAGGCCCGGGGCATAGAGTCCCGCCCCGATGAATGTCTACACCGAGGGCAAGAACGCAGTGCCGGGCTCCCCCGCCTACGAGTTGTACGCCTGGGTCGAGTCCCTACACGAACTCATGGATCTTCTCTACGGCGCCTTCGTCGAAGAGAGATGGTCACACACCTACCGTTCCCCTTCGCTGAAGCGCCTGGAGAAGGAACTCCTCTGGTACTTCGAGTGCCCGCACGGCGGCGACCTGGACACGATCCTTTCGAAGTCCGTCGCGGGCTATCTCGGCGAGACCCTGCTGAACGAAGTGGGCGGACGCTGGGACTGGGACGAGAGCGCAGGCAGCTCAGGGCTGCCCGTCATACGCCCGGACCCGGTGTTGGGGTCGGATCCGGTCATCCCGTTGACCATCGTCGAGCAGGCCGTAACCGAGAAATCGGGAATGGTATTCACCGAGACAGCGCGTAGCCTGCGCAGCGTGGTGCGGGCCCGGCAACGGAATAAGGTAAACGCCGGTTGGCAGCCGGAACGGATACCCACTCCATGGGTGGCACTGGAGAATCTGGAAGCGGTCACGTACGCCAGACAACTCAGCAACTGGGGAAACCGCTGCTACAGCATCTACTACTACACCTGGACAGACGAGGCGGGCGGCGGAATCGAGCACTGGAACTTCCAGCCGGAGTCCCTGGACACAATGGAAGCTCTGCTGCGGGAGAACTTCCAGACGGTCGAGGACTACAACCGGGTCGCGGACGAGCCCTTCTGGGTGCAGGCCGCCTGGTACGTCGGCGAATACGTGGTACGCCGAAAGTGCGCCCAGTGGCAGTACCTACAGGTCGACCCGGACGCCGCGTCCGGCACGCGGTACGCGGCCGACAGTTACTGGACCGGCAGCGCCTTCGTACGGCAGCGCTACCGCTACGACGGCCACGCCGAGCACCCACACGAGATGCTGCGCGCCGTCCTGTCCGGGACCTGCCTTCGCGAGGTCGTGGATCGCTTCAACGACCCACGGAACGGCGGTGACTACGGACCCTGACGGCCCCTACCCGCCGCCCGCAGCTGCCGGGCGGGACGCGCCGAAGCGCTCGACCGGGGTACGCCGGCCGGAACGGAACATCTCCAGCGCCTGGTGCGGTGGCACGGCAGACGCCATGAAGAGCACGCTCTCGTCCGGCGCGACATAGATCGAGCCGCCACCTCGTACCGGGTGGACGACCACCACCGCGTCGTCCTCGGGCAGCGGATGTTGGTCGAGGACAACGCCCGGCGCGATCCGGTGGAACAGCTCGCTGCCCCAGTCGACCAGGCGCTGGTGCAGTCGTACGCGCCCCTCGGCCAAGTGGTCACGCAACCACTGTGGCTGTGCTGTCTCGCTGCGGGGGTAGCGTCGTTGGTCCATCACGTAGGCGATCGGATCGACCGATACCGGTCCCCAATCCGGCTCGTCGTCGTGGTTGAACCGCGTCGTCAGGTCGCCGGCCGACGTCACCGTCATCTCCAGGCCGAACCACGTGCCCAGATCGGTCAGGTACGCCGCCTTCCGCAACGTCGCCACCGCGTCGGTGACCACGGCCTCCCTCCCCTGGACGAGTTCCCTCATCCCGTCAGCCCGCCGCACCGTCATCGTGCTGGCCCCGACCGAGGTCAGCACGATGGCCCGTAGCGTGATCCGATCCGCATCCGGCGGCAACTCCTCGCGAAGCAGCCGGCCGAGTTCCGCCACCGCCGCCCGCTCGTTCCCGGTGCTCGCCGGATCACGGGAACTCCGCTGCTGGGCACGGGCCCGCATCAACTCCGACGATGCGCCGGCAGCACCGAACCGTCGTACGATCGTCTCCTCAGCGGCATCGGCGAACCTGGCGAATCGAATGGTCTTGCTCGGACCGAGGCCACGCAGAAGGCGAGCCGATCGTTCGCCGGCCGACTCGGTCCAGCTCAGCAGGAAGCCGGACGGCCCAAGGTCGGTCAGGGTGAACCCGTCCCGCAACGGCTCGTCCGCCCTCGTGCGGCCCGGCCGACGGCCGGCAGCGGCCTCCACCCAGCCGCCGATCTCCCAGAGCAGGTAGCGACGCGCCACGTCCAGCCATTCACTGGTCAGGAGCCAACACCATGCACCACCCCGGTCCTGCTTCTCGACCACGAACGCGTCGTCGCGCGCCACGATGCGAAGCCGGACCTCGGCGTCGCCCATGCACAACAACGAGTCGCCGGGCGGCCAGACCGTGATCCGGGCCGGCTGTCCGAACGTTCGCAGGCGCTCGTCGGCGAGGTGTCCGGTCATAGGTCAGCTCTCCTGTTCGACCCCGGCGAGCATCAGCACCCCGTCTGGTTCCGGCGGCAACACGTCTGCGCAGCGCCGGTGGATCACCGTAGCCCCGGTCCGCAAGCAATAACCATGACGCAACTGGCGATGCCCGCATGTGTGGCACCTCGATGTACCCCCGCCGTACGAGGGTGTGCGCGGCCTCGACGCATAGCGTGAGACGTGACCGCCGTTCTTCCGGTGGCAGGCGCAGGGGGCCTCGTTCGAGATCGAGTCCCTGGAGGTCAGCGCCGGAGCCGAGGTCGCGTTCGCCTAGGCGCTGCTGTGTTGTGTCCGCCGGACGAGTTCGCCGCCACGCCAGAGAACCGGCTACGCCTGATGCTCGGCCCGCACAAGCGGGATGGACGGTGGGCGCAAAGTATCGCTCATGTCGTCCGGGAGCCGCACGATGTGCGGTATCCCGGCCGGATTGCTGATCCAGTGGGCGGCCATGCCCGGGGGCAGTGGTTCGAACTCGTCCTGCGGATGCACGCCGTGCTCGGCGAGGTGGCGGGTGGCCAACTCCACGTCGTCGGTGAAAAGCTCCAGCCACACCTGCGCCTGGGCGTAGTTGTCCACTCGGTCGAACCACAGCTTTACCGGTCCGAACTGGACGGACGCGCACTGCGCTACCGCGCCGTCGATTCCCTCGCCGCACTCCTCGGCTACCTCCATGCCGAGCACGTCCCGATAGAAGGTGACGGTGCGGTCGAAGTGGGCCTTGGGCAGTTTCATGGCGATGTTGCGGCCGCCCTCGAACGTGGGTCTCATGGCTGGGTCTCCTGATCGCGGTCGAGGTAGGTACTGAGAGCGTGCAGGGTGCGGTCCCAGTCGCGGGCAAGCGCGGCCAGGAAGGATTGAGCGGTCGCCACCGGGGCCGATTCGAGGTGGTAGCGGACGCGGCGGCGTTCCGCCGGCACCGCCCGTAGGAGACCCGCGCCGGACAGCAGGGCGAGGTGCTTGGCGATCGCCTGGCGGGAGATGGGCAGGCGATCGGCGAGGTCGGTCGCGGTCGCCGGGCCTCGGGCGGCAAGCTCGGCCAGGATGGCCCGCCTGCTGGGGTCCGTCAGCGCGGCGAACACGGCCACCGCCGCCCCCTCGGGGTCAGTGTCGGCCATCGAGGTGAAGCAGCAGCTTGGCCAGCCCTTCCCGCCAGCCCTCGACGTTGCCGCGGTAGGCGTCAGCAAGCTCGTCGGGCGGTTGCGCGAACCCCGTCTCGGTCAGGCCGAGCCGGGTGCCGTCGCCAAAGGGGTGGAGCACGATCTCGACGTGGGTGCGGCGCGGGTCGCCCGGCGGAAGCCCTTCGAGGGGCCAGGTAAAGCACAGCCGGCCCGGCGGTTCGACGGTCTCGATCCGCAGGACCGACCACGTGCCGCCCCAACACACTCTGATCTGGCCGCCCGGTCGCAGGTCGTCGATCTCCGCCTTATCACCGAGCCAGCCGCCGAGCCCCTCAGCGGTGGTCAGGGCCGCCCACACCACTTCGATCGGGTGGGCAAGGTCGAGCGTTCGTTCGATTCGATCGGGGATCGGCATCCGGCACCTCCATAGCAACCATCAGGTTGCTATAACCGTACAGCAACCCGATGTAGCGACAATTTCGTGCGATGACGTTCAGATCCACCACCCGGGCTTGGATCAGTGCCGGCTCCGTGAGGTGCCGCATCGATCGCCTTGACCGACTTCGGCGCAGGCCCTACTCCCAGCAGAGGCAGAACGGTTTGCCGGCCGGGTCCGCGTAGACCCGCCAGTTCGCCCCACCCGAGGAGAGGGAGGTGGCACCGAGCCTCAGCACCGCCGCCTCCGCCCTGTCGACGTCGTCGACCGTGACGTCGAGATGGAGCTGCTGCGGATACACGGGGTCGGGCCACCGAGGTGCGTGGTACTCGGTGACCTGCTGGAACATCACCGGCTGTGCCCCATCCTCGCCGATCATCGCCACACCCTCGCCCTCGTACGTGACGGGCTTGCCGAGAAGTTCCGCGTAGAACATGCTCAGCTCCCTGGCGTCCGGGCAGTCGAGCATCACGCCCATGAGCGTGGTCTCCTGCTTCGCAGGGAACAGGCACAGGTCGAACGGGTGCCCCGCCGGGTCGGCCAGCGTGTACCAGTTCTCGTTCTTGCGCAGCAGCGCGGCACCCAACTCGACCGCCTTCGCCGAGCCAGCGTCGAGGTCCGGCACACGCAGGTCGAAATGCGCCTGCTGCGGGTACGCCGGATCGGGCCACCGAGGCGGTAAGTGGTCCGGGCTGTGCTGGACGGCTACCCGCCACCCGTCCCCGGTTTCCAGCGTGATCCAGTCGTCTTCGGCGTACTGCTCGGTCCAGCCGCCCAGGGCGGTGTAGAACGCGGCGAGCCGCCGGGCGTCGGGTGCGTCGAGCGCCACCGTGCGCAACGTGCCGATCATCGGACACTTCCTCCTGAGTCACCGCCATCATGCTCGGAATGGCACGCCCGTACCTGCGCCTCAGGACCCGCCTCGCCCCGGCTGCCGGGCTCAGCTCAGCGCCAGCGGAATTTCCTCGGCTTTCGCCTGTAGCTGGTTGGTCGAGCCGGTGGTGAAGCGGATCGACCCGTTGAAGCCCAACCGCAACGTACCCCGACGGAAGGTGGCGGGCACCTGGAACACGGCCCAGACCGTTCCCGTCTTCACGGTGGACTGTAGGACGTGAAGCGCGACCTTCCCGTTCCGCTGTCGGGCGGTGTATCGCCGTGTCCCATCATCGAGCTGAGCCGACTTCGCCATGTCAAGCACCACCGACTCTGGATCGCAGCCCTGGCCACAGTTCGCCACGGTCATGGCGATCGGCACGACCAGCCAGGCTTGACCAACCGGGGCCCACCCCAGGCTGTACTCGGCCGGGGTGAGCTGCACCTGCGCGATGCGCGTATTGATACCGAATGGCGGAGTTCTGAACGAGAAACTCGGCCCGGCGGTCGCAGAGCGCTTCGGCAAGGTGGGATAGAGCCCGGCGACCTCGTTGATCCGCTGACCGGTGCGCAGGTCCAGGGACTGTGGCCGCCCGTCTGCGGCAGTCACCGTGACCGGCGCCCCGACCGGTGCGCTCACCACCAGCAGCTCGCTGACCCGTGGGCCGCCCAGGGCAACCGGCCGCCGGCCTCCTATCTGCACTGACAGCTTTTCCTGAGATCCTTTGTCGTCCGGTGCCTTGAGCAGTGAATACTCGGGAAGCAGCGAACCGCTGCCGAGCTGGACCACCACGAACTCGTGCCCCGCTGCGGCCTGCACCGCCCGGCCACCAGCCGTAATACTGCCGTTCGGAGACGACGAGGCCCGAGCGTCGGTCAACATCATGGCTGGGGTGAGCGTCGGGCTCACGGCGAAGGCATCGACGGAGAGGCTGTATCCCAGGCCGACGATCAACGACTTCGAGGCGTCCGGTGCGGTGGGGGTGAGCCCCAACCGCTCCAATTTGCCACGACCGTAGCCGATGAATTCGGCGGGGGCGCTGACCGAGGGCTGGGTCGGAGTCGGTGTAGCCCGACCACCGCCCGAATCGCCCTGCCCGCACCCGGCCAACAGCACCGTCGTGGTCATCGCAAGCGAAAGAAACAATCGACGCATCAATCCCTCTCCCCCGTCGGCGTCGATTAGACCACGAGCCGTCGACCATTCCTGGCGCAGCACATAGGGGTGGGCCGGAGACCGGCCCCTAATACTCCAGCAGCACTTGCTGGAATCGGAGTCTTCGCTGGTAGTGGCTGACTTTGGCGCGGTACTGGTGTCGGCGTCGCCATCGTGACCATCGATGGGTGTGGTCGAAGGGTCGGGTGTTGGTGGTTAGGTGTGCCAGGAGACGGCGGATCTCGCCCAGGGTAAGAGGGATGAGGCCGTCCCGTTCGGATTCGGAGCCCCCTTTTCCGCGCCTGCGGCGGTGACGGCGAGGAAGGCGTGGGCCACCATAACCAGGGTTATGTGCCGGTACCAGGCGCCGTACCGACGCACCTGATAGTGATCGAGGCCGGCCTCAGTCTTGGCGGTCTGGAAGCACTCCTCGATCGCCCAACGGGTTCCGGCAATGCGGATCAGCTGCTCGTCTTGGGTGCCTGCGGGGCCGAAGCACAGGTAGTAGGCCAGGTCCGTGGGGTCGGTGATGCTGCGTCGGATCAACAGCCAGTGGCCGTAGCTGTCGTCGGTGTCGGGCAGGGAGGCCACGGCCCAGTCATAGAGCCGCGGTCCCTTGGCGCCGTCGCCGCAACTGCGCCGCTTCCACGCCGGGGCCGGCGCGGCGGCGGCGAGGACGTCCGGGCGGGAGCTGCCCACCGTGGTCGGGACCCGCTGGTTGCGGGGCACGGCCAGGACGTATCCGATGCGCCGCTGCTGCAGCCAGGTCCGGAACTTGGAGTCCTGTCCGTAGGCCTCGTCCGCGGTGACCCATCTCGCTGGCAAGCCGGCGGTGATGGCGCGTTCGAGCATTCGCAGCCCCAGCGCGGGCTTCGTGGCGAACCCGACGCTGGCCGCGATGCCGGCTTCCTCGCGGCGGGCGGGGTCGTCGCACCAGCCACGGGGCAGATACAACTCCCGGTCGATCAGCGTGCGCCCGGCCGGGCTGGCATAGGCCAGGAACACCCCGAGCTGGCAATTCTCCGTCCGCCCGGCTGTGCCCGAGTACTGACGCTGCACCCCGGCCGACTTGATGCCCTTCTTCAGGAACCCGGTCTCGTCGACGATCAGCACCCCGTCGTCGTCGCCGAGGTGCTCGGACACGTAGGCGAACAGGTCATCGCGGACCGCATCCGGGTCCCACGCCGACCGGTTGAGCAGCCGCTGCATCCGATCCGGCGTCGCGTCGCCGGCGGCCTCGGCCAGGGTCCAGCCGTTCTTGCTGGCCAGGGGTGACAACAACCCGACCACGTAGGTCAGCGCCTGCCGGCGCGGCTCCGCCCGCCCAAACCGGTGCGCGAACCGCGCCAGCAGATCATCCAGACCCGCCCGCCAGCCCACAATCTCATCGATCAACACAAGCACGGGAGCTTGCCCGCACTGCGACTGGCCACAACAGACAGACAGTGCGACCACGCGAACCACCGACCGATAGCATCGACATGCGCAGCTGCGTGGTCGAGTCAACTCCGACATCGATCATGGCGATGAGCTGCTGAAACCTCAGATGAGGCAACTGCGGCTGGAGTACTAATACTCCAACGTCACTTGGCTTTGGCGTTGGGCGTGGCGTGGGTATGAGGACGGCCACCGCGTAGATCATCGATGGTTTGTGAGGACAATCGAAGATCGTGCGGTGGCCGTGGGCCATAGCGTAGACCCTGCCGGGTGGCGGGTCATTCTGGACGAGGCGAAGGCGCGTGTCGCGGGCCGGTTCGTGCGGGCGGAGCCACGCCAGACGGCCGGGCAGTTCGTGGAAGGGCTGCTGTCGGACGTGGAACGTAAGACCTGCTGGTCGTTGGCGGAACGGGCTGGTCACGCTGATCCGCAGGCGATGCAGCGGCTGCTGCGTACGGCGGTGTGGGACGCAGACGCCGTGCGTGATGACGTGCGGGATTGGCTGGTGGAGCATCTCGGACACCCCGATGCGGTCCTGGTCGTCGACGAGACGGGGTTCCTGAAGAAGGGCGTGTGTTCGGTCGGGGTGCAGCGGCAGTACGCCGGCACCGCCGGCCGGGTGGAGAACAGCCAGGTCGGGGTGTTTCTGGCCTACGTGACGCCTGCCACGCGGGCGATGATCGACCGCAGGCTCTACCTACCCGAGACAACCTGGTGTGACCGGCCGGACCGTCTCGCCGCCGCTGGTGTCCCCGAGGGAGAGGTCTGGTTCGCTACGAAACCTACCCTGGCCCGGCAGATGATCACGGCCGCGTTGGACGCTGGTGTTCCGGCTGGCTGGGTGACCGGCGACGAGGTTTACGGCGCCGACCCCGGCCTACGCGCTGACCTGGAACACCGCGCAATCGGCTATGTCCTGGCGGTCGGCTGCGACCGACGCGTGGCGGTCAACGACGGCCGCACCCTGGTCCGCGTCGACGATCTCGCCGAACGGATCCCCACCAGCCAGTGGCAGCTACACAGTTGCGGGCCAGGGGCGAAAGGTCCCCGTGACTACCTGTGGGCGTGGATCACCACCGCCACCAACCAGGGTGAGCATCGGTGGTTACTCATCCGCCGCAACCGCACCACCGGTGAGCTGGCCTTCTACCTGTGCTGGACGCCCCACCCGGTGCCGCTACACACCCTTGTACGAGTAGCCGGCTCCCGTTGGAGCATCGAGGAACTGTTCCAGACCGGCAAAGGGCAGGTCGGCCTGGACCACTACCAGGTCCGCGGCTGGACCGGCTGGCACCGCCACATCACCCTGACCATGCTCGCCTTGGCCGTCCTGACCATCCTCGCCGCCACCGCGCAACAGTCCGACGCCAATCCGGAGCTCATCGCGTTGACCGTCCCCGAGATCCGCCGACTCCTCAACGTTTTCGTCCTCGCCGTATCGCTACCGCCAGCACACACCCTGCGCTGGTCGATCTGGCGGCGAACATCGCAAGCCCGAGCCCGACGATCCCACTACCAGCACAGACAGGCGAAGTGACGTTGGAGTACTAATAGCAGCCTTACCAGCAACCCATGAGAATCGGGTTCCCGGCTCATGTTGTCGCTGGCGGACGTGGCCCCAAGTGCTGGACAGCCGTGCTTCCCGCCTCCACAGCTCGCACTATGGCATCGCGAAGAGGCACCTTCCGCGCCAAATGCGCGGCAAGGACGCCAAGAAACGCATCTCCAGCGCCGCTGGTGTCCACCACCCGCACCCGATCCGCTGGGACACGTGCGGCACCATCAGGTCCGCAGTAGGCAGCACCACGGGCTCCTACGGTAACTATGGCGGTCCGAACACCGAGCTTACACAGGTCGCGAGCAGCATCCATCGGGTCATCGGCGCAATACCCAAGAACGGCTGCCGCCTCGACGTCGTTCACGACATAGAGATCAAGGCCGGCCAGCACCCCCGTCCCGATGCCTGGATCCGGCACCAGATTGCCAATTCGTATATCCGTGTGCTGGCACCGTAGACCAGCTTCGACACTCTCTGGTTGCAGGTCGAGTTGCGTTACGACCACCGGAGGGCTTAGGCAGTCAAGCCTTGTACGTACCTGCTCGGGGGTTAGCTCCGTCTCCGGTGAAAGCGCAAGAATGATGCGGTTCTCTCCGTCTGCCCCGATCTCGATAATCGCCGCGCTGGTCGACGCAGATGGCACGAGGGAGAAGCAGGAGGTGTCCACCTGTGCAGCTTGAAGAGCTTGTACGACGAGATTGCCCCACTGGTCCTCGCCAGCGTTACCGAGCAACCCCACGCGTGCGTTGGCACCGGCAGCAGCAATCGCCTGGTTCAGGCTCTTTCCTCCGGCGGAGATCATCGCAGGCGAAGAGGCAAACATCGTCCGCCCGGGGGTCGCACGACCTGCAACTCGTACGGTGATGTCCACGTTGGCGCGGCCGATGAAGAGCACGTCGAGCGCCTCTGGTTGACCTACTCGACTCACTACGGCATGCCCATCTGTTCCAGCAGACCCCGCACTGACGGTTCCGCCCGGAAGGGGCCGAGTTTGCCACACAAGGCAACCAGGTTGTTCCGGATTCTCGCTGATCCAGTAGCCATGGCCAGGGCCAACGCCTCACTGGCCGCCACAGCGGCCTGATCGGGTTCTATAGCAGCAAGGTAGGCATGGGCGGTTCGAGAGAGGTACATCCCGCGCTCACGGCGGTAGCTCTCTGGCCACTCTTCAACGGCTGCTGTAAAGCACGTAACAGCGTTGCCCGGCTCATTGAGGCGAAGCCACCCTTCGCCTTCCTGGGCATCGAGGTACGGCCACGTACAGAATGCCCCGAGCGCATCGGTACCACCCTCGGCAACCGAATCGTCGCGGATCAGAAGTCGAGCTCGGTCCAGCGCCGACTGGAAGCCGTGGACGTCACCGGCGGCGGCGCATCCTTGAGCCTCCTGAACGGTAGCGAAGGCACGTACAAGCACTGGCGCATCGGGAGTCCGAGCAGCCGCTCGTGCGAGGCCGATCACACGGTCCTCGTCACCTGTGCCGGATACCCGCTGTGCTCTTCGCGCCAGAACGTACGCGTAGAACGCGCCGTCGTTGGCTTCCTGCGCCATGCTCGCCGCTCGATCCAGCCATTGGGCCCCAGTGACACCATCACCTAGATCGTCACTGAGCCAGCTACCAAACTCGCTCCATCGCGCCTCCGCGCCCAACAGGCGCTCGCGGAGAAAACCGCGAGCCTGTCGCCGGAACTGAGCGATGAGGACCGTCTGCTGTTGAACAGTCGGCAGGATGCTCGTCCCGCCGAGCTTGTCGTCCGCTTGGACAAGAAGTGCCCGGAGTGCGGCGAAGTGCTCCACAAGCGCCGGATCGACGGTCGATGAGGCAGGCGGGGCTTCCACACTGGCCATAGGAGCAGCAGCAACGGTCGCCGCCAACTCTAGCAACGCTCGTCGCCGTATGCGGAACGGCTGTGTTTGCCCGCCGGACATGATCGCAAGGGTAACCGTATCCAGACCGTCTGGGTCCCTGCTGGCGGGTATCAGATCCTCAGCCACAAGCCTCAACTGCGGCTCGCTGACCATCAGGCCCTGGGCGCTGTCGGCCGCCGTCTCAGAAGTCGGCCCGACGTTCTCCGCTGCCATTGGTCCCATCAGATCTACGACCTTGGCAAGGCGGATCTGGTCCCGCTCTCGAGCCATCTGAACCTTGTGTCGCCTCTCCAGTTCAGCAAACTGTCGGTAGGCGGCGAACAACACCCCGCCTGCGGACAACTGGCGATCCACCGACTGCCAAAACCCGAGCGGCGCATGTTCACGACCGACCTCAACATTTGCAACCGCGCTTCTGGAGTATCCGATCCGCGGGCCCAGGCCGACCTGTGTCAAGCCCGCAGCCAACCGCCATGCCGCCAGTTGCTTACCAAGATCTCGACGCGCCTCGGCTACCTGCTCTGCCGTAATCGTCTCGGACACCATCACCGCTTTCCGGTCAGTTGTCACTGGATTGTCGCTGTCCAGGTCGCCTCTCGCCGACACACCTAGCGACCGACTGTGATGATCCTGTCACAACCAATCGAAAGAGGACCGCATCACCACCCTCCGAATGCGTACAACCAAGATCGCCACTGACGAATGGCTTATTACACCAATGCCGCACCAATCACGGAAGACCACGGATGACGATGCTCGCTGATGACTTCTTCCGGCTCGCCCATGATGACGTGACGGGGCGGCTGCGCCTGAGCCACCGGACCATCTCGGTCGGGCTGGCTGCCGCGCTGCTGGGTGAGCTGTTGGCGCTGCGTCGCATCCAGATCGTCGCGAGCGGGGACGTACGCATCATCGACCGGACGCCGCCCGAGGACGCGGTGGCACACATGGTTCTGGAGCGCCTGGTCCTGGAGCCACGCAGCCGGTCCCTGCTGGTCTGGGTGGATCGGGTGGCGCAGTCGGCGTACGTCGATGTCGCTGGCCGCCTGATGCGGGCCGGGCAGCTACGCGTCCAGGTCTCACGGCGACTGATCGGGCGGGTCGTGACGCTCTTCCTGCCGACCGACATGAACCAGGCGGCCCGGCCGATGGCGTTGCTCTCCACCCAGTTGCGTTGGCGGGACCCACTGAACCAACACGACAGCCACCTGGCCGGGCTGGTGCTGACAACCGGTCTGGACCGGTACGTCCTCGACGGTGCTCCGGCGGTGGCCCGGGGATATCTCCGCTTCGTCGTGGAGCACCTGCCGCCGCCGATGCCACAACTGCTGCACGCCGCTCGTGTCCACCTCTGACGAAAGGCACTGCACTGATGACCAACCTGCCGGTCGTACGCCGGGCTCGATATGCCGAGGTGGGCGTCATCGCCGCCCTGGTGGCCGAGTCAGGCCACACGCTACCGATCACGGCCTGGCTCGTCCCCGACGAACTCGGACGCTGCGCGATCCTCATCGAAGCTGTCCGGATCTGGGTGGAGCACGCGCTCTTCTTCGGCGAGATCGACGTCATCTGTGACGAGGACGGTCTCGCCGGAGCGGCCGTATGGTTCCACCGCTACCGGCCCATTCCACCCCCGACCGCGTACGAGGCACGCCTCGCCGCCGCCTGTGGCGGACACGGCGAGCAGATCACCACCCTCGGCGCGCTGCTCGACGGTCAGCGCCCCGAGAAGGCACATCAGCACCTCGCTTTCCTGGCCGTCACCGCCGACCTGCACGGCACCGGCATCGCCACCCGGCTGCTCGACCACCACCACAGGCGGCTCGACCAGTACGGCACTCCGGCCTATACCGAGGCGTACACCGATGGCCACCAAAAGCTGCTCACCCGACACGGCTACCAGCCCCGCCCTGCCCTGCACCTGTCCCGCTACAACAGCATCCAGCCCATGTGGCGGCCGGGCAGTTCCGAGACCTGATTCCCACCCCTGGCTCGCCCCGACCACCCCGGGGGGGCGAGCCCTGGCACCGGCAGCGCTGCGCGGCAACGTACGCCGACCGGTGCCGACGCGGCGGGACCGCCGCCTGCATGTCCCCAGGCGGCGGCCCCGCCGTGACTACCGTGTGCTTCCATGGTTTGGTGAAACAACAGGAGCACCTTGCTACGGGTAGCACTCCGACGCCGGTTCTCCGACCACGCAACGAGGCTGACCTCGATGAATGTGTCCGCATCCTCGGGGCGGTCCACGAGCGTGACGGCTATCCCGTGAACTGGCCGGGTCAGCCCGACGAGTGGCTGACGCCGCCTCTCCTACTCGCATCCTGGGTGGCGGAGCTGGGGGGCCAGGTCGTCGGTCACGTTGGCCTGTCCCGCAGCGGGGCTGGGGATGCCGCGCCGGTCCTGTGGTCCCGCCAGGCCGGCGTACCCGTGACGGACGTCGCTGTGATCAGCCGCTTGTTCGTCTCACCTGCGGCCCGTGGACATGGGATCGGAGCGCTGCTGATGGCGAGGGCCGTGCAGCATGCGCAAGAAAGTGGCCTGCATCCGGTCCTCGACGTCGTCGCTTCGGACACTTCGGCCACCGTGCTCTATCGGCGCCTCGGGTGGGATTTACTCGGGACCGTGGATCAACAATGGAGTCCGAGCCAGACCGTGACCGTGCACTGCTACGCCGCGCCCGCATGATCTGGTTGTCCGGCATGTCCTGGCCGGTGTAGTCAAGGGGCGACCCTGGGCAGAAGCTGCCACCAGATCACCGCAAAAGATGCACCGCTTCTGAGTGCTTTCGATGGCCTCGGCGTACCATGCCGGCGTTGTGCAACCCAAGCGCAATGGACGAGATGTCCGAAATCGTCGTTCGAGCGGCCAGACGTCGCCGACGTCCTCATGATCGGCACTGGTCGGTGTCCGGATCCGCGGAATGACCCCCCACCCCCAGGCGTTGAACCCACCGACGCCCGGAGCAGCACCCCCCACCTCCGGCCTCCCCGGACAGCCCCCGGCGACCAACAGGTCCGCCCCCCGGCACCCGGGCCCCGGCGGAAATAGCCTCCGGCCCACAGTCGTTACACCCCCGGGACACCCAAGGAAGACACACAGCGAACCAGGGTTTCCCCCTTCCTACTTACTCCATTCCCTTTGTTCGCGGCACCCCACACCCCCACGTGGCGCGCGTGCCGCACACCCCCGGAACGAAAGGAACCACCATCATGAACACCACCACCCTGCGCAAGACCGCCCTCGGCATCGCCGGCCTCGCCTTCACCGGCGGCCTCGCCGCCGCCCCCTTCACCACCACCCCCGCCCACGCCGACACCGGCAAGCCGGCCGCCAAGGTGCAGCACGACAAGCGCGACAGCGGTAAGGCCAAGGAACTCGACCTCAAATACGAAGCCCAAACCAACTTCTACTACTGCGGCCCCGCCGCCACCCGAAACGCGTTGAGCGCCTCCGGCCACCACATCAACCAAGACGAAGCCGCCAAGCAACTCGGCACCACCGAAGACGGCACCAACTCCGCCGAAGACACCACCCGCGTCCTCAACAAGGTCGTCGGCGGCGACAAGTACAAAACCATCGCCATCCCCGACCGGTCAGCCGACGACAAGCAGACCAACAAACTCGCCGACGACATCCGCAAGGCAGTCGACAACGGCCGCGCCGTCGTCGCCAACATCGCCGGCACCGCCACCGACACCGAAGGCAGCACCCACTCCTTCCAAGGCGGCCACTACATCTCCGTCACCGGCTACACCGACAACGGCAACAAGGTGAAAATCGCAGACTCCGCCAACCCCAACACCGCCAGCTACTGGATGACCACCGACAACCTCGCCGACTGGATCGCCACCCGCGGCTACTCCGCCTGATCCAGACACACAAACAACACAACGAAGGGCCAGCCCCACACCGGGCTGGCCCTTCGTCGTCTTGGCTCACAGGGTCGAGTTTGTGAACGTCTGTTGTAGCCAGAGCAACAATGGATGCACTCAAACCGACGGAAGAGTACGGCCAAGACGATCTTGGGCAACTCTCCATGCCAGACATCGACGCCCGAGATCGGGAACTACTCGTCTAGGGTCGGTGGCACCTGGGTTCCCGGCAGCTGGAGGTGGGCGCATGCGGTACGTCGACAGGCCCCGTACGCAATGCGAAATCCTCGTCGGGGCACCGCTACCCCAAGTGTGGGAACTGGTGGTCGACATCGAGCTGCCGGCTCGACTCAGCGACGAGCTGCACCGGGTCGAGTGGATTGACGGGACAGCCGAGGCGACGCTCGGAGCCCGGTTCCTCGGCTACAACCAGAACCGGTGGTTCGGCGAATGGCGCATGTTGTCGCAGGTCGTCGAGCTGGAACCGAACCGTGTCTTCGCCTGGGCGGTCATGGACGTCGACGGCCGGTTCGGTCCGGCCACCGAGGATCCCACCAGCGCGTCGGCGACCTGGCGGTTCGACCTGGAACCGGAGACGGACGGCGTCCGGCTGCGGGAGTCGGTACGCGTCGGCCCGGGGCGCTCCGGCCTCAACCTCGCCATCGAGCGCTTCGGCGACGAAGAGAAGCAGGTAACCGGTCGTCTCGACATGCTGCGGGAGAGCATGCAGCGTACGTTGGCAGGCATCAAGGCACTCGCGGAGACCGACCGATAGCGACGCGGCGGGATGCGGGTCCGGTCCAGCCGGGCCCGCATCCGCACAGCGCAGATGATGATGTCAGCGCTTGGCCTGCTGCTTGGCCATCGCCGGCTCCATCCCCTTGCCGACCTTCTTCAACGCCTCTTTCAGCTGCTGCTCGCTCATCTTCGAGCTGCCCTCGATGCCCGCTTGGTGGGCACGCTGGCGCATCTCGTGGAGCTGATCCCGGTTGCCCATGTCGGTCTTCCCTCCTGGCGATGAGGACGGCTGTCGTCGCCCCTCCCTCTGCTCGACGCTTGGCTTCCCGGGGTCGTGGAACCCAAACCGATCCGGGCTGATCAGCACTGCCCGGTGCTGATCAGCCGAGGGTGAGGGCGAGGGCGACAATCAGCAGCAGGGAGTTGACGATCTCCAGGATGCCCACCTGCTTCGGGGTGGCTCGACGCTGCGGCAGCAGCCAGGCCCGCAGCAGCAGAAGCCCGAAGAGTACGGTGAGCGGCCATCCCCACCAGACCGACAGCCCCAGGGCCAGCAGGTGGAAGAGCACCGAGACGACCCGATACGTCGTGCTGCCGCGTTCCCGGATCATCGTCTTGACGTAGAGGACGGTGCCAGCGAAGTAGGCCAGCACGGCCAGGAACGCCATGCCGAGTCGCGTCACCGGCACCCCGGCGACGGTCGCGGCGACGAAGACCATGAGGCAGCTCTGCAACACCGATGCCAGATCGTTGACAACGGCACGTTCCCGACGTCGCCACGCGTAGCCGACGTTGACGGCGAGCAGCACGGCGTAGGCGGGGGCATACCAGAGCAGGGTCGGGTACAGGGCGACGACCAGCCCACCGAACAGGATCGTCGGTGGGCCGTAGGCGAGCAGTTGGGCGCGGAACCGTCGTGGCCGCCGGGTCTTGACCGCCTGAAGGGCGTAGTAGGAGAGCAGGTAGCCGCTCAGCCAGGCACCGAACAGCGGAAGGTGCGCCCACCGGAAGCCGGCGGCGAGCACGCCGACCAGCCAGGGTACGACCAGCATCGCCCACGCACCATGCTGGGGCGGCACGAACTGGCGTACGGTGCGACGGCGGGCCGCCGGGCGTGCCCTGGCCACGGAGCCGGTTGTCATGGTCGGCTCACTCGACCTGGAAGATGCCCTTGGCACCGCGTTCGGCGTCCACCATGACGTGGTTCACGAACGGATAGTTGCCGGCCTCGGGGAAGACGGTTTCCACGAATCCACCGGAGGCCGGGCTGATGTCGAGCACCTGGGCGGCTCCCGGGTCGCTGGGGCGTAGTTGCCACTGCCCCTCCTGGTAGACGGTATCGAAGTGGGCGCCAACGATGTGGAAGGCGCTGATCCGGTTGGGACCGGCGTTGAGCACCCAGATCCGTACGCGGTCGCCCGTGCGGGCGGTCAGGGGACGGTGGACGTACTGGGCGACATAGCCGTTGAAGACTACGGCGTCAGGCTGCTCAGCCTGCATCTTGGCCAGGTCGCCCGACTCACCGTCGGCACCAAGATACAACTCCGACTGGATGAGGACGTATTCGTGGTCGACCGCCGGCAGGTTGGGGGGGTCGATGATCACGGCGCCGTACATGCCGTTGCCGATGTGGTGCAGCATCGGCATCGTCGAACAGTGGTACATCCAGATGCCGGCCTTGGTGGCGGTGAACCGGTAGACCAGTCGCTGACCGGGATCGATGGGCCGCATCGGCTCATCGGGAGCGAGCGCACCGGCGTGGAAGTCGATGCCGTGGTCGAGGCTGCCGTCGTTGATCAGGGTGATCTCGAACACGTCACCTATCTTGCCCCGCAAGATCGGCCCCGGGCTGGTTCCGTTGAACGTCCACAGTTTCTGCCGTACACCGGGGGCGACCTCGCTCACGACCTCCTGGACGCGCAGTTCCAGCCGGTGCACACGGGCAGCGGGGGTAGCCGGTGCGGTGGCGTCCCGAGCCGTGAAGCCGGCATCCGGCGTGGCCATCGCGTCGATGCGAGGGGTTTCGGTGCTCGGCGTGGCGGTGTGGTTGCCGTGACCGGTCGTGTCGGTGCTGGTCGGGTTGCCGGTGGTGGTGATGGTGAGGGTCATGCCGGACTGGCGATGCCCGGGTAGTGAGCACCAGCCCTCGACGGTGGTGCCGATGACGCCGGCATCGAGACGAACGGTCTGACCGACGCCGACGGAGTCCGTCTTCACCCCGGTGGCCAGTACGAGGTCGTGACGGCGCTCGTCCTTGTTGGTGAACTCGATGATCAGTCGGTTACCGGGGGGAACGGTGATCTTGTTGGGGTGGTAACGCATGCCTTCGGCGGTCACGGCGACGGTCGTGGTCTCGCCGGTGGCCGCGACGCCGGCCGCCGCCGAGGCGAGCTGGGTGCCACCATCCGAGGCGGTCCGTTGGGCGACCACACCGATGAGTGTGGCCAGTAGGACCAGGGCCAGACCGACGGCGACGCCGCCGAGCGGACGACGGGGTGGCGTGGGAGCCGGCACGGGGGTGGGAGCGTTGGACACCGGTTACCTCCGGGAGGTGAGCAGGACCCGGACGGCCGGGATGAGGAACTGCAGCAGGGCGACCACGACCAGCATCGACGTGGTGATCCGCACGTACGGCGGCGTCGGCAGGACGAAGACGGCCAGCGCGGCGTTGCCCATGGCGACGCGTTGCGGCCAGTGCCGATCCAGCATCGCGGTCCGTTCTCGGACCCGGGCCGGGCCGCCGCCAAGGGCCACGGGCAGCAGGTAGGCCAATGCGCCGACGAGTACCTGGGCGGCGAAGCCGACCAGGAGGGGGACGAGCACGTCGCCGAAGCTGCTGGCGACCTCCGCCGGACCGGGTGCGGTCAGCAGCGTGCCGAGGTCGACGGCGAGGGCGACGAGCAGCCATCCGCCGGCGATGGCGATCGACCACGCGGCGAAGGAGGCCGGTGGCTTTCCCCTGGCGACGGTGACCGCCGGCCGTAGGACGATCACCGCGGCGATAGCGACCAGCGCCAGTCCGCCCACGGCCACCGGCCGCCACCAGGCGAGCAGTCCGGTGCCGAGCAGCGCGAGGCCGGTCAGGGCCAGCGGCAGGGCGGTGCCGGCGGCCCGTACGGCATCGTCGGCCATCCGGGTACGCAGCACGGTGGGCCACAGGGTGAGCAGCGTGCCGAGAATTGTCAGGGTCACCCAGCCGAGCACGTTGATGTGGGCGTGGAACAGCAGTAGTCGGGGTCGACTGTCGTCGTCGACGACCAGCATCCAGGCACCGACGGGGATGCCGACCAGCAGCACGGTCGCGGCGGCGAGGTAGTAGCGGACCGTTATCGAGAAGCGGGCCGGCAGGGACGCCCGTAGTCGGCGGGTCAGCCAGGTCAGGTGGGCGGTGATGGCGGCAAAGACGACGGCCGCACCTGCCACGCCCACCCACGGCCGGTCGGTGCCACCGCCGGTCAGTACGCCGACGATTCCGACGTTGAGCAGGGCCAGCCGCAGACCTTCGGCACGTCGGCTGGTGGGGGCTGGGACCCGCAGTACGGCGGCGGTGAAGTGGGCGCTCCAGATCAGGATCGCGTTGGTGACCGCACCGAGGAGCAGGAGGTGGATGGCCAGCCAGTACCACGATGGCATGAACTGGTGGACGAACGCGATGACGACGAGCGACGCGAGGTACACCAGTGGTATGGCGGAGGTGCGGCGGTGCCAGTTCGCTCTGCCGGTGGCACCAGTGGCACCGGTGCCCCGGGTGTTCAGGACGGGCAACTGCCGATCGGCGGGGACCTCGACCGGCTCGGCGGGAACCTCGACCGGCTCGCGATGAGACGGGTTCGTCGGCCATGCGGTGGTCATGCCGGGCCCCGCTCGTCCGCTGGCTCGGCTCGCCCGCCCGCTGAACCAGTTTGCTCATCGGCTGGTTCGTTCAGGGACAACCGGACCACGCAGGCGGTGGGTGCGCCGAACGGTTCCAGTACGGCGGTGCTGGCGGGGGCACCGGCCTGCTCCAGGGCACCACGGATCACCCCGACGTGCAGGCCGCACATCGCATCCGGGTTACGCCCCACGAGTTCCAGGAAGGGGCAGGTGTGCAGGTGCACCTCGGCCACGCCCGATTCGGCCGCCTCTGGCGCGGCCAACTGAGGCTTGAAGCCGAGCCCGTCGAGGACGTTCAGGACGGTCTTGACCGGCCCGTCGTTGCTGTCCGTCGCGGCGGCGAGGTGTCGGCCCCAGTTCCGACCGACGTTGCCGGCCAGGGTCCGTATCTCGCCTTCGGTGCCGCCCAGTTGATCAAGCAGCGCGGCGGCCAGTGACCGGTACGGTGCCGGCGCCGGAATGTCATCGGCCGTGGCCCGGTATCGCCAGGCGGGACGTCCGGGCTGGCCACCGCTGGCTCGCGCCTTCACCAGCAGTCCTGCTTCGACGAGGCGGTCGAGGTGGGCCCGGGTGGTGGAGAGATGTAGCCCGGCACGCTCGGCCACCTCTGCGGTGTTCATGCCACCCTCGGCACTGCGCACGATCTTCAGGATTTCCACCCGGCTGGCTGCGGCCAACGCCCGGTGGTGTGACCTGTCGATCGTCTCCCCGATCGGCCCTGTTCTGGATGTTTCCACGGTAGATAACGTTACAACGTCAAACACCCTCAAAACTCGGGAGAGCGTCATGTCACAGCCGGACCTCGCCGCTGACCGCCGGGCCGCGCAGGCCGTCGTACAACATCACAGCGAACTCGCCGCCGCCCTCAACTCCCACACCAGCCGATTGCTGGACGCGGCTGCTCACGGCGACGAGTCGCAGGCACTTCGGCACCGGGACGAACTGGTCCGCTGGTTGCACGACGAGTTGCTGCCACACGCAGCGGCCGAAGAAGCCGCGATGTATCCGCTGGCGGCGAAATATGATCTCGGCAAGCTGCTGGTGGCGGGCATGCTCGCCGAGCACGTCGCCATCACCGCCCTGGTCCGCGAACTGGAGGCCGCGACCCAGCCGGTGACCGCCGCCGCTGCCGGGCGCGCCCTCGCCGCCCTGTTGGCCGTACACCTGGTCAAGGAGAACGATCTCGTCGTACCGCTGCTGGTCGACGCCGAGGACGTGTCCCTGGCCGAGGTCCTGGACGGCATGCACGACCTGCTCGGCTCGGCGGCACACGGCGGCGGCGGGGGCGGTGGCGGATGCGGCGGCGCGTGCGGGTGTGGCGGTGACGCCGCGAACGCCGCCGACGCCACGCCTGCGGTGCTGAGCATCGATCCCCGGCTGGACGTCCGGGACCTGCCGCACGGACAGCGGCACGCCCAGGTGCTGGCCGCACTGGACGCCCTGCCGGCGGGCGGCGCGTTGGTGCTGATCGCCCCGCACGCGCCCCGGCCGCTGCTGGCCGAGGTCGGCCAGCGCTATGGCGACCAGATGGCCACCGAATGGCTGCAGACCGGTCCGGACGTGTGGCAGGTACGCCTGGAGCGCGTCTCGGTCCCGGCCTAGCCGGAACAAGCCCTGATCGCCGGGACGAATCCTACCCTCTCGTCCCGGCGTCCCTGGGTCTTTCGGCCCTGCATGGTCCGAAAAAGAGGAGGACGATGGAAATCGTTCACGTACCGGCAAAGGAGATGGACCCGTGTGTAACTACTGTGGCTGCCGGGACTTCCCAGTGATCGCGCAGCTCTCCACCGAGCACGAGGACATCACCAACGCCACCGGTCGGCTACGCACCGCGATCACGCAGGGTCACCAGGATGAGTGCTTCTCGGCGCTCGACACCCTGCTCGACCTGCTGATGCCGCACACCACCGGCGAGGAAAACGGTCTGTTCGTCGAGCTACGGGACGAGGGAAGTCTCACCGAAGCGGTCGAGAAACTGTGTGCTGAACATGACGACATCCATGGCGTACTAGGCTCAGTCGACCGCTCCGCTCCGGACTGGGGCGGCGTACTCGCCGCGCTTGACCGCCTGGTGCGACACATCGACAACGAGGAGCACGGGCTCTTTCCCGCCGCTGTCATCGCCCTGCCGATCACCGCCTGGGACCGGATCACGCCGGCGGCGGGGATGCCGGGCTGACGCCCACACCTCCGGTTGACGTGACATCGCCCATGGGTGAGCGGTGTCACCGTACACGAAAACTCAGGACCTTCGGCCCAGTCGTACCGTCAAGAAATTCCCCTCAGAGTTGCGTTGGTTTCCACTCACCGGTTGCGAATTGATCTAACCGGCACCAACGTGGTCACCACAGCACTCGATCGAGGGAATGAGGCACATGTCGCAAGCGACCGAGAAGGCGGGGAGGGCACTGCTGGCGGTGGGTGGTCTGGTCCGCCGGGCGGATGTCTCGCCGGACGGGCGGGCGCTCTACCAGATCGGTGGACGCGAAGCGGACGCGTTCTACCGGGACCGCTCCTCCTATGACAAGGTGGTGCGCTCGACCCACGGGGTGAACTGCACCGGCTCCTGCTCCTGGAAGGTGTACGTCAAGGACGGCATCATCACCTGGGAGCAGCAGCAGACCGACTATCCCAGTGTCGGCCCCGACCGGCCGGAGTACGAGCCGCGTGGCTGCCCGCGTGGTGCCGCCTTCTCCTGGTACACCTACTCCCCGACCCGCGTGCGGTATCCGTACGCCCGAGGGATTCTGGTGGAGATGTACCGGGAGGCCAAGCGCCGACTCGGCGACCCGGTGGCGGCCTGGGCCGACATCCAGAACGACCCGGAGCGGCGCCGGCGCTACCAGAAGGCCCGGGGCAAGGGCGGGCTGGTACGGATCTCCTGGGACGAGGCCCAGGAGATGATCGCCGCCGCGCACGTGCACACCATCAAGAACTACGGCCCGGACCGGATCGCCGGCTTCTCGCCGATCCCGGCGATGTCGATGGTGTCGCACGCCGTCGGTGCCCGGTTCATGTCCCTGATCGGCGGCTCGATGCTGTCGTTCTACGACTGGTACGCCGACCTGCCGGTGGCCTCGCCGCAGGTGTTCGGTGACCAGACCGACGTGCCGGAGTCCGGTGACTGGTGGGACGCCTCCTACTTCGTCATGTGGGGCTCGAACGTCCCGGTCACCCGTACCCCCGACGCCCACTGGATGGCCGAGGCACGCTACCGGGGACAGAAGGTGGTGGTGGTCAGCCCCGACTTCGCCGACAACGTCAAGTTCGCCGACGAGTGGATGCCCGCGCAGCCGGGCACCGACGGGGCTTTGGCGATGGCGATGGGCCACGTCATCCTCAAGGAGTTCTTCGTCGAGCGGGCCACCCCCCGCTTCGAGGACTACGTCCGCCGCTTCACCGACCTGCCGTTCCTGGTCACCCTCGAACCGACCGAGGACGGCGGCTACCGGCCCGGCAAGTTCCTCACCGCCGAGGACCTGGGCGAACCCGGTAAGGAAGCGGCGTTCAAGACCGTGCTGTGGGACTCGGCCACCGACGCGCCGGCCGTACCACGCGGCAGCCTCGGGCATCGCTGGGGCGAGGAGTCGGGTCAGTGGAACCTCGACCTCGGCGACATCGAACCAGCGTTGACCTGCCTCGGCGGCGAGACCGTCGAGGTGTCCCTACCCCGATTCGACACCGACCCGCCGCAGGTGCTGCGTCGGGGCGTACCGACCCGTCGGGTCGGGACGCACCTGGTCACCAGCGTCTTCGACCTGATGCTGGCCCAGTACGGGGTGGCCCGCCCGGGTCTGCCCGGCCAGTGGCCCGCCGACTACGACGACATGGACGTGCCGTACACCCCGGCGTGGCAGGAGCCGATCACCGGCGTACCGGCCGCGCAGGTGGCCAGGGTCGCCCGGGAGTTCGCCGACAATGCGGAACGCTCCGGCGGCCGGTCGATGATCCTGCTCGGCGCGGGTACGAACCACTGGTTCCACTCCGACGCCACCTACCGGGCGATCCTCGCCCTGACCACCCTCACCGGCTGCCAGGGCGTCAACGGCGGCGGCTGGGCACACTACGTCGGGCAGGAGAAGTGCCGCCCGGTCACCGGCTGGACGCAACTGGCCTCCGGGCTGGACTGGGTCCGCCCGCCCCGGCAGATGATCGGTACGGCGTTCTGGTACCTCCACACCGACCAGTGGCGCTACGACACGTACTCCGCCGACGTGGTCTCCTCCCCCACCGGCAAGGGCACCTTCGACGGCCGGCACACCGCCGACCTGATGGCCCAGTCGGCCCGACTCGGCTGGATGCCGAGCATGCCGACGTTCGACCGCAGTCCGCTGGACCTCGCCGACGAGGCGATCGCCTCGTCGCCGGACGACCCGGCCGGCTGGGTCGCCGAACAGCTCGGTTCGGGGAAGGTCGGTTACGCCTGTACCGACCCGGATGCCCCGCAGAACTGGCCCCGGGTGCTGACCGTGTGGCGGGCCAACCTGCTCGGCTCCTCGGCCAAGGGCAACGAGTACTTCCTGCGACACCTGCTGGGCACCGACTCGAACCTGCGGGCCGACGAGGCACCGCCGGAGTTGCGTCCGAAAGATGTGGTCTGGCGGGATGAGGCACCGGAGGGCAAGCTCGACCTGCTGTTGTCGCTGGACTTCCGGATGACCTCCACGACGCTCTTCTCCGACATCGTGCTGCCGGCCGCCACCTGGTATGAGAAGCACGACCTGAGCAGCACCGACATGCACCCGTTCGTGCACGCGTTCACCCCGGCGATCAACCCGCCGTGGCAGACCCGGACCGACTTCGAGGCGTTCCACGGCATCGCCCGGGCGTTCTCCCACCTGGCCGTGGACCACCTCGGCGTACGCAAGGACCTGGTCGCGGCACCGCTGATGCACGACACGCCCGACGCGATGGCGACCCCGCACGGTGTGGTCCGCGACTGGGCGGTCACCGGTGAGACGCCGGTGCCGGGAAGGACCATGTCCAAGCTGGTCATCGTCGAGCGGGACTACGGTGCGGTGGCCGACAAGATGGCCGCCCTCGGTCCGCTGCTGGACACCCTCGGCACCACCGGCAAGGGGGTGTCGGTCGACGTCCGGCCGGAGGTGGAGTACCTGCGCCGCAAGAACGGCGCGGTGCGCGGCGGGGCGGCCGACGGCCGACCGTCGCTGGCCAAGGACACGCACGCCTGCGAGGCGATCCTCGCCCTGTCGGGCACCACGAACGGCCGGGTCGCCACCGTCGGGTTCAAAGACGTGGAGCGGCGCACCGGCATGCAGCTGGCCGACCTGTCCGCCGAGCACGAGGGCAAGAAGATCACCTTCGTCGACACGCAGTCCCGACCGGAGCCGGTGATCACCAGTCCGGAGTGGTCGGGCAGCGAGCACGGCGGACGGCGGTATTCGCCCTTCACCATCAACGTCGAGCGGCTCAAGCCGTGGCACACCCTGACCGGGCGGCAGCACTTCTTCCACGACCACGACTGGATGCAGGAGGCCGGCGAGGAATTGCCGGTGTTCCGGCCGCCGCTGGACATGCACAAACTGTTCGGCGAGCCAAGACTAGGCCGCAACGGTGAACTGGAAATCACCGTCCGCTACCTGACCCCGCACTCGAAGTGGTCCATCCACTCCGAGTACCAGGACAACCTGATCATGCTGACGTTGTCCCGGGGCGGACCGACGCTGTGGATGAGCGAGGCCGACGCGGCCAAGATCGGCGTACGGGACAACGACTGGATCGAGGCGGTCAATCGCAACGGCGTGGTGGTCTGCCGGGCCGTGGTCTCGCACAAGATGCCCGAGGGCACGGTGTACATGTACCACGCCCAGGAACGGGTCATCGACGTACCGAAGGCGGAGATCAACGGCCGGCGGGGTGGCATTCACAACTCGCTGACCCGGCTGCTGGTCAAGCCCACCCACCTGATCGGGGGCTACGCGCAGCTCGCCTTCGCCTTCAACTATCTCGGGCCCACCGGTAACCAACGTGACGAGGTCACCGTAATCCGCCGTCGCTCCCAGGAGGTGCAGTACTGATGCGGGTCATGGCACAGATGGCGATGGTGATGAACCTCGACAAGTGCATCGGCTGCCACACCTGCTCGGTCACCTGCAAGCAGGCGTGGACCAACCGGTCCGGTGTCGAGTACGTCTGGTTCAACAACGTGGAGACCCGGCCCGGGCAGGGCTATCCCCGCACGTACGAGAACCAGGAGCGGTGGGAGGGCGGCTGGGTGCGTACCCGGTCGGGCCGCCTCAAGCCCAAGGCCGGCGGCCGGGTGAAGAAGCTCTTCAGCATCTTCGCCAACCCGAAGATGCCCTCGATGCAGGACTACTACGAGCCCTGGACGTACGACTACGAGCACCTGATCAACGCACCGGCCGGGGACGACATCCCGGTGGCCCGGCCCAAGTCGCTACTCACCGGCCAGGACACGAAGATCACCTGGAGTGCCAACTGGGACGACTCGTTGGCCGGCGGCAACGAGATCGCCGCGGGTGACCCGATCCTGGCGAAGGTCTCCGACCAGGTACGTCAGGAGTACGAAAAAGCGTTCATGTTCTTTCTGCCGCGTATCTGCGAGCACTGCCTGAACCCATCCTGCGCCGCGTCCTGCCCCTCGGGCGCGATCTACAAGCGGGCCGAGGACGGGATCGTGCTGGTCGACCAGGACCGGTGCCGGGGCTGGCGGATGTGCATCACCGGCTGCCCGTACAAGAAGGTGTACTTCAACCACCGCACGGGCAAGGCCGAGAAGTGCACGTTCTGCTTCCCGCGCATCGAGATCGGGCAGCCCACCATCTGCTCGGAGACCTGCGTCGGGCGGCTGCGTTACCTCGGACTGATGCTCTATGACGCCGACGCGGTCGCCGCGGCGGCGGCCGTCGAGGACGAGCACGACCTGTACGCGGCCCAGCGTTCGGTCTTCCTCGACCCGTTCGACCCGAACGTGGTCGCCGCCGCCCGGGCTGCCGACATCCCGGACGACTGGATCGACGCGGCGCAGCGTTCCCCGATCTGGGATCTGATCACGAAGTACCAGGTCGCTCTGCCGCTGCATCCGGAATACCGGACCATGCCGATGGTCTGGTACATCCCGCCGTTGTCGCCCGTGGTGGACGTGCTGCGGGAGACCGGCCACGACGGCGAGGACGCCGGCAACCTCTTCGGCGCGGTGGACGCGCTACGGATCCCGGTGGACTACCTCGCCGGCCTGTTCACGGCCGGTGACCCGGCCCCGGTGCGGGCGGTGCTCAACCGGCTCGCCGCGATGCGCGCCTACCAGCGGCGTATCAACCTGGGCGAGACGCCCGACGAGTCGATCGCCGAGGCAGTCGGCATGACCGGCCAGCAGATGGACGACATGTACCGCCTGCTGGCCATCGCCAAGTACGAACAGCGCTACGTCATCCCGGCCGCGCACGCGGAGGACGCGCACCGCCTCGAACAGATCGGCACCGAGTGCAGCCTGGAGTACGAGGGCGGACCGGGCATGGGCGGCGGTGGCCCGTACGGGCAGGGACCATTCGGCGAGTCCTCCGGTCAGACCGCCCCGATCCAGGTGGAGACCTTCCACATGCAGATCAACCGGCAGACCGCCGACACGGTGGCCGAGGCGGAAAACCCGGAGATCCGCGTCAACCTGCTCAACTGGGACGGCAAGGGCCATCCTCCGGGTCTCTTCCCACCCCAGTCGAGAAATTCGGACGCCAAGGACGGAGGCGACCAGTGAACCCGTCGTTCTGGCGGATTGTTGCGGCCCGGGCGGCGTCCCTGCTGCTGCGCTATCCCGACGAGCAGGTGATGGCCGCGCTGCCCATCCTGCGCGACGCCCTGGACGAGCTGCCGGAGGCGGTCGCCGCACCACTGCGTGCGGTGGCCGCGTACCGGGCCGATGCCGATCCGACCCTGTTGCGGGCCGAGTACGTGCAACTATTCGATTTCCGTCGCCGCTGCTGCCTGCATCTGACCTACTACACCTGTGGGGACACCCGGAAACGCGGTGAGGCGCTGGTCGGCTTCTCCGGCGCGTACAAGCAGGCGGGGCTGGCCGTGGTCGACGGTGAGTTGCCCGACTACCTGCCGGCGGTGCTGGACCTGGCGGCTGTCGACGGTGCCGGTTGGGGGCTGCTGCGGGACAACCGGATCGGCCTGGACCTGCTCGCCGATTCGCTGGCAGCGGAGAAGTCCATCTACCAGCATTGTCTGGTGGCGATCCGCGAGATGCTGCCACCCCCGCAACCGGCGGACCTGGCCGCGGCCGCAAAGCTGGCCCGCACCGGTCCCCCGATGGAACAGGTGGGCCTGGAACCGTTCGGACTTGTCGACACCACATCCGGAGGGCGTCGGTGAGCGCGAGGAACGCAGCGGAGCGGAGTACCGCAGTCGCGAACGGAAGGTTCACGGCGAGCGCGAGGAGTGAACGAGCGGAGCGAGAGAGCCCCGCAGCCGCGAACAAGAAGCTGGATCGGTGAGCGCAATGAATGTGTTGCTTTGGGTGGTCTTTCCCTATCTGGCCATCGCGATCCTGATCGGTGGCCTAATCTGGCGTTACCGTTACGACAAGTTCGGCTGGACCACGCGCTCCTCACAGCTCTACGAGACGGCGATCCTGCGTTGGGGCAGCCCATTGTTCCACTTCGGCATTCTCATGGTGCTCATCGGACACGTCGGGGGGCTGCTGATCCCCAAGTCGTGGACCGAGGCTGTCGGCATCACCGAGCACGCCTATCACCTGATGGCTGTCTTCATCGGCACGGTGGCCGGCTTCTGCACCCTGATCGGCATGATCATCCTGATCGCCCGCCGACGTCTGACCGGGCCGGTCTTCGCGGCTACCACTCGCAACGACAAGGCCATGTACGTGGTGCTGGCCGCGGTCATCGTGCTCGGCCTGCTCAGCACCGTACGGGCCAACGTATCGGGCAACGGCTACGACTACCGGGAGACCATCTCCCCCTGGTTCCGGTCGCTGTTCTACTTCAGCCCGGATCCGGAGGTGATGGCCGGCGTACCGACCGGCTTCCAGATCCACGTCGTGTCGGCGTTCGCGCTCTTCGCCTTCTGGCCGTTCACCCGCCTGGTGCACGCGTTCAGCGCGCCGATCGGCTACGCCACCCGCCCGTACATCGTCTATCGCAGCCGGGGCGACCGGCCCGGTCTGCGTCCCACCCGCCCGGGCTGGGGTGGCCCACCACAGCTGCCCACCGCCCAGACCCGACGGGCTCGGCCGCGATGATGAGCACAGTACGCGTTCGTTACTTCGCGGGTGCCCGCGCCGCCGCCGGGGTGGCGGAGGAGGACGTCTCCGCCACCAACCTCGGCGACCTGCTGGACCATCTGGCCGGCCGACACGGCTCCGCCCTGGCGGCGGCACTGGCAGTCTGTAGCTATCTGGTGGACGGTGTCCAGTGGCGGGATCGTTCGATACCACTGCCGGCAGCCGCCACCGTTGACGTCCTGCCACCGTTCGCCGGTGGCTGAGCGAGCCAACCCCTTATGGCCCGGTCCCAGGTGTCTGATGCCACGTCGGCACCCGGGACCAACGGCCCTGTTTCATCGCCTTGCTCCCACCGAGGCTGGTAACTGAAGCGGCACTCCCCCTCTTTAGGGGTCGGGTCCGGCAATCTCGTCGCAATGGGCGACACTCACCACGAGGTGACCCATGACAACCACCACGAACCAGCGGAAACCGGCCACTGCCGATGGAGCGCCCCGGGGGGCAGCCCTCCACCTTGCCGTGGCCACCGCCGGGTTCCTGCTCAACTTCTGGGCCTGGGCGTTGCTCGGCCCGCTCGGACCGGGCATCAAGGAACGCCTCGGGCTCAGCTTCGCCGCACAGTCGTTGCTCGTCGCCGTACCGGTGGTCGTCGGATCGCTGGGTCGTATCCCGGTCGGCGCGCTCACCGACCGGTACGGCGCGCGCGTGATGTTCCCACTGGTCAGCCTCGTCACCATCATCCCGGTGTTGACCCTGTCCTACGTTTCCTCGTACGCGGCGCTGATCGTCACCGGTTTCTTCCTCGGCATCGGCGGCACGGCCTTCGCCGTCGGCGTACCGCTCGTCTCCGGCTGGTATCCACCGGCCCGGCGGGGGTTCGCCCTCGGCGTGTTCGGCATCGGTATGGGCGGCACCGCCATCGCCAACTTCACCACCGTGAAGCTCGCTGACAACTACGGTGCCAAGACTCCCTTCCTGCTGGTCTCGGCGGTGCTGGCCGGCTACGCGGTGCTCGCGTTCCTGCTGCTGCGCGACGCACCCAACCGGCAGCGTCCCCAGGGCTCCGCGATTGCCCGGTTGCTCGACGTCAGCCGACTGGCGGCGACCTGGCAGTTGTGTTTCCTCTACGCGGTCGGCTTCGGCGGCTTCGTCGCGTTCAGCGTCTACCTGCCGGCCTACCTGCGCACCGCGTACGGGCTGGAGACCGGCGACGCGGCGATGCGTACCGCCGGGTTCGTGGTCCTGGCGGTGATCGCCCGCCCGGTGGGCGGCTGGCTCTCCGACCGGCTGCACCCGGTGCCGGTGCTCGTCTGGTGCTTCGCCGGGACCGCGTTGTTCGCCGTCATCCAGGCCTTCCAGCCGCCGCTGATGCCGATCGCCACGATCGCGTTCCTCGGCATGGCGGTGTTGCTCGGCGCGGCCAGCGGTGGGGTCTTCGCCCTGGTCGGCAAGGTCGCCCCGGCCGACAAGGTGGGCACCGTCACCGGACTGGTCGGCGCGGCCGGTGGTCTCGGCGGGTTCGTTCCGCCGCTGATCATGGGCTGGGTCTACGGCGCACAGGGCTCGTACGCCATCGGCCTGATGCTCCTGTCTGACGTGGCGCTGGCCGCCGCCGTCTACACCGCCGTCAAGATGAGCGGCCTCGCCCGTCGGACCGACTGACCGAACAGGAGTTCGACCATGGACACCCAGGCCCCGTTGTGGGAGTGGCTCGTGGCCGCAGCCACGGCCCTGGACACTCCGGAACTGTCGGAACACGACATCGCCACACTTCTCGACCTCGTACGCGAGGTGGCGCACGGGGTATGCCGACCGGCCGGTCCGCTGGCGGCCTACCTCATCGGTGTGGCGGTGGGCCGGGGTGCTGACCCACGGGTGGCGGCGGCCATCATCGGGGGCCTGGTCACCGAAGAGCAGTCGGTGGCGGCGCCGACGGCGGCCTCGGTCACGACGCTACGATCGTCGACCAGCCGTCTGGTGCCGCCACCGGCCGCCTAACTCGGGCGGCGGTGGGTCCGCCAGAGCTTGGGGCCGGCATCGGTCCCAGGTGGGGTTGGCGCACCCGGTGGCCGTACTTTTGACCGGTTCGGCGCGGCCGATGATCTCCTAGCCCGGACCACATGGGCGCTTCGAGCCGGTCGACGCAATGGACCGCATGGCGTTCGACGCCGGCTTCACGCTGGTGCCTGAGCACCGTCCTCTGCGAAGGCCGCCACGACCAGGGCCTCCTCGATCTCACACAGGAAGCGGTGGGCCCGGTCGGACGACAGGTAGCGGGTGTCGGTGGTGATCACCAACTCGACCGCGCCGGGCGCGTCGACCACCTGGATCCGGCAGCGCCAGGCGAACCGGTCGAACGCCTCCGTCCAGGTGAAGGTCGTCGCCGCCCGCATCGCCCGCACCGCGGCCTCGTCCGGGCCGGTCGCAGCCGGCCGGGGCTCGTGGGGCAGACGGATGTCGTTGACGTAGCAGTACGGTGCCAGCACGGTGCCGAAGTCGAGTCCCAACTCGACGAAGGCGCTCTGCATGGCGGCCGGGTCGTAGTAGGCGTGCCGATAGCCGTCCAGCGACGCCTGCCGGGTCCGGGACAACAACTCGGTGAAGCTCGGCTGGTCGGCCAGATCCAGGGCACAGAACCCGAGCTGGTTGAGCTTGCTGACGGCGTCGTCGTACGCCGGCTGGAAGCGGTTGTTCGCCATCGTGACGAGCCCGCAGCCTGGTCCCCCGCTGGTCGCGGTGGAGACCGCCGCTACCGCCGCCAGGAGGACGGTGGCGGTGCTGACCCGGTGTCGGGCCGCGATCAGCCGGGTGGCGGCGTCGATGGCCGGGGAGACCAGCGAGCCCTTCCGGTAGCGAGGAGTGGATCCCGGACCGGCGGTGACGAGCATGCCCGGTGGTTGCTGCCGGAACTGCCGTACCCAGTAGGCGATCGCCCGGTCCGAGCGTCCGCGCTCGACCTGCTGCTCGCGCCGGGCCACGTCGACCGACTGGAGGCCGGGTCGGGTGGTCAGCTTCCCCCGCAGTAGGAGCAGCCGCAGGTCCCGCAGGACGATCTCGACGGCATGGAAGTCCACCGTGGAGTGACTGAAGACCAGCACGATCTGCCGTACCCGGTGATCGACCGTCACCAGGGCGACCCGTAGCGGCCACTCGTCGGAGTGTTCGAATCGTGGCTGTCCCCACCGGTCCGCCAGGGCCTGCGCGGCGGAGCGTCCCATCGGGTCGCCGCCGGAGCACCCCTCCGGGTCACCTCCGGATACGGCATGGACCAGCAGCGGCAGTCGACCGGTGGCGAAGGTCCGCTGGCGCAGCTCACCGTCGACGGCTTCGATTCGGGTACGCAGTGACTCGTGCCGGCTGACCAGCTGACCGACCACCCGGCTCACCGTCTGGACGTCCGCCTCGACCCGCGAGGAGACGGCGAGGACGCGGCGGAGGTTGAGGAAGTTCTCCTGTGCCTCGAACTCCGCCACGGAACGCCACATCGCCCGCTGTCCCCAGGTGAGCGGCGCGGTCGTCGCCTGTTCACCGTGGAAGTCCGCGTACGCCGACTTCGTCTGACCAAGTTGGCGGGGGACGGTCGGCCGGGAGGTGTGCATCGCTCAGGATACGTCCCGATCTTGACCGTGCAAGATCGAGGGTGGCCGGTGTCGCCCCTGCCGACTACCTCGGCTTCCACGGCCAGGGCACGTCGCGGAAGGCCGCCGTGACCAACAACTGCTCAAGGTTGCGCAGGAACGGCTCCACCGACTCCGGTGACCGGAATCGCGTATCGATGCTGAGGGTTATCCCGACCGCGCCTGGTTCGTCGGTGACGTGGGTCAGCAGGTGCCAGGATGCCCGATCCAATCCCCTGGTCCAGGAGAAGGTGCTACGTCCCATGGCGGCACGTAGCTCACCCTGGGTCATCGCCACCGTTTCGGTGACTCCTCCACCCGGCAGCCGGACGTCGTTGAAATAGTAGTGCGGAAGAAACGCGGTAGCGTATTCGTACCCTAGCTCCTCAAATTTCCCCCGCATCGCCGCCGGCTCATAGTAGGCGTGCCGATAGCCGTCCAGGGAAGCCCGCCAGACTCGGGACAAAAGGTCGACAAAGCTCGGCCGATCGACCACGTCGAGCACGCAAAATCCGATCTGTCCCAGATTTGCCACGGCATTTGCGTACTCGGTCCGGAAACGATTGTGCGCCATATTGAACAAACCGCAGGTCTCACGTCCGCTCTCGCCGGCCGCCAGCGCCGTCACACCGGCGAGCAGCACCGCGGAGACACTGACCCGGTGCCGGGCCGCGATCAGCCGCGTAGCGGCGTCGATCGCCGAGGAGACCAACACCCCCCGGTGCAACCGTGGGTCGAGTTCCGAGCGGGTCGGCTCCATCGACTCGTCGGGCAGGCGGCCGAACTGCCGGACCCAGTACGCCACCGACCGGTCCGAACGATGGCGGTCCACCCCGTGCTGATCCCGGGCTACCTGCACCGACTGCGGCCCGGGTGGAGTCGCGATCGCCCCGCGCAGCAGGATCAGCCGCAGGTCGCGCAGCACCACATCGGCCGCGTGGGCGTCCACCGTGGAATGACTGAAAACGAGCACGACCTGCCGTACCCGGCCCTCCGCCAGCACCAGGCCGACGCGTAGCGGCCACTCGGCCGCATGGTCGAACGCGACATCGGCCAGCCGTCCCGCCAGCACCTGCGCGGCCTCGACAGGATCCCCGTCAGACTCGGTGACCAGCAGCGGCAGCCGACCGACCGATGCCGTCTCCTGCTGCGTCACACCATCGACGGACCGGACCCGGGTACGCAGCGACCCGTGCCGGCTGACCAGCATGCCGATCGCCCGGGTCACGCTCGCCAGATCGGCCCGTACCCGGGTGGAGACGGGTACCGTCCGCCGGAGATTCATGAACAGATGGTGCCGATTCGAGGTATCGAGAGCGGCAGCCCGCCACATCACGTGTTGGGCCCAGGTAAGTGGTGCGGTCTCCGTCCCGTCAGCCCGGAACTCGGCATAGGCCAGGGTTTCCATGGCCCACTCACGTGGCACTACGGCATCCGTGAATCGCATTCCTGACGGTATGCCGGCAGGCTTCCCCGGTAATCGATCGTTCGGGCTCTCCGCAGTGCACCGTTCAGGCGATTCCGTTACTTCGACGTAAGCCGGCAGACTGCTTATCTCCCGTCACCAAAGCAAGAAGGCAGCCGCGTGACCAATGTCGACATTCCGTTGCGGGCTGCACCGATCCCGCCACAAGGGAACATTGCCCCAACCGGGCAATCCCCGTCGCTATCGTTCGGCCAGGAACGAATCTGGTTCACCGAGCAGCTGACCCCCGGCACGGCCGGATACCTCGTACACGCCACGGTCCGACTGATCGGCCAACTGGACACCGACCTGCTACAAACCGCCATCGACACCGCCGCGCAGCGGCACGACAGCCTGCGAATGCGATTCACCGAGAACGACCGGGGCGAAGCACTGGTCGAAGTGGCCGACCGGGTACGGGTACCGGTCACCGTCGCCACCGTCGGGCACGAGGCTGACGCCCGCGCGCTGGTGGCCGAGGCGGTACGGACCCCGTTCGACCTGGGCACCGCCCCGCTGCTGCGGGCACTGCTGATCCGGCTGACCGAGACCGACCACGTGCTGCACGTCGGCATGCACCACATCGTCAGCGACGGGTGGTCGCTTGACCTGCTCCTGGGCGAGGTGGCGACGCTCTACGGCGCGCTGCGCGACGCCCTTCCGGTGCCACCCGCCCCGACCGTCCGGTACGTCGACTACGCCGCCTGGCAGCGGGACCGGATGGACGGGCCGACCGCCCAGCGCGAACTCGGCTACTGGACCTCGGCGCTGGCCGGTGTGCCACCGCTGGAGCTGCCAACCGACCGGCCCCGGCCCGCCGTGCAGTCCTACGCGGGCCACACCCACCGGTTCCAGTTGGACGCCGGACTCACCGCTGGACTACGCCGACTCGCCCGCACCCACCGGGCCACTCTCTACATGACGCTGCTCACCGGGCTCCAGGCGCTGCTGTTCCGCTACACCGGCCAGCGCGACTTCGCCATCGGCTCACCGGTCGCCGGACGGGTGGTCCCCGAGCTGGAGAACCTGATCGGTCTCTTCGTCAACACCCTCGCACTGCGCGCCGACCTCTCCCCGACCGACGCTACGGCGGACAGCCCCGGTACGGAGCCCAGCTTCGGTGCCCTGCTCCGACGTACCCGCGCCACGGTGGTCCGGGCGTTGAGCCACCAGGAGGTCCCGTTCGAGCGGCTGGTCAAGGAACTGAACGTCACGCGGGACGTCAGCCGCGCCCCGGTGTTCCAGGTGCTCTTCACCCTTCAGAACTACGCCCGGTCCGGCAGCCGGTGGCCGGCGGGCCTGGTTACCGAGGGCTTCGGTACCGACACCGCCGCCGCGCGTTTCGACCTGTCGCTCTACGTCAGCGAGACCGATGACGACCTGCGGGCGATGTTCGTCTACAACACCGACCTGTTCGATGCCGAGACGGTGCGGCGACTGGCCGACCACTACCGGGCCCTGCTGCGGGCCGCGCTGGCGGCACCGGAGCTGCCACTGGTCGACCTGGACCTTCTCAGCGGCGGCGAGCAGGCCCGGGTGCTCGGCTTCGGCTCCCCCACCGACGCGCCGGAGGCGGTCACCCCGGTGACCGGTACGGCGACCACGCTGGCCGATCTGGTCACCTCGTACGCCGCGACGACCCCCGAGGCGCTGGCCGTGGTCAGCGGTCCGGACACGGTCACCTATCGGGAACTGGATCGGCGGGCCAACCAACTCGCCCACTACCTGCGCGGTCGGGGTGTCGGTCCGGACGCGGTGGTCGGGATCTGCCTGGACCAGACCGTGGAACTCGCCGTGACGCTGCTCGGCGTGCTCCGCGCCGGTGGGGCGTACCTGCCGCTCGATGCCGAGCAGCCACCGGCCCGACTCGCCACGATCCTCACCGACGCCCGACCCACGGTGGTGCTGACCGACAGCACACTGCGCGCCCGGTTGACTCCCGAGGCCGGGACGATCGGGCCAATCTGCCTGGACCGGGTCGTCGACGAGGTCGGCCGGTGCCCGGAGACACCCGTCGAAGCTCCGCACGCCACCGGCGGGAACCTCGCCTACGTCATCTACACCTCCGGCTCCACCGGCACCCCGAAGGGAGTGGCGGTCGGGCACCGGCAGGTGCTCCGCTACCTCGACGGGGTGGCCATCCGGTTCGGTGTGCACCCGGCCGGGCGCTACGCGCTGCTGTCGTCGCTCTCCTTCGACTTCAGCGTCACCATCTTCTATCTCGCACTGGCCACCGGCGGAACGGTGCATCTGGTGCCGCGCCGGTGCACCGGTGCCGAACTCGCCGAGGAGCTACACCGGCACCGGATCGACTACCTGAAGATCACCCCGTCGCACCTGCGGGCGCTCGCCGCCGACGTCGAGCCCGGCGCGCTCCTGCCCGCCCGCGCGCTGATCCTCGGTGGTGAGGCCGCCGACCTGCCCTGGGCCGCCGAACTGGCGGCGGCCAGCTCGGCCCGGGTCTTCAACCACTACGGGCCCACCGAGGCGACGGTCGGCGTCACCACGTACCAGGTGGCGGCGGACGAGCGGGGCGCCGGCCTGATTCCGACCGGACGGCCCGTGCCGTACGCCCGGGTCTACCTCCTCGACGAGCAGCTTCGACCGGTGCCGATCGGGGTACCGGGCGAGATCTGTCTCGGTGGCGACCGGCTGGCCCGGGGCTACCTGCACCGTCCCGCGCTGACCGCCGAGCGGTTCGTGCCCGACCCGTTCGGCGCACCGGGCGACCGCCTCTACCGTACGGGTGACCTGGGCCGGTGGCGTGCGGACGGGCAACTGATGTTCCTCGGCCGGCGGGATCACCAGGTCAAGATCCGCGGATATCGCGTGGAGCTGGGCGAGGTGGAGGCCGCCCTGCGTGACTGCCCGGGGGTGCAACAGGCTGCTGTGCTGCTGCGCGGCGAGCGGCTCGTGGCGTACCTGGAGCGGATGCCAGCGGCTGTCGGCCAGGCGGCCGACCCGGAGCCCGCCGAGTTGCGTCGGCTGCTCGGCGAACGGCTGCCCGACCACATGGTTCCCAGCAGGTTCTGCTGGCTGGACCGGTTGCCGTTGCAGGAGCACGGCAAGGTGGATCGCCGGACGCTGCCCGAGCCGAGCGACGAGCCGCCCACCGGTGACCAGGTCGTACCGGTCGGGCCGATCGAGACGCTGATCGCTGGGATCTGGCAGGCCGTGCTCGGGTTGGCAGCGGTCGGGGCGACCGACGACTTCTTCGAGTTGGGCGGGCATTCGCTGCTGGCGACCCAGGTGGTGGCCCGGCTACGTCGAGAGCTGCCGGGTACGACCGACGGCCGCGCCGGCCCGACGGTCAGTGTGATGGACCTGTTCCGGCACCGGACGGTACGCGAGCTGGCCACGTTGCTGACCTCGGACGAGGTCGACCGCAGCGGTCTGCTGCACGAGTTGACCGCACCGATGCCGGCCGCCCAGCGGATCGCCACCCTGGTCTGTGTCCCGTACGGCGGTGGTAGCGCCGTGGTCTACCAGCCGCTGGCCGACGCGCTGCCGGCCGGCTATCGGCTGCTCTCGGTGGCCGTACCCGGGCACGATGTCGGGCTGGCCGACGATCCGGCACCGATCGAGGAGGTGGCCGCGACGGTGGTCGCGGAGATCCTCGACCGGGTCGACGGGCCGGTGATCCTGTACGGCCACTGTGGTCCGGGAGGCGCGTTGGCGGTCGAGGTGGCCCGCCGGCTGGAGGCGGCTGGCCGGGACCTGGTGGCCGTCTACCTCGGTGCGGTCTTCCCGTTCGGGCGGCCGGCCGGTGGCGTCTTCGGTCCGCTGCTGCGGTTGCGCCTGGCCGAGCGCATCCGTAGTGACCGGATCTACCGCACCTGGTTGCAGGCCCAGGGCACGTCGATCAGTTCTCTCGACCCGGACGAGGTCGCCTTCCTGATCCGGGCGATGCGGCACGACGCCCGCGTCTCGGAGGACTACTTCACCGGGCTGATGCAGCAGCGAGTGGCCGCGCTACGCGCGCCGATCATCTCCGTGGCGGGTGACCGCGACCGGAGTACGGACTACCACGAGGAACGGTTCCGGGAGTGGCACTTCCTCACCAATCGGACCGCGCTGGCTGTGATCGACGAGGGTAGCCACTACTTCCTCAAGTACCGGGCCGAGGAGTTGGCCGAGATCGTCACCACGGTCCACCATCGGCTCGACGCCCCGTTTACCGAGCCGTCGGCTGCCGACCCGTCGGTCGCCGCTCGGTCGGTCGCCGACCCGTCGGTCGCCGCTCGGTCCGATGCCGCTCCGTCGTCGCATGGTGGGAAGGTCGACGGTGGGGAGGTCGACGGTGCGGCCGGGCCGGACCCGGCGTGGCGGTTGGCCGAGGTCTCCGACCACCGGCCGGGCCAGCCCGCGTCGGCAGCTACGGCTGCGCCGGCCGGTGCCGGTCCGCAGCCCAGCATGCGCCGGTTCGGCATGGTCGCGGCCGGACAGATCATCACGACCACGGGTACGGCACTCACCAACTTCGCGGTACCACTGTGGATCTACATGGAGACCGGCTCACTGGCCCGGTTCGCCCTCTTCGCCATCATCAGTCTGCTGCCCGGCCTGGTCGTCGCCCCGGTAGCCGGTGCGCTGATCGACCGGACCAGCCGGCGGCGGATCATGTTGCTGGCCAGCCTCGCCGCTGGTGGCGCCAAGGCGGTCATGTCGGGTCTACTGCTCGCCGACCGGGCCGAGATCTGGCACTTCTACCTGCTGGTCGGCTGGCTCTCCGTCGCGCTGGCCTTCCAACGCCTCGCCTTCGTCTCCGCCGTGCCGCAACTGGTGCCGAAACGCTTCCTCGGGCACGCCAACGGCCTGGCACAGACCGCCACCGGCCTCACCCAGTTCCTGGTGCCCCTGATCGCGGTCGCGTTGCTGGAGGCCGTCGGCCTTACCGGGATCATGGTCATCGACGTGTTCGCGTACCTCTTCGCGATCGGGGTGCTGCTGGTCGTGAAGTTCCCCCACACGCTCGCCCTGCAACGCCGCGAGGGGATCGGCGAGGAGATCGTCGGTGGGCTGCGCTACTCGTGGCGGCGGCCCGAGTTCCGGGCGATGCTCGTCTTCTTCGCCGCACTCAACCTGTTCCTGTTCCCGGTGCTCTACCTGCTCTCCCCGCTCGTGCTGGGCTTTGCCGAGCTGTCCGAGGTGGCGCAGATCGCGCTCACCGGCGGCGTAGGCGCGGCCGTGGGCGGGCTGGCGATGCTCGTCTGGGGCGGGCCACGCCGGTACCGGATGCGCGCGGTGCTCCTGGGCACCCTGGGTATCGCGGTGGCCTGCGTGGTCACCGGCCTGCGCCCGAACCTGCTGCTGATCGGCGCCGGGGCCTTCGGCATGTATCTCGCGCTCGGCATCGTCAACGGGGTCTACAACACGATCATCCAGACCAAGGTGCCGCCCCGGTTCCACGGTCGGGTGTTCGCGCTCAACCAGATGGTCGCCTGGTCGACCATGCCGCTGGGCTGGGGCGTCATCGCGCCGCTGGCCACCCGGGCCCTGGAACCGCTGCTGCTGCCCGGGGGTGCGCTCGCCCCGACCGTCGGCGCGGTGATCGGGGTCGGCCCCGGTCGGGGCATCGGCCTGCTCTACGTGGTGTTCGGGCTCTGCATAGCGCTCACCGCCGTGGTGTCGCTACGTACCCGGACCCTGGCCACCTTCGACGACCAGGTACCGGACGCGCCACCGGACGACCTGGTCGGAATCGAGACCCGCCGGGCACGGGCCGCCTCGGTCGGCCAGCCGACCCCACCGCCGCTGGTCGAACAGGTGACCGGGCAGCCGATGGTCGAGTCGGTGGCCGGTCGGAAGGCGGGTTGAGATGGCCCTGACGAGCATCGGCCACCGCACCACCGTACCGGCGGCCCGGACCGTGCCGGAACTGCTGGCCTGGCGGCGCACCGTACACCCCGACCGGGTGGCGATCGAGGTGCACGGGGTCGCCCGGCTCACCTTCGCTGACTGGGAGGCCGGGGCGACCAGTGTCACCAGCGCGCTCGGTCAGGCCGGGCTACGGCACGGCGATCGGGTCGGGCTGGTGTTCGGTGCCCGGGACTGGACCGAGTTCGCGGTGGCGTACTGCGGGGTGCTGCGGGCCGGTGCGGTCGCCGTACCGCTCTCCGACCGGCTCGCCGCCGGGCAACTCCGGTACGCCCTTGAGCACTGTGCCGCCCGGATCGTCCTGCACGGCAATGACACCCCGCCACCGGCCGCCCCGGTGGGCGTACCGGTCCGGCCCCTGGCCGACCTGCTGGCCGGCGTCAACAAGCACGACGTTCAACTACCGGCCAGCGTCGACGATGGCGACACTGCGGCGGCGGACCTCCCACCGGTACGCCCCGGCGACCTGGCCCAGATCCTCTACACCTCGGGCACCACGGGCCGGCCGAAGGGCGTCGCCGCCAGCCACGCCAACCTGACCATCGGTGCGCCGAGCCACCCGCGCAGGCTGGCGCTGGCCCACTCGGAACGGTTCCTGCACGCCTTCGCGATCGGCACCAACGCCGGGCAGACCATGCTGTTCAACGCGCTCACCGCCAAGCCGACCGCGCTGACCCTGCCCCGGTTCACCCCGGTCCGGTTCGCCCGACTGATCGAGTCGGCGGGGGTGGGTACGGTCTTCGTGGTGCCGTCCATGGCCATCGAACTGCTCGACTCCGGGGCACTGTCCGACCGGGAGCTGACCGACGTACACCTGATCGGGTCGACGGCCGCGCCACTGGCCCCGGCGGTGGCCACCCGGCTGGCGGCGACCTTTCCCGAGGCGGCGATCGTCAACTACTACACCTCGACCGAGGCGGCACCGGCGCAGACGGTCATGATCTTCGACCCGGCCCGACGGGACGCGGTGGGGCGAGCGGTCGACGGCCAACTCCGGATCGCCGACGCCGACGGCAACCCGCTACCTGTCGGGAGCATCGGTGACGTCTGGTTGCGGGCCCCGCACTCCCGGGCCTACTACCAGGACGAGGCAGCCAACCGGGCCACCTTCCGGAACGGCTGGGTCCGGATGGGCGACATCGGCCGGCTAGACGACGCCGGTTACCTCTACCTCTCCGACCGGCACGAGGACGTGATCAAGTCCGGTGCCTTCAAGATCTCCTCACTGGAGGTCGAGGCGGCGCTACACGAGCACCCGTACGTCGCCGAGGCGGCGGTGGTCGGCGTACCGCACCCGGTGCTGGGATCCGCGGTGGCCGCCGTGGTGGTGCCCCGTCCGGACACCCCACCAGCCGAGCTGGCCCTGCCGGCACTGCGCGGCTTCCTCGCCGGCCGGCTCGCCGACTACCAACTCCCGGCCCGGGTACTGCTGCTCGACCAGCTACCCCGCAACCCGGGCGGCAAAGTCCTCAAACGACAACTGACCAGCCAGTTCGACAACTGATGACAACTGAGGGAAACCCCGATATGGGAGGGCACGTGGGCATCGCCGAGGCGACGTACGCGCAGCACGCGGTCTGGTTCACCGAGCAGGCCGGGGTGGCCGGCACGGCGTACCAGATGGCGCTCGGCGTCCGGTTCACCGCCGACCTGGACCGGGCGGCCCTGGTCGAGGCGTGCCGGGCGGTGATCACCCGACACGAGGTGCTGGGCACCCGGATCGTCGTCGACGCCGACGGGACACCCAGGCTGGCCCCGGCCGACCGCCGACCGGCGGTCGGTTTCGGGGAGCTGACCGAGGAGCGGATCGCCGAGGAACTCGCCCGTCCCCACGACCTGCGTACCGGACCACTGGCCCGGTTCACCCTGCTGACCGGCACCGACGGGCGGCACCTGCTGCTGGTCACCGCCCACCACCTGGTCTTCGACGGCATATCCAAGGACGTACTGGCCCGGGACCTGGCCACCGCGTACACCGCCGCCGTTTGCCCCGGCGGTGAACGCGCTGGCGAGCCGGTCGACCTCGGGCCACTACCAGCCGGGTACGCCGCACACGCGGCAACCGAGCGGGACCGGGTGGAGGCGGCACTGCCGGCGGCCCGCGCGTACTGGCAGCGGCACTGGTCCGGCTCCGGCGGCGTGGTCCTGCCCGGCCTGCTTCGGCTACCGACCGGTGCGGAGCCCGGGGCGGCGGTCGACCTCGACCTACCGGCCGACCTCGTCGCCGGGCTGGACCGGGCCACCGCCTCGCTCGGGGTGACCCGGTTCGAGCTGCTGCTCGCCGTGGTGCACGCCCTGCTCGCGCGGTACGGCAACCGGGACGTTCCGGTGGGCGTCGGCCTGTCCACCCGTACCCCGGGGCAGGCCGACCACATCGGACTCTTCGTCAACGAACTGCCGGTCACGGTGGCCGCGGCCACCGGCACGTTCCGGGACCACGCCCAGGCGGTACGGGCGCGGCTGCGGGAGCTGTACCGGATCCGTACCGTGCCGCTGGCCCATACGGTGTCCGGGCTGCGGCCGGCACCCGCACTGACCCCGGTCTCGGTCGGCTACCGCCGTCGCCGGCCGGAGCCGGACTTCCCGGGGGTGGCGAGCAGCGTCGAGTGGACCCTGTTCAGTGGTGCCGCCCGTAACGCGTTGCACATCCAGATGGTGGACGCCCCGTCCGGGCTGACCGTGAGCCTCCAACACAGCCCGGCGGCCATCTCGACCGAGGCGGTGACCCGGATCGGGGCACACTTCCGTACGCTGCTGGCCGCCGTCGTCGCCGACCCGCAACGGCCGGTGGCTGACCTGCCGATCCTCCCCGCAGACGAACTCGACCGGCTAGGGGTCTGGAGCGGAACCGACCGGACGTATCCCGCCGAGGCCACGATGCCCACCCTGTTCGCCGCCTGGGTCCGGCAGAGCCCGGACGCGGTGGCCGTGGTCGACGGTGACCGACGGTTGAGCTACGCCGCACTCGACGCCGCCAGCGCCCGGCTGGCCGGGCTGCTCCGCCAGCAGGGCGTCGGCGCCGGTTCGCGGGTCGCGATCGCCCTGGACCGGTCCTGGTCGGCGGTGGTGACGCTGCTGGCCGTGCTGCGGTGCCGGGCAGCGTACGTACCGGTCGACCCGGGCTATCCGCCGGCCCGGCAGACGCTCATCCTCGACGACGCCGAGCCCGTCCTGGTCGTCACCTCCGCCGAGACGGCCACCCGGCTGGACCCGGCGCTTGCGGTGCTCCCCATCGACCAGATCGAGCTGAGCGGCGGGCTGACATCGGCCGTCGAGGAGTCACTCACCCCGCCGAACCCCGACGACCTCGCCTACGTGCTGTACACCTCGGGCTCGACCGGACGGCCGAAGGGTGTCGCGGTCCGGCACGCGTCGTTGGCCAACACACTGCTGGCAATGCGGGACCTGCTGGAGAGTCGACCGGAGCACGCCTGGCTGAACCTCACCTCACTGTCGTTCGACATCTCCGGTGTGGAGTTGTTCCTACCGTTGACCACCGGTGGCCGGGTGGTGGTCGCCTCCTCGGTGAGTGCGCTGGATGGTGCTGGGGTGCTCCGGCTGGTCCGCGCCAGCGGGGTGACCCACGTGCAGGCGACCCCCTCGGGGTGGCGGGTGCTGCTGGAGGCGGGCCTGGGTGACGCTGCGGACCGCCCCGGCTACCCGACATCTCCGGAGGTGACTCCGGTGCCTCTGGTGGCGGTCACCGGCGGTGAGGCGCTGCCGGTCCCCCTGGCCCGTGACCTGCGCGCCCGGGTCACCCGCCTGATCAACGGGTACGGCCCGACGGAGGCCACCATCTATGCCACCTTCGCGGAGATCCCCGCCGAGCCGGCCGAGGTGAGCATCGGCCGGCCGGTCGTCAACACCCGCGCGTACCTGCTGGACGACGAGCTGCGGCCGGTGCCGATCGGGGTGCCCGGTGAGCTGTATCTGGGTGGACTCGGCGTGGCCGCCGGCTACCTCGGGCGGCCCGACCTGACCGATGAACGCTTCGTGCCGGACCCGTTCGGGTCGGCGGGTGGTCGGCGCTACCGCACGGGCGACCGGTGCCGGTGGCTGCCGGACGGCCGGATCGACTTCCTGGGTCGTAGCGACGACCAGGTGAAGATCCGGGGGCACCGGATCGAGCTGGGCGAGGTCACGGCTCGGCTGCTGGAGCATCCGGCCGTGGCCGAGGCTGCCGTGCTGCTGGCCGTGGCCGCCACGGCGGACGCCGAGGAGCCCCGGCTGGTCGCCTACCTGGTGCCGCGCGATACGACCGCACCGGAGCCGGCGGACCTGCGTCGACATCTCGCCCGCAGCCTGCCCTCGGCCATGTTGCCGGCCGACTGGGTCGTCCTGGACCGGCTGCCGGTGAGCCCCAACGGCAAACTGGACCGGGCAGCGCTGCCCGTACCAACGACGCGAGACACGGCCACGTCCGATTCCGCCGATCGCCCGGCCGACGACGCTGGCCCGGCAGACGCAGTCGGTCCGGCAGACGCAGTCGGTCCGGCAGACGCAGTCGGTGCGGCAGACGCAGTCGGTCCGGTCGACCCGGCGGATCCGGTGGTCGAACAGTTGACGGTGATCTGGCAGGACGTACTCCGGATCGACGACATCGGGGTGCACGAGGACCTGTTCGACCTCGGCGGTCATTCGCTGACCATCACCCGGATCAGCAGCCGGATCCAGCAGCGGCTCGGGGTGGAGGTGCCGTTGGACGTCTTCTTCGACACGCCGACCATCGCCGAGATCGCCGAATTCATCCGAGATGCCCAAGGAGAACGCTGAATGGATATCACCGAGGAGCTACGGCAGCGGGTCGCCGAGCTGATCAGCACCGCCACAGGTGGTCAGGTCCCGGTTGCCGACCTGCTCGCCGGCGGGTCGATGGTCGCCCTGGGCGTCGACTCGCTCGGCCTGCTCCGCCTGGTCGACGCGATCGAGCTGGAATACGACGTCGAGGTCGAGTTCGACGGCCCGGGCGGCCGATTGGGCACCCTGGACGACATCGTCGCGGTGCTGACCGCCGCCCGGCCCGCCGGTGACCAGGACCAAACCATCAGGACACCGGTCTAGGGCCACGACCGGTTCGCAGCGGCGGTACAGGTCGTGGCCCTCACCGGGCGGCTGTGACCAGGCGACTCAGGACGGGAAGCACGCTTCGCAGGTCGTCGTCGTCCACCGTGGCGGTCGCCGCCGCCCGCGCCGCAGCTGAGGCGTTGAACGCCACGCTCACCCCGACGGATGCGAACAGCGGCAGGTCGGAGCGGCTGTCTCCGACGGCCCCGCACCGGCGGGGAGCCAGCCCCAGCTCGTGTGCCTGCGCGAGGGCGAAATCTCGTTTGTCGTACTCATCGAAGTGCCGGGCAACCCGGCCCGTGAACCGGCCGTCGACGTTTTCCAGCCGAGGTCCGCTGAACGCGTGGAAGCCGAAGCGGTCGGTCAGATATTCGCCGACCGGCGACCAGGCGAGGGTTGCCAGCACGGGCACCAGCCCGTTCCGTCGGCACCAGGCCAGGGTCTCCGCGATGCCCGAGACCAAGGGAAGCCCGGCGAGCCAACCGGAAACCTGGTCCTCGGACACTCCCGCCCAGCCTGTTGCATCCAGATCGGAGACCTGTCGATTGTCCAGAACACCGCAGGCATAGGCGTCCTCGGCCCTGACCAACTCCTCCCGATGGCCGAGGAAGCCAGCCAGGAAAGCCGACGAACTCGTATCCGGGACGAGGGTGCCATCGACATCGAAGAACACGACGCCCGCGTGGTCGAACGAGAACACCGGTCAAGGATGCACCAAGATCTGTCACTCACCATCCGGCGCCCACGCCTGCCCGGCCGGGACATGACACCACACACCGCCCCGAGGTGACCACTCTCCGCAACGAGCGATCCGCGCAGCTGGAATATCGGAGCAGCGCCGGCGGATCTTGTGTCCACAATCGACACGACCTCGGGCTACGCTACTGCCGTGACCCGCGCCGGTTCCCCCGCACGGGGGCAGGGCCTGCTCACGGCTGCTTACGCAGTGTCATCGTACGGAACCTATCTCAACCTGGTCACGCTGAGTCTGTTCGCGTACCAGCTCACCGGGTCCGGCTTGCAGACCGGACTCTTCATGGCGTTGCGGCTGGGATCCGGGATCGTCGCCGGACTCGCCGCCGGGATCCTCGCCGCCCGCCATTCCCGCCGAGCTCTGATGATCGGCTGTGATCTGCTGTCCGCCGGTGCGATCACCGTACTGGCGCTGGCCCCGCCCTCGACACAACACCTCCTGTTGTACGGCGTGGCGGTCGTACTCGGCGTCACCCAGACCCAGTGGGGTGTGGCGATGCGGGCGAGCGTGCCCGACCTCGTCGGCGCCGACCGGCGTACCGGGGCCAACAGTCAGCTCGTCACCGCCCGTTCCGTCGCGATGCTGCTCGGCTTCGCCTCTGCGGGTGTGTTGGTCGCCCAATGGGGTTTCCAGCGCGTGTTCCTGATCGACGCGGCGTCGTACCTGCTCTGCGCGCTGCTGCTGCTCGGCGTACCGCTCGGCCGGGCCGCCCGGACCGGGGTCGCCACCGGGCCTCGGGACGATAGCGGGACACCAACCCCGACCGAGGCCCCGGACGCTACCGGAACGCTGACCCCGACCCCGCCCGGGACGGCGGATAAACCACGTCGATGGACGATCCGGCGGTGGCTACCGGCGGCCGGCGCAGTCCGGGCCGTTCCCGCGCTGCTCCTGGCAATGGTGGCGGTACGCAGTATGGACGCGTTCGGGTCGGCGTCGCACAACGTGGGCCTGCCGATCTACGCCAGCCTCATCTCGCCGGAGAACCCGGCCTCGTTCGCCGCGACCTTCCTGACCGCGTGGGCGGTCGGCAGCCTGGCCGCCGGTGCCTTCCTGAGCTGGCGCGGTCACAAGCGGGAACCGACCCGCCCCGAGCTGACCTTCGGCATCGCCACCTGCCTGATGTCGGTCTTCTTCGTGCTCTCCTTCACCGCTCCCCCGGTGTGGCTGCTCGTGGTGCTGGCGGCGGCCGCTGGCGCGGCGGACGGCTGTGCCGAGATCACCTACACCGCCCGGCTGCAGGGGGTGCCGAACGACGTACGGGCCCAGGTGCTCGGATTCGCCGTCACCGCGCAGAACACCGGCTTCGGGCTCGGCATGGTCGGCTGCGCCGCGCTGCTCGACGTGTTCGCCCCGTTCCCCGTCGTCGCCGTCGCGCACATGGCGGCCCTGGCGGCGGCGATCGGCTTCCTCGTCGTCCACATCCGCACTGTCCGGGCTGGCCGCCGCCGGTCCGCGTCCCGCCCACCGACCACAGAGGTGGCCCGTGAGTTCAGCGACGCCTGACCGACCGCCCGCGATCAGCTATGGCGGTGACCTGCCGGTCGATCCGGAGCACCCCCTGACCATGCCGGCGGCGCTACTGCGAGCGGCCCAGCAGTTCCCGGACTCCGGCGTGCAGCTGGTCGGCCCCGCCGGCGAGCGCGGTCGCCTCGGCTACCCGGAGCTGTTGACCCGGGCCCGGGCGGTGCTCGGCGGGTTGCGTCAGCGCGACGTCCGGGCCGGGCAGTACGTCGTGCTTCGACTCTCCGACGCGGAGTTCTTTCCGGCGTTCTGGGGCTGCCTGCTCGGCGGCGTCGTACCTGTCGTCACCGGTGCGCCATCGTCGTACGACGTGGACGGTCCGGCACTGCGGGCCATCAGCCACACCTGGCAGGCGTTGGGGCGGCCGATGGTGATCGGCGGAGCCGACGACCTCGACGGTCTGCGTGGACTGCCCCTGGCCGACCGCGTCGTCGCCGTGGCAGAGCTGGCCGCCGCCCATCCCGTGGACCCACCCCGGTTGGACATCACCCCGGACTCGGTGGCGATGCTGCAACTCTCCTCGGGCAGCACCGGCACGCCGAAGATCATCCAGATCACCCACCGGGGCGTCAGCGAGTACGCCGTCGGTGCCCGGACGATGTTGGACGTCCGCCCCCTCGACGTACTGCTCAACTGGCTGCCGCTGGACCATGTCGCCGGGCTGATGCTCTACCACCTCGGTGGGGTGTTCCTCGGCGCGACCAGCATCCAGGTGGCGACCCCGTTCGTGCTCGCCGATCCGCTGCGCTGGCTCGACCTGCTACAGGAGTACGGCGTCACACACAGCTGGGCACCGAACTTCGCCTTCCGCCTGGTCGCCGACACCGCCGCTCAGGCCGCCGCTCAGGCCGCCGCTCAGGCCGCCGACCAGGCCACCGACCAGGCCACCGACCAGGCCACCGACCAGGCTGCCGGACGCAGCTGGGACCTACGCACGATCCGGCGTCTGGTCAGCGGAGGCGAACAGTGCACCTGGGAGACATTCCAAGCGTTCCTCAACGTGACCGCCCCGGCCGGAGTGACCGCCGCCGTGCTGAGCCCCGCCTGGGGCATGTCGGAGACCTGCACCGGTATCACCTTCGCCTCCCTCGGCGACTCCGGCAGCTGGCAGCGGGTACGCACCAGCAGCCTCACCGGCGACCTCCAGTGGGCCGAGGAGCATGAGGAGGAGGTCACCACCTTCCTGTCGGTCGGGCCGCCCGCACCCGGCACCACGCTGCGCATCGTCGACGAGGCCAACCAGGTGCTGCCCGAAGCCCGGGTCGGCCGGCTCCAGGTCCGCTCGGCCCGGGTCACCCCCGGCTACCTGGGCGACTCGGACGCCACCCGGGCCGCCTTCCCCGAGCCGGGCTGGCTGGACACCGGTGACCTCGCCTTCATGGTCGACGGACGGATCACCATCACCGGCCGGGAAAAGGACCTGATCATCCTCAACGGCCACAACTACCCGAGCCACGAGGTCGAGCGGATCGTGGCCGGAACGGCCGGCATCGTGCCCGGACTGGTCGCCGCCTGCGGCGTACCGGATGCGGAAACGGGCACGGAGACGCTGGTGATCTTCTACGTCCCGGATGCCGCCGAGCCGGTCGAGCCAGGGCGGGTCGAGCGGGATGTCGCGGCGCTCGTCGGGCAGCGGCTGCACGTCGCAGTCGGCGACGTCGTCGCCGTACCGGAACCGGAGTTTCCCCGGACCAGCGGCGGCAAGATCCAACGGTCGGTGCTGCGACAGCGCTACCTCGCCGGGGCGTACCAGCCAGCGGCGGCGGCCGGGCCGCACACGGAACGAGCAACAGAGCCGGACGGCCTCGCAACCAAGCCGAATACGCGCGGGCCGATGAGGCCGCCAGCGCCGGCCGGCGTACGTCAGCTGGTGCTCGACGCGGTCAGCGAGATCGTCGCTGGGCCGGTGGATCCGACCCGTCCCTTCTACGAACTCGGGCTGGGCTCCGTCCAGATCGTGCGGTTGTGCGCCCGGTTGGCACAGCTACTCGACCGGGATGTTCCGCAGCCGGCACTGTTCGCCCACCCGACCGTCGATGCCCTCGCCGGTTTCCTCACCGGGACGGTGGCGACGGAGCAGGACATCAGCCGACCCGCACCCGGACCGGCGACGGACGGTCCGACGCCCTTCGCGTCCGACCGACGGATCGCGATCATCGGCATGGCGGCCCGGCTTCCCGGTGCCGCCACCATCGAGGAGTACTGGGCCAACCTCACCAACGGAGTGGCGAGCCTACGCCGCTTCACCCCCGACGAACTGGCCGCCGCCGGGGTACCTGAGGCGACCATCCGAGACGCCGACTTCGTACCGGTCAGCGGAGCCCTCGACGACATTGCCGGGTTCGACGCCGCCCACTTCGGCATCAGCGCCCGAGAGGCCGAACTGCTGGACCCGCAACACCGGTTGTTCCTCGAAACCTGTCACCACGCACTGGAGGACGCCGGCTACGCGGGCAGTGGTGGCGATGCCCGGATCGGACTCTTCGCCGGCAGCGGGATGAACCTCTACTCCCACCACACCTACCTACGTAACAACCTGGCGACGGCCAGCGATTCGGCGGACCCGGCCACCTCGATCGGCGTGGCGTTGGGCAACCAGCCCGACTTCCTCGCCACCCGGGCGGCGTACCGGCTCGGATTGACCGGGCCGGCGGTGAATGTCCAGACTGCCTGCTCGACCTCCCTGGTCGCGGTGCACCTGGCCGTGCTCGCCCTGCTCAACGACGACGCCGACATCGCGCTGGCAGGCGCGGCGGCGATACACGTCCCGCAGGTGACCGGCTACCGTCACGCCGAGGGCTCAGTCCTGTCCCGGCAGGGCCGATGTCGGCCCTTCGACGCGGACGCCGACGGCACGGTCGGGGGCAATGGTGTCGTGGCCGTCGTCCTCAAGCGACTCGACCGGGCGCTGGCCGACGGGGACACCATCCACGCGGTCGTCCTCGGCACCGCCGTCAACAACGACGGCGACGGCAAGGTCGGGTTCACCGCGCCCGGCGTGGCGGGGCAGGTGGACGTGGTGCGTCGGGCGTTGCGCGCCGCCGCCGTACCAGCCGAGTCCATCGGGTACGTCGAGGCGCACGGCACCGGCACCGCCCTCGGTGACCCGATCGAACACGAGGCGCTCGCTCAGGCCTATTCGTCCGGCACCCGCTATCTGGGTTCGGTGAAGGCGAACATCGGCCACCTGGACAGCTGCGCCGGGTTGGCCGGGCTGGTCAAGGCGGTGCTGGCGGTTCGTACCGGCCAGATCCCGCCGCAGCCGAACTTCGACCGGCCGCACCCGGCGATCGACCTCACCGGCGGCCCGTTCCGGATCACCACCACCCTGACCGCTTGGCCGTCGAACGGCACTCCCCGCCGAGCCGGCGTCAGCGCCCTCGGGGTCGGCGGCACCAACGCGCACGTGGTCGTCGAGGAACCCCCGGCTCCGACGACTGACCAGCCCGGTAGGGCGGGGACACCCGGACTGCTCCCACTGTCGGCCACCGACCCGGCTGCGCTGCGCCAGCTCGCCGGGGCGTACCGCGACCGGCTGGCCAATCAGGACCCGCCGCGTCCGGCGGACCTCGTCGTGACCGCCACCCGTGGTCGCCGCCACCAGCGCCACCGTCTCGTCGCTCTCGGTGACTCCCCCGCCGAACTGGCGGCTGCCCTCGGCGCCTTCCTCGACGGGGTGGCGGGCAGCGGGCCCGTGGGCGTGCGGAGCGAGCGAGCGCAACGAGTGGGCGCCGCAGTAGCGAACGAAAGGCAGGCCGGTGGTCGGGTCCCGACCGGGGCGGTGCTGACCGAGGTGGTGCTGACCGGCGAGATCCCGCCCCAGGGGGTCGGAACGCTGGCCATGGCGTTCCCTGGCCAGGGCAGCACCCTACGTCCGATGCTGGCGCTCGCCGAGCGGTTCGACGTGCTGGGTGAGCTGCTTGCGCAGACCGCCGCCAGCTACCACCAGGCGGTGGGCGGCGACCTGTACGAACAACTCGCCCACACCGGACCCGACGGTCCGCCGACCGAGGTGAGCCAGCCGGCCCTGGTCGCCCTCGGCATCGGGCTGTACCGGCTGTGGCACACCTGGGGGATACAACCGTCCTACCTGCTCGGCCACAGCGTGGGGGAACTCGCCGCGCTCGCCGCCGCCGGAGCGCTCTCGGCCATCGACGCGATCCGGTTGGCCGGCCATCGGGGTCGGCTCATGCGGGACGGAATGGAGCCGGGCGCGATGCTCGCGGTGGCCGCCGGCCGGTCCGCCCTGGATCGGCTGCTGGCTGTCGTTTCCGACCTGGAACTGGCCGCGTGCAACGGCCCGACCCGGTACGTCGTCGCCGGCCCACCGGAGGCGGTCACGGCGGCGATGCGGCAGGCGAAACTTCTGGGCGTACCCTGCCGACAACTGGCCGTCACCCGGGCATTCCACACCAGTGCCGTGGGGGAGAAGGTGCTGACCGAGCTCCGTGAACTGGTCGACGGGGTCACCATCCGGCCGATCCAGCTGCCCGTCATCAGCACCCTCGACGGCGTGCTCCGGGAGCCGGGCTGGCGGCCGGACGCCGACCACCTGTGCCGGCAGGCCCGGGAACCGGTCCAGTTCGACACGGCACTACGCCGCCTCGCCAACCTGGGTACGCATCTGGTGGTCGAAGCGGGTCCGGACGCGACGCTGACCGGCCTGGCCCGAAGAACGACGCCCGACGTCAGATGGTTGCCGTCGCAGCCCGTCGAGCACTCGCCCGTGGCCGGACTGTGGCGGGCCGTCGGGGCGCTCTACTGCGCCGGCGCACCGATCGACTGGGCGGCTGCCACCAGGGACAGTGGGGGGCGGCGGGTGCCGCTGCCGACGTACCCCTTCCAGCGACGTGCGCACTGGATATCCGGACTGTCGGGTACCGCCACCCGAACGACAGGAGACGACACGGCCGTGAACGGGGTTCTGGAACAGGTCCGGGCCATGACCGCGACCCGACTCGGTGTCGAACTGTCGGAGATCACGCCGGACGAGACCTTCCTGGGGCTCGGCGCCGACTCGCTGCTGCTGCTCACCATGTCCCGCGAGGTCGACCGGGAGTTCGGCGTCCGGGTGCCGGTTCGCGAACTCTTCGGTGACCTGAACACCCCGCGCCGGCTCGCCGAGTCGATCGCCGCCACTACCACCGCCTCAGCCTCAGCCTCAGCCGCTCCGGCCGCAACCATCCCTGACTCAGCCACTCCGGCCGCAACCATCGCTGCCACGACCGATGCCGAGCCGGCGGTACCGGCGCGGGAACGGGCATCCGCACCGGACGGTGCGACGGCAGGCGGAACAATCTCGGCGATCGCCGAGATCGTTCACCGGCAACTCGACCTGATGCGCCAACAGCTCGACCTACTCGCCGGAGCCACGCCGCCAGTTCGGGTGGAGTCCGTCGCACCGCCGTCGCCGCAGCGGGCGTCGGCGGAGTCGACGGAGAAGCCGGAGAAGCCGGAGAAGGCCACGGTGCCGGAGAAGGCCGCGTCGCCGGATGTGGCCGGCAAAGCGGCGATCGGCACCACCGACTTCAGCCTGTACTTCTTCGGCGACTACCCCGCCTCGGCCGACCAGGACCGCTACCGGTTGATCCTCGACGCGGCCGAGTACGCCGATACGCACGACTTCCACGCGGTGTGGTTCCCAGAACGGCACTTCCACTCGTTCGGTGGGATCTTTCCCAACCCGTCGGTGCTCGCCGCCGCCATCGCCACCCGTACCGAGCGGATCCGGCTCAACGCCGGCTCGGTGGTCCTGCCGCTGCACCACCCGGTGCGGGTGGCCGAGGAGTGGTCGATGGTCGACAACCTGTCCGGTGGACGAGTGGGGCTGGGCTGCGCCCCGGGCTGGCATGCCAACGACTTCGTCTTCTATCCCGACAACTTCGGCAGGCACAAGCAGGTGATGTACGAGCACCTGGAAACCGTGCGGCAGTTGTGGCGGGGCGAGGCGGTGCCGGCCCGGTCCGGCAGTGGAGAACAGATCGAGGTACGACTCTTCCCCCGACCGGTGCAGGAAATGCCCCCCTTCTTCACCGCCATCGTCGGCAACCCCGACAGTTATCGGGAAGCGGCCCGGCGGAACATTGGCGTGGTCACCAACCTGATGACCCAGGACGTCGACCAACTCGCCAGAAACATCGCGCTGTATCGGCGTACCCGGGCCGAGCACGGGTGGGACCCGGCGGGTGGTCGGGTCGCGGTGCTGCTGCACACCTTCCTCGGTGCGGACACCGAAAAGGCACGCCGGCAGGCGTTCGAGCCGTTCTGCGCGTACCTGCGGTCCTCGTTCAGTTTGCTCGGCCAGGTCACCAACAGTCTCGGCATCAACATCGACCTGGCCAACACCCCCGAGGACGACCTGCGGTTCCTCCTCGCCCAGGCGTACGAGCGCTACTGCGAGCAGCGGGCCCTGATCGGCTCACCGGAGAGCAGCCGGGAGGTGGTGCGAGCGGTACTCGACGCCGGGGCGGACGAGATCGCCTGCTTCGTCGACTTCGGGGTACCGCCGGATACCGTACGCGCGGGGTTACCGTTCATCGACGCGCTCCGCCGCTCGACGCCACGCCACCGGTCGACGCCCCACCACTGGTCGACGCCCCACCACTGGTCGACGCCCCACCACCGCGACGACAACAACGACGGACAGGTGCCGACCGAGGTCGGTCCGGCCCACCCCGAGTTGGCTCCCCTGTCCCCGGCCCAACGACGGCTCTGGTTGGTCGAGCAGATGCAGCCGGGCACCCCGGCGTACAACGAGGCCGCCGCGACCCGCCTGGACGGCGCGCTGGACGTCGCCGCCTTGCGGACGGCGCTGCGTGACGTGGTCGACCGGCACGCGCCGCTACGTACCTCCTACCGGCTGGTGGCCGGCGAACCGATGCAGGTGCTCCACCGGGAGGTGGCGGTGGAGTGCCCGGTCGTGGGCCGTACCGGCTGGACCGAGGCGGATGCTGTGCGGCAGGCACTGGACGAGGAGAGTCAGCGGCGGTTCGACCTGTTCGGCGGTCCGCCGTTCGCGTTCCGGTTGCTGCGGTTCTCCGCCACGCACCACGTCCTGGTCACGTCGTTCCACCATCTCGCGACCGATGGCCACTCGTACGGGGTCTTCACCCGGGACCTCTCCGCCTGCTACCGCGCCCGGTCGGCCGGCGGCGCACCGGCGCTACCGGCCCTGCCGGTGACCTACCCCGAGTTGGCCCGGGGCCGGCGGACCGATCCGGCACAACGGGCGACCGACCTGCGGTACTGGCGGGAGCTGTTGACCCCGCCCGCACCCGCCCTGGTGCTTCCCTCTGCCCTGCCCCGGCCGGCAGCGCCATCGGCGGCCGGGCGCAGCCTGTTCGAGACCATCCCCACCGCGCTCACCGCCGAGATCGGTCGGTTCAGCCGGACCACCGGGGTGACCGTCTTCAGCACCCTGATGACGGCCTTCGCTGTCATGGTCGGTCGGGCCAGCGGCGAGCGGGACTTCGTCCTGGGTACCGGTGTGACCAGCCGCGACGAGCAGACCAACGATCTCGTCGGCTTCTTCGTCGACACCGTGCCGCTGCGGTTCGACCTGACCGGAGACCCGACCTTCGCCGAGTTGGCCACGCGGGTCCAACGGGCCGTCGTGGACGGTCTGCCACACACCGGGCTGCCCTTCGACGACCTGGTACGGGAGCTGGACCCGCTACGGGAGCAGGGTCGGCACCCGCTGTTCGACGTCGCCGTCGAATACGAGAGCGGCGGTGCCTTCGCGTACGACCTGCCCGGGATCACCGCCACCCCGCTGCCGCAGGGCCTGGCGAAGGCCCCGGTCGACCTGATGGTCTACCTCTCGCACGATGAGCAGATCCGCTGTCATGTCGAGTTCCGTACCGAGGTCTTCGACGAGGCGACCGTCCGGGGCTTTCTCACCGATTTCCACCGCGTGCTGGGTCGGGCCACGGCCAATCCGGCGCTCCCCCTGTCCCGCCTCGCCACCGAACTGGACTCGGCCGATACGTCGGACCGGGCCAGCCGTTCCAGCGAGGCCGTCGGTACCGACGGCGATGCCGATCCTGAGGACGGTGCCGGGCTCAGCGAGGCGGAACGGCTGGTCCATGATGCGTGGTGTGCGGCACTCGGGGTGTCCCGACTGCCGATGGATCAGGCGTTCTTCGCAGTCGGCGGGCATTCGTTGGCTTCGGTACGGCTGGCCAACCGGCTCTCCGAGCTGTTCGGTACGACCGTGCCGGTGCACCGGCTACTGACCTCGACCGGCATCCGACAGCTTGCGGCCACACTCACCGCCGGCGACGCCACGCCGGCTGCGCTCACCGCCGGTGACCCCACGCCGGCTGCACTCACCGCCGGTGACTCGGCGGTGGACAGCGGGGGCCGGGCGGTGGAGGACGAGGCTCCCGCCACCTACCAGCAGGAACAGATGTGGTGGCGGCAGCGGCAGGTGCCGGATCCGCCGGCCGTACACATCGCGCTGCGGGTGGATCTCACCGGACCGCTGTCCGTGCCGGCGCTGACCGGCGCGCTCGACACCCTGGTGCACCGGCACCCCGCACTGCGTACCCGGATCGTGGAGCGGAACGGGGCGCTGTTCCAGCAGGTATTCGCCCACCGGCCGGTCACCGTGGCGGCGTCGACGGTGGCCCCCGACGACGTTGAAGCCTGGGCCATCGCCACCGGACGCGTGCCATTCGTCGAAGGGGAGCCGCTGCTACGGGCGACGCTGGCCGAGGTCGACGTGAACCGGTGGTCACTGCTGGTGCTGATCCATCACCTGGCCGCCGACGGCTGGTCGGTCCTGCGGCTGCTGGACGAGTTGACGGAGGCCTACTCGGCGACCGTGGCCGGTCGGTCACCCACCCTCGCTCCCCTGGTGGCCAGCTACGCCAGCTACGCCCGCCAGCAACGTGGCACGCCCCCGACCGAGGAGGTACGAAAGTACTGGCGCGGTCAACTCGCCGACGCGCCGACCCGGCTGGAGTTGCCCACCGACCGGCCGCGCCCGGCCCGGTCCGCGGCGGGGGCCGAGTTCACCTTCACCGTTCCCGCCACGATCACGGGTCGGCTGACCGAGTTGGCGCAGGACACGAGGGCCACACTGTTCCCGGTGTTCGCCAGTGCGTACGCGCTCCTGCTGTCCCGGCTCACCGGCGGTGACGATATCGTGCTGGCCAGCCCGTACGCCCATCGTGCCGGTAGGGAGCACGAACCGGTCGTCGGCCTCTTCGCCAGCCCGATGCTGCTTCGGCTCCGCCCGACCGGCGAATCGACCTTCGCCGCGCTGATGTCGGCCACCGACATCAGCGTCCTCGACGCGGTACGGCATCAGCCGGCCCCGGTGACCGTGGTCTACCAGGAACTCGATCCGCAGTGGCGGCCCGGCCAGCCCCCGCCGGTCGGGACCGCACTGTTCGCCTGGAACCCGGTGCTGCCCGCACTGTCCCTGCCGGACCTCGGCGTGCGGGTGCTCGACCAGCCCCTGGCCTGTGCCCGCCGGGACTTCTCGCTGATGCTGAAGCCGGATGGGGGCGAGGTGTCCGGTGCCGTCGAGTACGCGACCGACCTGTTCGACGAGCGCACGGTCGTCGACTGGTGCGACCGGTTCGTCCGGCTACTCGACGCGGTGGCGACCGATCCGCACCGGCGGCTCGACGCGTACTGATCGGGGGATCGACGGGCCACCCGGGATCGTCGCTGCTGCGGCGATCCCGGGGTGGGTCACTCCCCGGTCGGGATGTCCAGGGCAGTGCCGTACAGGCGGGACACCCGGATCCGGATCACCACCCGCTGCTCCGCCACCAACTGGTCGAGGAACGCCGCCTCGTCGGCGGGATCGGTGAAGCCGGGGGTCAGAGCGAGCAGTTCCCGTCCGATCGCGTCGCCGGGGACGGCCGAGACCGCCGAGACCTCCGCTTCGCCCTCGGCGACCGCGAAGGACCAGACATCCGGGCCGTTGACGTGCAGCGCGACGTGCGGATCGCGCTTGAGCTGGCGCACCTTGAGCCGGTCGGCCGTACTGGAGATCCGCAGTATGCGTTCTTCCGGGGCCCAGCGGTAGAGGACGGTGGACAGGTGTGGGTGCCCGTCGCGTTTCACGCTCGCCAGCACCCCGAACTGTTGTTCGCTCAGCAACCGGGACAGTTCCCCGGTGCCGAGTCGCCGAGGTGCGGGGCCGGATCCCGGCCGCTGCGCCCCCGTCGCCGACTGTGCGGTCTCTTCGACCACACCGATCCCGTCGTTCCTGCTCGTGTTCATCTTCTCGACCCTCCAGTCGACCGATCTCGACGAACGAACCTTAGCAGATAGTTCTGTTGTAGATAATCTCGCTCAGAATCAGAGTTTTCTCATCGGCGGGAAGACGGGGGTCGGCCAGGCCTGTCGACTGGCGTTTCCCCCCTCGGGACGGGCAGCATGACGGACGTGTCCCAGCCGCCCCCACTTCCCGCCGTACAACGCGACGCCCAGGCGCGTCGCGACGCGGGCGACCTCGCCGGCGCCCGCCACCTGCTGACGGCCGCGCTCGAGGCCGGCCGCGCCGCATACGGCAAGGATCATCCAGAGGTACTCAGCACCGCGCACATGTTGGCCCGGCTACACCAGGAAGCCGACGATCCGGCCTCGGCCCGACGCGTCCTGGAAGAGGCACTGGCCGACGGGCAGCGCCGGTGGGGGGACGCCGACCCGTTGCTGCTCGCGATCTCCTTCGAACTCGGCACGGTGGCCGAGGCACTGGGCAACCGACACGAGGCCCGACGCAACTTCACCCGGGTGGCCACCACCGGATCCGGGGTGCTGGGCAACGACCACTGGACGGTACGGGCAGCCCGCGACTACCTCGGGCTCCCCCAGACCGACAGGGACGAGGGCACGGTCACGATGGTGACCGCCCCGGCACAGGCCACCACTCCGCCACCCGTCACGCCGCCCATCGCGCCGCCCACGCCTGTCACGCCACCCGCTGCCACCCACACACCGGCTCCGGCCCCCCGGCCCGCTCCGCCCCAGCCTCCGGCTCCACCTCCGGCGATCGAGCCGCCGACCACGCCCCTCGTCACGGTGCCGGTCTCGGCACCACCCCGCGTGCCGGTCTCGGCACCACCCCGCATGGCGGCTCCCCCACCCACGTCGTACCCGGCCAGCGCCTATCCCCCGGCGGCGCCGGGGCCACAGCCGTACCTGACCGGGCCGGCGGGGCCGGTCACCCCCGCCCGACCGATGTCGGCACCCTCACCCGCATCCCCTAACAAGCCGGAATCGCGGGGACGCAACGCGCTGGCAATCGCCGTCGTCGCGAGCGCAGCCGCAGTGGTGGCCGTGGCCGCACTCGTCATCGTCGTCGTGGTGCGGGACAAGTCCGCGCAACCGCCCCCAGCCGACCAGGTGCCACCCACCGCCACCCGGAGCGCTGCCGGTGATCCCCCCACCGAGCTACGGCTACGCGACGACCAGTCGAGCATCACGATCACCTGGACCGACCCGACCAACGGCACGGTGCCGTTCATCGTGGCTGGCGGTCAGGCCGGTAGGAACCTGGGCGCGATGGCCACACTCGACGCTGGGGTAACCAGCCATACCATCAACGGGTTGAATCCCCGACTCGACTACTGCTTCACCGTGCTGGCGGTCTACTCGACGGACGGCTACGCCACCTCTGGACAGGTCTGCACCTCTCGCGGCAGCTCGCCAGGGTGACGAAACGTCACCACCACGGTTCCGCCACAGCCACCTGACCTGCAACGATGACGTGAAGGACCGACGTGTCCGCCACGCCGCGTCGAAGTGTCCATAGTCGGACAGATCGGGTTACCGCACGTAATGGCCAGGCCATATGATGGCACCCGGCTCGGCGTGGAACGCTGGCGTCAGCACTGACCAGAGACGTTTGCGACGTATGGGGAGGCGGCCGGCTGTGGTCACCACAGGCAACGGCAGCATGGGCGGCGGCATCGGCAACGACCCGGTCGATCCAGCGACGACACCTCGTCGGCGGTCCCGGCGGATACGCGGCGGGGTCGTCACGATCGGCACGGTCGGGGCCCTGGTCGCCGCGATGGGCCTGACCGTGTTGGGGCTCGGCGCGGCCGACAACGCGGTGGCCAGCTACGACGCCAGTTCCTGGTTGTGGAGCGCCGCCAAGGGCGAGCTCGCTCGGGTCAACGGGCTCACCGGTCGGGCCGACACCCGCGTTCAGGTGCCCACCGGCCGCACCCATCCCGTGCAGGTGGCCCAGACCGATCGGCTGCTGGTGCTACGGGACCTCAACACCGGCCTGGTCAGCTCCCTCGACCTGGCGACATTGCAGGTGAGCGCCACCACCCGGACCACCGCCGGACTCGGTGTCAACGTCGCCCTGCACAAGGACTCCGCCTTCGTCATCGACGCCGTACAGGGCATCGTCCGCCAACTCGACCCGCGGACGCTGACGCCGATCGGCGAGCCGATCAACTACCCGCCGGGCATCACCGGTGGCGCCTTCGACGGCGCGGGCCAGCTGTGGATCGGCATCCCCAGCCAGGGCACCGTCTCGGCGATCACCGCCGGACCGCTACCCGGATCGACCGGTGGCGGCGGCGGTGGCGGTCTCAGCCCCAAGCAGGTACGCACGGTAGCGGTCACCGACCCCAGCCACGATCTGGCGATCTCCACCTTGGACGACGGGGTGGCCGTGCTCGACCGCACCACCAGCACGCTGACCACCGTACGTGGTGAGGAACAGCGGACGGTCAACCTCACCCTGGGCGGGCTGGGCAGCCTGCCGGCCCGGACCAACGGACCGACGGTGGCGGTTACCGTCGCCGAGAATCGGCAGGTCTTCCTGGTCGACGCCGCCGGCACGGTGCGACAGTTCAAGGTGCCCGGCGAGGGAACCCAGCTGAACGCGGCGGTGACCTGGGCGGGCCGGGTCTACTGCACCGACCCGGCCGACGGGGTCATCTACTCCTTCGACCAGAACGGCCAGCCGACCGACAAGATCGAGGTACCGGGCGCGAACGGACCACTGGAGTTGGAGGTCCGGGAGAACCACCTCTTCGTCAACGCGCCGAACTCGGCGAACGCGCGGGTGGTCGACGACAAGCACCACGTACGGACGGTCGACAAGTACACCAACGACATCCTCGGCGGCGACCCGCCGAAGGCCATCCCGCCGACGCCACCGAAGAAGCCGGTGGTCGACAAGCCGAGCGCACCGCGCAGCGTCACCGCCGCTGCCGGGGACGCCCAGGCCCGGGTGAGCTGGAAGCCAGCCGCCGCCAACGGTGCGGAAATCATCAAGTACGTGGTACGCGGTGCCGACCGGACCTTCGAGGTTGGCGCGAACCAGCGCGCACTGGAGGTCACCGGCCTGGTCAACGGCGAGACGTACCGCTTCTCGGTGCACGCCGTGAACGCCAAGGGTGCCGGACCGGAACGCACCAGCAACCCGGTCGTGCCGACCTCGGAGGTGCCCGCCGCGCCGGCCAGCGTGACCGCCCAGGAGCGGCCGGACGGCACCGTGTTGGTCAAGTGGCCGGCCGCCGACGGCCTGGGCCACAAGATCGCCAAGTACGCGGTGACCGCCGTCTCGCCCGGAGCCAACGCCCCAGCAGGTGAGTCGACCAAGACGGAGTTGGTCATCCCCGCCGGTGAACTGGAGTACGGCACCCAGTACGCCTTCACCGTCGTCGCGGTGAGCCAGAACGGCGCCGGTTCCAAGGCGTCCCCGGTGAGCAACACCGTGGTTCCGTTCAACCGGCCAGCCGCCCCGACCGGGCTGACCGCGGCGACCGTGGCCGGCGAGGCGGGCGCGATCTCCGTGGCGTGGACGCCGGCCAAGGAAAACGGCCGGTCGATCACGAAATACGTGGTCGAGGCGGGCAGCCACAAGATCGAGGTAACCGACACCCGGGCGAAGGTGACCGGGCTGGGCAACGGCCAGAACGTCGTGGTCAAGGTGCAGGCGGTCAACGAGGCGGGCATCGGGCCGGCGGCCACCAGGTCGGCCAGCACGGTGGCCGAGCCGAAGGTGACCGTCACCGGGGTCACCACCGACGCCACCTCGGCAACCGTCCGGTTCACCGTCAACGCCGGCGGCGGGCAGGCCACCTGCACGGTCGCCCCCACCGGCAAGGCCGCCGTCCCCGGCAACTGCTCCGGCATCCGGGTCACCGGCCTGAACCCGGGCACCGACTACACCTTCACGGTGACCGTACGCAACGCCGCCGGCACCGGCACGGCGAAGGGTACCGGCACCACCACCGACCTCTGGGGGACGGCGACCTGCAACAACGGCGAGTCCGGCGAGACCGCGACCTACTGCGACAGGGACCGGGACGGCCGCAACGGCAACGAGATCTTCTCGGTGGCCCGGCAGGACAACGACAAGCAGGTCGGCTGGGCGAAGCCGGGCACCCGGCTGAAGGCGTTCTGCAAGGTGCGCGGCGAGCACATCGACTCGTACATCTACAACAAGCAGAAGGCGAGCACCTGGTGGGTACGGGTCGACTACAAGGGCGGTAACTACATCCCCTGGGCCTGGTTCAACCTCGACGGCGGCGACAACATCAACGCGTTGCCCGGCTGCTGACCCGATCCACACCGGCAAGGAGCACCATCCACAGTGAACAGCCGTGAGCCGCTCTTCCCGCAGCAGGTGCAGGGCTTCGCCGCCCTGGCCGCCCGGTTGGCCGCCAACGTCAGCTCGGTGGTGCTGGGCAAGCCGAAGGTGGTCCGGCTGGCGTTGACCGCGCTCTTCGCACAGGGGCACCTGCTCCTGGAGGACGTGCCCGGGGTCGGCAAGACGACGCTGGCCCGGGCGATCGCCGCGTCGGTACGTGGGCAGTGGCGGCGGATCCAGTTCACCCCTGACCTACTCCCCGCGGACGTGGTCGGGGTGACCATCTTCAACCAGGCGAGCCGGGAATTCGAGTTCCACCCCGGCCCGATCTTCGCCAACATCGTCATCGCCGACGAGATCAACCGGGCCTCACCGAAGACCCAGTCGGCGTTGCTGGAGGTGATGGAGGAACGCACCGTCACCGTCGACGGTACGCGGCACCCGGTGCCCCAGCCCTTCCTGGTGGTGGCCACGCAGAACCCGGTCGAGATGGACGGCACCTACCGGCTGCCCGAGGCGCAGCTCGACCGCTTCCTGATGAAACTCTCCGTCGGCTATCCGGACGAGGCGGTGGAGATCGAGGTGCTGCGCGGGGCGACGCTCCGGTCCCCGGAGGCATTGGAGGCGGTCACCGACACCGCCACCGTCGGCGAGTTGGCCCGGCTGGCCCAGCGGGTGCACATCGCCGATCCGCTCTACGCGTACGCGGTCCGGCTGGCGGCGGCGACCCGGAGCCACCCGCACGTACGGATCGGGGTGAGCCCGCGCGGGGTGATCGCGCTGACCCGGGCGGCGTGCGCGTACGCCCTCATCGACGGGCGCGGCTGGGTGCAGCCGGAGGACCTCAAGGCGCTGGTCGAACCGGTCTTCGCGCACCGCATCCTGCTCTCCCCCGACGCCCAGGTACGCGGGGTCACCGCCATCCAGGTGCTGCACGAGGCGGTGGCGTCGGTGCCCGTGCCACTGCCGGCCACGACCCCCGGAGCCTGATCCGCCAGCCATGACGATCACCGCACGTGGTGCCGGCCTGCTCGCCTGTGCCGTCCTCCTCCTCGTGACCGGATTCTGGTTCGGGTACGCGGAACTGGCCCTGCTGGGCGTCGCCGCGGCGATCGCGGTCGGCTGCGCCGTCGGCTACGCCGCCTGGCGGCCCCGGCTCGACGTGACGCGGGTCGCCGAGCCGGACCGGGTGAGCCGGGGTGAATCAGCCACCATGACGCTGACCGTGCGCAACAGTGGCCGGTTACGTTCGGCGAGCCTGATCGCCGAGGACCGCTGCGGCAACCAGCCCGTCCCGGTGCCGCTGCTGCGGCTGCGTCCCGGCCACGACACGACCGGCAGCTACCCGGTGCCCACCCACCGGCGCGGCGTGGTGACGATCGGGCCGCTGCGGATCACCGGCCGGGACGCGCTGGGGCTGATGACCGTGGCCCGCTCGCAGGGCGGCACCGCCGAGGTCCTGGTGCACCCGCGCATCCACCCGCTGGCCGCTGTACCGGCCGGGGTGACCCGCAGCCTGGACGGCCGGGTCGACCGGGTCCCACACGGTTCGATCACCTTCGACTCGCTGCGGGAGTACGTCGTCGGCGACGAACTACGCCGGGTGCACTGGCGCACCAGCGCCAAGGTCGGTGAGTTGATGGTGCGCGAGCACCTCGACACCAGCCTGCCCCGGCTCGTGGTGCTGTTGGACAACCGGGCCGCCGCCCACCCCCGGTTGGTCGACGGTGTCGCCGAGACCTTCGAGTCCGCCTGCGAGGCAGCGGCCTCGGTGGTCGCCGCCGCCTACCGCGAGGACCTGCCGGTGGTGCTGCTGGTGGTCGCCGACGACAGCGACCCGGCGACCGGCGGGGCGTTCCTGGACCGGCTCGCAGCCGTCACGCTGCGCACCGAGCCGGCCGGCAGTGGGGACGGGCCGCTGCGCACGGTGGCCCGCCGGCTGCGGCAGGACCGGCTCGGCGACACCCTGGTCTTCCTCACCGGCCCCGGTGCCCGTGCCGATCTGGGGCAGCTCGGCGCACTTCGCGGGGCGTACCCGTCGGTGGTGGTCGGGATGTTCGGCGCGGAGGGGCGGCCGGCACCGGACGCCGCCGGCCTGGTCGTCCTCGACGCGGCCGACGGTGCCGAGTTCGCCGCCGAGTGGGATGGCGTACGCCGATGGTGAGAATTCTGCGGATCGTCCTGCTTCCGCTGACCCTGGTCGGGCTGGTCGGGCTGACCGGGCTGGCCCTCGGCCGGGTCTACGCCGGTCCGCTACTGGCCCAACTCACGCTCGGTGCGGCGGCGGGCTCGGTGCTGGTCAGCGCCGCCGCCCGGCGGTTGCCGTCCTGGCTGGTCGGGCCGCTGTCCGTGCTCGCCATGGCGGGGTACGTCGCGTTCGCGCTCTGGTGGACCGCCCACCGCGCCGACCTGCCCGGTGCCTTCGGCACGGTGGCGCTCGACGCCGCCCGCAACGGCATCCCCCGCCTGCTCACCGCGATGATCCCGGCCGAGCCGGTGCCGGACACCGTGATCGTTCCGCTGGTGGCCGCCTGGCTGGCCGGGTTGACCGCCGCCGAGGTGGCGATGCGCGCGGGTCGGGTGCTGCTCGGTTACCTCCCGCCCACCCTGCTGTACATCGGCGTGCTCTACGTCGTGGGCCCCAACGCCGAGCCCGCCATCTGGCCGACCGTGGGCTTCGCCGCCCTCGCCGCGCTCGGGCTCGCGGTGGGCGGACGGGATGGCTCACCGGCCGGCGGGTCCGGTGGGGGCGGCGGTGTCGGTACCGGTGGCGATGTGCCGGCGGTGATCCGGGCTCGGACCCTGCTCGGCACCGCCGCCGGTCTGGTCGTGGTGGTCGGGCTGATCGCGGTGGTGGCCCCGACGGTGGCTGGCCGGGTCGGCGACACGCCGGTCGACCCGCGACGTTACGTACAGCCGCCGCAGGTCGACAGCCTCGACGAGAATCCTCTGATCCGGATCTCCGGCTGGGCGTTGAACCCCGACCAGGAACTCTTCTCCGTACGCACCACCGCGACGGCGGTCGACGGGGGCGAGCAAGCCCCTGAGGCACCGGATCCGGCGGCCACCGACGCGCCGGGTCAGCCACCGCAGGGCAACGCGATCCGGATCCGGCTCGCCGTGCTCAGCGACTACGACGGGGTGACCTGGCGGGTCGGCGGCACCTACCGCAACGCCGGCCGGGTGTTGCCGACCGTGGAGGTGCCGGCCGGCGCCACGCAGCAGCCGGTACGGCAGGAGATCACCATCGGTGAGCTGAGCGGACGGCTGGTGCCGGCGGTCGCGACGCCACGTCAGGTCACCGGGGCCCGGATCGCCTATGACGCGGCCAGCGGCACGCTGATCCGCCCGGACGGGTTGGTGCCCGGACTGCGCTACACCGTTGACTCGCTCCGGGAGCGCCCCGACCCGAACCTGCTGGCCACCGCGAACGTCCCGTCGGGGGATGCGGTGGCCCGGGTGCTGCGGGTCGAGGAGGGCACCCCGGAACAGCTCCGCCGGCTGGCCGACGAACTGGCCACGGAGAACGGTGCACCGTACGCCCGGGCGCTGGCGATCGAGCAGTTCCTCGCCGAGCACTACCGGATGGTCGCCGACGCGCCCAGCGGGCACGCGTACCCGAACCTGAGCTTCTTCCTCTTCGGACCGCGTAACGGCGGCGGGCAGCGCGGCACCTCGGAGCAGTTCGCGGCGGCGTACGCGGTGCTGGGCCGGCTGATGGGGCTGCCCACCCGGGTGGTGGTGGGATTCAGCTCGGCCAGCGGCGACGGCCCGGTCCGGGGAGCGGACGCCTTCGCCTGGCCGGAGGTGCTCTTCGAGGGGATCGGCTGGGTGGCGTTCGACCCGCTGCCCCGACCGGACACCGAGCCACGGCCGGTCGAGGAGGACTTCAAGCCACGACCGGAGGAACCACCGCCGTCACCGGACGAGGCCCTGCCCAGCGCCACCCCGGTGGAGTCGGCCGCTGCACCCGCAGCCGCCCCGCCGCGGGACCGGGGGCTCTCCGGTGTGCTGCTGGCCGGTGGTGGCGTGGGTGGTCTGGTGTTGATCCTCGGCGGGCTCGTGGTGGCGGTCGTGGTGTTGCGCCGGGCCCAGCGTCGCCGCCGGCTCGACATCGGTCCGCCGGAGCAACGCATCGCCGGCGCCTGGCGGGAGGTGACCGACGCGCTGCGGCTGGCCGGCGAGCCGGTCGCCGGCCACCTGGCGGCGACCGAGGTGGCGGCGCAGGCCCGGACGGTGGCCGCAGCCGGGCCGGACTCCGTACGGGTGAGGGTACGTCCGCCGGTGCCGCCAATCGACGACCTCGCCGAACTGGTCAACCTGGTGGCGTTCGCCCCGGGAACGGCCAGCGAGGAGCAGGCCCGGCTGGCCGGCAGGCAGGCCAGCGCGTACGTGGACGGGCTACGCGCCCGCCGGTCCTGGTGGCGTCGGCTGCTCTGGTCGGTGCACCCCGGTCCGCTCCGCTGGCGGCGTTGACCGTACCGTCGGCAGTCGGCAGTCGGCGGCCGCGCTCCCGGCCCTGGGTACGGTCGGGTCAGTTCCCGGTGCTCCGGCCCAACTGGGCGATCACCGTCGCCAGCGCGGCGGATCCACCAGCGGCCAGTTCCGGGGTCGGCAACAGGGCGATCACCGGCGTGTCCACCCCGGCCGCCACGTACTGGCGTACCTTGGTCCGGCACACCTCCGGTGTCCCGTGCAGCACCAGCGCGTCGACCAACTCGTCCGGCACCGCTGCGGCAGCAGCACGCCGGTCCCCTGCCGCCCAGGCCTGCCACATCGGCCCGAGCACCGGTTCGCGGCCCAGCCAACGGTGGAACTCCGCGTACGCGGGCACGGTGAGGTAGCTGGCAATCAGCCGGCGGCCCAGCGCACGAGCGTGTGTCGCGTCCTCGGTCGGGCAGACGAACAGCCGGGCGACCACCTCGAACCCGGGCCGCCGCTGGCCCACCTCGGCCAGCACCCGGGGTACGTCGGTGGCGGCCAGCCAGTTGAGGATCGTGCCGTCCGCCTCGGCACCGGCCAGGCGCAGCATCCGGGGACGCAACGCGGCGAGCAGGATCGGCGGCGGTACGCTCGGCGGCCGGTCCAGCCGGAACCGCCGGATGGTGAAGGTGTCGTACACCTCGTCCACCGTGTCACCCCGCAGCGCCGCCCGCAGGAACCGTAGCGTGTCCCGGGTACGCCGGAACGGTTCGACGAACCGGGTGGCGTTCCAGTCCTGGACCAGCACCGGCGACGACGCTCCGATGCCGAGGGCGAAGCGGCCGGGAGCGGCCTCGGCCAGCGCCGCCGCGTTCATCGCCAGCAGGGCCGGCCCTCGGGTGTAGACCGAGGCGATGGCCGTACCGAGCCGCAGCCTCGGCTGCCAGGCGGCGGCCAGCGCCAGCGGGGTGAACGCGTCCGCGCCATTGACCTCGGCGGACCACAGATCGGTGAAGTCGGCTTGGGCCAGCGCCGCGTAGACCGCATTGTGGTCGGTGAGCGAGACACCGCCCAGCGGCACCGTCATCCCCCAACGTATCGTCACCGACTGATGGTGCCTGGTTACCCGGCCCGACGGCAAGATCCGACTTCGGCGAGCCGCATCGACGGAGGGCCACGTCGTCCGGTCAGCCGGTATGGCGGGGGACGACCCGGTGCACGGTGGTCAACACCAGAGCCATCAGCAGGCTCGCGACGCCCGCGATGCCCGCCGCGCTGCCCGCGTACGCGACGAGGAGTCGCCGGCGGCTGAGCTGCTCGGGTGGCACGGACAGCACGTCACCGGTGAGGGTGAGGGCGACCGCCGCAGCCGCCACCAGGAACACGCCGGCGAGCACCAGTATGGTCGTGGCGATCCGGTGCTTGTCGCCCGGTTCCACCTGAGCGTCCGCTCCCTGGACGAACAGGAGCAGGAGCCCGGCGACGGCCGCCCAGCCGCCCACCACCAGCAGGGCCGCCACCGCGTCGCTGGGTCGATGCCAACCGGCCGACAGGGTCGCCACCCCGGCGAGGGCTGCGTACCCGGCGGCCACCAGCGCACCCCAGCCCCGGACCCGGGGCGGAAGCACCAGGACCAGCGCGACCGCCACCGATGCGGCCACTGTGGCGTGTCCGCTGGGTAGCGTGTTTCCGACGGCCGCCCGGTCCGGATCGACGCCGAGATCCGGTCGGTAGAGGAAGTGTTTGAGCACCTGGGTGGTGACATTGGCCCCGGCGATAAGCAGCGTGGTCACGACCGCCAGCGCGATCCGGCCCCGGATCAGGGCGATGAACCCGATGACGGCGGTGGCCGCCAGCAGGGAGACCACCGACATGGCGCTCAGGATGGTGTCGACCAGTCCGTCGATCCGCTGCTGACCGATCGTGTTACCGGTGAGGGCGATCGTGTCGAGTAGCTGTCCACGTCGGGTACGGACGGCGAACCGCCAGAGCGCAACCAGCGCCAGGACCTGGCCGGCGAGCAACAACACCAGCCAGCCTATGGTCGTGCCGCTTCTCCGACCGGGCATGCCATCTACGGTAGTGCCGGAGGGCTCCCTCCGCTCGGTCAGACCTCGACGGGTTAGGCTCCCCTAAGAAATTGGGTGCTCAACCCGGTCCGGGCGTCATGCCACCAACCGGTACCGCGCTCGGCACCGGCCAGCTACCGGAGGTGAGGATGTCCTTGGCACCCGAGCGTGACCAGTCGGAATCCCTCGCCAGCCTGCTCGGTGGGCGTCGGGGGGCGATCGACGCGACGCTGCCGCCGATCGGATTCGGTGTCGGCTGGTTGGTCGGTGGGGAGTCGGTCTGGGGTGGGGTGATCGCGGCGCTGCTGGTGGGCGTGGCGGTGGCCGGGTGGCGGCTGAGCCATCGGCACCGACCCCGCTCGGTGCTGGTCGGCCTGCTCGCCGTCTGCCTGGCCGCCCTCATCGCCCTGCGTACCGGTCGGGCGAGCGACTTCTTCCTGCTCCAGCTCGTCTCCAACGCGGCCAGTGCGCTGGCCTGGACGGTCAGCATCGTGGTGCGTTGGCCGCTGCTGGGCGTCGTCGTCGGTATCATGCTCGGTCAACGTACCCGGTGGCGGCGTGACCCGGCGCTACTGCGGGCGTACGGCCGGGGCAGCTGGGTCTGGGTGATGCAGTACGTCCTGCGGCTCGCCGTGTTCATCCCGCTCTACCTGGCCGACCAGGTGCTGGCCCTCGCCACCGCTCGCGTCGTCCTGACCTGGCCACTGGTGGCGGCCTGCCTGGCCGGCAGCTGGTGGGTCATCCGCCGGTCCCTACCCCCCGAGCACCCTGGCCTCCGCCACCCCGTCCTGAGGTGAGGAAGGGCCCCTTCTCGTCGCTGCTTGCCGTGGAAGGGGCCCTTCCTCACACCTCAGCCGTTCGGGAACAGGTGGGCGAAGTCGGCGAACGCCATGGCGATGTCCGTCTGTGCCCAGAACCGGTGGTAGCGGAACTCCGGCACCGGACCACCATTGAGGTACGCCTGGACCTTCGGCCAGTCCGGGTCGGTGCGGTAGAAGGACCGGATGTCCACGAAGCTCTTGCCCGCGGTGATGGCGTCCCCGTTGGGCATCCGACCGGTCCAGCCCGGCGGCAGGTAGAGGCCCTGCCCGGTGCTGGCGTCGTACACGTCGTCGAACCGGCGGTAGTCCGCCCGGGTCTCCACCGTCGAGATGCCCTTGGCCTCGGCGTGCGCGTACATCGCGTCGAGTAGCCCCTTGGCGGTGGTCTTCGCCGCCGCGTTACCCGACTTGGCCGCGTACCACATCAGGGTCCGGGCGTACGCCGCACCGACGCCCACGTCCCGGCCCTTGGCGGTGACCTCGACGTGCAGGTTGGTGTTCGGCTGCGGGTTCACCGGATTCCAGACGGCCGGCTGACCGGTCCACCGCATGTCCGCCGGGATCTCGAAGGCACCACCGGTGCCGATCGTGGTGTTGGCGATGGCCCACGGCACCCACTTGTCGAGGATGGCCTTGGCCTTGGCGTTGCCGGTCACGTAGTACAGCTCCGCGACTCGTTGCAGCGACCAGACCTGCATGCCGAACCACTGGTTGCTGCCCGGGTCCTCGTAGACCGGGTGGTCGTCGTAGAACATGCCGTAGAAGGTGGACTTGCCGGCCGGCGGCTGGGCGTACGCCCCGTCCCAGCTGTTGGTGGCACCGCCGGAGATGGCCCCCTCGGCGGACTGGAGCCACTGGTAGAACTCCAACTGCCGGTTGAGGCTGTTGGTCCAGTCGGCGACCGCGGTCGGCGACTGCGGCCTCAGCTCGGCCACGTTGGTCAGCGCCCAGGCGGCGAACGGGTTCTGGTAGCCGAAGTGGTTGTGGCTGGAGCCGATCCGCCAGGACCAGCCGGCCGACGTGTCGGTCGCGCCGCCCCAGGCGTAGTACCACGACATCAGGTAGTGCGCGGAGTCCCTACCGGTGCCGGCCGGGCAGGTGGTCGGCCCGACACAGTTGCCGATCTTCTTGAAGTACTTGTCGAACATCGCGTAGCGCAGGTAGTCGCCCATCTTGGCGGCCTTGGCCACGGTGGCCGCCACGTCAGCCTGCTTGCCCTGGGCCTTCGCCCAGGTCAGCGCCCAGTAGGCGGCCTGCACGGCGCGGGCGTCGGCGTCCGGCGCGTTGGTGTACTTCCACTGTTTCGCCGGGGCGTTGGCCTCCTTGACGGAGATGTCCAGGTAGCCGTTGGGGCCGCCGTGGCGGAACGTGTCGCAGGACGGCTGCGGCACGGTCTCCCACACCGACTCCTGCGGGCCACGCTGGAAGGTGTTGATGTACGCCGGGCGGGTGGTGCCGTCGCCGCACCGACCGAAGCCGTACGTGTTGTCCACGTCCAGCAGCCAGTGCATGCCGTAGATGTCGCCGGTGCCGTAGGTGGACTGCAACTCGTTACGCAGTGGGTCGGCACCGACCGACACCGAGGGCTGCAACTGGGACGGATACTGGCTGGGCAGGTTGTACTCGGCGGCGTACTGCGCGGTGCCGTTGACACCGGCGGTCGGCTGGTCGGCGTGCGACGGGATGATGTAGTTCTCCATCACCGTCCAGGCGTTGTTGAACGGTGCCCAGTTCTGGGTGACCCGGCCGTACTGCGCCTCCAGCCAGATCCAGAAGCTGAACGCCTCGGAGGTGGTCTCGTGGCCGTGGTCGGGTGCCTCGACGATCAGTGTCTCGATGGAGTGGTACGGCACGCCCTCGGGGCTGAAGTAGCCCGAGTTCTTGATTTTCCCGTACTGCTCCAGGAACCGGGCGGTGTAGATGTTGTCGCCGCCCGGGACATCGTTGTCGATCTCCGTGGCGATGATCGCCAGCGGGGCGTACCCGGTGGCAGAGGCGGTGATGGTGGCGGTACCGCCCACGGTGTCAGCGTCCTCGGCCGCCGAGATGGTGAGGTTCACGCCGGTGTTCCAGGTGGTCGGGGTCAGCACGGCCGAGGTCGGGGTGACGGTGACGTCGGTGTCCCCGGTCCGGGTCAGGGTGACCGGCACGTTGCCGGCCGGGGCGGCGCTGAGCTTCAGGTTCACCGTGGAGCTGCTCCCCTCGGCCACGCTGACCGAGGACGGGGTGGCTACCAGAACCGGCCCGGACGCGGGGGTCACGGTGAACGCCCTCTCGGCGGTCGCGGTGAGGTTCGCGTTGTCGTACGCCTTGGCCTGCACCGTGTACGCGCCGGCTGGCAGGTCCTCCAGCAGATAGCTGTACGGTGCGCTGGTGTCGGTGTTGACCAGCAGACCGTTGCGGTAGAACTCGACCTTGGCAATGGTGCCGTCCGGGTCGCTGGCGGTGGCGGTCAGCGGTACGTCGGCGGGGGCCTCGAACGGTCCGGCGGGCACGGTGAGGCTGACCGTCGGCGGCTGCGGCTGACCGATGCCGCCGCAGGTCACCCCGTTGACCGCGAACGAGGTCGGCTTTGCGTTGGTGCCGCTGTAGGCACCGTTGAAGCCGATGGCGGTCGAGGCTCCGGTGCCCAGGTTCCCGTTGTACGACATGTTCGTGGCGGTCACCCGGTTACCGGACTGGCTCCAGTTGGCCGACCAGCCCTGGGTGATCCGCTGATTTCCGGGAAAGTCGAAGGTCAACGTCCATGAGGTGACCGGATCACCGAGGTTCGTGACGGTCACGTTGGCGGTGAATCCGGTGTTCCAGTCGTTCGTCGCGTAGACCACGTCGCAGGAGGGCGCGGCGTGTGCCGCCCCACCGGGCAGGGTGAGCCCGGCGGCCACCAGTACGCCGGTGGCAACGGCCGCCAATCGGCGTCTTGCCTTGAGTCTCATAGCTCGCTGTCTCCTTGTGAGACTGGGCCGGGCCGTACGGTCCCGGCGGGCGCCCACGGCCCCGGTACGGACACGCGGTGGGCGTGGCGGAGGGTGGTCGGACCCGACCCGGATCGGGCGCATGGCCGCCGGAGGACGGTGACGCGCTCCGGTCGGCGGGAAACGGGGTCGCCTGTTGACTGCCCTCGGCAACCCGCTGCTCGCGCGGTGTGGCTCCCGGCCACAGCTTCGACAGTCTTACATGGGAGCGCTCCCGCAAACAACAGCCCACGCCCGCAGGCCCGCCAGCGACAGGGAAATGTTTCGATCCCGTTCCGGGCCTTTCACATTCACGTGACGAGGGTTACAGTCCAGGAACCACCCGATGGGAGCGCTTCCATAGAAGGTGGTCGAACAGGTCGACTCGGTGTCACCACTTTGCCCCTCGTGGATCGACACCGCTTCGCCGCGCGGCTGCCGGCGGTCCAGCCCGGATTCCGCCGTCAGCCGACTCAGCACCATCGAAAGGAGGTGGAACCAGAGCCACTCGCGTGGCCCGGCTCCCGCGGCACGTCGGGATGGATGCCAGTCCGCCCGCACGTGTGTGTCATCCACGGTGGGGACGGGGTTGCCCTCCCCGTCCCCACTCTACTGCCATTGAGGTTGATCCTCGGCGGTCTGCGCTCTCAGGAATCGGCAATCAGCCAGAGGCGGACGCTACCCCGTCTGGGAGCGCTCCCGCGCTATCGTGGATGACCGTCCAATCACGAGGAGAAAACCGAATGTCCACAGCCAACCGGCGGCACCTGCTGCACCACACTGCCGCGTCCCCCACCTCCGAGTTACCCCCCGAGCCCGAACCGGTGCTCGGCCTTCACTTCCCCGACGGCTTCGGGTGGGGAGCCGCCACATCGGCGTACCAGATCGAGGGCGCGGCCAAGCACGACGGGCGCGGCACCTCCATCTGGGACACGTTCAGCCACACCCCGGGCCGTACCCGAGGTGGTGACAACGGTGACGTCGCCGCCGACCACTACCACCGGTACCTGTCCGACCTGGACCTGATGCAGGAGCTGGGACTACGTACGTACCGGTTCTCCATCTCCTGGCCTCGGATCCAGGCCGACGGTAGGGGTACACCCAACCAGCGGGGCCTGGACTTCTACCGGCGCCTGGTCGACGGGCTGCACGAGCGGGGCATCACCCCGATGGCGACGCTCTACCACTGGGACCTCCCCCAGTCCCTGCAGGACGTCGGTGGCTGGGAATCCCGCGATGTGGCCCACCGGTTCGCCGACTACGCCGACGCGGTGTTTCGAGGGCTCGGCGCGGAGGTCGCCACCTGGCTGACCATCAACGAACCCAAGACGGTGGTACAGAACGGCTACCTGCAGGGACACCATGCCCCTGGCCGGCAGGATCCCGCCGCCGCGTACCTCGTGGCACACCACCTCCAACTGGCGCACGGGCTCGCCGTACAGGCCTTCCGAGGCAGTGGTGAACCGGGGCGGATCGGCCCGGCGCTCAACCTCCATCCGTGCTACCCCGCCGACGACAGCGCCGCCGCCGAAGCCGCCACCCGGCTGTACGACGGCTACGAGAACCGTCTCTACCTCGACTCCATCCTCAAGGGCCGGTACCCGGCCGACGTACTGGCCGATCTCGGCCCGGACAGCCGGATGGTGCGCGGGATCCGGGATGGCGACCTGGCAATCATCTCCGCCCCCGTAGACCTGCTCGCGGTGCAGTACTACACGCCGATCTACGTCACCAACGACGGCGGCTCCGTACGCCGGTGGCCGACGTCGCAGGCGGAGTGGCAGCAGATCTACCCCGCCGGGATGTACGACATCCTCACCCGGGTCACACGCGACTACGGCGACGTACCGCTCACCATCACCGAGAACGGCCTGCCCACCCCCGACCGACCCGACGCGGACGGCACCATCGACGACACCGGGCGGATCAGCTTCCTCCGGGACCACCTCGCCGCCGCTCATCGAGCCATCACCGACGGCGTACCGCTGGAGAGCTTCCACGTCTGGTCCCTGCTCGACAACTTCGAGTGGAACGAGGGGTACGACCAGCGCTGGGGTCTGATCTACGTGGACTACGCCACGCAGGAGCGGATCCTCAAGCGCAGCGGGCACTGGTATCGCCAGGTGATCGCGGCCAACGTCATCTGATCCCGAGCCGGAGTGGCTGGCTGACCCCGTCGTCAGCGGGGCAACGCCTGTTGGAGTTCCGCCCGCAGCGCCGGGGTCAGCATCTCTCCGGTCTGCTTGGCCAGCCGAGCCATCTCGTAACCCACCACTCCGATGTCGGCCTCGCTGCCGGCCAGGGTGGCCAGGATCGAGCCGTCCCGGATCTGCATGACCAGGAAGTAGCCCCGGCCCATCTCCACCACGGTCTGCTTGACCACGTCGTTGTCGAACATCTGCGCCGCCCCGGCGGTGATGCTCATCAGGCCTGAGGTGACCGCGGAGAGCTTGTCGGCGTGGTCCCGCGGCAGATGGTCGGAGATCGCCACGAGCAGCCCGTCGGACGAGACCACGATCGCGTGCGACACCCCGGGCACCCGCTCGGTGAAGGCGTTGACCAGCCAGCTCAGGTCCCGAGCCTCTTGACTGAGCGTTGTCACTGTTGCTCCCTCTCGGTACGCGTGCCGCTGGGCGGCAGGACTATCTCGGTGGTCTCCTCGGCTTCCGCCCGCCGTACCCCGCCATAGAAGCGGGTGAGCATGCCACCCACCGCCTCGGGGTCCGGCTCATGCCGTCGAGCCGGGGTGGGCGGTGCCTCCGCCGGGTTGGCACCGGGCAGCTGGGCCATCGGCACCCGGACCGGCAGTCCGCGGGCGTTGACGCCGCCGGTGCGGGGTGCGGCGGGCTTCGGCACTGGTGCCGGGGCGGCTGGCCGGGCCCCCTGCCGCGACCACCAGGCGCTGGCGGGGGCCGGGGTAGCGCCGGCCACGGTCGTGCCAGCCGCACGGGCAGAGCTGACCGTCGGGCCGGTCGGTGTGACCGGCTGACCGGTCGGTATGGCAGCCGGAACACCACTGGCCGGCACGATCCTGGTTGGCATCTGACGGGCCGAACTGACACCGGGCGGCATCTGACGGGCCGAACTGACACCGACCGGGACAGCCCCGGTGGGTCCGGCCAGTGCCGCGAGCACCCGGCGGGGTGGCTGATGCTCCGGCTCTCGCTGGTCAGCGGGGGCAAGCAAGGTGGTCGGCAACCAGACGGCGGCGGTGACACCCCGCCCGGCGGCACCCAGGCGCACTCGAATGTTCTGACGGGCGGCCAGGTGACTGACGACGAACAGGCCCATCCGCTCGGAGGCGGAAACGTCGGCGGCGGGCGGAGAGGCGAGCGTCTGGTTCGCGGCCTCGATGGCGGTCGGGCTCATGCCCAGTCCCTCATCGACGATCTCGATGACCGCCTCGTCCCGCCCGTGTGGGTGTCCGGCTATCCGGACGACGGTGTCCGGTGGCGAGAAGGAGGTGGCGTTCTCCAACAGCTCGGCCAGCAGGTGCACGAGGTCGGGGACGGCGTGACCGACGATGTGCAGGCGGCCGGTCGTCGCGGGTCGGATCCGCTGGTACTGCTCGATCTCGGCCGTCGCGGCGAGCATCACCGTGGAGAGCGGCACCGGCCGGCCCCGGCGCCGGGTGGGCTCGGAGCCGGCGAGCACCAGCAGGCTTTCGTCGTTACGCCGCATCCGGGCGGCCAGGTGATCGATCTTGAAAAGACTGTCCAGCTGGTCCGGGTCGTCCTCCTCCCGTTCCAGGTCGTCGAGGAGTTCCAACTGTCGCTCGACCAGCACCTGGCTCCGCCGGGCCAGGTTGACGAACATGGCGTTGACGTTGCGCCGCATGACCGCCTGCTCCACGGCGACGGTGACCGCGCTGCGGTGCACCGCCACGAACGCCTCGGCGACCTCACCGATCTCGTCCATCGCCCGCACGTCGGCGGGCGGTACCTCGATCTCCGACACCCCGGCGTGCACCTGGCGCAGCCGGTCCAGCGCCTCGGGCAGCTCGACCTGGGCAACCCGCAGGGCCTGGGTACGCAGCATCCGCAGGGACCGGGCGACGGACCGACCGATGATGATCGAGATGAGCAGCGCGCCCGCCAGCACCGCCAGCACCCCACCGGCGACCAGCAGGGTACGGCGCAACTGGGCGACGCTACGCGAGTCCGCCAGCGTCACCGCGTCGGTGAGCACCGCCACCTCGACCTGGCGCAGCAGGGCGGATCGTTGTTCGCTCGCCGCCCACCAGGCCCCCGGTTCGAGGACAGCCGGATCGTCGATGTCCGACGGAATAGTGCTCCCCTCCATCCGTAGGGCGGAGAGGAATCCCGGGTCGACGGCGATCTCGTCGTACCGCTGGATCTGTCCGGTGGTCGCCACGACCCGGAACTCGGCGAGCGCGGCGAGCTGCTGCGCCCGCAGGTCGGCGAGGATCATCTGGTCCTCGGGGCCGTAGGCCCGGGCCCGCCCGGCACCGTAGAGCTGGGCCCGGATCCGGGCACCGACCTCCTTGACCCGGGCAAGCTGGACGTACCGCAACACCGCCTCGGTCAGTTCCGGCTGATCGGAACCGGGCGAGGGCTCGGCCAGCAGGGACAGCAGCGCCTCGATCGCCCGACTGTAGTTGCCCAGCACGGTCTCGGTGCTGAGCATGACGGCCGGCACCGCGGCCCGTACGTCGGCGAGCAGGTTGAGTGCCTCGTCGGCCCGGGAGTAGGCGACCCGCCACGAGACGTCGGAGCCGAGCAGCGGGCTGCCGGCGTTCCGGAATCGAGTGATCGCCTCATCGGTACGGTGGTAGAGCGGATCCAAGGCCGCCACCGCCGCACCGGAATCGACCCGGCCGGGCAGGGCGAACCGGAGGCCAGCCAGTTCACCGGCGGTCCGCGCCCGCTCCTGTTGCAGCTCGTGCACCAGCGCGGTGATCGGCCGACCCATCTCGACCTGCTCGGCGAAGTCACCGAGCACGTTCGTGCGTCCGATGAGGACGTTGGTCTGCACCCCGGCGAGCACCAGGAACGCGACCGACGGGAGGATCAACACCGCACCGAGCTTGGTCCGCATCCGCCAGTCACGTAGTCGCAGCGGAGAACGCCGCCGATGTGGCACCACCCGGACGTCGAGACGGCGACGGCGCTGGGACGACTTCGCGTCGGAAGCTGGATCCAGGCCAGCGCTCAACATGCCTCCAAGACGTCCATCCGGAACGGCGTCGCCATCGATGGCCCGACCTGCGGTTCGACTCAGGAAGGATACTGTGGCCGGTACCGTTCTGTCGTTGCCCGCCCCCCTTGATCGTCCGTCTGGCTGATCCCCCCGGGGCCGGCCGTTCCATCGATCCGACCGATCGCCACCAGGGCCGCACCGGTCGCGCCGATCTCCGGATTGGCGACGTGCCGTACCGTGCGCGGCGCCAGGGCCGCCGCGAAGGTCCGCCGCCACCACGACGACGCAGCGAGGGCACCGCCGCCGAGGACCACCTCCACCGGATCTCCCACAGTGGACTCGATGTCGGTGAGGTCCGCCGCGACCTGCCGGCTCAGCGCACTCATCAATCCGGTGAGCAGGTCTACGGCCGTGGTGCCGAAACTGAGCCCGGAGAACTGCCCGGAACCGGCCGGGGCCAGCCCTGGTGGCCGGTCACCACCGAGCCGGACGTCCACCGGCGGGCCACTGCCCGGTGGGCGGCTGGCCAACGCCGCGTCCAACGCGGGTCCCTCGGGCAGGCGTAGCTCCCGCTTGGCCCAGGCGAACAGGTTCCCCCCGGCCGAATACGCGGTGCCGGTGACGATGTGGTTCTGATCCACCCGGTAACGCCACAGCCCGTCCGGCAACGGCGGCAACGGTTCGCCGGCCGGTGATGGCTGCACCAGTCGTACCGCCGCGGAGGTCCCCACCGTGACCGCGGCCCGGCCCGGACCGACGCACCCGGACCCGACGTTGGAGGCCGCACCATCACCCAGCGGAGGTGCCCACCGGGCGGACCGCAGCGCCGGCCAACGCCGGGCCAGGTCCGGTCGGAGCCGCCCGGTCCAGCCCGCCGGGGCCAGGTCCGGCAGCTCCCCGGGCCGGATGCCGGCCAGCTCGCAGGCCTCGGCGTCCCAGTCGAGGGCCCGCAGATCGAGCAGCCCGGTGCCGGAGGCCTGCGATACCGACATGGGCGACTCGTCCAGCAGGCGGCCGAAGACGTACTCGACCAGTCCGACGAAACGGGCCAGGCCGACGTCGGCACGTTCGCGCAGCCAGGGCAGCCGTACGCTCCAGTAGAAGCGGTGCCACCAGGTGCCGGTGCGCTGGTGGAAGGCGGCTGGGTCGGCCGGACCGGCTGCCACGGACAGCGGCTCGGCACGGGTGTCGAGCCAGGTCAGCACCGGTCCCAGCGGTGCGCCGCCGGAATCCAACGGCACCACCGAATGCCACTGTGCGGCGGTGGCCACCAACTCGACGCCGTCCAGGTGTCCGGCGCTGGCCAGTTCGTCGAGGCATTCGATCAACGCGGCCAGATAGCCCGGCCCGTCCAGCGTCGCCGCCCCCTCGTTGGTGGTCACCACGGTCACCGGGCGACGGGCCAGCGCACCGGGCCGGGGCACGGCGTCGGAGTCCAGCACCAGTCCCCGTACCGAGGAGGTGCCCAGGTCGAGGGCGAGAATGTTCATCGCCGGACACCGTACCCGCCGAACGCCCCCGCCAAGCCCAGGTCGGCACCGGGGACTTGCCGACACCGGCCCGGACGGGCCGTCCAACAGGTGGACGCCTCGGCCCGACGGGGTTCCGCCGGTCCGGCGTACGTCGTATGGTGGGCCGGTGCTCGCGCGACTGAACTCCTGGTGGCCCGCCTATCCGGCGGCCATCGCTCGCGCGTAGTTTCTCCCACGCGGCCGCCCCAGCGAGGCGGCCGTCGGCGTTTCCCACGCATTCCGGCCTCCCCGCCGGACGGCCCCCGGCCTGAGGAAACGACACCATGAAGCTGCTACCGCACCTGCTCGCCACGCTGGCCGCCGGCGGCGACCCCGGTCCGTTCGCCCTGATCCGCCGCGAGGGCGCGGCCCACCTGGAGGTCTACACGGGTACGGCGCACGTTGCCGACCGGCTGGCCGACCTTCCCCTGACCGAGCGCCCGGATGGGCCGGCCACGCTGGCCCTGGTGCCGTTCCGCCAGCTCGCCGAGCGGGGGTTCGCCCACCTCGACGACGGCACCCCGCTGGAGTACCTGGCCGTGGCCGCGCTCGACCGGACCCCCCTGGACGAGGCGCTCGCCGCGCTGCCCGATGCGCCGGTCCATACCGAAGGCGGCGGTTTCGACCTCTCCGACCAGGAGTACGGGGAGATCGTGGAGCGGGTGCTGCGGGAGGAGATCGGACGTGGAGCGGGGGCGAACTTCGTCATCCACCGCACCTACCGGGCGCGACTGGTCGGGCCGGTCCTGACCTCGGCGCTGGCCGCGTTGCGGCGACTGCTGACCGGTGAGCGGGGCGCCTACTGGACGTTCCTGGTGCACACCGGCACCCGGACACTGGTCGGGGCCACCCCGGAACGGCACGTCAGCGTCGAGGACGGCCTGGTGATGATGAACCCGATCAGCGGCACGTTCCGGCACCCGGACGGGCCGGCCGACCTCGACGCGTTGCTGCGGTTCCTCGCCGACCCGAAGGAGATCGACGAGCTGTACATGGTGCTCGACGAGGAACTCAAGATGATGGCGACCGTGGCCGACCGGGGCGGGCAGGTGATCGGGCCGTACCTGAAGGAGATGTCCCAGCTCAGCCACACCGAGTACCTGCTGGCCGGACGGGGCTCGCTGGACGTACGGGACGTGCTGCGGGAGACCATGTTCGCCCCGACCGTCACCGGTAGCCCGATGGAGAACGCCTGTCGGGTGATCGCCCGGCACGAGCGGACCGGCCGGGGCTACTACGCGGGGGTGCTCGCCCTGCTCGGTCGGGACACCGCCGGCCGGCAGACCCTGGACGCGCCGATCCTGATCCGGACGGCGGAGATCTCCCCCGACGGCGAGCTGCGGGTGCCGGTCGGCGCGACCCTGGTGCGGCACTCCACCGCCACGGGTGAGGTGGCGGAGACCCACGCCAAGGCCGCCGGGGTGCTGGCCGCACTCGGGGTACGAACGACCGGCGGACCGCCCCGCAGCACCGCCCCGGCGACTCGGCTGGCCGACGATCCGGCGGTACGCGCCGCGCTGGCCGCCCGCAACGACCGGCTCGCCCGGTTCTGGTTGGAGCAGCGTGCGGAAGGCGAGGCGGTGGTGCCCACGCTCGCCGGTCGACGGGTGCTGATCGTCGACGGCGAGGACACCTTCACCGGCATGCTGACCCACCAGCTGCGGGCGCTGGGGCTGGCCACCGAACTGCGGCCGTGGCACCGCATCGGTGACCCGACCGGGTTCGACCTGACCGTGGTCGGCCCCGGGCCGGGTGACCCGACCAGCCCGGACGACCCGAAGATGACCACCCTGCGTACGTTGCTCGGCATGCTGCTCGACGGCGGTCACCCCACCCTGGCCATCTGCCTAGGGCACCAGTTGCTCTGCGGGCAGCTCGGGTTGCGCCTGCACCGCCGTGACCTGCCCTACCAGGGGTTGCAGCGGGAGGTCGACCTCTTCGGCGCGCGCCGCCGGGTCGGGTTCTACGCCACGTACACCGCCCTGGCCGACACTGACGTGATCACCACGAGCCACGGCCCGGTCCGGGTGGCCCGCGACGCCGACGACGGCACGGTGCACGCCCTACGCGGTACGACCTTCGCCGGCGTGCAGTTCCACCCCGAGTCGGTGCTCAGCCAGGACGGAATGCTGGTGCTGACAGAGCTACTGACTGGGTTGCTGCCGGCCACGACGGCCTCGACAAGATCGACGGGCTGACTCGGGCCTACCCGGCCAGATCGACGGGCTGACTCGGGCCTACCCGGCCAGGCCGACGGGCTGACTCGGGCCTACCCGGCCAGGCCAGCCCGCAGGGCCGTGCTGATCTGCACCGCCCTGCGGGCGGTCAGCGCCGTCGCGGTCCGGGCCACCTCGTCCGGTGCCGTCTCCCCGTTGTTGCTGGTGTGCGAACCGCCGTACGGGTTGCCGGCGATGAACTGGCTGGGCTCGACGTAGCCGGGGGTGACCACGATCCCGCCCCAGTGGTAGAAGACGTTGAACATGGAGAGCAGGGTCGCCTCCTGGCCACCGTGGGTGGTGGCGGTCGAGCAGAAGCCGGCGTAGACCTTGTTGACCAGCACGCCCTGACTCCACAGCGGTCCGCTGGTGTCGATGAACTGCTTGAGCTGGGCGGCCATCACCCCGTACCGGGTGGGGGTCCCGAAGATCACCACATCGGCCCAGGTGAGGTCGTCCAGTTCCACCTCCATCACGTCCTGGGTCTCCAACTGATGGGCGTGCCAACCGGAGTTCGACCGGATCGCCTCTTCAGGGGCGAGTTCCCGCACCTTGCGCAACCGCACCTCGGCACCAGCCTGCTCGGCACCCTCGACCGCTGCCAGGGCCATCTGATAGGTGATCCCGGTCGCGCTGTAGTAGATCACCGCTACCTTGGTACGGCCGTCCATCGAAATCCCCTCCTCCGTGTCGTACGGGCACCACCGGGTGACACAAGCCTTCGCACCGGGTGGCACAAGCCTTCGCGACTACCCGCACCTTCCGGTGGTAAACCTCCGCTCCCGCCCGCCCGGCCAACACGGCATGTACCGCGGGTACCTCGTTCGGTTACCGTGGCCGAGGAACTCGACGCCCTCTGGCCTGTCGCCGCCGATGTCGACATGCTCCTGGGCCCGGCGTACGCCTGATCGGCGAAACGCGTCCCGTCCCGGCGGTCCATTCGGCAGGATCGTCATCAACGAGGAGGTGCCGCCGTGCCGGACACCCGCACGCTCGCCCTGTCGTTCGAGGTCGCCGGCCTGCCCCCGGTCCAGACCGAAGCGCTGTCGATCCTCGCGCCCGGGCATCGCCAGGCCGCCCGGGTCCAGTCCCTGCGCCGGCTCTCCCTCTGGGAGGAGGCTGCCGAAACGCCTTAGCATTCCGTCCGAGTCGCCGCCGTACCGGCGATGGTCTGGCCGGCCCGGACCCGGCACCTGGAGTCCCGCCGAGTGCGGAAGATCCCGGTCTCAGGAAGGGAGAGAACCATGTCCGAGCAACGCGTCTCGCCGCAGACGGCCGGGGCGAACCCCGCACGGCAGGCTGGCCGTCCCACTGAGGAACAGCTCCGCCGCGCCCTACGGACCGCCACCGACCTGGTCCGTGCCGACTACACCGGTCAGCCCATCGAGGACGTCTGCCGGCGGCTGTTGGTCGAGACCAGACTCGCGCTGCCCTCGGAGGTAGCCCCGGACTTCACCCCGGACATGGAACAGTTCTGCCAGATCGCCGTTGCGATCGTCCGCGGCATCCCGCTCCGCGAAGGTGCTTGACCTTCCGCTGCTCGGCGGGAAGGGCCGCGGAAGCGCTTGACCGACAACAAGACGCTCCCCTTCCACTGTGGATGCACGGTGAATTGCCCAGACGCCTCCCCTCTGACAAAGTGGCGTAGCCTGCGGGCAGATCTTGGGGAGGAATGAACGACGATGATGGGACCATCCCATGCGCTGTCCGGTGCCGCCGTATGGCTGACCGGATCCCTGGCGCTGGACCAGTTCGCCGGCTACGAGCAGTCGCCGATCGCGATCGCCGTCGGCACCGCGGTCTGTGCCGGTGGCGCGCTCTTTCCCGATCTGGACCTCTCCGGCAAGGTGACCAAGAACCAGGGCGGCGCGACCGTCGCCCGGACCTTCGGCGTGGTGTCGCTGTTCATCGCCGAGGTGATGGAGAAGATCTCGCTCGGCGTCTACCACGCGACGAAGCTGAGCAAGGATCCACACCGCAACAACGGACACCGTACGCTCACCCACACCATCCCGTTCACCGTGCTGGTGGGTTGGGGCACCACCGCGCTGTGCACCGCGTACGGCAAGTGGGCGGTCATCGGCATCCTGTTCTTCATGATCGGACTGGCGCTGCGCGGACTGTTCGACGAGTGGGCCAAGCGGGCCGGCTGGGTGATCGTCACGCTGGTGTCCCTGGCGGCGGCGTACTTCACGTATCTGCACCTGCCTGACGACCGTGGTTATCCGATGCTCGGCCTCGCGGTCGGGGTCGGCTGCATCGTGCACATCCTGGGCGACATGATCACCAGCGCCGGGGTACCGATCCTCTGGCCGATTCCCATCGGGCGGCGGATGTGGCGCATGATCGGGGTGCCGAACAAGTACGCGGTCAAGGTCGGCGGCAAGGTCGAGGTGGTCGTCCTCCGTACCGTCTTCACCGTGCTGTCGGTGCTCTCCGCCGCTGGCCTGTTGGCCCCGTCAATTCTGCGCCGGTTCAACGTGGAGATCTGAGCAGGGCGAGCTACAACCGCTCGACCGCCTCCTTGGCCTCCTTGAGACCGAGACGGGTGTGCTGGCGCAGCACCTTGATCGCCTCGATCTTCCGCCCCCGGTGGTGCAGCTTCCGCACCTGGTCGAGCACCGCCGGCGGCACATCGGACAGCGACGAGCCGGGCGACGTCGGAACGAACGGTAGCTTGCCGAGCCCGGGCATCGCCTGGGCTCCATCCCGTTCGATGGCGTCGACGGCCTCCTTCGCGTCCCGCAGGGACAGGCCGGTCCGGTCGCGGACCAGCTTGACCGCAGGGATCTTCTTGCCGGCCCGAAGCAGCGCCGCCACCTGTTCGGCAACCGTGCGTGGATCGACCTCCGCTGGCGGCACCAGGTCGACACTCCGCTTCGGACGCCGGCTGACGAGCAAGACCAACAGGAGCAATGCGAACGGGGAGAAGAAGGCCACCACGAGGGGAATCGAGTCCGACACGGGGCCACGCTACCGGACCCGATCTACACCCCGACCCGCTGCGGTGGCACGGTCAGCCCCCACAGCGCCATCAGCTCGGGACTGTCCACCCGGCACCCGTCGGCCACCGTGTCGCACGCGATGTCCACGATCTGCTTCTTGTGGGCCAGTAGGTAGGGTCGCGCACCCACGTCGGCGTTGGCCAACGTCGCGATGCCGGCCCAGTGCCGCCGACCGAAGAGCATCGGGTACCCCCGGAGTCCGTCGTAGGTCGCGCAGACCAGCACATCCGGGTACGGCAACGCGGTGACCCGCCGGATCGCCGCCACGGTCAACCCCGGCATGTCCACCGGCACCACCACCACGGCCTCGATGTCGGGGGCACGCAGGGCGTCCAATCCCTTACGCATCGACGACCCTATCCCGGTCCCCCAGGAGCGGTTGACGACAACCGTCGCCTCGGTCAGGTCTGCGGTTGCCCGCACCTGGTCGGCGGCGGCCCCCAGAACCACCACGAGTGGGTCGCACCCGGCCTTGCGTACCGTCTCCAGCACCTGCCTCACCAGTGGTTTCTCCCCCTGACGCAACAGTGCCTCGGGGCCACCGATGCGGCGTCCGCCACCGGCGGCGATGATCATTCCTGCGATCCGGCTCAGTTACGCCACATCCCTCCTGGCCCGTGGGCCAGGCGCAGCGCGCCGGACCCGTCGTACGCACACCGGACCCAACGATCCGCATCACGCAGGGTGTCGGAATTTGAAGGAATTAGTCCGCTATGTCGCGTCGGCGTAGCAGTCGACCACCGAGATGTCGAGGGGAAAGCGCACCGATGTCCCGCCGAAGAGCAGCCGACCAGCCCGTTGTCCGGCCTCGGCGACCAGCGCCGCAACCCGCTCGGCCTGCTCCTCGGGACAGTGCACCATCACCTCGTCGTGCTGGAAGAAGACCAGCTCCGCCGAGCTGTCGGCCAATGCCCCACGTAACGTGGCCAGCAGCGCCAACGCCCACTCGGCAGCGGTGGCCTGGATGACGAAGTTGCGGGTGAACCGCCCCCGGGAACGCGCCGCCGCCCGAGCCCGGGGACCGTACGGGTCGGCCCCGCTGGTCACCTCGAAGTCCACGCCCTCCCCCGCCGATTCGCCGACACTGACCGAGGACGGCGGACAGGTGCGTCCCAGCCAGGACCGCACCAGCCCACCCCCCTCACCCGTGCGGGCGGCGGCCTCCACGTAGTCGAACGCCGTCGGATAGCTGCGCCGCAGCGCCGCGAGGGCGGGGATCGCCGCCCCACCGGTCTGGCCGTACATGGCACCGAGCAGGGCCAGCTTCGCCTGGCCCCGGTCACCACCGAAGGACTGCCGGGCCAGTGCCGCGTAGAGGTCACCCGCGCCCGCCGCAGCCGCCAGTCCATCGTCGCCGGAGACCGCCGCCAACACCCGGGGCTCCAACTGCCCGGCATCGGCAACCACGAGCCGCCAGCCCGGATCGGCCACCACCGCGCGCCGGATCACCTTGGGGATCTGCAACGCACCGCCGCCCCGGGTCGCCCACCGCCCGGAGACCACCCCACCGGGTACGTACTCGGGGCGGAACCGGCCGTCGCGCACCCAGGTGTCCCGCCAGGTCCAGCCGTGCGCCGTCCAGATCCGGTAGAGCTCCTTGTATTCGAGCAGCAGCGGCACCGCCGGATGGTCCACCTTCCGCAGCACCCAACTTCGGGTGTTGGGTAGCTCCACCCCGGCGCGGGCGAAGGCGCGCAGCAGCTCGGCGGGGGAATCGGCGTGCAGCTGCCGTACGCCGAAGGCCTCGGCGATCCGGGCGGCGAGCTCAGCCAACCGGCGGGGTGGCCCACCCACCGGCGACGGCTCGCCGAGCAGGTCGAGCAGGATCTCCTCGTGCACGTCGACCCGCCAGGGCAGCCCGTGGGCGGCCATCTCGACTGCGACCAGTGCACCGGCTGACTCCGCCGCGACCAGCAGCCGAAACCGCCCTGCCTCGGCCGTCGCCTCGATCCGGGCGTGCTGGTCGGCGTAGACGCGGACCAGGGCGTCCAGCCCGACGGCCGGCGGGCCGGGCAGCGTGTCGAAGAGCGCGGCCTGACCGTCACCGGGTGGGGCAGCCGATCGGGGTGGCGGGTCGGCCGGTACAGGCGCGCCGGTGAGCCGGGCCCAGGCGGCCGGTAGAGCACGGGGTTCACCCCACCGGCCGGCGTATCCGAGCAGCAACGACTCGGTCAGCTCGACGTCGTGGCAGCGGTCGACCCGGACTCCGGCCCGCAACAGGGCCGGATAGGTCACGCTGGTGGCGGACCAGACCCAGCGTGGCCGGTCGGTGTTCTCCCACCGGGCGACGACGGCGGCCAGGTCGGAAACGGTCTCGGTGGGGCCGGCGGGGCGGCCGTCGACGGACAACGGCCGCACCTGTCCCCCACCGCCCTCGTCGGGCACCACCGCCACCAGCACGTACGCGATTCTGCCCGGCCCCTGCGACATTGCCGCCACCGCCAGCGGCGGCCCCGGTCGGACCGGCGTCTTCGGCTACTTGACCGCGCCGGCGGTCAAGCCGTTCTGGATCTGTCGCTGGAAGAACGCGTAGACGACGATCATCGGCAGGATCGACATGGTCAGCGCCGCGAAGAGCGCCGCCCAGTCCGCCTCGTAGCCGGCCGCCGTCGAGATGCTGGCGATGCCCTGGGTCAACACCCACTTCTGGTCGGCACCCTGCCCCTGCATCAGGGCCACCGGAAGCAGGTACTGGTTCCACTGGCCGATGATGTTGAAGATCGTGATGCTGACCAGCGCGGGCTTCGCCATCGGCATCATGATCCGGAAGAAGAGCCGGGTATGCGACGCCCCGTCGATCATCGCGGCCTCGGCCACCGAGTTGGGCAACGTCTTGAAGAACGCGGCCAGGAAGAACACGGTGAACGGCAGCGAGTACGCGATGTAGACCAGGATCAGGCCGGTGTAGGTGTTGAGCAGGCCCAGGTTGTTGACGATCAGGAAGAGTGGCACGAGCGCCAGGAACACCGGGAACGCCAGTCCCGACACGAACAGGTAGTAGATGGCCCGGTTGCCGAAGAACCGGTACCGCGAGAGCACGTACGCGGCCATCGAACCGAAGAGCATCGTCCCGGCGGTGCCCAGCGTCACCACGAAGACGCTGTTGAGGAAGTACCGGCCGACGTTCGCCTCGCTCCAGGCCCGGCCGTAGCTGGCGAAGCTGAACGAGTCGGGTATGGCGAACGGGCTGCCGAGGAAGATCTCGGTGTTGCTCTTGAAGGAGGCGAGGAACGTCCACAGCAGCGGCGCGATCACCAGAATGGCCCACACCAGGAGAGCGATGTGCCCCAGGCCGGAGAGGAGCCGTACCTCCGACTTCTGCGTAGCGGCCGAGTGCCGGCGGTCCCTGCCCGCACGCCTGCCGTCACCAGTCGGCTGCCCACCGTCGCCGGTCGGTCGGGCCGTGGACTTCGCCGGCCCGGCCGGCGCGATCGGTTTGCTATTCGTCGTCATCTCCGGCCCCGCTCAGAGCTCGATCGTTTCACGCTTGCTGACACGCAGGGTGAGCGCCGCGAACGTGATCGTCAGAAAGAACAACGCGACGCCCATCGCCGAGGCGTAGCCGAACTGCGAGTAGCTGAAGGCGTTGCGGTAGATCTCCATGCCGAGCACCGTGGTGGCCCCGTCCGGGCCACCCTGGTCGACGGAGAGCACCTGCACGATGGCGAAGGCGTCGAAGGCGGCGATCCCCAGATAGACCCAGGCGACCTGCAGGGTGTCCCACAACAGCGGCAGGGTGACCCGGAAGAACATGTTGGTCCGGTTGGCCCCGTCGATGGTCGCCGCCTCGTAGATCTCCTTGGGCACCGACGACATGCCGGCCGAGAAGAGCACCACGTAGAAGCCGACCGCCTGCCAGATCAGTACGGCGACGATGGACCACAGCGCGATGTCCGGGTCCGCCATGAAGAGCACCGGTTCCAGGCCGACCGCGGTGAGCGCGCCGTTGAGCAGACCACTGTCGTCGGGCGCGTAGACCCGGCTGAAGATGACGCCGACGATGACCACGGCCAGGACCTGGGGGAAGAAGAACACCACCCGGTAGAACCTCGACCCCCAGACCCCGGTCATCTCCCCGCGCCGACCGCCCCCTCCGACGTTGAGCATGAACGCGAAGAAGAGGGCGATCGCGATGGTGATCAGCGGTACGGCAAGCAGCAGGAGGCCGTGGTGGCGGACCGCCTTCCAGAAGATGTCGTCCTGCAGCAGTCGCTCGAAGTTCTGCAGCCCGATGAACTTCGGGTTGGCGCTCACCCCACGCCAGTTGGTCATCGCCAGATAGAACGCCTGGGCGTACGGTGCGATGACGAAGGTCACGTAGATCGCGACCGGTGCGGCTAGAAAGCCGACGATGAACGGGTACCTGCCGTACCGCATGATCCCCTACGCTCCGCTCAGCGCTTGAACTTCTCGATGGACGGGTCGTTCTTCACCGCGTCGGCGGCCTTCTGCATGCGCTCGCAGAACCTGTCCGCGCTGCCGCCGTTGAACATCAGCTCGTTGGTGGCGGCCCGCGCCTCGTCGTCGAGCTTCTTGTACCAGTCCGGCCAGCGGTAGCTGAAGTAGTCGCTACCGGCGGCGGTCAGCATGGCGTTGCCGCTGGTCAGACCGGGTGAGACGGCCACGCCGTCGACCGCGCCCTGCACCACGGTGAGCACCTTGGTCTGCTCGGTGAAGCCCTTGGCACCGGCCTTGGAGAGCATGTGCCGCAGGTACTCCATGCCGCCACGCGGGTTCTTGCCCTTCGATGAGACGAAGTACATCTCACCGGCCGACGCGAAGATCGACGTCTGCGGCAGCTTGTCCGCAGCGGTGACGCTGGGCACCGGCATGACCGCGTACTTGAAGGCCGGCGGGGTGTCCTTGGCCTGCTCGTTCTCCAGCCAGGAACCGCTGGGGTAGAAGGCGACCTTGCCCTGGTTCTGCTGGAGCTGGACCTCGGTGTGCTTGAGGCCGAGGTGTGCCTTGTTGCCGTACTTGGCACCGATCTCGGCCCAGGCCGCCGCAGCCTGCTTCACGGCGTCGTTGGTCCAGGCACCGGGCTCCAGGTTGTCGATGTTCTTGAGGACGTCCGGGCCGCCGATCTTGGCAGCGCTGGTCAGGATCGCCAGGTACTGGTAGTAGGCGGCGTTCGCCCCGGCATACGAGTACGGCGTGATGCCCGCTGCCTTGATCTTGTCGCAGAGCGCGGTGAACTCGGCCCAGGTCTTCGGCGCGGTCCAGCCGTTCTTCTCGAACAGCGCGCTGTCGTACCAGAGGCCGTAGACGGTGAAGGCGTAGTTGAGCACGTACGGCTTGCCGTTGAAGCTGCCCTGCTCGATGGTGCCCGGGATCAGCGTGTCCTTGACCTTCTTGCCCGGGATGTCCAGCGAGTCGGCCTCGAAGAGTTCGGTCAGGTCCTGCACCTGACCGGCCTGCACCAGCGCGCCCTGGTCCATCAGCTTCGACCCGGCGTTGTTGACCATGTCCGGCGGGGTGTTGCTGGTGAACCGGGGCTGCAGGACGGTGGCGATCTCCTCGGCCTGCGAGAACTTGACGTTCGCCTGCGGGAACTTGGCCTTGTACGACGGGACGTGCACGTCGGTCGCGTACTTGGTGCCCAGGCCACCGTTGAAGATGACGACCTCCAGCTCGGCGTCCGCCTTGACGCCCAGCGGGTTGTCCTTGGTCTTCTCACCCTCGGCCTGGTCCGTCGGCTCGTCGTTGCCGCCACCGACGCAGCCGGTCAGCAGCCCGGCGGCCGGAGTCGCGAGCAGTCCGGCCGCCGCAGCCCGACGCAGGACGGTGCGGCGGGTCAGGTCCGACACGCTCTCGGGGTTTACGGACATCTTTGTCTCTCCTCAGTAGGGGGTCGGATCACCCGTACGCCGAGTGCCACTGGCATCGGGCAACCCACGTGCATCGTGGTGCTCGTTCCTTCCGGGAACGGTCGTGAAGAGATCGATAGGAGCGACCTCTCCGATGGGGTGGAACCGCCGTACGACCACGCCGCACCGGCTGCGCGATCCGCGCAGCGACGACGGCGCAGGTCGCACCGACCCTGCCGCTGGCTTGCGGCGGTGTATCGCCCCACGAGGCGCTGCTCGACAGCAGCACGTCGGTGAGGCGTCGAGACCCGACGTCGCGGGAGCGCCACGTGGGTCCGGCACTCGACCGGGTTGCCCACGAGCAGGCGCTGGTCGTGTCCGGTGACCGTCGGATACCACGGGTACGCGGCCCACCCGACGCCGGTCATGCCGCCGTCCCCTTTCCTGCCTTGTGCCCGTCGACAGCCTGTGCGGTGCGCTGGAACGCGCTATGGGCCCGATCGTGGGTACGCTGGGCGACCCCGATGTAGAGCAGGTCGAGTACGACGAGCTGCGGGTGTCGAGCGGAGAGCGCGTCCGGCCGGAACGTGGTCGCCTGGGCGGCGGTGAGCAGGACGATGTCGGCCAACTCCGCCAACGCGGACCGGGGGAAGCTGGTCAGCGCCACGGTGGTGGCACCGTGGCTGGCCGCCTCGGCGAGTGTCTCGATCGTCTCGCGGGTCTGGCCGCTGTGCGAGATGCCCAGCGCCACGTCGCCGGGGCGGAGCAGTGCCGCACTGGCCAACCCCTCGTGCACGTCGTTCCAGGCCCAGACGGGTACGCCGATGCGGTGCAGGCTGAACTGCATCTCCTCGCCGACCAGCGCGCTGCCGCTGGCGCCGAAGATGTTCACCCGGTCGGCACCGGCGATGGCGTCGGCGGCGCGTTCGACCTCGGCCAGGTCCAGCAGGGCGGCGGTGTCGTGCATGGCCCGGGTGTCGGCGGCCATGATCTGGTCGAGCACCCGGTCGAGCGGGTCACTGGGCTGGATCTCCCGTCCGATGTCGACGGTCCAGCCGGCGGATCGGCTGCGCCCGGTCTCGGCCGCGATGCCCAGGCGTAGGCCGGCGTAGCCCTCGAACCCCATCGCTCGGCAGAAGCGGGTGACCGTGGCCGGCGAGGTGCCACTGCGCTCGGCCAGCTCGACGATGGTGGCCCGCGCGGCGGCCTCGGGGGCGGTGAGCACCTGTTCGGCGACTCGTTGTAGGGCCCCGGTGAATTCCGGCAGCCGGGACCGGATCCGAGCCAGCACGCTGTCCGTGACGGAGCGTTCTCCGATGACGGTCCGTCGGTCGAGTGGCTCGGCGTCGACCATCGCGGCCCCCGCGTTGGTCTCCGCCGGTCGCTCAACCATGATGATCACCAATCTGGAAGGACTGTTTACCGTTAGTGGTAAAAGTTCTTACTGAAGGCCCCCTGCTGTCAATACCGTGGGCGAAGTTTTCAAACTGTTACCTTGCGTCGACCTCCGACACCGGCCGCACCCTTGCCCCGCAGACCCCCAACCACCAGCATGGACACCGTCCGCCGCCGGCCATTGGAGAGCACCTTGCCGCAAATATCCGATTCCATAGTGGTTGGTCTCGATGTAGGCGGTACGTCAACCAGAGCGGCCGTGGTCTCCGCGACCGGCGACCGGCTCGGTGACGGGCGTGCCGGCGGCGGAAACCCCACCAGCCACGGCGCCGAACGGGCCGCCGAGGAACTTCGGACGGCGCTCGGTGCCGCCCTGGCCCGGGTCGACCCGAAACTGGTCCGAGCCGGGGTCATCGGCCTGGCCGGGGCCGGACGACTCCTCGCCGATCCGGCCGGTCGCGCCGCCTTCGACCAGGCCTGGCACGACGTAGGACTGCGCTGCCCCTACACCGTGCACGGCGACGCACTGGTGGCGTACGCCTCGGGCACCGCCGCCACCGACGGCACGGTGCTGATCGCCGGCACCGGGGCCATCGCCGCCCAGGTCCGCGACCTGACCCTCGACCGGACCGCCGACGGACACGGCTGGCTACTCGGCGACGCCGGCTCCGGCTTCTGGCTGGGCCGCGCAGCCGTACAACGGACCCTGGCCGATCTCGACTGCCACCGCGAGCCAGCTCCGCTCTCCACCCTCGTGCTGGCCGAACTGCTCGGGTCGACCGAGATCGCGGCCAACCCCAGAGACACCGTCGACACCCTGGTCCAGGTGGTCACCCGCCGACCGGCGGTGGAACTCGCCGCCCTGGCCCCGCTGGTCATCCGGGCCCACCGCGACGGCGACCCGGCGGCGGTCGCGATCGTCGCCGAGGCGGCCGGGCACCTCGCCGACAGCGTCGCCCGGGTACGCGCGTCGGACGCGTCCACTCCGATCGTGCTCGGCGGCGGGCTACTCACCGGGAACACCCCGTTGGCCGAGTCCGTCACCGCGACGCTGGCCGGACGCTGGCCGGACGCACCCCTGTCCCGCGCGGGCGACGGTGCAGCCGCCGCCGCCTGGCTGGCCGCCCAACCATTCGTCGACGTGAAAGAGGCAAACGAACTACATCGGAGCCTGCTCGGCCACTGACAGTCGCCTACCTTTGTCGGTTGGCGTCGCAGACATTCCGAAGCGTCTGGGCGTCCCGGCCGGTCCTGGCCTGCACCGCCGCATAATCCCCCGACACCATGCCGGACAATATGAAACGCATTTCTGAGAAGTTCTGCGCCAGCGCCACCGTCACCGTATGGACGGCCCCCTCCGCATTCAGACTCGCACCCATCATCCCCTGGTACGCCTCCGTCGCGGCGGCTTGCTGACTGAGCCTGGTCGAACCCGCCGTCCGGTAGTACCGGTCCACGACCGCGAGAGCCTCCTCGCAGCCAGCCGGAAGTAGTGGCTCCAGCAACCACGACGGGCTGGAACCCGGGTCAGGTCTCCGCGACGGCGTTGTGCTCGCCCGAGGCGTCGTCGTGTCTGGTACGGGCTGGTCAGGCATGGTTGAGATCGTCACCGGAGGTGACGCCGCCCCCGGCTCGGAAGCTGGAGGCTGCGGGGAATCATGTGGCAGCGCGTACGCGAGAAAGGCGATGACGGCCGCAGCGACCCCACCGAGTGCCCCCACCGCTGCCCAGTCCAGCCGGAGCCCCAGGGCGTCCTTTCGGGTACCACCGCCGCTCATCTGTCACCTGCCGATGCCCCAACTGTAGCCACCGTGAGCGCATTCGCCGGGCACCTGCACTACGGCCACCTCATCGACCTCGGTATTGGCATCACCGGTCATCACCAAAGCATTGGAGTCCTCTTTCCTGCGATACCACCAGGGACTCGAATCCTGACCCATCCGGCGGTTTGTGGATCCAGTCAGATCGGCCGGATCGGCCCCTCGCGCATCATCGAACGGGCGGAGCGTGGCGAAGAGATCATCACGGGGTGGGCTCTGACTGACGGTCGAGGCCGAGGGTGGCGATGAGGTCTTCGTGGAGTTCGTACCAAACGCGGTGACAGGAGTCGATGTCGGTGCCGTCGACCCAGCCGCCGTCTCCCGTGCGGGCGCGAAGCAGCGCCCCGGTGAAGCGCGTGTCATACCCACGAAAACGGACGAGGATGCCGCCGAGCCGGCGGATCAGCGGCGCCAGGGCGTGGTTGATGGCGGAAAGCTCGTTGAGGGTGCTGGTGTCCCAGGCGGGATCGGAATGATCGTTGGGCGCGAGCCGGTCATGGCCGGTGGGACGCATCTGCCAGTTGGTGCAGGCTCGCAGCAGCCTCGCGTTCAGCGGTAGGAAGTCCCGGTGTGCCGCATGGACCTCATCCGCTCCGCCAGAGGCGGCGAGTTCGGCGGCCAGTTGGCGCTCGTTCTCGGCCTTGCCCCGCTCGGTCAGGGACCAGCCGCTCAGGTCGGCGAAGGCGGCGTGGCTCACCCAGCCGTACGCCTCGGCGTCGCCCAGCAGTTCGGCCGTATCGGCGACATCGAGGCCGAAACGCCGGGCGATCGCGTGGCTGTCGGCGAAACCGGTGATGCGGACGGCGTGCAGGACCAGGAGGCCGGTTGTGGACTCGCGCGCCGTCATTCGGCACCTTGCCGTGCCGTCAGCCGGGCGTAGTGCTGCTGGCATGCCTGCGGGGATTTGAATCCCATCGCTTCGGCTATCTGCGCCCAGGTAAGGCCCGCGCCGCGGGCGGTGAAGAGCAGGCCTGCTTCGAGCCCTTCGACCTCGGCGCGTGCGGCGGGCAGGAGCGTGAGCGCGCTCAGCAGGTCCTCCGGGGCCAGAGCGGCGGAGCGCCAGAGCGCGAAGTGCGCGATGTCCACTGCGGACGGCGGCAACGGGGCCGGTCGCCATGGCCGGCCGTCCAGGTGATCCGCACCGAGCCCCCGCAGGCGCTCGTGTGCCTCCCGCTCGCGGTGCGCCTGAGCTTGGTCGGCCTGTGCGGCCTCTTCCTTGCGTGACATGCGTCCATCGTGCAGAATCAACGAAAAGTTGTCAACAAAATATTGAGAGGCGTTTCGGATGATCGTGCCCCTCACGGACGCCGTGGCGAAAACCAGCGGCGGTAAGGCGGGCGCGCTCGGTGTGCTGTTGCGCGCCGGGCTGCCGGTGCCGGACGGCTTCGCCGTCCCGTTCAGCGCATACCGGGAAGCCATTCGGGGACTGGACCTCACGACACCGGACGCGCTACGGCAGGCGATCGAGAGCCGACCGCTGGATGCCGGGCTACTCGCCGCCATCACCGTCGGGCTGGAAGCGCTCGGTCATCCGCCGGTGGCGGTACGTTCGTCGGCGGCGGACGAGGACACCGCACGCGCCTCAGCCGCGGGGCAGTACGAGACCGTGCTCGCGGCACACGGCGTAGACGAGGTCACCGGCGCAGTTCGCGCCTGCTGGGCTTCGCTGTACTCGTCGCGAGCCATCGAGTACCGGCACACAGCCGATCTGCCGAAGATGGCTGTCCTCGTCCAGCGTCACGTGGACGCGGAGGTTTCCGGGGTCATGTTCACTCCGCCGGATCCGGGCGGCGTGACCGAGATCGAAGCTTCCTGGGGCCTCGGACCCAGCGTCGTCGGTGGCACGGTCACCCCAGACGTCTTCCGGGTCAACAGCGACGGGTCCGTGAAGCGCACCATTTCCGACAAGCGAACCCGGCTGGACCGGCACGGCACACAGCTCGTCACGCGGGACGTACCCCCAGACAGCCAGAATCAGCCGACGCTCGACGACCCGGCCACCATCGGACTGGCCCGGCTCGGACAGAAGGCCGCCGAAGTGCTCGGCGGTGCGCTGGACGTCGAATGGGCGATCGCCGACGGCCGGGTCTGGCTCCTTCAGGCCCGTCCGGTCACCGCCGCTCCCCCGCCGCCGGCCGATGGCGTCGCCACGCCACCCGGCGCGCTGGCCGGAACTCCGGGCAGCCAGGGAACCATGACCGGCACCGCGCGGATCGTCCTCGGCCCCGGCGACTTCGCCCACGTACGCCCAGGCGACATCCTGGTATGCCCGTACACCGACCCGGGCTGGACGCCACTGCTGCGCATCGCCACCGGAGTCGTCACCGAAACCGGTGGCGTGCTCTCCCACGCCGCAATCGTCGCCCGCGAGCTGCGCATACCCGCCGTCCTGGGCATCCCGAACGCCACGAGACGAATCCCCAATGCCACCACCATCACCGTCGACGGTGCCACCGGCATCGTCACGACGGCTGACCGAAAGAACTGAGGCTCACGCCATGGGGACCCGACACCTCTACCTCGCCCGGCACGGTGCCGCTGACCCGTTCGGGGAGCTGACCGACATCGGGCACCAGCAAGCGAATCTGCTGGGCGAGCGCCTGGCCTGCCTACCCATCGACGCGATTTGGCATTCCCCGTTGCCGCGCGCAGCCGCCAGCGCGCGCGAGATCGCCCGGCATCTGCCGGACGCTCCCGTGGCCCAGGCCGCCGAACTCATCGACCATGTGCCGTACGTCCCCAGCCCCGCCGAAACGCCCCCGTCGTGGGCCGGATTCTTCGACGGGTACGACGACACCGAGGCCGCCGCAGGCCACCGGCTCGCCGAGTCCTTGACCAGCCGTTTCGCAGCTTCCCCCGGCCCCGCCCCCGACACCCACGAAATCCTGGTCACCCACGCCTACCCGATCGCCTGGCTGGTCCGCCACGCGCTGGACGCGCCCCCATCCCGCTGGCTTGGTCTGAACAGCGCCAACACCGCCCTGACGCTCATCGAGTACCGCGCCGCCCTGCCCCCGACCATCGTCATGTTCAACGACCAGAGCCACCTCCCAACCGACCTGTGCTGGACCGGCTTTCCCCGCACCGCCAGACCGTAGGGGGTCCGGTACGCCCTGCCTGACCCGTTGTTCGTAGCGCAGCCGCGGCCGTCCCGCTACGACACCGTGGAGCGGACGTGGTGGCGGCCGATCGGCAGCATCAGCGGCTTGCCGGAGACCGGATCGGGGATCACCTGACTGTCCAGACCGAACACCGCGCGTACGCAATCCTCGGTCAGCACGGCGGCTGGCTCGCCAGCGGCATGCAGGCCGCCGTCGGCCAGTGCGATCAGGTGATCGGCGTAGCGGGCCGCCATGTTCAGATCGTGCAGCACCATCACGATCGTGGTGCCGCGATCGGTGTTCAGGTCGGTAAGCAGGTCCAGCACCTCGACCTGGTGGCTGACGTCGAGGAACGTGGTCGGCTCATCGAGCAGCAGCAGTTCGGTCTGCTGCGCGAGGGCCATCGCGATCCACACCCGCTGCCGCTGCCCGCCGGAGAGTTCGTCCACCGAGCGGTCCGCCAGGTCGGCGGTGTGCGTGGCGTCCAGCGCGGCCGCCACCGCCCGGTCGTCGTCCCCGCTCCACCGCGACAGGAGTCGCTGGTGCGGGTTGCGGCCGCGGCCGACCAGGTCGGTCACGGTGATGCCTTCCGGCGCGATCGGTGACTGCGGGAGCAGGCCGAGGGTGCGTGCCAGTTCCTTGGCCGGCATCTTGTGTACTTCCCGGCCGTCTAGCAGCACATGACCGGTACGTGGAGCGAGCAGCCGGGACATCGAGCGCAGCAGGGTGGATTTGCCGCAGGCGTTGGCACCGACGATTGCGGTGATCTTGCCGGGTGGCATGAGCAGGTCGAGTGACTCGATGACGACATGCTCGCCGTAGCCGACGGTCAGTTTCTCGACGGTCAGCGAGTGGTTGGTGGTCACAGCGAGCCTCCCGCGCGATTCGTACGGACGAGCAGATAGATGAGGTACGGGGCACCGAGCACGCCGGTGATCACACCTACCGGGAAGCGGGTGTCGAAGGCGAACTGACCAAGGAAGTCGGCGATCAACACCAGCAGCGCGCCGACCAGCGCGGACGGCACCAGCAAGGAGCCACCGGGGCCGACCAGGCGGGCCGCGATCGGCCCGGCCAGGAAGGCCACGAAGGCGATCGGTCCGGTGGCCGAGGTGGCGAACGCGATGAGACCAACTGCCGCGACGATCGACACCAGCCGGGTACGTTCCAGTCGGGTTCCCAGAGCCGCCGCGGTGTCGTCGCCGAGCTGCAGCATCGTCAGGTTCCGGGCCTGGCCCAGCAGCACCGGGCCGAAGACCAGCAGCGCGATCAGCACCGGAAGGGTCTCGTCCCAGGTGGAGCCGTTCAGGCTGCCGTTGAGCCAGCGCGTCGCAGCCTGCAGGTCCCACTGCCCGGCCTGGTTCAGGATGTACGAGGTGGCGCTGTTGAGCATGGCGGCGATGCCGATGCCGATCAGTACCAGGCGGGTGCCGGCCACCCCGTCCTTGAACGACAACACGTAGATGATCACGGCGACGCCCAGCGCGGCGGTGATGGCGAACATCGAGACGCCGGTCTCGCCGAGGTTCAGCACGATGATGCCGAAGGCCGCCGCCGCGCTCGCCGCCGAACTGATGCCGATGATGTCCGGGCTGGCGAGCGGGTTGCGCATCATGGTCTGGAAGGTGACTCCGCCCATGCCGAAGCACAGCCCAACGGCCAGGGCCAGGACGGTCCGGGGCAGCCGGAGCTCACCCACGGTGAACGACGCACCGGGCACGGTCTCGCCGAGGATCACCCGCAGCACGTCATCGGGCGGGTAGAAGGTCTGCCCGACCATCAGTGAGACGGCGACCATCGCCGCCATCGCCACGCCGAGGATGGCCAGGACGGTCTGCCTCCGCCGGCCGCGCCGGACCCGGCCGCGGGTGACGGCCTCGAGAGTCATGGTGCTCACAGTTCTCGTACCTTCTGCCGGCGGACGATGTAGATGAAGAACGGGGCGCCGATCAGGGCGGTGATGATCCCGGCCTCGATCTCGTCGGGCCGGTTCACCACCCGACCGACGACGTCGGCGGCGGTCAGCAGCGCGGCGCCGACGAGCGTGGCGAACGGCAGGAGCCAGCGATGGTCGAGTCCGACGAGCAGCCGGCACAGGTGTGGGACGATCAGGCCGACGAACGCGATCGGGCCGGCGACCGCGGTGGCCGCGCCGCACAGCACCACCGCGCCGAGGGCGGCGATCCCGCGCATCAGGGCGACGCGTTCGCCGAGGCCGGCGGCGAGTTCGTCGCCGAGCGCGAGGGAGTTCAGCGCCCGGGCGCAGAGCAGGCAGATGACCATGCCGGTGATCAGGAACGGCAGGACCTGACCGATGCTCTCCCAGGTCGCGCCGCCGACCCCGCCGACCTGCCAGGACTGGAAGTTCTCGGCGATGTCGCCGCGCGGCAGCACGACCGCCACCACCAGCGACGCCAGTGCCGCGGAGGTGGCCGCCCCGGCCAGCGCGATCTTGAGCGGGGTGGCGCCGCCGCGGCCGAGCGAGCCGACCGCGTAGACGAACAGTGTGGACACGGCCGCACCGGCGATCGCGACCCAGATGTACGCGGTGGCGGTGTACAGCCCGATGGTCACCATGCCGACCGCGATCGCCAGCATGGCGCCCATGTTCACGCCGAGGATGCCCGGGTCGGCGAGCGGATTGCGGGTGACGCCCTGCATGACGGTGCCGGACAGGGCCAGCGCCGCGCCGACGAGCGCGGCGAGGACCGTACGCGGAATGCGTTTGACCACGGCTGCCTGGTTGAGGGTCTCGTCGGTGCCGCTGAAGGCGGCGACGATGTCGGCCCAGCCGACGATGCGGGAGCCGAAGGCGACCGACGCCAGCATGACGAGGACCAGGACGGCGAGGACGACCATCAGCCAGCCCAGGCGCACCCGGGCCGGGCGCCGCACGACGGTGACGTCCGGCCCGGAAGGAGTTTCGACGAGCGTCATCAGATCTTGTCGGCTGCCTTGCCGAGCAGGTCGACGTAGTCCTTGAGCACGAACGAAACTGCGAGCGGCGTGGGGTTGGCGGCGGTGGCTACCGGGGTGCTGCCGGGCAGGGAGACGAACGATCCGCGCGCGATCGCCGGGATCTTGGACAGCAGCGGGTCCTTCTGCAGGGTGGCCAGCGTGGTGCCCTGGGCGTCACCGTAGGTCACGATGATGTCCACGTCGCTGAGGTTCTGCACCTGCTCGGCGCTCTGCGTGAGGCTGAACTCGGTGGTCCCGGCGGACGCCTTCGCGATGCTCTCCGGGTGCTTCATGCCGAGGTCGGTGAAGAACTGGGACCGGGTGTCGTGCGTGGTGTAGAAGCTGATCTTGCTGAGGTCGGTCGGATCGAGGTGGGTCAGGAACATCACCGACTTGCCGGCCAGCTTCGGGTAGCGCGCCGCCTCGTCCTTCATCTCCTGCTCGATCTTCGCGATCAGCGCGTCGCCCTCGGCGGCCAGGCCGAGGGCCTTGCTCTCCAGCTTGATGCTGTCGCGCCACGAGGTGGACCAGGGCGTCTTCGGGTACGCGACGACCGGCGCGATCTTCGTCAGGGTGTCGTAGTCCTGCTGGGTCAGACCCGAGTAGGCGGCCAGGATGACGTCTGGCTTGGTGTTCGCCACCCCCTCGAAGTCGATGCCGTCGGTCTCGTCGAACAGCACCGGGGTCTGGGCGCCGAGCTCCTTGAGCTTCGCGGCATCCCAGGGCAGCAGGCCGTCGCCGTCCTCGTCACCGAAGTTCGCCTTGGCGTAGCCGACCGGGACGATGCCCAGGGCCAGTGGCACCTCATGGTTGGCCCAGTTGACCGTGGCGACCCGCTCGGGTTTCTTCTTGATGGTCGTGGTGCCGAACGCATGGGTGATGGTGACCGGGAACGATGCAGCGCCGCTGCCGGACGCGGCAGGGGTGTCGTCGGTGTCGGACGATCCGCCACAGGCAGCGAGTGCGAGCACGGTGGTGGCGGCGACGATTCCCGCGAGGAACCGGGTGACGCGCATGCTGAGATACTCCACTTCGCAGAGGTAAGGGATGCCTAACCTAACAGCAGCTCAGGTAGCCGCGTAATCCGCCCTGACCCCCTACGACACAGGCCTCCCGAGGCAAATCAGGCTCTTACTTGATCAAGGGTGTTGCGGCGTCCGAGGTGTCCAGTGAGGCAAGTCCCGGCACTGCGATCGTGCGCCGGGTCGCGAGCGCTCACCGTCCCGATCGGCGTACCGGCGACATTGCACGCGAGCACGGGAACACTGGTCGGCTCCCCCACCGTGCAACAGGTCTCCGAGCAACGTTCGCGACCGTGATCAAGCCGGTCTGCGCGCCGGCCGCTTCGCTGAGCCAGTTCGTTGGATCGCCTGGCTCATCCAGCCTGCCATGCGCATACCCGCAAGCCGCCCGCGACTGGCCCGTTGGATGGGATAGTCACGGGCGGCCCGGAGCGCTTCGCTCAGGTGAGCCTGAACGAGGAGATGATGTCGTTGAAGTTCACCTGGTTGAGGTCGGCTGCCTCCGGGCGCAGCGACAGGACTCTGCCGCCCCACCATGCGTGCTCGTAGCTCTCCTGCCAGCAGTTGTTAGCACCGTAGAACGAGCTGATCTTGTCGTTGATGCTGGTCAGTTCCGGCAACTGGTATTCCCAAACATCTACCGGTCCGTCGTCACAGCGATGGTCGCCGGTCCCGATGTAGGTAAAGCCCCGGGTGTCATATCCGGTGTGCTCGAAGTTGACGGCCACGGTGATCTCGGCCATGGTGGTCGAGCCCGCCGCGAGGGCGGCCTTGTTCCGCTGTGCCGCCTGGGCACCGAGCTGGTTGAGCCGGTCACGCAGCCCGACGCCGGGCGTCAGCGCAGGCAGGGCGTCCGCGTTGGTGATCTCCCCCTGCGTGACATCGGCGATGGCGGCCGAGAAGGTCGAAAAGCAGCGGGTGGCACCGGTGCTCAGGTTCGTTACGCAGTGCTTGGCGGGCTCCTGCGGGGCAGCGCTCGCCGGTGCCGGGGTGGCCAGTGCGCCCAGCAGTGCTGTGGCCAGAACGGCCAGAAGCCTGGCGTGTTTCCTGATCACGATTCCTCCTTGAGGCTGTCGACCCGGGCCCGGCGGTGAGTTGCGCGCACCTACGAGTCTCGGCAGAGCCGTTTGCCGGCAACAGTGGAAACCACGCCCCGGACACCTGTTGCCACCAATGCAGTCATTGGAGAAGATGGATGCCTTCCGGGCGATGGTGAACGAGGTGACGATGACGGCGGACGAGCGGCTCGGCTATCGGCTGGAGACCGCCGCAGGGACCTTCGCAGTCGAGCTGCTCCGCCTTCGGGAGTCCGCCGGCACACCCAGCTTCCGCGAACTCGCCAAACGCACGCACTACTCTCGAACCGCCCTGTCGACGGCGGTGGCCGGCCGCGTGTTGCCATCACTGCCGGTGACACTCGCCTTCGTCGCCGCATGCGGCGGAGACGAACAGGAGTGGCGCAAGCGCTGGCAACAGGCCAACCGCCGGCTCGACGTCAGCGCGGCGGGCATCCTGGAACGGCCGGTAATCGCCCGGCCAGCCGGGTCCCCCCAGGCGGTGGTGGACGGCGCCGATCCGGAACGGGCCGGATGCGGCTTCGACGCGGTGACGCTGGACGCACAGAAGGTAGCCATCTCCGAAACTCAACTCGTCGGCCAGGTCCAACTGCGCTACTCGCCATGGGGTCGAGCAGCCTGGTCCCGGTTCGAGGGCACATCAGGCCTGGACCACCTGGCAACGACCAACCAGGTCGAAATCCACATGGAGATCGAACGTGGCGACGGCCTCACCCGCACCGTCGAAAAGCAGGAATACATCCACGACTACATGTGGTCGATGATCCTGCTGGTCGGCCCCGACCCGGTCCGCGCCCGAGTCCAGGTACTCATCAACGGCCGGCTGATGGGAGCCGGTGAGACCCTTGCACTCTCACTGAGCTGAGGCTGTCTACGGCAGCCGAGCCGTACGTCTACCTGGCATGGCGCACAACGCGGGACAAGATAGCGGGTCGGGAAGGCCAGAGGATCGAATCGGCCCTGGACGAGCCGGTCGTAGGGGCTGGCCGCCCAAGTGGGCAGCATGCTCAGAATCGCGGCCGCCCCGACTCCGGTCAGGGTGACCAGGCCGGCTAATGATCGCCAGGCCGGCGAGGGCCAGCAGCATCCATGCGGTGAGGAAGAGGAAGGCCACGCGTCAGACAGCGAAGATCGGCAGTACGCTGACGAGGGTGACCTGGCGAGGCCACCGTCAGGTAGCCCGGCCGAGGAACCCCTCCACAGTGGCTACGAAATTGGCCGGGTCGTCCACCCACGGGAAATGCCCTGCCCCTGGCAGCACCGCAAGTTCGGCGTTGTTGAGCAGGGCGGCCAACTCGCGGACAGCCGTGGACGTGGGCCAGATGTCGTATTCGCCGACCACCAGGAGTATCCGCATTCTCAGTGTTGCAAGGCGGCTGGGCAGCGTGGGGTCCGGGTCGAAGCCAGCGTAGAATCCGTCGGTTGCCGGCTGAGCGAACTGGGCGGGCTCGGCGGCTGCCTGCTCCTGGGCGGCGGCGTTCCATTGTCCGTAGAGCAGCGGCGCCGCGAGCCAGCGGTACCGCTCCAGTTCCTGTGGCGTTGCGGCCTCGGCGTGCAGGGCGGCGACCGCGTCGGCGTACCAGGGCTCGTGGGCCCGTTTGGCCAGCACCTCGTCGACGCCGAGGTCGGACTGGATGCCGACGACGCGCATGGATGGATCGACCAGCACAAGACGGCCGACCCGGTGCGGGTGCTCGGCCGCGTACAGCAGGCAGATCCCGCCGCTGGCCGAGTGTCCAAACAGGTCCATGACGTCCAGCCCAAGGTGGCCGCGCAGTGCCTCGACGTCGTGGACGAGCCGTTCGACCCGGTACGTCGTGGGGTCCTGTAGTGTCTGCGACCCGCCCGTGCCGCGGTTGTCCAGCAGGATCAACGTCCGGTGTTCGCTAAGACCGCCCAGTTCGTCGAAGTACTCGACGGCCTGGCCCGGGCCGCCGGGGATGCACACCAGGGGCGGCCCGGAGCCGACCATCCGATATGCCAGTTCTGTGCCATCCCAGGAGTAGAAGCGTTGCATGCGGCCCGAGTCTGCCACAGAGCTAGCGCCTGATCAGGCCAGGCTCGCTCTCACCGCGGCGGCGACGCGCCTGCGCACGTTCGTTCCGACGTGCCTGTGGCGCGAGTCCATACGCCGACGGTCGTCGGTCGTTGTACCGCCGAACAGGCGGGCGGTGCGATGGAGATCGGGTTGCGGACCCCACCGGACCTGACCGCCCCAGCCGTTACTGCGGGCTTTTCGGGGCAGGTTCAAAACTATATGGACAACAGCCAAGGCCCCGACCAGGTTGTTACTGGTCAGGGCCTCGATCGGTGCGCCGCCAGGGACTCGACCCCGGAACCTGCGGACTGGAGGTCCGCTGGGTACCAACGTGGCTGCCAGTCCGGTTACTTGAGTTGGCCGGCGGTGAGGCCGGACTGGATCTGCCGCTGGAACGCGATGTAGACCACGAGCACCGGCAGCATCGCGATGGTGAGACCAGCGAAGAGTCCGCTGTAGTCGCCCGCGTACCCCTGGTTGACGGCCAGGGCGGTCAGGCCCTGGGCCAGCACCCACTTCGACTCGTCCCCCTGCATCAGCACCTGGGGAAGGATGAACTGGTTCCAGTGGCTGAGGAAGTTGAAGATACCGACGCTGATCAGGCCCGGCCGGGCCATCGGCAGCATCACCCGGAAGAAGAGCCGGAAGTGGCCGCAGCCGTCCATCATGGCCGCCTCCCCCACCGAGGTGGGCAGCGTCCGGAAGAACGCGGTGAGGAAGAAGACCGTGAACGGGAGGGAGTAGCCGGCGTAGACCAGCATCAGGCCCGGCCAGGTGTTGAGCAGCCCCGCCTGGCGTACCACGAAGAAGAGCGGGACCAGCGCCAGGAAGACCGGGAACATCATGCCGCCGACGAAGAGGTAGTAGACGATCTGCCGGCCCCGGAACTCGTACCGGGCGAAGACGTACGCGGCGGTGGCACCGAGCAGCATGGTCAGGGTCAGCGAGCCGGCCACCACGATGGCACTGTTGAGGAAGTACTGCCCGATGTGGGCCTCGGTCCAGGCCCGGGCCCAGTTCTCGAAGCGCAGCGCGCTGGGCAGGCCCCAGGGATCGGAGAGGATCTCGGCGTCGCTCTTGAACGAGCTGATCACCACCCAGAGCAGCGGCAGCACGGTCAGCAGGCCCCACAGCACCAGGAAGCTGTGGGAGAAGACGTTGAAGACACCCCACTCGCGTCGGGGCTGCCGGTCGGGCGTACGGGTTTCCGGGGTGGCGTGGACCGGTGCCGCCACCGGGCTTTCGACTGTGCTCATGAGTACTCGATCCGGTCACGTTTGGCGGCGCGCAGGGCCAGCACGGACACCGACAGGGTCAGGAAGAACATCACCACGCCGATCGCCGAGGCGTAGCCGAACTTGGTCTCGGAGCCGAACGCGGTGTTGTACATCCGCAGGCCGATCACGTCCGAGGAGTAGTTGGGACCGCCGTCGGTCATCAACTGCACCAGGATGAAGCCGTCGAGCGCGGCGATGGCCAGGTAGATCCAGGCGACCTGGACGGTGTCCCAGAGCAGCGGGATGGTCACCTTGAACAGGGTGGTCCAGCGTGACGCCCCGTCGAGCATGACCGCCTCGTAGATGTCCTTGGGGATCGACTGCATGGCCGCGCCGAAGAGTACGACGTAGAACCCGACGTTGCTCCACACCATCGCCGCCAGCACGCACCAGAACGCGAACCTGGGGTCACCCAGCCACGCGGGGGTGGGCAGCCCGAGCCCGGCGAGCGCGCCGTTGAGCAGGCCACTGTTGGGGTGGTACATCTCCCGCCAGATGTAGGCGATGATCACCACCGAGAGCACCTGCGGGAAGAAGTACACGAGCTGGTAGAAGGCCGAACCCCGTACGCCGACGACACCGGCCCGGCCCCGCCGGCCGCCCATGGTGAGCATGGTGCTGAAGAAGAGGCCGAGCCCGATGGTCAGGACCGGCAGCAACAGCAGCAGGATCGCGTTGTTCTTGATCGCATTCCAGGCGTACTCGTCGCGCCACAACGCGGTGAAGTTGTCCAGCCCCAGGAACTTGGCGTCCGGCGAATAGCCGAGCCAGTCGGTGGTGGAGATCTGGAACGCCTGCGCGTACGGCGAGAGGACGAAGATGCCGTACAGCAGCAGGGGCGGCAACAGAAAGGTGATGATCAGCGGATACTTGCCATGTCTCACGAGATTTGATCCTGCCCAGGCGTCGGGAATGCCGGAAGGGCCGGCCCGTCACCAGGCCGGCCCGTTCGCGTGACTCAGACGGCTCGCTTGTACTTGGTGATGGAGTTGTCCGAGGCGATCGAGTCAGCGCCCTTCTGGCACAGCTCCAGGAACTCGGCCGGGCCGATCCGTCCGCTGAAGAACTCCCCACAGGCGGCGTCGACGAGGTTGCGCTCCAGCTTGCGGTAGAAGGTGTTGTAGACCCAGTTGAAACCGTTACTGCCGGACGCCTCCAGGGCCTTGCTGACGGTGGTGAGGCCGAACGGCAGCTCGACGCCGTCAGTGGCACCGGCGACCACGGGCAGGCTGGACACCTTCCTGGTGAAGTCCTGGGCACCCTTCTTGGACAGCATGATCCGGAAGTACTCCAGGCCACCGGCCAGGTTCTTGGCCTTGGCGGGGACGATGAACGGCTCACCGGCGGTGCCGCGGATCGCCTCGAAGGGCAGTTTGTCGCTGCTGCCCAGGCTCGGCGTCGGCGCGATGGACATGTTGAAGCCGTCGGGCGTGACGCTCTTCTGCTCGCTCTCCAACCAGGAGCCGCAGGAGATGAGCGCCGCCTTGCCCTGGCTCCACTCGGTCTGTGACTGCTTGTGGTCCAAGCCGGGCGAGCCGGCCAGGATGTAGCCGTCCTTGACGATCTGATGCCACGCGTCGGCCGCCGCCTTCATCGCGTCGGACTTCCAGGCGTTGGGCTCCAGGTTGTCGATGGCGGTGGCCACCGAGATGCCGCCGAACTTGATCGCCGTGGAGAGCAGCGGCCAGCTCATGTAACGGGGGTGCTTGCCGGCGTACGTCCACGGCGCGATGCCGGCGGCCTTGATCTGCTTGCACAGCGCGATGTGCTCGTCCCAGGTCTTCGGATACTGCCAGCCCTTCTCGGTGAAGAGCTTGGTGGAGTACCAGATGCCGTAGGCGGTGTAGGTGTAGTTCAGGGCCAGGAACTTGCCGTTGTAGGAGCCCACCTCGACCGTGCCCGGCAGCAGGGTGTCACGCACCTTCTTGCTCGGGTCGTCCAGGCTCGGTGCGTCGAGCAGCTCGCCGAGGTCGGCCAGCGTGCCCTGGGAGACCAGGCCGTTGAAGTCGATCTGCCCGGCACCGGAGTTGTTGATCACGTCCGGCGGGGTGCCATCGACGAAGCGCGGCTGCAGGGTCTTGTTGATCTCCTGCGTCGCCGAGTGCGTGATCTTGGCCTTCGGGTACTTCTCCGCGTACATCGCCTCGTGCGCCTTGGCGTACTCCTCACCGAAGCCGCCGTTGAAGATGACGACCTCCAGCGGGGCGTCCGCCTTGACGCCGAGCGGGTTCTCTGCGGTCTTCTCCGCCCGGTTGTCGCCGCCGTCGCTGTCGTCGCCGCCGCCGAGGGCACAGCCGGTCAGCAGGCCGGCGACGGGGGTCGCGAGGGCACCGGCCACCGCGGTACGACGCAGGATGTCACGCCTGTTCATAGATTCTCCTCGGATCGGGGGTCCAGCGGTGCGCCGTTGACGATGACGGGCGGCCGCCGCGCGAGGTGCTGTGTTGCTTGTCTTCACTGTTCACGGTATTGCTGAAGAATTCTTACGGCAGTAGGCGGCCGGCAGCAAGTCCCCACGGCCGAACCGTTATCACCTTGCGCGGATCCGCGACTCGCTACGCTGACCTCATGCGTCGCGTGCGGCAACTCGCCGAACGGACGCCAGCCAATCGGGAGCGTTACCTCGATCTGCTCCGCGCGGTGGCGATCGTGGCCGTGGTACTCGGCCACTGGCTGATCACCGTCATCGGCCCCGACCGGCGGGGGCAGCTCACCGGCCACTCCGCCCTGCCCGACCTGCCCTGGGCGCACCCGATCACCTGGATCGTCCAGGTGCTGCCGGTCTTCTTCTTCGTCGGCGGCTACGCCAACGCCGCCTCCCTGACCAGCCGACGACGCAAGGGCGGCACCGCGCTCGACTGGCTGTTGGACCGCAGCGGCCGGCTGCTTCGCCCCACCACGACCCTGCTGCTGGTGCTCGCCGCCGCCTCGGTCGGTGCCCGCCTGCTCGGTGCCGAACCGGCGCAGATCCGCACCGCGGTCTGGTTCGCCACCATCCCACTGTGGTTCCTCGCCGCGTACCTGGTGGTGGTGGCCCTGACCCCACCCATGTACGCGCTGTACCGGCGCTACGGGTTCGCCGTACCGGTGGTGCTGGTCGTCCTGGTCGCCGCCGGTGACCTCGCCCGACTGCGCGGTCCGGAGGCGCTGGCCAGCGGTAACTTCCTCTTCGGCTGGCTCGCCATCCACCAGGTCGGCTTCGCCTGGCGGGACGAGCGGCCCCGGCTGGCCCGCCCCCGGGTCGCCGTACCGCTGCTGCTCGGTGGACTGGTCGCGCTGGTGTTGTTGACCGTGGTCGGGCCGTACCCGACCAGCATGATCAACATCCCGGGTGAGCGGCTGCACAACATGTCCCCACCGAGCCTGGCCCTGCTCGCCGCCGCCACCTTCCAACTCGGCCTCGCCCTGCTGCTGCGCGACCCGGCCGAACGGTGGCTGCACCGCCCCCGCCCCTGGCTGGTGGTGGTCGCGCTGAACGCCGTCGTGCTGACCATCTTCCTCTGGCACGTCAGCGCGGTGGTGCTGCTCGCCGGCGGGCTGCACGCCGTGGACCTGCTGCCCACGCCAGCGGTGGGCACGCTGGCCTGGTGGCTCTGGCGAATCCCCTGGCTGCTCGCACTGATGGTGGTCCTCACCGGGCTGGTCGCCATCTTCGGGCCAATCGAGGCCCGCAGCGGACGCCGCCCCGACACCCGGCCCCGCTGGCTGCCCGCCGGGGTGTGCAGCGGACTGCGCCATCCGGCACCCCGGGCGCTGCTCACCATCGTCAGCTTCGGTGCCACCGCGTACGCCCTGCTCGCCAACAGCCTGGCCCCCAAGACCGGGCACGACCTGTTCGGCCTGCCCACGACGACCCTGGTCGTGTACCTCGCGGGTGCCGGCGTCCTGCGGATACTGCGCGCTATCCCGGACGAGCGTCGGTGACGCGGCGACCATCGCGTTCCCCCTCAGCCCATACTCAGCCCATACTCAGCCCACTGCAGAACGCTCTCACCACAGCCGATCCACGGCAAGACTTGCGGCAAGAAGGCTAGGATCCGGCAGTGCCCGACAGCCACGTACCGCTGCCGCCGGGAACAGCCGGCACTCCGGCGTCCACCCTGGCCGCCGAGATCGCCGGATGGATCAACTCCGCACCCGTACGCGAGTTGGTGGCAGCGTTCGGCGGACGGCCCCCCGAGACCCGGCCAGGCGAGCTGCTCGCCTGGCTCGACGACTTCTCCGCCAGGCACTGGGACTTCCGGGGCGGCCGGGAACGACCCGAGGCCCGGGAACCCGACCTCGATCCAGGCATCGCCCGACTGGTCGTCGAGGCGGCCCGGCTGCTGGGCATGGTCGAGGCGACGCCCCCGCCGCAGCCCGTCTACCAGCACCTGATCGTGCTCGGCGGCCTCGCACACGCCTGCCTGCGACGCACCGGCTACGCCGCGCACCTGATCCGGTCAGGACTCACCGTCACCGGCGTGATCGCCGCGTTGGGCAGCCTCCGGCCCTTGAGCCAGGCAGAGCGGGACAACCTCGCCGCGATCGGGGTCACCGACTGTGGGACCGAGGTGGACGCCCTCAACGCGGGAGTACGCCGGGCGTTCGGCAGCAGCCGACCCACCCCGGGGCCGCCGGTCCGGGTCCTCGCCGCCCCGTCCAGCGATCCGACCGTACGGCGGGCACACACCGCCGACACGCAGCGGTTCTGGGCCGGGCAGGTACGCCTCTCCCCCGGTGACCGGGTGCTCGTGGTGACCGCGCCGATCTACGTACCGTTCCAGCACTGCGACGCGATCCGGACCCTCGGCGTGCCGTACGGGTGTGCCATCGACACGGTGGGGGTGGATCCGACGCTGGCCGACGCACCGCTGCCCGAGCCGACCCTGACCCCCGGTCGCTATCTGCAGGAGGTGCGCTCGGCCATCCGCTCGATGCGCACCCTGCACGCGTCGGTCAGTGCGGTCGAGCCGCACGCTTAGCTGCGACCCGGACCCGACCGGTCACCGGGTCTCGACCCAGACCCGCTCGGTCCGGTGTGGCGTGAGGTTGGCGGTCGAGGTCTCCCCCACCGGCTTCCACGGCCCCTCGATCAGGATCGCGTCCCCGTATTGAAGATGCCGCTGGAGCACCTTGACCCGGTGTTCGCCGGTGCCGCTGGCGCACAGGCTGGACGCGGTATAGCCACTGACGCTGTAGCTGCAGTCGGTTGGGGTGGCGACGGCTGGGCTCGCCGCGCCAACGGAGATCGTAGTGGCCAGGGCGACTGTCAGGGAAAGAGTGATGGCGGACCGCTTCACGACACTCCTCAGTTAGGAATCTTTACTAACCAGTTGGAAGTGAAGCAACCACTTTCATATCTGTCAATATGCATGTCCGGCGGACGCAGGTGACTAGCCGACGGCGGTGTCCCGGATGGCCTGCGCGAACACCTCGGAACGGTGCTCGAAGTTGCGGAACCGGCCGTAGCTGGGCGCGGCCGGGGAGAGCAGCACCACCCCGCCGGTCGGGGTCAGCTTCCGGGCCTGCCGGACCGCCGCCACCAGGTCGTCGGCGAGTTCGGTGTGCACCGAGGGCAGGTCCCGCAGCAGCTCGATGATCCGGGGACCGCTGTCCGGGATGCCGATCACGTTGATGTCGCCCCGCTGGGCGAGGTGGTCACGCAGCGGGCTGTAGTCCAGCCCCCGGTCGTTGCCGCCGACGATGACGGTCAACGGCCGCCCCTCGTACGCGTCGATCGCGTGCATCGCCGAGTAGGGGCTGGTCGCCAGCGTGTCGTCGACGAACATCACCCCGGACGGGTCCTCGATCTCGGTGAGCCGGTGCGGCAGCCCCTGGAACGCGGCCACCGCCCCGGCCAGGGTCTCCCGCTCGGCGACGCAGTCCACCCCGAGCGCGGTCAGCACGGCCAGCGCCACGCACAGGTTGCCCTCGTTGTGCCGACCGACCAGCGGAAGCGCCGCCCGGGGAAAGAGTGGCTGGTCCGCCGCGAACAGGTACGGCGTACCGTCCGGGCCGGGCGCGACGTGGAACGTGTCCGGCGTACCGGCCCGGATCACCGGGCGGTCACCGATCTCGGCGGCCAGTCGCGGATCGGTGCCGTTGACGATGATCGTCTCCGGGCCGTGGTCGAGCAGGTTGAGCTTGTCCCGGTAGTACTCCCGCTCCCCACCATGCGCGTCCAGGTGCTCGGGAAAGAGCGAGGTCACCACGGCCACCCGGGGCGAGTCGGTCAGGTCGGAGCACTGGTAGCTGGACAGTTCCAGCACGTACAGCTCGGCCGGGGGCAGGTCGAGCAGGGGAACCCCGATGTTGCCACCGAAGACGTTCGGCCGGCCGACCGCAGCGAGGAGCTGGCTGATCAGGCTGGAGGTGGTGCTCTTGCCCTTGCTGCCGGTGACCCCCACGGTGCAGGCCGCGTGGTCGGCCATCCACAGGGCCGTGCCGCCGGTGACGGTGACCCCGCGCTCGCGCAGTTCGGCCAGCCACGGGTGGGTCTGCGGTACGCCCGGGGAGCGGACCACCACCTCGGCGGCGGCCAACTGCTCGAACCCGTCCGGCCCGGTGTAGAGCGGGGCGGTCTGGGCGAGCACGCCATCCCAGGGCAGTGACAGGAAGCTGGCGCTGTCGTCGACCGCGACCAGGCTGGCCGGGCCGTGCGCGGCGACAGCGGTCACCGCCGCCCGTCCCTCCCGCCCAGTTCCCCAGACGGCAACCGAACGTCCGCGCAGGTCAGACAGGCGCACTGGTGATCTCCTCCACATCCGGCGACCGGGCCGGGACTAGTATGGCGTGTGCTCAACGGACAGCTCCGACAGATGGTCGCCTTCAGTTTCCCGTCACACTCGATCGACCTCACCACCGGTGTGGCCTCGTTCGACTACGCGCTCACCGGGCCGGGCGGCGAGCTGCGGTTCACCGAGACGATCACGTTTCCGGTGCCGTCGACCCGGCCGGACGAGGCCACCCTGGCCACCTTCGGTCGGGTGCTGGAGCTGCTGCACCTGGTCGCCGGGGTCAGTTACTACAAGGCTGCCGCGCCGCGCCGGCTGGTGCTGCCGGCACCGCTGGGCGAGGCCGCCGTCGCGCTGACCACCGCCGTCTACACCAAGGGCCTGGCCGAGTACGCCTACCGCAACGACCTGCCGCACGTGCTGGAACTGGTGCCGGAGGTGCCGGCCGGTGAGCCGACCGCCCCGGAGCCGGTCGACAACTCCGGCCGACGACCGTTGTCGGCGGTGGGTGGGGGCAAGGACTCGATCGTGAGCCTGGAGGCGCTGCGCCAGAGTGGGTTCGACCCGGTGCCGTTCTCGGTCAACCCCAATCCGGTCATCGTCGCGGTCAACGAGGCGTCGGGGCTGGTCGCGCTGGCCGCCCGCCGGAAGATCGACCCGACGCTGTTCGAGTGGAACGCCGCCGGGGCGTACAACGGACACATCCCGGTCACGGCGATCAACTCCCTCATCGCGGTGGCGACGGCCGTGCTGCACGGGCTCGGCCCGGTGGTGATGTCCAACGAGCGCTCGGCCTCCGACCCGAACCTGATCTGGAACGGTCAAGAGATCAACCACCAGTGGTCCAAGGGCGTCGAGGCGGAGGGGCTGCTACGCGCCGCGCTGGCCGGGCACGCCGGGCTGACCGAGCCGTACTTCTCCCTGCTGCGGCCGCTGTCGGAGCTACACATCGCCCGACTGTTCGCCCAGTTCACCCGCTACGACGACGTGGTGACCAGCTGCAACGCCGCGTTCAAGCTGCACGACCCGACGGCCCGCTGGTGCGGCGACTGCCCGAAGTGCCGGTTCGTCTTCCTGGCCCTGGCCCCGTTCATGCCCCGCGAGCGGCTGGTCCACATCTTCAGCGGCGACCTGCTCGCCGATCCGGCCCAGGTGCCGGGTTACCTGGAACTGCTCGGCATCGACGCGCACAAACCGTTCGAGTGTGTCGGCGAGGTCGAGGAGTCGCTGGTGGCGCTCGGGCTGCTGACCGAGCAGGAGCAGTGGCGGGACGCTGCCGTGGTCCGGGCGCTGGTCGACGCCGTACCGGCGGACGCCTGGTCGACCGCCTCCCGGTCCGACGTCTTCACCCCGGACGGCCCGAACCACGTTCCCCCCGCGTACGCCGACGCGCTCGCCAAGATCGGTGTGGGCGAGGGATAGTCGTCGTGGGCAGCGCCCGGTGTCACGGACCGCGTGCCGCTCAGGTGTCCCGGACCGCGTCCAGGGCAAGCAGAGCGACATGCAGCGACAGGCACACGTCCACCGAGTCGAGGTCGGCGTCGAGGATTCGGGCGATCCGGGCCAACCGCTCGTAGAAGGCCGGCCGGGACAGGTGCGCCGCCGTCGCGGCGGCGGACTTGTTCCGGCCCTGCTCCAGGTAGATCCGCAGGGTGCCGAGCAACTGCTCCTTCGGGTGCTCGGCGTCGTAGGCCAGCAGCGGCCCGAGTTCCCGCTCGACGAAGGTCTGCAATCGGGGCTCGTCACGCAGCAGGTGCAGCAATCCGGGCAGCCGGACGTGGGGCAGGCGGAACACGGCCAGGTCCCGCCGCCCCCGCCGGGCCGCGTCGGCGATCTGCCGGGCCTCGATCAGCGACCGCCGCCCCTCCCGCAGGGTGCCCACGCCCGAGCCGGCCGCCACGATCACCGCGTCCCGGGCGCCGGCAGCGTGTTGCGTCGACGCCGCCGCGAGGCGTACCCGATCCAGCGCCGCCGCGAACGCGGAGAGCGAGCGCTCCTCGGCGCTCGCGTCCGGTAACGCGAGCAGTACGCCCACCGCCTGGTCGTCCAGCGCGCTGGCCAACCCGGTCAGCTTGCTCTCCCGCATCGCCTGGCTGACCGCTTCGGCCAGGTCCCGTAGCCGGGCCTGGGCGGTTTCGGTGGCCGCCTCGTCGGTCCGGTGCCGGACCACCACCCCCACCAGGTGCCGACGTTCGAGGACCACCCCGAGGGCGCGCGCCCGTAGGGCCACCTCGTCGACCAGCCGAGCATGATCGAGCAGGGTGGTGAGCAACGTACGGTGGATCTGGCGTTCCAGTCCATCGACGTCGCGCCGGATGAGCCGGCCCAGGGCCAGCGTGGAGGCGGCCCGTTCGAGCAGAATGGTCAACCGGGTCGGGGGGAGCTCGGGCCGTTCGGGCGCTCCCATCCGGTCGGGCATCCCGAGCCGGTCGGCCCACTCGCCGCTGGGCCAGCGCAGCAGCAGCCGCCCCCAGTCCTGGCCACGGGCTCCCACCGTGGTGACCAGCCAGCCGGTGTCCGGGTCGTACGCGGTGCGCCCGGTCGGCCGAATCCGCCGGGACTGTTGTTCCCAGCCGCTGAGCAGCAATTCGGCGCTGCCCCCGGCCGGATCGTAGGCCAGCACCTGGCGGGACAGATTCTCCAACACCACCGGGCAGCCGGACAGCTCGGCGGCCTGACGGATCACCTCGGCCGGCTCGGCCCCCTCGACGGAGAGTTCCGTGAACCGCTGGTGGATCTCCTCGGTGGCCCGCAGCTCGGCGAGCTGGGCGTGGACGATCAGCCCGTGTACCGCCTCGGTGATCGGGACGAACGGGGTGGGCAGCCGCAGCTCGACCAGGGGCAGCCCGCGCCGGTTGGCGGCGGCCACCATCACCCGGGGCACGCTGGCCGGATAGCGACGGCCGAGTTCGACCACCAGGCCGGAGACCCCCACCCCGGCGAGATCACCGATGAAGGCCCGTAGTCCGTCGTCGTCGGCCGGCAGACCGATGCCGGTGGTCAGGACCAGTTCGCCACCGCCGAGTAGTGGGGCGATGTCGGGCACCTCGGCAACGTGCACCCAGCGGACAAGACGGTCCAGACTGGTCTCCCCGGCAACAACTCGGGGCCCGCCGTACTGGACCGGGTCCAGGGCGAGCACGTCACGGACGGTGGGAAACACGCGGCCACGCTACCGGGTGACGGCCGCTCGCTCTACGTTCCGGATCTTGACAACTTGATAACGCTGCGTCACAGAAACCCGTACTACCGCCGGACAGGCGTGGGCCGCCGGGGGTAGATCAGGCCACCGGGGGTAGACCAGGCCGTCACCACGACCGGTAGCCATGACCATAACGGCGAAATCAGTTGACGGGCTTGCCGAACCAGCGGGCGAGGTGGTCGTCCAGGTCCTGCTGATCGTCACCGATCCAGGCGACGTGACCATCGGGGCGTAGCAGGACGCACGGAACATCCAGTACGGCAGCGGGATCCGCGAGGTGGTCGACCCGGTCCGACCAGCGGCCGACGGTCAGGCGTTCGGTGCGGTCCAACAGCAGGCCACGGCCGCGATGCAGCAGACCGTAGAGGCGGCCCTGTGTGACGTCGATGTCGCGCAGGCGCCGGCCGAGCAGGTCGGGGCCCGCACCGAAGTCGTAGCGGATGTCGATCGCGGTGATCTTCTCGATCAGATAGCGGTTCACCTCGTCGAAGTCCATCAGTGCGGTGAGCAGCCTACGCACGGCCTGCGGGCCCGGTTCGGTGGACAGCAACTCCATCTGGGCGCGAGTGTTGTCCAGCACCTCCGCGGCGACCGGATGACGTTCGGCCTGGTAGGTGTCCAGCAGTGTTTCCGGCGCCCAGCCGCGGATCTGTGCGGCCAGTTTCCAGCCGAGGTTGAATGCGTCCTGAACGCCCAGGTTGAGGCCCTGTCCACCGGTGGGTGGATGGACGTGTGCCGCGTCGCCGGCCAGCAGCACCCGCCCGACCCGATAACGTTCGGCTAACCGGGTGGCATCCCCGAAGCGGGACAACCAGCGTGGGGAGTGCACGCCGAAATCGGTTCCGGCGACGGTGCGCAACTGTTGTCTGAAATCCTCAAGGGTGGGCGGTTCCGCGCGATCGCTGACTCCGGTGGCGGGGACCACGACGCTGTAGACCCCTCCGCCGAAGGGCCTGAGCCAGAATCGCTTGTTGGTCTCGGGCACTTCGGCCATCTTGGCGGCGATCTGTTCCTGCGGCACACCCACTTCCATCTCGCCCATCAGCGTCTCGGTCCGCGAGGACTCACCGGGGAAGCCGACGCCGAGCAGTTTGCGCACCGTACTGCGCCCGCCGTCGCAGCCGACGAGATAGCGCGCACGCAACTGTTCCCCGTCGGCCAGCTCGACGGTCACCCCCGCGCCGTCCTGCTCGAAACCGGCCACCGCACAACCGCGCCGGACCTGCGCACCCAGTTCGATCGCGTGTTCTTCGAGCAGGTGCACGATGACCGGCTGCGGGATGCCCAACAGATAGGCGTGCGCGGAATCCAGCCCCTCGGGCGCGGGTTTGTTGATGGCGGCGAAGAAGCCGGCGGCCGGACGCCGTCTTGCGCGTTCGACAATGCGCTCCAGCAGTCCGCGCATCGCCATCAGCTCGATACTGCGAATGTGCAGACCGACGATGCGGACGAACGACACGGGCTCGGTTTCCTTCTCCAGGACGAGTACCCGCACATCGTGCAGCCGCAGTTCGGCGGCCAGCATCGCACCGGTCGGCCCGCACCCGGCAATGATCACGTCGAACATGAGGGGCGCGCGATCGGCGCTGGCGGCCGGCGATGGGAGTCCGGGGACGTTGTCCACGGTGAAGTCGCGCTCGGCCGTATCCGTCGACGATGGCTCGGCGGTGAACTGAACAGGGTGCATAGGTGTTGCCTTTCGGGAGTGCCTGGTTGGCGAGGCGCTCCCGGCGATACCTATGTCAATCGCCCGACCGTGACGGAGAGGGGGAGCACCCACATCGATACAGCGTTCATGGGTCTCACCTCCTCGGGTGGTGTCGCGGTCAGCTGCAAGCTACAAGCCCGAGCGCCATCCCGTCCACTCCTTTTCCAGCGACCCGGGTGAGCAGCAGCGCCGCGGCGATGCCGATCAGGGTTCGTCACCGCCGCGTCAATGTCGCAGCGGCGCCGGCAACCACGAACGGTCACCCATCTCTACCGTCGAAATGCCCGATCATCGCCGAAAGAACCACCTATTCGCATCCTTCACAATTCGTCGACAACAAGGCTACGGTCGGCGAGAACGGCAGCTCGCGCCGTTCGCACATCGGCAGCAGAACAACAACGAGCCAGCCGTACCAGTGGAGCGAATACTCGAATTGTGGAGGAAGTGTGGAGAGCGAATCCGTACCCACCGTCGAACTGATCCGCGCCCAATTACGCCGGATGCGCCTCGCTGCCAAATACAGTCAGGAGGAGTTCGGTCGGCTCATGCACTACTCGGCCTCCATGGTCTCGGCCGTGGAGTTGGGCCAGCGTCCGATCGACCTGCCCTTCCTGAGGCGGGCCGACACCGTGCTCGACACGGGTGGGCTCTTCGTCGCGCTCTGGGAACTGGCCAGGCGGGACCGGGAACCGGTGTGGTTCCAGCCCTGGTTGGACGCCGAGCGGAGCGCGGCCCAGTTGCGCGGTTACCAGCCAACCCTGGTGCCCGGCCTGTTGCAGACCGAGGCCTACGCCCGGGCCGTCCTGCGCACCGACGGCGCGCTGACCGACGAGAGGGTCGAGCAGCGGGTGGCGAACCGGCTGGACCGGCAGGCGATCCTGACCCGGGACGACCCGCCGGAGTTCTTCGCCGTCCTCGACGAACGGGCGGTGCGGCGCACCGGCGAGGGCTACGACGCGCTGATGGCCGAGCAACTCGCCCACCTGGTGGAATGCGCCGAACGCCCACACATCAGCATCCACGTCATCCCCACCGATGTCGTCTTCCACATCGGGCAGTCCGGCCCGTTCATCCTGGCCCGGTCCGCCGAGGGCGGCTGGGTGGGGCACCTGGAGACCCAGCTCGGCGGGTTCCTGGTGGACAGCGAGGAGGGTCTGGCCGCGCTGCTGAGTAGGTGGGATGGTGTGCGCAACGAGGCGCTGTCGCGCCGGCAGTCGCTGGACCTGATCAAGGAGATGATGAAGCAATGGACCTGACCGACGCCCGGTGGCGCAAGTCCATCCGCAGCGGTGCCAGTGGCGGCGACTGCGTCGAGGTGGCTGACAACCTGCCCGGTGCCGTGGCCGTACGGGACAGCAAGGACCGGCAGGGGCCGGCGCTCGTCTTCACGCCGGCCGCCTGGCGGTCGTTCCTACAGGTCGTCGGCGAACGCTGACCCACCTGGCAGCGGTCGGGTGCGGTTGGCTCACCGGCAACCGCACCACGGCACCACGGGACGCCCGGGTCTGGGTGGTCCGGCTATCGCGGCTGCTCACCGACGATTGCCCGAAGCGCCGCAACATGGGCCCGATAGGCGGACCGACCCTCCCGGGTGAGGCACAGCCAGACGCGCTGCCGGGTCTCCCGGACCGCCTTGCGCTGTTCGACGTAACCGGCCTCCATCAGGACGGTCACGTGCTTGCTGAGCACCGACGCGGAGACCGCCAACTGCTCCTGAACGACGCCGAACTCGGCCTCCCCGGCCGTGTCGAGCAGGGCACAGATTCGCAGGCGGTTGGGGGCGTGGATGGTGGCGTCGAAGCCTCCGACGAGGTCTCCGGTCACACCGACCTCGTGTGCAGCCGTACGAACAACAGGTGGAAACCAACGGCCAGGGCGATGCCGACGGCGGAGGCCGCGAAGAGGGGCAGTGGGTTGCCGGTAAGCCAGAACACCACCAGCGCCACCACGGTCACGGCTGGATAGCCGATCGCCCCGGGCAGCGCGATCCGCTTGGGTAACACGTCCATGCGCAGCGCCACGCCGGTCCGACTCTGCCAGGCGCGCCCCGCCACGGCGAACAGCGACAGGTACACCGCGAGCAGGAGCACCCCGGCCACCAACCAGGCCGCGCGCGGCAGCAACCATTCCGGGTCGGCGATCACCCCGCCGAAGACGATGGGGAGCGCGCCGCAGTACCCCGCGAGGCAGGCGGTGAACCACAGCGGCCACGGCGTGGCCGACAGCCGGGCGACCGACGCTTGGACCTGTGCGGCGTCGCCCAGCGCGGCGCGCGCCTGATCGGGAGTCGGCCAGGATGGGGGCGGTGTCACGTCTGTTGCCATGTTGGAAACAGTAACCCCCGTGTTTCCAACATGGCAACTCTAGACTTTCCGTGCCGGCAAGCGATGGCTCGGCCGGCTCCGGCCGAGGCGTTACTCAGTCGGCCCCTGCCAAAGGCGTTGTTCAGTCGACTCCGGCCAAGGCGTCGCTCAGTCGACGCCGAACTCCATCGCGGCGCGGTCGAGGGCCTCGTCGTCGGCGGAGGAGACGCCCCGGGAGGCGATGGCTTCCGCGCCGCCCTGTGGCATCGCACCGATCAGTCCGGTCGAGGCCGCCTGCGCGGCACCGATCATCCGCTGCGGGGCCGCGCCGCCGACCATGCCGACGGTGGCGTACTGCTCCAGCTTCGCCCGCGAGTCGGCGATGTCCAGGTTGCGCATGGTGAGCTGGCCGATCCGGTCCGACGGCCCGAACGCCGAGTCCTCGGTACGCTCCATCGACAGCTTGTCCGGGTGGTAGCTGAACGCCGGGCCGGTGGTGTCGAGAATCGAGTAGTCCTCGCCCCGACGCAGCCGCAATGTCACCTCGCCGGTGACCGCCGTGCCCACCCAACGCTGCAACGACTCACGCAGCATCAGCGCCTGCGGGTCCAGCCAGCGCCCCTCGTACATCAGCCGACCGAGGCGGCGGCCCTCGTTGTGGTAGTTCGCCAGGGTGTCCTCGTTGTGAATGGCGTTGACCAGCCGTTCGTACGCGGCGTGCAGCAGCGCCATGCCGGGCGCCTCGTAGATGCCCCGGCTCTTGGCCTCGATGATCCGGTTCTCGATCTGGTCCGACATGCCCAGGCCGTGCCGGCCGCCGATGGCGTTGGCCTCCAACACCAGGTCGACGGGGCTGCCGAACTCCTTACCGTTGATCGTCACCGGACGACCCTGGTCGAAGCCGATCGTGACATCCTCGGTCGGAATCTCTACCGACGGGTCCCAGAACCGGACCCCCATGATCGGGTTGACCGTCTCGATGCCGGTGTCGAGGTGTTCGAGGGTCTTCGCCTCGTGCGTGGCGCCCCAGATGTTGGCGTCGGTGGAGTAGGCCTTCTCGGTGCTGTCGCGGTACGGCAGGTCGCGTTCGAGCAGCCACTCCGACATCTCCTTACGCCCACCCAGCTCGGTGACGAAGTCGGTGTCGAGCCACGGCTTGTAGATGCGCAGCTGCGGGTTGGCCAGCAGGCCGTACCGGTAGAACCGCTCGATGTCGTTGCCCTTGAAGGTCGAGCCGTCGCCCCAGATCTGGACGTCGTCGGCGATCATCGCCCGCACCAGCAGGGTGCCGGTCACGGCGCGACCCAGCGGGGTGGTGTTGAAGTACGCCCGCCCGCCCGAGCGGATGTGGAAGGCCCCGCAGGTCAACGCCGCCAAGCCCTCCTCGACCAGAGCGGCACGGCAGTCGACCAGGCGGGCGACCTCGGCGCCGTAGCTGAGCGCGCGACCGGGCACCGAGTCGATGTCGGGCTCGTCGTACTGGCCGATGTCGGCGGTGTAGGCGCAGGGAACGGCGCCCTTGTCGCGCATCCACGCGACCGCGACCGAGGTGTCGAGGCCGCCGGAGAAGGCGATGCCGACACGTTCGCCGGTGGGCAGGGAGGTAAGAACCTTGGACACAGGAAGATTATGCGCCACAACGCATGATCATGCAAATAGAAGTCGGCCGCTCCCCCGGCCCAACGACGTGTCGCTGCCCACTGCCGGAGTCGACGGCGTACGGCTCAGGGGGGCACCTCGGCGTCCTCGGGCCCAAAAAACATGTGCGAGCGGTCAGGAACGCTCCCTACCCTCCCGGCATGGATCTCCGCGAAGAACGCCCGGGCGACAGGAAGTCTGTACGGGATTTGCACCTTCAGGCGTTCGGTGCCGACCACGGCCGGGTCGTAGCCGACCTGGTCGACACCCTGCGGGACAGCATCACACCTTCGGATGGTCTCTCGCTGGTCGCGGAGCATGACGGACAGATCGTCGGGCACATCATGTTCACCCGCAGCCTTCTCGACGCCCCTCGGCGGCTGGTCGAGGTCCAGGTGCTCAGTCCGTTGGCCGTCCTGCCCGAACACCAGGGGCGGGGCATCGGGTCGGTGCTGGTCCGACACGGACTGAGGGTTCTCGCCGAACGGACCGTCACCCTCGTCTTCCTGGAGGGCGATCCGCGCTATTACGCACGTTTCGGATTTGCGCCCGGTGGCGACCAGGGGTTCCGAAAGCCGTCCCTGCGCATCCCGGATGGCGCGTTCCAAGCCATCAGGCTCCCCGGGTACAAGCCGTGGATGACCGGGACGCTGGTCTACGCGGAGCCGTTCTGGCGGCACGACGCAGTCGGTCTTCGCGACCCCAACGCATAGATTCTCGCTACCGGACGCGGTGGGACCTGGCCGAGATCAGCCCAGCCCTGCTGACCGTCAGATCGGATCCTCGCGGCCCAACTCCCAGAAGGCCACCGCAGCGGCGGCGGCGACGTTGAGCGAGTCGACCTCCCGCCGCATCGGGATGACCACCCGTACGTCGCTGGCTGCCTGGGCTGCCCGGGTCAGACCGGCCCCCTCGGCACCGAGCAGTAGGGCGGTACGCGCACGCTGCTCGGCGGTCAGCCGCTGGATCGCCACCGCGTCGGGGGCCGGGGTCAGGGCCAGCACCGTGAAGCCGGCCGCACGCACCTGGGCCAGACCGTCGGGCCAGGGTTCCAGCGTCGCGTACGGCACCGCGAACACCTCACCCATGCTGACCCGTACGCTCCGGCGGTAGAGCGGGTCGGCACAGGATGGCGAGAGCAGCACCGCGTCGATGCCGAGGGCCGCTGCCCCCCGGTAGACCGCCCCGATGTTGGTGTGGTTGTTGACGTCCTCGAGGATGGCCACGCGCCGAGCGGCGGCCAGCACCTCCGACGCGGCCGGCAGGGGCTTGCGGTGGAACGACGCCAGCACCCCCCGGTGGACGTGGAACCCGGTGACCGCCTCCAGCACCGTCTGGCTGGCCGCATACGCCGGCCCGGACTCGGCCAGATCACCGAGCTGGTCGATCCGCTTGGCGTCGACCAGGAACGAACGTGGGCGATAGCCAGCCCGCAGCGCCCGACGCAGCACCAGCTCTCCCTCGGCGATGAACAGGCCGTGCGGCGGCTCCCAACGGGTACGCAGCTCGACATCGGTGAGCGCCCGATAGTCGGCGATCCGCTCGTCGTCCGGGTCGGTGATCAGTTCTACGGCCACACCGTCGATTCTTCAGCAGGTGACGATCATCGACACATCAGGCCCCACCGCAATCCCCTCTCACTCGACAGCGAGTGGTTACCCCTCGGCGCGTCAACCCCCACGACCGGTTCGACGCCGTACTCACCGGCGCCCTGACCGGCGTGCTGAGTTGACTATGTGCCACGGCCGCACCCCTCCGGTTTGAGGAATGCGGCCGTGGCACTGTCAGGCGAACAGCACCAGCTCGGGCTCAGACGGTGAGGTCCGGGGCGAGACTGAGACCGGCTGTCCTACTCGGCACCGCCGGTCGACGCGACTGGATCGAGGCGGCCGGCACCTCCGTCTCCAGTGGCTCCAGGTCGGCCCGGATCGCGGAGACCTGCCAGTAGAAGGTGTGCGATGCCTTCGCACCGTCGACGGTGCGTACCCGGAACTCGCCGGCCGCGACCCGCGACGCCGCCAGCGGCGACACCGGCTCGTCGTCCTCGAAGACCGGGGTGAGCTGGACGGTACGGCCCTCCGGACGGGTCAACGCCTCGAAGTATGTGGGCAGTTCGACGGTGGCCGCCCCGTCGACGAGCTGTCCCTCACCCCGGTAGTAGACGCCGTTCTCCGGCCCCTCCACCGCGGCGTGTACGAGCACCCGGCGGTTCGGGTCCGCCGGATCGTCCAACGGGTGGTCGATGACGAACTGCTTGGTCTTGCCCTGAATCCGCCCGGCGGCGTCGATCGCGACGGGGTACGGCCCGCCGAGCGGACCGGCATAGAGCGCCCCGGAGACGAACATGTCGAAGGTGCCGATCCCGCCGCCGCTCCAGTCGGGCAGCGAGTTCGGGCTCACCCGCACCCCGAGGGTGCCGTTGATCTGGGCGTTGCCGCCGATGAAGCCTCGGTTCTCCACCCAGAGGCAACCCGTCTCCGGGCCGGCACCGCTGCCGCCGTAGCCGATGTAGACGCCACTGTGGTTGAGCAGGTAGAGCCGCTCCGAGCCGTTGAGGTGCATCCGGCCGTTGGCGGTGACGTAACGGCTGGCCCCCAGGTAGATGTCGCCGCCGACCGCCAGATTGCCCTGCACGCTCAGGTCACCGCTGGCCCCGGCTTCCTTGATCAGGTGCAGGCCGCCCGCCGACCGTACGGTCATCGTGCCGTCGGTGACCAGCCCCAGCCCACCCCGGCCCCGTACGGTGGCGGCCCGCAGCTCCCGCAGCTCCAGATCGGTGTACGCCCGGCTGTGCAACCCGTAGTCCAGGCTGGGCCCGTCGTTGCTCCGGTCGACCAGTTCGAAGCCCCGGCCGGCGCGGAACGAGAACTGCGCGTGCTGCGCCCCCGGCCCCCAGAAGCCGAGCCCGGCGACCACCTGGTCGGCGACGACGGTGCCGCCGTCCAGACTGCCCAGTTGCAGCATCGACCGGCTGATCCGCAGCCGGTTCGCACCGGCCTGGTAGAAGTCGATCGCGTCCTCGGCCTCGTTGCCGACCCCGAGACGCAGCACCGTGTTCCCGCCCGAGGTGGCGAAGTAGCGAATGAACGCCTCGTCGCCGACGCCGCCCCCGGGGTCGCTGGGGAACTGGATCCCGGCCTGCCGGGAGTTGCCGATCGCGGGAACGATCGCCCCGACCGGCACCCGCAGTCCGGCCACCACCCGGTCGGTGCTGTCCACGGTAACCACACCCTGGTTGCGGGTGACCCGACCGAGGACGACGGAACGGTTCGGGTCCGCCGGCCGGGCCGTGGTCACCTCGACCTGTCCCTCCTCGGTCCAGCGAGTCTCTGCCGCCACCCCGCCCTCGTCCCGGCGGTCGGTGAGCCACTCCCGGTAGCGCAGCGACACGTAGAACGTGCCATCGGCGGTCAGGGCGACCCGCCGGTCCTCCGGCACCACGATGACCGAGCCGTCGGTGTCGACGGCCACCCCCTCGCCGACGGTGACGTCACTGCCGGTCGGGGTGAGGGTCAGCCCCTTCACCACGCCCACCGGGTGCAGCAGCCGGGCGACCAGGTTCTGCCGGGCAAGTAGATAGTCCACCGCCTGGGCCAGGTCGGTGGCGCGCAGATACTGGTGGTCGTAGTAGCGGGGCCGGGCCATCGGCAGCGGCGAACCGTTCTTCCAGGTGATCGTCATCGTCGTCTCCGCGAGTACGGGTGGGTGGTCAGAAGGAACTGGGAGGGGCGGTTCACCGGTGCTCCACGACGTCGTAGCGCAGACCGCTGGAGGCTTCCCCGCCGCCGGTGTGCTTCGCCCGGCCGAGCCAGAGGTGCACCGAACCGTCGGTCCACCGGGCCAGTTGCCACTGGCGCACCACCCGGGCCCCGGCGCGCGGCACCTCCTCCTCCGGGATGGCCAACTCGACCAGTTCGGTGCCGCCGGAACGGGTCCGCCAGTCCAGCACCCGGCTGTGACCGGTCACCGCGATCGGCTCCCCGTCGCGGGTCGGCTGCTGCAACGGCACGCGGTGCAGTCGTACCGAGGTCGGGTCGCCCTCGAAGGGTTTGGGCAGCAGCGGCACCCAGTTCTCCGGCACGGTGGTGGCGAAGGCGTACGAGGCGTCCGGGACGTTCACCGGCTGCCCGGTTACCGGGTCGACGGCCGGTGGCACCGCTGGCCGCTCCGGTACGGCGGCCCGGCCGACCTGGGCGGTCCGGTCGATGCCCCGGCCGGTCGCGCCGGTGACCGTCCGCTCGATCGCCCAGGCCAGGTTCGCCATCTCGTCCCGCCCGAACCGGACCTCCTCCACCGGCTCGGAATCCGTGGTCGCCGCGACGGTGGCCGGCAGCACCAGCACGTCGGCCGGATCACCGGTCGCCGCGCTGGCGGGGCGGAACAAGGCCCAGCCCCGGCCCCCGGGGGCCGGCGGCACCAGGGTCTGCCCACCGAACGTGTCGGTCACGATCAGCGACCGAATCCGGGTCGCGGAACCGACCGGCAGTTCCAGGGGGACGAGGAAGTGGTCGTTGGCGTAGACCAGGCCGTACTCCATCAGGAACATCCGGGCCAGGTCACCGGCGCTCGCGCCGATCTGGGCCAGGTTGACCCGGGAGTCCTCCATCTCCCAGAACCGGACCGCCGGCATCCCGGCGTAGCTCACCGGCGTGGGCAGGGTGATCCGGACGACGTCCTCGACCGAGGCCACGCTCTGCAACGTCTCGTCCGGCTCGTGGTCGAAGTGGTACCAGTCCAGCCGGTCGCCGTCGTACTCGTGGGCGGTGAGGACCACCTCGCCAGCCGAACCGGCGGCACCGATGGCGAACTCGTGCTCCAGCCGTTCCCGCTGCCAGGCGCTGCCCTCCAGGCCGGGGGTACTGATCACCGGGTGGAACTCCGCCGCCGGCCACGGCGGCGTCTGGGGCCGGGGATCCACCCCGGGCGAGATCACCGCCGGCAGTTGCAGCAGGTAGCCGGCGGGCGGACCCGCCGGACGGTCCGGTACCCCCAGCCAGGCCAGCCACTCGGCGATCACCGTCCGCACCGTCTCCCGCAGCGCCTCCGGGACTTCGACCTCGGTCAGGAACGAGCCGTCGGCGCAGGCCCGCAACACCTGGTCGCCATGCGGCACCCGACCGGCCACCAGCCGCAGGTAACCGGCGGTGGCCGGGTCGGTCGCCGACGGCGCATCCACCGGCACCTCCGGGATCCGAAAACGGTCGATGATCGCCGAAGCGAGCGAGCCGGCCCCGGCAGCGGCGAGCAACCGCAGGAAGTGCTGCCCCGTCTCGGCCGCGAACCGCAGGTCGTCGGCGGTGGCCGCGGTCTCCCGCTCGACCAGCGCCTCCAGCGGTACGCCGGACGGCATGGGCACCGTGCTGCCAGAGCGCCCACCGGGGCGGTACCGGGTGAACGCGGCCACCTCGGCGTGCACCCGGGCAGCCACCGGGGAACCGGCGTCCTCCCCGGTGAACTCACCGAACTGCCACTGCCGGGCCAGCAGCCACAGCGGGTCGGCGGTACGGGCCTCCAGCGACGGGCTCATGTCCTCCCGCCGCGTACGTGGCTCCAACCGGGTCCAGGTCGTCACGGACGGCTGGGCACCATCCGCCACCGGTGCGCCGGCCGCCAACTGGTCGGTGCTCATCTGCCCTCCTGCAATCCGGCTGGCGGCACCGCCGCGTCCGGAACGAAGTCCGTCGTCGTCGCGGATTCGGCGACGTTGGTGGGTAGGTAGGTGGCCGGCAGGAACTGACCGGCGTCCCCAAGGGAGTCGACGTCGACCGCCCGGGCGATCGCCAGATCGAGGGACTCCTCCAGGGTTTGGGCAAGCGAGGCGGGTTGCCAGGTCGGGGCCCCGTCGGCCGGTACCGCGAGCAGGATCGCCTGCGGGGCGGCTGCGGCCGGGGCGTCGTACTCGAAGGTGAGAGCGGTCTGCGCCCGACCGGCCGGGACCACCTCGGTCCACTCGTCCACCAGCAGACCGTGCACCGGCCGACTGAGGTCCAGCTCGCCGAGGGAGACCACGACCATCGACAGCGGCTCGGTCTCCGGGCGGGGTGGGGCGTTGCCGACCCACCGGTCCCCCGCCCGATACGGCAGTTGCGCCACCCGGATCCGTAGCGGGAGCTTCACCGTGCCCCCGGCGTCCAGCGCCTCGGCGTAGGTAAGCACCTCCTGCAGTCGGCCCACGGCGGGGCGGACCCGGCCGTACCGGGCCAGCCACCGGCGCACCGCGTGCGGTGATCCCTGGAGCGTGTCACTGGCCCCGAGCACCGCCGACAGTACGGCCGGCTGAGGTGCCCAGGTGCACGACAGGACGGGCATGTCGTTGCCGAGCAGCGCCCGGATCCGGGCCACCTGGAACTCCCGACGCTGCTCCGGTGGGGTGGCCGGATCGTCGAACTCGGCGTCGGGAACGCAGCCACAGGCCCCCGCCGGGCACGGCGTACGCCCGACCCGCTGCGCCACCAACCGGCAGTGCGCGGCCAGTCGGCGGGTCAATTCGGCGGCGGCGTTACGGGCGGCCTCGGCCACCGCCTCCCCAGGCCGGTGACCGGCCGCTGACTCCCCGGTTTCCGGACTGGGCAGCGGCGGCACCGCGCCGACCACCCCGAATCCGATGGCGGGGCGCAGCAGCACCCGGACGGCGTCCTCGTCCCACCCCGGGTCGCCGGGCGAGCCGACCGCCGCCAGGTCCTCGGCCACGGTACGGGCGGCCTGCCACAGCTCGTCGGCCTCGGCCCGGGTGACCGGGTCGTACTGCGGGGCGAGACCCGGTTCGTCGCTCAGGTCGGCGGCGAGCACCTGCCGGCCCCGGCCCAGCAGGTCCCGCAGCGCGGTGACGGTGTGCAGGAACTCGGCCAGGCTGACCCGGTCGCCCCGATCCCCGGGACGGTGCTCGTAGTCCAGTTCGAGCCGCCACTGCGGGGTCACCTCGGCCGGCGCGAACCGGTCCCAGGCGAGCAGTTCGAGCTGGCGGTCCAAGTCCGCGTCATCCGGCGCGGCCGGATGCGGTGGCGCGGTGACCAGGTCGATGGCCGGAATCTGCAGGGTGTCCAGGCTCGCCTCGACGTACGGCGTGGCCACCAAGCCGTCCGGCGCGTGCCAGCGCATCCGCCAGAACACCCGGTTCGCCGGTGGCAGTAGCGCCGAGACGAGGGCGTCGGCCGCCGCGCCGACGATCCGGGGCCGCTCGTGGCGGGTCGCCGGCCAGTCCATACGCAGGTCGTCGAAGCGGCTGTCCAGGTTGAACAGCACCATCACCCGGTGGGTGATCGGCACCCCGCTGTTGGGCGTACGGGTGACGTGCAGTTGCGGTGGGCTGGTGGCGGCCCCCGAGATGACGTCCACGGCCGCAGCGGCGCGGTTCATGTCGCCGACGGCGAGTTGGTGCACCCCCTCGGCGAGCAGCACGTCGCCCACCGCGTCGGCGCTGTCGGCGAGGACCTGCAGCACCTCGGTCACGGCGGCCCGGGTCGGGCCGGGCAGCCGGTCCAGTTCCGGGGCGAGCGCATCGGCCCGGTGCAACCGGTGCAGTTCGAGCCCGTCGGTGACGGCGGACGACTCGACCGTCGACGTGATCTCGGTGCGGCCGTCCTCGGTGGCGTCCACCCGGTGGGCGCGCAGCGGGGCGAGTCGCCGGAACAGCGGAAGGTACTGGTCGAACGGTCCCTGCGGATGGTCGTGCAGGGCGCGCTCGAACCGGTAGCCCAACAGCGCGCCGAGCGACTGGCCGGAGCGCATCCCGTCGAGGATCTGCTCGGCCAGGCGTACCCGCCGCGAGGAGAGGTCCACGGCGACCGGATTGTCGTCCCCGCCGCCGTGTGAGCGCCAGGCGCTGCGCAGCACCGCTGCGGTGACCGCCTGCGCCGCCGACGGGGCATGCACGTGCCCGGCCCCGTCCGGTGCCGCGACCAGGGTGGCCCCGGCGGCGGTCGCCGGTACGTGCGCCGGGCGGGCCACCCGGGTCGGTGGCGGCGCCGGGGTCAGGTCGGTCACCCACCCGTACGCCCCGACGTGCACCCCGGCGGGCAGGTCACCGGGACGGTCGGCCAGCGTCCGGTCGAGTCGTACCGTGGCCAGCGACGTGATCCAGGCGTCCAGCCGGTGCGTGGTCAGGCCGAGCGTCCCGGTCAGGTAGCGCTGAAGGTCGGCCGGGGGCAACGGCGGCGTGGCCGGCTCACCCGATGGCGGCTCGGGTGGGCGCAACGCCTCGGCCAACTCGGTCAACACCGAACGGAACTCGGCCAAATCGGCGGTTGCCGCCACGTGCCGAGAATCGGCCGGCTGCGGGGTGGCCAGGTACGTCCCGACGGTCTGCCCGTCCGAGTCGGGCACCACGACCGCCAGTCGCCGCCGGAGCGTGGCGGTCAACTCCCGGGGCCGGACGTCGACCAGCTCGGGTTCGGGGATCTCGCGGGCCGAGGACAACCCGGCGGCGGTGGCGAAGGCGTCCGCCGCCGCCGAGTGCTCGGCGATCAGAGCCGCCCGCAGCAGCCGGTAGAACAGCGGCACCGGCCCGACACCGACCGGGGCGGCCGGGACACTGTCCCCGGTCAGCCCGACGGCAGTCAGGGCGGTGAGGTACGCGTGCACCCGTACCGGGTCAGCCTCGTCCCCGCCGGCTCCGTCTGTGGCTGTTCCGTCGAGCAGCGGGGTGCCGAGGGCGAACGCCTCCTTGGCGAAGACCGCCAGGGACAGCCGCGGATCGGTGCTGCCGCCCAGGCCGAGGGCGGCCAGCAGGGCCCGGCCCGGTTCGACGACCTGCTGTCGCCACTGTGGACCGAGGTCGAGCCGGGCGAAGCGCCACAGCCAGCTGACGTACTCGTTGCCGAGCATGCTGCGGGCCCGCACCTCCAGCACCCGGGCGTCGGTGGCCAGGATCTCCAGCATCGTCGCCTCCGGGTCGGCCAGCCCGGGGCGAACCCGGAGCACCGGAGAGGTCAGCCAGACCCGCTGCCACAGGTTGCGCAACACGGTCACCGCGCGCTGCTCGCCGGTGCCCCTCGGCTGCCAGGACCGCAGGGCCGCCACCGGCAGCAACCCGTACGGCTGACTGCCGATCCGCAGGGTCGGCAACGGCCCCTCGGGGTGCACGTGCGCGACGAAATGGTCGCGGATCTGCTCCTGTTCGGCACGGGTGGCGACGGGCAGCAGGTGGCGCAGCGTCCCACCGAGGGTGGCCGGCCACAACGCTCGCCGTACCCGCCGCTCGATTCGGCGCTCACTGCGGCCGGCGTGGACGGCTCGGGCCAGGCCGGTCGGGGCGTCGGCCCGGGTCGCCCGACGGCGGGTGGCCGTCAGCAGGTCGGTGCCGTCGGCGGTGAGCGGCACGGCCAGCGCGGCGGCGGCCAGTTCAGCGGCGCTCTCCGGGTCGGTCGGGCCGGCATCCTGGCCGGTGACCGGTGCAACCGGGGGCCGGGGCGTGACGGTCACCGTCTCGATGTTGTTGGTGGGGGTGGCCGGGGGCAGGAAGGCCAAGCCGTCGGTGGCGGCGTGCGCCTCCAGGAGCCGGCCGAGCGCCCGAGCGGAAAGGTCGGGCGCGCTTTGCGCGTCGACCCCGAAGACGAGCAACCGGGCGATCGGCAGCGGTCGGCCCGTACCGTCCACCGGCACGGTGACCGGGAACGCCATCCCGACCGCCTGGGCGGCGGCGTAGTCGACCATCCATCGCATGCCGTCGTCGACCGGTACGGACTCCGGCGGCAACTCGTCGAGCGGGGTGCCGGCCGAGGGCTGGTCGGGGCGGAGCGGGGTGAAACCGGCGGCCAGGTCCCGGGTGACCGGGCCGGAGGTACCGGAGAAGAGCACGCCGGTGCTGGTCCGGCCAACGGCGATCCACTGACTGGGCAGCAGCCGCACCCGGGCCGGGTCGCACCACGGCCCCGGCCGGTCCAGCGGGTCCGGGAAGTCGCCGGTGGTCTGGTCCGGCTCCATCACCCGGGCGATCCAGCCGGCCCGCTGCTCGCCGAAGCGGCGGACCAGTTCGGCCCAGGCGGTGTCGTCCGGGGTCCCGATGGTTCGCGCCGGCCGGTCGCCGGTGGTCGGGCCGGCGGTGCCGGCGGTGCCGGCGGGTAGGCCGCCCCAGTACGTCCGCCCAGCAGCCTCCTCCTCGGCGGTGAGACCGGGCTCGTGGTCGTCGATGTGGATCTGGTCGGGGTAGACGCGGATCTTCAGGGCGGCCTGGTCGAACCGGGTCTCCAGCCGGACCGGCAGCAGCACCACCGGATACCAGGTGGAGAGGGTCCACGGGGTCTGTGGCAGGGCGTCGGCCAGTGGCAGGGTCATCGTGGCTCCGGCGGTAGTAGCAGGTCACTGGCGTGACGGGCGAGCATGACGGGACGTTGCAGGGCCACCCGCGCCATGTCGGCGGCGGTACGGCCGAAGACCGCACCGTCCACCGCATCGCTGGGCATTCCCGGCGCGTACGGGGAGAGGAACCGGGCACCGGCCGGCAGATAGCCCCAGTGCAGGTCGTCCCAGTGCTCCCCCAGCCACGGTGGCGGTGACGTCGGTGGGATCCACTCCTCCGGCTCCAGGTCGAGCCCGAAGCGGGGCGCGGTCGGCTGCTCCCGGAGGACGAAGAAGTAGCCCGGGTCGCCGGCCGCCTCGGTGGCTGCGCCCCGGGCGACCTCGGCGGTGAACGGGAACCCGAATAGCAGCAGGTCCGGCGAGAGCCAGGCGTTGAAGATCGGCAGGATGTCGTCGCCGGTGGTCTCCCGCTCCTGCGGGCCGGTCCACCGGGCCCGGCGCATGGTGACGATGGTGGACGGGAATCGGCGCAGCACCTCACCCCGGATCACCAGCACCAGCGACTGCTCACCGGGCGCACCAACGGCGGTGAGGTGGGTGCCCAGCGGACCGCTGCGCCACGCGACGTCGGTCAGCGGCGGGATGTCGGTCAGCGGCGCACCGGCCGCCATCGCGCCCCGTACGTCCCAGAACTGGCGGAACCAGGTCTGCCTCGGGTCGGCCGGGAACTCCCGCCACAGCATCTCCCGGCTCATCTCGTGGTTGAGCCCCACCAGGAACGCCTCGATGAAGCGGGGGTTGGCGGCCAGCGCGGTCATCGTCTCCGGTGCCACGGCCGGCAGGTTCGGCACCACGTTCTCCTGGGAGAGCCCGCGCAGCAGTTCGTACGCCGGGACGTCGAAGGTCACCCCGGCCAGCAGCCGACGCATCGGGTCCCCGGTGTCCGGCACCGCCTGCACCAACGGTCGGCCGTCGACGCTGAGCCCGGCGAGCACCTCGCCGGCCACCGCGACCTCCGGCTCGACGGTGCCGCGGACCGCGTTCGCCGCCGGGCCAAGTTCGACCTGGGCCGGCTGGTCGTCGTGGGCCAGCGCCTGGGCGGGGGCGAGCCGCCCCTGATGGTTGGCGGCGGCGGCCATGAAGGCGTCGCCCATCCGGGCCCGGTCGGCAACCAGGTCGGCGCGCAGGTCGGCGATGGTCACCGCACAGCCTCGACCGGTGCTGGTGTCGGCCGCACCCCGGACGATCAGGATCGGACTCCAGTACGCCGGAACGCCCGCCTCGTCCAGGTCGAACGCGACCTGGCAGCGCAGGCCGTTGATGGCCGAGCGGTAGACGACGACCAGGTCGGGGCGGCGGGTGCCGGTGATGTCCGCGACGGCGATCCCGGCACCGGTGCCCGAGGCGACCGCCGCCTGGTCGGGCACCCCGAGTTGGCCGGTCCAGGCACTGTCGGCGACCCGGCCCCGCCGGTTGATCCCCCGACCGGTGAAGTATCGGGCCACCTGCGCCCCGCCGACAGCCCGACCGCCTACGAAGACCAGCAGGTCGGGTACGTGGTCGCCGGTCATGTCGACGATCTCCACCCCGATGGAGTGGATTTCGTTGAAGGTGTACGGGGTGGGCAGCGAGTCGCTCCACCCCCGGGTGACCTGGCCGGTGTCGTCCAGCCCCCACCCGACCCGGTAGAGCACCCGGTTGGCGGCCGGGTCCGGGCCGCTGACCGCGTACCCGATGACGAGTTCGGGGCGGCCGTCCCCGTCCAGGTCGGCGACGGTGACGTCGACCGCGCTCGCGTACGGGCTGACCGGGTCGACCAGCTCGTACGGGCCGGTCCAGCCACCGGTGGCGGTCCCGGACGCGTCCACGTCGCGGCCCACCCAGTACGCCAGCCGGCCGCCGGTGAGCGCCGCCACCGCGATCAGGTGCAGTCGCCCGTCGGCGGTGAGCAGCCCGGTCACGGTGGTGGCGGTGGCGCGCGCCTTCACCGTGCTGAGCGGGCCGGCGACCGCCGGGGTGAGGTCGTTCTCGCGCAGCGCGCCGTCCTCGCCGACGTTGTGCCCGAGTTGGCACCGGATCCGGCTGCCCGCCCCCTCGTCCACCGTGTATGAGACGAGCAGTGAGGAGAGCAGGCCGACCCGGGGTACGAACCGACGGTCGGCGGGGGCCGGGGCGTCGTCCCGACCGGTACCACGCGGGTCGGCCGGGGTGCCGTGGTCGACCCAGCCGTAGCCCCGGTATCCCCAGGAGAGCGCGGCAAGCCGCCCGTCGGCGGTCTTGACGAAGACTTCCCCGTCACGCTCGTCCCCGGTGACCGGTCCCGGCCGGTGCGGGGCGAGCCCGTTGGCGGGCCGCCCGATCTCGTGCCAGTACCAGTAGTAGATGCCGTGCCCGTCGTGGTAGTGCTCGTAGCGGCCGTACAGGCGCAGGTCCGAGGGGTTGCCCTCGGGGTGCGCCAGCACCAGCATGTCGGTTTCCTCGTCGACGGCGATCTGCGCGGTCTGCTGCGCCAGCGACACGATCCGGATGTTCGATGGCGGGGGCGGCACCGGTCCGGGCCGGCCGTGGTTGTGGAAGTCGGGCAGGTTGATCCGCTTGGTGACCAGTTCCCCGGTCGGGGTCAGGTAGGCGAAACCAAAGCCCTCGTAATCCCGGTTGGCCGAGCTGAACCGGTGGTAGGAGGCGGGCGAGCCCCAGATCGGCGGGGCCTGGCCGGCCCCGATCTGGCCCCAAGAGCCACCAGCCCAGCGGAACAGCCGCTGGCCGGAGGTGGCCACGTACACCCCGTCGGGGTAGGGGCGCGGCGAGCCCCACAGCCGCTCGTACTGGTTGAGCTGCGGAGCACCGAGCGAGACCCAGCCGCGCCCGACGCTGTCGAAGCGGTACAGGCTGCCGTCCCGGCCGAGCACGTACACATCGTTGCCGGCGGTGTTGGGCCGGCTGGCCAGGCCACCGCCGGGCGCGCCGCAGTCGTTCCACACCCACCGGTCGCCGTCGTAGCGACGTTCCCAGAGACGGCTGTCGCGGCCCCGGACGTACACCCGGTCGGGGGCGATGGTGGAGCCGGAGGTGGCGACCCAGGTGCCGGGCGGGGCGCCATGGTCTCGCCACACCCACACCTCGTCCAGCCGACGGCGCTCGAAGAGCCGCCCGTCGGCGGCGGCGACGAAGAACCGGTCGGTGCCGAGCAGGTCACCGCCGTTGCTGGCCAGGGTGGTGACCGGGTCGTCAGCCGCGGCGGCCAGCGCGGTCGGGGTGTGGTACGGCACCAGCCGGTCCGCGGCGAGCCCGTGCCCACCGGAGGTGTGCCACCACGGGTTACGGGCGGCGGCCTCGATCGCGGCCCGGGTCAACGACCCGATGCCCTGGCCGGGCGGGACCAGCGTGTCGAAGACGGTGCCGCCGGCCGGGATACGGGCGGCGGGCACCGGACTGGTGCCGGCGGCCAGTCGGGGCAGCGGGGCGGGGGCCGCGCCGGTGGGCCGCAGCCGCCGGGCGAGCGGTCCTCGGGGCCGGGCGAGCCGGCGGAACGCCGGGGAGGTCGCCGCCTTGGCTCCGGTGTTGCCGTCGAGGACCTCGTCCAGCGCCGGGGCCGGCGCGTCGGCGGCCCGCCCGACACCGGTGGTCCGCCCGGCGCGGGGTCCGGCCAGGGCACCCGGGGCGGGCGGGGTGACCAGGTCGTGCACGGGTTGGGTCAGGGCGACGAGTTGGTCGTCGCGCAGTGCCCGGCCGGGTGCCTGCGGGTCGACCCGCTTGGCGAAGAGCGCACCGGCGGTGTCCCGGGCCGCCTGTCCCCGGCGTAGTTGCTCGTTGACCTCGCGCAGCTGGGCGGCGCGTTCCCACGCGGCAGCGGCCAGCTCCTCCTGGTGTTTCTGCACCACCTGCGTGCCGAGCGCGGCGGCGGCCCGGTAGCGGGGATCGAGGTTCAACCCGGCCAGCCACAGTGGTTGTTCGCCCGGCGGCGGCACCCGTCCCTCCTGAAGGTGCACCTCGCCGTAGAGGGGCGGGGTGAGCCGGTCGTCGGCGTGCTCCAACAGGCTGCGCATGGTGGCCTGCCAGGGGTCGGCGACCGCCGGATCCCAGACGCTGGGCCGCATGCTGGGCGAGGCGAGCGCCCCTTCGAAGGCCAGCACCGACCGCCCCTCGACACCGGCCGGTTCGATCTCGGGCAGCCCGCCGCCGGCCGCCGCGACGTCGACCGGTCGACGGCCCACGTCAGTGGGGAGCGGCCGGGCCCGCAACCGGCGGGACAGCGACTCGAAGTCACCATCCGGCCCGGTGCGAAACGTCCAGTGGTGGTAGACCGGCAGGATGATCCGGCTGTCGGGGCTGGTGTGTGACGAGCCGGGCCCCCAGGCGGGGACCAGCGGGCCGTCGTCGTCCACCGGTAGGCCGAGCCCTGCCGCGACACCCGCGGCGAAGGCGGGCACCACCGCCGCGACGTAGTCCAGGTCGGCAGCCAGCCGGCGTGGGCAGATCAGCCGGGAGAGGTTGCGCTCCGGCGCGTCCGCGATGACCTTCGAGACGTCCTCGGTCTCGGTGGTGAGCAGCACCTGCGCGTGTGCCCAGGCCCAGGACTCGGCGAGCGCGGGTAGTTCCCCGACTGTGGTGGACAACCGGGCCAGGGCCTGCCCAGGCACCGTCGTCACCGTGTCGCCGTCCGGGGCGACCGGCACCACCACCAGCACCAACCAGGGCCGCAGGCGGCCCTGCTCGTCGGGGCTGGCCGGGGTGTAGAGCCAGGGCAGGTCTGGTCGGTCGAACTCGACGGCGGCGAAAAGGGTGACGTCGGCGTTCTCGGCGCCGGGGGCCGGGAAGCTCCGGATGACCTGTTGGGCGTCGATGCCGGTGACGTCGCCCGGCCCGTACAGCAGGCCGGTGGTCGTACCGACGATCTCGGAGACCTCATCGGTGCTGGTGTCCAGGCCCTGTGCGGTGACCGACAGGGACAACTGGGCGCGGGCGCTGGGCAGCGCCCCGGTGAGCGGGTCGGGAGTGGAGATCACCCGGGTGAGGCCCTCGCGGACCCAGGGAAGAAACCGGAGACCACCCATGTCAGTACCTCTCTCGCGGCTCGACGAGCGCGATGGTCGGGCGTGGGACGGGGACGGCGGCCCGGCGGATGCGGGCGGCGCGGTCACCGCGGGGAGCTGTCGCCGCGGCCTCGGTCGCGGTCGCCACCGGGGCCGCGGCGAAGCGGTCATCGAGGTCGGCCGCCGAGTGGCGGCCGTGGGTGGCCGAGGTGGCACGGCTGGTGGCCCACCGGCCACCGCCGGCCGGGCGGGTGGCGCGGGCCGGCACCCAGGACGGTCCGGCGTCGACCAGCCCGAGCGGGGCACCGGTGAAGCGGGTCGCGCCGGTGGTCCGGGTACGAGCGTTGGCGGCCGGGCCGGTGGCCGCGAACCGGGCCAGCAGCCCACCGGTGTCCGGGCCGCCGTGTCGGGCCAGACCAGCCTGCTGGGCCGGCATCGGACGGCCGGCGTCGTCCGGATCGTCGATGATGACCCGGTCGTACGCCTCGTCCCCGGCGAGACCGACGAAGACCGTGTCCTCCGTGGCCGGGAGGGTGGTGCCGTTGGGCAGTCGCACCGTACGACCGGCCGCCAGGCGCTCGAGGCCCGGCGTAACCATCTGCTCCTCGGGCGTGAGGTCGCGGAACTGGCCCGGGGCGAAGTCGTCGAAGAGTTCCGCGCCCAACGTGCCCCGGACCGCGCCGTCACCGTGGCCGACGTGCACGTCGGTGAGGGTGAACCGGTTCGCGCCCCGGATGCGGGAGGTGCCGATGCGTTGCAACTCGACGTCGAGGGGGACGACGTTCTCCCGTACCCCGAGCAGCATGCCGGGTGAGAGCAGTAATGCCTCGCCGGCCTCGATCGCCCGCAGGCTGACCGGCTCGGCACCGGTCACCGCCGGACCCGCGTCCCAGGCTCCCGGCCCGGTCAACGCCGGCTTGACCAGCTCGTCCGCCGCGTTGATGTAGGTCGGCTCGTGGACGTGTGGGTGACCGGCGTCGTCGGTCCAGTCGAACTTCGCCGACGCCTCCCAGAACAGGAACTTGATCCGCGCCTCGCCCTTGGCCCGCCACGGTCCCGGTCCGCTGAGTGCGATGAAGAGGTTGATCGCGAGCAGTTCGGTGCCCTTGAACTTCAGCGACACCGTCGCGCCGATCTCGACGCTGAACCAGAACGGCTTGAACTGGAACATCACGTCCAGCCAGGCACGGCCGTCGATGAGGAAGCCGCCGCCCTCGAAGTGGACGAGCAGTTGCGCACCGAACTGCGCGGTGTTGCTGGTGACCGCGAGGTACGCCTCCAGGTTCAGCCCCTTGCCGCTCTTACGCAGCGAGATGTTGAACCGTTTGAGCGTCGGGAACCCGGTCGGGGCCGGGAACCGGGGGTGGAATCCACCGATGGCCAGGGCGAACGCCTTGTCCGCGCCCCACCTGGCGCGCATCGCCATCTCACCGGAGACGGGTCGACCGAACAGCTTCGAGTCGATCAGCGCGGCGTCGAGGGTGATCTCCTTGCGGGCGAAGTCGACGATGCCGGCCGAGTCCAGCCGCAGCTTCCCGGCGTCCTTGAAGTCGATCACCAGCTTGCCGAGCAGCAGGATCCGCACCGGGTCGGGGAACTCGACCAGGACGGCCAGGTCGGCGACCACCTGCCCGGAGAGGAAGTTCAGCCGGACCATCGCCCCGACCACCGTGCCGGTGGTGTCGACCGGGAAGATCCGGCTGAGCGTGGCGATCACCGCTGGCGCCCGGCCGACGACGTCCTCCGGGAAGAGCAGGGCGTCCAGCGTGCCGGCGCGGGCGGCGTTACGGACCTCGTCGGGGTTGCTGCGCCGGTTGTAGCCGACGACCAGGCCCAGTCCGGTGATGGAGATGCCCCAGAACAGCATCAGCCCCGGGAACCACTGGAAGGTGCCAACCACCAGCAGGGAGAAGGTCTTGCCACCGTCGGCCTCGGTGAGCCGGCTGCCGTCGGTGTTGCGGGTGTTGAGCACCGCGACGGTCTGGAGTTGGAAGCCGCGCATGGGGGCGATACCGCTCTTGGTGGCGATACCCAGTTGCAGCGCACCGGCGTACATGCCCCGTGCTTCGTCGACGAAGAGGTAGCCGCCGCCGGAGACGAAGCCGTTGTCGATGCGCAGCCCCACCCCGTCGGGCATCTTGAACCGGGGTGCCAGGTCGGCGATGCCGAGGTTGCCGGTTCGGGCCTCGCCACCCGCACCCGCCGGTACGGCGGGCGGGAAGGTCAGGTCGGCCCGTACGCCGATGTGGTCCACGGTGGCGTGCAGGGGGCCCAGTTCGGCCCGGATGCTGGTGCTGACGACCAGGCTGACCCGCTTGGTACGGCTGTCCGCCGCCAGCGCGATCCGCAGGCCCTCCAGGTGGATGCCCCACCGCGACAGGTGCATCGGATAGTCGGCGGCCAGCGCCGTTGCCCCGGCCAGGTGCAGTCCGGCCCGCAGTGACCAGCCGACACCCAGCTCGAAGGCGAGCCGCAGACCGTCGGCGGGCAGGAGCTTGGCGAGCAGGCCGTCCCCGTCGCCGGCCTTGACGACCAGTTCGGCCCGCCCGGCCCGGAGGGTGAACTCCAGGTCGTCGCGGCCGGTGCCGAGCGCGGCCCGGGCGCTCAGGACGACCTGTCCGACTGCCAGGTGGGTGCCCTCGGTGGCACCGAAGACCCACCCGGCCTCGCCCTCGGGGGCGATCCGGGCGATCTCGGCGGAGAACTTCAACGACGGGGAGCCACCGGCGATGTCGACGCCGTTGGAGTTGATGGCGATCGCCGGGCCGGCACCGGCCAGTTCGGTGGCCACGTTCCAGGAGCCGAACGAACCCGTCAGGTTCACCTCACCGGTGGGGGCCACGATCGCGGTGAGCAGCCCGTCCCAGGAGGCCAGACCGAGGGTCAGCCCGACCCCGAAGGTGGGCTGCCAGGCCGCGGCGGCCAACTCGGCCAGGCTCGTGGCCCCCCCGTTGGTAGGGGCGGTCGGCGACGATTCGCCGGGGGCGTGCAGGGCGGTCGGGGGTGGGTCACCACCGGGCGTACGCAGCCCGGAGAAGCGCACCCGCAGCAGGCTGTCGGCCAGCCGCAGTCCGGCCTCGCCCTGGTCCGGCCCGATGCCCGGTCGTACGCCCTGGGCGGCGTCCACCCCGAGTGCCCGCAGTAGGTGGGCCAGCCGGGGCAGCAGGCGGGCCGCCATCAGCTCCACCCCCTCGGGGGTGTCCCAACCGGCCGGGGCGTACCGGGCCTTGAAGTACTCCCCCGGCTTGGCGATCATGTCGACGATCCGGTCCAGGTGCAGCTCGTCGCGGCGGCGGGGCAGCCGGATCGGCACGTCGCCGGGTGGCATCGGCAGGCTCGGCGACTGTTCCGCGGCCGGGGTGACCAGGCCGAGCAGGGCCAGCAGCGGCACCGTCCACGGGACCCGACGGTTCAGGTAGGTCAGAAGCAGGTAGTCGAGCAGGTCGTCGGCCAACTCCTCGGGCAGCCCGTCGAGGTCGGGCAGCTTGCCCTCCACCGCCGGGGGCAGGGCACTGATCTGCCCGTACGCCGCACCGAACGCCTCACCGATCTTGATGACGTTGGCGAGCGAGTCCAGCTTCAGGTCGGCCAGCGCCTCGGTGAGGGATTCCAGGGCGGGACCGATCTTGCCGACCCACTCCTCGAACGCGCGGGCGTCGACCCCGCTGATCGCCTCCAGGTCCCAGCCGAGGGCGCGCATCAGCCGGGCCCGCCGCCACGGGTCGTACGCCCCGAGCACCGGCTCGGCGAGAAGCTGGGCCTCCCCCCAGAGCTGGGTGAAGAAGTTCTTGGGCTCTTCCTCGTCGCTCATGCGACCAGGGCTCCTTCCGTGCACAGGCGGTGGTGGCGGGTCGGGCTCACGCGGTCACCCGGGGCAGGTCGCTGGTGTCCAGGCGCATCGACCCGCGCGTGGTGGCCAGGGTCTGCTCGGCGGCGGGCAGCGCCTGCACCGGCAACGTGTAGCTGCGCCCGGTCGGCCAGGACGGCCACGTCGGCAGCGCGGCCAGCGCCGCGGTCAGCTCGGTGTCGGCCACGGTGACCTGGCCGATCGCCGTGATCAGCGCGGTCTCGTGCGCGTCGGTCCAGCCGGTGGGCGGCCCGGAGAAGTCCGGCCCGAGGGTGCGGGCGACGGCCAGCACCCGGTGCAGTTCGGTGGCCGCCCGGGGCACCCCCCGGTGTTCGGCCAACTCCCCCGCGTTGGGCGGGCCGAGGGCAACCACCTGGTGGGCGTGGTACGACTGCCAGCAGGCCAGGTACGCCACGGATCGTTCCGAGGTGAACAGGTCCCCGATGCGCACCCGGCGCGGGTTGCCGTCCGCCCCGGGCACGTCCGGCACGGTCGGCGTACGGGTCGGGTCGGGCGAGTCCCAGGCGGTGGTGAGCAGGTCATGCAGCCCCTGCCGGGCGAAGCTCCACATGCCCCGCCGTACCCCGGAGTGGGCCCGCAGCCCGAGGGCGAACCGGTGCACGAAGTGCCAGCCGCGCAGGTCGTACAGTTCGAAGACGCTCTCCACGGCGTCGCCCGAGCCGCCGGTGCTGTCGCTGAGCGCCGGTCGGGCCCGCAGCACCCGCAGGTCGGGGAAGAGCAGTCCGGCACCGTCCTTGCCCCAGCCCGGCACCGCCGAGATGCCGGCCGTGCCGCCCAGCGCGTCGTACGCGTCCCGGTCCACCCCGCGCAGATAGGCCAGGTAGGCCCACCACTGTCCCGGGTCGGTGCGCCAGTCGGGCCGGGGCGGCAGGTTCACCGGGGCGTTGCGCGGTCCGTCGCCGCGCCAGCCGAACGGGCCGATGCGCAGGATGGTCGGCTCGTTGGCGACGATCGCGTCGAAGTACGCCCCGGCCGAGGCCGGCTGGTTGTTCTCGGCGACCGCGCGTAGCACCTTGAAGGTGGAGAGCTGCCGGGCGGCCCGTTCGGCGACGGCGGTGTCGGTGCTGGTCAGGTCGGTGGCGAGCTTGGCCAGGGACGGGCCGACGGTCTGCTCCGGCAGCGGTGGGATCAGCGCCTCCGGCAGCAGCTCCGACACCGGCTCGCCGACCGGTCCGGCCCACTGGGCCGAGGTGGGCCAGGTGGCGTACCGGCCGAGCGGGATCAACTCCGGGTGGGTCGTCGGGGCGGGGCCGGCGTCGGTCGGTCGGCCGGTCACCACCCGGGAGTAGAGCCGCTGGTCGGCGGCGACCACCTCGTCCGACGCCCAGACGTTGGCGGCGGCCAGGCGCTGCGGGGTGCCCCCGGCGACCTGCCACGACTCAACCACCACCGGGCAGCGCCAGCGCTTGGTCAGCCAGTGCTTGATGGCGACCTGGGTGGCCAGGTCGGCCACCCCGCTGATCGGTCCCAGGTAGCGTTCCGCTTCGGGCACGTCCACCGGTTCGAGCCGGTCGGAGTAGCGGGTGTCGGTGCGACCCTCCGGTTCGTGTGCGGCTCGTTCGGCACGGGCGTAGGTCTGGAACTCCCGCACCGCCCAGTAGGTCCGGACGCCGTACTCACCGCTGGTGGCACCGGTCGTGGTGAACCCGAGGGTGGCCAGGTCGGCCTGGAGTGTGGCCACCCAGGTGTCGGTGACCAGGTTGGCCGGACGTTCCACAGTGTCGTAGCGGGCCTTGGTCGTACCGCTGGCGTCGCGGTCGCCGTAGCGGAGAACGTACCCGCCGTACGGCGGGGTGACCAGCAACGAGCAGCCGTACGACAGGTCGACGGTGTACGTGGTCAGCGCGGCGGCCCGCTCCTCGTCCGGCAGCCGCCACCAGAGCCGCTGGGTGGCCTTCTTGCACTCCCCGGTCGGCCAGTCGAAGGTGATCTCGCCGAGGTTGTTGACGCCGACGATCTCCTTGCCGTTGCCCCACTTGCCGAGATAGCCGTCGAGGTTGCGGGCGGCGGCCAGGTACTGCGCCAACGCCTCGCCCCGGGGCAGCCCGGCCGGGTCGACGACGGTCTCGGGCGTTCCGCCGCGCTGCACCTGCGGGTCGGCCTCGTCGTGGTGGAGGAACTGCACGTTGAGCGCCCACTCCGGCGGCCGGGTGAGCAGCTTCAACCCGTCGACGTCACTGAGCGCCGGGCGGCCGGAGGTCCACCAGCCGGTCGCCGCGTCGGCCCCGACGGTGACCTGCACCCCGGCCTGGAACCGCTTTCCCTCCTCCTTCTTCGTCTCGTTCGCCCAGCCCACCAGGTCGATCCGGCCCAGGACGTCCAGGAACGGCACGTAGCCGAAGTCGTGCAGCCAGCGGGTCTTGTCCACCTCGTTGCGCAAGGCGCTGGAGACGAAACCGGCGATCACTCCCTCGGTCCGGTTCACCCCCTGGTACGGCGTGGCCGGGTCCGGGCCGCAGGCGTACGGCAGGGTCGCCGAGTAGCGGATCCGTTCGGCGGAGCCGAAGTGGATGTCGCCGCCCAACATCACCACCCGGCGACGGCGGACACCGTCCGGGCCGGCCGGGGCGGCGGAGAGTAACCGGGCGATCAGCTTGTGCAGCGCGGCGTCGCTGGTCACCCAGGCGTCCTCGTTGTCCGCCTCGTAGCGGCCGGCGAAGCCCTTGGCCAGCGGCTGCGCCACCTGTTCCAGCAGCGGCATGCCGAAGAGCGCGACGGGTTGGGCGACCACGGTCACCGATTCGTCGTCGAGTACCCCGCCGCCGGTGAGCATCTCGTTGAGCGGCTGGTCGGAGTAGAGCAGGCCGCCGGGGTTCGGCGGGGCGTCCGGATGCTCAGGCGGGGCGGAGAACTCCCGCCAGGTGCGGGTGTCCAGCGCGACGAGTTGGAACTTCGGCCAGGTGACGGTGAAGTGGTAGGTGACCGCGGCGGCCGGGCGGGCCATCCGGCCGACTTTGGTGATCTCGGTCGGCAGGCCGAGCCGGTCCCGCAGCTTCTGGTCGTCGGCGGCGTTGGGTGCGCTGAGCCAGCCCTGTAGGGCGGCGAGCAGTTCCCGACCGGACTGGCCGGCGGTGCCGTCGGCGGCGTACTGCTCCGGGGTGTTCCCCCATGCCTGGAACAGCACGTACGCCGACATCGCGTTGCGGACGATGCGTCGGCCGAGTTCGGAGTTGACGACGGCGTCGGTGACCCAGGTCTTGGTCATGTTCCAGTCGTCGGTGACCTCGTGGTCGTCGGCGATCATGTAGGTGGCCACGTTGGCCAGTTGCCGGCGTACCGCGCCGAGCCCGCGCTGGAAGTTCTTGAGCCGGATGGCCTGCTCCTGCCAGCGCACGTACCGCTTGATGATCTTCTTCTGTTGGGCGCTGGGGGTGTACGCCCGTCCTGCGCGCATCAGGTCGTAGACGGTCTCCCCCGGCTTGCGGCCCTGTGGGTCGGCAAGGATCCGGGTGTCGGCCGGGAAGACCTGCTCGAACGTCGGGTACGTCGTCGGCCAGAGCTGGTCCGACCAGGTGAGCAGGTACATGCAGACGTACTCGCGCAGCGACATCAGGTGGCTGTCCGCCTCGGTGGAGGTGAACTTGGCGTCGCGGGCCAGGGTCAGTGCCCGGTTGCCGGGGGTGAAGAGCCGGTCCACCGGCGGGCTCGTGGAGCCGTTGGCCAACTGCTCGGGGGGCATGCCGAGGACGTCGGCGATGCCGGGCCGGGCGGGACCGGCGGGTACGCCCTCCCGGGCGGGAACCGCGTCGTGTCCGTGGATCATCGCCAGCAGCACGTCTGCGACGTCGTCGGCGTAGATCTGGTCACCACCGAGGACGAGCTGGTGCGGGCGCAGCTTCGGGTCACCACCGGCCGCCGCGATGACCGGATCCAGGATCGGCAGCGCATCGGTGCCCTCCCCGTGCGGCTTGCGGCACGATCCGTGGAAGATCCGCAACTGGTTCGGGTCGTTCGGTGGGGTGGCGAAGCTGGGATAGGCCGGTGCGCCGCCGAGCGCCCGGGTGTCCCCGGCGTAGGTGAGCGCCGTGCGGGCCGCTGTTTCGTCGACGGCGACCGCACCCGGGCTGAGCAGGCTGGCCCAGGTGCCGGCGGTACCGCTGAACGACAGGTCGTAGCCGTAGAGGGTGCCCGGGGTCAGCGTCGTCCCGGCGGCCCGGACCGCCACCACGTGGAGGTTCTCGCCGAGTCGTACCGCCGGGCGGCTGGCGGTGGCCACCGTGGCACCACGGGCGAAGTCCGGTCCGGGGCCGGTCGCGAAGACGGTGAGGGTCACCGTGCAGGCCGAGCGCACCGCGACGAACACCGTGGCACTGCCTGGGTCGACGCGTCGCACGATCGGCCCACACACGACGAACGGGGGTTGTGCCGACGCCTCCATGCTCTCCCTCTTCACCGGTCCTGTGAACGCCACTGGGCGTTGGGTCCCCAACAGGAAAGCGGTGCGGGACAGCACCGGGCATCAACCGTTGTGCCCGGCGGGGCGAATCCTTACGTAACCGTCCACTGAAGACGGATAAAAATTTCCACGCGTCCTACTCTTGCGCCGAAAGGAGTTTCATGCATCAGACGACGAAGCGGCCGGGCCGACCCGGTTCACGAACAACCCGACAGGTACGACTGAGCTGCGGATACCCCACCAGCAGACACGGTGGGTGATCGGCCCGGCGCAGGGACCGACGCGAACCGAAGATAACACCGGTAACCGGCCGTCAAGTGGTGTCAGAAGAGCGATACAACCTTTTCCGCCACCAAGGTCGACAACTCCGGGTTCACTGACAGATCCGCCACTGGCCACCTTCCTTGACCAGGGGAAACACCTGGGTCACAGTGGCACCGGCGTCCTGGGTGAGCTGCACGGTGGCGGTTCCTGTGACCCGACCGTTGGTGTTGTTCACGTTCAGCCCGACGATCTTGTAGCTCGCGATCGTTGGCTGCGGTGCCTGCCGCCGGGCGAACTCCTCCGCAGTCAGGTCCGCACGCACCCGGGCGCACAGCCGCCCGTACGCCCCCGGGTAGTCGCGCTCGCGCAAATCGTCCACATAGGCGGTCGTCGCCTCGCGTGCCGGGCCGGTGGCGTCCTGCACGGTCCGGTAGAGCACGAACCCGAGAATGCCGCCACCCAGGCAACAGACCACCAGCACCACGGCAACGACGATCAGCACGATCCGCGTGGTGTTACGGGACTTCCGGGCAGGCGGGGGCAGTTGCTGATAGGCCATGCCTGGAGGGTAGGAAGGAGAGGCAATCGCGCTCGGCCCGTCCGGAGCGGGCGGAGCGCTCAAAGCGAGCGGCCCGTCCGGAGCGAGCGGACTAACCGGCGGGTGCGGTGTTCGGCGGCGGGACGTGCGCGGCGGCGACCGAGTCCGGTCCGGTGTGCACCCCGCTGGCCCGCCCCACCGGCACCAGCCGTCCGGTGCGCCAGGCGATACCGATGCCGGCGGCCAGACCAACCAGGGCACCGTACGCCTGGAAGGCCCCGACCAGCATGCCCACGACACCCATCATCGGAGCCGCCAACATGAGCAAGGCCCCGTCGGCATAGCTGAACACGCCCGACCGGATGACCGCCCACCCGGCCAGCAACCAGCCGAGGGTGTAGACACTGGCCCCGGCGAGCGTCAGGAGGCGGGCATCGGCACCGTAGACCGGGGTCTGCTCCGGCATCGCGGCGAAGGGCAGCATGAGCATGAGGCCGAGGAGGACGACCAGCAGAGCGGTCAGGGCGGTACGCCGGCTACGGGCGGCGGCCATCAGGCTGGTGAGTGACATCAACGCCAGGAACCCGAGCCAGAGCGCGCCGAGCCAGCCCACCAGATACAGCGGCCGGCCGCCCGAGGCGTACGGCGCCGGACCGGCCCCGTCGACACCGACCAGCGCGATCACGCCGAACACGATGGCGTAACCCGGCAGGAGCCAGATCGTGGCCCTGGCGAAGCGCCGCAACGACCACGCCCAGGTGGCGTTGATGGCCGGGGCGACCGGTGGCTTCTCCACGATGAAGGGGAGCACCCCGAACCCCAGACCGGTACGGCGACGGGCCGCCGTGTCGGGCGATGCCGCCGCCGACGAAGCCGATCCGGCCGATCGGGTGCCTCTGGACTGCTTCACGCCGTCACCTCGCTCCACACATCCCGGTGCTGCGGCACGGGTCGCTCGGGTGCCCGACCGTTGGTCACCACCCGCCTACGACGATCGTGGCAGGCGGCCGAACAATCCGTGGATCGTTCACGTTTTTTGCGGCTGGAATCCGACTACCCGGAATTCGGCAGGGCGACCACTTCTCGGTGCCCTACTGCCTGGCCAGGGGGGTCGCTGCCGTCTTCGTCCCGGTCCGGACATGATCAAGCGGCGGCCACCCACGTTTCCGCAGGTGACCGCCGCTCGACTCCGCAGGTGACCGCCGCTCGATCGGATTCGTGCGTCGGAGTCGCGAAAGGTCGCGCCTCAGGCCCGCTCGGGACGGCCCTCCGGCGCGGTCTCGCCGATCAGGTTGGCCGGCGACACCGGCTCCGGGGCGGGCAGCCCCGCCGGCCGGGAGCCGGAGGTGGCCTGCGCCTCGGCAGCGCGTACCTCGTTGGTGACCTCCTGCGCGGCCTCGGCGGCGGCCCGCGCCGCCTCCGCCGCCTCCCGCTCGACGGCGCTGGCATCCGACGACGCCTGCTCCGACGGCGCGTCCCCGGCCATCTGGCCCAGGCCGCCGAGCGCACCGCCCAGCCCCTCCAACGCCTTGGTCAACTCGGCCGGCACGATCCACACCTTGTTCGCCTGCCCGTTGGCGATCTGCGGCAGAGCCTGAAGGTATTGGTAGGCCAGCACCTTCTGGCTCGGGTTCGCCTGGTGGATCGCGTCGAAGACGGTACGGATCGCCTTGGCCTGTCCCTCGGCCTGGAGAATCCGGGCCTGCCGGTCACCGTCGGCGCGCAGCACCGCGGCCTGCTTCTCACCCTCGGCGGAGAGGATCTGGGACTGCTTGTGCCCCTCGGCGTTGAGGATCGCGGCCCGGCGGTCCCGCTCGGCACGCATCTGCTTCTCCATCGAGTCACGGATGCTCGGCGGCGGTTCGATCGCCTTGATCTCCACCCGGGTCACCTTGATGCCCCAACGCCCGGTCGTCTCGTCGAGCACACCGGAGAGGTGCCGGTTGATCTCCTCGCGGCTGGTCAGCGCCCGTTCCAGGTCGAGCGAGCCGATCACGTTTCGCAGGGTGGTCACGGTGAGTTGCTCGATCGCCTGGAGGAAGTTGGAGATCTCGTAGGTGGCGCGTACCGAGTCGACCACCTTGAAGTAGAGCACCGTGTCGATCGACACGACCAGGTTGTCGGAGGTGATCACCGGCTGCGGCGGGAAGCTGACCACCTGCTCCCGCATGTCCACCTTCGTCCGGACCGCGTCGATGAACGGCACCAGCAGGTTGAGGCCGGGGTTGAGCGTGCGCTTGTATTTCCCGAGCCGCTCGACCACGTCCTGCCGCTGCTGCGGCACGATCCGTACCGCCCGGATCAGCGTGATCACTATTATCAGGGCCACGGCGCCGAACAGCACCGCGATCACCGTGCCCATTCCGTCCATTCCATCCCCCATATCTCCTCTTCCAGAAAGATTCTCACCAACAACCGTTCGTCGTATCAGCCGGCTGAAACGTCGTCCCGCCAGACCAGCACCGTCGCGCCCCGGACCTGGATCACCCGGACCCGGTCCCCCGGTACGAACACCTGGGTCGCGTCGTAGGACCGGGCGGTCCACAACTCTCCGTCGATCTTCACCATGCCGGCGTCCGCGTCGACCTGCTCCAGTACGAGGGCGGTGGTGCCCTCGATCGCCTCGACGCCGAAGGGTTCCTCGCCAGCCTCCACTGCGCTGCGGCGATGACGCTGGATGGTTGGCCGGGCGACCAGCACGGTCAGCGCCGACACGAGGGCGAAGACGAGCGCCTGCACGCCGACCGGTGCCCCGAGGGCCGCTGCGCCGGCTGCGGCGAACGCTCCCACCGCGAACATGAGAAGGAAGAGCGTCGTCGTGAAGATCTCCGCGACTGCCAGTACGACGCCCAATACGATCCACAACAGTGGCTGCTCCACACGTCGATCCTGTCATGCCGACGCACCTGACCACGAACCCCGAAGATCACAATCGCGAGTGGAAACGACGGTCACTAGGATCAGCCGGCACCGGTGTTGATCCACTGAATCACCCATCCTGATCGAGGAGCGACGAGACGTGACACTGCAACCGGAAACCCGCCGACGGATCGACACCCTGGTCGCCGAGGCGCAGGCGACGGGGCGTACCCCGTCACTGGTCGCCGGGGTGGTCCGGGACGGTGACCTGGTCCACGTCGCAGGTGCCGGCGAATGTCCCACCCCGGATCCGGACACGCAGTACCGGATCGGCTCGATCAGCAAGACGATGACCGCCGTACTCGTCATGCAGCTACGCGACGAGGGCCGGTGGGGGCTGGACGACCAACTGGACCGCCACCTGCCCGGCACCCCCGTCGGCCGGGCCACGCTACGCCAGCTACTCGGCCACGCCGGCGGCCTGCAACGGGAGCCGGAGGGCGACTGGTGGGAACGCTCGGCTGGGGCGGACCTGGACACCCTGCTCGCCGGGCTCAGCCCCGCCAAGCTGGCCCACCCACCGCACCGGGTCTACCACTACTCCAACCTCGCATACGGCCTGCTCGGCGGGGCGCTCGCACGGATCGCCGGCAAGCCGTGGTGGCAGTTGCTGCGGGAGCGCCTGCTCGATCCACTCGGCATGCAGCGCACCACCTACCAGGCCGAGGAGCCGTTCGCCCGGGGCTATGTGGTGCACCCCTGGCACGACACGTTGCGCGAGGAGCCACGTACCGACACCGGTGCGATGGCCCCGGCGGGGCAGCTCTGGTCCACCACCACCGACCTGGCCAGGTGGGCAGCCTTCCTCGCCGACCCCCACCCCGACCTGCTCGCCCCGCAGACACTGACCGAGATGTGCGCACCGGTGGTGATCAGCGACCTGGACTCGTGGCGGTCCGGGCATGGGCTGGGGCTGGAACTCTCCCGCTCCGGCGAGCGGGTCTACGCCGGGCACACCGGCTCGATGCCCGGTTACCTGGCCGTCCTGACCGTCTACCGACCGGCGCGTACCGGGGTGGTCGGCTTCGCCAACGCGTACGGCCTGCGGGCCGGCTCCATTGCCGGCTTCGGTGAGCGGCTGCTGACCACCGTGCTCGACAGCGAGCCACCGACCATCCGACCGTGGCGACCGGCCGACGCTCCGCCCCCGGCCGACGTGGCGGAACTGACCGGCCGCTGGTGGTGGATGGGTCGCGAGTACGAGGCGGCCTGGGACGGTACGGCCGGCGAACTGACCCTCACCGTGCAGCGGCCGGCCGGCGCACCGCCGTGGCGCTTCACCCCCGAGGGGACGGACCGCTGGCGGGGCCGCTCCGGCACCAACGACGGCGAGATCCTCGCCGTACGCCGGGACGTCACCGGCCGCCCCGACACGCTGGACATCGCCACCTTCATCTTCACCCGCGACCCGGACCGCGTCGCCTAGCGGTCGGGAAGGGCTCCCTTATCGCTTCCCGTTGTGGAAGGGCCCTTCCCGACACGTGAAGCCAGCACGGCACCGGATCCGAGTGCCACCGCCGGTGCTACGGGGCGGGGACGGTCACAAAGTCGATCAGCCGCTCGACAGCGTTGATCAGCGGAGTCTCCACATCGTGAAAGCTCTCCACCCGGGAGAGGATGACCCGCCACAGCTCTGCCGGATCGGCCACCCCGAGCGCCGCACAGACCCCCTCCTTCCACGGCTGCCCCGGCGGCACCACCGGCCAGGCCCGGATACCGAGCTTGGCCGGTTTCACCGCCTGCCACACGTCGACGTAGGGGTGGCCGGTGACCAGCACGTGCGGCGAGGTCACCGAGGCCACGATCCGGCTCTCCTTGGACCCGGCCACCAGGTGGTCGACCAGTACGCCCAGCCGCCGCTGCGGTCCCGGGGTGAAGTCACGCACCTGTGCGGCGAGGGCGTCGATACCGTCCAGCGGCTCCACGACCACACCCTCGATGCGCAGGTCGTCGCCCCAGATCCGTTCCACCAGCGCGGCGTCGTGGATGCCCTCGACCCAGATCCGGCTCGCCTTCGCCACCTGGGCACGTACCCCGTCGACGGCGATCGAGCCGGAGGCCGTACGGCGCCGGGCCGCCGGAGCGGCGGTGGGCGCTGGCCTGCGCAGGGTCACCGGCTTCCCGTCGAGCAGGAACGCCGCCGGCAGCAGCGGGAAGTTGCGCCGTCGGCCGTGCCGGTCCTCCAACACCACCGCACCGGACTCGAAGCCGACCACCGCGCCGCAGAAGCCCGAATCGGCATCCTCCACGACCAGATCCGGTTCGGCGGCAACCTCTGGCACCGTCCTACGCCGCCGCCAATCGCCTGCGAGTACGTCGTCCCCGTACAGCCTCCCCATGCGGCAACGCTAACGGACACGAGGAGCAGCGGTGACGCGGGACGCGCCGAGGGTCGGTGCACCCACAGGGCGCGGGAACACAGCTCGCACATGCCGTCCCGCGCGGCTCGGCCCGGCGGATCTCGACCGTTCCGTCGCGGGGCTCGGAACTGCCCTCGCGGCACCCGAGACAGGGCCGGGGTGAGGACGTACCCTTGCCTGCATGTCCCCCGCAACGGGCGCGGCCACCCTCGCTCCGCGCCGGTCCAGCCGGTTCGTCGCCTGGGTGCGCGCGTGGCGCGCCGGGCTGGTCCCCTACGACGAGGTCGCCGACGAGGTCGCCGGTGACGAGGAACATCTCGTCGCCGACGCTCCCGGCACCTGGACCGACGTTCCGCTGCGGGAAGCACTTCCCGCGCTGTCGAAACTCTCTCCCGACGACATCCGGCTGGTGCTGCCCGCCCCCGGCGATCCGCGCGGCCTGCCCGGCCCCGGCCCGTTCGCGGGCGCGGCCCTGGAGGCCGGGGAGGCGGTCGTCGCCCGAGGTCTGGGTCTCATTCCCGAGGTACGCAACCACACCTCCGGATCGGGGGTGAGCTTCGAGACCGTCCTGTGGCGGGTCTATCCGCTGCCGGAGAGCGCCCCCGCCGCCTCGGCCAACCAACCGGGCGCGGCCGAGGCCGAGGCCGCGCTCTCCGTCGCGCTCGCCGAGGCGACAGCGGCACTGACCCGCCTCGACGTAGCCCAGTGGCGACCCGAGTTGGCCGGGGCGCTGGCCGCGCTACGCCGGCCGGACAGTGGCACCGACCTACCGCCCGGCTTCGATCCTCGATCCCGCCGGCTCTTCGCGCGGGCGAGTGTGCTCGACCGGGTCCTGGCGCTCGCCGAGACCGCCGCGCCCGGTGGCGCGGTCAACGGCTACGAGGCACAGCAGCGCGACGCCGCCCTGCGACCGCTCACCACCGCCTGCCGGCAGGCACTGGCCGCCGCCTGCAACGCCCCGCTCAGCGGCTGAGCCCTCCGGTCGGTCATCCCGGTTGGGCTCTGGTCGCCACCACGAGCGTCCGACCGGATCACACCTCGTCAATCAGGTCGGCCACCGAGGCCACGATCCGGGACGGACGGTACGGGTAATGCTCCGCCTCGATCCGGGTGGCGATACCGGTGAGCACCAGGATCGTCTGGAGGCCCGCCTCCAGCCCGCACAGGACGTCGGTGTCCATCCGGTCGCCGATCATCGCGGTGGTCTCGGAGTGCGCGTCGATCGTGTTCAGCGCCGACCGCATCATCATCGGGTTGGGCTTGCCCACGAAGTACGGGGCCACCCCGGTCGCCTTCGAGATCATCGCGGCCACCGATCCCGCCGCCGGCAACAGCCCCTCGTTGGATGGACCGGTCACGTCGGGATTGGTGCAGATGAACCGGGCACCGCCGGAGATCAGCCGGACCGCCTTGGTGATCGCCTCGAAACTGTAGGTCCGGGTCTCCCCCAGCACCACGTAGTCCGGCTCGTAGTCGCTGAGCACGTAGCCGACAGAGTGCAGCGCCGTGGTCAGCCCGGCCTCCCCGATCACGTACGCGGTGCCACCCGGCCGTTGATCGGCGAGGAACTGCGCGGTGGCCAGCGCGGAGGTCCAGATCGCGTGCTCCGGCACGTCGAAACCCATCCGGGTCAGCCGGGCCTGGAGGTCGCGCGGCGTGTAGATCGAGTTGTTGGTCAGCACCAGGAACGGCTTGCCCGACCCGCGTAGCCGGTTGATGAACTCCGGGGCGCCCGGCACCGGCTGCCCCTCGTGCACCAGTACGCCGTCCATGTCGGTCAGCCAGCTCTCCACCGGCTTACGCTCGTTGCCGCCGATCACACTCCGGCCGCCCACGTCGGAACTCCGCTCGCTCATGGGTCAGGGCCGCCGGGTCGGCTGGCAGCAACCGGCCGGGCAGGTGTCCCAGACCGGCAGCGTACCGAGCCGGCGACGTGGTGGTAGATCCACCGGTGGCGTCGGCCCCTCGGTCGGTGCCCGCTCACCCGCCAGGTCAGCGGTGGCGAACCGCTCGACGACCAGTTCCCGGACCATCGACACGAACCGCGGATCGGTGCCCGGGGTGGCCGCCCGGACGAAGTCCAGCCCGAGCCGCTGTGCGGTGCCCGCCGCCTCGGTGTCCAGGTCCCACACCACCTCCAGATGGTCGGAGACGAACCCGATCGGGCTGATCACCACCGAGGTGACCCCGTCGGCGGCGAGCACCGCCAAATGGTCGTTGACGTCCGGTTCCAGCCACGGCACGTGCGGTGGTCCGGATCGGCTCTGCCACACCAGGTCGTACGGCAGGTCGGGCGCGGCGATCCCGGCCACCAGGCGGGCGACCTCGTGGAGCTGGGCCTCGTACCGGCCGCCCTCCGGGCCGGAGGCCGCCGCCATCGTCACCGGTACGGAGTGCGCCGTGAACACCAGTCGGGTGCTGTCCCGGCGGGCTGGGTCCAGGGTGCCCAGCGCGGCCCGTACCGCGTCGGCGTGCGGCTCCACGAAGCCCGGGTGGTCCCAGAACTGACGTAGCTTGTCGATCAGCGGAGCATCCGGTCCGACTGCGGCCCGGGCTGCGGCGATGTCCTCCTGGTACTGCCGACAGGAGGAGTAGCCGCCGTATGCGCTGGTCACGAAGGCCAACGCCCGGCGCACCCCGTCGTCGCGCATCTGGGCGACGGTGTCGGCCAGCATCGGGTGCCAGTTCCGGTTGCCCCAGTAGACGGGCAGGTCGAGCCCGTTCGCGGCGAAGTCCGCCTCCAGCGCGGCGATCAGGTCGCGGCACTGCTGATTGATCGGGGACACCCCGCCGAACTGCTGGTAGTGCTCGGCCACCTGGGCCAGCCGCTCCGGGGGGATTCCCCGGCCCCGGGTCACGTTGGCCAGGAACGGCAGCACGTCGTCCGGTCGTTCCGGACCGCCGAAGGAGACCAGGACAAGCGCGTCGTACTCCATGCCCCCATCTTGCCGCTCCCCGTCTTCGGCGGAGGAAGGGCCCCTTCTTATCGCTTTCTGCATGGGAAGGGGCCCTTCCCAACCGCAAGGCAAGGCGGGGCGGTGCGGGCGGCGGGTGCGGTGGCCGGTCAGGCACCTACCGCGTGGTAGCCGCCGTCGACGTGGACGATCTCACCGGTGGTGGCCGGGAACCAGTCGGACAACAGCGCCAGGCAGGCCCGGGCAGCGGGCTCCTGGTTGGTCAGGCTCCAGCCCAACGGGGCACGCTCGGTCCAGGCGGTCTCGAACTGCTCGAACCCGGGAATCGACTTGGCCGCCATGGTGCGCAGCGGACCGGCCGAGACCAGGTTGCTGCGGATGCCCTTCGGTCCCAGGTGCAGCGCCAGGTAACGGGAGGCGGACTCCAGCCCGGCCTTGGCCACACCCATCCAGTCGTAGACCGGCCACGCCTTGGTCGCGTCGAGGGTGAGCCCGACGACCGATCCACCCGGCCCCATCAGCGGCAGCGCCGCCATGGCCAACGACTTGTACGAGTAGGCCGAGACGTGCACCGCCGTGGCCACGTCCTCCCACGGCGCGTCGAGAAAGCCACCGCCCAGGCAGCTCGCGGGGGCGAACCCGATCGAGTGCACCACGCCGTCGAGCCCGTCGACGTGCTCCCGTACCCGGTCGGCCAGGCTGGCCAGGTGCTCGGTGTTGGCCACGTCCAGTTCGATCACCGGGGCCGGCTCGGGCAGGCGCTTGGCGATCCGCTCGACCAGCGACATCCGACCGAATCCGGTGAGTACGACGGTGGCGCCGTTCTCCTGGGCGAGCTTCGCCACCGAGAAGGCGATCGACTGGTCGGTGATGACGCCGGTGACGAGTAGCCGCTTTCCGGCCAGCAGTCCAGACACGTACAGATCCTCCGTTGTTCGTTGTCAGTGACCCGTGCCGGTGACCGCAGCACCGCCACGGAGGATGCCTGATCCGGGGTTCAGTGCCCCATGCCGAGGCCGCCGTCGACCGGGATCACCGCGCCGGAGATGTAGCTGGCGGCGTCGCTGGCCAGCCAGACGACCGGTCCGGCGACCTCGTCGGGGGTGGCCATCCGGCCGGTCGGAATCGCCTTGCGGATCTCCGCCTGCCGCTCTTCGGAGAGGGCCGCGGTCATGTCGGTGTCGATGAAGCCGGGTGCCACCACGTTGGCGGTGATGTTGCGGCTGCCCAGTTCCCGGGTGATCGAGCGGGCGACGCCGACCAGGCCGGCCTTGCTCGCCGCGTAGTTGACCTGGCCGGGGCCGCCGTACAGGCCGATCACCGAGGAGATGAAGATCATCCGGCCCCAGCGGGCGCGCAGCATCTTGGCGCTGGCCCGCTTGGCCACCCGGAAGGCACCGGTCAGGTTGGTGTCGATCACCCGGGTGAACTGTTCCTCGGACATCCGCAGCAGCAGCGTGTCGTCGGTGATGCCGGCGTTGGCGACCAGCACCTCGACCGGGCCCAGCTCCGCCTCGACCGTCGAGAACGCCTCGTCGACCTGGGCCGAGTCGGTGATGTCGCACCGTACGCCGAAGAGGTCGGCTGGCACGTCGCTGCCCCGGTGGGTCACCGCCACCCGGTCTCCCTGCTTGGCGAAGGCCTGGGCGATGGCCAGGCCGATACCCCGGTTACCGCCGGTCACCAACACGGTACGGGCCACGGTGTCCCTCTTCTCTCACGATCGGACGGTGCGCGATGGAGACTAGGCGCTACCCGCAGGTAAGTAGTAACCCGGGCCAGGTCGTACCGGGGTATGACACGCGGAATGGCACTTCGGGAGTACGAGCGCACGGGCGATCCAACGTAGCCTGCGGAAAGTGAGTATTCCTTCGTCTTTGGGCGTCGTACGGCCGCTGTGGCACCTGATCGCCGGCCCGGACCAGCCGCCGACCAGCGGCTGGCGACCCCGCTGGTGGCCCCGCTGGCGGATCCCCCTCGTCCAGGCCGGTCTGCTGCTCCTCATCGGGCTGACCGTCGCCGCCGTCAACTACCTACAGGACGAACGGAACCTACCGGAGCTGCTCGCCATTCCGCTCGCTCTCGGCAGCACGTTGCCGATGGCGGTCGCCCTGCGCCGCCCGCTGCTCGCCTGGCGAATCTGCTACCCGCTGCTCTACCTGGGAGTCGTCGACTTTTCGCCGAGGGAAGCCTGGCCCTGGCATCCGATGCAGGTCATCGGCACCCTGTTCGTCTTCGGCATCCTGGCCGTCCGCGCCGACACCGGGGTCTCCACCTGGGCCGCAGGGCTGACCCTGATCCCGGTCTTCCTGTTTGCCGAGACTCCGGCCAATGGGTACGGCATCATCGTGCTCTTCGCGGTCGTACTGCTGCTCGGCGACCAGTTTCGTCGGCGGCGGCAGAGCCAGCGGGCCCTCGTCGAACAGGCCGAGCTGAGCGAACTGGAGAAGGCCCGTCGGGCGGTGCTGGAGGAACGCACCCGGATCGCCCGGGAGATGCACGACGTGGTGGCGCACCACATGTCGATGATCGCGGTGCAGGCGGAGACCGCGCCGTACCGACTCGACACGCTGCCGGAGCCAGCCCGCGCCGAGTTCACCGCGATCGCCGGGTCGGCCCGGCAGGCACTCACCGACATGCGCCGACTGCTCGGTGTGCTCCGCAGCGAGTCGGCAAGCCCGGAGACCGCCCCCCAGCCGGGACTGGCCGACATCGCCGAGCTCGTCGAGGCCGCCCGGCGGGCCGGCATGGTCGTCACCCTCGACGAATCCCCGCCTCCGACGGAGCAGGCCGGGCCGTCGGAGACGGCGGAGCAGGCCGGGCCACCGGAGGAGACGGGGCACGCCGGGCCGCCGGAAGCGGTGGGGCTGGCCGCGTACCGGATCGTGCAGGAGGCCCTGGCCAATGCGGCCCGGCACGCCCCCGGCGCGGCGGTCCGGGTCACCCTCCGCCCGGAGCAGGAAATGATCACGGTACGGGTCGAGAACGACGACACCGGCACTCCGACCGGCGCACCGACCCGGGGTGCCGGGCACGGGCTGACCGGGATGCGGGAACGAGCCCGCCTCCTCGGCGGTACGTTCACCGCCGCACCGGCCGGCGGCGGGTTCACCGTCGAGGCCGAACTGCCGTACGACGGGAAGGACGGGAACCGATGATCCGGGTGTTGATCGCCGACGACCAGGCGATGGTGCGGCAGGGCTTCGGAGCGTTACTGGCTGCCCAGCCGGATCTGCTGGTCGTCGGGGATGCCGCCAACGGGCAGGAGGCCGTCGCCGCCGCTCGCCGACTGGATCCCGACGTCGTGCTGATGGACGTCCGGATGCCGGTACTCGACGGCCTGGCCGCCACCCGACAACTGATCGGCGACCGGCGGGAGCCGACCCGGCCCCGGGTGCTCATCCTGACCACGTTCGACCTCGACGACTACGTCTACGAGGCGTTACGGGCCGGAGCCAGCGGGTTCCTGCTCAAGGACGCCCCGGCCGCCGAACTCGTCCACGCGGTACGGGTGGTCGCCGCCGGTGACGCGCTGCTCGCGCCGGCGGTGACCCGGCGGTTGATCGCCGAGTTCGCCGCCCGCCCCAGCCGGGACCGCCCCCGGCCCACCTCGCTGGCCGCCCTCACCGCCCGGGAGACCGAGGTGCTCCGGTTGATCGCCCGGGGCCGGTCCAACGGCGAGATCGCGGCCGAACTGGTGGTCGCCGAGCAGACCGTCAAGACCCACGTGGGTCGGGTGCTCGGCAAGCTGGGCCTACGCGATCGGGCGCAGGCGGTGGTCGTCGCCTACGAGTCGGGGTTGGTCGCAGCGGGCGAATAGTTCTGCATGACACCCCGCAGGTTGCTCGGTGAGGTGCTGTAGTGAAGCCCGCCGGTCCGGCCTCCTTCGGTCCACACCGGTCAGCAGGTGTCCACCATGGACCGACGGTCAACCGCTCATGGCCTGCCGCCGGGCCTGCTCGGGCTGGGTCCCGGGCGGATCTGGCCTGCCCGTACCGGGCGCCGGCAGGCTGGCCCTACTGGTGTGGCCGCCCGTACGGCCACAGCGCGGAGCGCTCGCCGGCCGGGTGTACGATGACGGACGTTCCGGACCCGGCCGACCTGTGGAGGTGATCGCTGTGCGAAATAGCGATCCCCCGAGTCGTGGCCGGGCCGATCGTCGGTCCCGCTGAGTAACGACTCAGCGGATGATCCGAGCGGTCCCCGCTCGCCCATCGCACTCCCGCCGCCCCGGTCTCGCCGGGGCCGTCGTGGTGTGCGCCCGCACCGGCCTGCTCCGGCTGGCGGCGGAATGGCCCGGTTACGACGTCGTGTGCGCGTCCTGTCCTCCTGAGGCCCCGCTGGTTGCTGTCCAGCCGGCCGGGCCGTCCGAGTCGCCGCCGGAGAACGCCGATGAACCGCTACGCCGCCCCACTGGGTTTCACCCTCGCCGCCGTCTGGGTCGTGGTGCTATTCGTCCTGGTCAGTGGCACACAATGAAGGACGACGTCGACGGGATCGACAGTGTGGCCGATCAGGTACGTTCGCGCGTCTCGGCGTATGCGATCGCTGTCACGGAGGGCCGGTTGCTGCTGACGCAGCTCTCGGGTACGTCACCGGTCTTCCTGCCCGGGCTGTGGCACTTACCCGGTGGGGGGATCGACCCGGGCGAGCAGCCGCAGGAGTCGCTGACCCGTGAACTGTACGAGGAGACCGGCCTCGATCTCCTTGATGCCCGACTGGTGGAGGCGCGGACGTACACGGCTCGTCGACTCGGAGTGAACTGGCATCTGGTGGGGCTCTTCTACGTCGTCGATGTCGCACCCGGGCCACCTACGGTCACCAGGACCGATGACTCCACCTGTGCCGTCAGCTGGATACCCCTGGCAGGCCTGGATAAATCAACACTTTCCCCCGCGGCCATCGACAGTCTGGCGATGATCGACACCTAGCAGGTCCGGCCGGTGGGCGGTGCCGGCATCCTGGTCACCGGCACCGCCAACACAGCGTCCGACCATCGGACGTCACAGCATCCGGGACGTCCACAGCAGACTCATGCCGGCCGCCGAGAGCGCGAAGAGCAGGGCGATGCCGGCGTACCACTGGGTGATCTCCCGGGGCTCGGTACGGAACCCGATCGAGCTGCCCATGTCCTGGTAGACCTGCTTCAGCTCACTGACCGAAGCCGCCTCGTAGAAGTAGCCCTGGGTGGTTTCGGCGAGTTGGGCGAGCGCCTGCCGGTCCACCGGCACCCGCTGGACCTGGCCACCGATTTCCACCATGCCGGCGTCGGTGCCGAAGGCGATGGTGGAGACCGGCACGTTGGCCGTCTGGGCCGCCGCGCCCGCTTCCTCCACCGACCGTCCCGAGGTGCGGTAACCGTCAGAAAGCAGCACGATCCGGGCCGGCGGGATCTCCGCGGTGCCATCGGCCGGCACCGACCGGATCGCCTCCAGACAGGTGAAGACCGCCTCGCCGGTGGCCGTGGCCTCGGCCAGCACCAGACCGTCGATGGCCTGCGTCACCGCCGGCCGGTCCTTGGTGGGCGGCACCAGGACGTTGGCGGACTTGGCGAAGGCCACCAGGCCGAGGTTGAACGTCGGGGGCAGCTCGGCGACGAACTGCTTGGCCGCCTCCTGGGCCGCCTCCAACCGGTTCGGCGACACGTCGGCGGCCTGCATCGACAGGGACACGTCGATGGCCAGCATGATGGTGGCCCGTTCGAGCGGTTCCTTGGTGTCGATCGACGGCCGGGCCATGCCGGTGGCCAGGGCGATCAGGCTGAGCAGGAACGCCCCGGCGGCCGCGTGCCGCCGCCAGCCCAACCCCTTGGGGGCCAGGGTACGGAGCAGGTCCACGTTGGTGAACCGCATCGCGTACGACCGACGGTGCAGCTGTCGCCAGACGTACAACCCGGCAATGGCGAGCACGGGCAGCAGGGCCAGCAGCCACCATGGCTGCAGAAAACGGATCATCGTGTCGTCCCTCGGGTACGTGCGTGTCGTTGCGCGGCGACGAACCGCACCATGTCCAGCAGCCAGTCGGAGTCGGTACGCAGACGCAGGTGCGCCGCCCCGGCGGCGCGTAGTTCGTTGGCGATGGCGGAGCGCTGCACCGAGGCCGCCTCGGCGTAGCGGCGACGCAGGCGGGGGTCGGCGGTCTGCACCTCGTGCATCTCACCGGTCTCCGGGTCGACCAACGCGAGTACCCCGACGTCGGGCAGCTCCAGCTCACGTGGGTCGACCACCTCGATGGCGAGCACGTCGTGCCGTACCGCCAGCTTGCGCAGCGGACGACCCCACTGCTCGGGCGGGGCCAGGAAGTCGGAGATCACCACCGCCACCCCCCGCCGACGCGGCGGGCGGTTGAGCATGTCGATCAACGCGCCGAGGTCGCTGCGACCGGGGCGGACCTCGGTGCCGGCGATGGCCCGCAGCAGTCCCTGTGCCTCCTTGCGGCCGGGCCGGGCGGGCAGGCGCAATATCCCGTCGACCCCGGCCGACCCGCCGGAAGCTGCGCCGGCTGACCGGCCGGAGGCCGACCTGGCCGATCTTCCGGTGGCCGGAGCGGCACCGCTGCCCCCGCTGGCCACCACCGCGCCGATCCGGTTGCCACCGCGTACGGTCAGGTGCGCCACGGCCGCCGAGGCGGCCACCACCAGATCCCGTTTGAGCCAACGACCGGTGCCGAAGTCGAGACTGGCCGACAGGTCCACCGCCAGCCAGGTCTCCAACTCCCGGTCGGCGACCGTCCGCCGGACGTGCGGCACGGTGGTCCGGGCCGTGACCGGCCAGTCCATCCGCCGTACGTCGTCACCGGGGCGGTATTCCCGTGACTCCCCCGCCTCGGTGCCGGGTCCGGGCAGCAGCCCGACGTAGTCGCCCTGAAGCAGGCCGTCGAGTTTGCGGGTGACCAGCAACTGCAGTCGGGACAGCACCGCCTCGGCTCGGCCAGAGGTGTTTCCGGTCGTCGACCCGCTGGCCGTCGACCCACCGGTCGGCCAGGCACCGCTTGCCGTCACGGCATCCGTCCGGGCCAGCCGGCCCCCGGCGGCGGGCTGACCGGTGGTGTGGCGACGGCGTTCTGTCGGGGGGCGACCGACGGTAGCGGAACCGTACTCATGATCCGGCCGACGATGTGGTCGGCCGGTACGTCGTCGGCCAGCGCGTCGTAGCTGAGCACCAACCGGTGGCGCAGGATGTCCGGGGCGATGTCCTGGACGTCCTGCGGCAACGCGTAGTCCCGACCGCGCAGCAGGGCCAGCGCCCGGGTGGCCCGGACGATGCCCAGCGAGGCACGGGGGCTGGCACCGTACTGGATGAGCTGCCCGACGTCCGGCATGCCGTGCTCGGCCGGCGACCGGGTGGCCAGCACCAGCCGTACGGTGTAGTCGACCAGGGCGTTGTGTACGAACACCTGGTCGGCCTTGCGTTGCAGGGCGATCAGCTCGGTCGGGGTGAACACCGGCGACGGTTCGGGGGCCGCGATCCCCATCCGGTAGACGATCTCGCGTTCCTCGGCGTCGCTCGGGTAGCCGACCAGGATCTTCATCAGGAACCGGTCCCGCTGTGCCTCCGGCAGCGGATAGACGCCCTCCTGCTCGATCGGGTTCTGGGTAGCCATCACCAGGAAGGGATCGGGCACCGGGTGCGATTGGCCACCGATCGACACCTGCCGCTCGGACATCACCTCCAGCAGCGCCGACTGTACCTTGGCCGGAGCCCGGTTGATCTCGTCGGCGAGCAGGAAGTTGACGAAGACCGGACCGAGTTCGACGTCGAACTTCTCACTCGACTGACGGTAGATCCGGGTGCCCACGATGTCCGCCGGTACCAGGTCCGGGGTGAACTGCACCCGGGCGAAACTGCCGCCCACCACCTTGGCGAGGGTCTCCACGGCGAGGGTCTTGGCCACTCCGGGCACCCCCTCCAGCAGACAGTGCCCCCGGGCCAGCAGAGCGACGAACATCCGCTCCACCATCCGGTCCTGCCCGACGATCACCCGCTTGACCTCGAACAGCGCACGTTCGAGCAGGGTGGCGTCCTCGGCCGGGGTGGACCCCGGGGCCGGAGCGTCGCCGGCCGACGGCGGGGTCGGGGTGCCGGCTACGGGCGGGGTCGGGGTGTCGGGCGTGGTCGGCTGGGCCACCGGTCCTCCACAACGGGTCAGATGAGTGGAAACTACTGCCGCCTTAAGCCTTGCACGTCCGCCGGAAAGCACGGAAAGGGAGAACCCGATTTCCGGTACCGGCGCGTCGCAACGCGAAACGTCGGGCGCGAGTGGACATGGAGGGGTTTTCCAGGTGTACGATGCAGCCGTCGCCGGGCGGCTCCCCCCGTGGCCGCCCGGCGCTTCAAATCCCCGTGAGCCGGCATTCCTCGACAACCCGGACCTGGCTCCGGCAAACACCCGCAGCTCTGTTGGTGAACCGGACCGTAGACTCGCCGGCGTGACAGACACTCCCCTCGCACGACCCGCCCCGCCGATCTGCTCGGCCCGGGGCTGCCAGGCACCGGGTGTCTGGGCACTGCGGTGGAACAACCCTCGGCTGCACGATCCCGACCGGCGCAAGACCTGGCTCGCCTGCCCGGATCACCGCGGCTCGCTCGGTGACTTCCTGGACGCGCGCGGGTTCCTGCGTGAGGTGGCACCGGTCCCACCATCACCTACCCTCGATGACGTGGACGAGCACAGTGAGGTGACCGGTTGAGCGACGTCCCGGCACCTGACCCGAGGACCGGCCCCAACGACCCGCTGGAGCCCTGGCCCGACACCGTACGGTGGCAGCCCGTGTCCCGCGACCTGATCTGGGTCGAGCTGATCCAGTTCGGCTTCGGACTGGTGGTGGTGCTCGGTGGCCTCGGCATCGGCTGGGCACTGACCGGTCGCTGGTTCCTCGGTCTGGCGATCGTGGCCGTGGTGCTGCTGGGCGGCCTGCGGGTGGTCGCGATCGTACGGGCCGTACACGCCTGGGGATACGCCGAACGCGACAACGACCTGCTCGTCCGGCACGGCCTGCTGATCCGCCGACTGTCGATCGTGCCGTACGCCCGGATGCAGTTCGTCGACGTCAGCGCGGGGCCGTTGGAGCGGGCGTTCAACCTCGCCACGGTGCAACTGCACACCGCGGCGGCGGCGAGCGACGCCCGGGTCCCCGGCCTGCGTCCGGCGGAGGCGTCCCGGCTACGTGACCGGCTCACCGCCCTCGGCGAGGACCGGGTGGAGGGCCTGTGAAGCACTCCGCCCGTTCTGCGGCCGGTCGAGGACCGGTCCGATGAGCCAACCTGGCCCACCGAGGCCACCGGGTCCGCCGGCCGACCCAGCAGGGCAGCCGGGGCCGTCACCTGGCCCGCCGAGGCCACCATCTGGCCCACCGAGGCAGCCAGGGCCGGTGGGGCCAGCGGGCGCTCCCGAGCCACGGCAACGGCTGCATCCCCTGAGCCCCCTGCTACACAGCGCGAAGTCCCTGGTGGTGATCGTCGCAGCGCTCTCCTGGTCGACCCTTTCCCGGATCGGGCTGGGCTGGTTCGCCCTACTGGTGGCGGTCCTGCTGCTCGGTGCCGTCGTGCTCTCCGTGGTCAGCTGGTACTACACCGGCTACCACATCGTCGGCCGGGAGCTACGCATCCACGATGGTCTGCTGTGGCGACGTACCCGGGCGATCCCGCTGGAACGGTTGCAGGCGGTCGAGGTGGTCCGGCCACTGCTGGCCCAGCTCACCGGCCTGGCCGAACTGCGGCTGGAGGTGGTCGGTGGTGGAAAGACCGAGGCCCCGCTGGCGTACGTCTCGCTCGCCGACGCGGTCGCGCTGCGGGGCCGCCTGCTGGGCCTCGCCGGCCACGCGCCCCAACCGCCGGTCGGCGTCGCCCCGGAGGCGGTAGCCACCGGCACCCCTCCCCCGGCCCGGGGCCGCCTGCTGCACGCGGTGGTCAACCGGGATCTCCTGATCAGCCAGCTCCTCACCCCGCAGGCGTTCTTCCTGCCGTTCGGGGTGGCCTTCGTGCTGTCCCAGTTCCTCTACGAGGGCTCGTTCTCGTTCATCGCGGTGGCCAGCACCGTCACCGCCACCGCCGGTGTGCTGCTGCAGCCGGTACGCCGGGTGCTCGACGACTGGGACTTCCGGCTGGCCCGGGAAGACAACGCCGTACGGGCGCACAACGGCCTGCTGGAGACCCGCGCGCAGACAGTGCCACTCGATCGGGTACAGGCGGTCACCGTGACCTGGCCGCTGCTCTGGCGGGTGAAGGGGTGGTTGCGGCTACGGATGGACGTGGCCGGCTATGCGGCCGGCCCCGAGCAGGACGGCCGGAACCGAGCCGACCGGCTGCTTCCCGTCGGCCTCCAGGACACCGGCCGGATGATCGTCTGGGAGGTGCTGCCCGGCGTCGACTTCGCCCGGCTGGCACTGACCCCGCCGCCCCGCCGGGCCCGATGGCTGGACCCGCTGGTCCAACCATTGCTCGGGGCAGCACTCTCCCCGGAGGTGTTCGCCGTGCGCAGCGGGTTGATCACCCGGCAGCTCGTACTGGTGCCGTACGCGCGGATCCAGAGTGTCCGGGTGGTGCAGGGGCCGGTGCAACGCCGGCTGGGACTGGCCACGGTGCACGCGGACACCGCCGGTGGCAGCGGCGCGGCAGCCCACAACCGGGACCTGACCGAGGCGTGGGCGATGGCCGCCGAGTTGACGGCCCGGGCCCGCGCCGCTCGGATCACCCGCTGACCGGCACCGGCTTCTCGTCCGGCCGGCTCTCCGGGTCGTCGTCGTCAGCCGGGTCGTCGCCGTTCGCCGCATCCGTCGGCTGCGGCGGCACCGCCGCCGTACCCGTCTCCGGCCGCATCTCACCGGCCGGCGCCGGTGCGTCGGCCGCCTGCCGGCGGGCCTTCCGGGCCGCCCACCACCGTTCGCCCAAACCGACCACCAGGAAGGTCATCCCGACGTACGCCCAGCCGACCAGGACGTCGATCACATAGTGCTCGCCGGAATAGACCAGGGTGACGGTCATCGCCAGCGGATAGGCAAGCAGCAACGGCCACCACCGCCGCCGGACACCGGTGATGAAGAAGACCACCACGAAGAGTGCGAACGCGGTGTGCAGCGACGGCATCGCCGCTACCGGATTGGAGGCGATCTGGCCGGCATTGAGCAGGTTGCCCGCGCCGTGCATGCCGAACGCCTTCCAACCCCGGGTGGAGATGCGGGCCACGTCCTCGATCAGGCCGTACTGCGCGGCCCACCACGGCGGCGCGGCCGGATAGACGAAGTAGGTCACCAGACCCGTCGCGCACAGGAAACCCCAGCGTCGCATGAACGCCGCCCATCGGGGTCGGTGACGAAGCCAGAGCACCACGGCGGCGGCCAGCGCGGCCACGAAGTGCGAGAAGTAGACCCAGCTCGCCACCACGTCCCACCAGTGGATACCGGCTGGATCGTAGAACCGTTCCTGGAGCCAGATGGTGGGCACCTCACCGCCGGTGGCCCAGCCGAACATCCAGACGTCGGCGACGACGAGTTCCATGGCATGCGGGATGGCCCCGTTGTCGGCGAACCCTCGGGACAGGTTGTAGAGGGCCAGTAGCACCACGATCGGCAGCCAGTCCCGCGCGAATCGCAGATGGCTGCGCCAGGGGCGATCGCTGTTCCAGGCGATCGTCGCGGCCCACAGCCAGACGAAGGCATAGAGCGGGTCGGTGGGCAGGCCGATGAGCAACCAGCCGGCCACGAACGCGACCGACCAGATCGACATGGCACGCACCCGGCGACGCCGGTCGACGGGGGCGGGTGGCGACCCGGAAGGCGTGGTGGAGGCGGGTTCGGTGACGTTGGCAACCATCGCTGACCAGACTAACGGCGACCGCATCCCGCCTGAAATCGACCATCTTCCCGCCTCGGGCGGTTCGTACACGCCAGCGCCGGCCCGCACCGAGCGCCTATCCTGGTCGCATGGAAGAGCAGCCAGGTCCTGATCTCACGGCGACATCGGCGGGATCGGGGCAGCAACCGGAATCCGCTTTCACACCGGGGCTGTCCGCCCGGGTGGAACTGACCGTCACCGACTCCGACACCGCGCAGGCGGTCGGCTCGGGTGACGTGCCGGTGCTGGGCACTCCCCGGGTGCTCGCGCTGGCCGAGGCGGCCACCGTCGCCGCCACCGCCACCCGGATGCCCTCGGGCATGACCACCGTCGGGCTACGGGTGGAGCTGGACCATCGCGCCCCCACCCCGGTCGGTCGTACGGTCACCGCACAGGCCCGGTTGGCCAAGGTCGACGGCCGGCGGCTGCTGTTCGAGGTGACCGTCACCGACGGCGCGACGACGGTGGCCGAGGGCCGGGTCGAGCGGGCCCTGGTCGACCGGCACCGGTTCGTGGAGCGGGCTACCGGGTCGGCATGAGCATCCGCTTCGCCGAGGTCGGCGACCGGATCTGGGTGCTGCGGCACCCGGTGCTCGACGTCAACGTCACCCTGGTGCTCGGCGACGAGGCGGCACTGCTGGTGGACACGCTCTCCACCGCCGACCAGGCGACCGACCTGGCCGTCGCGGTCCGGGCCATCACGGCCTATCCGTGGACCATCGTCAACACCCACCACCACTTCGACCACTGCTTCGGCAACGCCACACTGGCCGGTGACCCGGACCGTCCGGTGTACGCCCACGAGACCACCCTGGCGTTGTTACGCGACCACCCTGACGAGGTACGCCGACAGGCGTACGAGGAGATGCTCGCCAGTGAGCCGGAGCTGGCCGCCGAGCTCCGCCGGACGCCGGTGCTCGCGCCCAGCCATGCCGTACATCGGGAAGCCGCCCTGGATCTCGGCGGGCGACCGGTCACGCTGCGCCACCTCGGCCGGGGACACACCGAGGGCGACCTGGTGGTGCGTGTTCCCGACGCCGACGTGCTGATCGCCGGTGACCTGGTCGAGGAGAGCGGCCCACCCGCCTTCGCGGACAGCTACCCGCTGGACTGGGCCGGCACCCTGGCCGAGTTGCTGCGTCACACCACCGCCGGGACCCGGGTGGTGCCCGGACATGGTGCCGTCGTCGACCGGGACTTCGTGCGGGCCCAGCACGACCAGCTCACCGCCCTCGGCTGGTTGATCCGCGAGGGCCACTGCGACCACGTTCCGGCAGAGCGGGTGGCCGCGCAGGCCCCGTTCGGTCCGGAGTCGGCCCTGGTGGCGGTACGCCGGGGCTACGCCGAGCTGACCGACGGCACCTGATCGGTGAACGCCGGGCCACCTCGGCCCGGGTGGGCATCGCCACCGCACCGCCCGGCGACTCCCATCCCAGGATGGCGAATTGATCGAGATATGACTATTGAGTTGATGTCCGATCCGTGTTGGGATAGCGCTGCCGAGACAGCGCGAGGGCTGACGCGCTGGTCGGGAGCCGGCAAGGGGCCACGAGAGCGGCGTCGATATGCGGACCGGGCGACCGCACACCGCCACCATCCGTCCGCGCTCCGGACATGCCCCCCGTTCATTCCCGCCGTACCGGGTCGTTCGCATCGCCGCGTGCCCGGCTGGCGGGACTCGGTCCAGCAAGGAGAACCCGGTGAAACCCCTACGTCGGCTCACGGTCCTCTCCGCCGTGGCCATCCTCGTCACCGCCGCCGTCGTGACGGTGGTCCTTCCCCATTCCGCCTCGGCACACGGTGCCGCCATGGCCCCGGGCAGCCGCACCTACCTGTGTTGGAAGGACGGACTCAGCCCGCAGGGTGACATCCGCCCGAACAACCCGGCCTGCGCGGCGGCTGTCGCGCAGAGCGGTGCCAATTCGCTCTACAACTGGTTCAGCGTGCTGCGTTCCGACGCGAACGGCCGTACGGTGGGTTTCATCCCGGACGGTCAGCTGTGCAGCGGCGGCAACACCGGCTTCGGTGGGTACGACCTGGCTCGTAACGACTGGCCGTTGACCCACCTCACCTCGGGGGCCAACTTCAGCTTCAGGTACAGCAACTGGGCCCACCATCCGGGCACGTTCTACTTCTATGTGACCAAGGACAGTTGGAGCCCGACCCGGACGCTGGCCTGGAGCGATCTTGAGGAACCGTTCCTGACGGTGACCAACCCACCGCAGAACGGCGGGCCCGGCAGCAACGAGGGGCACTACTACTTCGGTGGGCAGCTGCCATCCGGCAAGAGCGGCCGGCACATCATCTACTCCCGCTGGGTCCGTTCGGACAGCCAGGAGAACTTCTTCGGCTGTTCGGACGTGGTCTTCGACGGCGGCAACGGTGAGGTGACCGGCGTCGGGCCCGGTGGTACCCCGACCCCCAACCCGACCACGCCACCGCCGACGACGGGGCCGACCACCCCGCCGCCGGGTCCGGTCAGTTGCATGGCCGGCTACCGGGTGGTCAACGCCTGGTCCGGTGGTTTCCAGGCGGAGGTCACGATCATGAACCACGGCGGTTCGACGTTCAACGGGTGGACCGCCACCTGGAACTGGCCCAACGGGCAGAGCATCGGCCAGCTGTGGAACGGCACGCACACCCAGAACGGGGCCAGCGTCACGGTCCGCAACGCGGCGTACAACGGGGCCGTACCGCCGGACGGGAGTACGACCTTCGGCTTCACCGCCAGCGCCGGGGCGACCAACGGTGCCCCCACCGTGACCTGCACCAGTCCGTGACCCGCTGACCCGACGAACCGATCAGGAGGTTCGCGTCAGCCGGGCTGCGGCTCGGGGACGCGAACCTCCTGATCGACGAAGCAGGCGGCCGGTCAGGCCACCATCGAGCCGACCACCGGCTTGGTGAGCAGCGCCGACTGGTTGCGCTGGATGCCCGGGTCGAGGGTCTTGGCCACGAAGATGGCGTGCCAGATGCAGAAGATCAGCACGGTCCAGACCTTGCGGGAGTGGTCCGCCTCCTCCCGCTTGTGCTCGTCCAGCAGCCGGATGGCGTAGTTCAGGTCGAGCAGGTCACCGGCACCGGAGGTGGCGATGATGTGCCGAACCCACTCGTACATCTCGCCCCGCAGCCAGACCCGGGTCGGGGTCGGGAAGCCCAGCTTGCGTCGGTTGACGATGGCCGGCGGGACCACCCCCTGCAACGCCTGCCGCATGGCGAACTTGGTGGCGTCCGAGCGCGGCGGGAGCTTCAGGTCCACCGGGATGATCGACGCCACGTTGAACACCTCCCGGTCCAGGAACGGCACCCGCACCTCGAGGGAGTGCGCCATGGAGATCCGGTCCGCCTTGACCAGGATGTCGCCCCGCAGCCAGGTGTAGAGGTCGATGTACTGCATCTTGGTGACGTCGTCCAGCTCTACGCACTCGGCGTAGACCGGCGCGGTGACGTCGGTGTAGCGCACCGCGGGGTTGTAGCGGCGCATCAGGTGCTGCTTCTCCTCCTCGGTGAACATCCGGGCGTTGCCGTAGTAGCGCTGCTCGATCGGGGTGGTGCCGCGCTCCAGGAAGCTCTTGCCCTTGACCCCCTGCGGAATCGCCTTGGAGACCGCCCGCAGCCCCTTCTGCACCCCGCTGGGCAGACCGTTCACCGTTTCGAGCGACAGCGGCTCGCGGTAGATGGTGTAGCCGCCGAAGAACTCGTCGGCCCCCTCACCGGAGAGGACCACGGTGACGTACTCGGCCGCCTTCTTCGCCACGAAGTAGAGCGGCACCAGCGCCGGGTCGGCGACCGGGTCGTCCAGGTGCCAGACGATCCGGGGCAGCGCCTCCATCATGTCGTGCGGCCCGATCTTGGTCGGGATGGTGGTCACCCCGAGGTGGCGGGCCGAGTCCTGGGCGACGTCGATCTCCGAGTAGCCCGGCACGTCGTAGCCCACGGTGAAGGTCAGGATGTTCGGGTTGAACTCCCGGGCCAGCGCGACCACCGCGGTCGAGTCGATGCCGCTGGACAGGAACGAGCCGACCGGCACGTCCGAGCGCATGTGCATCCGTACGCTCTCGCGCAGCGTCTCGCGGATCTGGTGGTAGAGCCGCTGCGGGTCGTCGATCGGGGTGGGCCGGAACACCGGGCGGTACCAGCGGCGTATCTCGATCTGACCGCCGGGCTGCCAGGTCAGGTACTCACCCGACCCGATCCGGTTGATGCCCTGGTGCAGCGTGCCCGGCTCGGGCACGTACTGCAAGGTCAGGTAGTGCGACAGGTTGGCGGTGTTCACCCCGGCGTCCCCGGCGTAGGCCGAGGGCGCGAACGGGAGCAGCGCCTTCTTCTCCGAGGCGAGGTAGACCCCGTCCGGGGTCTGCAGGTAGTGCAGCGGCTTGATGCCGAAGTTGTCCCGGGCCCCGAACGCCCGCCGCTCCTTGCGGTCCCAGATGACGAAGGCGAACATCCCGCGCAGCCGGTCGAGCACCCGCTCGCCCCAGTAGTGGAACCCAGCGACGATCACCTCGCCGTCGCCCTGGGTGGCGAACCGCGCGCCGTAGTCGCGGATCAGTTCCTCGCGCAGCTCGATGTAGTTGTAGATCTCGCCGTTGAAGGTCAGCAGGTAGCGACCGTCGGCGTAGGGCAGGGGTTCGTGGCTCAGCGCCACGTCGATGATCGCCAGCCGCTTGTGGGCGAAGACCGCGTCCGCGTACCGACCCGAACCATCGGCGATCAACTCGACGCCGGTCTCGTCCGGTCCTCGGTGGTGCAGGCATTCCAACGCGCCGGCGATGGCATCGCGGTGCGCGCCGGCGTCACCGCGCGCGCTGAAGAAAGCCAGAAGTCCGCACATGGCGGTCATCTTTCCACGCGCGCCGGTTGGCTGTGCCGGCACCGCTGCCTCCATCGCCCCGATCGCCACGGTACGGTCGGCGCGATATCGTCGGCAGCGACGGTGGGCGAGGGAGGACCGGGCGATGAGCGACGAACAAGGCAAGAGTACGGCGGCGGGAACTGAATCGCACGACCCCGACTTCCCGGAAAAGTTCCTCGCATTCATGCGGGAGGGCTGGCGGGACAGCACGCTACCGGTCGGGCCCCGGCCGGAGGTGCCCAACTACGCCAAGCGCCGGGCCGCGCTGTCGGCCGCCTTCTCCGGCGAGACGCTGGTGATCCCCACCGGACCGGAAAAGGTACGCGCGAACGACACGAACTACCCGTTCCGCCCCGGAAGCGACTTCGCCTACCTGACCGGTGACCACGACCCGGACAGCGTGCTGGTACTACGCCCCAACGGCGGCGGCCACGACGCCGTCCTCTACATGCGGCCCCGCTGCTCGAAGGAGAGCGACGAGTTCTTCCGCAGTCGGCACGGCGAGCTGTGGGTGGGCCGCCGACACACGCTCAACGAGAAGTCCACCGAGCTGGGCGTCCAGACCGCTCCGCTGACCGAGCTGGACGCCGCGCTGGCCGGCTGCGCGCCGGGGCGTACCCGGGTGCTGCGCGGGCTGGACGCCGACGTGGACGCAGCGGTGCTCCCGTACCGGGGACAGGACGACACCGTCGGCCGGGACCGCGAGCTTGCCTCGGCGATCGCCGAGCTGAAGCTGGTCAAGGACGAGTGGGAGGTCGCCCAGCTCCAGGACGCGATCGACGCCACCGTCCGGGGCTTCGAGGACGTGGCCCGGGTGCTGCCGGCTGACCGGGGTGTCTCCGAGCGGCTGCTGGAGGGCATCTTCGCGCTGCGGGCCCGGCACGACGGCAACGACGTGGGCTACGGCTCGATCGTCGGGGCCGGCGAGCACGCCACGATCCTGCACTGGGTACGCAACAACGGCACCACCCGCCCCGGCGAGCTGCTGCTGATGGACATGGGCGTGGAGGGGCGTCACCTCTACACCGCCGACGTCACCCGGACCGTGCCGGTCGACGGCCGGTTCAGCCCGCTACAGCGTCAGCTCTACGACATCGTGTACGCCTCACAGCAGGCCGGCATCGACTACATCAAGCCGGGCGTGGCCTTCCGGGACGTACACGAGACCTGCATGCGGGTGCTCGCCGAGGGGCTGCACGACCTGGGCCTGCTGCCGGTCAGCGTGGACGAGGCGATGGACCGCGAGTCGACCGTCTACCGGCGGTGGACGCTGCACGGCTTCGGGCACATGCTCGGCATCGACGTGCACGACTGCGCCCAGGCCCGCAAGGAGACGTACCGCGAGGGTGAACTCGCCGAGGGCTACGTGCTCACCGTCGAGCCCGGTCTCTACTTCCAGCCCGAGGACGAACTGGTGCCGGCGGAGCTACGCGGTGTCGGGATCCGGATCGAGGACGACATCCTGGTCACCGCCGCCGGGGCCGTCAACATGTCGGCGGGCCTGCCCCGGCAGGCCGACGAGGTCGAGACCTGGCTCGCGGCGCAGCGTGAGGCAGGACCGCGCCTGCCCGAGTAGGGCACTGGTGGTGGCGGTGGACCCGAGAGAACCGCCCAGGTGGCGAGCCGGACCAGGCAGCCACCACCATTCACGACGGTCGGTCGGCCAATGCCCGGGGGGTGGGCACCTCTGGACCTGCCGGCGTGCTCGCCGACAGGTCCGACTGGTACGCCTCCCGCGCGGCGGCCAACTCGTCGACGTTCGCGAACGCCCATCGGCGTAGTACGTCGATGGCGTCGCACAGACTCTCCCCGAGCGGGGTGAGGGTGTACTCGACGGTGACCGGAACCGTGGCGAAGGCGCGACGGGTGACCAGCCCGTCCCGTTCCAGCCCTCGCAGGGTCTGGGTGAGCATTTTCTGGCTGATGCCCTCGATCCGCCGCAGCAGGGCGGAGAAACGTCGGATGTCGTGCTGCAACGCCAGCAGTACGAGCGGTGTCCAGCGCTCACCGATCCGGTCGAAGAGCTTCCGAGAGGGACAGTCCAGGTTGAACACGTCGTATCGAGATGGCGGGTTGGTTTCCACCAGGTACCTATACCACTAATTAGTGCCTTCTTCCGATTGGTAACTGAGATTCGTACGGTGATCTTCGTTCCGAAACGAAGATGAAACGGGGAAACACCATGAACAAAGGCACCGCACTGATCGTCGGCGCCGGGCCCGGGCTGGGACGGGAACTGGCCCGGACGTTCGCCCTCGACGGTCATCCGGTCGCGGTTCTCAACCGGAACCTGGCCGACGTCGAGACGTGGGTGGCCGACCTCAACGAGGAGGGGCACACCGTGCACGGCTACCAGGCCGACGCAACCCGGTTCGAACAGTTGCGCGCCGTGCTCGGCAGGGCCGTCGACGAACTGGGCGCACCGGAGGTGCTGATCTACAACGCGGCGTGGATGCGACCAGACCGACCGCTCGACGTCAGCGCCGAGGAGTGGTCGACGAGCCTCGCCGTCAACGTCACCGGCGCCGCGGTCAGCGCGGCGACGGTGATACCGCTGATGCGCAACGGGCGCGGCAGTGTGCTGTTCACCGGCGGCGGCTTCGCCCTCCATCCGGTGCCGGACTTCAGCACCCTCTCCGTCGGCAAGGCCGGTCTGCGGGCGCTGGCCCACCTGCTGCACGCCGTACACGTCGACACCGACATCCAGGTCAGCACGGTAACCATCACCAGCCAGATGGTCCCGGACGGCGGAGTGTTCGACCCGAAGAACGTCGCTCCCGCCTACCTGCGCCTGCACAGCCAGCCACGCGACCAGTGGCAGCCCGAACTCGTCTACGGCTGATCGGGACGGCCCCCTCCCACCAGCCACGGGAGGGGGCCCGCGGACCGGACCGGCGCACCGACCGCTTTCACCCTTTCTGGCCGTTGGCGCGTGCCGGTACGATAGCGCTGCGTCATCATCCCGACCCCGACAGGGGGATGCAGTGCCTGGGAGCAGCCTCGGCGAGCCGCCCCGCGCGCCCACCATGAACCTGCTGAGACTGATCTTCGGAACGATCGGCCTGCTCTCGGTCGTCTTCGGATACCTCGGTTTCGAGGAGTACCTTCCCGAACACTCCCCGCTCGACCTGCTCTACTACGACCTGCAACTGTTCGTGCTGGGGTCGCCGCCGCTGGACGACGGCGGGCCGATACCGGACCTGCTGAACATCGCCCGGTTCACCGCGCCTGCGGTCACCGTCTACGCGCTCGTCGAAGCGGGGCGACTGCTGTTCGCCACCGAACTACGGCGGCTACGCGCCCGCAACTCCCGCAACCACGTGATCGTCTGCGGGGACGGGCTGGTGGCCAGCACCCTGGCCCGACGACTACGGGCGGCCGGCGAGCGGGTGGTGACCGTACCGGCCGAGGCGGTGGTGGCCGAGCCCGGCGTACCGCACCCCGGCACCGCCCACACCCTCACCGCCCGAGCGGCCGCCGCCCGCGATCCGGACGTACTCCGCACGGCAGGAATCCGGCGGGCCCGGGCGCTCTACGCCTGTACCAGCGACAACGCCACCAACACCGCGATCGCGCTCGCCGCCGCCCAACGGAATCGGCGGACCCCGCTGGCGGTCTACGCCCAGGTCTCCGACCCGGAACTCTGCCTCGCCCTCCAGGCCCGACACCTGGGGCTGGCCGAACACCCCGGGGCCCGGCTGGACTTCTTCAACATCGACGAACTGGCCGCCCGCAACCTCTTCGTCCGGAGTGCTCTGCGGCCGGTACGGGGTGGACCACCCCGGGTGGTGGTGCTCGGTGCCACCGTCTTCGGTCGGGCGGCGCTGGTCGAGTTGGCCCGCCAGTGGCGGATGCGGGACCCGGGCGGCGACAGCCTCCTGCCGATCGCACTCGTCGACGACGAGGCGACCCGGGCGGCGGCCGAGCTGACCCACCGCTACCCCTTCCTCTCCCGGGTCTGCCACATCACGCCGTACGACGGCGGGCTGGCCGAGCTGCTCGACACCGGGTTTCCCCTCCCCCCGGACCAGGTCTTCATCTGTTACGACGACGAGGAGCAGGCGCTCAAGACCGCGCTGACCACCGAACAGTTGTGGCACGGCGGCCCCGGCTCGGTGGTGGTGCGCCTGGACCGGCTGGCCAGCCTGCGGGAGGCGTTCGACGTCGGGCACGGCGACCGGGTGCTCGACGATCTCTCCGGAGCGCTGCGCCTCTACGGAGTGGTGCACGCGGCCTGCGATCCGGCGCTGATCGGCGACGACCTGGTGGAACGACTGGCCCGGGTGATCCACGAGAGTTACGTGGTGGCCCGGCACCGGCACGGCGAGACGTCCACCGCCAATCCCGCCCTGGTGCCCTGGGACGAGTTGCCGGAGACGCTGCGCCAGGCCAACCGCGCGCAGGCTGACGACATCGGCCGGAAACTACGTGAGCTGGGCTGTGCCCTCTCCCCCCGGGTCGGTCCCGGGGCCGAACATGTCCTCGCCGACCACGAGATCGAGCGGCTCGCCGTACTCGAACACCAGCGCTGGGTGACGGAGCGGGTCGCCACCGGCTGGCGGTATGCCGACAGCCGGGACGATGCCCGCCGGCTGCATCCGGCGTTGAGCACCTGGGAGAGCCTGGACGAGGACATGCGTGAGCGCAACCACGACGCCATCCGGGAACTGCCAGCCATCCTGGCCGACGCCGGGTTCCGGATCGTCCGGGTACGGCACGCGTGACGGAGCTACTCGCGACGAGGACGGTGCGCGACAAGGGCCAACGCGCAACGAGGAACGGACGGTGTGCCATGCCGCGGATCGGGGTCACCGGTCACGTCATTCTCGCCAGCGGGACCGCCGAGTTGATCTATGCCTGTCTGGTCCGGCAGCTCACCCCGTACGCCGGACAGGAGCTGCACGGAGTCACCTGCCTGGCCGACGGCGCCGACCAGCTCTTCGCCCGCGCCATCCTCGCCATCGGCGGCACCTACGAGGTGATCATTCCGGCGGCGGACTATCGGGAACGGGCCGTCGAGGCGCACAACCTGGTCGACTTCGACGAGTTGCTCGCCAAGGCGACGACGGTGTCCTACATGCCGTATCCGGAGTCGGGCCGGGAGGCGTACATGGCGGCAAGTGAGGAGCTGTTGCGCCGCTGTGACCACCTGCTGGCGGTCTGGGACGGCCGCCCGTCGGCCAGTACCGGCGACACCGCCGACGTGGTACGTGCCGCCCGAGCCCGCCAGCTACCGGTGACCGTGCTCTGGCCCGACGGCGCCCGCCGCGGGGGCCCGGTCCGCTAGCAGCACACGGGCAGGCTCGGGTCGATGCCTCGGCGGCGGGCCCGCCGGATCAGGCCAGGCTGGTCAGGCAGGACCACTGGGTGACGACCGGCCGGTAGCCCAACCGGCTGTTGATCGCGAGCATCGGCGCGTTCGACTCGTCGTTGGAGGTGTACGCGACCGTCACGCCACGCGCAGCGGCATGCTGTAACGCCGCGGACTTGACCAGTCGCGCCAGGCCACGACCACGATGCTGCGGCAGCGTCGCGGTCATGTCCGACCACATGCGCTCGCCATCCCGTTTGACGAGCGAGAACGCGACGATGTCGTCGTCGACCATCGCGGCGACGCTGGCGGCCCTGTCCAGTCCCAGGTTCTCCCAGACCTCATACCGCCAGTTGTCGTAGGAAATCGCATCGGAGGGCACGTCACCGGGTTCGTCCGCGCTGGCCGCGACGTGGGCCGCGTACATCTGCCGGGGGTCCAGTTCGGAGAGTGTCACCAGACGAACCTCCGGGGGTGCGGGCGGTACGGGTGGTAGGGACCGCAGTGCCCGGGCCGAGTAGTGCAGCTGCCGGCTGGGCTCGAATCCGCGCTTCCGCGCGAACTCCAGCGACTGTTCCTGCACCCAGGTCCGCACGCGCCGGACCCCGATCCCGGTCAGGTGTCGCGTGGCCGCGGCGAACAGTGCGCTGCCCGCACCCCGATGTCGGTAGTCCGGATGTACGTGCAGCAGGGAGATATCCCCGAAGTCGGCGTGGGACGTCGTCGCATTCCGATATGACGACGTCCAACCGACCAGCCGACCGCCGATCTCGACGACGAACGCCACCCAGTCTTCCCCGGGTGGTGGCTCTGAGATCATCCGGCGGGTCGACTCGACCCCTCTCACCAGATACGGGTAGACCTCGGCGCGCAGCGCCACCACGGCCGGAGCATCATCGGGCGCGGCAAATCTGATCTGCATCAAGTTCCTCGCTGTAGGCGACACCGGTACGGCATGCTGGTCGCCGATCCTCAGCCACCGAAAACGACCGGTCAATCGATTTTGGGCGGATATGAAGCAATGTCTACCGGCCGGATGATCGTGGGTCGACCGGCTGGCCAATGGCATCCGCCAAGTACGATCCGCCCGGCGGTGCCGCCCGCGCCCGCCCGGAGGTGAAATGGTGGCGAACCCGGCCCGGCTGGCTGTCGACCTGGGCACCACACACACCGTCGCCGTGGTGCACCGGGTCGACCAGCAGCCGCGTTCACTGCTGTTCGACGGCTCGCCGCTGCTCGCCTCCGGCGTCTTCGTGGACGTCGTCGGCACGGTGCACACCGGACGGGACGCCACCCGGCTCGGGGCGGCCGAACCGGAACGCTTCGAGCCGCACCCGAAGCGTCGTATCGACGAGGGGTGGGTGCTGCTGGGTGAGGCCGAACTGGCGGTCACCGCGCTGCTCGCCGCCGTCCTACGTCGGGTCGTCGAGGAGGCCCGGCACGCCGGGGTGGAGCCGGCGACCGACGGCACCATCCTGACCTGCCCCGCCGACTGGGGGCAGCCCCGCCGGGAGGTGCTGCGCGAGGCGGCCCGGCTGGCCGGTCTCGGGCAGGTGCAGCTGGTCGACGAGCCGATCGCCGCCGCCACCTACTGCGTACAGGTCCTCGGGCAGCAGGTGCCGGTCGGCGGTCACCTCGGCATCTTCGACCTCGGCGGCGGGACCCTCGACGTGGCTGTGGTCCGGCGTGAGGCGGTCGGGCTGCGGGTGCTGGCCACCGGCGGGCTCGACGACCTGGGTGGCCTGGACATCGACGAGGCACTGGTGGCGCACCTCGGCCAGCTCGCCGGCATCCGGGACGCCGACCTGTGGCAGCGGCTCCGCGAACCGCAGACTGCTGCCGACCGCCGCGACCGGCAGAGCTTCTGGACCGAGGTCCGCTCCGCGAAGGAGATGCTGTCGCGTACGACGGTGGCCCCGGCGCACATCCCGGGCCTCGACGAGCCGATGCACCTCACACGGGAGGAGCTGGACCGGATCGCCAGCCCGCTCGTCGCCCGAGGGGTCGACGAGATCCGCCGGGTCCTACAACGGGCCGGGGTCGCACCGGGCAGCTTGGCCGGGCTACTGCTGGTCGGCGGGGCGAGCCGGATGCCCCTGGTGGCCACCCGGCTACACGCCCGGCTGGGTGTCGCGCCCTCGGTGCCCGAGCAGCCGGAACTGCCGGTCGCCTACGGCGCGCTGGTGTACGCCACTGCCGCCGGCACGGCCGACGTCCGGGACCCGGCCATCGCCGGCACCCCGTCACCATCTCCCGCAAACCCTTCGTCGCCTCCCCCACCGGCCCCGCCGCCATCCCCACCGGCCCCACCGGCCCCGCCGCCGCCGCCATCGCCATCGCCATCGCCATCGCCATCGTCGCCAGTCTCGCCAGCGGGAGCGACGTTCGCACCGGCACCACCGATGTCCCCCGCGCCTGCCCCAGCCGGCACCCCGGCGGCCACACCGCCTCCGGTCTCGCCCGGCTGGTCCCCCGGATTCGGTCCGCCACCGGGCGGCCCGGCGTTCCCGCCGATCAAGACCATCGCCCCGCCTCGCCGGCCGGTCCGCCGTGCGGTCACCGTCGTCGTGCTGCTGGCGGTCCTGGCCGGCTGCGTGGGTGCGGTGGTCAAGGGCGGACAGTGGGTCACCGACGCGCTCGGCGAGGGCTCCACCGGTTCCGGCACGGGCGGCTCCGGTGGCCTCGGCATCGGCGGCGACGCCAAGGGCGGTGGCCAGCGATCGGGCCAGGGCAAGCTTGACCAGATAACTGAGATCACGTCGTCCCAGGCCGGGGCGACCACCACGACGATCGCGGACGGTCACGTCGTCACCGCCTATGCCGGTAACGGCATCACCCAGGTCATGTCGCAACTGGCGGGCGGGGGCCAGGCACCGCGGTGGACCACCAACGTACGGATGGAGCCCACCGAGGTTCGCCTCACCCCGGTCGCCGATCTGATCATCGTCGACGGTGAGCGTTCGGTGACGCACGACAGCAGGGACATCCGAGCGGTGCTGTCCGCCGCCGACGGAAAAGTGCTGTGGCAGAAGCCCTGGGAAGACCGGGTGGACATCGCCTACTACGGCACCGACGTGGTGACCGAGGTGCGTGACGGCATCTACGACAATGCCGCCGAACGGGTCGACCTGCGTACCGGGAAGCGAAAGTGGCACCGGCCCGGCAACGACGACCTGCTGACACCCGGGGAGCACCGACTCGCCGCGATGCGGATCCTCCCCTCGGCGGACACCCCCGCCGGTCCCGGTCTGCTGCCCACCGCGAAGAGCGGGATTCGGGAGACCATGACCGCCAGTGACACCATGGTCGAACTGAACACCGACAAGCAGGTCGGCTACGCGTTCGACGCGCGGACCAACGCACGCCTGGGCACTGGGAAGCTGCCCCTGGAGGCAGCGGTGTGGGTGGGCTTCGACAAACTGGCGATCGGCAAACAGCACCGGTCCGCCTCCGGCGGCCGGGCCGTCCTCGCCGCCTACGCGGTACCCCACTTCAAGCCGGCCTGGTCCCTTCCGCTGACCGCCGGTTTCGACATCGAGGACGTCGCGGTGTGCGGGCCGCGCCTGGTCTGCGCGGCGATCGACACACCGCAGGACGACGGCGACTACACGGTCGCCGTGGACATCGACACGGGCAAGGAGAGCTGGCGGGTGAAGGTCGACTGGTCGGACCAGGAGACCTGGCAGGTCAACGGTGGTGTTCTCCTGTTCGGCGAGGGCCCGTTCGACTCGATCCGTGACCCCAAGGTGCTGGACTTCACCGGCAAGGAGCTGCGCTCCTTCGCCAACAGCCCGAGCATCGTCGCCACTGCCGCCGGTCGGATGGTCCTGGCCAACTACGACGGCCGGAACTCACAGTGGCAGGTCTGGGTCCTGGAGGCGGCGACCGGCAAGGCGACCGGCGCGGCCAACGTCGGTGCCGACCTGCCCGAAGCGGTGTACCTCGACGGGGACTTCGTCACCGTCACCACCAAGGACCGCCGTACGCTGGTGCTCAAGATCGGCAGCCTGGCGTAGCTGGGGTGCCCCCTGCCGCCTTCTCGTCTCAGAACCTGACCCGAAGTTGCGTCAATAGCAAGACGGACGTACGGTTTTGTTGAGCGGAGAATTCGGCCGGTAAGTGTTACCTAAGCCCGGCAGTGCGGTACCCCGTACGAAAGACTGCTCAGGACTACTCACGGTCGCTGGTGTGAAGGAGTACGACGTGGCGAGCCTCGACACCTTCGGTGCGAAGACCCAGCTACGCGTCGGAGACGCGAGCTACGAAATTTTCAAAATCAGTAAGGTGGACGGGCACGACCGCCTGCCGTACAGCCTCAAGATCCTGCTGGAGAACCTGCTCCGCACCGAGGACGGCGCGAACATCACCGCCGACCACATCCGGGAGCTGGGCGGCTGGGACGCCACCGCCGACCCGAGCGTGGAGATCCAGTTCACCCCGGCCCGGGTGCTGATGCAGGACTTCACCGGCGTGCCCTGCGTGGTCGACCTGGCCACCATGCGCGAGGCGGTCCGCGAGCTGGGCGGTGACCCGACCAAGGTCAACCCGCTGGCCCCGGCCGAGTTGGTTATCGACCACTCGGTCATCGCCGACCTCTTCGGTCGCGAGGACGCCTTCGCGCGCAACGTCGAGCTGGAGTACGAGCGCAACAAGGAGCGCTACCAGTTCCTGCGCTGGGGCCAGAGCGCGTTCAACGAGTTCAAGGTCGTCCCGCCGGGCACCGGCATCGTGCACCAGGTCAACATCGAGTACCTGGCCCGCACCATCATGGAGCGCAACGGACAGGCCTACCCGGACACCGTCGTCGGCACCGACTCGCACACCACCATGGTCAACGGCCTGGGTGTGCTGGGCTGGGGCGTCGGCGGTATCGAGGCCGAGGCGGCCATGCTCGGCCAGCCGGTGAGCATGCTCATCCCGCGCGTCGTCGGCTTCAAGCTGCACGGCGAGGCCCCGGCCGGCACCACCGCCACCGACCTGGTGCTCACCATCACCGAGATGCTGCGTCAGCACGGCGTGGTCGGCAAGTTCGTCGAGTTCTACGGCCCCGGCGTGAGCGCGGTGCCGCTGGCCAACCGGGCCACCATCGGCAACATGTCCCCGGAGTACGGCTCCACCGTGGCGATCTTCCCGATCGACGAGGAGACCGTCCGCTACCTCAAGCTCACCGGCCGCAGCGAGGAGCAGGTCGCGCTGGTCGAGGCGTACGCCAAGGAGCAGGGCCTCTGGCATGACCCGGCCGCCGAGCCGGACTACAGCGAGCGGCTCGAACTGGACCTCTCCACCATCGAGCCGTCCCTGGCCGGGCCGAAGCGCCCGCAGGACCGGGTGCCGCTGGGCAACGCCAAGACGCTGTTCCGCTCGGCGTTGCAGAACTACCTGGACACCGACAAGCGGCCGGTCACCGGTCCGGCGGACGAGGCCAGCAAGGAGTCGTTCCCGGCCAGCGACCCGCCGGCCAACGACCAGATCGACCCGGCTGACAAGCCGCGTGACCTGATCTCGGCGGCCACCGGCGCGAACGGCCGGCAGAGCAACCCGATCCGGGTCACCGACGAGAACGGTGCCGAGTACGAGCTCGACCACGGCGCTGTCGTGATCGCCGCTATCACCTCGTGCACCAACACCTCCAACCCGCAGGTGATGATCGGCGCGGCGCTGCTGGCCCGCAACGCCGTCGAGCGGGGTCTGACCCGCAAGCCGTGGGTGAAGACCACGCTGGCCCCCGGCTCCAAGGTGGTCATGGACTACTACGAGCGGGCCGGTCTCACCCCCTACCTGGAGAAGCTCGGCTTCCACCTGGTGGGCTACGGCTGCACCACCTGCATCGGCAACTCCGGGCCGCTGCCCGAGGCGGTCTCCGCCGCGGTCAACGAGGCCGACCTGTCGGTGGTCTCGGTGCTCTCCGGCAACCGGAACTTCGAGGGCCGGATCAACCCGGACGTCAAGATGAACTACCTGGCGTCCCCGCCGCTGGTGGTGGCCTACGCGCTGGCCGGCACGATGGACATCGACCTGGCCAACGAGCCGATCGGCTACGGCTCGGACGGTGAGCCGGTCTTCCTCCGTGACATCTGGCCCAACTCCGCCGAGATCCAGGACGTGATCGCCTCCGCCATCGGCGCGGCCGGGTTCGGCGCGGCGTACTCCGACGTCTTCGCCGGGGACGAGCGCTGGCAGTCGCTACCCACCCCGACCGGGGACACCTTCGCCTGGGCCGGCGAGTCGACCTACGTGCGCAAGCCCCCGTACTTCGAGGGTATGGCCCAGGACCCGCAGCCGGTGAACGACATCACCGCCGCCCGGGTGCTGGCCAAGCTGGGTGACTCGGTCACCACCGACCACATCTCGCCGGCCGGCGCGATCAAGGCCGACTCCCCCGCCGGGAAGTACCTGGCCGAGCACGGGGTGGCCCGGCACGAGTTCAACTCGTACGGCTCGCGGCGTGGTAACCACGAGGTGATGATCCGGGGTACCTTCGCCAACATCCGGCTGCGCAATCAGCTCGTCCCGGGGGTGGAGGGTGGCTTCACGGTCAACCACCTGACCGGCGAGCAGACCTCGATCTACGACGCCTCGGTGGCCTACCAGGCGGCGGCCGTACCGCTGGTGATCCTGTCGGGCAAGGAATACGGCTCGGGCTCGTCGCGGGACTGGGCGGCCAAGGGCACCATGCTGCTGGGCGTACGGGCTGTCATCGCCGAGTCGTACGAGCGGATTCACCGGTCCAACCTGATCGGCATGGGGGTGCTGCCGTTGCAGTACCCGAACGAGGTGACCGCCGACACGCTCGGGCTCACCGGCACGGAGACGTTCACCATCACCGGTGTGACCGCGCTCAACGAGGGCCGGATCCCGCGTACCGTCAAGGTCACCACCGACACGGGGATCGAGTTCGACGCGGTGGTCCGCATCGACACCCCGGGTGAGGCCGACTACTACCGCCACGGCGGCATCCTGCAGTACGTCCTGCGCAAGATGCTCACCGCCTGAGCTGTGCTGTAAGGAAGGGCCCCTTCTTATCGCCTTGAGTTCTAGTGGTGGTTGCAACACCTGATCTGTTCAGGAGTTGCAGTGTTCGAGATCCGTAAGGACCGGGCGCCTCAGGGCCGGAAGAAGTTGCATGCTGAGCGTCAGGCTTATCTTGATCTTGTGGCGCAGGGTGTAGGTACCGCACAGGCGTGTCGGATCGTCGGGGTCAACCGGCGTACTGGCCATCGTTGGCGGCACGGGCGGAAGTCCCGGGCCGGGCAGGAGGCGCAACCTCCTGCCCGGCCCGGGACTTCCTCCGGTCGGTTTCTGTCCGTGGACGACCGGATCCTGATCGCTGACCTGCGGCGCGAAGGCAGGTCGCTTCGGTCGATCGCAGCCGAGGTGGGGCGGGATCCGTCCACGATCAGCCGTGAACTGCGCCGTAATGCCCATCCCGGGACAGGGGACTACCGCCCTCACGCGGCTCAGGCACGGGCCGAACAGCGGCGCCCACGGCCGAAGACGGGCAAGCTCGCCGCGAACCCGCGGCTACGCCAGGCAGTGCAGGACGGCTTGGACCGTAAGTGGAGCCCGGAACAGATCGTGCAACGGTTGCGGCGAGACTTCCCCGACCAGCCAGGGATGCACGTGACCCACGAAACGATCTACCAGGCGCTCTACGTGCAGGGACGCGGTGAGCTACGCCGCGAGCTGACTCGGGCGCTGCGTACCGGCCGCGCGGTCCGCCGCCCGCGCCGCCAACCCGGACAACGTCAGCCTCGCTTCACCGCGCCCATGGTGATGATCAGCGACCGGCCCGCCGAAGCCGACGACCGGGCCGTGCCCGGCCACTGGGAAGGCGACCTCATCATCGGTAAGGACAGCGCCTCGGCCATCGGCACCCTGGTGGAACGCGCTACCCGCTACGTCCTGTTGGTGCACCTGGGTCGCGGTCGTACCGCTGAGCGTGTCCGTGACGCGCTGCAGGCCACCGTCGCCACCCTGCCGGCCCACCTCAAACGATCCCTGACCTGGGACCAAGGCGCCGAAATGGCCCTGCACCACCAGTTCAGCACCGCTGCGGACATTCCCGTCTACTTCTGTGATCCACACTCGCCCTGGCAACGCGGCTCCAACGAGAACACCAACGGTCTGCTTCGCCAGTACTTCCCCAAAGGCACCGACCTCGCCGTCCACGCCCCGGAGCACCTCGCCGCCGTCGCCGCCGAACTCAACGGCCGACCACGCAAAACACTCGGCTGGGACACCCCAGCCGAGCGCATCGCTAAGCTTCTGACCGAAGCCAGTTGATCACCTGTGTTGCAACGACCCCTGGAATCCGCCCGCTTTCTGCGTAGGAAGGGGCCCTCCTAACATCCGGGCCAGCATCACCCTTGCGAACCCATGTCGATATATGAAAGTTTCCTTCTCGGCACCCGTTGCATCTGCAACGATTCTTCAAACCCGGGGAGTTCTCCATATGGCTGACACGGTTTCACGGCGCGGCCTGCTGGTCGCCGGCGGCGGGACGGCGTTGGGCGCACTGGGCACACTGGGCCTGAGCCAGCCCGCCGGGGCCGCCCCGCCGGTGACGGCCCGGGCGACCGCGCTGGCCGCAGCGGAACTGCCGGCGTCACGACGGTTCAACCTGACCGACGGATCGGACCCGCTGTTCCGGGAAAAGCCGCTACGCAACGCCACCGTCCTCCAGTCCTTCGCCTTCGACAACGTCAACCGGCGGATCTACGTCGCCCAGGTGCTCCAGGGTGGGCTGAAGCTCGCCGAGCCGGCTGCGGTCAGCGGGGGGGCCCGCAACGCCGCCGGCGACCTCTGCGTCACCCAGCTCGACTTCGCCGGCAACCAGCTCGGGCAGATGTACCTGTTGGGCTTCGGGCACGGTGTGTCGATGGGCGCGGAGCCGGTCGGCAGCTCGACCTACCTGTGGACGGAGACGGACGCGGTGAGCGACGGTAAGACCGCGCGCGGCTCGTCCATCGCCCGGTTCCCGTTCGTCGACCGGGCGGTGCTGACCAAGGCCTCACCGATGGAGAAGCACAAGCCGGTCGCCGGGGCCACCAACACCACCGCATCGGTCGACTTCGCGTACGGGCAGCTCATCGTGCGCTACTCGCTCGGCGGCCGGATGCGTATCTCCGCCTATGACCTGGCCGCGTTCAAGAGCGGGAACTACACCCCGATCGCCACCGTGGATCAGCCCAGCGTGGTCGCCGACAGTCGGCCGTTCCAGGGTTACACCAGCTTCGGCCGATACCTCTATCTACTGGAAGGCAGCGCCTACGGTACGTACGACTCGACCGAGGCCAACTACGGCAACACCTACCTGACCACCGTGGACTTCAGCACTGGCGCGGTCGTCCAGCGCGCCTGGTCCAAGGCCGGATACTCGCTCTCCTTCCGCGAACCAGAGGGAATGGGGGTGCACCTCACCGACCCGGCCAACCTGAACAGTGCCCGCCTCTGCTTCGGTTTCGCCTCGGGACTCGGTGGGGCCCGCATGGCCAGCATTTACTTCAAGGACCTGCTGATCTGATCGGCTGGATGCCGCCGCTGGACCAGGCGTCAGAGCCAACCGCGCCGGGCACACGCAAGATGCTCACCGCCTGATCCGTACGACGGCAACGGGCCCGTTCCATCGCTTACTGCGATGGAAACGGGCCCGTTCCGTCATCGGGATGCGGGCCGCGCGGCTCTACTCGCCACCACCACCGTCGGCATCACCGCTACCGCCGGTGTCCGCGTCGCCGTCCTCGTCGGCCACGTCCACGTCCGTGCCGACGCGGATCACCGCGTCGGGGTCGGACAGTACGCTCACCCGGTACGACAGGCCGATGTTGGACCAGATGGTGCCCCGCAGCCAGAGGCAGAGCCCCACCCCGTCCAGCCCCTCGGGGTGCTCGTAGAACTCCACCACCGGTTCGGCCACCGCGCCGACCAGCCCCTGCGTCTGCTGCGCGGTGCTCGCGACCTGTAACACGCTGGCACTCACCTGCACCACGACGTTCCCAAGGAGGTCCGCGTCGTACCAGTGGGTGTCCGGCAGGAAGAGCCGGGTGTCGAACGAACGTCGCTGGTAGCTCGGGCCCATCATGCCGCTGCCAGAACTGGGCGTGTCGCCGATCCAGGCGACTCCCGCGAAGTCGCTCCGCAACTGGCGGACGTCGGTGGGATACCTGGTCGCCAGGGTATCGATGCGTGGCTGGGCGACGAGCTGCACTTCGGTGTCGATCACCGGACGGACGGTAGCACCGCAGGTCCACGACCTGCCACTTCGGCAGCCGCGTGTCAGATCCAGCCGCGCCGGGCGGCCTGCATGCCGGCCTGAAACCGGGTCTGTGCACCGAGCAGGTCCAGCAGCCGGCGCACCCGGCGCCGCATGGTGCGTACCGACAGGCCCAACTGGCGGCCGATCGCGTCGTCCTTGACGCCGGCCGCCAGCAATGCCAGTAGCTGCCGGTCCTCGTCGGAGACCTCCTCCTCGCCGGCGGCCCCGTCCAACGGCGTGGCCCGCTGCCAGCACGACTCGAACACGATCGACAGCGCCTCCAGCAGCGCCGAGGGATACACCAGCGCGGCTCGTACGGTGGCGGTGTCGGTGTCCAGCGCCACCATGGCGACCCGATCGTCGACCAGGTGCATCTTGAACGGCACGTCGGTCAGCACCCGGGCCTGTTCCCCGAGTGTCGCCAGGGCACGGACGTCGGCCAGGGCACCGGGCAGCGCGAGCGCGTCCGGGTGGTAGACCACGCGCCACCGTACGCCCCTGGCGAGAATAGCCGGTTCGACCGGGTTACCGACGGCGTGTACGTACGGCGGCCGGTCGAAGGCGCAGACGTCGCGTACGGCACTCTGCTGGATCCGTACGAAGTACCGGCTGATCTCCTCCCGCCCGGTGACCACCTCCACCGGTCCGGCCACCGGCCGTTCGGCACGGGCGGTGTGGAACAGCGCGCTGAGTTCGGCGGCGGCTTCCCGGGCTCGGCGTAGTGCCCGCTCGGCGGGGTGGATCAGGGCGTCCAGCGCGGCCCGCGGGTCCGCCGCCGTGTACTGGGGTTGCGCGCCGGCCAGCCGGGCGACCAGGCCCCGCCCGGACAACCGGGCCAACGCGCCGGCGACCTGCTCCGGTGGTTGGTCACTGGCGATCGAAAGCTCGTCGACGGTCGCCTGGGGCAGCGTCAGCAATGCCCGCAGGATCGCCTCCTCGTCGGCGTGGACACCGGCACCGGCCAGGGCATTCGGTTCAAGTGACACGGTCGATTGTGGCCATCAGGTGCCAACGGCACAAACGTGACGCCGGCAACCGTTGCCCGGAAGGGAAGCCGCCCCTGACCCTCAAGGGCATGATCGAGCCCTTATCCGCCAGCCGACGATGGGTCGCGACAGCGACCGCCGCCGGGCTGGCCGCAACCCTGCTCACGCCGGGGCCCTCGACCGCCGCCCCCGCCTCCGGCCCAGCCCAGACCGTCATCGTCGAGTTCGACGCCACCCCGACCATCGCGGCCGCCCCGGCCCGGGGCATCGTCGACGCCCAGGCCGCCGACCGGGTGCGGGTGGCCCGCGAAGCGGTCACCAACGCCGAGCGGGGCGTGACCGCCGCCGCCGAACGCGCCCGGATCAAGCTGACCCACCGGCGGTCGTTCCAGGTGCTGCTCCCCGGCATGGCGATCGAGGTGCCGGCGAACCAGGTCGACGCCCTGCGCCGACTGCCCGGGGTGAAGGCGGTGCACGCCATCACGACGTTCCAGGCCCGTACCGTGGACAGCGTGCCGCTGGTCGGCGCACCCGAGGTGTGGCAGCGCAAGGACCCGGCCGGCAACCCGGCCCGGGGCGGCGGAGTCACCGTGGCGGTCGTCGACACCGGAGTGGACTACCGGCACCCGGCCCTGGGCGGCGGCTTCGGCCCCGGCCACAAGGTCGCCGGTGGCTACGACTTCGTCAACGACGACGCCGACCCGATGGACGACCACAGTCACGGCACCCACGTGGCGGGCATCGTCGCGGGCAGCGGCGCGGGTGGCGACAAGGCGGTGACCGGGGTCGCGCCGGACGCCACGCTGACCGCGTACAAGGTGCTGGACGCGGGTGGCAGCGGCACCAGCGAGGACATCATCGCCGGCATCGAGGCGGCGGTCGACCCGGCCAACCCGTACCGGGCCGACGTGGTCAACATGAGTCTCGGCGGGTTCGGTGACGGCACCGACCCGGTCGGGCTGGCCGCCTCCCGGGCGGCGAAGTCCGGCGTGGTGGTGGTCGCCGCCGCCGGCAACAACGGGCCGGGCGAGCGGACGGTCGGCACGCCGGCCGCCGCGGACGGGGTGATCGCGGTCGGCGCGTCCACCAGTGGCCTGCGTATCCCGGCCGTCCACCTGGCTGGCCCGCGTGCGGGCGAGCGGATCGAGACGTACCGCACCCCGATCTCGGCGAACCCGCCGGTGACGCCGGTCACCGCCGACCTGGTGGACCTGGGCGACGGGACACCGGAGGACTACGCCAAGGCCGGTGACCTGCGCGGCAAGGTGGTGCTGGTCGCCGGCCCACCACACCCGGCCGGCAACTCGGACGACGCCGCCCGGTTCGCCGAGGTGGAGCGGCGGGGAGCGCTGGCCGCGATCGGCTACACCGGCGGCGCGACCCGGCCGACGGCGGCCGGTGAGCTGCCCGCCACCGCGTCGAAGAAGCTGGGGGCCGAGGACGATCTGCGCCTGGACCGGCTGGTGGTGCTCGGCATCACCGACTCCTATCAATACCAGCAACTGCGTACGCTGCTGACCGCCGGACCGGTCCGGGTGACCGTGTCCGGCGAGGACGTCACCGACCAGATCGCCAGCTTCTCCTCGCGCGGCCCCGACCCACGTTGGCAGCTCAAGCCGGAGATCGTCGCACCGGGCGTGGAGATCCGCTCGTCGGTGCCCACCGACCAGTGGCCGGCCGGGGTCTACCGGTTCAGCGGCACCAGCATGGCCGCCCCGCACGTGGCCGGAGCGGCGGCGTTGCTGCGTCAACTCTGGCCGGACGCGTCCGCGAACCGGATCGGTGCGGCGCTGATCGGGTCGGCGAAGGCGGTACCGGACGCCGCAGCAGGGGTGGCCGGCGCCGGTCGACTCGACCTGCCGGCCGCGCTGGCCGCCAGCGTCACCGCCGATCCGCCCGCGCTGTCGTTCGGCTTGGCCGACCTGTCCCGGTCCCCGGTTCGGGTCTCCCGGACGGTGACCCTACGCAACGACAGCAAGCAGTCCCAGCGACTCAAGCTGAAGGTCGTCCCGAGTACGGGCAGTCCCGGTACGGTCCGGGTCGAGCCGAGCCAGGTGACGGTACGCGCCGGTGGCCAGGCCACCGTCACCCTCCGGGCCACCACCACCGCCCCCGACCAGGGCAGCGCCGACGTCTCCGGTTGGCTGACCGTCGCCACCTCGCAGGGGGTGGCCGACCTGCGGGTGCCGTACCTGATGCCGGTACGGACCCCGGGGGTCCATGTCACGCCCGACCCGAGTGACGGGCGCAGCGAGGCGTTCGTCTACACGGTCGAGCCGACCGCCGGCACCCCCACCGTCACCGTCCGGGGCCCGAACGGGCGGCAGCGTACGGCCACAGTCCGGCACGATAACGACCTGTGGTGGCGGGCCGAGGTGACCGGTGACGTGCCCGGCGTCTACACGGTCACCACGACCGTGCCCACGGCAACCGGCAAGAAGCTGGTCGGCCGGGCCTCGTTCCAGGTGGCCACCGAGCCGGGGCGCACCCGGTGGGAGCTGATCGGGCCGTACTCCTCCGGTGGCCGGATGTCCACCACGCCGGCCGACCCGAACCGGCTCGCCGTCACCCTGCCGTACGTGGCGGGCGTGTGGATCACCACGGACCGGGCCCGCACCTGGCGCTACGAACGGATCACCCCGGTCGCCGGTGGTCATCCCACCGTTCTGATCGACCCGAAGCGGGCCGACCGGATGTGGGCGGCGGTCAAGGCCGAGGGTGACCCGACCTACCGGGGCAAGGTGCTACGCACCGACGATGCTGGAAAGACCTGGCGTACCCTGCCGCTGCCGGATCTCGCGTTCGACGCGTTCGTCCAGGCACCGACCGGTGGGGCGTTGGCCGTGGTGGCCGGCGACACGATCTGGACCAGCCGCGACGGTGGCGACAGCTGGACCTCGACCGCCGCGCCGTGGGCGGGTGCGGTCACCGCCGTCGAGTTCGCCGGTGCCGACCTGTACGTGGCGACCAACGACGGATTGTGGCGGTGGGCTGGCCTGACCGGCGCGCTGCAACTGGTCCGACCGGTCGACGACTTCGCCAGCCGACCCACCAATCTGGCGGTGGCCGGCGACACGGTCGCGGTGGCCCTGATGAACGACACCGTCCTGGGCAGCACCGACCAGGGCCGGACCTGGCAACAGTTGCTGAAGCCGACGAGCCTGTTCACGCTCAGCGGTGCCGGTGACAACCTGCTGGCGGACGGATTCCGGCAGACTTTCCTCAGCCGGGACCGGGGCCGGACCTGGACGAAGATCACCGAGCCGCTGGAGACGATCACGAACGACCTGGCCCAGTGGCCGGACGACAACCGAACCCTGCTCTTCGGCATGGACAACACCGGGGTCTACGCCACGACCGACGGCGTGAGCTACAAACGGCTCGGGGTGCCCGGAATGTCCGCCGACCAGATGCTGGTTACCGACGGCAAACTGATGGTCGGCACCCCGACCGATGTCTACCGCACCGCGCTGCCGTCCGGTCCGGACAAGCTGGACTGGGGTGGCTCGGAGGGCGAGGGCCGGGTGGGCCACAGCATTCGCGGGTTGGCCGCCGCGCCGGACGACCCGCGTACGGTGTGGAAGCTGTACATGAACGGCTACTTCGGCATCCGGCTGGTTCGCAGCAACGACGCCGGTGACACCTGGTCGCAGGTGGTGCAGAACGACCTCACCCCATCCGGTCTGCTGGTGCATCCGGCCGACTCCCGGCAACTGTTCATCTCCTATCGCGACATCGCGGGCGCCGGCCTGTTCGTCACCCGCGACGGCGGTACGAGTTGGAAGAAGATCGACCACAAGGCCCAGTACACGGCGATGGCGGGCGATCCGCGCGACCCGAAGCGGGTGTGGCTCGGTGACCAGAACGGGCTGTGGCGCTCCGACGACGGCGGGACCACCCGGGTGAAAATGCTCGACGGCCCGGTCACCGCGATCCACTTCGACGGCCGACGGATGGTGGTCGGCGGAGCGAAGATCCGGGTCAGTACCGACGGTGGTCGGCACTTCGCGACAGCGCACCAGCTCGGCACCGGCCAACACGGCCTGCCGATGCGGGTCAGCCAGGTGATCGAGGTCGGCGGGGTGCTCTACGCCGGCACCACGGCCTACTCGGAGGCCGGACTACTCAAGGGCGGGCGCGGAGTGCTGTTCAGTGTGGATGGTGGACGGGTCTGGCTGAACATGGGTGCCGGCCTGCCGGACCCGTCGGTGCGCTCGCTGGCGGCCAGCCCCGACGGCCGGTGGCTCTTCGCCGGCACCGAGTCCGGCGGCGTCTACCGACTACCGATCCGCCGCTGATCCGGCTGGCTCGCCGGTCCCGGTGAGCAAAAGCCGGCTCAGCCGGACCGGGACACCGAGGTGCGCGGTGTCCCGGTCCGGCTGGCCGGCTTCACTCTCCGGTCGCGCGGCGCATCCGTGGTCAGTCGGTCAGGTTCCGCAGGTAGCGCCACTCGCGGGCGGCGACCTGATAGCCGAACCACCCGTTGATCGCCAGCATGGGTGCGTTCTCGGCGTCGTTGCCGGTGAACGCCTCGCTGCAGCCGGCCAGTCGGGCCCGCCGCAGCGAGTCGGCCTTCGCCTGCTTGGCCAGCCCTCGGTTCCGGTAGGCCCGGCGGGTGCCGGTCATCCCGGACCAGTACCGCCCGCGCCGGTCGGTCTGAGCGACGCTGAACGCGACCGCCATGCCGTCCATCACCACCACCGAGGTCAGGTCCCGATCCAGGTCGGGGCGGTGCCAGTAGAGGGCGAGCCAGTCCTCGTAGTTCATCGCGTCGCTGTCCACGTCGCCGGGCTCGTCGGCCGCAGCCTCGACGTCCAGGTCGTAGAGCGGCCGAGGGTCGTCGGCGAAGTCTGCGGCGGTCCGCAACCTCGCCCCCTCGGGCAGGGGCGGCAACGACGGCAGCGCGATGGCCGCGAGATCCAGCCGGGAGAAGTAGGACGAGCGGCTGCGCTGGTAGCCATGCCGCTGCGCGAATCCGGTCGACGCCTCGTCGTCCAACACCCACGCGTACGCCGTACTCGCCCCGAGCCCGGTCAGGTATCCCTCGGCGGTGGTCAGCAGGGCAGTGCCGGCACCCCGGCCCCGCGCGTCGGGGGCGACGCTGAGGTTGACGAACGCCTGGCCCGGTTTGCTGCTCTCGGCGAAGATGCCGGTGCTGGCGCTGCCGACGACCTGCCCGTCCACCTCGGCGACCAACAGTCGGTGCCGCTGGTTGCCGGGAGCATGGGTCACCTGCCAGGCGACCAGCTCCGGGGTGAGCACCAGGTACGGGATCGCCGCCCGTTTGGTCTCGGCCGCCGCCTCGGCGTCGGCCGGCTGAAAGTCCCGAACGATGATCGACATGGGCGGCAACCTACCCGGGCGGCAGCTCCGTCGCCCTCCAATTTCCTCGTGGGCGGGGCACGTCCGGTAGGTGGGTGCTGCCCGACACCGACGGCCGGTGGAGCCGGCGGACGGCCAACTCGGCGAGAAGTGCCGCCCCGTCAGCCAGCACGCTGTCGTCGAACGCGGCCCGGGGCGAGTGGTTGGGCGCGCCGGCAGCCGGCTGGTCAGCCGCGCAGGCACCGAGGAAGACGAAGGCACCCGGCACCCGGTCCAGCACCCGGGAGAAGTCCTCCGATCCGGTCATCGGGTTGGTCAGCGGCTCGAAGCGTTCCTCACCGAAGACCTCCCGTACGGTCTCGGCGGCGAAGTCGTGCTCGGCGGCGTGGTTGACCGTCGCCCCGTACTCCCGGTCGTAACGCACCTCGGCCCGCAGACCGTGCGCGGCAGCGATGTTGTGGCACAGCCGTACGCTCTCCTCCGCCATCTGGTCGCTGACCGCCGTGGAGAAGGTGCGAATCGTCGCCTCGAAGCTTGCATCGTCCGGAATGATGTTGCGCCGGGTGCCGGCATGGAACGAGCCGACCGTGATCACGACCGGCTCGAACGCGTCGAACCGCCGGTTGACCATGGTGTGCAGGGCGGTCACCATCTCGCAGGCCACCGGTATCGGATCGAGTGTCTCGTGTGGCCGGGAACCGTGCCCTCCAGCACCGACGACCCGGACGAAGAGCCCGTCGGAGGCGGCCATCAGCGGGCCGGGCCGGGAGGCGAAGACCCCGGTGGGTAGCAACGAGGAGAGAACGTGCAGTCCATACGCGGCGTCGACCGGGCGGCCGGCGGCGGTCAGCACCCCCTCGGCGATCATGTGCCCCGCACCGTCGCAGCCTTCCTCCCCTGGCTGGAACATGAACACGACATCGCCAGCGAGGTTCTCCCGCCGGGCGGCGAGCAGCCGGGCGGCACCGACCAGACCGGCGGTGTGCAGATCGTGCCCGCAGGCGTGCATGGCTCCGTCGTGCTGGGATGCGTAGTCCAACCCGGTCTGTTCGGTGACCGGCAGAGCGTCCATGTCGCCGCGCAGCAGCACCACCGGCCCGGGGCGACCACCGCGCAGCACGGCGGTCACCGAGGACAGCTCCGTGCCGGTGCTGATCTCCAACGGCAGGCCGTCGAGCGCGGCGAGTACCCGTTCCTGGGTACGGGGTAGGTGCAGGCCGATCTCCGGAATCCGGTGCAGGTCCCGTCGCAGGTGGACCAGGTCGTCCTGAAGCGCCTTCGCATCCTGTCGCAGACTCATCGGTCTCCTCGTTGCGTTCGCCCGACCCGACCGGCGGCCAGCCGCCCGGCCCACCTCAAGCCCACTTCGTACTGGGCCTGATCGGAGGCTATCAGCGGATGCCCCGCCGATCGGTGCAGGCCGCTGTCATGGCCACCGATACCGATCCGCCGATCGACCGGGGCGAGTCAGGACTCCGGCTGAAACTTCACCCACCGTTAACGGCGACTCGTCGCCGAACGGCCGATCCGGGCGTTAGTCCTTTCGGCGGGTCTGGCCCGCCATTCCTGGAAGGAGCTGCCGTGACCGCCGCTTCACCACCACGTATCGCCCGTCGCCTCAGCCAGTCCTACGCCACCGCCTGGTCCAGGTTCCGTCACTGGCCGTGGCGACCGGACCTCGGCGCGTCCCTGGTCGTGTTCCTCGTAGCGCTGCCCCTGTCGCTGGGCATCGCGGTCGCCTCCGGCGCACCGGTCGAGGCGGGCATCATCGCCGCCGTGATCGGTGGCATCGTCGTCGGTGTCCTCGGCGGTGTCCCCTTACAGGTCTCCGGCCCGGCCGCCGGCCTCACCGCGGTCGTCGCCGAACTGGTGTTCCTCTACGGCTGGCGGGTCACCTGTTTCATCACCCTTGCCAGCGGTGTGGTGCAGATCCTGCTCGGCCTCAGCCGGCTCGCCCGGGCGGCGATGGCGATCAGTCCCGCCGTCATCCACGGCATGCTGGCCGGAATCGGCATCACGATCGTCCTCAGCCAGCTACACGTCCTGCTCGGCGGCGACCCGTTCACCTCCGCCCGGGCGAACCTACTCGAACTGCCCGGGCAGCTCACCGCGCACATTCCGGCCGCCGCGATCGTTGGCCTGGGCACGGTCGCGCTCACCGTACTGTGGCCGATCCTGCCCCGACCGTTGAACCTGGTCCCACCGCCCCTGGCAGCGGTCACGGTGATGACCCTCGTCTCGCTACCGATGGCACTGCCCCGGGTCTCCCTGCCGACGGAGCTGCTGAGTTCGCTGGCCCTACCGGAGCTACCCGACAGCCAATGGGGTGCCATCCTGCTGGCCATCCTCACCGTCGCCCTGGTCGCCAGCGTGGAGTCGCTGCTCTCCGCCATGGCGGTGGACCGGATGCACGAGGGGCCACCAGGCGACCTCAACCGGGAACTGATCGGGCAGGGAGCGGCCAACACCCTGTCCGGCCTGGCCGGTGGGCTGCCGGTGACCGGGGTGATCGTACGGAGCACCACGAACGTACTGACTGGAGCCCGCACCCGCGGCTCCGCGATCCTGCACGGCATCTGGATCGCCATCTTCGCCCTGGCGCTGGTCCCGGTGGTCCGGCAGATTCCGTTGGCCGCGTTGGCCGGTCTGCTGGTCGTGATCGGATTCCGGCTGGCGGTGAGTTGGGCCCACATGCGAACCCTGGCGAGGCACGGCGAACTGGTGGTCTACCTGGTGACCCTGCTCGGCGTGGTGCTGCTCAACCTGCTCCAGGGAATCCTGCTGGGCATCGCGGCGGCCCTGCTCTTCGCGCTGCACCGCGCGCTGCACGCCCCGGTGCAGGTCGTCTCCCCGGAGAACACGACCGCCTCGTGGCGGGTCGTGGTGGCGGGAAATCTGACCTTCCTCTCCCTGCCCCGTCTGGCCCGGCAACTCGCCACCATCCCGGCCGGCAGCCGGGTATGCCTGGAGTTGCTGGTGGACTACCTGGACCACGCCGCGTACGAGATGCTGGACAACTGGATCCGCAGCCACGAGCGCGGTGGTGGCGACGTGTTCATCGACGAGGTGGCCTCCCCGGTCTTCAGCAGCATCCGGGCCGGTCGGCCACCCCGGGGTCGGGCAAGTCAGGCTCCGGTCCCCCGATGGTTGGCACCCTGGTCCCGCTGGCAGTCCGCCTGCCATCGGGAGGGGGTGGACCAACTGCTCACCGGGGTGGACGAGTTCCATCGTCGGACCGCCCCACTGATCCTCGACGTACTCGGTGAGCTGAAGGACGGTCAGGAGCCTTCCACCCTCTTCCTGACCTGCAGCGACTCCCGGGTCGTACCCAACGTCATCACCAGCAGCGGGCCCGGCGACCTGTTCACCGTTCGCAACCTCGGTCCGCTCGTCCCGGGACCGCACGTGGTCGGGGACTCCACCCTGGCAGCGGTGGAGTACGCCCTCGACGTCCTGCGGGTCCGCACCATCGTGGTATGCGGACACTCCGGGTGCGGGGCGATGACGGCGCTACTCGCCAGCGCCCAGGACCGATCCGCCATGCCGTCGGTGGACGGATGGTTGCGACACGGACTGCCCTCGGTGCAGCGGGCCCGGCGGGTCCACTGCGATCAGAACCCGGTCGACCAACTCGGCCGGCTGAACGTGGTGCAGCAGTTGGAGAACCTGCGTCGACTGCCGGCGGTCCAACGTGCCGAAGCCGAGGGGCGGCTGCGTCTGGTCGGGATGATGTTCGAGATCGGCAATGGCACGGCCCTGATCCTCGACGAGGTCACCGGCCAGTTCGCCCCTGCCGGGCCGGGCAGATCCACCCCGACCGGCCAGAACGGATTCTCTCCGGCAGAGCCGGACCGCCTCGCCGAGACCGACCAGGACGAGCCGGTCCCGTGATCCACCCTGGCGCTGCGGTCAGGGCACGGAGAGAGCAGGTGGTTTCGGGGTCGGACGCCAGCCCGCCCAGGGGGTCAGATCCACCGCCCGCATGAAGAGGCGGGTGAATTCCGGCCGGGTCCGGGGTGCCCCGGGTTTGGTGTCCCCCAGGAAGTGCACGATCCCGGGGCGGGTGGCGGCCCGCTCCGGGAAGTGGTTCCACCGGTCGGGCAACCGGCTCCACCGGTTCTGCAGGACCACGTTGAAGCCGTACTGGTCGTACTGCGGCCAGCGGTCCCGGATCAGGAGCCGGTCCCGGTCGAGCTGGCATCGGCGGAGCACGCGTTCGCCGATGCCCTCGTTCCGCCAGATCGCCAGGTCGGCCACCATGACCCCGGAGTTGAAGTAGGGGGCGCCCCCGTCGAGGCCAAGCTCCTGCCAGTGGCTGATGGCATCGCGGATGACCGAGACGAGGTCGCCGACGGCCGCCACTGGCCGGCCGTCCAGCGGCCAGTTCCAGAGCGGACGGAGATCGTCGAGAACGAGGGTGTCGGCGTCGATGTAGATCACACGCTGCACGGTGACCGGAAGGATCCTGGGCAACAGGCATCTGAAGTACTGCGGGGCCAGCAGCATCGGGTCCGGGTCGATCCCCCACCGCTGGTAGCCGTCGGCGTCCATCCGGATCCAGTGGACGGTGATTCCCTCGGCTCCGCACTCCACCCGCCGCTGCTCGGCAGCGGAAACGTCCGCATGCAGGATCGTCAGTTCGACCGGGGTGGCCGGGTCGCGGTGGGCGGCCAGCGACTGTGCCATGGCCGCGGCGTACGGCAGGTATCGCCGGTCAGTTGCCGTCGCCACCCGGATGGTCGAACCCGGACTGCTCCCATCCGCGACGGGAGGGTCGTCTGGCATGCAACGGGATGCTACCGGTACGAGTGGAATCTGGGAGTCCCGAAGAACCGGGGCCAGATACCCGGATGCGCCTGTCCCGCGTCCACCGGTAGCCTTCCGTGCTACGGCGAGGGCGGCTCCTGGGCGTGCTTCCTTCTATTTTTTCTCTTAAAAAACTAGTACGCCCGATCTCCGCCCTCGCCGTCCCATGTCCGTCCCATGTCCGTCCCGTGTGAGCGGAGGTTGACCGTGTCCGGCCTGGCCATCGCGACCTGGACGACGGATGCCAAGGGTGATCCGCTGGCGGCGGTCCTGCTCCGCCGGACGGGTCTGGTCGCTCCCGGACTACTGACCGGCGGTGGCCAGAAGGCCAAGCAGTCGGGTCGCCGCTCCGCGTTGACCGCCGAGGGCCTGCTGGCGCTGGAAGCCGACCTGCTGTCGATGGGCTGGCTCATGGGTCCTCGGCTTCGCGACCACCTGGCCGGGCAGCCGGCCGAGCAGCTCGCCGCCACCGGGCTGGGCCTGCTGGTCGTACTGGAGAGGCTGGTCGGCGCGGACGTACCGCACGTCCCCCTGTTCCGGAGGTTTCCGCGTAGCGTCCCGGCCGACACCTACGACCTCTACGTCCAGCGGGTCTTCACCCTGCTCCTCCAGGAACCGCACCAGCCTTGTGTCCTGTGTGGGAAGTGTTCCACCGTTCGGCCGGTGGCACCCTGTGCCCACCTGATTTGCCACGCATGCTGGGACATGACCGACTATTCCGGCTGCCCGCTGTGCCAGCGCCGCATCGACCTGGCGGAGCCGTTCCTACCGGTCACCGCATTGCCGAAGGGCGGCAAGCCGATCCCGATGCCGCGCCGGGCCGCCGTACTGGAACTCGCCGTCGACCTGAACCGTTCCGTGTACCAGCTGATCACCGGGCTGCTGGACCGGCAGACCCCGCTGGCCCCGCAGGACCGGGCCGACCTGACCGTACTGCTGGATCAGGTGGGGCACGGCGACCTGGGCTGGCTGCCGGAGCGGATCCCCGTCCGGGAGACCCGGGCGGTGGTGCTCGGTCGGCTGGTCGCCGACCCGGCCCTCGCCGACCGACTGCCCGACCTCCTGGCCACCCACATCGGTACGGCCACCGACGTACTGCGCCTGCTGTACGTGCTGCACGGCGGCGACCCCGGCCTGGTCGACCCGCCACAACGGCACCGATCGCTGCCGCGTCGGGTACGCCGGGCGCTACTCGACCGGCTCGACGCACTGCCGCTGCCCGCGGTTGCGGCGGACCTGCGCCGGCACCATGTCGCCTGGCTGCACGCCACCGAGCAGCTACATCCGTTCGAACAGGCCCACCGGCACCCCCGGGCGGCGGTGGCCTTCGCCGTCCTACGCCGTACCACCATCGACGAGTCGACCCCGCTCGGGCGGCTCCTGACGCAAACCGCCTACAAGCACTCGGGGGCGCTGCGCCGGGACGGAACGCGGCTGCGGCTGATCGGCTGGGCGGGACAGGTCGAGGCGGCCATGGCGGCCGACGATCTGGCGAGCGCCCTACGACTGGCCGCGCAACGTCCGGGCGAGTTGCTCCGCCGACTGGTGGCGCTGGCCGGTCGTACCGATGATGGTGACGCCCTGGTGTCGGCGGTCGCCGAGGCCGTGCCGGCCGTCGCGCCCGGCGTGCTGCTGGCCGCGCTCGGGGCGGTACGCGCCGCGACCTGGCCGGCCGGCACCCGGCTCTACTTCCCGCGTGGCGGCAGTGCCCGGCTGTTCACCGAGCCGGACCGCCGTCCCCGGCTTGCGGCCGACCTCGGCGGTGAACTGGACCTGTTGCTGGCCGACGAACTACTCGCTCGCGCCGGCACCCTGCCGGCGGTCGAGGCGGCCCTGCTGGACGCGGCCCTGGCCGACCTGGTCGCGCCCTTTACCGAACGGAATGCCTCACCGTCGCTGGTCCGGCTGCCCCGGGGTAGCTGTCAGCCGCTGCCGGGGGGCCGGATCGTCCGGTTGTTCGTGCACTGGACCGAGCCGGCGCGGACCCGGGTCGACCTGGACCTGTCGGTGGCGCTGTTCGACGGTGGCGGGAGTTTCGTCGGCTGGTGCGACTACACCCGGCTCCGGTTCGCCGGCACCGCCGCCGTGCACTCCGGTGACCTCACCTCGGCCCCAGCTCCGCTCGGCGCCAGCGAGTTCGTCGACCTCGACCTGCCCGCGCTACGCAAGCGCGGTATCCGGTACCTCACGATGATCGTCTTCAGCTACGACGGTGTCGCGTTCGAGGCCATGACCGACGCGTTCGCCGGGTTCATGGGCGACCCGGGTCGGGGCGGCCAGCCATTCGAGCCGAAGGCGGTCGAGCAGCGATTCGACCTGACCGGCAACGTCAAGATCGCCACCCCGCTCCTCGTCGACCTGCAGACCCAGACCCTGCGCTGGATCGACGCCACCATGAGCGGTACCGGCGGCCAGCACAGCGTGGCCCGTTACTCGCGAACCCTCGGGCGACTCACCGCCGCCGTGAACCGGTACTTCACCGCCGGCCACCGGATCAGCCTCTGGGAAGTGGCCGGCTGGCACGCGGCGGCCCGTGCCCGAACCGTGCACGTACGACACCGGGATGGCGGCCTGGTGACCTACCGGCGAGGCGAGGACGAATCCGTGCCAGCGTTCGCGCATCGACTCACGGCACTCGGCCCGGCCGACGGCGTACCCACCGGCAATGAGCCCCATCCCGCCGCCGCCGGACCGCAGACCACCGACGGCGCGCCGCTGCCCGGCTTCGCCGCCCTGGTGCGCGGTGACGTCGAACTGGCCGACGGCGCGCAGGTGTACGCCCTGCACCGGGCGGAACTGGATGCCAACCGGGTCGATCTGCTGGACGCGGCGCAACTGGTCGGCCTGCTCACCCGGTAACGTTGCGCCATGCCTGTCGATGCCCTGCCCAACTTCACCATCGTGCTGCGCGGCTACGACCCCGCCCAGGTAGACGCGGTCGTACGGCGTGCCGCCGAAGCGCGAGTGTCCACCGACCCCGCCCAGCGGTCTGCGGTGCTGTCCGAGTTGAGCAACACCAGACTGCTGGTGAAGTTCCGGGGGTACGACCGTTCCCAGGTCGACGACTACCTCCGCCAGGTCACAAACCTGCTCCGTTAGCGGTACACACCCCCCAGCCATCGGCTGCGCGAGGGCGGGACTTGTGTGTTGCCGGTCAGAGTCGGACCAGGGCCAGGTCCCACTGCCCGTGCTCGTCCTCCCACACGGTCACTATCTCGCCGATACCGATCGGGTTGTCGTCGGGCTCCTTGTCGACGTAGATGTCGCCCGCGTCCTCGATCTCCGTCGTGATCCGCAGCGCGTCCTCGCGGGTGCCGTCCGTCGCCACCCGGATCCGCTCCACCCGCCATTCGACGCCGTTGAGGTCACGTCCGGCCAGCTCACGCCCCGCCACCCGTTCGTCGCCGACCTCGAAGAGCGTGTTGGGACCGTCGACCGGCAGCGGCCCGTCGTCCACGATCGTCAGATGGTCGTTCAGCACGCTTCGCTCGCCGCGCAGCAGCATGGGGTCGAGCCAGCCGGCGTCACGGTCGAGCGAGTACCGGCGCCGCCATGTCCTGGCCCGTCCGGCTACGGAGCTGGGCGAGTAAACCGGACTACGCAACCCCACCGGACTGTCTCGCGACCCGCCGACGGGGCACGTGCCGTCGGTATGGGCTGACCGTCGGGTCGGCGCTGATCCAGAATCGCCAGGGCACGTCGTGGGCGGCGGCCACCCCGACGCGGGGCCCCGCGACGATCAGTGCCGGGTCGACCGGCCGGGTCGGCGGGGTCAACAGAAGGGGGCCGCTTCCGTCGATCATGGAGGTGCCGTTCGCGGACGAGGTGATCCCGAGCGCCACCACCAGCCGGGCCGGTCCCCGCGCCAGATCCCGGTCGGCCACCGCCCCGCGACGCTCGCGGGCGACGTCCAGTCCATCGATGACCTCACCCGCTCGGAGCAGCACCGCCGCCGCCTCACCGTCGTCACCACAGACGACGTTCAGGCACCAGTGGACGCCGAACACAAAGTAGGTGTAGGCGTGTCCAGCCGGCCCGAACATGACCTTGGTCCGGGGCGTCGGTCCCCGGTGGGCGTGCGAGGCCGGATCTTCCCCCGTTCCGGCGTACGCCTCGACCTCGGTCAGCCTGATCCGGACACCGCCGGCCGAAACCTCCCAACCGAGTAGGGTCCGTGCGGCCTCGGGCACCTCGCCGGCTGGCCGGCGAAGCCACGAATAGTCCATCGGTCAAGGAAACGACGACCAGCGGAGTTCGGCAAAGTCCAGGGCGGTGATGTGGTGCACGCCATCAACGACCAGCGCCCGCCGCGAGCCGGCTCAGCAGCGCTGCGCACAGTTGCGGAACCCGTACCTGATCTTCAGTTGGGTGCCGCCGTTGCCGTCCCAGTCATCGACGTACACGGCGGTCAGCATGCCCGACTGGTCCATCCCGACCACCGGGGCGTCCTGCTGGTTCGCGGTGAACACGCTCAGTCGGTACTCCGGGAAGAGGTTGTCGGTGCTGCCGGTCGCGTCGATCCCTCGCGCCCACACCTCGGTGCCGCTGCGGGCGCTGGTCAGCCCGGTGGACTGGCCGCTCTCCTGCCACACCAGCACCGCGTTGCCGGCGGCGTCCACCGCTATGTCCGGGTGGGACTGCCGGCCGACCCGGTCCGACTGGTACGGCGTCTGGCTGGTCACCACGTACTGCCCGGAGGTGCTCGTGGTCCACCGGTAGATCGGCCCACTGACCGTCTTCGGCGCGAAGAGGGCCGTCGAACCGGCGAAGGCGCGTAGGTAGATCATCGACTGGGGTCGGCCGTCGTACCCGGTCCGCTGGTCGTAGTAGTCCGTCCAGGCCACATACCAGGTGCCGGATGCCGTAGCGGCCACCACGGGTTCGAGTTGCTGCCCGTCGGAGAAGGTCCCGGTGTGCACGGCGATGATGCCGCCGAACACCCCGTCGAGGGTGCCGGTGGCGGCCCGGATGCTGTAGCCGCCGTTGCCGTCCGCGTCGTCCTCCCAGGCCACCACCGCGGTACCGGCCGCGTCGACCGCCAGGTCCGGCTTACGGTAGGTGCCCCCGATGACCGCCTGCACCGGAACGTCGTAGCCCCCGGCCACCGGGGAGAGCCGACTGTCGGTGGCGGAGAAACTGGCGTACCGGATGGAACTCGCGCCGGCCGTGGAGCGGTCCTGCCAGGTGACCGCGAACCGGCTGTCCGGCAGCACCGCGACGGAGGGTTCGCTCTGGTCGCCGTCGGCCTGGCTGTTGACATTCAGCACCGGGCCCATGGTGCCGTCCGCGCGCACCCGACGGGCCCGGATCTCGTACCCGCCGTTGCCGTTGCCGTCGTCGGCCCACACCACCACGGCATCCCCGGTCGAGGTGATGCCGACGTCCGGGGTCCGATAGTTCCACGCCGTACTGCTGCCACCGGTGCGCACCACGACGTCGGACTGGCGTACGCCGTCGACGAACCGGCCCAACCGGATCTCGTTGTTGAGCGTGCTTCGGGAACCGGAGGCATAGGCCGCCACGGACCGGTGCCGGCCATCGGCGTCCTGGTACGCGGCGACTGCCGGGGCGAACTGGTCACCGGTGTCGACGGCGTTGGCAGTGGCGAAGGTGGCGTCCGGGTACCGGTTCGGGGCGATGACGACCGCAGCCTGCCTGATCGCGGTGAAGTCCGCGACGTACGCGTCGAAGAGGCTCTGGTCGTCGACTCGCATCAGGATCTCGTCGTTCTTCTTCAGCGCCCCGTTGGTGAGGTTGTGCGAGCCGGTGTAGACGTACCGATGCAGCTGCTGGTCCTTTCGCGACACCCCTTGGACCACCAGGTACTTCGAATGGATGCTGCCGTCCGAACACTCCGAGTTGACTGTGGTGCCCACTGCGAAGAAGGACTGTCGACATCCGCCGGGATTCATCGAGTAGACCGGGATACCGCGAGCGGTCAGGGCGGGTAGCGCGTCCTGATGCTCACCGGCGGCTACCTCTACCGTGCAGCCGGCGGCCAGCTTGTCCCCCAATGCGTCGATCACCTCGGGCCGGGCCGCGCGGAACCCCCACATGGCGAGCTGGATGATGTCGTCGGTACGGCTGCTGGAGCACTGTACGTCGTCGATTGCCGCCGCGAAGACGTCGTGCCGGATGCTCTGCGGGTTGAACGACGCGTTGATCGTCGCGTCCTCCGCAGCGCTCGGCGAGTTGCGGGGCGAGAACCAGACCCGAAAGGCACCGGCGTCCACGTGCCCGGTCTCGTACACCTTGCTGGTGCCGGTAACGGCGAGTTTTCGATGGGCGTAGCTGCGGTACGCGGCGGCCAAGGCGCTGTTGCCGGATATCTGTAGCTGGTCCTGCCACATCCGCTGCTGTGGCTTGGTGGGATTGGCCGAGGTGACGACGGTGACGTCGGTACGACCGTCGGACAGCTCGCTGAAGACCCAGAACTTGCTGTGGTTGACCCCCACACCACCCCCCGCGCAGGACGCGTAGCACTGCTTCACCCAGGAGCCGACCGCCGAGGGGGTGTAGCTGGGCAGTCCGGCGACCAGGGCACCGACCTGGGTCGACTGGCGGCAGGTGGCCGGGTCCCCGCCGGTGCAGGCTTCGACCAGCAACCTGACCTTGACGCCTCGGGCGTGGGCGGCCAGCAGGTTGTCGGTGATTCCCTGATCGCTGAAGGTGTACAGCGAGGCGTACAGGGTGGAGCCCGGATCAGTGAGATTGACCAACGCGGCGATTTCGTCACGCAGCCGAGGATCCTGATAGGCCCCGAGTTGGGGTCCGTTCTTGCCCGGGTCCGGCGCGGCATAGGCCGAGTCCGGCACCGGATCCAGGTTGGGCCGGAGAAACAGAACGCTACTACTGCCGTCGACGACGGTAACGGCCGACGCGTCGACCGGCCCGGCGACCAGGGCCAGCGGAACGACGACCGCAGCCAGCAGCACAGCCAACAGGGTCCGGCTGGCAGACGTACGCGGAGTGTCACAGGAGCGGTGGACCACAGGGCACCCCCTGGCAGGCGGACGGAGCAGTCAGGACGATCGGCGCCCCGAGGGGATGATATCCATCGATCCAAAAAAGGACCGGCCCCCACAAGTTCCACTACCCACCGTTACCTAGCTCACATTCTGACCGATCGGTCAGCTGCTGACCGATCGGTCAGGCATGCTTTCGTGGTGGAGGTGGACGCGATGGTCCCGAGTAAGACCCGCGACAGGATCCTGGCCGCCGCGGCCCGTCAGTTCGCGCACACCGGGTTCCGGGGCACCTCACTGCACGACATCGCGGTCGAGGTCGGTTGTTCGAAGGCGACCCTGCTCTACCACTTCGACAGCAAGGAAGCGATCCTCGTCACGCTGATGGAACCGGCCGCAAGAGACTTTGTCGAACTCGACACACGGCTACGTCAGCTTGACGTCGAGGCGGCTCGCGAGGCCGCCATCGAAGGCTTCGTCGACCTGGTCCTCCGGTATCGGCAGGAAGTCGCGCTCATCTACGACACCGCGCGACAACTGTTCCAGCAAGCCCCGTTCGAAGGCTACTGGCCACTGGTCGACAACCTGACCCACGTGGTCGCCGGCCGATCGACCGACCCGGCGGCACGGATCTCCGCCGAGGTACTGCTCGCCGGGATCGCCGCGATCGTCATCGACCGAGACGAGGAGCGCGACGCCGACTTGCGCCCGATCCTCGTCGACGTGGCGAGACGGGCGCTGCTGCCCCGCACCTGAACTTCGACCGACCGAACCCTGTCCCTCGACAAGGAAGAGACATGGCAACTTTGCTCTATCGGCTTGGCCGAGCCTCATTCCGACGCCGGAAGCTGGTGCTGGTTCTCTGGCTCGCGGCGCTGGCGGCGCTCGGCACCGCAGCGCTGACGTTCATGGGACCGACGGCAAGCAACTTCACGATGCCGGGCACCGAGTCCCAGCGCGCGATCGATCAGCTGAAGAAGGAGTTCCCCGAGGCCAGCGGTGCTACCGGCACAATCGTGGTGGCCGCGCCGGAAAGCCAGGAGCCGACCAAGCCGATGGAGACGGCAGCGGTGCAGGCACAGGTGCAGGCCCTGGTGCAGGAAGCCAACTCCCTGCCCGGCGTGCTGGCCGCGCTCGACCCGTTCCAGACCGGTGCCGTCTCGCAGGACGGGCGGCACGCAATGATCCAGGTGCAGTTCATCGAGGGGGCGGACGGGGTCACCGACGCGCAGCGCGAGGCGTACCAGCGCAGCGGTGCGGCGGCGAAGGCGGCCGGCTTCCAGGTGGAGCACGGCGGCGAGGTGATGACCACCGAGCCGGAGATCGGTGGAACCGAAGCCATCGGTGTCGTCATCGCCCTGGTCGTGCTGATCGTGACGTTCGGCTCGTTGGTAGCGGCGGGCATGACGATGCTCAACGCGCTGATCGGTGTCGGTGTCGGCATGGCCGGCCTGTACGCGTTGAGCAGCACCATCGAAATGACCAGTGTCACGCCGGTGCTCGCACTCATGCTCGGCTTGGCGGTCGGCATCGACTACTCGCTCTTCATCACCTCCCGGTATCGGGAGTACCTCACCGAGGGTCTGTCGCCTGAGGAAGCGGTTGGTCGGGCGGTGGGTACCGCCGGCTCCGCCGTCGTCTTCGCCGGTGCCACCGTCGTCATCGCGCTGGCTGGCCTGGCCGTGGTGAACATCCCGTTCCTGACCCTGATGAGTCTGGCTGCCGCCGCCACCGTTGCGATCGCTGTCCTGGTCGCCATCACCCTGCTGCCCGCCCTGCTCGGGTTCGTCGGCCCACGCGTCCTGTCCCGCAAGCAGCGGCGCACCGACGCCCCGATACGCGCCGAAGGCTTCGGGTTCCGCTGGGCGCGGATCGTCATCCGGCTGCGGGTACCGGTACTCCTGGTCGGCGTGCTCGGTCTCGGCGCACTCGCCATCCCGGCCGCCGACATGCGCCTGGCGCTGCCCGACGCCAGTAACAGCGCCGAAGGCACCCCGGCCCGCGAGGCCGCGGACCTGACCACCGCGAGTTTCGGCCCGGGCTTCAACGGTCGACTGGCGATGATCGTGTCGGGTGACTCACCGGAGCAGACCGCAACAGCCGTCGGTGCCGTCACCGCAGCGGTGCAGGGTACCGATAACCTGCTCACCCTCACCCCGCCGAATCTGAGTCGCGATCAGCGGACCGCCCTGCTGGGGGTCATCCCGAAGACCGGTCCGACCGACGAGGCGACCGAGACTCTGGTACACGACATCCGGGCCAAGGTCGCGAAGATCGATGGTGCCGACATCGCGCTGACCGGTCAGACCGCAGTCGGCATCGACGTGTCCGAGAAGCTCTCCGACGCGATGCCCGTCTACCTGCTGCTCGTCGTGGGCCTGTCGGTGCTGTTGCTGATGCTGGTGTTCCGGTCCATCCTGGTGCCGCTGAAGGCCGCGCTGGGCTTCCTCCTGACGGTCGGCGCCACCTTCGGCCTCACCGTGTTGACGTTCCAGACGGGCGAGCTGAGCGACCTGGTCGGCCTGGACACCCCGGGTCCGCTGGTGAGCTTCCTGCCCATCTTGCTCATCGGCATCCTGTTCGGCCTGGCGATGGACTACGAGGTCTTCCTGGTGTCGCGCATGCGGGAGGACTTCGTACACGGCGACACTCCCCGGCAGGCCACCATCAACGGCATGGGGCACGGTGGTCGGGTGGTCACCGCCGCCGCGCTGATCATGACTGCGGTGTTCGCCGGTTTCATCCTGGTCGAGGATCCGATCATCAAGTCGATGGGCTTCGCCCTCGCGGTCGGCGTGGCGATCGACGCCTTCATCGTCCGGATGACGCTGGTGCCAGCGGTGATGTCGCTGCTCGGCAAGGCCGCATGGTGGCTGCCGCGCTGGCTGCAGAAGGTGCTGCCGAACGTCGACATCGAGGGTGAGCGGCTCCGCGAGCACCTGAGCACGGAGCCGGAGCGCGAGCCGGTGAACGTCTGATCAACACCCCGGTTCCAGGGACCCGGTCGTCGACAGGCGGCCGGGTCCCCGCCTTTTCCGCCGTACCCACTCCCGCCGTACCCACTCCGACCGGGTTTGCGAAACCTGGTGAAGTGACGGTATTCGAGCCCTGTCGCATTCCGGCCCTTGTGAACAGGTCGGCCAGTGAACCGGAGGGCACGACGAGCCCACCGGTCGAGGGGTTCGCGGCGCTTGGCTGTGCCCATCGGTGGAGGGCGACCCGAATCGCGGCGGCCACACTCGCCGCGAGCACGTGGCCGGCTGCGCCAAGCGCCCAACGACGGCGCTGAACCCACCCTCACCGTGTTCTGGAGCCCTCTTCATGCCCACATCTCCACCATGCATATCTACGGCTATCTACCGGTACTACGCCTCGCACTCACCGAGCGATGCGCGCAGCCGGCCGATAACGTGCAGAACCTCATCACGGTTCTTGGCGGCCTTCAGCCACACCGGCAGCCGTTCCACCAAACTCATGCGGCCGGGCACCGGCCCGCGCTCGCGCAGCCGCGCGGCGACGTAGTCCGCCAACAGGTCCAAATGCGCAGGGTTGAACGCCCACAACACGTGCCCGCCGCAGCACTCGGCCTTCAACCACAGCGGCAACTGGAAGAACGGATCCACTGGTCCGCCCCAGGCAGAACCTTGCTGGTTGCTGGGCGCCCAGGACGCGGAGTAGCCGCACTTCCGGCAAGCGAGGCGGCGCGGCCACGTCAACACCCACCTGGTCCCGTTCGGACGTGGAGCATCAACGGCGCGACGGCCGCACCGGGGACACACGACGTAGATCTCCTCGGCCGCCAGCGCGTACAGAGGGGTCAAGGGATCGCGGAAGCGGCTCCGCTCGGCGTCCTGCTGCTCATCCACCGCGCCATCGTCCTCGACCGTTCCATCGCCGTCATCCGAGTATCACCGCGACCCGCGTCCACACCTATCGCTCCGTATCCAGCCCCTACGGTTACCGTGAGCCACGGATGCCGCAGGCTGGAAAGGGTGCACGGACCCGCGGGTGCGGCGCGGCCGTCCTTCAGTTTTCGCGAGCTCACGGCCCGGTATCCGGACATGCCGTGGGAGGCCCTCGGTGGCTCCACTCGCGATCCCAAAGGTGGCCGTCGCGGTGCTGCGCCGTGCCGTGGAACTCGGCGTGAACCACGTCGACACCGCCGGCACCTATGGGTTCGGTGACCTCCATGCGCACGAGCTGATCCGGCAAGCGTTGTCGCCGTATCCGAAAGACCTGGTGATCGCCACCAAGGTCAGCTCCGCTGACGAGGCATCCGCCGCTCAGCTGCGCGGTCTGGTCGAACAGGATCTGCGCCGCCTCGGCCAGGACCACCTCGACCTGGTCTACCTACGCGTGGGCGGTATGGGCAAAGCCGGCGACGAATCACTCGCCGAACGCTTCACGGTCCTCGCGGCTACTCGCGACGTCACCGGTGACCCTGGCCATCCCCGGCACCAGCTCGCTCGACCACCTGACTGACAACATCGCCGCAGCCGGGCTTCGCCTCACCATTGACGACCTGGCCGAGCTCGTCGAGTAACACACCTCATGATGGCAAGTGCCTCTCCCCCCACGGCTGGCTACCGGCAGAGAACGCCTGCTGCGCCTCGATCGAGCAGAAGGCACCCGCTGTGAGTTCTCCCTGGATCTGGTCCGCTCTCGACAACGTCATCCGCTCGGCTGTGGGCTGCTGTCCGGGCCGCCGCAAGTCACACCACCCGTTCCCCTCCGGATCGGCCCTGGCCGGCGTGGCGATCGCCGGTCAGGGCCGATCGTTCACGACACGCTGCGCGGTGCGACTAGACCTGGCCGCACAGCGCGTTCTGGATCAGCGTGTCGGCACCGCGTTGCTGCTGGAGTTGGTGGTCCATCGAGTCGCCGAGCGAGGCGGACATGGAGACCACGGCGCTGCGCCGGCCGTCGTCGGTGACGCCGTTGACCGTGATGTAGCCGCCGTCGCCGCCGTCGTGGCCCCAGTAGACGCCACCGCAGGGCAGCGGACGGCTGGCCAGGCCGAGCCCGTAGCGGCCACCCGGCCAGATCACGTTGATGTCCTCGTTGATCTCGACCGTTCGCTTCATCTCGGCCAGTTGCGCGGGGCGCAGCAGCCGGCCGCCCAGCAACGCCCGGAAGAACCGGTCGAGGTCCCGGGTGCTGGAGATCATGGAGTCCGGATCTACCAGCACCTGCTCGGTGACGTCCACCAGCTCACCGGTCTCGAACAGTTGATATGCCCGAGCGTGCGGCTGGGGCACGAACGGCGAGGTCCCGGGCCAGGTGGTGTGGTGCAGCCCGAGCGGACCGACGATCCGGTCGGTGACCTCCTGTTGCAGAGACCGGCCGGTAACCCGCTCGATGATCATGCCGACCAGGACGAAGCCGGTGTTGGAGTAGGCCCAGCCCGCTCCGGGTTCGAAATCCGGCCGGTGGTTCATCGCCCGCGCCACGAGTTGCTCGCGGGTGTACACGTCGTATCGCCGCTGACGGTACTCCTCGGGCGTCGTGTAGCCGGGCAGGTCGTCGTGGATACCACTGGTGTTCTGCAGAAGGTGACGCACGGTGATCCGGCGGCCGTCGTTGTCGTTGCCCCGGACCATTCCGGGCAGCCATCGCTCGACGGTGTCGTCGAGGGACAGTCGGTGCTCCTCGACCAGTTGCAGGACGACGGTGGCTTCGAACGCCTTGCGGGTGCTCGCCATCCGGAAGCGTCCGTGGGGTGGCACCGGACGTCCGGTGCCACGATCGACGACGCCGCTGGTGGCGACGAGGTCCCGACCGTCGGAGGTGGTCACCCGGGCCTGCACCCCGGTCACCCCGAGGGCGTGGATCGCGTCGGTGTCCCGCTGCAACCGGGTGACGGCGGGGTCGGCACCGTTCCCGACCTTCTCGGCCGCATTCAGTCCGGTGACCGTGACCGTGAGGGCGACAAGTCCCGCCACCGCGGCCAGCGCGACCCGCCGCCTCGACAGGTTCCTGCTGTTCAATCGCATGCCACTGACGTTAGGAGCGGCGTCGACGTGGACCGATACCTCGTGCCACCGGATATGTGGTACAGCAGGCTGTAGTGCACCGACATCACTCGCGACCGCCCATCGCGTCGACCGGCTGCGAACGCATGGCGATCCGGGTCGCACACATGATGGCAGCCCAGCCGAGCAGCGCGGCGACCGCGACGATTCCCAGGTAGCTGAGCGGTGGGATGGACGGAATCAGCGTCCGGGTCAACCCGAGGCTGGTGCCGACCAACGATGGGATCGCGGCCAGGGTACCGATGAGCACGGCTGCGACGATGATGATCCGCGCCTCGCTGCGCATCATCGCGTACACCTGGCGACGGGTGGCGCCGACCAGTTGGAGCAGGGCGAATTCCCGGAAGCGTGCGGCGGTCGCCATCACCAGGGTGTTCACCACGGCGATCGCGAGGTAGCCGAGCAGGACCGCGTTGAGGATAAGTCCGACCGCCGAGTCGCCGGCGACGGCATCGCGCTGTGCGGCGACGAACGACTCACGATTGTCGACCTGGATGGTCGGGAGGTGGCGGGCGGCGGATCGCAACGCATCGCCGAGTGCCCCGACGTCGGTTCCGCTGGCCGCCGTGACCAGCACCGCGAAGTCCAGCCGGTCGGTGGTGTGTTCGAGGACGAGATCGTGCGGCAGTGTGACATCACCGAGGCCGAGGCCCCGCTCGTAGAGCGCCACCACCCTGGGTGTGATCGGTGTGCCGTCACCGAGACGGAGGTCGACGGTGTCACCGAGAGCAGCACCGAGGGTGCCCGCCGCGATCCGGCTCAACGCCACCGTGTCGCCTCGCAGGTCCGCAACATCACCCTTGAGAACGCCGAGATCCAGGGTCTCGGCGAGTTGGTCACCGGTGACCCCCTGTGCCGCGTACGTCCTGATCTGAAGGCTGTCCTCCGAGGTGAAGGTCGCCAGTGTCCGGGTACGGACGACCGGGGTCACCGCCGAGACGCCGGGCACGTTCCGGAGCACGTCCACGACCTCGGGTGACAGGCCGGCGGACCTGGAGGTGACCACGTAGTCCGCGCGTAGGCCGGCCACGGCCTGATCCTGTGCCGCCGCGCTCGCGGTCGTTCCGCTGAAGAGTTGCCCGGCGGCCAGGGTGATGCCCATGATCAGCGGAGTGGTCGCCGCGGCGAGCCGCCGCGAGTTGGCGTGCGCGTTCGCGGTCGCGAGGAACCCGCTGACGCCCGACCTGCGGTTCAGCCAGGGGCCCAGCACGGTGACGGCGCCGCCGAGCAACCGTGGCCCCAGCAGCGCGATGGCGAAGATGAGCAGGAACGCCGAGAGGGCTGCGCTTTCAGCGGCCCCGTCACCGGGTAGCACCAGCGGTAGCACGAACGCGGCGGCGAGACCGGCGGGGACGAGCAGCACACCGACGGTCAATCGGAGCCATCCGAGTTCGGGCGGCTCTACCGCGACCTCGCCAAGCGCGTCCACCGGCCTGAGCCTGGCCGCGCGCCGGGCGGCTATCCAGCCGCCCAGCCGGGCACCGATCAGGCACAGCACCATCGCCCCGAGCACCGGCAGCGGGCTGATCGACAGTTCGAAGTCGCCTGGTATCGCGCCGACCAGGGTGAAGGTTTCGCGGAGGAGGAAGCTCAGCCCGATGCCGGGGATCACCCCGCACACTGCCCCGAGCGCGCCCACCACCGTGGTCTCGGCGGCGATCATGCCGAGCACCTGCTTCGGGGTCGCGCCGATCGCCCGCAACAGCGCCAGTTCCCGCAGTCGGTGTCGAACGGTGAAGGCGAGTGTGCTCGCCACAACGACCATGATCACAAGAACCATGCTGCTGCCGAATGCCAGGGACAGCTCGCTGATGAACGAACGCGCGCTGCCGATGTCGAGGAACTCTGCCTCGCTTCGTGCACCGCCGGTGTAGACGACCACACCGGAGACTGCCGCCTCGATGGCACTGGCCAACTCGTCGGCACGGACACCGGGTACGGCCAGCACGCCAATCACGTCCACCCGGTCCGGTTGGCCGGTCAGTTGCCGGGCCCGGTCATCGGTGAAGAACAGCGCGGACTGCCGGACGAGTTTGCCTCCAGGCAGGCCCGCGATGCCCGTCACCCGGTAGGTGGACGTGTTCGAGCCGACCGCGAGTCGAACCGACGCGCCGACGGTGACGCCGGCTCGCTCGGCCAGCGCGAAGTCCAGCACGACCTCGTCCGGCCCCGTCGGGGCATGGCCGGCGCGCATGACGAACGGGCCGAGTGCGGCCGACCGCCAGCCATGCCCGAGCGCCGGGTTGCCGTCCGGCCCGGCGAGCACCTGGCCGTCCGCCGCCACGAGGCTGACCGGCACGTTGACGTCGGCGATCGCCGCCCGGACGCCGGGCACCCGCGCGATGTCGCCGGCCCGGTCGGCCGCCAGGGTGGCCCGCTCACCGAACCTGGGATCCACGTCGTCGGCCACCGGCAGTGCCTGTGGGGCACCCACCACCAGGTCGGCAGCCTGGTAGCGCTCGGTCGGTACGACCAGGCGCTGGCTGCTCTCCAGCAGGATCCCGCAGGCCGTGATCACCGCCGAGCCGAACAGCACCGCGACGAACGCCGCGACGAAACCGCCCTTCCGTCCCTTCACCGTGCGCCACGCCAGCGCCAGCGTCCGCTTCGACAAGACACCGCGGCTCACGGCTCCCCCAGATGCGTCATCCGCTCGGCGATCTGCTCGGCGGACGGCTCGGTCATCTCACCGGCCAACCGGCCGTCGGCGAGGAACACCACACTGTCGGCCCGCGCGGCCGCGACCGGATCGTGCGTGACCATCAGCACGGTCTGCCCCAGGTCGTCGACGATCCTCCTGAGCAGTGCCAGGACCTGGCGGCCGCTGCGGCTGTCCAGCGCACCCGTCGGCTCGTCGGCGCATACCAGGTCGGGCCGGTTGATGAGCGCTCGGGCAATCGCCACCCGCTGCTGTTGGCCACCGGAGAGCTGGCTCGGACGGCGGTCGTGATGTTCGGCCAGCCCGACCGCGGCGAGGACGCTCGCCAGGCGTTCGTGGTCGATAGGCTTCTCGGCCAACCGGACGGGCAACGTGACGTTGTCCGCCACGGTCAACGCGCCAAGCAGATTGTACGCCTGGAAGACGAACCCGATCCGGTCCCGCCGGAGCTCGGTCAGCTCGGTCTCCGAACGGCCGGACAGCTCCGTGTCCGCCAGCACGACCCGGCCCGATGTCGGCCGGCCCAAACCTGCCGCGCAGTTCAGCAGCGTGCTCTTGCCGGACCCGGACGGACCCATGACGGCGGTGAACGTGCCACGCCGGAATCCGGCTGTCACCCCGTCCAGAGCGCGTACCTCGTTCTTCCCCGACTCGTACACCTTCGACACCGACTCCAGTCGCACCGCGTACGACCGGGTCGCCGTTGTCGAACCCGGGGATAGCGAGTCGGTCGCGGTGGCCCCGACCAGCGCCACGCGTCGTCTCGATGGGTTCCTGCCGCTCAACCTCATGCGTCCGACGCTAGGTTCGGCGTCGTCGCATACCGATACCCCGTACCACCGCATGTGAGTTACAGCTGGCTGTAGTGCCCGCAGGTTGGCCATACCGCAGACTTGATCTCGTGTCGGAACACGCGGAGGGACCGTACCGCAGCGGGTACACGACGGGACGCGGTGTGACGTCGGGTCGGCGGTGGTCGCAGGCGTGGCGCGGCGGGGTCTACCTGCTGGGGTCACTGGGCTCCGGGATCGTCACGGCGCTCGCGCTGCCGTTGCTGTGCCATCCGAGGCTTGCCCGACGGTGGGCGGGCTGGCACCGCGACCGCGCCGGCCGGCTACTCGACACGCCCATCGCACCACGTCCGGCCCCGCCCGCCACGGCACGTCGGACCTGGACCGATCCGACCACCCGCCGGAACCTGCTATGGCTACCGGTGAACGCGGCAACCGGCGTAGCGCTCGGCCTCGCCGCGCTGCTGTGCGTAGGCAACCTGCTGCCCGCCGCAGTCGCCACACCACTGTGGTGGGCATTCGAGCCGGAGGACCGGCCACGGCTGTTCATCGACATCCCGGTAACCGACTGGGCTGATGCCCTCATCCTCGGTCCCCTACAACTCCTCCTCCTCACCGCACTGGCATACCTCTTCCTTCCGCCGATGGCTCGCGCCCACGCCCGGATCTGCCTGGCGACGCTGTCGCCCTCGACGGCCGAACAGCTCACCGACCGGGTCGCCGTGTTGACCCGCACCCGGGCGGACGTGCTCGACGCACACGGCGCAGAACTGCGCCGGATCGAGCGCGATCTGCACGACGGCACCCAGGCCCGGCTGGTGGCCATCGCCATGCGGCTGGCCGTGGCCCGGCAGGCACTGTCCGACAATCCGCGGAACGAGCAGTTCCTGGAAGGACTTCTTCGGGACGCACACGAAGGAACCGAGGAGGCGATGACCGAACTACGTGACGTGATCCGCACCGTCTATCCGCCCATCCTCGCCGACCGGGGCCTCGCCGGCGCCCTGACCGCGGTGACCGCCCGCTGCGGGGTGCCCACCCGACTGGACATCGGTGACCTCGACCGGGTACCGGCGGCCGTGGAGGCCGTCGTCTACTTCGCCGTCGCCGAAGCACTGACCAACGTCGCCCGGCACAGTCACGCGACCACGGCCGGCGTCCGGGTGAGCCGTACGGCAGACCGGTTGTCGGTGGCGATCACCGACAACGGCACCGGCGGCGCCGACCATCGGCGAGGCACCGGCCTGGCGGGGATCCGCCGCCGGGCGCTCGCGCTCGACGGCACCGTCGAGGTCGACAGCCCGGCCGGCGGACCGACGACCATCACCTTGGAGCTGCCGTGCGGGTAGTGATCGCCGAAGACAACGTCCTGCTGTCCACCGGGTTGGAACTGCTGCTGACCCGCGTGGGCTTCCAGATCGCCGCCATCGCCGAGGATGCGGCGGGCTTCCTCACCGCCGTGCGGGACCATCAGCCCGACGTCACCATCGTCGACGTCCGGCTACCGCCGTCGTTCCGCGACGAGGGCATCCGAGCCGCCCTGGAGGCCCGGCGGGAACACCCCGGCCTACCGGTCCTGGTCCTGTCGCAGTACGTCGAGCAGCAGTACGCCGCCGAACTACTCGCCACCACCGGTGGCGGCGTCGGTTACCTCCTCAAGGACCGCGTCAGCCGGGTGGATGAGTTCGTCGACGCGCTGCGCCGGGTGGCCGCCGGCGGTACCGCCATGGACACCGAGGTCATCGCCCAACTCCTCGCCCACCGCCGGGACCCGATCTCCGTCCTCACCCCCCGCGAACGCGAGGTACTCGCGCTGATGGCACAGGGACACGACAACAACACCATCGCCGACCGGCTTGTCATCACCGACAATGCCGTACACAAGCACATCGGCAACATCTTCCAGAAGCTGGGCCTCGCCGTCACCGACAGTGGGCACCGCCGAGTCCTCGCCGTTCTCGCCTACCTCAACGGCGCGGGCCAGATCGCCGGTAACTGACCCGCGAGCAGCAACAACTCCCACGACGATCCGGCACCCACCCCAAGGCTGTGCGCCATCGTGCTCCGGGTGCCCCGGCAGCTCTCACCGGGGCACCCGGAGCACGATGGGTCAGGCAGCGGGGGGCTGGACCACCCGGAAGTGGTTGCCGAACGGGTCCCGGGCACCGAAGTCGATGCCGTACGACTGCTCGTTCGGCCCGTCCACCATCTCGACCCCCTTTGCCTTGAGGTCCTCGTACGTCTTGCGGGCGTCGTCGGTGGTAAAGCCGATCGAAAAGCCGCTGGCCCCCTTGGCGATCAACTCCCGGACCTGCTCGGCGGTCTTCTCGTCCATCGACGGCGGGCCGGGCCTCTCCGAAAACGACGCGGGGCGCGAGTAGGCCATCGTGAAACAGCCCGGTGCGGCCGGGGGCACGGCCCGCTTCCGGTACCCCGTCGGCGACTCGCCGGTGACGTCGCGGAACGTCCGACTGAACGTGCCAAGGCTGGTGAAGCCAACCGCCAGGCAGATGTCGGTCACGCTCTGCTCCGTCTCCCGCAGCAGGAACATCGCCCGCTCCACCCGCCGCCGCTGCAGATAGCGATGCGGTGTCTCGCCGAACGTGGCCCGGAACGTGCGGATGAAGTGCGCCGGGCAGACGTGGGCGATCCGGGCCAACATCGGAACGTCCAGCGCCTCGGCGTACGCGCGATCCATCGCGTCGCGGGCGCGGAGCAGGCGGCGGTTGGACTCCTCGACCGCACGGCTCACCCCGCGATTACACCAGGCCGCACGGCCATCCACCCATCACAACGCGCCCGTATAGCGTGATCATCCGGAGGCCGAGAACCGCGCGGGAAACTCGGCCGAGCCGCCGAGGCAACTGTCGGAGGGATCGAGGATGCGTCTTCACGTGGGATGCGCGATGTGGACCCACAGGTCGTGGCAGGGACGTCTGGTGGCCCACCCACTGCCGGCCCACGAACGTCTCCGGCACTACGCCAGCTGGTGCACGGCCGTCGAGGGAAACACCACCTTCTACGCGACCCCGTCCCGGGACACCGTGGCCTCGTGGGCGCGGCAAACCGATCCCGACTTCCGGTTCGTGGTCAAGCTACCGAAGATCGTCACGCACGAGGGCCGGCTCAACGACGTCGACGAGCCGCTACGCGTGTTCCTCGACGCCATCGAGCCGCTCGGGCCACGGGCCCACGCCCTCTGGATCCAGTTGCCGGGTGCGTTCGCGCCCCACGACGTACCAGCACTCGCCCGCTTCCTGCGCCGGCTGCCCACCGCCCACCGGTACGCCGTGGAGGTCCGCCACCCCGCCTTCTTCACCGAGTCACGCTCCACCCAACTCCTGGAACGGGTCCTCGCCACCGCAGCCGCCGAGTGGGTACCGTTCGACACCACCGCGTTCTTCCAGGCCCCGCCGAGCAGCGACGCCGAACGGGACGCCTGGATCAAGAAACCGCGGCTGCCGCTGCGGACGCACGCACTGACCGATCGTCCGATCGTCCGGTACCTCGGCCGCGACGACACCGCCCAGACCGTCGAAGGCTGGCAGCGCTGGGTCGACGTCACCGCCCAGTGGCTACGCGAGGGCCGGTCGCCGACCGTGTTCATCCACACCCCGGACAACGCCGACGCCCCCGTACTCGCCCGTCGCTTCCACGACGACGTCCGGGCCCGCGTACCCGGGCTGGCGGCGCTGCCCGAACCGATCCCCGCCGAGCCGCTGACCCTCTTCTAACCCCACCCGCTCAACGGGGTACGACCTGCTCGGCCGCCCACTCCCGCCAGCTGACCAGCTTGTCGGCGGCGGCGGCGAGCTGGTCGGCCACCGGCCCCGGGCCGGTCGAGCCGGGCGTGGTACGAGCAGCCAGCGCCGAACGGACCGACAGCACCTCGCGTACCCCCGGGTCGAGGTGCTCGCTGACCGTGGTCAGGTCCTCGTCGGAGACCTCGTCCAGGGCACAGTCCCGAGCCGCGCATAGCGCCACCAGCCGACCGGTGATCTCGTGCGCGTCGCGGAACGGCACGCCCTTGCGGACCAGCCAGTCGGCCACCTCGGTGGCCAGCGAGAAGCCCACCGGCGCGGCGGCGACCAGCCGGTCGACCCGTACGGTCATCGTGGAGATCATCCCGGCCAGGGCCGGCAGCAGCAGCTCCAGGGTGTCGACCGCGTCGAAGACCGGCTCCTTGTCTTCCTGCATGTCCCGGTCGTAGGTCATCGGCAGGCCCTTGAGCATGGTCAGCACGCTCATCAGCCCGCCCACCAGCCGGCCGGACTTGCCCCGGGCCAGCTCGGCGATGTCCGCGTTCTTCTTCTGCGGCATGATCGACGAACCGGTGGCGAAGGAGTCGTCCAGCTCCACCCAGCCGAACTCCTGCGAGGTCCAGAGCACCACCTCCTCGCCGAGGCGGGACAGGTGCACCCCGACCAGTGCCGTGATGAACAGGAACTCGGCGACGAAGTCCCGGTCGGCGACCGCGTCCATCGAGTTGGCCGCCGAGGCGGTGAAGCCCAACTCCCGGGCAACCCGCACCGGGTCCAGCGGCAGCGACGAGCCGGCCAGCGCCCCGGCACCCAGCGGGCTGATCGCCGTACGGGTATCCCAGTCACGCAACCGGTCCAGGTCCCGCAGCAGCGGCTGTACGTGGGCGAGCAGCCAATGCCCGAAGGTGACAGGCTGGGCGTGTTGCAGGTGGGTCATGCCCGGTGCCGGCGTGTCGACGTGCCGGCCTGCCTGCTCCACCAGCGCATCGGCCAGTTCGACCAGCCGTTCGGCCACGCCCCGGGCGTGGTCACGCAGGTAGAGCCGCAGGTCGGTGGCGACCTGGTCGTTGCGGGACCGGCCGGCGCGCAGTTTGCCGCCGAGGCTGCCGAGCCGTTCCAGCAGCCCCCGCTCCAGGGCGGTATGCACGTCCTCGTCGTCGATGGTGGGGCGGAACGACCCGGAGGCGCAGGCGGCCTCCAAGTCGTCCAGGGCGGCGAGGATCTTGCCCAGTTCCTCGGCGTCGAGCAGCCCCGCCCGGGCCAGCACCCGGGCGTGTGCCCGGGATGCGGCCAGGTCGTACGGGGCCAGTCGCCAGTCGAACTGAACACTGACGGAGAGCCGCGCGAGCGCCTCCGAAGGGCCACCGGCAAACCGGCCACCCCATAGGCTCGTACGGTTGGTTCCGGCGCTGTTCTCGGTCAGGCTCTTGTCGTCCACGCCGACCATCATTGCTGAGTCTCCTTTTCGTTCGCGACTGCGGGGCTCACTCGCTACGCTCCCTCACTCCTCACGCTCACCACGCCTCCTTTTCGTTCGCGACTGCGGGGCTCACTCGCTACGCTCCCTCACTCCTCACGCTCACCACGCCTCCTTTTCGTTCGCGACTGCGGGGCTACTGCGCGGAGCCGCCCAGCCGAGCGTCCCGAGCCGCCGCCAGCCGGCTGGGCAGGCCGAACAGCTGCACGAAGCCCTTGGCCAGGGACTGGTCGAAGGTGTCGCCGGTGTCGTAGGTGGCCAGCCCGAAGTCGTAGAGGCTCGCCTCGGACCGCCGGCCGGTGACCACGGCGCGACCGCCGTGCAGGACCATCCGCACCTCACCGGAGACGTACCTCTGGGTGTCGTCCACGAACGCGTCCAAGGCGTGCTTGAGCGGAGAGAACCAGAGTCCGTCGTAGACCAGCTCGGCCCAGCGCTGGTCGACGCCCTTCTTGAACCGAGCCACCTCACGCTCAACCGTGACGTTCTCCAGTTCCTGGTGGGCGATGATCAGCGCGATCGCGCCCGGCACCTCGTAGACCTCGCGGCTCTTGATGCCGACCAGCCGGTCCTCGACCATGTCCAGCCGGCCGATGCCCTGCGCGCCGGCCCGCCGGTTCAGCTCCAGGATCGCCTGGTACGGGGTGACCGTCTCGCCGTCGATCGCCACCGGTACGCCAGCATCGAACGTGATCACGATCTCGTCCGGGTCACGCTGCTCGGCGGGGTCGGCGGTGTAGGAGTAGAGGTCCTCGATCGGGGGGTTCCAGATGTCCTCCAGGAAGCCGGTCTCCACCGCGCGACCCCACAGGTTCTGGTCGATCGAGTACGGCGACTTGTGTGTGACGTCGATCGGCAGCCCCTTCTCCTCGGCGTACGCGATCGCCTTGTCCCGGGTCCAGGCGAAGTCCCGGGCCGGGGCGATCACCTTCAGGTCCGGGGCGAGCGCACCCAGACCGACCTCGAACCGGACCTGGTCGTTGCCCTTGCCGGTGCAGCCGTGCGACACGATCGTGCCGCCGTACTTCTTGGCCGCAGCCACCAGGTGCTTGACGATCAGCGGCCGGGACAGCGCCGACACCAGCGGGTAGCGGTCCATGTAGAGGGCGTTGGCGCGTACCGCCGGCAGGCAGTAGTCGGCGGCGAACTCCTCACGGGCGTCCACCACCTCCGACTCGGCCGCACCGCAGTCCAGCGCCCGCTGCCGGATCGCCGCCAGGTCCTCGCCGCCCTGCCCGAGGTCGATCGCGACCGCGATCACCTCGGCACCGGTCTGCTCGGCCAGGTAGGGAATGGCGACCGAGGTGTCCAACCCCCCGGAGTACGCCAGGACGACCCGCTCGGTCATGGTGTGGTGTTCCCTTCGACGTTCTCCTCCCGGCCGGCCCAGGCGGAGAGCTTCGCTCCCAACTCGGCGCCACCGACGGCCTCGCGGGCGACGACGAGGATGGTGTCGTCGCCGGCGATGGTGCCGACGATCTCGGGCAGGCCCGCTCGGTCCAACGCGCTGGCCAGGTACTGTGCCGCGCCCGGTGGGGTGCGCAGCACGGTGATGTTGCCGCTGGCGTCGAATCCGGTGAGCAGTTCCCGCAGCAGCCGGACCAGCCGGGCCGGGGCCTGCTCGGCGTCGCGCAGGGGACGCTTGCCGTCCTCCGGAATCAGGTAGACGGCCGGTCCGTCGCCACCGCGCACCTTGACCGCGCCCAACTCCTCCAGGTCACGGGAGAGGGTGGCCTGGGTGACCTGCACGCCTTCCCCGGCCAGCAGTTCGGCCAGCTCGGTCTGCGAGCGGATCGTCCGGTCCCGGATCAGCTCGACGATCCGGGCGTGCCGGGCGGTACGGGTGACCGGGCTGGTCATGACGCCGCCCCGGGCGCCTGCGCCGACTCCGGCCGCCCGGTCGAGAGCAGCCAGGTCAGCAGCGCCTTCTGGGCGTGCAGCCGGTTCTCCGCCTGGTCGAACACGGCGCTCTGCCCGCCGTCGAGCACCTCGTCGGTGATCTCCTCGCCCCGGTGCGCAGGCAGGCAGTGCAGCACGATCGCGGTCGGCGCGGCGAGCGCCAGCATCGACTTGTTCACCTGGTACGGCCAGAACGGCGTGAGCCGGTCCCGACCGTCGCCCTCCTGCCCCATCGAGGTCCAGGTGTCGGTGGCGACCACGTCCACCCCGTCCACCGCCTCGGCCGGGTCGCGCAGCACCTGCACCGACCCACCGGTCCAGGCGGCGATCTCCTCGGCTCGGTTGACCACGGCCGGCGACGGGTCGTAGCCGGGCGGGCCGGCCACCCGTACGTGCATCCCGGCGGTAACCCCGGCCAGCAGATAGGAGTTGGCCATGTTGTTCGCCGCATCACCGACGTAGGCCAGGGACCGGCCGGCGGTCCCGCCGCACCGTTCCCGGATGGTGAGCAGGTCGGCGAGGAGCTGGCACGGGTGGAAACCATCGGTGAGCGCGTTCACCACCGGCACACCCGAGCCGGCCGCGACCTGGGCCAGCCGGTCGTCACCATGGGTCCGCATCACGATGGCGGAGACATAGCGGGACAGCACCTGACCGGCATCAACCAGCGACTCACCGCGCCCGAAGTGGGTCGTCTGGGTGTCCACGATGATCGGGTGACCGCCCAACTCGGCGATGCCGGTCTCAAAGGAGACCCGGGTACGCAGGCTCGGCTTGTCGAACAGGACCGCGACGGCCCGGGGACCGGCCAGCGGGCGGCGGGCGAACCGGTCGGTCTTGATCTGCTCGGCCAGGTCGAGCACGGCCGACTGCTCGGCCGGAGTCAGGTCGTCGTCACGCAGGAAATGCCGAATCATGAGGGCTGGTCCAGGTCATCGTGGGTGGGCAGCGGGGACGGTGCGACCGCGTCGAGCGCCGGGGCCAGCGCGGCGAGGAAGGCGTCGGCCTGCTCGGCGGTGAGGATCAGTGGCGGGGCCAGCCGGATCACGTCCGGCTGCACCGGGTTGACCAGGAAACCGGCGTCGCGTAGGACACCGGCGAGCGCACCGGCGGCCGGGGCCCTCAGCGCCACACCGAGCAGCAGGCCCGCGCCGCGGATCTCGGCGACCAGTGGGTGTCCCAGTGCTTCGATGCCGTGCCGCAGCCGTTCCCCGACCCGCTTGACGTGGTCGAGCAGCCCCTCGTTGGCGATCGTGGAGATCACCGCGAGGCCGGCGGCACAGCTGACCGGGTTACCGCCGAAGGTGGTGCCGTGCATGCCGGGACCGAACAGCTCCGCCGCCGGTCCGAAGGCCAGGCAGGCACCGATCGGCAGCCCGCCGCCGAGCCCCTTTGCCAGGGTGACCACGTCCGGCTCCACGCCCTCGGCCTGGTGGGCGAACCAGTGCCCGGTCCGCCCGATGCCGGTCTGCACCTCGTCGAGCACCAGTAGCGCACCGTGCTCGGCGGTGATCCGCCGGGCAGCGGCAAGGTAGCCGGGGGGCGGGACGATCACACCGTTCTCGCCCTGGATCGGCTCCAGGATCACCATGGCGGTGCCGTCGGTGACGGTGTTCTCCAGGGCGGTCACATCCCCGTACGGGACGTGGGTGACCTCGCCGGGCAGCGGCCGGAACGGGTCGGCCTTGGCCGGTTGCCCGGTCAGCGCCAGCGCCCCCATGGTACGGCCGTGGAACCCGCCGTACGTGGCGACGACGTGGGTACGGCCGGTGCGGCGGGACAGTTTGAAGGCAGCCTCGTTTGCTTCCGCCCCCGAGTTGGCGAAGAAGACCCGCCCTGGCCGGCCGGCCAGGGCGAGCAGCAGCTCGGCCAGCGCCACCGGCGGTTCGGCCACGAACAGGTTGGACACGTGCCCGAGGGTGGCGATCTGCTTGGACACCGCCGCCACCACGGCCGGGTGCGCGTGACCGAGGGAGTTGACCGCGATCCCGCCGACCAGGTCGACATACTTCCGACCGGCCTCGTCGACCACGACGGCACCACTGCCGCTGACCAGGCCGAGTTGCGGCGTCCCGTAGTTGTCCATCATTGACTGCGACCAGCGGTCGACCAGCGTGGTCATGACTCGCCCACCTCTGTGGGTACCACCATCGTTCCGAATCCTTCCGAGGTGAAGACTTCCAACAGCGTGGAGTGGGCGACCCGGCCGTCGACCACATGTGCGGCCGGAACCCCGCCGCGCACCGCCCGCAGACAGGCCTCCATCTTCGGCACCATCCCGGACTCCAGGCTGGGCAGCAGTTCGGCCAGTTCGTCGGTGGTGATCTGGGAGACCAGGCTGCTGGTGTCCGGCCAGTCCGCGTACAGGCCAGGCACATCGGTCAGCACCACGAGCTTGCGGGCGTCCAGCGCGATCGCCAGCGCGGCGGCGGCGGTGTCGGCGTTGAGGTTGTGCAGCACCCCGTCCGCGTCCGGCGCGACGGTGGAGATCACCGGAATCCGGCCGGCGTCGATCAGGTCGGTCACCGCCGAGGGATTGACCTCGTCGACGTCACCGACCTGCCCGACGTCCACCGGCTGGCCATCGACGTACGCCGGCCGGCGCACCGCCGTGAACAGCCCGGCGTCTTCACCGGAGAGGCCGACGGCGTACGGCCCGTGCTGGTTGATCAAACCGACCAGTTCCCGGCCGACCTGGCCGACCAGCACCATCCGGACCACGTCCATCGCCTCGGGCGTGGTGACCCGCAGGCCGCCCTTGAACTCGCTGACGATGCCGAGCCGGCCCAGCATCGCCGAGATCTGTGGCCCGCCGCCGTGTACGACGACCGGCTTCAGCCCGGCGTAGCGCAGGAAGACCATGTCGGCGGCGAACGCCCGTTGCAGCGCCGGGTCGACCATGGCGTTGCCGCCGTACTTGACGACGATGGTGGACCCGGAGAACCGGGCCAACCAGGGCAGCGCCTCGATGAGCGTGGCCGCCTTCTGCTGTGCCTGGCTCAGGTCGCGGGACAGCGGTGCGCTCATGTCGAGTAGGCCGAGTTCTCGTGGACGTACGCGTGGGACAGGTCGTTGGTCCAGACGGTGGCGATGGCCGGGCCTGCGTGCAGGTCGATCCGGATGGTCACCGACCGGCCGGAGAGGTCGACCTTCGACCGGTCCTCGGCGGCGGCACCGGACCGGCAGACCCACACCCCGTTGACCGCCACGTCGATCTCGTCCGGCTCGAACACGGCGCTGGTGGTGCCCACTGCGGCGAGGACCCGACCCCAGTTCGGGTCGTTGCCGAAGAGTGCGGTCTTGACCAGGTTGTTACGAGCCACCGAACGGCCGACCTCGACCGCCTCGGTCTCGTCGGCGGCTCCGACGACCTCGATGGCAATCTCCTTGGTCGCCCCTTCGGCGTCGGCGAGGAGCTGCTGGGCCAGATCGTGGCAGGCCGAGGTCACCGCGGCGGTCAGCTCAGCCTGGGTCGGCTCGATGCCGGACGCTCCGCTGGCCAGCAGCAGCACCGTGTCGTTGGTCGACATGCAGCCGTCGGAGTCGATCCGGTCGAACGTCACCCGGCACGCTTCCCGCAGCGCCGCGTCGAGTAGGTCCGGACCGGCGACCGCGTCAGTGGTGAGGACGCAGAGCATGGTGGCCATGGCCGGGGCCAGCATGCCAGCCCCCTTGGCCATCCCGCCGACGGTCCAGCCGGTGCCGGCGACGACGGTCATCTTCGACCTGGTATCGGTGGTCATGATCGCACTGGCGGCGGCCGGGCCGCCGTCCCGGGACAGTCCGCGGACCGCCGAGCGGACGCCGGGCAGCAACTTGTCCATCGGCAGCCGCTCGCCGATCAGCCCGGTCGAGCAGACCGCCACCTCACCGGCCCCGACGATCATCCGGGGCAGGGAGTTGGTGAGACTGGCCGCAGTGTGCTCGGCGGTGGCGTGCGTGTCCTGGAATCCCGGGGCTCCGGTGCACGCGTTGGCTCCGCCGGAGTTGAGCACCACCGCTCGGACCACACCGCCTCGGACGACCTGCTGCGACCAGAGCACGGGCGCGGCCTTGACCCGGTTGGCGGTGAAGACACCGGCGACGGTGGCGTCCGGCCCGTCGTTGAGAACCAGTGCGACGTCGGCCGCACCGCTGGTCTTGAGGCCGGCGGCGACCCCGGCCGCCCGGAACCCCCTCGGCACCGTGACACTCATGCCGTTTCCTCGATCCGTTCGTCGATCCGGATGGTGCAGCCGCTCACGGGGTGGTCCCGTACGCGGGCAGGCCGGCCGTCTCCGGCAGGCCCAGCATCAGGTTGGCGCACTGTACGGCCTGGCCGGCGGCGCCCTTGCCGAGGTTGTCGATGGCGCTGGAGACGATCACCCGACCGGAGTCGACGTCGCTGGTGACCTGGACGTGGCAGGAGTTCCCGCCGAGGGTGGCGCTGGTGTGCGGCCAGGTCCCCTCGGGCAGCACCCGCACGAAGGGCTCGTCGGCGTACGCCTCGGTCAGCACCGTGCGCGGGTCCGGGCCGGTCCCCGTCGGACGGGCCGTGACGGTGGCCAGGATGCCGCGCGGCATCGGGGCCAGCACCGGGGTGAACGACAGGCTGGTCGCACCGGTGGCCTGTTTGATCTCCGGAACGTGCTGGTGCGCGCCGACCTTGTAGGCCGACAGGTCACCCATCACCTCGCTGCCGAGCAGGTGGACCTTGGCCGCCCGACCGGCGCCGGAGGTGCCGGAGGCGGCGACCACCACCACGTCCTCGGCCGAGACGGCCCCGGCGGCGATCAGCGGGGCGAGCGCGAGGATGGTGGCCACGGCGTAGCAGCCGGTGGCGGCCACCCGGCTCGATTCGGCGATGGCGGCCCGCTGACCGGGCAGCTCGGGCAGGCCGTAGGTCCAGGCCCCGGCGTGCGCGCCGCCGTAGTAGCGGGTCCAGGCGTCCGCGTCGCGCAACCGGTGGTCGGCCCCGAGGTCGACCACCTTGACCGTCTCGGGCAGGGCGGCGGCCAACGTCGCCGACTGGCCGTGCGGCAGGGCCAGGAAGACCAGATCGGCTTCGGCCAACACCGCCGGATCGGTCGCGCCGAACACCAGGTCGAGGCCGGTGAGCTGCGGGTGTACGGCAGCAACCGGCGCACCGGCCTGGCTGTGCGCGGTGGCGGTCACCAGATCGAACTCGGGGTGTCCGACGATCAGACGCAGCAGTTCCCCGCCCGCGTAGCCACTCGCCCCAGCCACCGCGACTCGAATGCCCATAACTACCTCCGCATTAATATGCAAGAAAGGTAGCAGGGGCTTCCCGACCGTCGCAAGCCCATACATGCGCTCGCATGATCATGCAGCACACTCGGCGGGAAGCCCAACATCCGACAGCTCCCCCACCGGGTGATGCGAGTCGCTACGGAGAGTCACGGATAAGGTTGCTGCCCGCAGGGGCTCCTACCGCCCCGGCAGAGACTCGGCGGCCGAGACGACTCAGTGCTCGCAGAGGGAGAACTCTCGCTCGTACAGCGTCTCGTTGTGCTCGTCGACGAGGAACTTCCGTTCCCGCATCAGTTGCTCGCGGTACCCCTTGGCCTGCTCCAGCGTCATGGTCGAGGTCGGAGACCATGGCTGTTGTGGCGGCACGTCGGATGTCGAGGTGATCTTTACCGAGGGGTCGACCAGGAAGAAGGCCAGGATCTTGCGATGCCCCGGCCGGGTGGGGTCCGCGAGGCGGAACGGGGCGACCCGGTGCTGGAGGATATTCGGGAACGCCAGGCAGCGGCCCGCGTGGGTGTCCACCGACCCCAGCACCTGATTCAGCGAGTCCTCGTCATCCAGACCGTAGACCTCACGCACACCGTTGGCGTCGTTCTGTTCGTACTCCGGGTCTTCGATCGCCGCCCGGAAACTTAGCTGACTGGCGGTGATGTTCTCGCTGTCCCAGTAGTAGATGCCGGTCGAAACGATGCGCTCGTTCATCATGCCCTCGACATGCCAGCTACCGCCGGGGTACTCGGGCTTGCCCGGGGTGAGGTGGATGTTGGCGAGCTTGACGATGACCTGTAGCCGGCGGCCGCACAGGTCGACCCGAGCGGAGTTGTCAGGGAATGCGGGCGGGCTGAAGACGGGGGCGTCCGGGACGACCGGGCGGCGAGTCTCCCACCATTCGTCCATGGCTACGTCGAATGCATCACGGGCCGCCTCGTCGCCATCGGATGGTTCGACCGGCTGGCCCGGGGCATCGTCATACCAGGTCCAGGGATCAGCCTCGATCCGCAGGGGCCGCGGCTGGCGCAGATCCGTGAGCACTCTTTCGAACAGCGGACGGAGGCGCGCAAAGAGCACCGGAAGGACAGACTCGAGTTCGCGGTGGGCCACGGGGTGGACGTTGTTGACGTACGAACCGAAGACAGCGTTGCCGTCGTCGTCGACCTCGACATCGGTGGGTAGCCACTGGTACTTCTTCGAGTACGCGTACCCCACAACGAATGCCGGAGTCTGCCATGCCAGGTCGTCCACGCGGCTCTTGTGACGCACGAGGCAGAACAGTGAGGGGTGCACCAGGTCCAGCACCTGTCCGTTCGATCCCGGATGCCAATCCTGCTCCGCCTCGGGGACCTCTTCCAGCGCCCGCACCGCCTCCCGCAGCCGGGACCTCAGGTCGTTGTCGATCAGAGTGTCCGACTGCCACACCCCGTCGACAGCGGACACCTCGATGCCGGTCCGCTCGTCTCGAAGCTCGGCGTAGTACGCCAGTTCCGCGAGCACATAACGAATCTGCGCCTCGGTCAGGCCCTGAGCAGCCGCTTCCCGCGTCCACCTGGCGACGATGTCGGCGTCGTTCATCTTGACGAACCACTGTGGCTTCGCCCGAATGTGGGCGCTCAGCCGCATCATCTGAAGTTCGCGCAGCGTCCGGGGCGGGGCGACCGGCACCCTGTGGTAAGCCAGAAAGGGCAGCGGAAAAGCAGACAGGTCAGTCATTCTCTCGAATCTCTCACTGGATCCCTGAGGGGCGGCCAGGATATGCCAGTGGGCTGACAACTCGCGGGCCTCGGCCTTCCCGCACTGACCCGAATTGAGAAACGAGGTACGACCACAGGGCGGTGCCCGCCACCACGTTCTGATGGCGGGCACCCTTGATGTGGCAACTACTCGTTCAGTTAGTCGCCGTAGTTACTGGTCCAGGAACGTCTCCACCGCATCGGCCGCGTGGCCCAGGCCGCCGTTGGCGTGTACCTCGACCTGGATATCGGCCAGCCGGCGCCGTACCTGCGGATCGTCGGCGACCGCGTCCACCGCCGCGCGCAGCGTCTCCGCGGTGACCTCGTCGGCCGACAGTTGCCGGCCAACGCCGTTCTCGACCAACAGGTTGGCGTTGCCGAACTGGTCCACCGCCTGCGGAATCGCCACCGTGGGCACGCCGAACCAGAGCGCCTCGGTGCAGCCGCCCATCCCCGCGTGCGTGACGAAGGCCGACGCGTGGGCCAGCACCGCCAACTGCGGCACCCGGCGGTGCACCTCCACGTTCTCCGGCAGCGGCCCCAGGTCGGCCGGATCCACCTTGTCACCGATGGCCAGTACGACGTGCCACGGCGAGTCGGCAAACCCGCTCAGACACGCCCGGTAGACCGGCAGCTGGTCGTTGTAGGCCGTACCGAAGGAGACCAGCAGGACCCGTCGGCCGCCGGCGGGTGGGGTCCAGCTCGTATCCGCGAGTCGGGCCGGGTCGAGGCACGGACCGACGAACCGCACCGAATCCGGCACCCGGTCGGCGTTCGGCTGCATCACCCGTGGGATCAGCGACAACACCTGCTCCGGATGGGCGAGATGCCAGCGCGGATCATCGTGGATCCCGTTCTCGACCAGCCACCTGCCGAGGGTGGCGTAGTAGTCCCGCCCGGACGGGGACTCGGAGATGGCGGTGAGGATCTCGGCCATGTCCTCCTCGTAGCCGTCCCAGGCGACCATGGTCGGCGACAGCTGCACCGCCGGTACGCCGTACCGGACCCCCAGCAACGGTCCGGGGAGACCGCCGATGTCGTAGAGCACGAGATCCGGCCGGTCGGTGTCGTAGCGGGCGGTCAGGCGCGGGAGCACCGCGATGCCCTCGTCGAGGAACACCCGCATCGCCGTACCCGGGTCCTCCGGCCAGGCGGTGTCGCCCTGCGGCAGGATCGTTGGGTGGGTGATCGGCTCGGCCCTGGTTGGAGCGACCAGGTCGGTCAGCGGCTCGCCGACCGCGTAGGTCACCCGGTGCCCCCGGTCGACCAGCTCGCGGATCAGGCCAAGCGACGGATAGATGTGGCTCGGCGTGGTGCTGCCGACCATGGCGATATGACGTGATTTATGCATGAGAAAAGGGTCCTGTCGATTCGGAGGAAAAAGGTCATCCGATGGCGACACGACGCAGAAACGACCCGGGCCACAGGCCTTAACAGGCAGGGCTCGACCAGGTCACCCAAGAGCCGGCCGAGAGTCGACCGGCACGACGCGCCGCCTCAGGCGGAACGCAGGCGGATGAATTCGATGATCATGTCCGCCATGCTACCGGACCACGCGCCCCGGCTGTCAACACATCAACCCCCCAACAGCTCGCCATACGAGCAATTACCCCCAGGGGGTATGATCCCACTTCCGTCCGAGATGGAGGTTTCCGTGCGTCGACTTCAGCCCCTCGACCCTGCCGAAGCCCCCCGAAAGTCCGGTGAGCTCCTCGGCGACATCATCAGCCGGCACGGCAGCGCCGGCACGATGGTCCGTACCATGGCCCACTCCCCCGCGCTGCTCCAGGGCTACCTGGACCTCTCCAAGGCGATGAAACGCATCAAGCTCCCCCGCTCGCTGAGCGAAAGAATCTCCCTCGCCCTCCAGGAATGGATCGGCTGCGGCACCTGCCTGGTCGCGCACACCCAGGGCGGCCGAGCAGCCGGCCTGACCGACACCGACATCAGCCTGGCCCGGCAGGGCACCGCCACCGACGTACGCGAGGCGGCGCTCCTGTCCTTCGGTGTACGTGTCCTGGTCGAACCAGCCTCGATCACCGACGAGGAGGTCGCCGAGCTGCGCACCCACGGGTGGAGCGACCGGGTCATCGCCGAGGTCGTCGGGCTGGTCGCGCTCAACCTGCTGACCGGCGCCTTCAACCTGGTCAGCGGCAACCAGCCGGACGCGACGGAGCCCGGCGACGAATGAGTCGACCGGGGCGGGATCGGCGGACTGGACCACACCAGCCCGCCGACCCCGCCGGGTGCGGCGACGCAGCCCTCACCGGTCCGGCTGGGCACCGATCGTCAAGCCATGCTGCTTCTGATACGTCCGTAGCGCCACATCCCACGCCTGGGTGTACTCCGACGGGCCGAGCCCCAGGTCGTCGTGCTTCCCGACCGCGTACCGAAGCAGATCCACTATGTCCGGCACCACCTGGCGCTGCTCCTCGACGAACTCCCGGAACACCTTCGCGAACCGCTCGTCGGTCAACCGCGACGCATGCGCCGCCGTCGGCTCCTGCCCCAACCTTCGCAGCACCTCGCACCACTCCCGGGTCAGCTCGGCCACCAGCCTCGTCCGGAGCAGCCCCAGTTCGTGGTCGCACTCCATCCTGATCCGCTCCTGCCAGTAGGGGCGCAGATACTCCCGGATCCGCTGGTCCAGGACCACCCGTACCCGGGGGCGGAACTTGAGGACCAGCCCGTCGATGCGATAGCTCCTCGGCCAGTTCTGGCTGTCGAACCGCTCGTTGAGTGCCCATTCCAGGGCCCGCCCCTGGTGCGGGGCGTGCTGCCGGGAGATTCCGATGGCCTCGTCGCGTACCGTCCGGCGTGCCCAGCCCTCGAACTGGTGCGCGTACTGCCGGAGCTGCTGGACGGGCAGGCCGACACCGGACCAGATGTAGACCGGATGGATGTAGAAGTCGAAGGCGTCGCGTTCGGCCGGCACGAGGATGGGCTCGTCCGGCTCGATCTGCTGGGTGACGGCCACCAGAGGGGGAGCCGGAAGCGGTGGTGGCGGCGGCGGAACGTAGGCGGGCGGGGCCCCCACCAGGTCCCGCAGCCATTGGCCGAAGGACCGGGGCTGAGCCGGCCCGGGATCGATGGGGAGGGGAGGAACGGACACGGTCAGCCCCTTGCCAGTAGTTGTGGAATACGGTCGAGAACATGGTTCTGCGGCATGTTCGGCTGCCACACGTGCAGGTACTGGTGGGCGAGACGACGCCCGAGCCGAGCGTCGACGATCACCGCGGCGAGCAGAGCGGTGACCGCGTCGACGACATCCGGATAGGGGTGTGCGCGGGATATCCAGTGCCCGAGCAGCCGCCAGGACCGGTACGCGGTCTCAGGCAGACTGAGCGCCGCCGCCCAGAGCGCGGCCACGTCCGGAAGCTTCAACACTCCGTCATCGACCAGGTCGAGCAGAGCGGGCCAGTGTGGACGGTGTGGCTCCGCCCAGCGGGCCGCGAGCAGGCGCAGCGCACGAGCGGCCTGGATCCGCACCTCCCGGTTCACCGAGTTCACCCAGTCGACCAGGGCCGGTACGAGTACCGGGGCATATCCCGCCTGATAGACCTCATCGATGGCACGTGCGACCACGTGCGTGTACCGCTGCATCCGATCCGCCGATACCAGGCGTAGCTGTTCGATCGCCACCTCGGGCCAGAGCCAGCTCAACCCCAGCGCGTAGGCCCGCGCAGCCGTGTCGCGCTGGTAGGCGGAGCCGGTGGCCCAGCCGCCTACCACCCGTCGTAGCCGGGTGCGCAGCACCGGCTGTGTCGCGGCACCGACCATCGCCACCCCGGCCGCCTGGCGCAACCCGGCTCTACGCTCCCGGGACAGTCGGCCCATCACCGTCACGGCGGCATCGAAGTCCTGCCCGGCGGACCAGCCGACCACTCGGGCCGCCGCCAGCCGTACCCCGGGCGCCTCGGTCCGGACCAGCTCGTCCAGCCAGCTGAGCATCCGCTCGGCACCCCAGTCCCGCCAGGCGACCGCCAACATGTGCAGGGGCAGTGTCTGGTTGGCGGGGGTGAACCGGATGGACTCCGTACGACCCGCCGCTGCCCCATGGTCGTCCCGGCCGGTGGCTTGCCAGAGCAGGTCACCGAGGAGTTCACGCAGATCTGGCTGGCGCAGCAGGCCGCCAGAGAGATCCGCCGCCGCACCGGTCCCCGGGTGGAGCAGTCGGTGCGCCGATCGGCTCAGCTGCGCGACCGGCTCCCCCTCCAGCACCGCACAGGAGATCCGGAACGCGCACAGTCGGTCGGCCTCGTCAGCTGCCAGGACCGTAGTACTCCCGCTCCGCGCCGGATGCAGGATCTCCTCGGCCCGGGCCCGTAGCTTGACCGGAAGCTCGTGTTCGAGCAGTGCCGTCAGCGCCGCTCCCCGGGGTGCCCGGTCCGCGATCCGACGCACGACGTGGGCTATCTCCGCGTTACGGGGCCGGGTGGCGAGGTAGGCGATCAGCGACGGGTTCTTCCCGCACTCATCCCGTACGTAGCTGTCGACACAGCTTCCTTGGCAGTCGACGCAGTCGCCCACACATCGACCCTTGAGGCGGTGGGTCAGCCCGACCCGGAATACGGTCTCCGGTGCGGCGGCGCGATGCGTCACCAGGTGGTCGTCCAACTCGTACGAGCCAGCTCTGGTCTCGTCGATGACGACGACGCTGGCCTCCAACACCTCCAACCGGGCTGCCAGGTCGATAAACGCCATCTCATCCAGGTTCGTGCTCTTGTCCAGTTGCAGGATGTAGCCCCATGCCTTGCGGAGCGGAGTAGCGGCACCGAGGAGGGCACGGATCCGGGTGGCCGACAGCTCACCGATCCGGTCGGGGTCGTGCCGCTGGGCCAACGCCAGACAGGCGGAGGTGTGCCGGCCGCTACCCGGCTTACCGGTCAGGAAGACCAGCCGCTGACTCCGCAGCCGCTGATTCAGCTCGCCGTCGCTGTCGGCTGGAGCGTAGCCGTCCGCCAACCGGCGCAACCGGCGAGTGGAGATCTGTTCAAGCCAGGCCGCCGCCTCGGTCGTTTCGCTGGCGGTGGTTATGTTGACCACACCGATGGCGGTCGCGCCGTGGCCGGTCGCGTTCTGCCCGTGGACCGACTGGTCTCCGACCTCGATTCCGCCGCTCGGCTCGACGAACGCTTGGAGTCGCTGGAACAGGTCGTGCGGCTTCAGCTGGTCGTCCTGGTCGTCGGTGAAGTCGCCCGGCGTGGGGGTGCCAGCCTCCGGTGCGGATCGGGGATCCCGGTGGCCATGCTCCGGCCGGTCGATCCCGACCGCACCGTCCTCGGCTTCGTCCGGTGGCGCTGGCGATGGTGGTTCAGCCGGTGACCGGTGTTCCCCAGGCTCAGGATCGCCGGGCTGGTTCTCGTCCAGCATCAGGCTCACCGTCGCGCCGGGCCGTCGGGCCGGTAGTCGCCGCCGATCGAGCCGATGGCCATGCTGCCGTGCCCGACCGCGTTCTGGCCCTCCACCCGGATGTCACCGGTACGGATCGCGCCCGGCTCGGTTCCCCCCGGCAGCGGCCCACCCGCCGCACCCGGACCATCGGCCGACCGCACATCCGCCGCACCCGGACCGCGGGGCGGATGTGGGCCGGGTGTTTGTGGACTGGCCGGCGTCTCGGGTCGTCCGGTCGCGGTCTGCGGGCCGATCAGCCCGAGCGATTCGGCCGCCGTCGGATCGAGGGTGGCCAGTTGCCCCAGGTCCTCGTCCACCACGCAGATCCAGGCGAACTCGCGGAAGTCCTTGTCCGGGTGGTGCACCTCCACCTGACGAAACCGCTCCGGCCGCAACTCCTCCGGGTATTCGGTCACCACATCGCGATAGATGTCCGACGACACGATCAGGGCTATCCCCGCGTCGGGGAATGCCTTCAGCGCCCGCTTGAGCGGTGCGGCGTCGCACGGCCGGCAGACGTTGTTCACCGCGTTGCCCGGGAACCCGTTGGCCCCGTCGAGGTGCACCAGCCCTTGGTACAGCGCGACCCGTAGCCGGATCCGCGCCTCCGGCAGCCGGCTGCTGTTGTACTGACGCAGCAACCGGTTCAACGCCGGCACCAACCTGCCGATGACCGTCGGCTCCTTCACCTCGGCCGGGAGGATGGCCAGCTCACCGTCACCGGCCTGCTGGGTCTTCCAGTCCACCCGATCGAGCCCCACACCGCGCGCCGCGTCGTGCAGCATCTGCTGGAACGCACGCTGCGCCTCGTACTGCAAGAGATTGCCCCGCCGGCTGTATCGCTCCATGTCCACCGATATCAGCAGTCGACGGTTCGGGGAACTGGGGTCGGCCATACCGGATCACCTTTCGACAACCGGCCCGTCCGGATGACGGGCACGGATCAACAGGTAAACGGACTTCCGACGTACAGACTTCGTAGAAATACGGCTTCGCCACGAACGTCGGCCGCTATCGGCCACGAGTGCGGGCAGACCAGCCGAAGGTACGGTCGGGAAGCTGTCATCCCCTCCTGGGGAGGCATCTGCGATGGCGGAGTCGTATGTGGTGGAGCCATGCCGAACTCAGCCGTCCTCCGCCGGTCCCGCGCCGTTCTCGCCTATCTGCTCATCGTCCTGATGTCGGTGCCAGCACTGGCTGGTCGCACCGCTCCCTTCGACCTGACGTCGCTGGTCCTTCCTGCGGACATCGACCCGATCTACCGACTGGGTCTCCTGCTCCTTCTCCGGTTCACCGCTGGTTGTCTCGTCGCGGTGGGTCGACGCAACGATTCTGGATACCGAGAGATCGCCATTCGTCACTGTGCAGCTAGGCTGCCGTTACCTGCCTCGGATCATCGCCGGATAGGAGCGCCTGTGCGAGACGAATCCCGCCATCCCGACCCGCGTTGGCCGTTCGGCACGCTGCTCGGCCGACTCGACGAGCCTGGCGGAGCTGCTGACCCTCGGCACGGCGAAACGCGTCGGTTCCGACGAGATTCTGCTCCGGGAGGGAAACCTGGACTCGCACCTGGTGCTGATCTGCCAGGGGCTGGCGAAGGTCACGGTGGTAACGGCGGACGGTCGCACCGCACTGCTCGCCATCCGGGTCGGTGGCGACCTCGTCGGCGAGATGTCAGCGTTGAACGACCAGCCACGCTCGGCAACGGTCACCACCTGCAGCCCCGCTCTGGTTCGCATCATCCACATGCGACAGTTCAAGCCGTTCCTCGCAGCCCATCCGGAGGCGGCCGTCGAACTCGCGGCGATGGTGGCCAACCGGCTACGCCAGTCCAACCGTCACCGCATCGACTTCATGTCCTATCCGGTGCCGACCCGGGTCGCCCGGATCATCGCCGAGATCGCCCGCACCCACGGACGACGTACCCCGAACGGCCTCGTCATCGACGTACGCCTGACCCAACCGGAACTCGCCACCATCTGCGGCGCGGCCGAGACGACGGTGCAGAAGGCGCTCCGGGAACTACGTAGCGACGGCCTGATCGACACCGACTACCGGCGGATCACGGTCCGTGACCTCACCGGCCTCCGCATGCTGGCGCAGTTCGAAGTCGACGACTGAGCCAGATCGGGACTGTCCCGCCAGCGGCAACACGACGTTCACAACTCCTGGCACAATCATCGATGGCTGGGACGCGACGTGGTGCCAGGACCGTGGGCCCGTCTGCCCAGGTAGGTTCACGGGGGCCGCGCATGGCACTGACCTTTCGGGTACTCGGCACGCCCTGCGTGCACCGCGACGGACAACCGCTACGCCTACCGGCCGGACGTCCGACAGCCCTGCTGGTGACCCTCCTGGTGCACACCAACCAGCCCGTACCGGTCGGCACGCTGGTGGACGAGCTGTGGGGCCACAGACCACCTCCCTCGGCGGTGGCCAACCTGCGCAGCCACATCAGCCAGCTCCGTACGCTGCTGTCCGGTTCGACGCCAGGACCACCTCGACTGATCGCCGGCACCGGCGGCTACCAGTTGCGGACCCACCGTGGCGAGCTGGACGCCGTCGAGTTCGACCGGCTCGTCTCCGACGGACACTCGGCACTGGGCCGGGGCGAGCTGACCACCGCTACGACCACCCTGCAACAGGCGCTCGCGATGTGGCCCACGCCGATGCCGGCCGCGCCGACCGGCGGCCCGATGGTGACCGCCGCACTCGACCGGTTACGGGAACGGCGCATCGGCGCGCTGGAGGCGTACTTCGCCTGCCATCTGGAGCTCTGGGCCGGCAACTGCACCGACCTGGTCGCGCGCCTACGGGCACACGTCGCCGAAAACCCGCTCCGGGAGCGTGCCTGGGCACAGCTGATGACCGTGCTCTACCGGCTCGGTGACATCGCCGGTGCCCTGGAGGCCTTCACCGCCGTCCAGTCGATCCTCGCCACCGACCTCGGCGTGCAGCCCAGCGCCGAGCTGTATGGGTTGCGCCAGGCGATGCTGCGCCGGGATCCGCACCTGCTACATCCACGCCAGCGATCGGCCGACCGGTCCGCCGGAGCCGTCAGCCGGGACTCGTCTCCGGCTCGGATCGCGGGTGGCGTCCCGACCGAGGCAACGGCATCCATCGTGCCGCACGAGCTGCCGTACGACGTCGACACCTTCGTTGGCCGGACAATCGAGTCGACCCGGCTACACACCACCCTGACCGGGGTGGGCGACCGGCCGATCACGGTGACAATCTCCGGTACGCCCGGGATCGGCAAATCGGCGCTGGCCATACGCGCCTCGGCGGCGGTTCTCGACCACTTTCCGGACGGGCAGATCTACCTCGACCTCGGTGGTTCCGAGCTGGAGACGCCACCGCTGGCCCCCGCGGAGTTGTCGGCCCGTCTGGTCCGGTCGCTCCGCGGCCCCACGACACCGACGCCGACGACCCTGGCCGAGGCCCGCGCCCTGGTGCGCTCGCTGCTCTTCGGTCGACGCGTCCTACTGGTGCTGGACAACGTCGCCGATCCGGCCCAGGTAGCCGACCTGCTACCCGTGCGCGGGGGCTCCGCGTTGCTGCTTACCGCCCGGTCACGGCTGTCCGCCATCGGCGGGCCACACCTGCGGCTTGGTCCGCTGGCCGAGGCGGACGCCGTCGAGTTGCTGCTCCGTTCGGCTGGTCCGCACCGGATCAACGACGGTCCGGCCGACGTCGTGGTCGACCTTTGTGAACGGCTTCCGCTGACCGTACGGACCGCCGGGAGCAGACTGGCCCAGCATCCGCACCGGTCGGTGGCCAGCCTGGCCGCCCGGCTACGCGACGAGCGGCATCGCCTCGACGAGTTGGCGATCCGGTCACGGCTGGCCGCGAGTTACCGGTCCCTCGGCGACACTGCTGTCGCCTTCCGGCGGCTCGGCCTGCTCCGGTTCGGGCCCGTCACGGCAGACGTTCTCGCCGCGCTGCTGGACACCACCCCGGACCGGGCCGGGGTCACCCTCGACCGGCTGGTCGAAGCCCAGCTCGTCGACCCGGTCGACGCCGGCAGGTTTCGGATGTCCCGCCTGCTCTGGCTGTACGCCGCGGAGCTGGCCGCGGACGACCCCCAGGAGGTACGGGACGCGGCGGTCCGCCGGATCCGGAGCGGCCACTGCCCCGGTCAGGAGACGCCGGCGTTCTCCTCCCGGTAGCCACTGGCCTGGAGGTCGAAGAGCCGGGCGTAGTCGCCGCCGACCGTCATGAGTTCGTCGTGACCGCCCTGCTCGACCACCCGCCCGCCATCGAGCACCACGATCACGTCGGCTTCACGCACGGCGTTGAGCCGGTGGGAGATGAGCAGACTGGTCCGGCCCTGCCGTAACCGCCGAAGCCGCCGGTGCAGGTCGTGTTCGGCCTCGGCGTCCAGACCGGCGCTCGGCTCGTCCAGGATAAGCAGGTCACAGCCGGCCCGCAGGAAGCTTCGGGCCAGCGCCACCCGCTGCCACTGTCCACCGGAGAGCACCACCCCGGTCTGCGGGTCCTCCCGGTCCCCGTGGTCGAAGAAGATCCTGGTCAACAGGGTGTCGTAGCCGCGTGGCAGGGCATCGAGGCGGTCGCCGATCCCGGCGTCGTCGGCCGCGGCCCGCAACCTCGACCGGTCCTCGATCGCGGCCAGGTCACCGACCGCGATATTCTCCGCGGCGGTCAGGTCGTACGCCATGAAGTCCTGGAAGACCGCGCCCAGCCGCGACCGCAGGCTGACCGGGTCCAGGTCTCGTAGGTCGACCCCGTCCCAGTGGATGGATCCCCGCTCCGGGTCGTAGAACCGGCACAACAGTTTGACCACGGTGCTCTTGCCCGCGCCGTTGAGCCCGACCAGTGCCGTCGTCGATCCGTACGGCAGGTGCAGGTTCACGCCCTGGAGCACCCACGGGTGGTCCTCGGCGTAGCGGAACCAGACGTCGCGCAGCTCGATACCGGCGCACAGCGGCGGGGCGGGGCGGGGGGCTGCTGGCAGTGTCAGGTCCGGCTCGGCACGTACCACCGCGTCGTAGTGGTCGAAGAGCAGCAGTGCCTGGTGGATGGCACCGATCTGGCCGACCAGGCTGGCCAGGGCGCTCTGCACCCCGGGTACGGCGGCGAGGAAGAGTGCCAGGTCGCCGATCTTCAGGCGCCCGTCGCTGGCCACCCCGATCGTGTAGACGATCCCGGTGCCGGCCGCCGCCGCGCCGAACAAACCCAACAGCACCTGGGCCCGCATCTCCCGACGGTCCAGCCGGTGCTCGGTATCGTGCATCCCGCTCAGTTCGCCGAGCATCCGGTCGCCGAAGAACCGGCCGAGGCCGAAGAGGCGGATCTCCTTGGCGGCCGGAATGCCGATCAGCAGTTGGGAGAAGAACAGGTCCCGGCGCTGGAAGTGTTCCAGCCGCAGAAGCATCGCCGCCCGACCCCGATTGAGCCGAAGCTGGATCCACAGGGTCGGCAGGGCGGCGAGCAGCACCAGCACCGCCATCCACGGGTTCAGCACCAGCAGTACGCCGATAAAGCCGGTCATTCCGATGACGCTCTGCACGGTGGCCAGTACGTTGCCGGTGAGCTGTGCCGGACCGAGGTGCCCGGTCTGCTGCGCCACCTGGAGTTGGTCCTGGAACGCGGGGTTCTCCAACCGGGCCAGGCCGACGAAGCGTTGCAGCGCGGCATAGAGCCGTCGGCGTACCATCCGGGCCACCGCCCGGGACCGTTCGGCCTCGACGTACTTGCGCACGTGCGGGAGGACCGCCCCGGCCGCCGCTGTGCCCGCCAGGCCCATTCCGAGTACGACCAGCCCGGTGCCGGTGCCCGTGACGAGCCGGTCGAGCACGAGTTTGGTCAGCCAGGCGGCGAGCACCGGGATCAGGCCGACGAGTACCGCGAGTCCCAGGTCGGCCGCGGTTCCGACGGGGGCCGCGCGCCAGGTGAGCCCGAGGGCGTCGCGCGCGTGCCGGAGGGCCCGGGCCGGGGCGAGTCGCACCCCGGCCCCCGTTCCGACATTCATCGGGCCACCGGCAGGTCCAACCTGGCGATGCCGAAGGTGCTGTTGGTTACTTCGCCCCTCTCGTCGACGAGGCCGAACGCCGGATATCCATTGATCTTGAAGGCGAGCGGAAGGTCGCCGTTGCCTGGCTCGATGAAGACCGTGGCCACCTCCCGGAAGCGCTCGGCGTACGGTTCCGTCTCCGGTCCCTTGCCCACCACGACCACCCACACGTGTTCCGGTCCGCCGGGCATATGCCGGGCCCGGTCGAGCAGGGTGGGTATCTGCTCCTCACACAGGTCACAGGCGGGAGAGACGAACGCGACCAGGGTCATCGGCCGGAGTTCGGCACGGGTGAACACCCGACCGTCGGTGGATGTCGACCGGAACTCGGCCGGCACGCCGCCCCCCTCAAGCATCGCCTCCGGCTGTTTGGCCTGTTGGCCGCTGAGTAGCTCGGTGTGCTCGCGTAGCCGGCGGACCACCCCGAGGGTGAAGACCAGGTTCACCAGGCCGAGCACGGCGACCAGAACGACGGCAACGGTGAGATACCACATCAGACACTCCTTCAGGTCCGGCTAGGGGTGGTCGGCGATGCCGAGGTCGGGGCGAACAGGTCGACGATGTCGTCGAGACGCACGACGATGGCGGCCAGCGGGACGGCCGTCGCGGCGGCCAGCAGCACCTCGCCGATACCTGTCGGCGGGTCGTTGAGGACAGTCACCAGCAGGCCGCCGACGGCGACCGCCATCAGCAGAATGTTCCGGGCCACGTGCCGACCACCGATCGGCGTACCGGCGGTGCCGAAGCACAGGCAGGCCGGCCGGCGGCCACGCCGTACGGCGACCAGCATCGCGCCGGTGAGTACGCCGAGCAGCCCGATGGCCAGCAGGTAGCCCACGGGCATGGTGCCGGGTACGGCCAACAGCAGCACGATCACGCCCTCGGCACCCAGCACCAGCCGGGCAGCGGGTCGTGTCCACGTTGCCGGCAGCACTCCGAACTGGACGATGGAGTCGGCGAACTCGTCGATCGCGGACCGGTTACGGAGCTTTCCGACGACCGCGGCCAGGAACACCAGGCCCAGCAGACATCGGCCGGTCAATTCGAGGTAACCCATTCCGACTGCCTCCACGATCAGCTTCGGGAGGCCCACCGTAGGAGCCCGACCTACAGTCGACATACATCGATTGACTACCGCTCCTGCCCGGTCACCGGCAGGCTGCCCCAGCAGGCTGTATCTCCGCTGTAGCGGGCCACCGTAGGTTCGGACCTCCTCGGACTCGGAAGGAGGTGAACGAGATGTTCCGTCGCCTGGAAGCCCTCGGCGAAAAAATGCTCGGGCTGGTCGTGCCGAAGGTCACGGCTGCCGCCGGCTGCCCGCCGGACCCGTGGTGCGCGACCTGCGGCACCTGCCACTTCAAGCGTTGCAGCTACACGCCCACGTGTAAGACGACCTGCGGCTCGTGCGGCTACTACTGCAGTGCCAGTGGGGTCACGATGACCTCGCTGTGCTGACGACACCAGGCGCGCCGGGTGGATCCGGGGCCGGATCCACCCGGCGCGCCGTGCCGGACTATCGGGACGGTAGGCGGGGCCGGATCACCACACCGAGCACGCCCTGCCCGGTGATGTAGCCACACTCGCGCGAGTCGTAGCTCACCGGCGGGTTGTCGCCGAGCACGACAAGACGGTCCGCCGGCACCACCGGCTCCGGCTCCCGGCGCAGGATCGGCACCCGATCCACCGGCACCGGGTCACCGGGCACCGCGTACGCCCGTTTGATGAGCAGGGCGGGCGCGCCCGTCTCTAGTCGCGTCGAGTCAGTCGTCGCCCGCACCGGGGCCACCACCACCACGACGTCGCCGCGTCGGATGGCGGCGAGCGGCACCCGCCGCGCCAACACCCGGTCGCCGGGCCGCAGCGTGGGCTCCATGCTGCGACCCACGACCGACACGATCAGCAGCCGCCGCCGTAGCCAGACCAGCGCCGCGACGACCGACGCCAGGACGCCGGCCACCACGATGACGACGACCGCCGTACCCACCGGGTCAGGCCCCCCGGAGGGTGGCGCCGAACCGGGCTGCCGCCCGAGCAACCGCCGCGTCCCGGGCGGCCACCGCCTCCTCGGCGGTGAGCGTCCGGTCCGACGCACGGAAGGTCAGCTTGTACGCCAACGACTTGCGCCCCTGCCCCAACTGCTCGGCCGAGGTGTAAACGTCGAACAGCCGGATCGACTCCAGCAGCTCCCCCGCCCCCTCGGCCAGGGTCCGGCGCAGCTCGGCGGCGGGTACCTCGTCGTCGACGACCAACGCCACGTCGATCAGGGCCGGCGGGAAGTTGGAGATCAACGGGGCGGGCACCACCGGGGCCGGCGGCAGCAGGTCGAGGTCGAGTTCCATGGCGCTGGTACGCCTCGGCAGCTCCATCGCGTCGACCACCGACGGGTGCAGCTCACCGGCGTACCCGACGGTCACATCGTCGACCAGCACCTCGGCACAGCGCCCCGGGTGCCACGGTGCCCGGTCGGCCTGCCGGACGGTGACCCGCTCGTCGGGGATACCGGCGGTGGCCAGCACCAGCCGGGCGGCGGCGACCGCGTCGGCCCAGCCGGCCGGGCGGCCCGCCCCCCACCAGCCGGCCGGGTCCAGCTCGCCGGCGAGCACCGCCGCCACGTGCCACGGCTGGCGCGGCACGACCGCCTCGGCGGCGGCCAGGTCGGCGTCCGACGGCCGGTCGTCCACCCCCATGGCCGGCGGCGCACCGGCCCCCGGCTTCGGCTCGAAGACCAGGCCGATCTCGTAGAGCGCCAGGTCCCGCTGCCCCCGGCCGATGTTGCGCCGCAGCGCGCCGAGCAGTGGGCCGAGCAGCGTGGTACGCAGCAGCGGCTCCTCCTCCGACAGCGGGTTGGCCAGTCGTACGGCGGACCGGCGCGAATCGTCGGCGGGCAGCCCGAGCGCGTCGAACACCTCGGGTGCCACGAACGGGTAGGCCAGCACCTCGACGTAGCCGTGGTCGGCCAGGCTCCGGGCCACCGAACGGCGACGCCGCTGCTCGGCGGTCAGTCCTCGCCCGGCTGGGGCCTGGGGCAGTATCGCCGGCACCCGGTGGTAGCCGTCCAGCCGGACGATCTCCTCGACCAGGTCGATCGGTTCGGTCAGGTCCGGCCGCCAGCTGGGCGGGGTGACGACGAGACCGGCCGGCTCGGCGCTGCCGTTCCGGGAGGCCCTCGGCGCGGCGGAGGCCGGTGCAGCGGCGACCGACCCCGGGTCCTCGGCCAACCGGTCGATGCCCTCGGTCACCGCGCACCCGACCTGCTCCAGCAACTCGGTGACCCGGGCCGGGGCGTAGTCGACGCCGATCCGGCGGCCGGGAAGCTGCGGGTCGAACACGATCGGCGTCGGGGCCGACACGTGGTCGAGGTCCAGGATCTCGGCGCTGGCGGTGCCGCCGGCATGTGCGGTCAGCAGCGCGACCGCCCGGTCGATCGCCACCAGCGGCAGGGCCGGGTCGACGCCCCGTTCCCAGCGCTTGGCCGCCTCGCTGAACAGCTTGTGCCGCCGCGCGGTCCGGCCGACCATCGCCGGGTCCCAGTGCGCCGCCTCGAACAGCACGTTGGTGGTGCCGGCGATGACCTCGCTGGTCTCGCCACCCATCACCGCCGCCAGGGAGATCGGACCGGTGTCGTCGCAGATCACCATGTCCTCGGTGGCCAGCTTCCGGTCCACCCCGTCCAGGGTGGTCAGCCGCTCCCCCGCCTCGGCCCGGCGGACCACCAGGGGTCCGGAGATCCGGTCCAGGTCGAAGGCGTGCATCGGCTGGCCCAGTTCGAGCATCAGGTAGTTGGTGATGTCGACCGGCAGGGAGATGACCCGGATCCCGGCGACGGTCAGCCGCTGCTGCATCCACTGCGGACTCTGCGCCAGCGGGTCGATGCCCCGCACCGCCCGCGCGGCGAACCGGTCACAGCCGACGGTGTCCAGCACCCGCACCGGATACGCCGGTTCGGCGGTCGCCCCCGGTGCCGGCACGACACCCGGGTCCCGGAACGGCAGCCCGAGCGCGTGGGACAGCTCGCGGGCGACACCCCGCACCGACATGGCGTACCCCCGGTCGGGGGTGATCTCCAACTCGACCACGATGTCGTCGAGCCCCACCACCGGTCGGGCGTCGTCACCGGGCTTGGCCGGGCTCTCCGCCGGCAGCACGATGATGCCCGAGTGGTCGTCGCCGAGGCCCAGTTCGCGGGCCGAGCAGATCATGCCGTTGGAGTTGCGCCCGTACGTCTTGCGGGCCCCGATGGCGAACCCGCCGGGCAGTACGCCGCCGGGCAGGATCACCACCACCCGGTCACCGGGGGCGAAGTTGGTCGCGCCGCAGACGATCTCCTGCGGTTCGCCGGTGCCGTTGGCGGTGCCCACGTCCACCCGGCAGAAGCGGATCGGCTTCTTGAACCCGGTCAGCTCCTCGATCTCGCGCACCTCGCCGACCACCAGCGGCCCGGTGACCGTGGTCCGCAGATCCACCGCGGACTCGACCTCGATGCCGAGCTCGACCAGGGCCTGTTCGAGGTTCTCGACCGACAGGTCGGCGGGCAGGTCGACGTACTCCCGTAGCCAGGAAATTCCCACTCGCATGACTCAGACCACCGTCTCCGTTGCTTCGTTCCGCATCCCGCCGAGGCGCATCCCGCTAAGCCGCATCTCGCTACGCCCCGACCCCGAACGCGCGGGTGAACCGCACGTCGCCCTCGACCATGTCCCGCATTTCCCGTACGCCGTGCTGGACCATCAGGGTCCGCTCGATGCCCATGCCGAACGCAAATCCGGAGTAGACGTCCGGGTCGATGCCGCAGGCGCGCAGGACCCGGGGGTTGACCAGGCCGCAGCCGCCCCACTCGACCCACTGCGCCCCACCCCGGTGCTCCGGGAACCAGACGTCGAACTCGGCCGACGGCTCGGTGAACGGGAAGTAGTGCGGACGCCAGCGCAGCTGCGCCGACTCGCCGAACATCGAGCGGGCGAAGTGCTCCAGGGTGCCCCGCAGGTGGGCCATGGTGATGCCCTTGTCCACCACCAGTCCCTCGACCTGGTGGAAGACCGGGCTGTGCGTGGCGTCCAGCTCGTCGGTGCGGTAGACCCGCCCGGGGCAGACCACATAGATCGGTGGCTGCCGGGTCAGCATGGTGCGTGCCTGCACCGTCGAGGTGTGGGTACGCATCACCAGGCCGGGCAGGTCCAGATGGAAGGTGTCCATCAGGCCCCGGGCCGGGTGGTCCGGTCCGATGTTGAGCGCGTCGAAGTTGGCCCACTCCAGCTCTGCCTCGGGGCCCTCGGCGATCTCGTAACCCATCCCGATGAACAGGTCGCTGATCTCCTCCATCAGCGTGTTCAGCGGGTGCCGGCCGCCCTGCGGTCGGCGGTCGAACGGCAGCGTGACGTCGACCCGTTCGTCGGCGAGGACCCGCTCCGCCCGCTGCCGCTCCAGTTCCTCGCGGCGGCTGGCGAAGGTGGCTTCGACCGCCCGGCGGGCCTCGTTGACCCGCTTGCCGGCGTCGGATTTGGCCGCCGGGGGCAGCGCGCCGATCTCCCGGCGGGCCAGCGAGATCGGGGCCCGGTCGCCCAGGTGCTGGTGCCGCAGGGCGGCCAGCTCGTCGGGGTCACCGGCGGCGGCGAACGCCTGCTCGGCGGCGGCGACGGCTTCGTCCAGGGCACTCTGGTCGAGCAGGGCGACCTGCTTCGGGTCGTACGGATCGTTGCGATAGGTCATGGCGTACGGGCACTCCCTCACGGCGGCGCCGGCCCTCGTCGGGCGGCGATGGCGAGTTTACGGACACGCGGCTTCGCCGCAGCCCGCCGGTGGGAGGTGCACAGGGGAAAGGTCAGCCCTGCCGCCCGCCGCGACCGGCGGGCTGGCTAAACGAGTGCCGTACGGCGCTCATCACGGGGTGGTCACCTCTCCCAGATTCGCGACTGCGGGCTCACAGCCCACGTCGCAGTGCTCTGGCTGAAGCATACAGACACACCGCTGCGGCGGCAGCCAGGTTGAGGCTCTCGGCGCGGCCGTGTAGTGGCACGCGTACCCGGGCGTCGGCCAGCTCGGCCAGCTCGGCGGGGAGCCCGTGCGCCTCGGAGCCGAAGAGCCAGGCGGTCGGGGTGGCCAGGCCACCGGAGTCGGCGAGGTCGTCCAGGTCGGTCTCGCCGTAGCCGGAGGCGGCCAACACGGTCAGGCCGGCGGTGCGCAGCGCGGCGACCACCCCGGCCGGGTCGTCGGCGCGGACCACGTCGACGTGGAACAGACTGCCCGCCGAGGAGCGCACGCTCTTGCCGTTGTACGGGTCGACCGTCTCGCCCGCGAACACCACCGCAGCCGCCCCGGCGGCGTCGGCGGTGCGCAGCACCGTGCCGGCGTTGCCCGGGTCGCGGATGCCGGCGAGCACGGTGACCAGGCGGGGTGCCCGGTCCAGCGCGGCGGCCAGGGGGACGTCGAGGTGGTGGCAGACCGCCACCAGGCCCTGTGGTGCGACCGTCTCCGTCAGTGCGGCCAGCGCCTCGTCGGTCACCGCCGAGACCGGTACGTCGGCGCGGGCGGCGAGTGCGGCCAGGTCGGCGTAGCGATCCAGGGCGGCCGGGGTGCCGAAGAGTTCGACCACCCCGGCGGGTCCGACCAGCGCCTCCCGGACCGCCTGCGGCCCTTCGGCGAGGAACCGGCCGGTGGTGTCCCGGTCACGCCGGCGGTGCAGCCGACGGGCGGCGACCACCCGGGGCGTACGGGGGGTGAACAGCGAGGTCTCCGGGGCTGGACCCGGAGCGAGGCGCCCCCCGGACTGTCGTGCGGTCATGGGGAGCGCCTCTTCCAGGTGTAGCGGGTTGGGTCAGGCGGCCTGAGCGGCCGCGCCACCGGTGCCCTCAGCCGCCACGGCGGCACGGGCGATCTCGACGATGGCGGCGAAGGCCGCCTCGTCGGTGACGGCGAGGTCGGCCAGGATCTTCCGGTCCACCTCGACACCGGCCAGCCGCAGGCCCTGGATCAGCCGGTTGTAGGTCATCCCGTTGGCGCGGGCGCCCGCGTTGATCCGGGTGATCCACAGCTGCCGGAAGTCGCCCTTGCGGTCGCGACGGTCCCGGTAGGCGTACTGCATCGAGTGCAGCACCTGCTCCTTGGCCTTGCGGTAAAGCCGGGAGCGCTGCCCCCGGTAGCCGCTGGCGGTCTCCAGCAGGGTACGGCGCTTCTTCTGGGCGTTCACAGCCCGCTTGACGCGTGCCATCTCAACTTCTCCTTCAGGTCAAAGTGGCGCGCGTCAGCGGCCAAGCAGTTTCTTGATGCGCTTGACATCGGCCTTGGCCACCTCGACCGTGCCGGTCAGCCGGCGGGTGCGGGTGGAGGGCTTGCCCTCCAGCAGGTGGCGCTTGCCGGCCTGCTCCGCCACGATCTTGCCACGACCGGTCACCTTGACCCGCTTGCCCATTCCGGTGTGGCTCTTCATCTTCGGCATGTGAACCGTTTCTCCCCTGTTACTCGCCGGTGGTCCCGGCGGGTCCGGCCGCTTCGGCCGGTGGTGCCTCTACCTCGACGGCACCGGCCTCCCGCTCACGCGGCGAGCCCGTCTTGGCGGCCGTTGCGGACGCCTTGACGGCCCGATGCGGAGCCAGAACCATGATCATGTTTCGGCCGTCCTGCTTCGGTGCGGCCTCGACGTATCCAAGGTCCGAGATCTCCGATTCGAGCCGCCGCAGAAGCCGGTAGCCCAGCTCCGGCCGGCTCTGCTCGCGACCGCGGAACATGATCGTCACCTTGACCTTGTCACCCGCCTTGAGGAACCGCACCACGTGACCCTTCTTGGTCTCGTAGTCGTGCGGGTCGATCTTCGGCCGGAGTTTCATCTCCTTGATGACGGTCTGCTGCTGGTTACGCCTGGCTTCGCGCGCCTTGAGTGCACTCTCGTACTTGAACTTGCCAAAGTCCATGAGTTTGCACACCGGCGGGCGCGCCATCGGCGCAACCTCAACCAGGTCCAGGTCGACGTCCGCGGCCAGCTGCAGAGCGCGTTCCAGGGGGACGATGCCCACCTGCTCGCCCTCTGGGCCGACCAGCCGGACCTCTCGTGCCCGGATCTGCTCGTTCACGCGTGGCTCGACGCTGATGGGGCCTCCTCAAGTCCGTTTCCTCAACTTGAGCCGACCCCGGTGGGTCCCCCGGTGGGAACCAACCCGGAAAGCAGAAGGCCCCGGCGCATGCCAGGGCCCGCTCGACCGGTCGACGGCGGCACCAGGTGCCGCACAACCGGATCGGACGAACCGATCCGGTGACCGGACCCGGCCACCAGTTAGTGGCGACTCGGGTGGGAGCAGGCGCTCCACTTCATGGCTGCTGTGATTGTGTGTCCGCACGATTGCCTCTGCGTGGTCACAACATCACACCAGCATGGTCGACCCACGAAGGTTACCAGGTGGGGTCGCTGGTTGCGACTCGGCCACCCCGGCGCTCGCGACGCGGGCGTCCTTCGATTCGGGGACCCGGCCTGCGGTTGGGCTAGCCGGCCTGCGGCGTGACGGTCTGCTCGGCTAGCCGGCCTGCGGTTGGGTTGCCGGCCCGAGGTTGGGCTAGCCGGCCTGCGGCGTGACGGTCTGCTGGTGGGTGGCGTGCAACGCGCGTAGCGCCCGGACCCCGGCCACCGCGTGCTCCTTGTCGGCCGCCTGCAACGCGAGGATGTTCAACTGCTCTTCACCGACCAGCTCCAGGCTGGCCCAGGCCGAACCACGGTTGAACCGTACCGCCCGGACCTCGTCCCAGGGCACGTCGTAGGAGCCGATCACGTTGCGGACCCGGACACCCTGGGCGTCCGCCTCGACCCGCAGTCGGGTCACCATCAGGATCCCGATTGCGACCAGCAACCCCAGCCCGATCATGGCGAACTGGTCACCCCGCTGGAAGGTGGCCGGCCCGCTACCGGTCGGCCCGGTCAACGAGGTGGCGATCAGACTGAACACCACCACCACGGCTACCGCCAGGGACCAGCACATCACCCGGATGCGCTGCGGACGCAGTCGTACCACCTCGGAACCGCTCACGCCGTCTAGTCTGCCATCCGTCGGTCAGGTGCCGGCCGGCGCGGGCCGGATCGCCCGGCCGGAGACCACTACCGCCAGCAGCGTGAGCAGGGTGCCGGCGAGCACCGGCAGGCCCACCCCGGGGCCGGCGGGACGCACCACGTCCAGCAGCAGCGCCCCACCCAACTGTCCAGCCACCACGGCCAGACCGGTCCGGAACACGCCCACCGAACGCACCCCGATCAGCAGGGTGACCACGATGCACACGCCCAGTGCCCCACCGAGGTAGAGATACCAGTCGGCTGGCCAGGTCGCGTCGGGCAGCACGTCGAGCGCCCCCAGCACCAGGGCGGCGACGATCACCACCGGGGTGCTGACCGCGAAGTTGACCGCCGTACCGGCGGCCATGGTGCCCGCTGCCGAGACCCGACCGTTGAGCGCGGCCTGCAGGGCGACCGCCACTCCACCGGCCACCGCGAGCAGCACCAAGCCTAGGCCCAGGTCACCGACCGGGCGACCGACCTGGGCCAGGGCGACGGCTCCGACGCCGAGCGCCGCCCCGGCGATCCGGGGGCCGGTGAGCGCCAGCCGGCCGACCGGGGACAGCCCGGCCCGGTCGACGCTGAGCCCGCCCACGCTGTTGCCGGCGACCTGGGCGATGGTGAAGACCGCCACCCCGAGCACCGGTACGACATAGGTCGCCACGATCACGATCGCGGCACCGCCCAGCCCACCCAGGTACGCCCACCACGGCAGCCCGGATCGGCGCAACTGCCCCAGCCCGGTACGCATCGACGGCAGCACCGAAAGCCCGACCAGCACCAACAGGCTGCCGCCGAGGTTGTTGACCACCGCCCCGACGGCGGGGTGGCCGACCCGGTCGCCCAGTTCGGCGTTGGCGGCACTCTGCGCGGCCGAGGCGACCCCACCCAGGCCGGCCAGGATGAGCGCCGCCCAGGCCGGTAGCACCTTCACCGCCGTACCGACCGGGCGGAACGGAGTAGACGGGCGGGACGGTGTAGATCAGAGCCGATGATCACCGGCTCAGCTTCACAGCCGGCAGGCGTGGATGTCTGTGACGAGGATCGCCCGCGCACCGAGATCGTAGAGTTCGTCCATGATCCGGTGCACCTCGTCGCGGAGCACCATCGCCTGCACGGCGACCCAGCCCTCCCGGTGCAGCGACGACACGGTCGGCGAATCGATGCCCGGAGTCAGCGCGGTGGCCCGCACCAGCAACTCGGTCGGCACGTTGTAGGCGAGCATCACGTAGCGGCGGGCGACCAGGACGCCCTGCAACCGACGCAGCAACTGGTCGGCCTGGGCGTTGGCCGGGGCGTCGAGGCGACGGATCAGCACCGCCGACGACCGGAGGATCGGCTCCCCGATGATCGTCAGACCGGCCTGGCGCAGGGTGGCCCCGGTGGAGACGACGTCGGCCACCACGTCGGCCACGCCGAGGCGTACGGCGTTCTCGACCGCGCCGTCGAGGCGGATCACCTCGGCCTTGATGCCCCGGTCGGCCAGGTGGCGCTCCACCACCCCGGGGTACGCGGTGGCGATGCGCTGCCCGGCGATCTGCTCCACCGACGAGACGGCCTCGGCGCGGGCGGCGAAGCGGAACGTGGCCCCACCGAAGTCGAGGTCGAGCGCCTCCTCGGCCGGGCTGCCCGCGTCGACGAGCAGGTCCCGACCGGTGATGCCGAGGTCGAGGTCACCGGAGCCGACGTAGACGGCGATGTCCCGGGGACGCAGGTAGAAGAATTCGACGTCGTTGGCGTCGTCCCGGCAGACCAGGTCGCGGCTGTCGGCGCGCTGGCGGTAGCCCGCCTCGCGCAGCATCTCAGCGGCCGGGCCGGACAGGGTGCCCTTGTTGGGAATGGCGATGCGCAGCATTTCTCCGGTGCTCCTTCGAGTTCGATCGGAATCGGTCGGGGCACTCAGAGATGTCGGTAGACGTCCTCAAGGTCCAGGCCAGCGGCGATCATCAGCACCTGGGCCTGGTAGAGCAGCTGGGAGATCTCCTCGGCGGTCCGCTCCGGGCCCTCGTGCTCGGCCGCCATCCACGCCTCGGCGGCCTCCTCGACGACCTTCTTGCCGATCGCGTGCACACCGCGCTCCAGCGCGGCCACGGTCGCCGAGCCCGGGGTGCCGGCAGTGGCCTTGGCCTGCAACTCGGCGAACAGCTCCTCGAACGTCTTCACGGAATCGGATTCTCGCAGCCACACCGCGTGGACCCTGCCGCCGGGTCACCCCCACCCACCAGGTGGACGCCGAAACCCCGACTTGCGACCCCGCCGATGATCCCGACCACATCAGGGGGGAATGTTTCCGCCTCCCACCCCTATGCTGTCGGCCATGGCCAGCCGATACGCCCCCGTCGCGCTCGCGACCGTCGTCCTTGCCGCCCTCGCCGGCTGCGCTCCCCAGGACGCAGACCCGGCCCCGACCAACCAGTCGCAGGCCGACTGCACCAAGGACGCCTTGCGCACGTTGACCGCCGGAAAGCTCACCGTCGGCACCGACGACCCGGCATACGAGCCGTGGTTCAAGGACAACAAGCCCGACAACGGTGAGGGCTTCGAGGCAGCGGTGGCCTACGCCGTGGCGGAGAAGCTCGGGTACGCCCGCGGCGACGTGGTGTGGACCCGGGTCAAGTTCGACAACGCCATCGCCCCCGGGCCGAAGAGTTTCGACTTCGACATCAACCAGTTCTCCATCACGGAGGAACGCAAGCAGGCCGCCGACTTCTCCGGACCGTACTACCTGGTCCGGCAGACCGTCATCGCGCTGAAGTCCTCCAAGATCGCTGGCAAGGCGTCGCTGGCCGACCTGAAGGACGCCAAGCTCGGCGCGCAGGTGGGCACCACCAGCTACCAGGCGATCACCGACGTGATCAAGCCGACCACCAAGCCGCAGGTCTACAACAGCAACGACGACGCCAAGAAGGCACTGCAGAACGGCCAGATCGACGGCCTCGTCGTCGACCTGCCCACCGCCTTCTACATCACCGGGGCGGAGCTCACCGACGCCACCATCGTCGGCCAGGTGCCGCAGGTCGGGGTGCCGGAGGCGTTCGGGCTGCTGCTGGACAAGAACTCGCCGCTGACCGGCTGCGTCAGCAAGGCGGTCAACGAACTTCGCGACGCCGGCACCCTCGCCGAGCTGGAGAAGAAGTGGCTCGCCCAGGCGGCGGGCGCGACCGAACTGACGTGACCCCGGCCGACTCCGACGTGACCCTGGACGCACAGACGTGACCCTGCACGACCGGATCGGCGTGACGCCGGTCGACAGCAAGACGACGGGTGGCTACCAGCCGTCGCAGATCCAGCGCCAGCGGGCCGCCTACCGGCGACGGCAGACGGTCCGCTCGGTGCTGGTCGCCGCCGCCTCCACCGCCGTGCTCGGCACCCTGCTGGTGGTGGCGGTCACCGGGGCTCCCGGATGGGATCGGGTCAAGCAGTCCTTCCTCAACCTGGACATCGCCCGGGACGCGCTGCCCGAGGTGCTGACCGGGCTGTGGCTCAACGTACGGCTGCTGTTCTTCTGCGCCCTGGGCGCGCTCGCCCTCGGTCTGGTGATCGCGGTGCTGCGGACCCTGCGCGGCGCGGTGTTCTTTCCGGTCCGCATGCTGGCCACCGGCTACACGTACACGTTCCGTGGCCTGCCGCTGATCATCGTCCTGTACGTGCTCACCCTCGGCGTGCCGGGCCTGCGGTTGCAGGGCATGCCCTCGGTGCTGGTGCTCGGCGGGCTGGCGCTGGTGATCACCTACAGCGGCTACCTCGCCGAAGTGTTCCGCGCCGGCATCGAGTCGATCCACCCGAGTCAGATCGCCGCCGCCCGGTCGCTGGGTCTGACCTACCGGCAGGCGATGCGGCACGTGGTGCTGCCACAGGCGGTCCGCCGGGTCGCCCCGCCGCTGCTCAACGACGTGGTCGCGCTCCAGAAGGACGTCGGGCTGGTCTCACTGGCCGGTCCGATCGACGCGGTACGGGCCGCCCAGATCGCCACCGCCGAGACGTTCAACTACACCCCGTACATCCTGGCCGGGGTGCTCTTCGTGCTGCTGGCCATTCCGCTGATCGCGGTCACCGACTGGGTGACGCTGCGGGCCGCGCGCCGACAGGCGGGAAGGTGACATGTCGCTGCTGACCTGCCGAGGACTGCGCAAGACGTACGGCGGCGGCCACGCCGTCCTCGACGGCCTGGACCTGGACGTGTCCGAACACGAGGTGGTGGCGCTGATCGGGGCGTCCGGCTCGGGCAAGTCGACCCTGCTGCGCTGCGTCAACCTGCTGGAAGACATCGACGACGGCACCATCCACCTGGACGGTGAGCACCTCACCGACCCGAAGGTCGACCCGGACCGGGTACGTCAGCGCATCGGCATGGTGTTCCAGTCGTACAACCTGTTTCCGCACCTGAGCGTGCTGGACAACATCACCCTGGCACCCCGGCGGGTGCACCGACGCGGCCGGGCCGATGCCGAGGCACAGGCGCTGGCCCTGCTCGACCGGGTGGGGCTGGCCGACAAGGCACGGGCCTTTCCGGACCGGCTCTCCGGCGGCCAGCAGCAGCGGGTGGCGATCGTCCGTACGCTGGTCAACTCGCCCCGGCTGCTGCTGCTCGACGAGGTCACCTCGGCCCTGGACCCGGAGTTGGTCGGCGAGGTGCTGACCATGATCCGTGACCTGAAGTCCGAGGGTATGACCATGGTGCTGGCCACCCACGAGATGGGCTTCGCCCGGGACGTCGCCGACCGGATCTGCTTCCTCGACGGCGGACGGGTGATCGAGCAGGGGCCGCCGGAGCAGGTGCTCGGCGAGCCGACCGAGGCCCGTACCCGGCAGTTCCTACACCGGATCATCGAGGCTGGCCGGCTCTGAGCGGCCCTTCGCGCTCGCCGGACCGACCGTCAGGCGGGTGGCTTGGCCGGGGCGACGTTACGGAAGCGCTCGTGCGCGGACTGGCGGCTGATGCCGAGTGCGTTGCCGATCTCCGCCCAGGAAAGCCCGGCCTCCCGGGCCGCCAGCACGGCCCGTTCGATCAACGGCCGTTGCCAGCGTTCCACCTCGGCGAGTACGCCAAGCGCCTGCAACGGCCAGGTAGCAGCCAGTTCGGCGACGTTGTCCCGGAGGGTGTCGGAACGGCTCAGTAGCCAGCCGGGCGGGGTGGCGACCAGGATCGGCCTGATGTGTCCACTCCACTCGGTGGTGGCCATCCAGAGTCCCTCTTCGGCGGCTGGATAGTCGCTGGTGCCGACCCAGCCGCAACTGCATCGGGCCCGGTAGCCGACCGTGCCGGCAGGCGCTGCGGCGTCGGTGTTCAGCGTCCCGTCCGGCAGTCGGAACCCGATGAGGTCCGAATGTCCGGGAACCAGCTCCTCCACCATCCCGCAAGCATATGTTCGTCAGGGTTCCCTTACATGTACTGTCAGGATACCCTGACATGCATTGTCCGGGCCGATCGTCGTCCGGGCTAGACGCTCCGGAAGGAGAAACATGTCCGTGGTCAGCGGCAGTGTGGCACCGGGTTATGAGCCGGTCCGGGAGGCGTTCCTGGCTAACTTCGAGACGCGGTCCGAGATCGGCGCGGCCCTCAGCGTCTACCGGCACGGCCAGGAGGTGGTCCGACTGTGGGGTGGGCTCGCCGATCCCACCACCGGCCGCGCCTGGCGGGAGGACACCCTCCAGGTGATCTTCTCGACCACCAAGAGCGTGCCGGCGGCCTGTGCCCACCTGCTGGCCCAACGTGGACAACTCGACCTGGACGCACCCGTCGCCGAGTACTGGCCGGAGTTCGCGGCAGCGGGCAAGGGCCACATTCCGGTCCGCTGGCTCCTGTCCCACCAGGCGGGGCTGCCGGTACTCGACCGTCCGATACCGCTGGAACAGGCGCTGGCCTGGGAGCCGATGGTCGCCGCGCTGGCCGCCCAGACACCCGTCTGGGAGCCGGGCACCGCGCACGGCTACCACGGACTCACCTACGGCTGGCTGGTCGGCGAGGTGGTACGCCGCGTCTCCGGACGCAGCCTCGGCACCTACTTCGCCGACGAGATCGCCAAACCCCTCGGCCTGGACTTCTGGATCGGACTGCCCGCCACCGAGGCACACCGGGTCGCCCGGCTCGTCGAGCAGCCGGTCACCCCACCCACAGCCGCCGCCGAGGCTGAGCCGGAGGCGGTACGGGCGGCTACGCAGGAGGCGGTGCCCGAGGCGGTGCCGGAGGCCATGCCCGAGGCGATGCGGGAGATTCTCGCCGCGTACACCGATCCGACCTCGTTGGTGCTCCGGTCGATGGCGGTGACCGACCCGCCACTCGACCTCACCGACCCGCGCACCTGGTCGGCGGAGATCCCGGCGGTCAACGGCATCTGCACCGCCTCGTCGCTGGCCCGCTTCTACGCGGGCCTGATCGGCGAGGTCGACGGCGTACGGATCCTCGACGCGACCACCCTCGCCACCGCCACCCGTGAGCAGGCCAGCGGAGTCGATCGGGTACTGATGGTGCCGACCCGACCGGGGCTCGGCTTCGGCCTACCGCTGCCGGAACAGCCCTGGTGGTCACCCACTGCCTTCGGCTTCCCCGGCCACGGCGGCTCGCTCGGCTACGCCGATCCGGCCGAGGGCATCGCCTTCGGGTACGTGATGAACGGGCTTCGCGTCACGATGGGTCCGGACCCCCGGACGACCGGTCTGATCTCGGCGATCCGGAGCGTCGGGTCATGAAGGCCACGATCAGGAAGGTCACCGACAGCACACCCACCGCCTGAGCCAGCCGATCGATGCGTCGGATGGTGCAGGTCTTGTACGCCAGATCCAGGTAGTACGCCTGCTCCGAATCGTGCGGCACGCTCCGCCACGGGCTCAGGTCCATATCGAAGGCGCTGCCGCAACTGGTGTCCTTCTCGTGATTCCCCGGCCCGATCCGGATCGGCGCGAGCAACAGAATCGCGATCACGACCGTACCGAGTAACACGACGTGAAACGGTCGCAGCCACGAAAGGTAGCGCCGCTTCGGCGCATCGATCCCGCTCGTCATCCGGTTGATAGTAGAGCAGTGCCGTCGAGGGCTTACCCGGAGCGGTGGCGACCTGCTCAATTTGCCGTATACAGAGCAGACCCACCAACGCGCCCCGGCTCCGGCTGATGCTCGCTGGCACACCAGATACGTCATCTCACCCGGATGAGGTATCTGGTGTTCCACTCACGACCGCTCACCTGTGCTGGTGGTTGGCCTGTTCGGTCTGCCAGGTGCGCAGAGCGTCCTTGATCCGATCGTTTTCGGCCTGGAGTAGTCGGATCTGCTGGCAGCGGTCGGCGGTCTCCTTCGCCAGCCGGGCAAGCAGGGCGTCGACCTGCGCCGGCTGGTAGCCACGTCGACCAAACCTCGTGTACGACAACCGCGCGTTGCGGATGCCGTCGGCGGTCAACGGGCCGCCGTTACGACTGCGGTAGGTACCCATGGTGCAGGCTCTCGTACTCGTCGGGCAGGTGAATCCGCTCGGCTGGCACCCCGGCAACGAGCAGCCGCAGCATCGCGGCCCGGTTCATCGCCGGCGGACCACACACGTACACATCCTGCCCCGGGCGGTAGTGCGCCACGGCGAGGCTCAACGCGTCACCCCGCTCCTCCGGTTCGGTGTTCTCCAGGTCATGTGACACCGCCGGCACCAACGTCAACCAGTCATGCGCACACTGCAACTTGTCCAGACTCGTCGCGTCGTACAGGTCCATGAAGTTGCGTGACCCGACCACCAACGTGACCCGCCGAGGGTTGTCCGGAGTGGCGGCGACCTGCTCCACCAGAGCCCGCAACGGAGCAAGACCGGTGCCACCGGCCACCAACAGCAGATCCGCGTCACTGTCCGGGTCCAACAACAACCCATCACCGTACGGCGGCCCGAGCCACACTTGCTGACCAGGACATACCTGGTCGACCAGGGCATGGGACACACTGCCGCCCGGGACCGCCCGCACATGCAGTTCGAGGGTGTCATCGGGGCGGGGCGCGTTCGCCGGGCAATACCAGCGCCACCGGCCCGGGAACTGCGACACCGTCACCGGCACCGTCTGACCCGGGCAGACAGGCATCGGCCGCTCGGGTCGTACGGTAACGATGGCGATGCCCGGCGCGGGCTGATCGTGGTCGACCACCTCGCCCGGCCACCAGGCCGGCCCCTCCCCCACCCGACGACCCACCCGGGCCAGGGCCCGGATCGTCGGCTCGTACAACCGCTGCCAATCCCTCGCCAGTCGCGGCGACCACCACGGGCGGGCGAACCTCGCCACCGTGTCGATCAGCGCGTCACCGATCGGCAGATGATGCGGGGTGAACATCCGCATCCGCCGGTACGCCCGACCCAACACCGCCAACAACGCCGCCCGACCCGCCGCGTCATCACCACCACTGACCAGCCGTCCCAGCCCGGTAAGGAACAGCGTCGCGTCCCCGGCCGGCAGCAGTCCGGGGCGGCAGTCCTCCACCAGATACCAGAAATGCTCCGCTGCCTGGTCGACATGCTGCAGCGTGGCTGCCCACGACGCCATCAACTCGGGTCCGTTACCCGCGCTCATACCGGGGTCTCCTCGGTGAACGCCCGGCCAGCCCGGTCAGCGGCTGCCGGCGGCACGCCCATCGCCCGCAACGTCCCCACCAGATAGTTGACCGCCCGACGATGCTGCCCCTCCGACATACCGAGCCCCGCCCATGCTGCTGCGCACGGGCGGACGACGTCACCGGTCGGGCCACCCAACGCCGCCGTCAGCAACAACGCCAGATGCCCGGCCAGCCGGACCCGATCCACCCCCACCAGGAACGGCCTCAACTCGGTGTCGGCCTCCACCAGCCACAACCAGCGCCCCACCGCATCCCGTACCCCTATCGACCCCAACCGGCCGAACCCATCGCCGTCCACACCCACCACAAGCGCTCACCCCTGCACCATCCCGACAACCTGGAACGGCACCGGGACGGGCGGGAGCAGCGACACAATCGATCAGGGAATCGCCCCGCCACCGGAGCCAGCACCCGCCCCGGGCCATGCAATGAGCCTGGTCAGGGATCAGAAAAACCGGAATGCATTGCACTACTACGATGCATACGAAAACCTCATACATCCGCTAGCCTCATAGCCTCTGCTGTCGACTGGACGTCGAGGTGCTTGATGCGGGCTGATGGAACGCGTCGCCGATGCTCGTGTGGAACATGGCTAGCTCGGGACAACCGGACGAGCCAATGCGAGAGCTGCCAACGAGCACGAAGTCGTCGCCTGCTACAGCCACCGTCCATGCCGAGGGACTGTTGGAACACTGACCAGATGCGCGCTGCGTTGTCTGCGCGTCACATGGGCCGCGTCATCCGCGTCTATCGTCATCACTCCCATCACGGTGCCCGACCGCTAGCGCAGGACGTCGTCGCTGGTTGGATGGGACAGACTCAGGCCCAGCTCAGCCGTCTGGAAAACGGCCCACCGCTCAGGAATATTGAACGCCTGATTGCGTGGGCTGTCCTCCTCGGTATTCCAGAAGACTTGTTGTGGTTTTCACTGCCCCCGGCAGAACCTGCCGCCAGCACGTCAAGCAACCATGCCAACTCGCCTGATTTCGATTTGGATTTTTTGCGATCCTTACGAAGGGCAGACCGTAGGGTCGGCGGGGGCCACCTCTACGCTGCCATCAGCGCCTATTTGGCCAAGTCGCTCCGAGCCGAAAGCCAGAATGATGCTTTTTCGCCGACAGCACTGGCCGCCAGGGCGTCACTCAACGAAATGGCAGGGTGGATGGCACATGACACAGGGTCAGCCATTGCCGCCCACAAACACTTACTTACTGCATCGGAGCTTGCCGAGAGGAGCGCCGATTCACAACTTGCTGCCCAAATCTACGCTGGGCGCAGCCACCTCGCGAGTCATCACGGCAACGCGAACGAGGCCCTGACGTACGCATTCCAGGGATTGGAGATTCTGAAAGACGGGCCGGTATACGGGCCACTAAAAGCCAGATTAATGGCGATGCAAGCGCGCGGTCTTGCCAGCAGCGGCCGCCATGTCGAGGCAACACAAACGCTAAGCAGAGCCGAGCAGAGCTTCAGCATTGGATTGGACAGAGCATCCACCTGGCTCAGCCCATTTGACGAGATCTCTTTTGCCATCGAATCGGCGCGCTGTTTCCAAAGAATCGGAGATCTGACGGAGACACATCAAAGGCTCCAGATCGTCGTAGATGCCGAAAGCCAAGAGCGTGTCCGAAGCCAAGCCTTAGCCCGACTCATGCTGGTGACTACGCTACTGGGAAGGGACCACCTCGATGAGGCATGCGGCATCACCCGCGAGGTGTTGGATCGAACCGCTGACCTTGGATCAGCCGTTTTTGCCGCGCAACTCGCCCATGTGTCCATACTCATGCGACCACACGCGTCGCGGCACGCCGAAGTCCCGGCGTTAATCATCCGAATCGACGATGCTGTCCGGCAGCGCAACTGGATCAACATTGTCAACAACGTTTCAATCTAATTATCGAGGCAGCTCACATGAACGACGACCGCCCCCTGTACCAACGCGATCCGGCGGCATGGAACGCATATCTTGCAGAGGGGAACGCCAAGCAGGCACGTAAGCGGGTAGGAGCGGACGTCCTAATCCGCGATGAGGACAACCGGATCCTGCTGGTCAATCCACGCTACAAGCCAGACTGGGATTTACCCGGCGGCATGGTCGAAGCCAATGAACCTCCACACAAGGCCGCCGAAAGAGAGTTAAGAGAAGAGCTTGGTCTCGAAATTCAGGTGCGGAAGATACTTGCCATCGACTGGGTAGCACCACATGGCCCATGGGACGATAGTCTGATGTTTATTTTCGATGGTGGCACAATCTCTTCCCAGCAATCCACCAAACTCAAGCCAACCGACAACGAGCTACTCGAATACAAATTTTGCACACCAAGGGAAGCAGAAGAACTCTTACAGCCAAAACTGTGGAATCGCGTACAATACGCGATCTCCAATTCCGACAAATCCCCTTATCTAAGCAACGGAGTTGCGCTAAAAAACGCTCCGAGCACAGAGTAGTAAAACCACAACCATTTGGCCACAATGTAGCAGACCAGCCAGGTTCATCCGGTGTTGGCCGACGGCGTCGCAATGGAGACCGGCCAGGTTCGGCCGGTGTTGGGGCCGGTCGGCCCGGACTCGTAGGTGCCGCCCATCGTGTCGCAATGGAGACCGGCCAGGATCGGCCGGTGTTGGTACTGCGCACGTCGCCCATGCCCTTTCCTGCCAGATGGTCGCAATGGAGACCGGCTAGGTTCGGCCGGTGTTGGCTGGGGTTGGAAACCGGTGCCGCTGTGGCTGAGCATGTCGCAATGGAGACCGGCCGGGTTCGGCCGGTGTTGGCAGGGTGGCAGGGTGGCAGTCAGTTGATCGATGGCTTCCTCGACCTGTCGCAATGGAGACCGGCCGGGTTCGGCCGGTGTTGGCTCCAATGCCTCCCGCTGCGAGGCCGAGAGAGGCAAGTCGCAATGGAGACCGGCCGGGTTCGGCCGGTGTTGGCAATAGCAGCGCGAGAGGGGAGAAGGCATGCCGGCCTCGTCGCAATGGAGACCGGCCGGGTTCGGCCGGTGTTGGCAACTCGTACGGCGGGATGCGGGCCTGGAAGGTGAAGTCGCAATGGAGACCGGCCGGGTTCGGCCGGTGTTGGTCCGGGGGGCAGTCAACATCTGGCTGTCCAAGGCGGACGTCGCAATGGAGACCGGCCGGGTTCGGCCGGTGTTGGACCTGATCGCGGGCTTCTTGCGCGGTGCGCGCGTGGGTGTCGCAATGGAGACCGGCCGGGTTCGGCCGGTGTTGGGACAGCGCTTTCGAGGTGGATGAGCAGTACCACTTCGGGTCGCAATGGAGACCGGCCGGGTTCGGCCGGTGTTGGACGTCGCAAAGGCAGCTTCGTCGTCCGTGTCGACCGGGTCGCAATGGAGACCGGCCGGGTTCGGCCGGTGTTGGCGTCGCCGACATGCACGGCACCTGGGCCGAACACCGCGTCGCAATGGAGACCGGCCGGGTTCGGCCGGTGTTGGTGGAACAATTGCGAGACCGTCGTGGTCGGCCACCGAAGCCGTCGCAATGGAGACCGGCCAGGTTCGGCCGGTGTTGGGGTTGATCAGTCGGCGCGAATACCGCTTGATGCCCGGGTCGCAATGGAGACCGGCCGGGTTCGGCCGGTGTTGGGATGCTGCGTACTGGCCAACGCCGAAGACCTCCCCGAGGTCGCAATGGAGACCGGCCAGGTTCGGCCGGTGTTGGCGCCGGGGTGTGCGGCTACGATGTGCGCAGCGCATACACGTCGCAATGGAGACCGGCCAGGTTCGGCCGGTGTTGGGGCTCGCGAGCTGCGAATATAGGCAGCCACCAAAATTACGATAACCAAATCCTGTCCGAGTTGCCTTTCTTGTGGACATTTTGCGGTTCGGAACCCCCCGCTCAAGGCGTGCGAGCCTAGGGTTCCTAACCTGAGCGACAAATCGGGCGTATCTCTTCATTTATCAATGAACTCGCCAACCGCTATGGAGCAGTGGCAGTACCATCTTCCTTCGTGCTTCCTCGAACCGCTTGACCTTGGCCCGTCGACTGCGAGGGATAGGTCAGTCAACGAGACTGATCCGGGTCGGTGCCAGTACGCCCGCTGACTTTGCGCCTTTGACGGGTTGCCGGGCGGCGGCACCAACGAAGAACACGCCGAGGGGGGCCAGGCCGGCTCGGGGCACCACGGGAGCGTCGGTGCCCTGCCGTGGGCGCAGCGCCGGGTGTTCGAGCAGCGCGACAACCGCGTACGAATCAAGGGGTTGTCGCCACAGTGGCCAGACCATAATCGGCTGCCGGCTGCCTACCACGTTATGCCACAGGGTGGCTTGGGGGTTGGTGCCGTTGCCGGTCAACCGGAGCATGGGCAGCGCCATGATGGCCAGCCAGGTGGCTCCGGGCACACCGGCCGGCACGGATTCACCGCTGGGATGGTCGGCAGCGCTTCTGAGCACCCGATGGTCAAGGTTTTCGCCCGTGTAGTTGTCGACTCGACGCCAGCGGACCAACGCCTCACGGACGAGCGTGGCGGGTTCCTTGCTGCGTAGCAGTTCCAGCGGCTTGACAAAAAAGGAGCGCACGCTCTGTTTGCCGCCCGGCGCGGAATACGGGGTGAGCGCCGCCCGTCCCTCGCGGTCAGCGGCGAGGTCTGTCAGCAATGCCGCCAGCCAACGACAGGCCTCCGGGCCGCGTTGACCATCTGCGAGCTGTGCGAAGGTTCGCCGGAGCTGGTCTCGGGGCACGCGCATCGGATCTTTGCCAGTGCCCGGCTGCTGGGGGAACCCGGCCGGCACTCCGGGAATCGCGCCAGCCGAGGGAATGTGGTCGACGACGTGTACCAGGATGTCTACCACTTCGTCTATCGAGGTGAGTGGACTGTGCAGGATGGCGTTGGCGTTGGACTCGCTGAACGACAACCGTGTCTCGATCTTCGCCTCGTCGGTGAGTAGTCGCAGCACACCGAGCGCGGCGAGGAAACCGAGGGTGTCCCGGCCATCGAGTGCCGGGAGTTCGACCGCAGCGGTCATGATTCGGTCTCCTCCGGGTTGATGGAGCACCAGATGTCGGCGAGCCGGACGACGGTTTCCAGCAGCGCCAGGCCCCAACGCCCATACCGCTCGGTCAGGTCGGCGAACCGGGCGGGGGCCGCCCAGTCCACGGTTTCCTGGCTGTCGATCACCGGCAGTCCCGCTATGTCGATCTGGACCGGGCGCTTGTCTACGACAGGCGGCAGCAGCGGCCGGCTGCGTCCGTGGTGGCTGGCCACCAGGTGTACGACCAGCGCCGCATCCACCACATCCGGATGCTCGACCAGGCGAAGGGCGGCGATCCGGGCCGACAGCGCCTCGTGTCGCATCCCCTCCGGATATGCGGCGGCGATGCGGGCACGTCGCGCCTCGGCCCGGTTGGTGGGGTCGATACCCGACTTGGCCAGGGGTTCGGGTGCGAGTTGGGCGGCGGCATGCCGGCCCTTGTGCAACATCACCTGGAACCTGCTGTCCCGTTTACCTTCGTCGTGCCATCGGGCTGCAGCCCACACACTCGCCACCACCCGCTCGGGCAGCGCAAGGTTCGCTGCTATCCGGGCCGCGAGTGCGGCGACCTGCGTCTGGTGTCGATCGAGGGTGATGCGTTTGCCGGGATAGGCCGGACTGGAACTGGCCGACTCGGTGTCATCGTCGGCCCGCCGAGAACGGGCGGCGGACAGCACGATCGGAAACTCGGGGGCCCACGTCTCGCCGGTTGACGGGATGACCTGACGTGTCGCGGTGACCGTGCACCGCCCGCCCGGCAGCGCCGCCAGGACAGCACGTAGCGGCTCCCGCTCGGGCAGCGCCGAGACAAGTTCCCTGAGTCGCTTCTCGTAGGCGACCGCAGCCGGGGCGTCGTCGGTGCCTGCGAAGTCGAGCAGGTCGTCGAGGGCTGCGAGGTGCGACATGCTCGACAGGCCCGGCACCGGGTCGAAGCTGGCGGCATATGCGGCGAGTTGCCGCAGGTGGGGGCCGATTCGCACGATCGGCTTCCCGCGCCGGGCGGCGAGGTCAGCGACGTCCACGACCCCGGTGGTGCTCGCCGGGGCCCAACCGAACCGGTCGCAGCCGCCGTACTCGGTCGGCAGCACGATCGTGTCGCCGGGCCGGATCGCCCCGCTGGGGATCACCTCGGCGACGCCGCGCCCCACATATCGCAGGACCAGCGGTCGCCCCTGCGTGTCCCGGGCACGACGTACGTCCCGGTCCGTGGCCGCCTCGGCGGGCTGCTCGTCGTACGCGTCGGGTTCTGGAAGGTCGATGTCCGCCACCGGTTGGTCGCTGGCCTCGCCGAGCAGCCAGCGACGGACCTCGCGTACGGGGATTTCGATCGACTCTTCGGTGACGGGTGGTACGAAGTCCACCGTCGACGCCCAGCGGTTCGGCTCGTCGAGGGGCAGCCCGGTACGCCAGAGCACGGTGACCGGAGGCACCTCGTCCCGTAGGCCATGCAGGAAGGGGGCGACCGGTGGGTCGGGGTGCGGTGTCGGTGAGGTACGGGTCCAGGCGTCCAGGGTCGTCGCCGACAGCATCGGCACGTACGGCGGCTGCCCGGCGTGGGCCGCTGCCGGCGCGGCGGCCGACAGTGCCCGTAGGGCGGCCGGTGACGCGTCCAGCCCGAGCGCCGGGTCTACGTCGACGTCGACAGCGCGTTCGACTGGTGCGTGGCTGCTGAGCCACTGCCAGGCGACGAGCCGGGCTGGGCCGTACACCGGATCGTCGGCGTCGACGGCGCTGTGGTGTACGACGTAGGCCGGGGCCGGGGTCGTGCTCAGCCCGAGCCGGTTCAGTCGGCCCAGGCGCTGGACCAGCGCCGAAAGCGACGCCGACTCGGTAACCAGCGCGTCCAGGTCGATGTTTGCCCCGACCTCGATGGTCTGGGTGGCGACCACGACCAGGGGCCGGGAGTCGGCGCGATCCCGCCCGACCTTGATCCGGTCGTAGTATCTGCCGAGCAGGATCTCCCGGTCGATCGGGCGGCTGCGGCCGGTCAGCAGGATCACCTCGACCGTGCCGGCGAGCAGGGTGCGGACCGCCCTGGCCCGGGACACAGTGTTGACCACGACGCCGACCACGCCCCGGGACGCCAGCCGGGTGGCCAGGTCGGCCAGGGCCCGGGGTACGTCCACTTCGGCTTTCTTGCGGGTCGTCTTCACCTCGGTCAACCGCAGTCGCTTCGCCGCCCGGAGGCGGTCGCCGGACGCCGGTTTCTGTTCGTCGTCGGCGGTGATGCCGTGTACGGTCACCGGCTGCCCAGTGTCCTCCTCGTCGGGTGTGGTGGCCGACATGGTGACTACCGTGGGGCGGATAGCGAGTGGCCACGAGTCGAGCCCGATCGCCGCGCTGACGGTGGTGCGGAACGCGGTCGCCAGGTGTGCCTCGTCCACGATGATCAGGCTGTCGGTGCCGACCAGGGCGGCGTCGATGGGGCGGGCAAACTCACTCACTCCGTAGCCCCGGAACAGCAATCGGCTGCCGACCTGGTCGACGGTGCCCGTCACGATGGCGTACCGGTCGGGCCGGTCCACCCAGATCCGGTCCCAGGTGACGCCGCCCCGCATCCGGGTGACGGAAAGTACGTCCCCGGCTCTCTGGTCGTCGCTCTGCTCCTGGTCGTCGTGCTGCTCCTGGTCGAGGTTCTGCCCCTGGTCGGCGTCTTGTCCACGTAGGGCGGCCGCCACCCGGCGACTGATCGGCTCCGTCGCTACCCGCAGCGCGTCCCGCAGTCGGCTGGCGTGCTCGTGGGCCTCGTCCACCACGAGTCGCCGGTCGACAACGAAAAATATGCGACGCCGGGCCAGTTGTGGCCGGAGTGCGGCCACAAACACGGCGACATCCAACACCGAGGTCTTGCCCAGCCCGGTCGGTACGTCGATCACGTCCGGCCAGCGCTCCTCGGCGACGATGCGTTCCAGCAACGCCTGTTGCCAGGGGAAAGGCTCCCGCAGGCACTCGCCTCTCGGCGTGGGGACCATCCGCCCGTGCACCTCACGGACGAACTCGGCGAAATCGGCAGTGGACAGTTTTTCAACGCCCGGCACGGGACACCTCCGGCACGAACATCCCACAGCCCAGATAGCGCAGGGCACCGGCGATCACCGGTCCGCGTACCGGGGTGGGGAACTCCACCTGACAGTGCAGGATCGGGCGTCGAGCCCGCTTGTCCGGCAGGCTGCCTCGACGGGGCATCTGCACCGCTCCTCGTACTATCGGGCGTTCGAGCAGTGTCACCGACGTCGGCCGGGGATAACCGGCGGTCACGAACCCGTCGGCGAGCACTTCGGCGGGGTCGCGACGCCCCGGATAGCGGTCCAGCATGACCGGGGTGACGCTGACCCAGCGATGTCCGCCGCTCGGTGGACCGGTCCACCGGTCGGGCCGCAGGCCCCACGTCAACGGCAGGTCGGTCGGGTCACCCAGCCGCACCAGACCAGCGGTGCCGCCGCGCAACTCCCGGATCGGATCCTCGCCGTCGGCACCGAGCAGGCCACGCAGGATCGCCAACCGGTCGTCCCCGGCCAGTTCTACCGGTACGGCGACCCCGACCCCCAACAGGTGCCCGTCGGCATGCTGGTGACCGGCATCGAGCAGCGGCACGAACGCCACGTGCGGGCGACCGTCGGCACCATGCCCGCTGGCCTGGGCCGGCACCGGGTCGGCGATCCGACTGATCGCCGCCCGACGCAGCATCTCCGTCACGGCGAGCAGTCGGTCTCCGCTGATCGGGACCGTACCCCGCTCGATCGGCCACAGCAGCAGATCCCGGTACGGCCCGACCGCCCCCGCTGCTGCCGTCTCGTCGGCTGCCTCGTCGGTGGTGGCATCCTCGTCGGCGAGGTAGGCGATGCTCCGGCAAACCTCCCACGCGCGATGCCCATCGTCGTATGCGGCTCGTAGCTGGTCTAGGTAGCCGGGATATGGAACGCGCAGGTCGATGGCCCGAGGGGTGCCGATCCGAGTCGGCCGGTACGCCGTCCAGGTAGGACGATGTGCCACCACTTCGTCGTGGATCAGCACCTCGGCGCTCGACGTCGAGCGACCCAGATAGGGCACCCGCCGGGTGAGTCGGGTCAGCCGCCACAGGGTCGCGTCGTCGGCCTGTGCGTCCGGCCAGATGAAGGCCAGGTGCTCATCGGCGGGCAGCGCACCTCGACGTAGGCTCTCCCCGTTCGTCCGGCCCGGCCAGACAGTGCTGCCGCCGAATGGATTCTTCTTGTCGGGCGCCTTGGTCTTGTTGGAAACCACGAATCCCTCGCGCACGAACTGACCGACCTCGCTCCTCGGGGTCGCCAACACCAACGGCGGCCCGGCGGACTCCAGCCAACGCAGGGCCACATCATCGGCACTGGCTCCGGCCGGTTCCGTAGTACCGGTGTCGTAATCCGCGGAGGCCACCAAAGCGCAGAACAGCCGCGCCGGATGGGGTGGCCACTCCACCCGATCCGGTGGAAACGCCGCGTCGTAACGGCCATCCCGCAGTCGTACGGTGATGCTCAACGCCACCGCTTACTCCCCGGCGTCCGGGGCGGCTGACCGGAGTGCGAACCGGATCGCCTCGGCCAGTTGCTTGGTCGGGGCCACCTCGATCACGTCGGCTTCCATGACGATGCCGGCGGAAGCGGCCCGGTCCCGCAGCTCGACGAACGCAGCGAGAATCTCGGCGCTGCTTGCCTCGATCGGCTCCTGCGCACCGCCCACAACCTCGAAGAACAGGGTCTCGGAGACCTTCGTCAGGTCACAGCCCGAGCGCAGCCACAGTGACGGGCGGCCGAACGCCAACCGGTCCCCCGCCAGCGCCAGCGCCGCCAGCGTCGCCCGAGCCAGGGTCGCGGCTTCCGGTGAGGCGTCACCGAAGCGCAGTCGTTCCAGACCGGCACACGAGATCCAGCCCTGCCGACGCACCTCCCGTACGGTCACCCCACCATGCGAGGCATTCGGGGCGATGTGTCCGTGCCCGATCTCGCTGAGCTTGCCGCCCTTCGCCTTGGTGCCCTCGGGCAGAAAACGCCAGTTTCCCTCGGCTTTTGCCTTGTCGTCGATGGCACCCGTGATGTTCATCGGATCGAACCGGCCCGCGCGACGCTCCCCCGTCAGCCACTCGGTGCCGAACATCATCGAGGAGTAGAGCCGGGCGAATTTCGGCCACCTGCCCTTTCGGTGCGAATCCCACGCACCGAAGATCAACGAGTACGGCTCCCGCCGGTACAGCGGCCGAACGTCATTCACGCTTGCCAGTCGAAGCGCCTGGCCCACTTCGCTGCTGTCGAACCGTACGCCGGCCACTTCACTGTCGCGCAGATACGCGTCCGCGTACCGGTGAGGGAAGTCCAGCGACGTCAGCCGTATGCCCTCGTCCTTCATCAGCAGCTCGAACATCGGAAGGTCGAGCCGACCCGTGTCACGCGCCGCAAGCAGCGCTTCCTCTACCCGGTTGGCCTGCGACGGTACCTGGTCGAGTACCACCGTGTCCCGTCGCTCGCCGTCGATCAGACGCTCCTCGAACAGGTACGGACGCAGCGACCGCCCATCCCGCTGGGCAGCTCGCTTCACATCGTCGGGCACTGGAAGTGTCGGCGGCATGATCTTTCCACCCTGACCGCCTACCGGCTGGTATACGGCGTTGAATCCGATCCCCGATTCCCGACGATCAGCACCAACCGCCGAGATAAGACGATCAACAAGCCCAGACATGATCACTCCCGTCAACTTTGATGGCATTGGAACACCTACCTGACGGGTACGACAAACTCCCTGCACGTGCCTGCGAGGCCACGAGCGGAGAATGAGCGGTCAAGATCAGTTATGACCGGGCAACGGGCTTCCGCATCGGCGTCTACACAAGCGAATCCCAATGGAGACCGGCCAGGTTCGGCCGGTGTTGGACGTAGGTGCCGTAGGTGACCTCGGGGGCCATGCCGACGGTCGCAATGGAGACCGGCCAGGTTCGGCCGGCGTTGGCCCGCGCCCGCCTCGCCCAGCGAGCACGCGAAGCCGCCGTCGCAATGGAGACCGGCCAGGTTCGGCCGGTGTTGGGCCGCTGAGGTAGTCGACAAGTACGGGCGGGTAACCAAGTCGCAATGGAGACCGGCGAGGTTCGGCCGGTGTTGGTCGGCGCGGTCCTGATCGTGGGATTGCGGATGGCGTGGGTCGCAATGGAGACCGGCCAGGTTCGGCCGGTGTTGGGCGTGGACGGCGGCGGCACGGGTGAGCTGTCGCGAAACCAGTCGCAATGGAGACCGGCTAGGTTCGGCCGGTGTTGGAAAGTTGGCCCGCATGTTGCTGACGCCGCTGGCCACGTCGCAATGGAGACCGGCCAGGTTCGGCCGGTGTTGGTCGTTGCGGTACACCTCGGCCTTCGGTGCGTAGAAGCCGTCGCAATGGAGACCGGCCAGGTTCGGCCGGTGTTGGAGGTTGGCCGGGGGTACGCCAACCAACGCCGCCAGCCGTCGCAATGGAGACCGGCCAGGTTCGGCCGGTGTTGGTTTCGCAGGTGTCGGTGACGAGAGGGTGGTGTTGGATGTCGCAATGGAGACCGGCCAGGTTCGGCCGGTGTTGGCCCGTGCAAGCTCAGCCGAGAACAGTTAACTCACTTCGAGTCGCAATGGAGACCGGCCAGGTTCGGCCGGTGTTGGGACCATCCGCCAAGATTCCCCGGTGCAGGGGCCCATCGGTCGCAATGGAGACCGGCCAGGTTCGGCCGGTGTTGGATCGCGGTCAGCGAGGACGGAGCCGTGACCGTGCTGACCGTCGCAATGGAGACCGGCCAGGTTCGGCCGGTGTTGGGAAGGAGATCTACAACCAGGCCGCCGCGGACTACCAGGTCGCAATGGAGACCGGCCAGGTTCGGCCGGTGTTGGCGGACGTGCTCTTACGGGCTCCACCCTTGAGGATGGAGTCGCAATGGAGACCGGCCAGGTTTGGCCGGTGTTGGCGGGGTTCCGAAGCGAGGCGACAGATCGGGCATCTCTCTTCATATGTTAACGAACGGCTACCCGACGGCTATCGACGTAGCTTACTCGTCAACTCTCGGCAGCAAGCCGCCGTCTGCCCTGCCTCGGGTAACGCTGCGTCCGATTGCCGCCAGACGTACGAGCCCGGTGGTCGGCAACCTGGACGGCATGTCGAGCACCAACCTGGCCACGACCAGCGGCCCTGTCGAGTTCGAGCACTGGTACGACTTCAGCGAGGGCGGACCCGTGCACCGGGCGCTGCTTCCGTACCCGGCGGAGGCACCTGCCCCGTTCGAGGTCGCCCGCTGGTCGGTCGCTCCGGGAACGTCGAACGACCTGGACGTACACCGGTCGCGTGAGGTGTGGATCGTCGTCTCCGGGGTCGGCATCCTGACCTGGGCCGACGACCAGGCGACGGTGGTGCGGCCCGGGGAGGTGGTGGCGTTCGAGAGCAGGGTGCCCCATCAGGTGCGTAACGACGGGCCGGAAACCCTGCATGCCGTCTCCGTCTACTGGATGCCGTCCGACGACTGACCAGTTCACCTCCCCGCCACTGACGCGTCCGCCGCCCGTACTGTTTGTCGGGGCGGCGGACGCTGTCGCGATAGGCGCTTTCGAACGGCTACTTTTACTCGCGCTAGAGCGGGTCGGCGGTGCCGACACCGAGGGTGTGGGAGTGGCCCGTTTTCAACTCGGCGCAGACTCCATCAGACGACGGAGAAGTTCTTCCAGGCTACGTTGTTGTTGAACCGCGCGTTGTCGTACGTGTCCGGCCCCTCGTAGAGCATCGGGTCGTCCGTCGACACCCAGCGGTACAGCGTGGAGACGAGTCCGGGACCCGGGGTGGTCCACGGCAGCACCACGGTCATCACCCCGGGCGGTACCGTCACCATCGCCGAGTTGAGGTGCGTCCAGTCGAGCGGCCAGATCGCGGCACCTCCCGAGGTGGTGAAGTAGACCCGCAGGGTGCCAACGTCGGTGCCCGATCCGTACGGCCCCGGGTTCCGCAAGGTCACCTGTATGTAGTTGGTCGTGTAGGCGGGCGCGGTAAGGCCGGGCGAGCAGGGGGCCGTGGTGGGGCACACCCTGACGTCGGGACTGTTCCAGTAGGGCGGCCCCGAGGAGTTCGGCTCAAGAGCGGTGTCCCCCGGGTAGTCCATCATGTAGACGTCCCTGGGGGTGAGGATCCCGACACCACGGTCGGACCCACTGTCGGCAATGGCGGTACCGCTCGCGGAAATCGTCATCAGCGCCGTCAACAGCGCGGCGAGGAGGAGTCGACCCGCCGAGCGGCATACGCGTGGTTGCACCATGGCTGCCATTCGGTTCCCTTCGTCCGTGACTATCAGACTTTCGCACCGGCCGGCAGGAACGACTGTAGGACAGCACCAGCGACAAGGGAATTGTCGACGAATTCGAATATCACACGTGCCCTCATATGTCAGGGACGACACAATTCTCGGATATGGAGAAACGCGAATCGGAGAATTCGGTGCGGCTGCGGTATCAAATGCTCCTTGACGTCCGCACCGCCAGGCTCGGTCAGGTGTCCCGCCGGCTGGCCTCCCGGGCGACCGCGCGACGGCGGAGCCTGGCGCCGAGGGCCACGACGAGCGAGCGCACCGCCGCGAAACAGCGGTTCGTCGGGACCAGCATCTGCTGCTTCAGGCGGGCGGTGCGCTGGTGCTTGGCGATGAACGGGCGCAGTCGGGCTTCCCAGATGGCCAGGGCGGCGTGGATGTCGTCGGGGTTCTCTCGCAGTGCCCGGCCGAGTTCAGCGCCGCCCTTGAGGGAGGCGCTGGCTCCCATTCCCGAGTAGAGGTTCAGGCACCATGCCGCATCACCGAGCAGTATCACCCGTCCCTGGTGCCATTGAGGCATCCGTACCTGGTGCACCGAGTCGAACAGATAGTCGGTGGCCTGCGGCAGGGAGTCCAGGACGTGCCGCACCACGGGATCGTCCATGCCCCGGTAGACCGCGCGCAGACGTGCGACTGGCTCGTCGGTGAATTCGGCGTTGACGTCCTTGGTGCAGTAGGTCAGGAGCGCCGTCGGCGCTCGGTCGGCCAGCGCGAACACCCACGCCGCCCGCTTGGCACGGGCGCTGATGATGCTGTCCTGCGGCGCGTAGCCGGGTACCTGCTCGGACAACTGGACTGCACAGATCATCGCGTTCCAGTTCGTCATGAAGCGCTCGTGTGGGCCGAACACGATCCGGCGCACGCGTGAGCGCAGCCCGTCCGCGCCGACGACGAGGTCGAAGTACTCGTCGTACCGGGTGCCGGTGGCGGCGGCGTCGAGCCGTACCGCCACGCGGTCGTAGCCCTCGACGATCTCGGTGGGTGTGGTGGCGTAGCGGACCTCGATGTCGCTCTCCCCCGGTGTCGGCTCGGTGACCCCGCGCCAGAGCGCGGCTTCGATGTCACCGCGCAGTACCGCGCTCGGCCGTCCGGGCTGGTCGAGAAAACCCAAACCGGGTTTGCGGGCCCCGTCCCGGTTCAGGGACCACACGGTCCCGCTATCTGGCGTACGGGTGTGCAGGTAGTCGGTGATGCCGAGGTCGTCGGCCGCTTGCTTGCCGTCGGGTAGCAAGCCGATGAAATAGCCGCCGGTTCGGCGCTCTGGAGCCCGCTCGATGATTACCGGCATCCAGCCGGCCCGGCGTAGCCCGATCGCCGTGGCCATGCCCGCGATCCCCGATCCCACGACCAATGCACGCTTCTGCACGAACCACTCCCTGTTGGTACGGTCGCCCGGCCGGACGGCAGGTGAGGCTTCGACGTCTGGCCGGGCAGTTCTCGGAAGACCGCCCGTCGTGGCGGCCACAGTGGGCGTTTCTTCAGTGGAACTACGGCACCAGGACGACGCGCTCGTCCGTCTCGGCGGTCCACACCTGTGAGATCTCCACGAGTGGCGTGCGGCGGGCCCGTACCTCGATCGCGCCTTCGGCCACCGCGGTGGCCAGCTCCGGCAGTTCTGCCATGAAGTCGCGGGGGGAGACGGAGCCGATGCCGCTGCCGACGATCTGTAGCCGGGCACCGCGCAGGGCGGCGGACGGGACCCGTGCGAGGTCGCCAGCGATCGAACCGATCTCGATCCAGGTCAGCGGGACGCTGCGGTCGGTACGAGCGGTGAGCAGCTGGATCATGGCCTGGCCGGCGGGTTCGCCCCAGACGTAGTCGAGGACGACATCGACGTCGGCCGCCTGCTCGATCTGGTCGAACGTGATCGCCTCATCCGCGCCAAGCGCGGGCAACGTGGCCAGGCGCGCGGCGTCGCGGCCGGCGGCGATCACCTGGGCTGCACCGAATCGCTTGGCGATCTGGACCGCCATCCGTCCGGCGCTGCCGGTAGCACCGAGCACGAGGACCCGCTGCCCCTTCGGAAAGTCGATGCGGCGGCGCAGCGCGACCCATGAGGACATCCCGGGGTTCATCGCGGCGGCGATCTGCACGGGATCGATGTCGTCCGGTAGAAGAACGCTGCGGCGCGGATCGATCACCGTTCGTTCGGCGAACGTGCCCATGGCCGTGTCGTCCAGCGCCGCATAGCGAAGCCGCCCCTGGCTGTCGCGCACGACGCCATCGACGCCGGGAACGAGCGGTAGTACGCCGCTGCTGGAGTAGTGCGAACCGTCGGCCTTCGCCCTCGTCAGATGGTGCAGTCCGGCCGCGAGAACCTCCACGACCATCGCGTTCTCGCTGGTGGCGACCGGTTCGGGGTGCTCACGGTAGGTCGGTGGGGCGTCGAAGGTGGTGATGACGGCGGCGTACATGGGTCCCCTTAGGTCGTTTGCATTACCAACAAGAGCGATGATGGTTGGCATTACAAACGATGTCAAGGGTGGATGGCTCGCTACTCGGCCAATGCCCGGCCTGCCGAGTCACCGCGAGCGAGGGTGGCGGTTGCGGTCAGGGTGGCGGCGGGGCGCCGCGTGGCGATGCCACGAGGGCGGAAGCCGCAGCCGGAAGGCCGAAGACGTGGCCGAGAGGATTCGAGTCGATGACGTCACCGAGGGGAATCGGGCCGGCGACGTCACCGACGGCATGCGGGTCGGTGGATCCAGCTCCGACCGGGAGCAGGTCGGATTCGACGGGGGAGACACCGGAGGCCGTGACGCGATTCGGGAATCCGCACGGACACAGCGACCAGCCCGACCGAAGGGTGCAACCGGCCGCCCGCCTGGACTGGCACGCCAGGAAATAGCGACCAGAAGGAGTACGGCGAGCGCGGCGACGGTCGCGCACGAGGACCGACCGACGGAGTGCAGCAGGATCATGAGAGCGGCGAGCAGGCGCCCGATCAGCGCGGTCACGGAGGCGGGCGACCGCTACGAATCCCGGCGGACCAGCGGATCGGGCATTGCCAGAGCGGTGACAAGCATGATGACCTCCGCCAAGTAGTTCGTCTTACCAACCTCCGACCACTTTGGTTGGCATTACGAACCATGTCAACTAGCATACGGACATGACCACCGATGCGCCCGTTGACGCGTCCACGGATCCGCTCCTGGACGCTCTCGTCCGCAACGCCTTTCAGGTGATGGGTGTGCTCACCCGGGTCGGTGCCGAGCACGATCTGTCGTTGACGCAACTGCGGGTCCTTGGTCTGCTGCGCGATCGCAGGCCACGGATGACCGAGTTGGCCACGTTCCTCGGGCTGGACAAGTCGACGATGTCCGGCCTGATCGACCGCGCCGAGCGCCGAGGGCTGCTCGCACGTGGCAGGAGCGCCGAGGACCGCCGAGCCGTTGACGTATTCCTCACCGCGACCGGACTCGAACTGACCGAGCGGATCTACGGCGAGGTCCGGGCCGCGCTGCTGCCGGCAACCGACCAACTGGCCCCGGAGCAGCGCCATCGGCTCACCGAACTGATCGAACCGATCATCAACCCTGTCACCGGCACCGGCACCGGCACCGGCACCGGGGAACCCTCGCCGAAGAAGACTCCGACGCGCCACCCGAGACTCGCTACCGACTGACAGTCGCGGCCAGGAAGCCGGGCGGGGGGGGCGTTCAGGCCGGGCAGGCCAGATCGCGCATCGGCAACCTGCCGGAGAGCAGGTAGCCGACCGCGGCTTCCTCCACGCAGGCGTTCGGGTATTCCCCGAGTACGGCGTGGTGGCTCGCCGAGACGGTGACCAGGCGGGCGTTGGGCATCATCCGTCGGGTGGCCAACGCGCCCGCGTAAGGGGTGGCGGGATCACCCAGCGAGTTGATCAGAAGCACCGGCACCCGACTGCCAGCAACACTCGGTATCCGGCTACCGGCAACGCTCGGCATGCCGGGACGGTCGATCTCCGGCCAGAACGCACAGGGCGAGATGTTGGCGGCGGCGGGCCCGAAGAACGGGTAGGCGCGACTGTCGATCACCTGTTCGGCGCGGTACCGCCCAACCTTGGTCGGCCACTTGCTGTCCGCACAGGTTACGAGGAAGTATCCCGCCACGGCATTGTCCGCGGGAGCCGGCGGTGGGGCTTCCCAACTGCCGGCGTTCACCAGGAACGCGAGGTCGGCCGGGAGCGGTTGACCGGCACGAAGTACGGAGAGGAAACGGCCGAGGTAGTCGAACCGGTTCTCGGCGTAGAGCATCCGGAAGATCAGGGTCCGGAGTTCGGCTGCGGTGAAGGTCTCCTCCCCGACCGGTAGCGGCTCCTTCTCCGCTCGCGCGACGAGCCCGTCCACCACCCGGCGCACCGTTCGGGCATCGCTGCCCAGGCCGTACCGGGCATCGTCGCGGGCCGCTGCCGAGGCGAAGAGCCCAAGCATCCTTTCGAAGGCCGGGCCGAATCCTCGGAAGGTTTCCCGGCCGGACTCCAACGGATTGGTGTTGCTGTCCAACACGAACCGATCGACCCGGTCCGGGAAGAGCGCGACGTACGCCCGTGCGAGGCTCGTGCCGTAGGAGTAACCGAGGTACGACATCTTGCGCTCACCGAGCGCCGCCCGGATCAGATCCATGTCCCGCGCCGCGTCGGCCGTCGTCGCGTACGGGATGGCCCAGCCGGCGTGCGCGGCGCACCGTTGCGCGATCGACCTCGCCTGGGCCACCTCGCCGGGGAAGCCACCCGCTCCGGGCCAGCGCAGGATCGCGATGTCCGCACCGGTCAGGCCGCAGGTCGCCGGCGACGAGCGGCCGACAAAGCGCGGATCGAAACCAATGAGGTCGAACTCCTGGGCAACCCGTGGATGGCCAGCGAACAGTTGGGCGATGTATTCCGGCAGGCCGAGTCCGCTCCCTCCTGGCCCGCCCGGGTTGACCAGCAGCACCCCGCGACGACGCGACGGGTCGGCTGCCGGCAGACGTGAGATGGCGAGGTCGATACTGGGCCCGGTCGGGTCGGCATGGTCCAGCGGCACCTGGATGGTGGCGCACTCCAGGCTGCTGCCGGCAGCAGCGCATGGGCTCCAGGCAAGCGACAGGGCCGCCGGCTCGGCTGCCGAGGCTGGTGGTGCAGGGAGCAGGATTCCGAGAACCATCGCGGCGAATGCGGCCCTGACTCTATTCATCCACACATCTAACATCACGAGTGGCTTCGCCGGGGTGGAACTCGGTCACGCAGGTCGGCCACGCGCGGCCGGGGCGCGTGAGCCCACGATTCGCTCACGCGCCCCGGCCGGTTCCCCGACCGTACGTCCTGGGAAACTCGGTCGTCAGCCGAAGCAGTTCTCGACTGCCTTTCCGCAGTTGACGGGTCCGTTCTTGGCAATGACCGTCACGTTATCGATCTTGGACTGGGCATCCTTGACGAAGAAGCCACCCGGCTTCTGGGTGGCACCGTTCTCAGCCACCCTGCTCTTGAACATCGTGATCTGGCCCTTCTCCGCGTGGATGCCAGCGCCCTTCGATTGCGGCCCGACCCCGCTGTTGCGGTTAACCTCGGTCCGCCGTACGAGCAGGGTCGACGTCTCCGCGAAGATGCCGGCACCGTTCCCGCGCCCGGTGTTCTCCTCGACGAAGCTGTCGTCAGCCGCGACCAGGCCCTGGATGGTGGCGATACCACCACCATTCGCGGTCGAGATGTTCTGACGGATCGTCATCTTGCGCAGGGTGATCACCGCCTCCCGGTTGACGATGCCGCCACCGACCTTGGCGGTGTTGCCGGTGAGGGCGGTGTCCCAGACCTTGCTCCGGGCGTTGACGCTGGCAATCCCGCCGCCCTCGGTCGCGTTGTTGTTGATGAAGGTGCTCGTGGCGACGTCGGCCGCGCCCTGGAAGTTGGCGAATCCGCCGCCAGATCCTCCGGCGGTGTTGTTGGTGAACTCGGAGCCGGCCACGGTCAGGACACCACCGTTGAGGAGGGCCCCTCCCTTACCCGTCGCACCGGCCGCCCGGTTGGCGTGGAACGTGCTGTCGACCACGGTGAGGTGACCGTCGTTGAAGATCGCGCCACCACCCCCGTCGGGGGCGAGCGCGGTGCTCTCGGTGATGGTGACCCGCTCGACGGTGGCGGTGCCGTCGTGGTCGACCTGGATACTGCCGCCGCTCGCGGCCCGACCGTTGGTGAGGTTGAGGTCGACCAGCTTCAGCTCACCGCCGCCCCGGACGGTGAAGAACCGGAACGGCGCGGCGTCGTTGTCCCGGGCGATGGTCGCCCCCGCGCCGATGATGGTGATGGGGTGCTGGATGATCGGCAGACCGGACTGCGCATCGCCCTGGTCGGGGGTGGCGAGCGTGTACGTACAGCCGGCGGCCAGGTTCAGGTCGCCGCCACCTTCGGCGTTGGCGCGCACCAGCGCGGCGACCAGCCCGTACGGGTCACAGGGGACGGGTGTCGCCACCGAGGTCACGGCGTTCGGGAGGCTCGGGTCCGCTGGCTTCGACGCGTCTCGTCGGGGCGGATCCGTTCGGACCTGCTCCTTGTCCCCGTGTTCCCCGTGTTCAACGCCATCGCTGGCGGTGATCGCGGCCAGCGGCCCCAGGTTCACGTTGTTCAGGGCACCACTGCCACCCGCCATCGAGACGATCCCGAGCCCGGCCGCCCCGGTAACCAGGCCTATGGCCACGAATCCGCCGGATAGGGAGCGTCGGGATCGTCGTCTTGTTCGCTGTGCTGTAGGCCCGTCGGAACCCTCTCCACTTCCTTGGAACCTGAACATCAAGTTCTCCTGCCTTCATGAGGCTTGGCCACGCCGACCGGGCGCGGAGGGCTACGGATCGTCGCCGCTGGTGGTCACAGTAGGACCGCTTACCGGGACAAGTCGGCCTAGCGTGAATAAAGCACACGATACGGTGGCGATCGCCCACCACGGCAGGTTCGGCGAAGCCGCCGTGGTCGACACAAGCCAGTCCTCCGGGACCTGTGCGAGTACCACGTACGCAGCCAGCAGGCAGGAATCAGTCGACCCGAAGCTTCCGGGCCACCCTGTCGTACGTCAGACCGGCAGGTTCTCGCACGACTGCTTGCTGAAGACCAGGTAGCCGGACTGCACACCCAACCGCGCCACGCTTCCCTCACAGTTGACGCTGTGGCTGCCGTTCCAGTGCGTACGGGTCGAGTCGGTGTACCAATTGTGGATACACATGTAGTTGGCCGGGCAAGGATAGAGAGCCAGAGCCGGCGAGCTGGGAGTAACGATGGTGACGACGACGGCGAGTGCCACTGTCACCAGGATACGACGGAGCATGCTGCCTCTCCTCACGGATTCGCGCCAGCGACACAATCGTCCACGATGGACGCATTGACGACGGTTTCCCGACGATAGAAGAAGACGTCTGGATATTGCGGCCAATCAACTACTCGTCTGGTCAGCCGCCAATAGTGACTCCGCCTCATCAACAGGGACGTCACCGCCATATGGACCACAACCTCCTGCCGGGCGGAGCAGGCTGACACTCCTACACAAGATCCGTTTCGGCCCGCTGTGGCAGGTGTGGTTCTGTCCGTGGACAGCAGATAGCCACCGCCAGGCCTCGAAGGTTACGTGGAGTCGAGATCTGGCCGCGGCTGCCGCATACGGAGTAGCCGCTCAGCAAAGGTAGCGAGCTGTTCGGCGAGTTGACGGACGATCGAGGCACGCTTCTCTCCGAAGGCGGAAGATCGAATGGTCAGAGGCTAGCGAAAGGAGCACACCACGCCGATGCGTTGAGCACTGGTGAGCGACGGCCGTCACTATCATGGAACGCCGTACAGCCGTCGGGACTGGGGCGACCATGACAGATGAGCGTGGACAGGCGGCACCGGGTGCTGGGCAGTCGTTTTCGCACCGCCAGTTCTGGCTCACGTCCGGACTGGTCACCATTCTTGGTGCGCTGATCGGGGTCGTCGGCACCCTCCTCGCAGCCGGGGGTGGCGGTGGCGGTACCACACCACCTCCCGCCACCGCCGGATCCCGTTCCAGCAGTACGTTGACCGAGGCCAGCAGACAGGCACCGCCTCAGGCGCAAGACGGGTACGTCGTGCGATACGAAGACGTACAGCTAACTCTGCCTCAGCCGGACGGCACCTGTCTCGACAACACGGTGACGTTCGCTTCGTCACGCCCAACCGTGCAGACCGGGAAGTTGGCGGCGGTGAGTACCGGCTCATACGACCTCGTCTACAGCAACTGCTACGGGGCGAACGAGTACTGGTTGATCGTGCCGGAGTACGACCGCAGCTTCGCGCGGGTCGACGGTAAGCCGCCGGCCGCAGAGTGCGCGGACGCCGCCAACCTGCAACAGGGTGCCCCGAGACGGATGTTGGCCCAGTCGATCGAGCCTGGCTCCACCTACTGCATGACCACGGCCAGCAATGGTCTCGTGCGTTTCACCATCGTGTCCGTCGATTCCAGTCAGAGCCTGGTGATCGTGGCTACCGCCTGGACACAGAAATGATCCGAGGCGCACCCAGGTCCGGATCGGGGTCGAAGGTGCACCGGCCGCGCTCGGCCATCGTCCAGGCGCTCAGCGGGCCGTTCTGGAGACGGATCACCCGTGCTCCCGGAGTCGAGAAGTCAGCCGGGCGCTGAAGACTCACCGGAAGCTCGTATCGCGACTCCACGAACATCTCCGGCGGTCCCGTCCCGTCGAGGTCGTGGATCGCGACGGACGATCCCAGATAGTCGTTGGTTTCCGCAGGGTCGATTCCCGAACAGGGGCCGGCGTTTGACACGCCCGCCGGCCGTCTATCCGGTGAGGTGGGTGCGGTGTTCCAAAGGGTGTTACCGGTCAGACGGTGGCCGGCTGGCGGTGCAGCCGGATCTGCCACACGTCGGGGCCTTCCTGCAGCCACTGCGTGTCGATCTGCCCAGGGTAGCGAGCGTCGATCTCGGCCAGCAGCGGACGCGGGGCGTGCGGGGCGACCAACACCAGCGCTCCGTCGGTGGGCAGCGCATCGATTGCGGCCAGCACCTGGGCGTGCCGCTCGGCGTGCGGCAGGCTCCGCACGTCCAAGCGCGCGTCAACGGCCAGCACCGGTGCGTCAGCCGAACCCTGCGAGCAGCCGCACCCGCCGCAACCACACCCGCCACCGTCGGTCTCGTCGGCCCCGAGCATCTCGTGCATGCCCTCCAGCAGGTCGGCCAGCGACACCTGGGGCGCGTCAAGCAGCAGTGGCAGGATCAGGTTGTTCTCCTTCGCCAGGTGCACCTCGAACAGGGCGGCAAGGGCTCGCGCCGCCGCGGTGGCATCCACCGGGGTCCCCGCCGCCTCGATCTCAGCTACCAGGGCGGTAATGGCCTGGTGCTCGACGAGCATCCCGTCGACCAGCAGTCGTCCGCCGGGTTGCGCGGCGGCTGCGGGGTAGAGGCCGGCCTCTTCGGCGGTGGCGTGCGGCACCAACTCCTCGCGCAGCCAGCTCAGCAGAGCCTGCCGCTGCCAGACGGAGCCTGCCTCCCGGCCCGTTACGACGTCGCGCAGCGCCGCCACATGGCCGGCCAGATCGGTGGACAGCTGGGTGTGGTGGGCCACCACCGCAGCGGCGGCGCGGCGGTCGGCATCTGACTGTGACATGGCTTGCCTCTTCCGGGTTTTTACTGCCGTCTGACGTTATAACTATAGTCTTTGTGAGAATCACGGCGACAGGCTCGTCCGGAGAGACGATCGACACGCACGGCACCGGGCAGGCCAGCCAGGCCGCTGATCCGGCCGGGCCACCCGGTTCGGCCAGCCGGTGACGATCCTGCGGCTGATCTGCGACTCGGATACCGGCTGACCAGCGCCCACGTCTACCGGCTGACCAGTGCCCACGTCGTCGAGCACACCGGGCGGAACCCGTCGACCGTGTGCGCCCCCGGAGACGGCTCGTCGACGCATGACTACTGGTCGAGTCCCGCACCAACGACGGTGTACCCGGGCGCCGCGGATTCGACTAATCGGCTGGTGACCGGGTTGCCGCGTGCTGCCACGTAGAAGTCGCGGGTAGCGGCTGTCCCAGTCTCGTCACCAGTTCCGTACGCCGATCAGTTTCTCCGGGTCGGCCTCGGTGAAGCCGTACGCCGTTGCCACGACGTGAAAACCCTCACCGATGTCTTCCCGAGCCACGGTCTCGATCTCACTACCGGCCGCGTCGAAATCCGCCTCCAGGGCGTTGAACTGCTCCGTCGCCGCCTCGGTGAGCGCGTAGAGCGCGGTCAGGTCCGTCGGCTGCTGGGCCTCGATCCGTTCACAGAGCCGCAGCAGGATCGCCTTGCCCTTGTCGACCAGATGATCGGGAAAGAACGCGTCCTCGTACATCTCCTGCAGAAATGCGTACGCTGCCACCTGCTGGTTCCGGACCGGCACCGTTTCTCCTCCTGCTTGAGACCGACGCCGCCATCCTGCCGGCCACCTCTGACATCGCCGGGCGACGCACCACCTGTGCCGGTGCACCGTCAGGTTGCGCAGGATGATCACCGCGTCCCGGTTGACGATGCCGCCACCGTCGCTCGCGTTGGGTAGGTGAAGGCGGTGGTCAGCTCGCCGCCGCGTAGCGGCCGTCAGCCGTACGGTGGATTCGGCCGCTCATCTCGGCGATCCGCAACGCGTACCGGAGGAGTTTGTCGCTCTTCTCCGTCCGGCGACGATAGCCGAGCAGTTCGAGTGCCGACCGGAGGAGCTGGACCTCCTCGACCGGCGCCGCCCCCACGACGTGGACCAGCGCGTTGGCCATCTCCTCCGGTGGCACCTCGCCGATCGACCGGTCGGCGCTGGCCTGAGTGACCCGGATACCAGGCCAGGTCAACGGGTTGACGCCGGTCGGCCAGACGAAGGTCCCGATCTCGGGGTGTTCGCGAATCAGCTCGGGGTCGATCAGGGCGAGCACCGCGGCCCGCCGGTCGGCCCGAACCCGCGTGTACTCGAATCGGGCGAAGGTCAACCGGACCAGCCGGTGCTGCTCGATCGGCCCCTCGGCGGCAAGGACCTCCCACAACGCCTTGCGGACCGTCGCCTGGACGCCCTGGTCGGTGACGACGGAGGCGACGTCCGCCGGCCCGCCGAGCACGGTCGGCAGGTACGGCACGAATGCCCGGGTCCAGGTGCCGGTCACCCTCGCGGATGACGTTTCCGCATCAGCGGGAGAGGTCGCCACAACGGTGGGAGGCGTCGCCGGAGCGGCCCGGCCGACCGGTTCGCCACCGGGCTCGATCATCGGCTCGACCAACGGACCGGTCGCCGACCCGGCGGAGACTGCGGTGACAGCACCAGCCGACCCGGCGGAGACTGCGGCGGCGATGGCCGTCTCGATCCGGTCCAACATCGCGTTACGGTCGTTGATCCAGGCCGGCAGCCAGAACCGGACCACCTGCGGCCAGCCCATGATGCTCTGTAGCAGGGTCGGTGCCGAGTCACGGTCGGCGACCGTGCGCCGCCGACTCCACTCCGGACCGTCGAGCATGACGGCCACCTGCCAGCGTGCGGCCCCGGGCGTCCGTACGGCGATGTCCACGGTGAAGTCGGAGAGCCCGTGCCCGGTCGTGACCTCGTACCCCCGGGTCCGGATCGCCTCGGCGACCTCGTCGCGTACCCGGCTGGACCGGTCCGTCCGGGCGGTGCTCAGGTCACCGAGCCGTTCGGCGCCGGCGACGGCCAGTTCGCAGTACGCCCGCAGGTGCTGGGTGCCGACCGCCGAGGTCCGGGCCAGGTCGATGTGGCTGGGGTCGAACGAGGCGAAGAGCACCACCTGCCGCCGGGCGCGGGTGATGGCGACGTTCAAACGTCGCTCGCCACCGGCCTGGCTGAGCGGGCCGAAGTTGAGCGGCAGCAGGCCGGTATCCGGGTCGGGCGAGAAGGCGAGCGAGAAGAGCACCACGTCCCGCTCGTCGCCCTGTACGTTCTCCAGGTTCTTGACGAAGACGGGCTCGGCGGCGTCCGCCAGGTTCCGGCGTACCAGTGGGTCGTTGCTCTCCTCCAGCAGGTTGAGGATCAGGTTGCGCTGCTGGATGTTGCAGGTCACCACGCCGATCGACTGGCCGGCGGTGGCCGGGTCGCGCAGCCGTCGACCGATCTCGGCGACAATCGCCTGCGCCTCCACCTCGTTGGTCCGGCTGGCCCCCCGGTCGAACCGGCCGTCGACACGCCGCCAGTGGATCCCGGCCGACCCGTCGACACCCGGCGACGGCAGGCTGGAGAGCTGGCTGTCGTAGTAGTACCGGTTGGAGAAGGCGATCAGCGACTCGTCGTGACTGCGGTAGTGCCAGGAGAGCCAGCGCTGCGGCAACCCGGACTCGACCGCCTCGTTGAGGATGCTCTCCAGATCCTCGGGGATCGGCCCGTTCTCCTCGATCGGCTCCTCGCTGCCGTGCGCCGCCTGCATGACGGTCGTCGGCGGCATCTGCCGGGAGTCACCGACGATGACGACCGCCCGGCCCCGGCCCATCGCACCGACCGCCTCGGCCACCCGGATCTGCGACGCTTCGTCGAAGATGACCAGGTCGAAGCGGTGCGCACCGGGGGCGAGGAAGGTGGCGGCCGAGGCCGGGCTCACCAGGACGCAGGGAGTGAGCGCCAGCACCAGATCCGGGTACGTCTCGAACAACTCGCGGAACGTCTTGCCACCCCGCTTACGGCGCAGCTCCGACTCGAACTCGCCGAACCGGCCCCGCCGATCGGTCGGGTCGAAGGGGCGACGGCGGACCAGCACCGAGGAGAGTCGCTGCGGCAATGCCGTACGCAGCTCGTGGGCGGCCGACTCGTACCGGGCGATCTGCTCGTCGTGCAGGTCCGGGTCGAAGTCGTGCAGTCCGCCGACCCGCAGCCGCTCCGGCAGCGAGGCGGTGGCCACCCCCCGCTGGTAGGCCTCCTCGATATGCTCCGGGTCGACCTGCCCGGTCAGCAACTGGGCCCGGTAGTCGCCGAGCCCGGCAGCGGCCAGCACATCGCCACGGGCGAGTAGGTCGGCCCAACGGTGCAGCGGGAACAGCGCCTCGGTACGCAGGTCGCGTAGCCAGGTCGCGCCGTCGCGGTGCCACGCGTCGAGCCAGTGCGACCCGCCGGTCCAGAGAACCAGCTCGGCCGCCTCACACCGCAGGATGCCCTGCCAGGCCCGCCACCGGGCGGCCACCTGGTCCAGCAGGATCGCGCCCGGCTCGCCGAGGCTGTTCTGGAACAGCTCCCAGGCGGCCGGGTGGTTGGTCAGCAGGGTCCGGCTCATCTGGGTCGCCTGCACCGCCTCGTAGAGCTGCACCTCGGCGGCCGGGTCGGCGGGGTGCCAGTCGGCCGGCAGCCACAGGCCACCGACCACGGCCACCTGCTGGAGCAGCGCATGGGCGTGTGCCTGGGCGGCGACCAGCCGGGCCAGGATCAGCTCGATCTGCTCAGGGTCGATCACCATCAGCGGCTGGAGATAGATGGCGAGCCGTTCGGCGAGGGCCCGACGACGCCTCCCACCGCCAAAGAATCGTCGTGCGGCAGCCTGCGCCTCGGCGTGCCACCCTTCCAGTTCGTCGACATTGAGCAGGTCCGGCCGGAAGGTGGTCAGCTCATCTTCGTAGCTGTGCTGGAACTGGGTCAGCTCGGTCTGCAACCGGCTGACCGCCTCACCCCAGCCCGGGCTGCTCGCCTGCTGGGTGGTGTCCCAGTTGGGCAGCATCCCGCGTACGGCGAGCCAGGCGGCGGGGGCAAGGTCACGGATGAACTCCGGGCTGGGCAGTTCCCGCAGCAGTCGCATCAGGTGGGGCTGGGCCGCGAGCGCGGCCCGGCTCTCCTCCAGGTCGGCGGCGATCTGGGTGACCGCCTCGACGTGCAGGCCGGTCAGCTCCCGGCAGCCGCTCAGCGACCAGGGATGCTCCGGCCGGAGCCGCGCGGCGTGGGCGGCGGTGGGAAGCTCCCGCAGGGCCTGCTCCACCTGGGACCGAACCGCCTGCGGGGCGGCCAGGTAGGACACCGGTACGGGGGCGGTCGGTCCGTCGCCGTACGCGAGGAGTTGCTCGTAGGCCGACCAGAGCGACCGGCCGGTGGCATTCTCGGCGTGCACCTGTTCCGGGTAGCGGGTCAGCGGCACGAGCCGATTGCGATAGGCGTTCTCGACGCTGGCCCAGACGTTCTCGTCGCTGGTCTCCCGCTGGTCAAGTGCGTCCTGGAGTTGCTGCCGGATTGCGTTGACCGACTGTTTGCGGCCGTGCAGGTCGAGGGCGAACGGGCCGAGACCGATCTGGTCGAGGCGACGCTTGGCCACCTCCAGCGCCGCCTGTTTCTCGGCGACGAAGAGCACCGAACGGCCCGCCGCCACCGTTGCGGCGATCATGTTGGCGATGGTCTGCGACTTGCCGCTGCCCGGCGGACCTTCGAGGATGAACGACTGGCCGTGCTCGGCCATGACGATCGCCCGCAGCTGTGAACCGTCGGCCGGGATGGGCAGGTGCAGTCGCGCCTCGTCCACCTCCGGCTCGCCGTCGGCCAACGCCGGGTCGGCGAACGAGTCCCCGTACGACTCGACCAGGTGCCGTACCACCGGGTTGTCCAGGAACACCGACCAGTGGTCGGTCAGGTCCCGCCACATCTGGAAGGTGGAGAACTGCAACAGGCGCAGGTACGCCGCCTCGTCGATCCGGTAGTCGAGCTGGTTGTCGGCGAGTCGGGTCTTGATGGCGGCCAGGGTCCGGGGGATGTCGATGCCCCGCTCGTCCAGCGCCGGGTCCTCCAGTTCGGGGATCCGCACCCCGTGCCGGACCCGTAGCCACTCGACCAGGCAGTGGTTCGGGGTGGCGACCTCGGTACCGTCGATGACGATCCCGTACGGTCGCCGACCAGTCCCACCCTCGATGCGTACGGGCAGCAGGAACAGTGGGGCGAGCGCCTCCCCGCCGGTGGTCTTCGGGTGGACCAGGGTGCCGATGGTCAGATAGAGGTAGTTGCCGCCGGTCTCCTGCTCCATGGTGCGGGCCTCGCGTTGCAGCTCCCGCATCGCCTCCGTGTAGCGGGCCTGGGCGACCGAGCCGTAGACCCGTCGGCCGGTGCCCAGTTCCCGGGTGAGGATCTCCGGGTCGAGGTCCTGCGCCCGCCGGGCGTCGCCCCGGTCCGGCAGGTGGCCGACCGCGTCCTGTGGGCTGATCTCCAGTTGTTTGCCGTCGTGGATGAGATCGTCCAGTAGGGCGAGTGCCCCGACCGGGACGTGTAGTTCCAGCCCGCGTCCCCGGGTCGGCAGGTTGAGCAGCGGGTTGCGAAGGCTCAGGTCGAGCAGGGACTTCTTCCACCGTTGCATCCGGGCCGGGGAGGCATCCGACTGGAGTGGCGCGTCGTCGCGGTCGGCGGCGCTACGGTGCAGCTTGGACCGGGCACCGCCCTGGGGCAGTTCGATCGCCTCGCCACCGAAGGCACTCGTGGCGGCGGGCGTCTGCGGCGGCGTCGCGTCCGTCGTGCGGCGAGCGTCCGTCGACAGCGTCCCATCCACCGTCGGCAGCGGCCGGAGGCCCGACCGGTGGGCCAGGCGGACGTCAATCACACCCCGCAGGTCCCGACCGTTCTGGTGCTCGAAGTGGGCGAGCCCAGCCTGCACCGCGTCGGGGAAGGTGACGGCCGACGCGCCGATGCCGAGCCGGGACAGCTCCACCGGTACCGCCCGACCGGTCTCCACCATGGACACCAGTAGCCGTGGCTCGGTCACGGTTGTCGAGCCGAGCCGCTCCTCGTCGAGCAGGAAGCCGGCGAGGGCGTGCCCAGCGGTGATCCAGATCAGCGGGTGCAGCCCCGCTGCCGCCAGGCACGCGGCATAGGTGACGCAGAGGTCGAGGCAGGTGCCGGTACCTCCGGTCAGGACGGCGGCGGCGTCGCGTACCCGGTGCCGGTTGTCCTCGAACGGGGCCGCTGTTGCCTCGATGCCGATACCGCGATGGCGCAACGCCTCGTAGATCGCGCCGGCGATGTTCGCCGCCCGCTCGGGGCCGGCCTGGTAGCCCTGGAGCGCACCGGAGCCGGTACGCAGGGCCAGGATCTGCCCGGCGGTCTCCAGGATTCCGGCCACCACTCGGCCGCCGGGCTGGACGAACGCGGCGAGCGAGTCGTAGAGGGCGGGCCGGTTGAACCACTCGTCGTGGGCCAGCGCCAGGGACGGGGCCGACAACCGCAGATCGGGGTGGCCGGCGCGGTGCACCGTGAGCCGGTAGTCGAGCGGGAACGCCGTCTCGGTGAGCCGCAACCGGTCCGGATCGGGGGCGAGGTCGGCGAAGTAGTCCCAGCCCATGGTTGCGCCCGGCCGGAGCGTCCCGGTGACGGTACGCCGCCACGGCCCGGCCAGCACCTCGCCGGGGTGGGACAGTTCGAGGGTCAGCACCATCCCGGAGAGCGGTTCCTGACCGAGGTTGGTCAGCGACAGGTGGCGGACCAGCGGCACCCGGTTGCGGACCAGGGCGTAGCTGACAGCCGGCTGCACGAGCAGACCGGCTGCCAGCTGCCCGTCGTCGGCCGTGAACTGCTCAAACATGGTGCTGGGCAAGGGTTTCTCCAAGAGCCGGAGTGGAGATCGTCAGCTTACGGAGTGGGGGCGACCCATCTTCGGCTCGGGTCTCGTTGTGCGACACCGGACCGGATGAGGCGGCGTGCCGTGGCCCCAGACACCAGCCAGAGCCACGGCGATTGTCGCCTCAGTTGGCTCAACGAAGCTCTCCGCTGACAATCCACAGGTGACCGAATGGGTCACGGATGCGGCCCGAGCGCTTGCCGTAGGGCCGATTCTCGATCGGCACCACCACCTCGGCACCGTGGGCGACCATGCGTTCGCCGACTACGTCCGGGTCGTCGACCTCGACCTCAAGGAGGACTGCGGAGCCGCCGAGATCACTTGGCGAGAGCCACCCCCACGCCGAGACAGCCGGCGAGACCCGGAAGGACGAACCACCAACGCGGTGATCGACAACGGCGGGTCTCCCGTCGTCGATCAGTGGAGCACGGAGCACTTGCTCGGCACCAAGAACATCCTGGTAGAACGCCGACGCACGGTCCGGATCGGGCACGATCAGACGAGGAAGAATACGAATACTCGGGGTCATATATCCATCGTGGGGCCGGGCGACGACGGGGTATTGAACATTTGGGAACGGACGCGCCCGCATCAGCCGTCAATCCGACGTACGCCTCTCGCCCGGTGGCCCGACGTACGCCTCTCGCCCGGTGCCCGACGCCTCTCTCCCGGTAGTCGGTCGCGGGCTGACGGGCTCCGCACGGCCAGACCTTCGGCGCGCAGCCATTCAATGGGCGTGTACCCGGTCATGGCCCGCCATTCCCGGGTGAAGTGCGCCTGATCGGCGAATCCCGAGGCTGCGGCCACCACTGCCAGACCGACTTTTCCGGCACCGGCGGCGGCCACCAGCCGGCCCCGGGCAGACTCGAAGCGGACGAGCCGTTGGTACTCCTTCGGCGTCACCCCGAACTCGGTACGAACCGTACTGCTCAGGTGCCGCCGGGAGCACCCGAGCATCTGAGCGGCCTCCTGCACCCGGGTGGTTCCGGACAGGGCCGTCAGCACGGCCCGCAGCTCGTATCGGTTGGCGCGTTCGCCGTGCCGGGCCAGAGCGGTGAGCAGAGAGCGTTCGACAAGGGCGCGACGTTGCGCCCAGGACCGGCAGCCCGTCAGGCCCTCCGGCAGGTCCGCCAGCGCCGGGGCGACATCGGCGAGATCGACTATGTCTCCGGCCAGTGCCGACGCGGGGAGTCCCAGAAGCGCGCTGGCACCGAGCGGGCTGAGCGTCAACCACACGCCGCGCGTGCACCCCTCTTGCCTCAGCTCAGCCGCGCTCAGATGGAGTCCGGCAACAACCGCCCGGAGCCGTCTGCGCGAGCCGGGGCGCCCGACCCAGGCGATCTCGAGGGAGTCCTCCTCGGGGATCGTGATCGACACCCGGCACGAGGGAAGCCCACGATGAACACCGACCGAGCCTGACCCAAGGTCGTACGCAGCCAGCGTCGCCACGAACGGTGCCAGGGCGGCGGGTAGCTGCTCGGCAGGCATGGTCACCCCCGTCACGGTACGACCGTCGCGACGGTACGGCTCAGCCGATCCGATGCGATCCGGCGCCCGTCTCGTCTCGTCTCGGCTCAGCCGGTCCGGTCCGGTCCGGCGCGGCACTGTCGTCACAGCAGGCAACTACCATCGCTCGGTGATCACCCCACCGGTCCCGGCTGACGCTCTGGCCCGTCTCCCCGGGTTGGCCGCCCACGGGCGGACCACCACCCGGCTGCACCCACGACCAGCGGCGGTCACCGCCCTGGACAGCCATGTCGGTGGGCCACTGCGGTGGCCGACGGACGAGCCGTGGCCCACCTGTGACACCCCGTACGTCGTACGGGAGACGGTGCCGATCCCCACCGAACTGGTGGCCCGGCTCGACGCGGCGAAGGCCCGCCGTACCGTCGGGCACGTGCTCGCCGAGGGTGAAGCCGAGGTGCACGACGAGATCGCCCGGCTGGTGGGGCCGGGCTTCACGGGCTGGGGCTCGACGAACGGCGGGCCCGTCGTCGGTCACCGGTACGTTTCCCGCCCACATCCCCGGCCCAATCCGATGGTGGCCCTGGCCCAGTTGCGGGCTGCGGATGTTCCTGACCTGCCCCGCCCCGGCGGGGCCGACCTGCTCCAGGTGCTCTGGTGTCCGTTCGACCACGAAGACACCCGGTGGGGCCCATGTGTGCGACTCCACTGGCGGCGGGAGGTGGACGTGACCGAACTCCTCGCTGAGCCGCCGCGTGGCGACGTCGGAAACGACAGTTACCTGCCCCGTCCGTGCCGGCTGCATCCCGAGCAGATCGTCGAGTACCCGTACCCGGAGGGACTGCCGGACGGCCTCCGCGCCCAGGTGGACGCGTGGGAGGAAGAAGACGAGGACGAAGACGAAGACTACGACTATGTCGACACCTTCATGGCCCCCGGCTGGAAGGTCGGCGGATATGCCAATTGGAGCGTCACCGACCTGCTCCCTACCCCGTGCCCACGGTGCGCCGGGCCGACCGTCCTGGCGCTGGTCATCGATTCGTCCGAGTACGACGGCGGTAATCGGGACCGGTGGCGTCCGGTCGAGGAACAGGGCATCGACTCGTCGCACCCGGACTGGCACCTGCTCCAGGAGCCAACCGGCGTCGCCGTCGGCCGATACGGCGCGCTGCGTGTCTTCGTCTGTCTCCGGTGTCCGGAGACCCCGTTCCACCTCGACGTCCAGTAGTCGACGACGGCGGCCACCAGCACCGATACAAGTGATGCGGCCAGCCGTTCGGGCGCTGCCCGACTGTGCCGCCAGACCACCGGCAGTTGAAGACACATATCTTGTTGTTGCTGCACAGCACCTGCAATAGCGACAGAGGACGCCATGCCGGTCGAACCCGTAGGACGGCCGGACTGCCGGGCCCCAGAGGAGGCCCGGCAGCCGGGGTGACTCGTACGGTAGGTGGAGACCATGCGTCCCGTGCCGGTGCTACGGGCAGTCGAACCAGCGGGTCTCTTCCCCGTCACCGTAGTACGCGTTCATCGGGCAGTGGTACCACGTACCGGTGCCCTCCGAGTAGACCTGCGCATACTCCGGGTACCACTCGGAGCCGTTGCTCCCCTTGTAGACGCCGATGAAGTCGGGGCGTCCGATGTCGAACCAGGAGAACGGGCCGAACATGTCGTTGCTGTTGCGCTCGAAGTTGTCCGCGGAGTTGTCGAGGTTCACATATCCGGGCGACTCCGCGGCCGTTCCGTAGACCTTCATCCGTACGGTGGCGTCGGTCCCGGCGTTGGCGATGTCGGCGGTGTGCACGAAGATCCAGTACCTGGTGACGGCGTTGACGCCGACGCCGCCTGACTTCGTGTCGGTGGCGGCCGGAGCCGCCGAGGCGGCGGTGCCAGCGAACAGGACGCCGAGCATGGCGACGAGAACGCCGGCAAATCCGAATGAACTGCGGAAACGCATGATGACCTTCCTTGCGGTAAAGGTTGGTGAGATTCTGCGCCGGTGTCGCCGTCGCAGTGAACTCAATGTGGCAGCGCACGCTGAAACGGGGCTGATGCGCCGCTGGAACGGCACACGGTCAGGTGTGCGACTGAGCCGGCCGGGAGCCCTGGCCGCGCCGATAGCCTGGATCCGAACTCGCAATTGAGGCGGGGGCGGATCAATGCAAGTCAGACTGCTCGGACCGGTCGACATCACCGTGGACGGCGTGCCGCGTACGGTGTCCGGGCTGCGCCGCAAGGCTGTGCTCGCCGTACTCGCCCTGCACCCGGGCGAGATCGTCAGCACCGATCGGCTCATCGACGTGATCTGGGGCGACGAGGCCCCCGCCACCGCGTCCAACACGCTCCAGAGTCACGTGTCCTATCTGCGCCGCGTGATCGGCACCCGCTCGGCGATTGTGGCGCGTCCGCCGGGCTACCTGCTGGACATCCCGCCCGACGCCACCGACGTCGAGGTCGCCGAACGCCTCATCCGGGTCGGCACGCAACTGCTCGACGTCGGCACGCAGTCGGCCGACCCCCCGCAGGCCGCCGCGCATCTGCGTACCGCCCTCGCGCTGTGGCGGGGCCGGTCACTGGTGGACGTCTCCGCCGTCGACCGGCTACACCAGGAGGCCGAACGTCTGGAGCGCCTCCGGCTGGTGGCCGTACGGGCACTCACCGATGCGCGCCTGGCGCTCGGCGAGCACGCGCAACTCGTACCGGAGTTGGAGAGCCTGGTTCGGGAACACCAGCTTGACGAGCGCATCCACGAACAGCTCATGCTCGCCCTCTACCGGGCGGGCCGGCAGTCCGACGCGTTGGCGACGTACCGGCGGTTGCGCCGCACGCTCGACGAGGAGTTGGGGATCGAGCCGAGCCCGACGCTGCGTGACCTGGAATCGGCCATCCTGCGACAGGAACCGGGGTTGGACCTACCCCGACCGGCCATCGAGGTGAATGCCGCCGTTCCGGTCCGCGCGTCGGTCCCGGCACAACTGCCCCTGGCGGTACGCGGCTTCACCGGCCGTACGGGGGAACTGGCCCGACTCGACGCCCTGCTTCCTGACGGGCCGGACGGGGCCGGGCCAGCGGCGGCTGTCATCTCGGCGGTGTCCGGGACACCCGGGGTGGGCAAGACCGCACTGGCGGTGCACTGGGCGCACCGGGTCGCCGCCCACTTCCCCGACGGGCAGCTCTACGTGAACCTGCGCGGGTTCGACGCCGGCGGGCTGGTGATGGATCCGGCCGAGGCGATCCGAGGGTTCCTGGACGCACTCGGTGTTCCCGTGGAACGCATCCCGGCCGGGCTGCCCGCCCAGGCAGCTCTCTACCGCAGCCTGTTGACCGGCAGACGCTTCCTTGTCGTGCTGGACAACGCCCGCGACGCGGAGCAGGTACGCCCGCTGCTGCCCGGATCGGCCGGCTGCCTCGCGGTGGTGACCAGCCGCAACCAGCTCACCCCGCTGATCGTCACGGAAGGCGCGCACCCGCTCGCCCTCGATCTACTGTCCCCGACGGAGGCCACGAACCTGCTGGCCGGCCGGCTCGGGTCCGACCGGGTGAGCGGCGAACCGAAGGCGGTCAAACAGATCATCGACAGTTGCGCCCGGCTGCCGCTCGCGCTCGCCGTCGCCACGGCACGGGCCGCCACCCGACCCGGCTTCCCGCTGGCCGTACTCGCCGACGAGCTACGGGACACGGCCGACGGGCTGGACGCCTTCGACAGTTCGGAACCCGACACCGACGTACGGGCGGTCTTCTCCTGGTCGTACCGGGCGTTGAGCGAGCCAGCCGCCCGGCTGTTCCGGCTGCTCGGCCTGCATCCCGGACCGGACATCGCAGTCCCGGCCGCGGCCAGTCTCGCCGGCATCCCGCCCCGGCCGGCGCGGGCACTGCTTGCCGAGCTGACAAGCAGCCATCTGCTCATGGAGCACTCCCCCGGCCGGTACACCCTCCACGACCTGTTACGCGCCTACGCCACCGAACTCACCCACGAGCACGACAGTGAGCAGGACCGCCGCGAGGCGGTGCACCGACTGCTCGACTGTTACCTGCACACCGCGTGCGCGGGTGCTCGGCTGCTCCAGCCGTTCCACGAGCTGATCGACCCGGCACCGGCTCGGCCCCGTGTCGTCTCGGTCGTGCCTTCGGACGTCGAAGCAGCGATCGCCTGGTTCTCCGTCGAACATTCGGTGCTGCTCAACGCCATCACGCGGGCAACGGGTGACGGGATGTCCGGTCACGCCTGGCGGCTGGCCTGCGCCATGGCCGACTACTTCGACCGTACGGGACACTGGCGCGACTGGGAGGTGACCCACGAAACCGCGCTCGCCGCCGCCGGGCGGCTGGCCGACCAACGGGCGCAGGCTCGAATCCACTACGGACTCGGCCGGGCGCGGGCTCAGCTGGGCCGGTTTACCGAGGCCCACCTCCACCTGCGAACGGCGGCGGAGCTGTACGGCAGGGTCGGCGATCCGGCCGGTCAGGCACACACCGATCGTAGTTTCGCGTGGGTGTTCTCTCGGCAGGGTCGACACCGGGAAGGGCTCGCCGCTGCGGAGCGCGCCCTGGCCCTGTTCGAGTCCACCGGTGACCTTGCCATGCAGGCTCGGGCGCTCAACTCGGTCGGTTGGCAGTACGCCCAGTTGCACGACCACCGGCAGGCGTTGCACCACTGCCAGCGCGCACTCGTCCTGCTCCAGCAGGTCGGCGACCGCTCCGGTGAGGCCAACACCTGGGACAGCCTCGGCTACGCCCACCACCACCTCGGCGACCACCGCCAGGCCACCGCCTGCTACCAGCAGGCGATCACCCTGTTCCGGGCTCTCGGTGACCGCTACTACGAGGCCGACACGCTCACCCACGACGGGGACAGCCACCAGGCAGCGGGTGATCCGGACGCCGCCCGGCTTGCCTGGCTACAGGCCCTGGACATCCTCGACGCGCTCGGCCATCCCGATGCCGAGCCGGTCCGCGCCCGGCTCCTTCGGCTCACGTTCCGGCAGGCTGACCGAGTGCCCGGACTGCTCGACCGGTCAGCCGACGGAGTCCACCGGGAGCCAGATCCACAGGCTGTCGGGTAGCCACGACAACCTTCGCCGTTTCCGCTGCGGTGGAACCCCGGACTTGACGTTGACGCTAACGGCAAGGTTCTAGCGTCCCGGCATGACCGCACCACCTACCACCGAGCCCAGGGCCGACGCCCCGGCAGGTGCAACTGGCCGTACCCGCCGGACACCGGTGTGGCTGGCTGCCCTGTTCCTGCTGGCGTTCTCCTTCGGCACCGATGACATGATCATCGCTGGGATCCTGCCCGAGATCGCCGCCGACCTACGGGTCTCCGTTGCGGCGAGCGGGCAACTCGTCACCGTCTTCGCTCTGACCTACGCGCTGGCCGCCCCGGTCGCAGCACTACTCACCGCGCGCCTGCCCCGCCGCGCCGTGCTGGTCGGGGCCGCCGCCGTGTTCGTCGTGGCCAACCTCGGTGCCGCCCTCGCCCCGACGTACGGACTGCTGCTCGTCGTGCGGATCGTCGCGGCGCTGGCCGCCGCCACCGCCTCCCCTGCCGCGTTCGCCGTGGCGGCCACCGCCGCCCCGGCGGGTCGCCAGGGCCGTTACCTGGCAATCGTCAGCGCTGGGCTCACCACGTCGCTGGTCGCGGGCGTACCAATCGGCACGTGGCTGGGCGGCACGTTCGGCTGGCGGACGACGATGGTCTTCGTCGCGGCCGTGGCAGTGGTCGCGGGCCTGGGCCTGCTCACGAGCCTGCCCGAACTGCCCGGTGTCCCGCCGGGGTCGCTCCGCGCCCGACTCGTTCCCCTGCGCCGACCGGGTACGGCGTTGGCGCTGGTCGCGATGGTGCCCAGCGGTGCCGGCGGCATGATGTCGTACGTGTACGTCTCCGAGGTCGCCGGCCGGCTGGGAAACGTATCCGGGTCGAGCCTGGCGCTGCTGATTACCGCCATCGGGCTGGCCGGGATCGGTGGTGCGCTGCTCGGCGGCCGAGCGGTCGACGTGTTCGGCCCGCGACGTGCCATGTTGATCTTCCTGGCCGGGATGCTCGCGGCACCGGTGGTCATGCTCGGACTCGGGCTCGGGCGTACGGGCAGCCCGTATCCGTTCGTTGTCATGGTGGTCACCTTCGCCGGCTACGGGCTGGCCACCTGGGGCATCTCACCCGCGACGCAGGCGTGGCTGTTACACGGGGACGGCGGTTCCGCCGCCAACGAACTGATCGCACTCAACAACAGCTTCATGTTCCTCGGCTTTTCGGTAGCCGGTGGGCTCGGCGGCCTCGCCCTCACCGTCGGTGGTCCATTGGCCGTGCCGGCCGCTGCAACAGGATGCCTCGTCGTGGCCCTGTCGTTGTTCGCCATAGCCTTCAGGCTGGAGCGGAAACGAGGTCGACGCGATCGGAAGGGACGTTGAGTGCGAATCGGCGAACTAGCCCGTACCGCCGGGGTCAGCCCCCGGGCTGTGCGCTACTACGAGGAGCAGGGCCTGATCACCGCAGATCGGGACCACAACGGCTACCGGAACTACGACGACGGCACCGTGCCGGTGGTCCGCGACATCGCCCGACTGTTGAGCGCGGGGCTCAGCTCGGAGGACCTGCTCCGGTTCCGGGGCTGCCTGGGGCGCGAATCCAGCGTCCCGCCGGCCGCCTGCACCGTCGACACGCTGGAGGTCTACCTCAGTCGATTGGAGACGCTCGACCAGCGGATCCAGGCCCTCACCGACCTACGTGAGCGGCTGGACGAAGAAATCGGCCGGCTGCGTACCCACCTCGACAGCTCCCGTACCGGCCTAGACACCGCGCACTGAACCGGGTTGATCAAGAGATTTACGTCAGGGATCCGGTGTCAGCATGACGCCGATCTCTTGATCAACCCGGAAGAGAGGTCAACCCGGGAGGCGCAGGTCGCGGAGGGTGAGAGCGGCGTCCAGGGCCGCCACGGTGGCGGACCAGCCCTTGTCCTCGGCGGAACCGGGCAGCCCGGCCCGGTCCCGGGCCTGTTCGATGCTGTTGACGGTCAGTACGCCGTGCGCGACCGGCTTGCCGGTGTCCAGGGCGATCCGAGTCAGTCCCTCGGTCACCGACTGGCAGACGTAGTCGAAGTGCGCGGTGGCACCCCGGATCACCACGCCGAGCGCCACCACCACGTCACAGCGGCGAGCCAGTGCCTGGGCCACCACGGGTAGCTCTACCGAGCCGGCAACCCGGGCGGTGACCACCTCATCGACGCCGCACGCCTTGGCGGCGGCCACCGCCCGGTCGAGCATGTGGTCGGTCAGCTCACCGTGCCAGCGGGCGGCCACCACACCGACGGTCAGCCCGACCGCGTCCACCGTGGACGTGTCCGGTTCTCCGAAACCTGCCATGCGTCAGCCCAGTCCTTCCGTGACCTCGTCCAACTCGTCGAGCAGGTGCCCCATCCGGTCCCGCTTGGTCCGCAGGTAGCGCACGTTCTCCGGGTGTGGGCGTACCGGCAGGCCCTCCCGGCCCACCACGGTCAACCCGTAGCCCTCCAACCCGGCCCGCTTGGCCGGGTTGTTGGTCAGCAGGCGCATCGAGCGCACCCCCAGGTCGTAGAGGATCTGCGCGCCGGTGCCGTAGTCGCGGGCGTCGGCCGGCAGGCCCAGGTCGAGGTTGGCGTCGACGGTGTCCCGGCCGAGGTCCTGCAACTGGTACGCCTGGAGCTTGTGCAGCAGGCCGATACCGCGCCCCTCGTGTCCGCGTACGTAGAGGACCACGCCACGCCCCTCCTCGGCGACCCGAGCCAGGGCGGCGTCGAGCTGCGGCCCGCAGTCGCAGCGCAGCGAGCCGAACACGTCCCCGGTCAGGCACTCGGAGTGCACCCGGACCAGCACGTCCTGGCCGTCGCCGAGGTCACCGTAGACCAGGGCGACATGCTCGGCCGGGTCGTGTTCGGCCCGGTAGCCGTGCGCCCGGAACACCCCGTGCGGGGTGGGCAGTCGCGCCTCGGCGACCTGCTCCACCTGCTTCTCCGTATGCCGCCGGTGGGCGATCAGGTCGGCGATGCTGATCAGTGTCAGCCCGTGCGCGGTGCTGAACTTCTCCAGGTCGGGCAGGCGCATCATGGTGCCGTCGTCGTTGACCAGTTCACATAGCACGCCGGCCGGGCGAAGACCGGCGAGCCGGGCCAGGTCGACGGCGGCCTCGGTGTGCCCGGGGCGGCGCAGCACCCCGCCGGCCTTGGCCCGCAGCGGCACGACGTGTCCGGGCCGGGCCAGGTCGATCGGGCTGGTCGCCGGATCGGCGAGCAGCCGGATGGTGTGCGCCCGGTCGGCGGCGGAGATGCCGGTACTGACACCTTCCCGGGCGTCGACTGTCACCGTGTACGCGGTGCCCCGCCGATCCTGGTTGGTGTGGTACATCGGCGGCAGTTCGAGGCGGTCGCAGTCCTCCTCCGTCAGCGGTGCGCAGATGTAACCGGAGGTGTAGCGGACCATGAAGGCCAGCAGCTCGGGCGTGGCCCGCTCGGCGGCGAAGATCAGGTCGCCCTCGTTCTCCCGGTCGGCGTCGTCGACCACCACCACCGGTCGGCCGGCGGCCATGTCGGCAATCGCCTGCTCGATGGTGCCGAAGCCGGTGTCTGGTGCCTGGCTGGTCTCGCCTGACTCACTGGCGCTGTTCACGATTCTCACGCGACTGCCTCCGCGTAACTCGGCACGGCTGGACTGGACACCCGCTGCGATGCGCGCGAGGTCCGCAGCCAGCTGACAAAGCCCCATCCACAGAAGAGGCCGTAGACGGCGTACATGACGGCCGAGGGATAGAACCCGCCGGCCAGCAGAAGTGGAACGCCGACGGCGTCGACCGCGATCCAGATCAGCCAGAACTCCACCCAGCCCCGGGCCATGCCGTAGGTGGCGAGCATGCTGCCGACGAAGATCCACGCGTCTGGCAGCGGGCCCCACGAGCCGAGGGCCTGCAGGATCGGGTACGCCAGCACGGTGGTCAGCACGGCGACGCCAAGCATGGCGAGCCGTTCCCGGCCGGTGGCCCAGCGGGGGGCCACCGCCCCTCCCTGAGCTGCCGAGCCTGCGCGTCTGGTCCGCGCCCAACTCCACCAGCCGTAGGCGCTGACCGCGAAGAAGACGATCTGCCGGCCAGCCTGCCCGTAGAGGTCGAGGGCCTGCGGGGTGGCGAACATTCCGCCGAGGAAGACGGTGAGCAGCAGCGCGTTGCCGAACATCCCGACCGGCCAGGCCCAGACCACCCGGCGGATGCCGAGCAGCGCCGAGGCCAGACCGAACCCGTTGCCGACGATCTCACGCCAGAGCACGGTCGTACCGGCCACCTCCAGGTGGGCGTCGAGCAGCCAGTGCAGCGGGCCGGTCACCGCCGGTCGCCCAGCAGCCGCTCGACGTACTTCGCGAGCACATCGACCTCCAGGTTGACCGGGTCACCGACCTGCTTGTGACCGAGGGTGGTGAGCTTGAGCGTGGTCGGGATCAGCCCGACGGAGAAGCTGTCGTCGGTGACCTCCGTGACGGTCAACGACACCCCGTCGACGGTGATCGAGCCCTTCTCCACCACGTACCGGGCGATCTCCGTTGGCAACGCGAACCGGACCGTCTCCCACTGCTCGGCCGGCTCCCGGGACAGGATCTCCCCTACCCCGTCGACGTGGCCCTGCACCAAATGCCCACCCAGCCGGCTGCCCAGGGTCGCGGCCCGTTCCAGGTTGACCGGGTCGTCGGGCCGCAGCACCCCCAGCGACGAGCGGCGCAGTGTCTCGCCCATCACGTCGGCGGTGAAGACCCCGTCGGCAGAGTCGACCACGGTCAGGCAGACGCCGTTGACCGCGATCGAGTCGCCGTGCCGGGCGTCGGAGGTGACCACCGGTCCGCGTACGGCGAGCAGGACGGAGTCCGCTCCGGTGTCGGTCAGCCGGACGACGGTGCCAAGTTCCTCGATGATGCCGGTGAACATGTCTCAGCCTTCCCTCTTGCGGGGCAGCGCGGTGATCCGCAGGTCCGGACCGACCCGGGTGATGTCGACGAAGTCCAGGTCGATGGCGTCGGTGATGGTGTGCACCCCGGCGTCGGCCAGCGCCGTGGGGCCGGCACCGAGAAGCTTCGGCGCGACGTACCCGACGATCTTGTCGATCAGGCCGGCGGCGAGGAACGCGCCGGCCAGCGTCGGACCACCCTCCAGCAGTACCGCCCGCGCGCCGCGCTGGTAGAGCACGGCGAGCAACGCCGGCAGGTCCACCCGGCCGTCGGAAGTGGCACCGACCTCGGCGGCGGTGGCGATCCAGGTCCGGGCGGCGGCGTCGCGGACCCGGGCGTCGGCCGGGGTGTTGCCCTTGCTGTCCACCACCACCCGCAGCGGCTGCCGGATGGCCAGGGTGCCGTCCCGCAGGTTGCGGGCGGTGAGCCGGGGATTGTCGGCGAGTACGGTGCCCGATCCGACGATCACCGCGTCGACGGTGCCGCGCAGGGCATGCACGTCGATCCGGGCCGCCTCGGAGGTGATCCACATGCTGGTGCCGTCGGTGGCCGCCGAGCGTCCGTCGGCGGTGGCGGCGTACTTCCAGATGACGTACGGCCACTCCCGCCGTACAGCGGTCAGCCAGGCGAGGTTGCCGGCCTCGGCCTCGGCGGCGTGTACTCCGGAGACGACGTCTACGCCGGCGGCGCGCAATGTCCCGGTTCCGCCCCCGGCGACCGGGTTGGGGTCGGTGACGCCGATCGCCACCGTGGCCACGCCGGCCCGGATCAGCGCCCGAGTGCACGGGCCGGTACGGCCGGTATGGTCGCAGGGCTCCATGGTGACCACGGCGGTGCCGCCCTTGGCCCGGTCCCCGGCCTGGGCCAGGGCGACGATCTCGGCGTGCGGGCCACCGGCGTAGGCGTGGAAACCCTCCCCGACGATCTCCCCAGCGGCGTCCAGAATGACGCAGCCGACGACGGGGTTGGGACTGGTGGTGCCCAGACCTCGGGCAGCCAGCTCGATCGCTCGACGCATCGCCTTGTCGGTGGAGACGCTCGGCATCGCCGGCCCTGCTTTCTCGCTCGCCTGTCGGGCGCGCGGGCGGGGCAACGGAGACAGGGCGCGGCTGTCCAGCCACGCGGCGATGGGCCCACCCGGGTACGGCACAGCCGACCCCGGGAACCGACCCGGCATGCCGTCACCGGCCCAGGTCGGGGCCCTCCGCCCTGCGCTGTCTCCCATCCGGACTGTCTGAGCATGGGCGGGTGCCCGCACTCAACCGTCGGCCCTGGGTTCTCACCAGGTCCACCGGGCGGCAGAGCCGTCCGGGTCGCGGGCTTACCACGGTCAGACCGTGGATCACCGCCGGTTCGGAATTACACCGAGTCCCGCCAGCGCATGGTGGGTACGGTGTGAGTCTTGCACGGAATCCGCAGCGCGTCGTCATTCGGGCGAGCTAGTTCACAGTCTGACGGTCCGCCAGCGAGTGCCTACCGCGCTCAGCCGGCTGCCCGCCCCCCGGGCAGCCGCCAGCACAGCCTCAAGCCGGCTGCCCGCCCCCCGGGCAGCCGCCAGCACAGCCTCAAGCCGGCCGCACGCCGCCGGCCAGCCCCCGCCGCCACTGCCTCAGCCCGCGGCGCGCCGCCGATCGACGGCCACGTACGACCCGGGCTGCCGCTTGGCCAGGCTCTTCATCTCGGAGGCCACCGCGATCGCGTCCATCGGGTTGGTGAACCGGCGCTCGACGACCGACATCGACACCCCGATCGACAGGGTCACCAGGTTGGCCCGCTGGACGTTGCCCCGCCGGTCCTGTAGCTCGACGTAGCCGCGGCCCCGGTCCTGGGGGTCGTAGAGATCGTCGGCGGCCTTTTCGAAGTCGACCACCGCCCGCTCGGTGATCGGGCGCACCTGGTCGGGGGCGCAGACGATGACGAAGTCGTCGCCGCCGATGTGGCCGAGGAAGGCGGGCGGGAGCCCGACCGCGACCACCGCCCGGTGCAGACTGCGGGCGAGCGCGGCGATGAACTCGTCGCCCCGGCTGAAGCCGTACCGGTCGTTGACGCTCTTGAACCGGTCGATGTCAACGTAGCCGACGGCGTAGTCGACGCCGCTGCGTATTCGGTCGGTGATCTCCCGGCGGACCCGGCTGTTGCCGGGTAGGCCGGTCAGTGGGGAGACCTCGCGGAACTCCTTGTTGCGGCGCAGCGTCGAGCTGACCCGGGCGATGAGTTCGGCGGTGTCGAACGGCTTGATCACATAATCGTCGGCGCCGGCGGTGAGGCCGTGGACCTTGTCCACGGTCATTCCCTTGGCGGTCAGCATGATCACTGGTAGGGCGGTGGTCAACGGATTGGCCCGGAGCCGGCGGGTCAGTTCCAGGCCGTCGATCCGCGGCATCATCAGGTCGACGATGGCCAGGTCGGGCCGGCGCTGCTCGACCAGTTCAAGGGCTTCCTGGCCGTCGCTGGCACGTACGACGTCGAAGCCGTGCAGCTCAAGATTGAACTCGACGAACCGGGCGATGTCCTCGTCGTCGTCGACGACCAGGATGAGATCACGCTGATCCTCGGCCGGTTCCACCCTCAGTCCTGCCGTATGGCCCGCTCGGCGAGCCCTCGCAGGTGGCGTACCGCCTCGGCGGGGTCTGCCGCGCCGTAGACCGCGGTGCCGGCGACGAAGGCGTCCGCCCCGGCGGCGGCGGCCTGTTCGATGGTGTCGGCGGCGATCCCGCCGTCGACTTCGATCCGCAGTTCGAGGTGGCCGGCGTCGACATGCCGACGGGCGGCCCGGACCTTGTCCAGCAGTTCGGGGATGAACGCCTGCCCGCCGAAGCCGGCCTTGATGGTCATGATCAGGAGCGTGTCGAAGCTGGGCAGCAGTTCGAGGTACGGCTCGATCGGGGTGTCCCGATCAATCGCCAGCCCGGCCTTCGCCCCGGCCGCCCGCAGATCCCTGGCCAGGGCCACCGGGTTGTCGCACGCCTCGGCGTGGAAGGTGACGTTGTAGGCACCCGCCTCGGCGTACCCGGGGGCCCACCGGCGCGGATCCTCGATCATCAGGTGTACGTCGAAGGGCAACGTCGTAGCGGCGAGCAGGCTCCGCACCACCGGCAGGCCGATGGTCAGGTTGGGCACGAAGTGGTTGTCCATCACGTCGACGTGCAGCCAGTCGGCCGCGGACTCGACCACCTTGACCTCGTCGGCGAGATGGGCGAAGTCGGCGGAGAGAATGCTGGGCGCGACGATGGGCACTGGTGCGGTCACGGCGACAGTGTACGAACGCCACCGGTTCGTTCCGCACCGCCCGTCGACGGCTCCCAGGACGGCCAACGAGTATCCACCGCTGGTCAGGCCCAGGGAACCCACCTTCCAACATGTGGAACAAGCCTCACCGGTCGCGCATTTGGCCTGGTCAACGCACTTCCCCCGACGTTTGTAACGTTCATGTTTCGCCTCTTCCCCCGACCGCGACAGGTCGCATAGCGTGCCCCGCAACACCGAGAGGTCAGACCTCCATCCTCTGACCTTTGACGACTGATGGGGTGAGCGGCGTTGCAGGAAACCGCAGGTGGGTACCGCGGCTACCGGTCCTTCGACTATCTGGAGCCGCACCGGGACTACAAGGTCTTCGAGCTGGCCCCGGAGATCGGCCGGGTGCCGGAGCACGACCTCGGGTTGACCGACGGCCAGCAGGAGCGGGTGGCTCGGCTGCTGCGTGAGCAGATGGCCATCTCACTGCACGAACACCCGAAGATCCTGCCGGCCGATGTGTCGCAGCTACGCGACTACAACCGCACCGGCCGCAACTCGTTCGGCTTCGAGGGCCTGGCCCGCTCCGGCATGACCGCCGTCTTCGACAACTTCATGAACGGCACCGGCTGTGTGACCAGCGAGCACGCCTGGAAGTGGGACGACGTCATCTACGACATCGGGCTGCGCTTCGCCGATGTCGCCAAGCAGGACCACGTGGTCGTGGCCACCACCCTGGAACAGATCTTCGAGGCCAAGCGCAACGGCCAGCTCGCCCTGGTGGCCGGCCTGGAGGCGGCCACGATGATCGAGAACGAACTCGATCGCATCGACATCCTTTACGGCTTCGGCGTACGCCAGATGGGCATCGCGTACAGCCAGGCCAACATGCTCGGCTCCGGGCTCTCCGAGGACCGCGACGGCGGGCTGACCCACTTCGGGCGGCGCGCGGTGGACCGGATGAACAAGCTCGGCATCGCCATCGACATCTCGCACTCCGGCGATCAGACCTCGCTGGACGTGATCGAGGCGAGTCGGGTACCGGTGTTCATCACCCACGCCGGTGCCCGCTCGGTCTGGAACACCCCTCGGATGAAGCCGGACGAGGTGATCCGGGCCTGCGCCGAACGGGGCGGTGTGATCGGCATCGAGGCCGCACCGCACACCACCCTCTCGGCGGACCACCCGCACCACTCCATCGAGTCGGTGATGGACCACTTCACGTACTGCGTGGAGTTGGTCGGCATCGACCACGTGGCGTTCGGCCCGGACACCAACTTCGGTGACCACGTCGGACTCCACGACAGCTTCACCCAGCACCTGGCGATCGGGAAGGCCCACGGCGTGGTGGACCACCCCCGGGTGCCGTACGTCTCCGGCATGGAAAACCCCGCGGAGTGCTTCAGCAACATCGTCGGGTGGCTGGTCGCGCACGACTACTCCGATGACGAGATCGCCAAGGTCATCGGCGGCAACATCATCCGGGTTCTTCAGGAGGTTTGGTGAAAAACATAGTCAAGGGCCGGTGGCGGGTTGCCGTCGCGCTCGGCGCGGTGGCCGCGCTGGGCCTCTCCGGTTGCAGCCTCAACGAGGACAACGCGTCGTCCGGTAGCGGTTCGGGTAACGGCTCCGTGCTGCGCATCGGCACCACCACCGACGTCAGCAACTTTAACCCCTTGCAGTCGCTGAGCAAGACCGACTCGTGGATCCTCAACGCGATGTACCCGCACCTGCTGCGGATCGACGAGAACGCCAAGAAGGCGCCGGAGCTGGCGAAGGAATACAAGTACGAGGACGGCGGCAAGACCGCGGTCTTCACCCTGCGCGACGACTTCAAGTGGACCGACGGCAAGCCGGTGGTCGCCGAGGACGTCAAGTTCAGCGCTGAAATGATCATGAAGTACAAGCTCGGCAACGTCGCGGCCAAGCTGACCTGGGTCGAGTCGATCGAGGCCCCGGACGCCACGACGGTGAAGTTCAAGCTGTCGCAGCCGTACGCGCCGTTCGCCGAGGGCGTCGGTTTCTGGATGTCGATCGTGCCGAAGCACGTCTTCGAGTCCGCCGGCGACCTGTCCAAGTTCCCCAACGACTCCAACTGGGTCGGTGCCGGGCCGTTCGTGCTGGACAGCATGACCAAGGGGCAGCGCTACGTCATGAAGCGCAACGAGAACTACCCGCTGGCCCCGGGCGGCAAGGCGGCGGTGAGCCAGGTCGAGTACCGGGTCTACCCGGACGTCAACACGATGATGCTGGCGCTGCGCAACGGTGACATCGACATGATGGGCACGCCGGTGCCGGTGTCGGCGGCGAAGACCTTCGAGAACGACTCGAAGATCAAGCTGGAGAAGGTCGGCGCGCTCGGTTTCGCGCACCTGACCTACAACATGAACAACAAGCACCTGGCCAAGCAGGAGGTGCGGCAGGCGCTGTCGATGTCGGTCGACACCAAGGCGATCATCTCCTCGGTGCTCCAGGGCGACGCCCAGCAGATGGCCGGCCCGATCTCGCCGATCTTCGCCGACTACGACAACACCGAGATCCAGCCGTACGCGTACGACCCGGATGGCGCGAAGGCCAAGCTGACCGCGGCGGGCTACCGGGACGGCAACGGCGACGGCTTCTTCGACGGCCTCACCATCGGCGTGGCCTGCGACCAGTCCAACGCCAACATCACCCGGGTGGTGCAACTCTTCCGCGAGAGCGCGGCCAAGGCCGGCATCAAGCTGGAGAACCAGTGCGTGGAGCGGAACACCTTCCTGACCCGCACCAAGAACGGTGAGTACGACATCGACGCCACCCAGTGGGGCGTGTTCGACAACCCGATGGACCAGCTGCGTAGCACCTACCTGTCCAGCAACCCGGGTGGCATCAACTACAACCTGCTCAAGTCCGACGAGATGGACAAGCTGATCAACGACGCGGCCGGCACCACCGACCCGGAGGCGTTCAAGGTCAAGATCAAGAACATCGACAAGGTCGTGCACGAGCAGGCGTACCTGACCCCGCTGTACGTGGAGAACTTCCAGTTCGCCTACAACGCCAGCAAGTTCACCGGCTTCGTCGCGTCGCCGTCGGACCTGCTCGGCATGGTCACCGCGTACTCGCTGGCCCAGGTCACCCCGGTCAAGTAACCCAACCAAAAGGGAAAGGAGGGGTCCCCCGTGGTGCGTTTCGTGCTCAGCCGGGCACTGAAGGCCGTCCTGACCGTGTGGATCGCGATCACTTCGACCTTCTTCCTGCTCCGGCTCCTGCCGGGGGACCCCACGACCCTGATGGTCGAAGGGGACATGACGCCGGAGATGCAGGCGGCACTGCTCAAGACGTACGGCCTGGACCGTCCACTGTGGGAGCAGTACGTGTCGTACCTGCGGGAGCTGCTCCAGGGCAACCTGGGCATCTCCTTCCGGCAACTCCAGCCGGTCACCGACATCATCCTCGACCGGCTGCCCTGGACATTGCTGCTCGCCGGCACGGCGTTCATCCTCACCATCGCCGTCGGCATTCCGATCGGCGTGACCGCCGCGGTCAACCGCGGCAAGCTGATGGACCGGCTACTCCAGGGCTTCGGCATCAGCGCCAACGCGCTCTTCGTACCCAGCGTCGCCATCCTGCTGCTGGTCTTCTTCGGGGCCCAGCTCGGCTGGTTCCCGATCGGTGGGGCGATCGACCCGGACACCCGGGGCGCGGCGGCCTACCTGAGCCTCGCCCACCATCTGGTGCTGCCGGTGCTGTCACTGGTGCTGGTGCAACTCGGCCCGTACGCGTTGACCCTGCGCACCAACATGATCGAGGTCCTCGGTGAGGACTACATCCGGGCCGCCCAGGCCCGTGGTCTCTCGGCCCGACGCCGGGTCTGGAAGCACGGTCTGCGCAACGCGATCCTGCCGGCACTGACCCTGATGGGTCTACAACTGGGCACCCTGGTCGGCGGCGCGGTGCTCACCGAGACCGTCTTCGCCTACCCCGGCGTCGGCCGGCTGATCTACGAGGCGGTCGGCCAGCAGGACTACCCGGTGATCCAGGGGGCGTTCATCATGCTCGCCGTCACCGTGGTGATCGCCAACGCGCTGACCGACATGCTCTACGCGGTCCTCAACCCCAGGATCCGCCTGTGAGCGCGAGGAGTGAACGAGCGCAGCGAGTGAGCCCCGCAGTCGCGAACCCAGTCAGCACCGTGAGCGCGAGGAGTGAACGAGCGCAGCGAGTGAGCCCCGCAGTCGCGAACCCAAAAAACACTGTGAGCGCTGTCCTGTTCGCCACCACCATCAACGAAGGGAGGGTGCCGTGAGCGCCCCTGTGCTGACCGAGCAGTCGGTACCGCCGGTCGTTCCAACCGCCACCAGGCGATCCTGGTACGCCTACCTGCGCCAACCCTCCGCAGCATTGTCCGTACTGGTGCTGGTCGTGATGGTGGTGATGGCGGTCTTCGCACCGCTGATCGCCGACGAGCCCGCGGGCGCCGGCCCGGACGTGCTGCAGTCTCCGTCGGGAGCGCACTGGTTCGGTACCGACGACCTCGGGCAGGACATCTTCGCCCAGGTGGTCTGGGGCACCCGGACCAGTCTGGTGATCGGGCTGGCCGCTTCGCTGATCGCGATCGTGCTGGGCACCGCGATCGGGTTGGCCGCAGCCTACTTCCGCCCGATCGACGCGGTCGCCACCGTCATCACCGACGTGATGCTGGCGTTGCCCACCCTGCCGCTGATGATCATGCTGGCGGCGGTGGTCAGCCCCAGCGTCGTCACCCTGACCATCATCATCGGCCTCTTCGCCTGGCCCGAGGTGGCCCGACTGATCCGGTCACAGGGCCTGGTGATCAGCGCGATGCCCTACATCGACGGGGCCCGGGTGCTCGGTGCCTCCGGGTGGCGGATCGTCACCCGGGAGATCCTGCCGGCGGTCGTCTCCTTGATGATCGTCAGTGTGCTGCTCACCGCCTCGCGGGCGGTGATCTCCGAGGCTGGCCTGAGCTTCCTCGGTCTCGGCGACCCCGACGCCTGGTCCTGGGGCCGCATCCTGCTCAACGCCCAGCGCAGCGGCACCATCGCGATCGCCTGGTGGCAGACGCTCTTCCCGTCGCTGGCGATCCTGCTGCTGGTGCTCGCGGCGACCCTCGCCGGTATGCGGTTCAACGACACCCGTGACCCTCGCCGGAACGGAGGCTGACCCATGCGACTGCCCGAGAGCTTCTACACCAGTGTCCGTAGCCGGCTCGACGCGGCATTGGACGAACGTGGACTGGACGGTTTCCTGGCCACCTCCCCCGCCGACGTCGCCTTCCTCAGTGGCTTCTTCTACATCGCCACCGAGCGACCGGTCTACCTGTGGATGCCTCGTGCGGGCGATCCGCTGCTGGTCATCCCCCGCCTCGACGAGGAGTACGCCGCCCAGCAGGGCGTCACGGTGCCGACGGTCAGCTACTTCGAGTACCCGGGCGTGGTCAGCGCCGAGGAGACACTGGCCGCCGCACTGTCCCGCCCCGGCGGGCCGGGCCGGCGCATCGGGGTGAGCGCTGGGCTGTCGGTCGGCGCGTACCGGGCACTGTCCCGGGCCATCGCCGGGACCGAACTGGAGACCACCGACGCGGTCGCCAAGCTGCGGCTGTGCAAGTTCCCCGAGGAGATCCCGTTCCACGAGGCGGCGGCCCGCATCTGTGACGAGATGCTGGCCGCCGGCCGGGCGCTGATCGAGGAGGCGCTGGCCAGCGGCGGGCCACTGCCCCGCGAGGACGAGATAGCCCGGCACGTCATCGGGTACGGCACCGACCAGATGTACGCCAACTACGACCTGGTCGTCTACACCACCAAGCTGGCCGGTGGACTGGTCTACGCCGGGCCGAACTCGGCCCTGCCGCACGGGTTGCCGACCCGGCGACGCATCCAGCCGGGCGACACCCTGATCCTCTCCCTCGGTGCGGCGGTGGCCAGCCGGTTCGTGGAGAGCGAACGCACCTTCGTCGTCGGCGAGCCCACCGCCGAGCAGGTGCGCTACTACGAGGCCGACCGCCAGGCGCAGGAGGTGGGCACCCAGGCCATGCTGGCCGGTCGGACCTGCACCGAGGTCAACAAGATCTGCCTGGACGTGCTGCGCGAGCACGGGCTGGGCGACTACATCCGGCACCGGCAGGGGCACGGCATCGGGATACAGGGGCACGAGCCGCCCTGGGTCGAGGACGGCGACGACACCGTACTCGCCCCCGGGATGCTGCTCTCCAGCGAGCCCGGTGTCTACGTCCCCGGCCACGCCGGCTACCGCATCTCCGACACGGTCCTGGTGCAGGAGTCCGGGCCACGTCGGCTCACCGGCTACCCGCGCGATCTGGAATCCAACGTCATTCAGGGGGTCCGATGAAAATCAACGGCGCAGAACTGGTCGTCGAGGCGTTCGGCCCGGAGGACGGGCCAGCCATGATCGTGCATCACGGTGCACCCGGGCTGGGCTCCCGCAACGAGCCGAAGCGCAGCTTCGGACCGTTCTCCGACCGGATGCGGGTCATCGTCTTCGACGCCCGGGGCTCCGGCGAGTCCAGCGACGACGAGCCGTTCACCCACGAGCAGTGGGTGGCCGACGTGGACGCCATCCGGGAGCACTTCGGCTACGAGAAGATCGTCATGGCCGGCGGCTCGTACGGCGGGTTCATCGCCCTGGAGTACGCCATCGCCCACCCGGACCGGGTCTCCGCGCTGGTGCTGCGGGACACCGCGGCGGACACCTCACACGACTACCTGGCGGTCGAGCGGGCCCGCAACACCGACCGCTCGGTGATCCCGGAGTGGGTCATCGAGCGGATCGGCACCGGCCGGTTCGAGAGCAACGAACAGTTGCGGGAGTACTGGCGGGCGATCCTGCCGCTCTACGACCACCAGCACGACCCGGCCAAGGACGAGGCGAAGTTGGCCGCCACCCGGTTCCACTACCGCACGCACAACGCGGCCTTCGGGCAGAACATGCCCAGGTACGACCTGAAGCCGAAGCTGCCGTCGATCACCTGCCCGACCCTGGTCACCGTGGGCCGGCACGACTGGCGTACCCCGGTGGCGGCCTCGCAGGTCATCGCGGACCTGATCCCCCACGGTGAGCTGGTGGTCTTCGAGAAGTCCGGCCACTCGCCGCAGTTGGAGGAGCCCGAACTGTTCCAGCAGGTGGTGCGCGACTTCCTCGGCAGAGCCGGAGTGCTGCGATGAGCCTGTTGGAGATCACTGACCTGCGGGTCGCGTTCCCCGGCCCGCTCGGGCCGGTCAACGCGGTCAACGGGGTGTCGCTCCAGGTCGACACCGGACAGACCCTGGCCATCCTCGGCGAGTCCGGCTCCGGCAAGAGCGTCACCGCGCAGGCGGTGATGGGCATCCTCGACGCGCCACCGGCCCGGATCAGCGGCTCGGTCCAGCTGCGTGGCCGGGAACTGCTCACCCTGCCACGCAAGCAGCGCGACCGGATCAGCGGCGAAGAGATCGGCATGGTCTTCCAGGACGCGATGGCCGCGCTCAACCCGGTCTTCACCGTCGGGCACCAGATCATGGAGGTGCTGCGGGTCCGCCGGGGCATGTCCAAGGCCGACGCCCGCCGCCGCGCCATCGAACTGGTCGACCGGGTACGCATCCCGGCCGCCAAGGACCGGATCCGCGACTACCCACACCAGTTCTCGGGTGGGATGCGCCAGCGCATCATGATCGCGCTGGCCATCTCCCTGGAACCCGACCTGCTGATCGCCGACGAGCCCACCACCGCGCTGGACGTGACCGTGCAGGCGCAGGTGATGGAACTACTCGCCGAGATCCAGCGGGACAGCGGCATGGGCCTGCTGCTGATCACCCACGACCTGGGTGTGGTGGCCGAGGTCGCCGACGACGTGGCGGTGATGTACGCCGGACGGCTCGTCGAACGCGGCACGGTCGAGCAGATCTTCGCCGGCCCGGCCCACCCGTACACCGAGGGCCTGCTCGCCTCGATGCCTCGGGTGGACCGGCGCGACGAGGAGCTCTACGCCATCCCGGGTGCCCCGCCCAACCCGGCCCGGCTTCCCACCGGCTGCCCGTTCCACCTGCGTTGTCCCCGGGTCACCGACGAGTGTCGGGCGACCCTACCGCTGCTCCAGACGCTCCCCGCCGACCGGGCGAGCGCCTGCCACCACCACGAGGAGGTGCTCGGTGCCACCCAGCGATAACGTGGTGCTACGGGTCGAGAACCTGGTCAAGCACTTCCCGGTCAAGGGGCGGATCCCCTTCACCTCGGGCGGAGTGGTGAAGGCCGTCGACGGGATCTCATTCGACCTGCGTCGCGGCGAGACGCTCGGCGTGGTGGGCGAGTCCGGCTGCGGCAAGAGCACCCTGGCCCGGATGCTGGTCGGGCTGGAGCAGCCCACCTCCGGCGAGGTGCGCTTCGGCGAGTCGGTGGTGCACAGGGCCAGGGGCCGGGAACTGCGGGCGCTGCGCCGACGGATCCAGATCGTGTTGCAGGACCCGTACACCTCGCTGAACCCACGGCGCACGATCCGGGAGATCCTGCTCCAGCCCTTCGAGATCCACCCCGACGTGCTCGACCGGCGGAGTCGGGTGGAGCGGATCAAGGAACTGCTGGACCTGGTCGGCCTCGACGCGAGCCTGCACCTGGACCGCTATCCGCACCAGTTCTCCGGCGGTCAGCGGCAGCGCATCGGCATCGCCCGCGCGTTGGCCCTGCAACCGGACGTGATCGTCTGCGACGAGCCGGTCTCCGCGTTGGACGTCTCGGTCCAGGCCCAGGTGGTCAACCTGCTGGAACGGCTCCAGGAGGAGTTGGGCGTGGCGTACGTCTTCATCGCCCACGACCTCTCCGTGGTGCGGCACATCTCCGACCGGGTGGCCGTGATGTACCTCGGCAAGCTGGTCGAGACCGGCCCGGAGCAGGGGCTGTACGACGCGCCCCGGCACCCGTACACGAAGGCTCTGCTCTCGGCGGTGCCGGTGCCCGACCCGGTCGAGCGGGCGGGCCGGCAACGGATCCTGCTGGCCGGCGATCCGCCCAGCCCGGTGAACCCGCCCTCGGGCTGCCGGTTCCGGACCCGCTGCTGGCAGGCGACCGAGACCTGCGCCACCACCGAACCAGCGCTGGCTGACGACAACCATCCGGTCGCCTGCCACTATCCGCTGGCCGCGTAGCGGCCGGCCCGTCCCATCTGGCCGCCTCGCGACGACCCGGCGGCAGCCCATTAAGGAGAATCTGTCTTGCTGCAGCAACCCGCCCCCCGGTACCAGGGCCACAAGTCCTATTCGTACCTGGAGCCGCACACGGACTACCGGGTCTTTCCGCTGGCGCAGGAGGTCGGCCGGGTGCCCGAGCACGACCTGGGCCTGTCCGACGGGCAGCGGGAGCGGGTGACCCGGCTGCTCACCGAGCACATCGCGATCTCGCTGCACGAGCATCCGGTGGTCCTGCCCGAGGACGTCTCGCGGTTGCGCGAATACAACCGGACCGCCCGGCAGCGCACCGGCTACGAAGGTCTGTCCCGCTCCGGTCTGACCGCCGTGTTCGACAACTTCATGGCCGGTGCCTCCTGTGTGACCAGCGAGAACGGCTGGAAGTGGAACGACCTCATCTACGCCCTCGGGATGCGGATGAGCGACATCTACCAGCAGGACTACGTCACGCTGGCCACCTCGCTGGCCGACATCCACGCCGCCAAGCGGGACGGACGGCTGGCCCTGGTGGCCGGGCTGGAGTGCAGCAGCCCGATCGAGAACGAACTGGACCGGATCGACATCCTGTACGGCTTCGGCGTACGGCAGCTCGGCATCGCGTACAGCCAGGCCAACATGCTCGGTGGTGGCCTCTCCGAGCGGCACGACGGTGGGCTGACCCACTTCGGCAGGCGTGCGGTGGACCGGATGAACAAGCTCGGCATCGCCATCGACATCTCGCACTCGGGTGACCAGACCTGCCTGGACGTGATCGAAGCCAGCCGGGTGCCGGTCTTCATCACCCACGCCGGTGCCCGGTCGGTGTGGGACACCTCGCGGATGAAGCCGGACGAGGTGATCCGGGCCTGCGCCGAACGCGGTGGCGTGATCGGCATCGAGGCCGCCCCGCACACCACACTGTCGGCCGAACACCCGCACCACTCCCTGGAGTCGGTGATGGACCACTTCGCGTACTGCGTGGATCTGGTCGGTATCGACCACGTCACCTTCGGGCCGGACACGATGTTCGGTGACCACGTCGGAGTGCACAACACGTACGCCGGCAACTACGCCCACGACGCGGGCAACCGGCCGGAACATCCCCGGGTGGAGTACGTGTCCGGTGTGGAGAATCCGGGCGAGGCGTTCGGCAACATTGTCGGCTGGCTGGTAAAGCACGACTACTCCGACGACGAGATCGCCAAGGTCATCGGCGGCAACACCATCCGGGTGCTCGAACAGGTCTGGTGAGTAGGGGCCGGCGGGGTGGCGTAGTCGACGCTCCGGCCGGCACGCTACTACACTCCGTAGGCCGCCAGCGGCGGCATCGGGCGTGAAGAGGTGAAGGTGGATGGCGCGGCGGGAAACCACGTTGCAGGCCGCACAGGGCCGGCTACGGGTGCTCATCGACAGCGAGTTCCAGCCGGGCGACAAGCTGCCCAACGAACGGGATCTGGCCGAGCAACTCGAGGTCAGCCGGGCCACCGTCCGTGAGGTCCTCGGGCAGCTCGCCGCCGAAGGGGTGGTCACCCGCACCTGGGGCATCGGGACGTTCGTGCACGACACGGCGGCCCGGGTGCCGGTCTCCATCGGTGACGTGGTCGCCCTGCGGGACCGGATCACCGCCTCCGGCCATCGGCCAGCGCTGCACGACGCCTCGGTCACCCGGACCGGCTGCCCCGCCGACTGCGCCGAGGTGCTCGGCCTGCCCCCCGGTGCGCCGGTGTGGCAGGTCGACCGCCTCTTCGCGGTGGACGAGGTGGCCGCCGCGTGGATCCGCGACCACCTGCCGCTCAGCGTCGACGGACTGGACCTGGACCCGTCCGGGCTGGTCAGCATCGATCTGGACCTGTTCGAGTTCCTGGCCAACGCGACCGGCATGCCGATCCGCCGCGCCGAGATCGAACTCTCCGCCGTACTGGCCGAGGGGGAAGCGGTGGACCGGCTGGGGGTGCCGGTCGGCCATCCGCTGGTCAGTGCCACCCAGGTCGGTTACAGCCCGCAGGGAGCCGCGCTCTTCCACGGTCACATCACCGTACGGACCGACGTACTGACCCTGAAGATCACCCGGGGCGGCTAGGTTCTGTCTCGCGGATCATGAATCTCGTTCATCTCATGAATCTCGTTCGGCGGACCGTTCGTGGCACGAGACGATCTGACGAATCGGGAGTGGGCTGTGCTGGCACCATTGCTGCCAGCACAGCCTGACCGTGGCGACCAATGGCGAGACCATCGCACATTTGGCCCCGAAACACAGTGCTCGGCCGCCGTCACATGGCGCTCACCTGAAACCATGTAGCCCCGAACCGATGTGGAGGTGCACGGAAAATGGGAGACCTCGACAGAATCCTCGCGGCGCAAGACAACCGATGGAAGAACGACCCCGTAGGCTGGGCCCACGAGTTGGGACTCCTGATCCGACGTGGCGAGATCGTCACCAAGGACGGTACCGTCGTCGGCCACCTGACCACGATGGAGGACTACGACCCAGCACGCCACGGCCAGTGGCTGTACATCGACGAAACCGCAGGCCGTGAAGGGCCCAAGGGCCTGTGAGCTGGGGCGTTGCGCGCTTGAGGCAGCGTCGCGGTCATGGCCTTCCCAACTGATCTACCTTGGCGAGTGCACGCGATCGGGGCGTCGACCTGGGCGTTCCAGTCACGCCATGGTGAACCGGTGCGTTTCACCCAGCAGACCTCGTTGACGACCTGCCGATGGTCTCGCCATTGGTCGCCACGGTCAGGCTGTGCTGGCAGCAATGGTGCCAGCACAGCCCACTCCCGATTCGTCAGATCGTCTCGTGCCACGAACGGTCCGCCGAACGAGATTCATGAGACGAACGAGATTCATGATCCGCGGACAGAACCCAGCCGCTTCGGCAGGACGGCCCGTCGGGGCAACCGGAGCACGACGGCTGCGGGGCAACCAGTCAGCGGGAAGCCAGAGATCACCACGTATGCTGCTCCGCGCGGCGATGGGCGGAACGATGCCAGCCCGGATCACCACGGAGGGCGTACGAATGCGGCGACGGCTGACCCTGGGAGCGCTCGGTGTCGTAACGGCGCTGACACTGACCGGCTGCGGAAGCAACCCGGCCGGCGTCGACGGCAACCTGACCGACGACTGGGCCGCCATCGGCGAGCCGACGGTGTTCGTTCCGCAGCCCGGCACCTGCCATCCCACGGTCACGAGAGTCGAGGGCACCGTCCACAGCTACCATGTGGTCGACTGCGCGCAGTTGCACTCGGCGGAAACCACGCACGTGGGTACCTTCGTCGGTGAGGACGCCGAGCGGGTCACCCCGCCACCGAGCGGTTCACCGAGCAGGCACACGGCCTGGCGGGAGTGTGATTCCCGAACCACCGAACGACTCGGCGGTGAATGGCGTGCGGCTCGGCTGAACCTGTCCCTCGTTCTGCCGTCGCCACAGGCGTGGACCGGCGGTGCCCGGTGGTTCCGCTGCGAGGTGAGCGAGACCTACAAGCTTGACACTGATCTTATCCCGGTACCGCGTACCGGCAGCCTGAAAGGGATCCTGGGCAAAAAATCCGACCTTCAGCACGGCTGCTTCAATCCCAAGCTCGCGGGGGACATCATCCAAGAAATGGTCAAGGTCCCCTGCACCACCCCGCACCACAGTGAGTTCGTTGGCATCTACACCGCACCGGACACATCGTTCGAAATGCTGAACCAGAACTCGGAACTTCTCCATGCGGGTTGCCGAAGCGTCGTCGCGTCCTATGTCCAGGTGCCCGACGACCGTCGACTGATCTACCGCACCGGGACTATCACCTATCCCCCAACCCGAATTTCCTGGGATTCCGGCAACCGCGGGGTGCGCTGCTTCCTGTGGCTGGAGAAGCGAACCGTAACCCGGACGCTGAAGGGCACCGGCAGTAACGGCCTACCCGTCACCACCGGTTGAAGAACTGGGCGGGCTGAGAATGACCTCTCCCGGCTCACCTACGATTTACCCGTGCTCGGTCGGATACCGGCCGTCAGTTCCCTAGGAGGACGTACAGATGCGACGGTGGTTGACCCTGGGAGCGCTGGGCGCGGTAGCGGCGCTGGCGCTGACCGGCTGCGCAAACCCGGGCGGGGTCGATGGTGACCTGACCGACGACTGGGCCGCCATCGGCGAGGCCAAGATCTTCACGCCCGAGGGCGGCACGTGCCACCTGGACTTCACGGAGGTCGGCTACCGGAGTGCGTACAACCCGGTCGACTGCGGGCAGTCGCACCGGATGGAGACCCTCCACCTCGGCACGTTCACCGGCGAGGACGCCGCCCGGACCAGCCCGCCGCCGAGCGACTCGCCGAGCATGCGTACCGCCCGTAAGGAGTGTGACACCAAGGTGGCCGAGGTGCTCGGCGGCGACTGGCGCAGCGCCCGCTTGGAACTGGACATCGTGCTCCCGTCCCCGCAGGGCTGGAACGGTGGCGCCCGCTGGTTCCGGTGCGACATGAGCGAGAACAAGAGCCTGGACGACCCGGGCTTCACCCTCCGGTCCAGCAGCCTCAAGGGGGCGCTGAACAGCCCGTCCGACCTGTCGCTCGGCTGCTACAACCCGAAGGTGGTCAAGGACGAGCTGGACAGCATGACGCCGGTGGCCTGCACCGCGAAGCACCGCGCCGAGTTCGTCGGAATCTACCAGGCACCGGACACCAGCTTCGACGCGATGACGAAGGACTCCACCCGTACCCACCGGGAGTGCCTGGGCGTCATCGCGAAGTACGTGGGTGTGCCCAACAACGGCGACATGAAGTACCGTGCCGGCACGATCTACTACCCGCCGAGCGAGGAGAACTGGGAAGCCGGCGAGCGCGGCATCCGGTGCTTCCTCTGGCTCAGCAGCCGGGACATGACGAAGTCGGTGAAGGGCGGCGGCACCAAGGCCCTACCGGTCAACTGAGACCGGCACCAGCACCAGAGAACCAGGTGGGGGCGGCACCCCGTTCCGGGTGCCGCCCCCACCTGTCCGAACCCGAATCAGCCGCGCCGCAGCAGCGCCAGGAACATTGCGTCGGTGCCGTGCCGGTGTGGCCAGAGCTGCACCGTCGGCCCGTCCCCGAGACCCGGCATCCCGGCCGGCAGCAGCGGACGGGCGTCGACGAAGTCGACCGGCACGCCCGACCGCCGGGCCGCCTCGGTGACCGTCACGTGGGTCTCCACGGTGTGCGGCGAGCAGGTCACGTAACCGACCACTCCCCCGGGCCGTACCGCACGAAGCGCGGCACTGAGCAGCTCACGTTGTAGCCGGGTCAGCGGGGGCAGATCGGAGGGTTGCCGCCGCCAGCGCGACTCCGGCCGGCGACGCAGCGAACCGAGACCGGTGCACGGCGCATCGACCAGCACCCGGTCGAAGGTGGCCTCCGGCAGGTCGGGATCACTGCCCACGGAACGGCCATCGGTGGCCAGGACGGTCACCGGCAGCCCACGTACCGCCTGCGAGACCAGCCGGGCCCGGTGCTCGGCCACCTCCACCGCCGTGAGGGTGGCACCGCGCTGCGCGGCGAGGGAGCCGAGCAGCCCTGCCTTGCCCCCCGGCCCGGCGCACAGGTCGAGCCAGCGGGTGTCCGACCCGTCCACCGGTGCCGTGGCAAGAGCGGTGGCCACCAACTGTGAACCCTCGTCCTGCACCTGCGCCCGACCGTCGGTTATCGCGGCCAGGTCACCGGGCGCGCCACCGGAGAGGTAGACCGCGTACGGGGAGAACGCCCCCGGCGCCCCACCCACCTCGTCGGCCAACTCGACCGCGTCGGCCCGCCCCGGCCGGACGCTCAGGTGCACCGGTGGGCGTTCGTTGTCCTCGATCAGCAGCCGGGTGGTCTCGGCCAAATCACCGCCGAGCGCCTCGGCGAACGACCGGACGATCCACTGGGGGTGGCTGTAGGCCAGCGCGAGGTGCCCGATCGGGTCGGTCTCCATCGGCGGAGCCAGCTCGGCGACCCAGGTGTCCAGGTCCTTGGTGGTGATCTCGCGCAGCACCGCGTTGGTGAACCCGGTCGCGCCGGGCGCGACCACGTGCACTAGGTCGACGGTGGAGGAGACCGCCGCGTGGGCGGGCACCCGGGTGTGTAGCAACTGGTAGGCACCCAGTCGCAACGCGTCCCTGGTTGGTGGGTCGATCCGCTCCACCTCCCGGCCGGCCGCCGCCGCCACGATCGCGTCGAGGGTGCCTCGGGCACGCAGTGTGCCGTAGGTCAACTCGGTGGCGAAGGCCGCGTCCCGGCCGTGCAGCCCAAGATCACGCAGGATCGCTGGGAGGACCAGGTTGGCATACGCGTCGTCGCGGTGTACCGCCGCGATCGCCTCGTACGCCGCCTTGCGGGCCAGGTCGACGGTGGGGCGACTGGGCCGCGAGGGTCGTCCGGTGCGGGCCGGGCCCCGCCGCTCGGCGGCGGCTGGTCCCCGGCGGATGCCGGAGTCCCGGTCTGCGGACGACTGCCGTTCGGTCACGTGAACTGTTCCCCTGTCTGTACCCGGACGCCGCGCGCCCAGTCCGTCGCCGGCATGGCCTTCTTGCCCGCCGCCCGCACCTCGCCGAGGACGACCGGTGTGGTGGCCGTGCCGGCCAGCACCTGTTTGCGCTCGACCAGCAGCTCGCCCGGCTTGAGGTCGGGCCCGTCGGTGGCGGGACGGACCGGACCGAGCTTGACGCGGTCGTCGCGGAACGTGGTCCACGCACCGGGGGCAGGCGTGCACGCCCGGATCCGACGGTCCACCGCGAAGGCCGGGTCCGTCCAGCGGACCTGCCCGTCGACGACGGTCAACTTCGGGGCCAGGGAGATTCCGTCGCCGGGCTGCGGCTCGGCGCGGGCGGTGCCGGCCTCGATCGCGTCGAGCACCGCCACCAGCAGGCCCGCCCCGGAGACGGCGAGGCGGTCCAGCAGGTCACCGGAGGTGTCGGTGGGGCGGATCTCGTCGGTCAGCGTGCCGAACACCGGCCCCGTGTCCAGCCCCTGCTCCAACTGGAAGACACTGGCCCCGGTCACCTCGTCACCGTGCAGCACCGCGTGCTGCACGGGCGCGGCTCCCCGCCAGGCCGGCAGGAGCGAGAAGTGCAGGTTGATCCAGCCGTGGGTGGGCAGCTCCAGCGCCACCGGCGGCACCAACGCGCCGTACGCGACCACGGGCACACAGTCCGGGGCGAGCTCCCGCAGCCGGTCGAGGAACTCCGGCTCGCGGGGCCGCTGCGGCGTGAGGACCTCGATGCCCCGCTCGTCGGCCCAGGCTCCCGCCGGTGAGCGCACCAGCCCCCGGCCCCGACCAGCGGGCGCGTCGGGGCGGGTGACCACGGCGACCAGCTCGTGCCCGGAGGCGGCGATGGCGTCCAGGGCGGGTACGGCGACAGCCGGCGTACCGGCGAAGACCAGGCGCATCTACGTCACCGCCCCAGGCCGAAGGGGCTGGCCGGGGCATGCGGGCTGACCTTGACGGTGGGTGGGGCGGCTGGGTCGTACCAGTCCGCCTTCCGGATCTCCTTCATGGCCGCCTTACGACCAGCCTGGTCCAGTCGGTCGAGGAAGAGCACTCCGTCGAGATGGTCGGTCTCGTGCTGTACGCAGCGGGCCATCAGGCCGGTGCCGACGATCTGCATCGGATCGCCGTACGCGTTGAAGCCCTTCGCCACGACGTTCATCCGGCGCTTGGTGTCGAAGTAGAGCCCGGGAATGGAGAGGCAGCCCTCGGGACCGTCCTGCTCCTCCTCGTCGGGGAACTCCAGGACCGGGTTGACCAGGTGTCCGAGCACGTCGTCGACGTCGAAGGTGAAGACCCGTAACCCCACCCCGAGCTGCGGTGCGGCCAGACCGGCACCGCTGCGGTCGCGCATCGTCTCGGTCAGGTCGGCGACCAGCTTGCGCAGCTCGACGTCGAAGTCGACTACCGGCTCAGCCGGCGTACGCAGCACCGGATCTCCGAACAGACGGATGGGCTGGACGGTCACGCGGGGTGGCTCCTTCGTCAGGGCAGTAAAGATTCAGTGCCACACCAGTCTACGGAGTGTCCGACCCCGGCAACCGTGGGCCGAGGGTGACCTCAGCCGAGGATGGTTACGGGGTGACTCCCGCCTCGCTGGCGAGGACGGTGTCGGCCCGGTGCAGCACGTGCGCGGGGATCGGCAGCCGGATGCCGTGCGCCGCCTCCCAGTCGTAGAGGGTGCTCAGCTCGACCTCGGTACGGAAGAAGTCGACCGCGCTGAGACCGGCGACGACCGGCTCGTCCACCTCGGCGGTGAGCCGCGCCGGGATCAGGGTGAACCCGCTGCGCAGGGCGGCGCTGAGCCGCCGATGTCCGTCGACGACGAAGAAGTGCTCCCCGGTGTAGCCGATGCTCAGCGGCTCCAGCGCGGCCTGGCCGGCCTGCTGCACCTGCTCGGCGAAGTCCGACTCCCACGATCCCCGCAGGTTCTCGATCCCCTGGGTGGGGAAGACGCGGCCCGGGTCGAGCAGCAACAGCGGCGGGGAGTCCCGCAGGATCTCCGCACCGAGCGCGCCGGTGAAGGCGGCGATGACGTAGTCCACGACCTCCATCGCCGACGCGCGGGTGGAGTCGCAGATCAGGTCGTAGTTGCGCAGTTTCGCCTTGTCGACGCCGTAGCGGAGGATGAACCGGCCGCGCTCGCTCTCGCTGCGCTCCCGCAGCTTGGTCCGGGCCTCCTCGATCGAGGTGTAGCTCTCCGCCGGGCCGGACGGCCGGGCCAGCACCCGCCGGGCCGCCTCGGTGGGCTCGGTGATCATGTGGACCTTGAGCGCGGAGCTGAAGAAGTGCCAGGCGAGCCGGCTGTCGACGATCAACTGTTCACCGGAGTTGGCAATGTCCTGCTGCAACTGGTCGACGTAGCCGTCCACCGCCTGGTCCAGCTCGGCGTGCAGGTTGAGCTGCAACGCCGTCATCTGCCGCTGCTGGGCCATTTCGCGATAGAGATCGCCGACGCTGATCCGCCGCAGCCCGAGTCGACGCGAAAGCTCGATCGACACCGTGCTCTTGCCGCTGCCCAGGTCACCGTTCAGGACGATCGACTGACGAACGGTCACGACTTACCCACCCCTGATCACCGGCTGGTTGACGTCAATCGACTCACTGCCAGATTAACGCGGTCTCTGTTCCGCCGCGCCGCGAGGGGCGTCCGGCATGACGGACGATGCTAGCACGCTGCTCAAAAGAGGCTGAGCGGATCGACCTGGACTCGGACCGGCTGGCTGGCCCGCCGAGCGGTCCGCACCCCGGCCGCCGCGTGCAGTGCCTCGGCGAGCAGAGCGGCCCGGGAGCGCGGCACCCGGACCAGCATCCGTTCCTGTTCCGCCTCGGCGGGCACCGGCCCCAACACCTCCGCCTCTGCGGGCAGCCGGGCGGCGGCGAGCAGGTCGGCGACCGCCTCCGGTACGCCGGTCAGGCTGGCCATCCGGACGGCCGGCGGGAAGCCGAGTTCTCGCCGTTCGGCCAACTCCCGGGCGGCGAACCAGGCCGGGTCCCAGCGCAGCAACGCCTGCACGGGGACCAACCCGCCGTCGGCGACCACCACCACCCGACCGCCGGCCGAGGCGGGTCGGGCCAGGGCCGCGGCGGTCAGCCAGCGCCGCAGGGCCTCTTCCCCGGCGCGTAGGTCGGCCCGGGTCAGCAGGGCCCACGAGTCGAGCAGCAGCACTGCACCGAACCCGCCCTCGGCGACCGGTTCGGCCCCCGGGGTGGAGATCACCAGACCGGCACCGCCGGGTACCCGGTGGAGCACCTCGTCCCGCCCGGAGGTCCGTACCGGAATGTCGGGGAACGCCCGCCCCAGTTCCTCGGCGGTACGGCGGGCGCCGACCACGGCGGCGCGCAACCGGCGTCCGGCGCAGTGCGGGCAGGCGTAGGCGGCGGCGACCCGGCCACACCAGCGACAGGCGGGGGCGGCCCCAGCCGAGCGCAGGGCCAGCGGCCCCGCGCAGTGTGGGCACCGGGCCGGGGCGCGGCAGTCGGCGCAGGCCACCGAGGGCAGGTAACCGCGTCGGGGTACCTGCACCAGCACCGGTGTGTCGGCGCGCAACGCCCCCCGGGCCGCTTCCCAGGCCAGGCTGGGCAGTCGCGCCGTGGCTGCCGCCGGGTCGCGGGCCAGTTGCGGATCGTCGCCGGTCGGGGTCACCAGCGGGGTACGTCGGCGCACCGTCGCCCGGTCCGCGACGACCTCCTTGGCCCAGCCGGTCTCCACCAGCAGTTGCGCCTCGGCGGTACGGGTGTGCCCGGCCACCAGCACCGCCGTCGCGCCGAGCTGGGCCCGGGTGAGCAGCACCTCCCGGGCGTGCGGATAGGGAGCGCGGGGCTCGGCGTGCAGGTCGTCCCCGTCGTCCCAGATCGCGACCAGGCCCAGCTGGTGCACTGGCGCGAACATCGCCGCCCGGGTGCCGATCACCACCGGTACGGTGCCGCGTCGGGCGGCCAGGAATGCGCGGTACCGCTTGGCCGGTCCGAGCGCGGCCGAGAGGGCCACGTGCCGTCCCGCGCCCAGGGTGCTGGTCACGGCGGTGTCCAGTCGGTCGAGGTCGCGGGCGTCGGCGACCACCACGAGCGCACCCCGCCCGCCGTGTACGGTCGCCGCGACCGCCTCCGCGATCCGGGCGGCCCAGTCCTCGCCGGCCAACGCCGACCACACGGCGCGGGGGGTCCGGCCGTTGGCCAGGGCCCGCAGGAAGCCCGGCCCGGCCGGATAGTCCCGCCAGCCGCCCAGGTCAGCGTCCGCGCTGCTGGTCCCGGCCGAACCGGCATCCGCGCTGCTGGTCCCGGCTGATACGGGACCGGCCGCGCTGGTGGTTCCGGCCGAACCGGCGTCCGTATCGGTGCTCCCGGCGGAGGCGGGGTCGTCGGTTGCGTCCGGGGCCGGTTCCCGTTCGACCCGGGCGTGTCGGGGCGGGACGGCCAGGCGCAGCACGTCGGCGAGGTGGCCCGCGTAGCGGTCGGCGACGGCCCGGGCCAGCCGGGCGACCTCCGGAGTCAGGACGGGCTCGGGCGAGACCAGCCGTTCCAGGAACATCAGTCGCCCGTCGTGCGCCGAGGACTCGGCCCGCTCCAGCAGCCAGCCGTCGACCAGTTGACCGGCGAAGCGGACCCGTACCCGGGTGCCGGGCTGCGCCGTCTCGGCCAGCTCGGCCGGCACCAGGTAGTCGAAGGGACGATCCAGGTGGGCCAGTGGCACGTCCACGCAGACACGAGCGACCGGCAGCCCTTCGGCGGGCTGCCGGTCGCCGCGCTTACCGCTGGTCAGGCCGCTGCTGCCGACTTGAGGTCGGCGGCGCGGTCGGTGTTCTCCCAGGTCAGGTCGGGCAGTTCCCGGCCGAAGTGGCCGTACGCCGCAGTCTGCTGGTAGATCGGACGTAGCAGGTCCAGGTCCCGGATGATCGCCGCCGGGCGCAGGTCGAAGACCTCGCCGATCGCCTGCTCGATCCGCTCCACCGGCACGGTCTCGGTGCCGAAGGTCTCCACGAAGAGGCTGACCGGGTGCGCCTTGCCGATCGCGTACGCGACCTGCACCTCGCAGCGCTCGGCGAGGCCCGCCGCCACCACGTTCTTGGCGACCCACCGCATGGCGTACGCCGCGGAGCGGTCCACCTTCGACGGGTCCTTGCCGGAGAACGCGCCACCACCGTGCCGCGCGTAGCCGCCGTAGGTGTCCACGATGATCTTCCGGCCGGTGAGGCCGGCGTCGCCCATCGGGCCACCGATCTCGAAGCGTCCGGTCGGGTTCACCAGCAGCCGGTAGCCCTCGGTGTCCAGCTCCAGACCCTCCAGCTCCGGCGTGATCACGTGCTCCCGCACGTCCGGGGTCAGCAGCGACTCCAGGGAGATGTCGGCGGCGTGCTGGCTGGAGACGACGACGGTGTCCAGCCGGACCGGGCGGAAGCCGTCGTATTCGATCGTCACCTGCGTCTTGCCATCCGGGCGCAGGTACGGCACCGTCCCGTCCTTGCGTACGGCGGACAGCCGGCGCGACAACCGGTGCGCCAACGCGATCGGCAGCGGCATCAGCTCGGGCGTTTCGGAGCAGGCGAAACCGAACATCATTCCCTGGTCGCCGGCGCCCTGCGCGTCCAATGCGCTTTCCGACCCGCCGCTGCGCAACTCGATCGCCGAATCGACGCCCTGCGCGATGTCCGCCGACTGCGAGCCGATGGACACGCTCACCCCACAGGAAGCGCCGTCGAATCCCTTCTTCGAGGAGTCGTAGCCGATTCCCAGGATCGTTTCCCGGACGATGGTCGGGATGTCCGCGTACGCCTTCGTCGTCACCTCGCCCGCGACGTGCACCTGTCCGGTCGTGATCAGGGTCTCCACAGCGACCCGGCTGCGCGGGTCCTGTGCCAGCAACGCGTCCAGGATGCCATCGCTGATCTGGTCAGCGATCTTGTCCGGGTGGCCCTCCGTGACCGACTCGGAAGTGAACAAGCGACGTGCCACGGTGCTCCTCAGATCTCGTTGGATGGTTGCGCGCAGTGTACTAACCGCAGTCTGACCCGTTGATCGTCTGACACATCGTGCTCAACGGTTAGGACATGCTGGTTAAGCGCGTTGTTACCAGATCCCAGACCGCATCGGCGAGGTCTTCCTTGGATTGCTCTGGAAAAGATGTCACAGATCCGTCATCGCCGAGCACGGTCGCGGTATTGGCGTCGGCCCCGAAGACCTTGTCCGGACCGACCTCGTTGACCACGATGAGGTCGGCCTTCTTGCGGATCAGCTTGGCCCGGGCGTTGACCACGGCGTCGCTGGTCTCGGCTGCGAAGGCCACCAGCACCTGCCCCGGCCGGCGGCGCTCCCCCAGCTCGGCGGCGATGTCGGGATTGGTGACCAGTTCGATCGTGGGCGTGGCACCGGTCTCCGACTTCTTGATCTTGTTGGCCGCGTACGTCGCCGGCCGGAAGTCGGCCGGTGCCGCCGCCATCACGACCACGTCGGCGGCATCAGCCGCCTCCAGGGTGGCCTTGCGCAGGTCCTCGGTGGTGGCGACCCGCACCAGGTCGACGCCGGCGGGATCGGGCAGCGTGACGTTGGCCGCGATCAGGGTGACCTGGGCTCCCCGGCCGGCGGCGGTACGCGCAAACGCGTAGCCCTGCTTACCGGAGGAGCGGTTACCGAGGAACCGGACCGGGTCGAGTGGCTCCCGGGTGCCGCCAGCGGTGACCACGATCCGCCGGCCGGCCAGGTCACGCGGGGCTGTCGGTCCACGACGCAACACCCGCTGGACGACGGCGAAGATCTCGGCGGGATCGGGCAGCCGCCCCTTGCCGGTGTCCGCACCGGTGAGCCGCCCGCTGGCGGGCTCGATCACCACCACGCCCCGGTGGCGCAGGGTGGCGACGTTGTCGACCGTCGCCGGGTGCTCCCACATCTCGGTGTGCATGGCCGGCGCGAGGACCACCGGACAGCGGGCGGTGAGCAGGGTGTTGGTGAGCAGATCGTCGGCGAGCCCGTGAGCCGCCCGGGCCAGCAGGTCAGCGGTGGCCGGCGCGACCACGACCAGGTCGGCCTGCTGACCGAGGCGGACGTGCGGCACCTCGTGGACGTCGGACCAGACGTCGTCGGCGACCGGCTGGCCGGACAACGCCGCCCAGGTCGGTGCCCCGACGAACCGCAGCGCGGCGGAGGTCGGCACGACCCGGACTCGATTACCCGACTCGGTGAGTAGACGCAACAATTCGCACGCCTTGTAGGCGGCGATGCCTCCGCCTACCCCCAGGACGACCTCGGCCATCGACGATCGACGGTGCTACGGCTGGTCGGTCGGCTCAGCGGTGAGCAGCCCGGCGTTGATCTCGCGCATGGCGATCGAGAGGGGCTTTTCCTGCGGCGTGGTCTCGACCAGGGGGCCGACGTATTCCAGCAGGCCCTCGCCGAGCTGGCTGTAGTAGGCGTTGACCTGACGGGCACGCTTGGCAGCGAAGATCACCAGCGCGTACTTCGACGAGGTCTTCTCCAGCAGCTCGTCGATCGGCGGGTTGGTGATGCCTTCGGGGCTGGCGATGGATCCCACGGGATAAACCTCTGCGTCTCTCAACCGCGAACCTGCGGTTGTGGTCTCTCAACCGCGAACCTGCGGTTGTGGTCTCTCAACCGCGAACCCGCGGTTGGGCCGGAGTCGGAAAAGAACAACCGAGTAAGCCTACCAGTTCGGCCGCAGCGCGCTCGACGTGCTCGTTCACCACCGTCTGGTCAAATTCGCACGATAGTGGCGGTGGCCGATCTGGATCTACATGTTGCGCCCGGGTCGCGCGCGGTACGGGCGGAGCGAGGAACACCAGTCGCGCCTCGGGCATCGCGGCTCGGACCCGACAGGCACCCGGCAGGTCGATCGTCAGCAACACCGGCTGCCCAGCCCGCAGCCGGCTCCGAATGGGCTCGATGGGGGTACCGTGCAGATGGTCGGCGATTTCGGTCCAGTCGAGCAGCCGACCGTCCGCGATCATGCGCTCGAACTCGCTACGGTCGACGAAGTAGCGATCCACCCCGTCCACCTCGTGCTCCCGGATCGGCCGGGTGGTGACCGGAACGGATATCCACACCGACGGCGAACGCGCCCGGATCAACTCGACCACGCCGCCCTTGCCGACCCCGGAAGGGCCGACAAGGGCGGTGAGCCGAGCAGCCGGGCGCGCGTCGTCAACCGTGCTCACTGCTCGTTTCTACCCGCTGACGCGGATCAGTTCGAGGCGAACTCTCCAAGCAGTGCCTTGCGCTGCTGCTCGCCGAGGCCACGCAGCCGCCGGCTGTCAGCGATCTTGAGCTTTTCCATGATCTGGGTCGCCCGGATCTTGCCGATGCCCGGCATCGCCTGCAAAACGGCCGAAACCTTCAGCTTGCCGACGACATCATCCGACTCCGCCCGGTCGAGGACGGCGGCGAGGGTGGTCTTGCCCTGCTTGAGCTGCTCCTTCAATGCAGCACGGGCTTTGCGGATCTCCGCAGCCTTCTCCAGCGCGGCAGCGCGCTGCTCGGGGCTCAGTGACGGGAGCGGCACCAGTTCTCCTCAGGTCCCTATCGCGACGGCGGGACACGCCGCCGCTGTGAAACGTGGTGTGCCTGAAAACCAAAGGGGTTTGTGGTTCCCAGCGCGGGGAAAACTAGCTGCCGCCGGAGTTTTCGGCAACGTGGGCACGCCATGATCACCAAAGAGTGACCGACTCGTCAGTCAGGAGCTACTACCCAGTACGGCTCGACAGTCGGCCAGAACCCGGTCGAACGCCGACCGCAATCCGGACACGTCGGGCCCCGCGTTGAGCACCTCGCGGGAGTACGACGGGAGCACCGTGGAGAGGTCCCGACCGAAGACCGTACGCAGGTCCGCCGCGCTCGCGCCCTGCGCGCCGAGGCCCGGAGCGAGCAGCGGTCCGCCCGCTCCGGACAGATCGTGACCGGTCTCACCAATCGTCGCGCCGACCACCAGTCCAAAGCTGCCGAGCGGCTGCGCACCCCGGTTGAGCTGCGAAATCTCGTCGATGACGGTTTGTGCGACGGTGCGGCCGTCCGCGCCGCGCGCGTGCTGGACGCTCGGCCCCTCGGGGTTGGAGGTAAGCGCGAGCACGAAAACGCCGCCCCCGTGCGCCGTCGCTGTTTCGAACATCGGCGCGAGCGAACCAACGCCCAGATATGGACTCGCGGTGACCGCGTCGACATACAGCGAGCTGGATGGTTCCAGATACGCCGCCGCGTACGCGGCGACTGTCGAGCCGATGTCGCCACGCTTCACGTCAAGCAGCACGAGCGCACCGGAATCCCGCAACTGTCGGATAGTTGACTCAAGCACGGCGACCCCTCTGGAGCCGAAGCGCTCGAAGAAGGCGGACTGCGGTTTGCACACCGCGACCCGGTCGCCGAGGGCGTCGACCACGGTCTGACTGAACCGCGCCAGCCCGTCCAGGTCGTCGGTCAGACCCCACCGGTGCAGCAGTGCCGGATGTGGGTCGATCCCCACGCACAAGGGCCCCCGGTCGGCCATCGCCCGGTGCAGTCGGGCTCCGAAGCTCTCCATCGCTGTCTCCTCTCCCTGTCGCGGGATCCGCCGCGACGTCCTCTCCCCGAACCCATCGACCGGGGCGACCGCCCGGGGCCAGCCGCCCCGACTGTCAGGAAGGGGCCCTTCCTTGCGTTCAGCCGGCGGCAACGGCGGCAGCCACTCCGGCGGCGATCCGCGCCACGTCCTCGTCGGCCGTCACGTACGGCGGCATGGTGTAGACCAGATCCCGGAACGGCCGCAGCCACACCCCCCGGGCGACGGTCGCGGCGGTGGCCGCCGCCATGTCCACCTCGTGGTCCAACTGCACCACGCCGATCGCACCCAGAACCCGTACGTCGCGTACCCCTGGCGCGGCCCGTAACGGCTCCAGACCGGTCCGCAACCCCGCCTCCACCCTCGCCACCTCGACTGCCCAGTTTTCGCCCTGTAGCAGCCCGATAGAGGCGTTTGCGACGGCACAGGCGATCGGGTTGCCCATGAACGTCGGGCCGTGTGCCAGCACGCCACCCCCGGCCCCGATCCCGGCGGCCACCTCGGGCGTACACAGCGTCGCCGCGAGGCTCAGGTAGCCGCCGGTGAGCGCCTTGCCGAGGCACATCACGTCCGGAGCCACCCCGGCGTGGTCGGCGGCGAAGAGCGCACCGGTACGACCGAACCCGGTGGCGATCTCGTCGAAGACCAGTGGGATGTCGTGCTCCCGGGTCACCTCCCGCAGCACCCGCAGGTAGTGCGGGTTGTGGAACCGCATACCGCCGGCCCCCTGCACCACCGGCTCGACGATGACCCCGGCCAACTCGTCGGCGTGCCGGGCCACCGCATCGGTCAGTGCCGCGACGTACGCGTCGTCGACCGGGGCGTCGAAGCCGGCCGGGGGCAGGTCGGCGAAGACCTGCCGGGGCAGTACGTCCGTCCACAGATGATGCATGCCCCCCTCGGGGTCGCACACGCTCATCGGATGGAACGTGTCACCGTGGTAGCCACCGCGCCAGGTGGCCATCCGATGCCGCCGCGGACGGCCCCGACCCCGCTGGTACTGCAGGCACATCTTCACCGCGACCTCGACCCCGACCGAGCCGGAGTCGCAGAGGAAGACATGCTCCAGCCCGGGCGGGGTCAGCTCGACCAGGGTCCGGGCCAACCGGACGGCCGGCTCGTGCGTGAGCCCACCGAACATGACATGACTCATCCGACCGAGCTGGTCGGTGACGGCGGCATCCAGCACCGGATGCCGGTAGCCATGGATCGCCGCCCACCAGGACGACATACCGTCGACGAGTTCCCGGCCGTCGGCCAGCCGGATGCGTACCCCCTCGGCACCGTCCACGGGATACGGTGCGACCGTCGTGGGCATCGGCGCGTACGGGTGCCAGACGTGTGCCTGGTCGAGGGCGACGATCTCCTCGGGCGTCACGTGCCGCACTCCCCTGCTCGGCCGGCCAGGCCACCAGGCCGCACCAGCTCGCCACCACGCCGCACCGGCTCACTCCTTCGGCGCATTCCACGTAGGACCCAGCTCGACGCGGCCCGGCCGGTCATGTCCGGGCTGCCCGCGCGACGGACCGCACCAACGCCGGTCCCCGGTAGATGAATCCCGTGTAGAGCTGCACCAGGCTCGCTCCGGCGTCGAACATCCGGGCCGCGTCGTCGGCGTCGAGGATGCCGCCGACCCCGATCACCGGCAGTTTCCCGGTGGTCTCGCGGTGCACGAAGGCGACCACCTCACGGGCCCGGACGGTCAGCGGCCTGCCGGACAGGCCCCCCGTCTCGGCACCCCGGACAGCGTCCACCGCCGCAAGCCCGTCCCGGCTCAGCGTGGTGTTGGTGGCGATGATCCCGGCCGCACCCCGGTCGAGGCAGACCGACAGCACCTCCGCGATCGCCGACTCGGTGAGGTCAGGCGCGATCTTCACCAGGATCGGCTTCTCCCCCACCAGTTCGGCGAGCAACGCGTCGAGGTGGTCCCGGTCCTGCAAGGCCCGCAGGCCGGGGGTGTTGGGCGAGGAGACGTTCACCGCGAAGTAGTCGCCATGGTCGCGCAGTGCCCGGTAGGAGGCCCGATAGTCGGCCACCGCCTCGTCGATCGGCGTGATCTTCGACTTCCCGAGCGAGATGCCCAACGGTACGCCCAGCGGTCGGGGCAGCGCCGCCAGCCGGCCGGCCAGTGCCTCGGCCCCGGCGTTGTTGAAGCCCATCCGGTTGATCACCGCAGTGCTCGTCGGCAACCGGAACAACCGGGGACGCGGGTTGCCCGGTTGGGCGTGCGCGGTGACCGTACCGACCTCGACGAATCCGAAGCCCAACGCCGGCCAGGCTGGCAACGCGTGGCCGTCCTTGTCCATCCCGGCCGCCAGTCCCACCGGGTTGGGGAAGTCCACACCGAAGACGGTGCGCGGAGCCGAGACGGCGTACCGGCTACGTAGTGCCGCCAGGGCGGCCGGCCGACGGGACAGGCCCGCCAGTCGGCGCGTGGTCCACCGGTGTGCCGTCTCGGCGTCCCCGCCGCCGAGACGGAACAGCACTGGCCGTACCAGCTGCTCAAACATCACCGGCAACCCCATCTACGAAGCCGCAGACGTCGAACCGACCGACCGGTCTTGCGCCCGTCGTTGGTCTGCCTGCATGTTCGCGACTGCGGGGCTCGCTACGCTCACTCCTCGCACTCACTGGTCGGCGGCCCGGAGGGCGGCGTGTAGCTGCTGCAACGGTCGCACCGTCAGGTCGCCCCGGATTCGAGCCTCGATGCCCATCACCGCGGCGGCGGCACCGGGAACGGTGGTGACGCACGGGATGTCGGCGGTGACCGCCGCGCTACGGATCTCGTACCCGTCGTACCGGGCGCTGGCCCCCGACCCCTGCGGGGTGTTGATGACCAGGGCGACCTCACCGGCGGCGATCAGCGACACCGCGTTGCGGCCGTCGCCGGCCTCCTCGTAGTGCTTGTGGATCACCTCGCACTCGATGCCGTGCCGGCGCAGCACCTCGCCGGTGCCGGCGGTCGCCACGATCTCGAAGCCCAGGTCGGCCAGGCGCTTCACCGGGAAAATCATGCCGCGCTTGTCCCGGTTGGCCACCGACACGAAGATCTTCCCGGCGGTGGGCAGCGAGCCGTACGCGGCCGACTGCGACTTGGCGAACGCCTGCCCGAAGGCGGTGTCGATGCCCATCACCTCGCCGGTGGACTTCATCTCCGGGCCGAGCAACGAATCCACCCCCTTGCCGGCCTTGGTCCGGAACCGCTTGAACGGCAGCACCGCCTCCTTGACCGCGATCGGCGCACCGGCCGGCACCGTCCCGCCGTCGCCCGTCGACGGCAGCAAGCCTTCGCTGCGCAGGTCGGCGATGGTCGCCCCGAGCATGATCCGGGCGGCGGCCTTGGCCAGCGGCACCGCCGTGGCCTTCGAGACGAACGGCACGGTCCGCGACGCGCGCGGGTTCGCCTCCAGTACGTAGAGCACGTCGTCCTTGAGCGCGTACTGCACGTTGAGCAGGCCGCGTACCCCGATGCCCCGGGCGATCGCCTCGGTGTAGCGACGTACCTCGGCCAGGTGCGATCCGGCCAGCGTGATCGGCGGCAGCGTGCACGACGAGTCGCCGGAGTGGATGCCCGCCTCCTCGATGTGCTCCATCACGCCGCCGAGGTAGACCTCACCGGTGGCGTCGCAGAGCGCGTCGACGTCGATCTCGATCGCGTCGTCCAGGAACCGGTCGACCAGCACCGGGTGTTCCGGCGAGATGTCGGTGGCCCGGCCGATGTAGTCACGCAGCGTGGCGTCGTCGTAGACGATCTCCATGCCCCGGCCGCCGAGCACGTACGACGGACGGACCAGCACCGGGTAGCCGATCTCGTCGGCGATCGCCTTCGCCACGTCGTACGAGGTGGCCGTGCCGTGCGCGGGGGCGCGCAGCCCGGCCTGCTCCAGCACCGCGCCGAACGCACCCCGGTCCTCGGCCAGGTGGATGGACTCCGGCGAGGTGCCGACGATCGGCACCCCGGCGTCCTTGAGCCGCTGGGCGAGGCCGAGGGGGGTCTGGCCGCCGAGCTGGACGATCACGCCGACGACCCCGGGGCCACCGGCGGCCCGGCCGGAGGAGTCCTCCGCGTGCCAGACCTCCAGCACGTCCTCGAAGGTGAGCGGCTCGAAGTAGAGCCGGTCGGCGGTGTCGTAGTCGGTGGAGACGGTCTCCGGGTTGCAGTTGACCATGACGGTCTCGAAGCCCGAACCGTCGCCACCGCGCGTCCCGGAGCTTGCCTCGCGCAGCGCCATCACCGCGTGTACGCACGAGTAGTCGAACTCGATGCCCTGCCCGATCCGGTTCGGCCCAGAGCCGAGGATCAGCACCTTCGCCCCGGCCGACTCAGTCACCTCGGTCTCCTCGTCGTACGACGAGTAGTGGTAGGGCGTGGCCGCGGAGAACTCGGCCGCGCAGGTGTCCACGGTCTTGTAGACCGGGCGCAGACCGAGCCGGTGGCGCAGCGCACGAACCCCGTCCTCGGCCGCGAGTTCCGGACGCAGCGCCGCTATCTGCCGGTCGGAGAGTCCGGCGCGCTTGGCCCGTCGCAACAGCTCCCCGTCGAGTACGGCCGCACCGGTGATCTCCGCACGCAGCTCGATCAGGGCGACGATCTCGTTCAGGAACCAGGGGTCGACCCCACCGGAGGCGGCCGACACCTCGGCCACCGAGGCACCCAGCCGCAGTGCCCGTTCGAGCGTGTAGAGCCGCCCGTCGTGCGGCGTACCCAGCGCGGCGAGTGTGTTCTCCAGGGTGGTCCCGACCGGGTCCGGCTGGGTCCAGAAACCGGCCGCCTTGGTCTCCATCGACCGCATCGCCTTGTTGAGCGCCTCGGCGAAGTTGCGCCCCAGGCTCATCGCCTCGCCCACCGACTTCATCGTGGTGGTCAGCTCCGCGTCCGCGCCGGGGAACTTCTCGAACGCGAACCGGGGGATCTTCACCACGACGTAGTCCAGGCTCGGCTCGAACGCGGCCGGCGTCTTGCGGGTGATGTCGTTGGGGATCTCGTCCAGGGTGTAGCCGATGGCCAGCTTCGCGGCGATCTTCGCGATCGGGAAACCGGTGGCCTTGGAGGCCAGCGCCGACGAGCGGGACACCCGGGGGTTCATCTCGATGACGACCAGCCGGCCGTCGCGCGGATTGATCGCGAACTGGATGTTGCACCCGCCGGTGTCCACGCCCACCTCGCGCAGCACCGCGATGCCCAGGTCGCGCAGCCGCTGGTATTCCCGGTCGGTCAGGGTCATCGCCGGGGCAACGGTGACGCTGTCGCCGGTGTGCACACCCATCGGGTCGATGTTCTCGATGGAGCAGACGACCACCACGTTGTCGTTGCGGTCGCGCATCAGCTCCAGCTCGTACTCCTTCCAGCCGAGCACGCTCTCCTCGATGAGCACCTCGTGCACCGGGCTGGCGGCCAGGCCCGCCCCGGCGATCCGCTCCAGGTCCTCGTCGGTGTGCGCCATGCCCGAACCGAGACCACCCATGGTGAACGACGGCCGGATCACCACCGGCAGGCCCAACTCGGCCACGGTCGCCCGGACCTCGTCCATCGAGTGGCAGACCCGGCTGCGCGGGGTCTCGCCGCCGGCCTTGGCGACGATCTCCTTGAACAGCTGCCGGTCCTCGCCGCGCCGGATCGCGTCGATGTCCGCGCCGATCAGCTCCACGCCGTACTTGTCGAGTACCCCCGACTCGTGCAGCGCGACCGCGGTGTTGAGCGCGGTCTGGCCACCCAGGGTGGGCAGCAGTGCGTCGGGGCGTTCCTTGGCGATGACCAGTTCGACGAACTCCGGGGTGATCGGCTCGACGTAGGTGGCGTCGGCGAACTCCGGGTCGGTCATGATGGTGGCCGGGTTGGAGTTGACCAGGCTGACCCGCAGCCCTTCGCTGCGCAGCACCCGGCACGCCTGGGTGCCGGAGTAGTCGAACTCGCAGGCCTGTCCGATGACGATCGGGCCGGAGCCGATCACCATGACATGCTTCAGATCTGTCCGCTTAGGCACGCTCATCCTCGCTCAACTTGGTGCCGGGCCGACCGCCACGCTCGATCAGCTCCGCGAAGCGGTCGAACAGGTAGTCCGCGTCGTGCGGTCCGGCCGCCGCTTCCGGGTGGTACTGGACGGTGAAGGCGGGCACGTCCTTGGCCCGCAGGCCCTCGACCACGTTGTCGTTGAGGCACACGTGACTGACCTCGACCCCGCCGAAGTCGGTGTCGATGACCCGATTCAGCGGCGCATCGACGGCAAATCCGTGGTTGTGGCTGGTCACCTCGACCTTGCCGGTGGTCCGGTCCAGCACCGGCTGGTTGGCGCCCCGGTGGCCGTAGCCCAGCTTGTAGGTGCCGAAGCCCAGCGCCCGCCCGAGGATCTGGCTGCCGAAGCAGATGCCGAAGAGCGGGATCTCGCGGCGCATCACCTCACGGGCCAACGCGACCGGGTGATCGGCGGTGGCCGGGTCACCCGGGCCGGGCGAGAGGAAGACCGCGTCCGCACCCATCGCCAACAGATCGTCTATTGTGGACGAGGCCGGCATGACGTGGGTGGTCACGCCCCGGGCCGCGAGCCGTCGTGCCACGTTGCGCTTGATTCCCAGGTCGAGCGCGGCGACGGTGAACCGATGCTCGCCCTCGGCCCGGACCGTGTACGGCTTCTCGGTGGTGACCTCGGCCGAAAGGTTCGCGCCGGTCATCTCCGGCGCCTGCCGTACCCGCTCCAACAGCGCCTGGGGGTCGTCGTCCCGACTGGAGATCCCGACCCGCATCGCGCCCCGCTCACGCAGGTGGCGGGTCAGTGCCCGGGTGTCGACCCCACTGATGCCGACCACGCCCTCGGTGGCCAGCCGGTCCTCCAGGTCTCCGGTCGCCCGCCAGTTGGAGCTGGCCCGGGCCGGATCCCGGACGACGTACCCGGCGACCCAGATCCGGCTGGACTCGTCGTCCTCGGTGTTGACCCCGGTGTTGCCGATGTGCGGGGCGGTCTGCACCACCACCTGGCGGTGGTAGGACGGGTCGGTCAACGTCTCCTGGTAGCCGGTCATGCCGGTGGTGAAGACCGCCTCACCGAAGGTCTCCCCGATGCTGCCGTACGCCTCGCCACGGAAAATGCGGCCATCCTCCAGTACGAGGATCGCGGGCCTGCGCCTGTTGGTCATCACTTGACCGCCTTTCCATCGAGGACCGTCGGCTCGCCCCGCAGGAACGTCGCCACGATCCGGCCGGGCAGCACCGTGCCGGCGTAGGGCGTGTTACGGCTTCGGCTGGCCAACTCGCCGGCGACGATGGTGCGTCGTGCGGCCGGGTCGACCAGGGTGAGGTTGGCCGGCACCCCGGGTGCCGGGTTGAGCCCGTGCTCGGTCAGCCCGGCGATCCGGGCTGGCGTCCGGGACATCCGCTCGGCGATCAGGTCCCATTCCGGCCCGAGTACGTCGAGCACGATCGACAACGCGGTCTCCAGTCCGAGCATTCCCGGCCGGGCGTACGCCCACTCGCACTCCTTGTCCTCCAGGGCGTGCGGCGCGTGGTCGGTGGCCACGATGTCGATCACGCCCTCGACCAGCGCGGCGCGCAACGCGGCGATGTCGGTGGCGGTACGCAGCGGCGGGTTGACCTTGAACACCGGGTCGTAGCTGGCGGCCAGCTCATCGGTAAGCAGTAAGTGGTGCGGGGTGACCTCGGCGGTGACCCGTACCCCTCGGGCCTTGGCCTGACGCAGCACCTCGACGCTGCCGGCGGTCGAGACGTGGCAGACGTGCAGCCGGCTGCCGACGTGCTCGGCGAGCAGCACGTCCCGGGCGATAATCGCCTCCTCGGCCACCGCCGGCCAGCCGGTCAGGCCGAGCCGGGTGGAGACCTCACCCTCGTGCATCTGGGCACCCTCGGTCAGCCGGGGCTCCTCGGCGTGCTGGGCGATGACCCCGTCGAAGGCCTTCACGTATTCCAGGGCCCGGCGCATCAGCCGGGGGTCGGCCACACAGTGTCCGTCGTCGGAGAAGATCCGCACCTGGGCTGCGGAGTCGGCCATCGCGCCCAACTCGGCCAGCCGCTCGCCGGCCAGCCCCACGGTGACCGCGCCGATCGGCTGCACGTCGACCAGGCCGGCCTCGCGGCCCAGCCGCCAGACCTGCTCCACCACGCCGGCGGTGTCGGCCACCGGCGAGGTGTTGGCCATCGCGCAGACCGCCGTGTAGCCGCCGAGCGCCGCCGCCCGGGAGCCGGACTCGACCGTCTCGGCGTCCTCACGGCCCGGTTCCCGCAGATGGGTGTGCAGGTCGACCAGCCCGGGCAGGACGACCAGCCCGTGGGCGTCGACCGTGGCCGCCCCCCGCGGATCCAGGTCGCGACCCACCTCGGCCACCACACCGTCGCGCACGAGCAGATCGGTGGGCGCGGCACCGACGACACTCGCGCCCTTGATCAGGTACGCGCTCACTGTTCTTTTCCCCCAGTCACTGGTTCTTTCCCCCGAGCAGCAGATAGAGAACGGCCATCCGGACGGAGACCCCGTTGGTGACCTGTTCGACGATGGTGGACCGGGGTGAGTCGGCGACCTCCGGAGCGATCTCCATGCCCCGGTTCATCGGCCCCGGATGCATGACGATGGCGTGCTCGGGCAGCCTGCGCAGACGGGCGCCGTCCATACCGTAGCGGCGGGCGTACTCCCGGGCGGACGGGAAGTAGGAGGTGTCCATCCGCTCCCGCTGCACCCGCAGCATCATCACCACGTCGGTGGTGGGCAGTACCGCGTCCAGGTCGTAGGAGACCTGGGTGCCGGGTGCGAGCGCGGCGCTGATGTCCACCGGGATCAGCGTCGGCGGACCGACCAGGGTGACCTTCGCCCCGAGCGTCGACAGCAGCAGGACGTTGGAGCGGGCCACCCGGCTGTGCAGCACGTCGCCGACCACGGCCACCTGGAGACCGGCCAACCGGCCCAGCCGGGACCGCATCGTGTACGCGTCCAGCAGCGCCTGGGTCGGGTGCTCGTGGGTGCCGTCGCCAGCGTTGACCACCGACCCGTCCACCCAGTTTGCCAGCCGGTGCGGGGCCCCGGAGGCCGGATGCCGGATCACCACCGCGTCGGCACCCATCGCCTGGAGGGTCAGGGCGGTGTCCTTCAGGCTCTCGCCCTTGGAGACGCTCGACCCCTTGACCGAAAAGTTGATCACATCGGCGGAGAGCCGCTTCGCCGCCGCCTCGAAGGAGATCCGGGTCCGGGTGGAATCCTCGTAGAAGAGGTTGACGACGGTACGGCCGCGCAGTGCGGGCAGCTTCTTGACCTCACGTCCGGCCACGCTCGCCATCTCGGCCGCAGTGTCCAGGATCAGCGTGGCGGTCGCCGCGTCGAGGTCCGCGCCGGAGAGCAGATGCCTGATCACAGTTGCCCACCGCCCAGGAGCTTGACCTCGTCGACACCATCGGTCTCGGCGAGGGTGACCCGCACGCTCTCGGCGAGTGCGGTGGGGATGTTCTTGCCCACGTAGTCGGCGCGGATCGGCAGCTCCCGGTGTCCCCGGTCCACCAGGACCGCGAGCTGCACCGAGCTGGGCCGGCCCAAGTCGCTCAGGGCGTCGAGAGCGGCGCGCACGGTGCGGCCGGAGAAGAGGACGTCATCGACCAGGATCACCCGCTTGCCGTCGATGCCGCTGGCGGGCACCTCGGTCGGACCGACCGCCCGGGTGGCGTTGCGCCGCAGGTCGTCGCGGTAGAGCGTGATGTCGAGCACACCCACCGGCACGTCCACGCTCTCGAAGGTGCTGATCCGGGCGGCCAGCCGGCGGGCCAGCGGGACTCCCCGGGTCGGGATGCCGAGCAGTACGGTGTTGGCGGCGCCCTGGGTCTTCTCCAGGATCTGGTGGGCGATCCGGTCCACCACCCGCTGGAGATCAGCGCTGGTAAGGATGACCTTCACGGACGGTGGTGAAACCGGCGCAGGCTGGGCAGCCGGTGAGTAGGCCACGGCGGACCTCCTTCCCCGCCTCACGGGACGGGTCGTTAAAGGATGTCTAATTCCGGCCGGCCCGCGAGCGGTTCCGTACCGGGGCTTCACGCCACGTTACCAGTGGCCACGGCGATTCCCGCTGCGGGTCGCTGATCGCCCAATCAGTCGTCGGCAAATCGCCCACTGCGGGCGATCTTGTCAACAGTAAGGTCACGACTACTTGACCCGGTGTCGCAATCCCCGTACCGTCACGCTCCGTAGCGATCGCTGGGGAGAACCCCAAACCAGCATTGGGAGTGTCCGCATGCCCTCTGAGTACGCCAAGTCGTTGGGTGCCCGTCTGCGCTCTATCCGCCAGCAGCAGGGGCTGTCCCTGCAGGGGGTGGAGGAGAAGTCGAACGGGCGTTGGAAGGCTGTCGTAGTTGGCTCGTACGAGCGGGGTGACCGTGCCGTAACGGTTTCCCGTCTCGCCGAATTGGCCGACTTCTACCGAGTGCCCGTCGCGGAACTGCTGCCCGACGGCAGTGGTGTCCGGCACGAGCCCACGAACAAGATCGTGCTCGACCTGGAGCGCCTCTACGACGACGCCTCCGAAGAACTCGCGTACGTCGCCCGCTACGCCCGGGCCATCCAGCAGCAGCGGGGTGACTACAACGGCCGGGTCCTGTCGATCCGTGCGGACGACCTTCGGTCGCTCGCCATCGTCTACGACTCGTCCCCGTCCGGGCTGATCGAGCGGCTGACCGAGCACGGTGTCCTCGTCGCCGACCCTCGGGCGCTCTTCGCCTCCTGAGCCGGTCCGACCAGCGGGGTCCGTGCCCACCGGCACGGGCCCCGCTGGCCGTCCGAGGACCCTCGGATCGGCCCCGGATGTCCTGGCTTCGATGAGCAGCTCTACGTACCATGGTTGATCGTCGATAGGCATGATCATGGGGGGGCATCGTGGCACCGTCCGAGAAATCTCCGGCCACCACCGGCCGGCTGGCCCGACGCGCGCTCCTCGGCGGCGCGCTGGCCGGTGGCGCCACCGCAGGTGCCCTGTTCGCCCCCGGTGCCGCCCTCGCCGCACCGGCCGGCTGGAAGGTCTTCTTCGTCGAGCACCCCGGCGGCACCCCGACGCAGAGCGGCATCCAGGCCGCGCTCAACGAGGCACACGCCGCCAGCGGCGGGCACGTCGTCGTCGGCCCGGGTACCTGGCAGGTTACTTCGCCACTGCGCATCTGGGCGAACACCCGACTGACCCTGACCCCCGCCACCGTGCTGCGCCGTACCGGCGCGGTCAACGCGATGCTCCGCAACGGGGATTCCTCGGACACCAGCACCGGCTACAACGGTGCCGGCAACATCATCGTCGAGGGCGGCGTCTGGGACGCCAACGCGGACAGCGTGCCCACCCCGGGCTGGGCGATCGTCTTCGCGCACGCCCGCAACGTCACCGTACGGGACCTGGAGATTCGCGATGTCTCCGAGTGGCACGCCATCGAACTGAACTCCACGGCCGACGCCCTGGTACAGAACTGCACCTTCGTCGGTACCCGGCTCCGCCCCAGCGCGGCATGGAACCAGGAGGCAGTCAGCTTCGACCTCGCCGCTGCCGGGCTGGTGCCGTTCGGCGCCGCCGACAACACCCAGTGCCGCGGCATCCGGATCATCGACAACCGCTGTACGGGCTGGCCGACGTTCGCCGGTTGCCACACCGGTCTGGCAACCTCCGGGCACGAGGAGGTGGTGATCTCCGGCAACGTCATCCGCGACCTCACCTACTGGGGGGTGAGCCTGCGCAACACCAGTCGCGCGGTGGTAACGGACAACACCATGCTCAATGTCGGCGGCGGAGTGATGATCCGATGCCACGACGACACCACCGCCCGCCGATCACTCACCAGCGTGGTGGTCGCGGACAACGTCATCGACACGACCACCGTCGACGAGGGAATCCGACTGACCGGGGCCAACGGCGGCAGCGCCGGAGACGGACAGGTCTGGTGCACCTCGGTGACCGGGAACGTCCTGCGTCGAACCGCCGGCAGCGGCATCTCGGCGGTCTGGGCACCGGAGGTCCAGATCCGCGACAACTCGATCCATGTCTCCGGCAGGCATGGCATCGAGGCGATCAACTGCACCTCCGCCACCGTCTCGGGCAACCTGACCCGGGACGCCCAGTGGTCGGGAGTCTCCGTCAGCGGCGGCGGACACCACCGGATCACCGACAACTCGGTACTGAACGCGGCGCGCGCCACCGACCAGGCCCGAGACGCGATCCAGTTGTCCGGGGTGACCTCGAGCATGGTCCAGGGCAACAAGGTGGCTTCAGCGAATCCGGCACCCCGGTACGCCATCTCGGCGGACTCCGCATCGTCCGGAGTGCTCTGCGTCCACAACGACCTGCGCACGAGCTACCAGGACGCGGCGCTGAACCTCGCCGGTCCCGGGCACATCACCTCGATGACCGGAAACGTGAGCTGAGCCTGCCAGCGGGCCGGGTCGGCGTCGCCGATGCCGACCCGCAGGCGCTCTTCACCTCTTGAGAGATCCACCCCGAAGGGCCCCGTACCGGCCAACCTCATGATTAACAAGGGAGGCGGGGGCAGCTGGTACGGTCGTCAGCCGCCGGACGGCGGACCAACAGACGGTCGATGCTCAGCGGGCGGCTGCTGGTCCGGCGGGAAAACCACTTGCCCGGGGCCCCACGTCCCACCCCCCACCTTCGTCGGCCGCAGTGCCTCCGGCGGCGCCTCCCGATGCCACCTCGCCAGTCGCTGGTAGTAGTACCCGTAACAGCCAGCAACAGCAAGAAGCATCAGCAAGACAAAAGCGAGGGGCAGGGTGAGCAGTAGCGCCAGCGACAGCTCGGCCCCGAGCAGTAGCGCAAGTGGCAAAGCGAAGACGTTCGCGGCGAAGAACGTACCGGCGGCCCAGGACCAGTGCCGCGCGCCAAGAAGTCCAGCTTGGGAAACGCTCCACGACGCAACATCAATAGCCGCAATTGCTCGGGTAAGGCTGATCAGCAACAACACAAGGCCCGGCAAACCGAAAACAAGGTAACTCGCCGGGATCAACAAGCCCTTCAAGTCGTTGCTCGCTGGCGCGGCGCAGCAGGCAATGAGCAGTCCGAAGACGCCGATCGCCGAGCCGAACCATCGGAAAACCCGCAGACCGCGCAGAAACCGAGAAAGATCGCGAAGGGCCGGTTCCGGGGGTTGTGGGCGGGTCATTCTTCCGCAAGCTTCCACGACGCACCGTCCCGGTAGCGCTCGCTCTTGGCTGCCGGCCACTGGCCGCCGTCGAGGGCGCTCTTGTCGTGCAGCCGAGCCTGCAGGGTCATCATCGCGTCGTTGGCCCGCTCCGCGACCAGCATGAAACCGCCAATGCCCACCGCGACGCCGCTAGCCAACGCCGCCAACGTCTCGATCAGGAACGCAACGGCCGCAGGTGCTCCGATGCCGCTGACCGCTGACGCCACGGCGAGAGCAAGGTTGGCAGCCGCCACCAGCAACCCGGATACGACTGCGGCCCAGAGGGCGCAAATCGCCACTGCCACATGACCGAGTGAGGTGTGCAGGTCGTTGCCGATCCCCTGCAACGCGGCAAGCGCCTCCTTCTGCCGGCTGGTCGCTGCGGCGTACATCTCGGCGGCCCGACCGTCCCACTCGTAGTCGGCGCTCAGATGAAGCTCGTTCATCTCGCCGAGGTGCGCACTGAGCGGGCCGGCGAACTTCTCCGCCCAGGCAGCTCCGGTCTCCCACACCGTCCAGGGCTTGCCCACCGGCTCCAGCACCCGCTTGATCCCCTGGCGGACCTGCTCCCAAAAATCACGCAACCGGACGCAGAGTGCGTCGACCTGAGCGGCGTTCGGCAGTAGGCGGGATGACCTGCGGGCGGTGTCGATCACCCGGTCGATGCCCTCGGACAGTCGGACGAGCAACCGGCGTACCTGCTCGTCCAGTTCGTCGAACTTCGTGATGACGACCGGTACGGCCATCGCGATGGTCACATCGTCTCCCTACCGTGGCGTCAATCGCTGGCGCGCGTTCTGGTCCGACTCGTCGTAGTAACGCGCGGCGAGAATCAGCGCATCCGACACGTCGAGAAAGGTCGCCGCCCCCGCTAAAGCGAGTTCGGCCGCCTGTTGTTTGACCGCCGCGTACAGGTCGGGCAGGCCGATCATCTCGCTCAGGACGCACATCTCACCACCCCGCAGGGTGAGGCCGGCGGCGGTCTGGGACGCGGTGTAGAGGGTATGGGACCAGCGGAGCCATTCCTTCGCGTCCTTGCGAAGGGCGTCCGTGGCGACCTTTAGCTGGTCCTCGGTCAGGCCATCGGGTGGCGGCATTGTTCGGCTCCCCGTTCCTCAGCCGCGTAGCAGGCCGACGGTGTGCATCAAGGTGACGGGATCGTTGGTCAACTCGGTCAACTCCCGCAGGGCGGCCGGCTGTACGCGGCCCTGCCCCTGACTCTGGTCGAGGTTGCGGTAGGCATCGGTGAGCGCAGCCTGGATCATCCGGCTGATGGTCGCCGGGGCCGCATCGGCCAGCCATCGACTATCGGGACGCAGCTCGATCAGCTCGCCATCAGCGATCGTGACCGTAACCTCGCGGCCAGGGCTACGCCCGTCCGCCATGGCCGGCGTAACGGCAGAAGTGATCGCTGGCAGCTCGTCGAGGGCAGCCTCGGCGTCGGCGAGCAGTGACGTGAGGCCAGACAGATTGCTCTGGGCCCGGTAGTCCAACAGGTCGCCCGGTACGGCGTCGGCGGGTAGCACCGGAGTGCTGAACGATTCACACTCGACGGTCGGAGCGGGCGGGGAGCTCTCCTCCACCGCCTCGCTCCACGCCGTCAGACGGGCGCTGACCGCAGCCCGCCACGCCTGCCGTACCGCCTCGGCGAGGCCGGCCCGGTCGGCCGTCGAATCACGCCAACCGGCCCTGACCAGCACCTCACCAGGACGACCAGCCGGGTCGAGGGTGACCCGTACGCTGCCGCTGTCGTCCTCGCCGGTGAAGGTCAGCGTCGTGGCGCTGGACGCGGCCCTGAGCTGACCGGCCAGCGCCAACATCTCGTCCCGCAGCCGCGCCATGGCCACCGCCGGAGAAGACCTCCCGGATGGTTGCTGCCGCATCAGATCCCCGTTCGCGTCCTGCCGGTTGCAAGCCGCGATCACGGTAGCTACTCGCTGTATCGAGAACAACCCGAGGAGCACATCCAGTAGGAAACCGGACAGTAGCTGGGACTACCGGGTGGCGTACTCGGCGATCCGGCCCAGGATGCCGTTGAGGAACCGAGGTGAATCATCGGTCGACATCTGCTTGGCCAACTCGACCGCCTCGCTGATCGCCACCGCATCGTCGATCTCGTCGACGTAGAGCAGCTCGTAGACGGCGATCCGGGCAAGGTTGCGATCCACGACCGGCATCCGCTCCAGCGTCCAGCCCTCGGCGTAGCTCGCGAGCAGCTCGTCGATGCGCCCCAGATGCGCCGCAACCCCCTCGACCAGACCCACCGCGTATTCCAGGTGCTCCGGACGTGGCAGTTCCAGCCGCTGCACATAGCCGGTAAGCACCTGGACCGGTGGGAGGTCACGCAGGTCGGCCTCGTAGAGGACGTCCAACGCCCGCTTGCGCGCCTTACGGCGAGCGGGCATCTGCGACTTGGGTCCCTCCGCCATCAGGCTCGGCCGAGGTAACGGCCGTCGCGGGTGTCGACCTTGATCTTCTCACCGGTGGTGATGAAGAGCGGAACCTGCACGGTCGCCCCGGTCTCGACCGTGGCCGGCTTGTTGCCACCGGTGGAACGGTCGCCCTGAAGGCCCGGCTCGGTGTAGGTGACCTCCAACACGACGCTGGTCGGCAGCTCGATGTAGAGCGGCACGCTCTCGTGCGTCGCCACGATCGCCTCGGCCTCGGGCAGCAGGTAGTTGGCCGCCTCGCCAACAGTTCCGCCCGGCACCTGGATCTGGTCGAAGGTCTCCAGGTCCATGAAGACGTAGTCTTCACCGTCGGCGTAGAGGTACTGCATGGTGCGCTTGTCGACGGTGGCGGTTTCGACCTTGGTGCCCGCGTTGAAGGTCTTGTCGACGACCTTGCCGGACAGCACATTCTTGAGCGTGGTGCGCACGAAAGCGCCACCCTTGCCGGGCTTGACGTGCTGGAACTCTACGACGGCCCACAGCTCACCGTCGAGGTTGAGTACTAAGCCGTTCTTGAGGTCGTTGGTGGTGGCCATTTCCTGCCTTGATCTTCAATTGGCGGACAGACCTGACAAGTCTACTGGGCCGGAGGGTGTAGCCGCTGGCTCGGGTTACCCGGTCAGCCTTGTCCCGCCGTCGACTCGTCGGCTCGGGCCAGGTGCGCGACGTGCGCCAGGGCCAGCCGATAGCCGTGCACCCCGAGCCCGCAGATGACCCCGGTCGCCACGGCGGAAACCACCGAATGGTGCCGGAACTCCTCCCGGGCGTGGATGTTGGAGATGTGCACCTCGACCAGCGGGCCGCGCAGCATCGCGCAGGCATCCCGGATCGCGTACGAGTAGTGAGACCAGGCACCCGGGTTGAGCACCACCGCAGCCTGCTCGTCGGCCGCCGCGTGCAGCCAGGCGAGCATCTCGTGCTCGGCGTCGGTCTGGCGTACCTCGACGTCCAGCCCGTACTCGGCACCGCTGGTCTGGCACAACTCGACCAGCCCGGCATAGCTGATCAGCCCGTAGACGTCCACCTGCCGGGTGCCGAGCCGGCCCAGGTTGGGCCCGTTGAGCACGTACGTCTTCATCAGAGTGCCATCCTTCGTTCGCGACTGCGGGGCTCGCTACGCTCACTCCTCACACTCACCCAGCCACCCTTCGTTCACGACTACGGGGCTCGCTACGCTCACTCCTCGCACTCACGGTGCCATCCTTCGTTCGCGACTGCGGGGCTCGCTACGCTCACTCCTCGCACTCACGGTGCCATCCTTCGTTCGCGACTGCGGGGCTCGCTACGCTCACTCCTCGCACTCACTGGTAACTCGCCACACTCTCCTCGTACGCGGAATGCAACAACGCGTCGTCCGGACCGGCCAGGATGGACGGTTGGGCCAACCCGTCCAGTACGACGAAGCGCAGCCGCGCGCCCCGGGCCTTCTTGTCGACACGCATCGCGGCCAGCAACTCCGGCCAGGCGTCGGCCCGGTAGGCGACCGGCAGTCCCAGACTCTCCAGCACGCTCCGGTGCCGGGCGACCGCGCCGGCGTCGGCGAGTCGGCCGGCGCGCTCCGCCAGCGCGGCGGCGTAGACCAGCCCGACCGCCACTGCGTGGCCGTGCCGCCAGCGGTAGCCCTCGACCTTTTCGATCGCGTGGGCCAGCGTGTGGCCGTAGTTGAGGATCTCGCGGCGGCCCGACTCGCGCAGGTCGCCGGTGACCACGTCGGCCTTGACCCGCACGGCCCGTTCGACCAGTTCCCGCAGCACGGGGCTGGCCGGGTCGGTGGCCGCTGCCGGGTCGGCCTCGATCAGGTCGAGAATGGCCGGGTCGGCGATGAAGCCGCACTTGACCACCTCGGCCAGGCCGGCGGTCAGGTCGACCGGGGGCAGGCTCTCCAGGGTGGAGAGGTCGCACAGCACCCCGACCGGCGGGTGGAACGCCCCGACCAGGTTCTTGCCCGCCGTGGTGTTGATGCCGGTCTTGCCGCCGACCGCCGCGTCGACCATGCCGAGCAGCGACGTCGACACCGGCACCCAGCGCACCCCGCGGAGCCAACCGGCGGCCACGAAGCCGGCCAGGTCGGTGACCGCGCCGCCGCCCACGCCGACCACCGCATCCGTACGGGTGAACCCGGCCTCGCCGAGCCGGTCCCAGCAGGCGGCGGCGACCTCGATGGTCTTGCCCGCCTCGGCGTCCGGCACCTCGATCAACGTCGGTCGTACGCCAACTGCGGCCAACGTCTCGGCAGCCTCGTCGGCACGGGCCTTCAGCGGCGCGGCATGCAGCACAGCCACCTGCGCCGCCCCCTCGACCAGCGACGGCAGCGCGTCGAGCAGGTCGCGACCGACGAGCACCTGATAGGGCCGCTCGCCACCAACCGGGATTCGGGTCACGTCGTTCATCAAGTCAGAGCCTAGATGACTGGTTTCCCAGGCATCCGGGACCGTGTACGAGCGGGAATCAGGCGGAGATCGTCACGGGGTTGCACCGCGTCAGGCTCATGGCCGCCTGCGGCCCCGAAGTACGGCGTCCCGGATGGTGATCTCCCGTCCGCCATGGTCGGTAACCGATCGGGATCTGGCCTCGGCGACGAGGATGTCCCACCGGTCGGGGTCGAGGCTGGCCGCGATCTCCTCGGCGGTGAAGTGCACCTCTGGGCCCGCGCCGTGCGAGATGTGATCCGATGGGTGGTGGCCGACGACGAGCAGTGTGCCGCCCGGCGCGACCGCTGCTGCCAGCCGGCGGAACAGCACATCAGGTGATGTTGCCGGGTGCGCGTAGTGGGTGGAGACCAGATCGAAGTGGGCGTCGGGAGGCGTCCAACTGGTCAGATCGGCCGCTACCCAGTCGATCCGGCTCGCGATCTCCCCACCGAGGGTTTCTGCGTGCTCCTGCGCTCGGCGCAGCGCCGTGGTGGCGATGTCCACCGCCGTCACCCGCCAGCCGCGCGAGGCGAGCCAGATGGCGTCGGCTCCCTCGCCGCAGCCCGCGTCAAGTGCCGTGCCGGGCACCAGTTCCCCGGTCTCCGCGATCAGTTGCGGATTGGGCCGCCCATGATGGTTCGTGGTGTGGCTGCGGTAACGCTCTTCCCAGAACGTCCGGTCGAATTCTTCGGACACGACGGCTCTCCTCCGCGGACTCCCTGACCACTGCCACGACAAGAATGTGCACCGAGAGCCATTCCCGCAAACGTTCTTGCCAATCTGGCAAACTAGCGGCATGGACAGCGACCTCGACCCCACCCTCAACGCGGTCGGCCCTCGGCTACGCGCCCTGCGGAGACGGCGCGAAACCACGCTCACCGAATTGTCGGCAGCGACCGACATCTCGGTGAGCACCCTTTCCCGGCTGGAGTCCGGTGCCCGCCGGCCGACCCTCGAACTACTACTACCCCTGGCCAGGGTTCATGGCGTCACCCTCGACGAACTCGTCGGCGCACCACCCACCGGAGATCCACGCATCCATCTGCGCCCGGTCACCCGCCACGGCATGACGATGCTCCCGTTGACCCGCCGAGCCGGCGGTATCCAGGCATACAAGCTCATCATCCCGGCCGGCAGCCACCCAAGAGAACCCGACCCGCAGACCCACGAGGGCTACGAATGGCTCTACATCCTCAACGGGCGACTACGGCTCGTCCTCGGTGACCAGGATCTGGTGCTCTCACCCGGCGAAGCGGCCGAGTTCGACACCCGGGTACCGCACTGGTTCGGCGCCACCGACGCCGAACCAGTCGAGTTTCTCAGCCTCTTCGGCAGGCAGGGCGAACGTGCCCACCTCCGCGCCCAACCCAAGGCCGACGCGCCCTCGGACGACCCGGCCGGTGACAGCCCGTCTTGAGTTCCTGTGACAGCCCGTCTTGAGTTCCGGTCATGCCCGCCACCCGACCGCGATCCAGGCACGAGACTGCACCAACGAGCGCAGCCAAACGCCTCAGCCCCGGTCCGGAACCAGCAGTGTCTTGCCCGTGGTGGCGCGGGCCTCGATGGCGGCGTGGGCCGCTGCCGCCTCGGCAAGCGGGCGGGCCTGGCCGATCGTCGGTCGCAGTCGACCGGCGGCAGCCAGGGCAAGCGCCTCGCTACTGAGTGCCCGCGCCTCGGCGGGCGTCAGCGGCGCGCCACCGACGACGGTGATCGAACGGGCGGCGAGTTCGGCGTCGTCGAGGGCAGACCACGAGCCGCTGGCCATCCCATAGCTGAGCACCCTGCCGCCGTCCCGGAGGGCGGTGACCGCCTCGGCAGCGATGTCGCCGCCGACCCCGTCGAGGACGAGATCGAGCCCGGCACACCCGACGATCTCGACGACATGACCGGACCAGCCGGGCGTCGAGTAGTCCACGTAACCGGCCGCACCGAGCGAGGCCACCAGCTCACTCTTGCCCTCGCCGCCAGCGGCACCGACCACCCGGGCACCGGAGTCGACCATGAGCTGCACCAGGAGACTGCCCACCCCGCCGCCAGCCGCCTCGACGAGCACCCACTCGCCGGACTGCACCTGCGCGCGGCGATGCAGCCAGAGGGCCGTACGACCATCGGCCAGCAGAGCGGTCGCGTCTCGTAACGGAAGATCGGCGGGAACCGGCACCGTTTCCTCGGCCCGGGCCAGGGCCAGCTCGGCGTACCCGCCCTCGCCGCCGGTGGTGGTCACCACGGTCGTACCGACCAGTGCCGGATCGACATCCGGACCTGCTGCGACGATCCGGCCGCCAACCCCGTTGCCGGGCACCCGGGGCAGCGTGGGCCGGTTGATGGCCGCCGGCCCCCGACCGGCCCGGACCTGGGTCTCGACGAAGGTGATGCTGGCGTACTCCACCGCCACAAGCACCTGACCGGGGCCGGCGACCGGGTCGGCCACCTGCCGGTATCGAAGCACCTCCGGACCGCCGAACTCGTCCATTACCACTGCGTACATTGGCCTGGGCCTCCCCGTCGTGTGCCAGCCATCCATCTGCTCGATCAAAAGCTATGCCGGGCCAGTTGATTCCCCGATGGGTCGACCATGACCGAGCACACTGGACTCCCGCTGGGCGAGGGCAGCGAGCCGAGCGGCATATTCGGCGACGGCGGTCCGCAGTTCGTCAGGGCGTACGACGATGAAGTCCCAGCCGATGCCGGCAAGCATCTGGGCCATCCCATCGAGGTGTTCGGCGCGGGTCCGCAGCAGCACACCGTCCGGTGCCTCAAACAGCTCGGCCACACTGGCCGGTATCCGGCGGCGGGCCTCGGCGAGGTCGGTCTCCAGCAGCACCTCGACCTCCCAGCGGTAGGGCACCCCGGCCAGGGAGCGGGTGACGTGGCCGACCGGGTCGAAGCCGTCCGGCACGCTGAAACTCAGCTGACCAGGCTCGACGGCGATGATCCGGTCCAGCCGGAACGTACGGATCTCGTCACGCCGATGGTCGTGCCCGGTGACGTACCAGCGGCCGGAGTGGAAGACAAGGCCGTACGGGTCGAGGTCCCGCTGGGATTGACCACCTTTCCATGACCGGTAGTCGATGGTGACCCGCTGCCGGGACCGGGCGGCGGCCCCCAGGGCCAGCAGGATCGCGGTCGCCGGCCTGGTCGCCGCGGTACGCGGGTGCAGGGTGAACCCGAGCGTCTCCTGTACGGCGGAGAGCCGTTCAGCCAGCGCGGCGGGCAGCACCCGACGGATCTTGGCTTGCGCCAGTGCGGTGGCGGGAGCCTCCGTGCCGAGGCCGATTCGCTCGGCGGCGATCAGCCCGAGCAGCACCGCCACTGCCTCCTCATCGGTGAGCATCAGTGGCGGGAGTTTGTAACCGGGCAGCAGCCGGTAACCGCCGTACCGGCCCCGGACGGCAACGACCGGGATGCCCAGATCGACCAGAGTGGTCGCGTAGCGGCGAATGGTGCGCTCATCGACGTCGAGGCGTTCGGCCAGCTCAGCGCCGGTGAGCCGGGGATGGCTCTGGAGCAGTTCGAGCATGCCGAGCACCCGGGCGGCGGGATGTGACACAGACCACTCTCCAAATCCGGGCGGAACCTGTCCGGATTCAACCCTACGGTCTACTCGACAGCGACGCGATCAAGGAGATCGAGATGAGCACCTTCGTACTGGTTCCCGGTTTCTGGCTCGGTGCCTGGGCATGGCGGAATGTCGCTTCGGTGCTGCGCGCCGCCGGGCACGACGCACATCCGCTAACCCTGACCGGGCTGGCCGACCGGTCGCACCTGGCCACCCCGGACGTCGGCCTGGACACCCACACCACCGACATCGTCCGGCTGATCGAGACCGAGGACCTGCGGGACGTGGTGCTGGTGGCCCACTCGGGTGGCGGAATGCCGGCTGCCCAGGCTGCCGACCGGATCCCGGAGCGGATCGCCCGGGTGGTCTACGTCGACAGCGGCCCGCTGCCCGACGGGACGGCGCAGTTCGACACCCTCCCGCCAGAGGAGCAGAAGCGGCTGCGGGACCTGATCGGCGACGGCCACCTGCTTCCCCCACCGGCCTGGGAGCCGGAGGAGGACCCGGAGAACTACGTCGGGCTGGACACGGAGACCCTGGCGCTGCTGCGCGCCCGCAGCACGCCGCAGCCGGTGCGTACCGCCACCGACCCGGTCCGTGTCAGTGGCAGACAGCCGGTGCCGACTGCGCTGATCGCCTGCACGTTTCCGGCCGAGGTGGCCCGCCAGATGATCGCGCAGGGGCACTCGTTCTTCGCCGGGCTGGCCGGTGCCGAGGTCCACGGCCTACCCACCGGCCATTGGCCGATGCTCGGCGAACCGAAGCGGCTGGCCGAACTGTTGATGGTCGTCGCCGAGCCGGCTACCGCTTGAGGATGCTCAGGACCTCGTCGACGACCTGTTCGGTGCTGCGGCCGTCGGTGGCGACGGTGCTGGTGGCGACCTGCTCGTAGAGCGGTCGCCGCTGGTCGAGCAGGTGTTTGAGGGTGGCGCGTGGGTTGATCGCCAGCAGTGGTCGCCCCACGCCCAGACCGACCCGGCGGACCGCGTCGGTCAACTCCACCGACAGGTAGATCACGGTGTGTCCGGCCAGCGCCGCCCGGGTCTCCTCAGCCAGGATCGCCCCACCGCCGAGGGCGAGCACCCCGTCGAAGGAGGCCAGCGCCGTGGCCACGGCCACCTGTTCGAGGGTACGGAAGTGCTCCTCCCCCTCGTCGATGAAGATCTCGGGAATCGGCTTGCCGGCGGTCGCCTCGATGTCCTGGTCGGTGTCGCGAAAATCGACGCCGAGCGCGGCGGCCAGCGCCCGACCGGTGGTCGTCTTGCCCGAACCGGGTGCTCCGACCAGCACACACACCGGGGCCATCAGTGGATCACCAGGTTTTCCAGGTAGCCGGTGAGGTTGCGGCGGATCTCGGCGACCGAGTCGCCACCGAACTTCTCCGTAGCCGCCTCGGCCAGCACCAGGGCGACCATCGCCTCGGCCACCACCGCGGCGGCGGGAACGGCGCACACGTCGGAGCGCTGGTTGATCGCGGTCGCCGGCTCGCCGGTGGTCACGTCCACCGTGGAGAGCGCCCGGTTCAGCGAGGAGATCGGCTTCATCGCCGCCCGTACCCGTAGTGGCTCGCCGGTGGTGATGCCGCCCTCCAGACCACCGGCCCGATCGGTCACCCGGCGCACCCCGGTCTCGGTCGGCACGATCTCGTCGTGCGCGACCGACCCGCGCGAGCGGGCCTGCTGCCAGCCGTCACCGATCTCCACGCCCTTGATCGCCTGGATGGACATCAGCGCGGTGGCCAGTCGGGCGTCGAGCTTGCGGTCCCACTGGACGTGGCTGCCCAGCCCCGGCGGTACGCCGTAGGCGAGCACCTCGACGATGCCGCCGAGGGTGTCCGCGTCCTTCTTCGCGGCGTCGACCTCGGCGACCATCCGCTTGCTCGCCTCCGGGTCCAGGCAGCGCAGCGGGTCGGCGTCGATCCGCTCGGCGTCCTCGGGGCGGGGGCGCAGGCTCGGCTGGGCGGCGACGGACCCCAGCTCGGTCACGTGCGAAACGATCTCGACGCCGAGGGTCTGCCGGATCAGCGCCTTGGCCACCGTGCCGACCGCCACCCGAGCGGCCGTCTCCCGGGCGCTGGCCCGTTCCAGGATCGGCCGGGCGTCGGTGTGGCCGTACTTCTGCATGCCGGCCAGGTCGGCGTGGCCCGGCCGGGGCCGGGTCAGCGGCGCGTTGCGCGCCTGCCTGGCCAACTCGTCCGGGTCGACCGGGTCGGCGGCCATCACGGTCTGCCACTTGGGCCACTCGGAGTTGCCGACCCGGATCGCGACCGGGCTGCCCAGGGTCGCCCCGTGCCGAATCCCGCCGATGATCTCGACTTCGTCCTGCTCGAAGGACATCCGCGCGCCCCGGCCATAGCCGAGCCGGCGGCGGGCCAGTTCACGGACGATCTCCGCGCTGGTCACCTCCACCCCGGCGGGTACCCCCTCCAGGAGAGCAACGAGAGCGGGGCCATGGGATTCACCTGCGGTCAGCCAGCGCAACACGATGGCCAGTCTGTCACGGGCATGGTCCGGTACCACGCACCGGTCACACCGTCCCGCCCTGCGGACGACCACGGTCAGGTGCCGAGCTTCCACCGCCGTACGGTTTCGTCGGTGCTGCCGCTGGCGAGGGTCCTGCCGTCGGGGCTGAACGCCACGCTGGTGACGTACCCGTCGTGTCGGAAGGTGGCGGTGGTCTTACGGGTCGCTAGGTTCCACAGCCGCACGGCTCCGTCATCGCCGGCGGTGGCGAGGGTCCTACCGTCGGGGCTGAACGCCACGTCGCCGAAACCGTCGGGGCCCCGGAGGGTGGCGGCGGGCCTGAGGGCGGCCACATCCCACAACCGCACGGTGTCGTCACCGCTGGCGGAAGCGAGGGTCTTCCCGTCCGGGCTGAACGCCACACTCTCGACCATGTACGTGTGGCCGGTGAAAGTCGCGATGGGGTTGCCAGTGCTCACCTCCCACAGCCGAACGGTGTAGTCCCAACTGGCGGAGGCGAGCCTCTTGCCGTCCGGACTGAACGCCACGCCGTCGACGACGCCCTCGTGGCCGGTGAGGGTGGCGATGGATTTGCCGGTAGCCACGTCCCACAGTTGCACGGTCCGGTCGCTACCACCGGACGCTAGGAGCCTTCCGTCCGGGCTGAACGCCACGGTGCTGACGAAGCCGGTATGGGTGAGGATGCCGGCGAAGCTCCCGGTGCTCACATCCCACAGCCGCACGGTGTCGTCACCGCTGGCGGAAGCCAGGCTCCTACCGTCCGGACTGAACGCCACGTCGAAGACGCTTTCGGTGTGACCGGTGATGACAGCCTTGGTTGCTCCGGTGCCGGCATCTCGCAGCCGCACAGTGTTGTCATTGCTGGCAGTCGCGAGGGTCTTACCGTCCGGGCTGAACGCCACGTCCTGGACAGTGTCGGTGTGCTCCGTGGGGGTGGGGGTGGCCTGCGGCGAATTCTGGCTGGTGGAGGTGGCGGTGGCCTGCGGGTTCTGGCCCGTGATGGTGGCCTGCGGCTGACCGCCGGCCCGATCCGGGCGCTCGGAGGGCAGAAAGATCCACAACCCGGCGACGATCACCACTACCAGGGCAGCGGCACCGGCGACGACGGCTCGGTCGCGAGGGCTTCGGGGCCGCCAACGATTGACTTGGTGGGCATTGCCGATGCTTGGGCTGTCCGCCGAGGGTACTGGTGTCACTCCTGCTGAGGGGAATGGTGTCGTGCTCGCCGGGGGTGCCGGGGTCGCTGTTGTCGGCCGTATCGGGGTCGCTGTTGTCGGTGGGGTGGGTTCGGCCGACGGATGGGTGGCCTTGGTGGGGGCGTGGAGGGCGCCTTCGGCGACGACGAGTTCGGGGTGGTCGAGGGCGGTGGGGGCAATGCGCAGGGTGCGGTGCAGGAGGGACGCGACGAGGGGTACGCGGGAGGAGCCGCCGACCAAAAACACCCCGGCGATGTCTTCCCTGGGAATGCCGGCGTCGCCCAGAAGCGTGGTGGTGAGTTCGGTGGTGCGGTCCAGATGCGGGCGGGCGGCGGTTTCGAACTCGTCCCGGGTGAGGTGGATGACGGTGTCAACGAGCGGAATATGCAGATCAGCGGTGACGTGGCGGGACAGTTGTTCCTTCGCGGCCCGGGCGTCCCGCCACAGCGATTGGTGGGCGCGTTGGTCGGTGGGGGTTTGCGGCCAGTTCAGCCGCCGCCACGCGTCGGCGTTGTCGGTGGTCAGCGAGCGCGCGTGGGCAACGATCACGGCGTCGAGGTCAAGTCCGCCGACGTCGTCGAGTCCGGCGGTGGCCACCACCTCCAGCCCGCCCCCGGTACGGCGGACGATGCTGACATCGCAGGTGCCGGCACCGAGGTCGTAGACGACGAGGCACTGCCCCACCGGCAGATCCCGGCCGAGGACGTCGGCGAAGTAGGCCGCCGCAGCGACCGGTTCGGCGACGAAGCGGCATTCACCGAGTTGCGCCCGATCGGCGGCGGCTGCCAGGACACCCAGCCGCGTACGACTCCACCCCGCTGGATGCGTGAGCACCACCTCATCCGGAGGCCCGCCGGCCACCCGGCACGCCTCGGCGCTCACGCGGGACAGCACTGACGCGATCGCGTCGGTGACGGCCACCTCCCGCTCGGCGAGCCAGATCACCCCGTCGTCGATACGCCGTTTCGGGTTGGTCTCGAAACCGGCCGGGCCCGTCAACGCGGCACGTTCCGCATCCGCCCCGGTCAGCAGTGGAGTGTCCCCCGATCCGGCGAACACCCCGGACGACAGCAGCGGCGACGCGTCGAACAGCAACGGCTTCGCCCGCCCGTCCGGACCCGACAGCACCGCCACCGTTGAAGAGGTACCGAAATCGACACCGAGCCGATATCCACCCATCGCCACACGATTACCCTAGGGCAGGGCTTCAATATCCCCTCGACGCGCGAACCTGGGGCGCAGCCGGACCTCGACCGGGGAGCATTCCTCAGTTGGTGGCGCGACCGGCCCGTAACGCCGTACGCATCTGTGTCGCCGGAGCAGCAACGCCGGTGAACAGCTCGAACTGGCCGATCGCCTGGGCCAGCAGCAGGTCCAGGCCGGAGACGATCCGACAGCCGGCGGCAGCCGCCGAGGCGGCGAGCGGGGTGGGCCACGGGTCGTAGAGGGCGTCGAAGTAGACCGTCTCCGGTCGCCAGGTGACCTGACCGGCCAGTGGGTCGGCCACACCCTTCGGCACGGTCGAGATCACCACGTCGGCGGTGACGTGGGCGGGCGCGTCCAACCAGGCCACACCGGACAGCGGTACGCCCAGCGCGGCAGCGGCCGGGCGCAGCTCGTCGATCGCCTCGGGGCGACGGGCCACCACGGTCACGCCGTCGGCCTTGAGCTGCGCGGCGGCGGCCAGGGCGGCGCGGGCGGTGCCACCGGCACCGAGCACGGTGACCGTCGCGCCGCCGGTCACCCCGGCATCGGTCAGCACCCGCACCATGCCGCCGACGTCGGTGTTGTCGGCGTACCAGGAACCGTCGGGGCGACGTACCAGGGTGTTGGCGGCACCGACGGTGGCGGCGACCGGCGCGACCTCATCAGCCACGTCGAGCACCGCCTCCTTCAGCGGCATGGTCAGCGAGAGCCCGACCCACTCCGGGCCGAGGCCGGCCACCAGGTCCGGCAGCTCGGCCTCGGCACACTCGATCGCCACGTACGACCACCCGGTCAGCCCGACCGCCGCATAGCCGGCGTTGTGTATCACCGGCGACAGCGAGTGCCCAATCGGCTTACCCAGCACCGCCGCCCGGTGCAGCTCCGTCACGGAATGATCCCGGCCTTCCTCGCCTTGTCCTCGTTGCGCTGGTGCTGCTCGTAGGTCTCAGCGAATTCAGAGTGGCCCTTGTCGTCGATCGCTACGAAGAACAGCCACTTGCCGGGCGGCGGGTCCATCGCGCCCTGCAATGCGTCCTTGCCCGGGTTGTTGATCGGCGTGGGGATCATGCCCGGCAGTTTGCGGTTGTACGGGTTCTTCGGGTCGTCCAGCTCGGAGTTGGTCATGTCACCCGACCGCTTGGTCTCCTTGCCGATGGATGCCAGATAGTAGTTGACCGTCACGTCCATCTCTAGGCATTTGCAGGGAAAGTCACCGTACGCCCGGTTGTAGGCGACCCGGGCGACCTTGCCGAGGTCGTCCTTGTTGCCGGCCTCGGCCTGGGCCAGAGAGGCCACAATCAACGCCTCGTACGGGCTGATTCCGCCCCGCTTGGCCTGGACCTCGTCGGCGAACTTCATCTCACCGGTGACGGTGAGAAAGCGGTCGACCATTGCCTTGAGGATCACCTCGGCGGTCGGGTTCGGCGGGAACTCGTAGGTGTCCGGGAAGAGGAAGCCCTCGATCGACCGTAGTTCCTTCTTGCCGTCGGTGCGCTTGAACCACCAGTCGGGCACGCCGAGCGCGATCGGGTCCTTCGCCGCCGCCTCGAACTCCTTGATCGGAATGTTGGTCTGCTTGGAGAGCCGCTCGTAGGTGTTCTTCGCGGTCAGCCCCTCCTGGACGGTGAACCCCTTCACGATCTTGTTCTTCAGGTCGAGCAGGAGGCTGAGGGCGGTCTCGCCGCTCATCTCCTTGCGTACTTTGTAGAAGCCCGGCTGGATGCTCTGGCTGCGGGAGTTGCCGTCGGCGGCCTTGATGAACGCCTTGGCGCTCTTGACCGCACCGGCCGCGACCAGAGTGTTGGCGATGTCGGCGGCAAGGTCACCCTGCTTGACCTCGATGACGATCTCACCGGTGCCGCCACCCTCGTAGTCCGGCGTCATGAAGTAGCCCTGGAACCGGTCGAAGCCGTACCAACCGACTCCACCCAGGCCGCCCAGTAGGACAAGCACCATCACCAGGGCGAAGACCGTCTTGCCCCGCCCGCCGCGCTGTTTCTTGTTGCGCTTGCGCTGGGCGCTACGCCGATGTCGGCCCTTGTCCGACTCGTCGAAAGCGAGTTCAAGTTCGTCGATCATCACGTCCGCCTCCGCTGCGCATCCAGCCAGCTCTGCAGAATCTCCACCGCGGCCGCCTGATCGACCACCGCTCGTTGTCGCCGTCCTCGTACGCCCCGCTCGGACAGCCTACGAGACGCGACTACCGTTGACATCCGCTCGTCCACGAGAACCACCGGTACGGGGACGATGACCTCAGCCAGTCGGTCAGCGTACGCCGTCACGTGTGCTGCCGCCGGCCCGTGTCCGCCCGCCAGGGTCACCGGTAGGCCGACCACCACCCCGACCGCCTCGTGTTCGGTCACGAGTCGGGCGAGTTCCCGAATGTCGGCCGGAAGTACGTCGTCAGCCGCGGTCAGGTCCCGGGGCAGGGTCACCAGCGGCGTGGCCAGAATGGCGTGTGGATCGCAGATGGAGACCCCGACCCGGACCTTTCCGACGTCGACACCTAGTCGCACTCCAGGCGAAAAGTCGCTCAATCCGTACCATCCAGAGCTGAATACGATCTAGGGCAAATCATTGTGGACCAGATCCAACCACAATGATTTGCCCTAGATCAACCAGAACCGAAGATCACGCCTCGGCGATCGCCTTCTCGACCGTGATCAGCAGGTTCGGCGCCTCGGTCGCCGGCAGGCCACCGCCCTGGGCCAGGTCGGCGTTGCCGCCACCCCGGCCGGAGAGCGCCGCCTTGACCAGGACCGCCGCCGACAGACCACGCGACTTGGCCGCCGCGTTCACCGCCACCACCAGCGACGCCTTGCCGCCGGAGCGGGCCGCTACCGCCACCACCGCCGGCCGAGCCGGGTCGATCTTGCCCCGGATCTCCTGGGCCAGGGTCCGTACGTCGTTGCCCGCCGCGCCCTCCGGCGCCTCGGTGCCGACGTATGCGGTGCCCCGCACGTCCTTGGCCTGCGCGGCGAGCGCCGCCGCACCGCCGAGAACCATCTGGGCGCGCAGCTTCTCCAGTTCCTTCTCCGCGTCGCGCAACTGGGCCACGGTCTGCTCGACCCGGTCGGCCACCTGCTCACTCGGCACCCGGTAGAGCTCGGCCAGCCGGGACACCAGCAGGTGCTCCTTGGCCAGGAACCGGAACGCGTCGATGCCGACCAGCGCCTCGACCCGGCGTACGCCGGAGCCAATCGACGCCTCGGAGAGGATCTTCACCAGGCCGAGCTGGCCGGAGCGGGACACGTGCGTGCCACCGCACAGCTCCCGGGCGTAGTCACCGACCTCGACGACCCGGACCTCCTCGCCGTACTTCTCGCCGAAGAGCGCCATCGCGCCGAGCCGCCGCGCCTCCTCCTGGCTGGTGATGAAGGCGTTCACCTCCAGGTCGGCCAGCAGCACCTCGTTGACCTGCTGCTCGACGTCGGCGAGCACGCTCGGCGACACGCCGGTCGGGGTGTTGAAGTCGAACCGCAACCGGCCCGGGGCGTTCAGCGAACCGGCCTGGGTCGCCGACTCGCCGAGGAAGTTGCGCATCGTCTGGTGCACCAGGTGGGTCGCGGTGTGCGAGCGGGAGATCGCCTTCCGCCGCGTGATGTCGATCTCCGCGAAACCCGTCTCCCCGGTACGGACCTCACCGCGCACCACCCGCGCCCGGTGCACGATCAGCCCGGGAATCGGCTGCTGCACGTCGAGCACCTCGACCTGACCGCCGCCCACCGAGATCAGCCCCAGGTCGGGCTGCTGGCCGCCGCCCTCGGCATAGAACGGGGTGGCGTCGAGCACCAGCTCGACCAGCTCCCCCTCGCCCGCCGCCTGCACCGCGCCGCCGGCCGAGAGCACGGTACGCACCCGCGACTCCCGGGACACCTCCGTGTAGCCGGTGAACTCCACCGGACCGCCCTCGTCGAGCGCGCTGCGGTAGGCGGAGAGGTCGACGTGACCGGTCTTGCGCGCCTGCGCGTCGGCCTTCGCCCGGGACCGCTGATCGGCCATCAACCGGCGGAAACCGTCGGCGTCGACCGTCAACCCCTGCTCGGCCGCGATCTCCAGGGTCAGATCGATCGGGAAGCCGTAGGTGTCGTGTAGTTGGAACGCCTTGTCACCCGAGAGCGCCGGCTTGCCCGCCGACTTGGTCTCGGCGATCGCCGTGTCCAGGATCGTCGTACCCGCCCGCAGGGTGGACAGGAACGCGTCCTCCTCCGCGTACGCGTACTGCGAGATCCGCTCGAACTCGGTCGCCAACTCCGGGTACGACGGGGCCATGCAGTCCCGGGCAACCGGCAACAACTCGGGCAGGGCCGGGCCCTGCCAGCCGAGCAGCCGCATCGCCCGGATCGACCGGCGCATGATCCGGCGTAGGACGTAGCCACGCCCCTCGTTGGTCGGGACCACCCCGTCACCGATCAACATCAGCGAGGTCCGTACGTGGTCGGCGACCACCCGGAGCCGTACGTCGTCCGGGTGCGACTCGCTCGCCACCTGGCCGGACTGGGCACCGTAACGCTTGCCGGTCAGCTCAGCCGCCCGGTCCAGGATCGGACGCACCTCGTCGATCTCGTAAAGGTTGTCGACGCCCTGGAGCACCGACGCCATCCGCTCCAGACCCATGCCGGTGTCGATGTTCTTCGCCGGCAGCTCGCCCAGGATCGGGTAGTCCTCCTTGCCGGTGCCCGGCCCCCGCTCGTACTGCATGAACACGAGGTTCCACAGCTCCATGTAGCGGTCGTCGTCGACCGCCGGGCCACCCTCACGGCCGTAGGCCGGCCCCCGGTCGATGAAGATCTCCGAGCACGGGCCACACGGGCCGGGAATGCCCATGGACCAGAAGTTCGGGCCCTTGCCGAGGCGGACGATCCGCTCGGCCGGCACGCCGACCTTCCGGTGCCAGATGTCGTGCGCCTCGTCGTCGTCGAGATAGATGGTGACCCAGAGCCGGTCGGCATCGATACCGAAGCCACCGTCGGCCGCAGACCTGGTAAGCAGATCCCAGGCCAGCGGAATGGCGCCTTCCTTGAAGTAGTCACCGAACGAGAAGTTGCCGTTCATCTGGAAGAACGTGCCGTGCCGGCTGGTCTTGCCGACCTCGTCGATGTCCGGCGTACGGATGCACTTCTGCACACTGACCGCGCGCTGGTAGGGCGGAGTCTGCTGCCCGAGGAAGTAGGGCACGAACTGCACCATGCCCGCGTTGATGAACAGCAGATTCGGATCGCTGATGGCCGGCAGCGGAGCGGACGGCACCACGGTATGGCCGTTCGCCTCGAAGTGCGCGAGGTACCGTCGCTTGATCTCCGCCGTCTTCATCGGCTGCCTTCCTCCGGGAAAATCTTGTGGTCACCGATCTGCGGGTCCTCGCGCAGCTCGGCGAACTGGTCGTCGAACGCGACCCCCTCGGCAAACGCCTCGTGGATCTGCTGTTCGCGTTCGGCCATGCCGTCCCGAACGTCTGCCCAGAAGTTACGCAACTGCTCGACTGCGCCGCCAGCCGATTCCTGTAGTGACGTGGCGATGCCGCCCGGGGTGTACGCGTGGGCGGTGCGGGTCACCTTCCGGACGACCAACGCGCCAACGGCGAGCCCGATGCCCAACCACAGCAACCGCTTCATGGCCTCATCCTCTCTCCCTGCGGTGGCACCACCCCGATCGGGTGCGGATGCCCGAGCGGGTTCAGTTGGCGGTGGCCCGCTTGGCGGCCCGACGCTGCTGCTTGAGCGTGGCCCGCACCTCACGCTCGTCCTCGGCGTGCCGACGGGCGGAAGCCGCCCGACGTACGCCGTAGCCGAAGGCAGCGACCTTGACCAGCGGGTTCGCCGCCGCAGCGGAGACCACGGTGGTCAGGTTGGCGATGTTGGCGGTCACGTTCTGGGCGTGCCCGGTCATCGTGTCGAGCTTGGCGAGCTGGATGTTGACCCCGTCCAGCGAGGTGTGGACCTGCGTCAGGGCGGTGTTCACGTTCTCCACCGTCGTGTTGACGTTGCGCATCAGCGGGCCGGTCTGGTCGTTCAGATCGTTGATCGTCCGGGTCGCCGCATCGACCGTGTGCCGCAACCGCAGGATCGGCACAGCCAGCACGAGCACCAGCATCAGGAATGCCCCAGCCGCGACCAGCGCAGCGATCTCTCCAGCTTGCACGCCTGTCTCCTCCACCCACAGTCTCGGATACGCGACCGGCGCCCGGTCGGGCCCGGTATCGTGACTGTCTGGCAGTCGGTCACCGACCGCCAAACACCCCACCTCGCGTCACCGACAGACCCTACCCTCTGTGATCGCTGCCGGCTCAGGACGGTGAGGGTGTCAAATCGTCCAGTGGATCGTCGCTGAAGATCGGGTCAGGGTCCACTCCGGTAAGCGACGGGTCGGTGCTGGGCCGCGGCCCGGTCCGATCGTCGGCGATGGCGTTCCGCACCTTGATCGAGACCAGGGATCCCTTGCACTCCGCTGCCGGGGGCACTGCCCCCTCGGTCGGCTCCACCGCAGGGGCGTCCGGTGCGGCTTCGATGGTGCAGGTGGCGTCCCGGACCCACAGGTCGAGCGTCAGCTCGTCGCGCTTCCAGCAGGTGTACCGGCCGGGCAGTTCCGTCCGCACCGGCAGGTCCGGGCAGAACTGCACCTTCCAGGGTTGCCACCCCTCTGCGGCCAGTGCCTTCTCGTAGACCGGTGCCGTCTCGGCCGCGGCCCGCTCGGACTGCGCGGTGCGTTCCCGATAACGACACTCCTCCAGGCACCACCGACTGCCGCTGACGTCGTCGACCGTGTTGACCGTTGCCCAGGCCGGGACGTCCAACTGATCCAGTGAGTTGAACACCGGGTCCCGCATGGCCGCCCGGACACCGAAGTAGAGCGGCAGCGCAGCGAGCACCAGCAAACTGATCATGACCACCACAGCGACCCGGACCCGTCGCCGCTCGCGCATCTGGCGACGGATCTCGGACCGGGCAACTCGCAGTGTTCCGAGCCCGGCGGAGCGAGGCTGGCCGGTCTCCTCCGTACCAGAGGCCACCTCCGGCAGCGGGGCACGCCCCGGACGCGGGTCGGCGGCGGGTTCGCTGCCCAGAGCGCTGTCAGGGAGGGCAGGCCGGGCCATGCCTACCGGGGCGGCACCGCGTGGCGGTCCGGCAGCCGGTCCACCGTCAGGTCCGCCAGGTGTTCCGGCGGGAGTTGGGCGGTCGGCGCGGTCGAACAGATCGGACGATGTTCTGGGGATCGGAGCAGCCCCCCGGGGCAGCCCGGGGCCGCTCGACACCGGGGCTACACCCGCTCCCCGGACCTCACCGGTTGCGACGTCAGGGCCAGCCGGTCCGCCGGGTGGTACAGACCTGCCCGGCGGCACCGGGCCTCTGGGGCGAGCCACCGCACGGGCACCGGTTGGGTCAATCGGCCTGCCCGGTCGAGGGTCCGCCGCCACCGACGGGGTCGGCGGAGTCAGTGGGGTCGACGGAACGATTGGGTGCGGCGGATCCCCACCCTGCGACGGCGGCGGAACCCGACCCGGCGGTGCCGCATCGGGCGGTGGAACCATCGGGCTCGGCGAAACCCGACCCTGCGACGGCGGCGGAACCCGACCCGGCGGTGCCGCATCGGGCGGGACCACACCGGTGGGTGGAGCCGGACGGGCGCGGCCTGGCGTCGACCGACGGTCCGGCGGCGCTGAGGTGTGCCGGCCGGCTTCGTGATCCGCCGGTGGCCGGGCTGGCTCGCGGTGCACCGGGATCACGCTGGTGGCTCCCGAATCCTCGGGGCGGGGCACCGGAGCGGCTCGACGCGCCGCACTCGGCATCGGCGCGGGCCCCGGTGGGCGGGCGTTACCCGAATTCGGCACGACCGGGGTGATGGCCGTCGCGTCCGACGCCGGGGCCGGCCGGGCATCGGGGGACGGCCCAGCAGCGTGCCGGCCGGCGGATGACGGCGGGCCGGCTGGCGGCGGCGGGCCGACGGGCGACCGACCGGGCGGAGGAGCAACCGAAGACGACGACGGACCACCAGGCACACGACCAGGCGGAGGAGCAACCGAAGACGACGACGGACCACCAGGCACACGACCAGGCGGAGGAGCAACCGAAGACGACGACGGACCACCAGGCACACGACCAGGCGGAGGAGCAACCGAAGACGACGACGGACCACCAGGCACACGACCAGGCGGAGGAGCAACCGAAGACGACGACGGACCACCAGGCACACGACCAGGCGGAGGAGCAACCGGTGGCAGTGGGTCAGCGTGCGACCGCCCAGGTGGGGTGGCTTCGGGACGGCTCGTTGATTCGCTGGTCGGAGGCGTGCCGGCAGCCGACTGTGGTGGCCTCCCCAGGTTCGGTGCCTCCGGCAGCCCGCCGGCAGCCCCTTGCGGCCCCAGATCAGCGCGCTGCTGTTTGGCCGTACGTAGGTCGGCGATCCAACCGAGTTCTTCGCCGCTGACCGGCTCCTCGGCAGGGGCTTCCGACCTGCCCCGACCCCAGCGTCGTCCCTTGGCCGGTGGATCCCGCCGCTCGTCGGGGCCGTCCTCAGGCCGATCGGAACCGCGCGATCTCACTGGTGTTCCTCCCCGGCAGGCACCCTGCCGCTGTCGTCTGCTCTCCGGTCGTCCGGCCGGTGCGTACTTGTCGAACCCGACCCGCTGACCGCCCGCACGGGGTCGTTTCCGTTCCCCGGCACACCCGTTCCAACATCATCCACTGTCGCCGCGGTCACCCGATCGGTGGCCGGCTCAGTGACGACAGGCTGGCCGTTGGTGACCTCGGTTGTCGGCGGACGATCGTTGCTGTGCTCGGTAGCGGATGCGGGGGCTGGTTCCCCCCGGACGATGCGCCGCAGCACCGGGAGGCGGGCGGTGACCTCCCGCTCCACGCCGTGACCGGTGGGCCGGTAGTAGTCGACCCCGACCAAGTCGTCCGGCGCGTACTGCTGGGTGATGATGCCCCGCCGGTCTTTGTGCGGAGTGCGGTACCCGGCACCGTGCCCCAGCCCACGAGCGCCGGAATAGTGCGCGTCGCGCAGGGCGCGGGGCACCGCCCCACCACGCCCGGCGCGTACGTCCGCGATGGCCGCGCCGATCGCGGCGGTCGCCGAGTTGGACTTGGCGGCGGTGGCCAGGTGGATCACCGCCTGGGCCAGGTTGAGTTGGGCCTCGGGCAGGCCGACGTACTCGACGGCGTGGGCGGCTGCGGTCGCCACGGTCAGCGCGGTCGGATCCGCCATGCCAACGTCCTCGCTGGCGAAGATGACCAGCCGGCGGGCGATGAACCGGGCATCTTCCCCGGCTACCAGCATCCGGGCCAACCAGTGCAGTGCGGCATCCACGTCGGACCCACGCATGCTCTTGATGAAGGCGCTGATCACGTCGTAGTGCGCATCGCCATCCCGGTCGTAGCGGACGGCGGCCACGTCGACGGCCTGCTCGGCGGTGGCCAGGTCGATCCGGCCCGCACCGAGGGCCACGGCCGAACCAGCCGCCGCCTCCAGGGCGGTCAACGCCTTACGTACGTCGCCGCCGGCGAGGCGTACCAGATGGTCCTCGGCCTCGGTGTCCAGCGCCACCGCCCCACCCAGGCCGCGCCCGTCGGCGACCGCGCGGCGCAACAGGGAGCGGACCGCCTCGTCCCCGAGCGGCTGGAGGGTGAGCAGTACGCACCGCGACAGCAGCGGCGAAATGATCGAGAAGTACGGGTTCTCGGTGGTCGCCGCGAGCAGGGTGACTGTCCGGTCCTCAACCGCCGCGAGCAGCGAGTCCTGCTGGGTCTTGCTGAACCGGTGCACCTCGTCGATGAAGAGAACGGTGGGCAGGCCACCTGCCCGGCGGGCGCGGCGAGCTGCCTCGATCACCGCGCGCACGTCCTTGACCCCGGCGGTGAGCGCCGACATCGCCACGAAGCGGCGGTCGGTGGTTCCGGCCACCAGGTGCGCGATGGTGGTCTTACCGCTACCCGGTGGCCCCCACAGGATCACCGACATCGGCGTCGAACCGGTCACCAGTTGACGCAGCGGAGCCCCCGGTGCCAGCAGGTGGTCCTGCCCTACCAGCTCGTCCAGGCTGGTCGGGCGCATCCGGACCGGCAGTGGTGAGTCCGCGCCAGGGGTGTCGAAACCATCGATCCCGCTGGCTGCGCTGGGCGGGCCACCGGGATTGCCGAGGGTGAACAGGGCGTCGGACTCCATCAGGAAGACAGTACCGGCCCGGTGTCAGGCGCCGAAATTCCCTGAAACCAGGCCGGCGGTGGCCGGCCGACCAGGTGAGTATGGCCTGGTCGGCCGACCTGGGTGCACCTGTCTCGCAGCCGGTGCACCTGTCCTGCGAGGTCAGCCCCGCCCCGGGCGGCGGCCCCGGTACCACCGCCGGCCGCTGCCGGCCGTACCGTGGCCGACGCCGCCGAGGTGCAGGGCGAGCAGCAGCAGCCCGATCAGGGTGAGGGTTTGCCAGTTGAACAGGTCCGGAGCACCCAGGTCGGTGTTGAGCAGGTCCAACAGCAGGGTGAAGCCGAACACGACGGCGGCGGCGATGGCGAGCATGTGGCCCTCCAGTGGGGGTTCCGGTAGGTCAAGCGGGATGTACCCCACGTCACTGTCCGTCAATCTTCGGTGCGGCCTACCCGGGTCGAAGAGGATGTCATTACCGGCCTGCCGTTCCGATGGATGCGGCTACGTGACCCTCACCATGTCGGGTCCCCGGCCCGGCTGGTCGACGCCACAGCGGCTCTAGAGTTGCCCGGTGATCAAGGAAGCGACGCTGATCAGTGGGCGGGAAGCGCTCGTGGCCGCGACCGACGGCCACCCGTACGCCCGACACTGCCTCGCGCTGGACAGGACATCCGACGGCTTCCACTCGGACGGTACGACAGTCTGGGTCGGCGCGAATGGTCGAGACGGGTACGCCCTCGGCGACCCGCAGCGGGCGGTGGAGTTGCTCACCGAGGAACCGATATTCCGTTCCGCCGGTTGGCTACACCTGCCTCGGCTCACCGATCCAGCAGTGGCCGAACGGCTGTCGATTGTGCAGCGCGACGAGTGGGAGTTCCTGTGGACCGAACGGCAGCCACCGGAGCAGCCCGCTGAGGAGCGGGTCGTTCCCCTCACCGAGACCGACTTCCCGGCCATGACCGCCCTGGTCGACGCGGCCTTCCCGGCCACCACCTCCCGTCCCGGCACCCCCGGGGTCTCTGGCTGGTACGGCATCTGGTCCGGTGACCGGCTGGTCGCCTGCGGCGCCGACCGCAGCCAGGGCGACATCGGCTTTCTCGCCGGGCTGGTAGTGGCCGAGGCTGAACGGGGGCGGGGACTCGGTGCAGCGCTGACCGCCGCGATGACCCGCCGCCTGTTCGAGCGGTACGACCGGGTGACGCTGGGTGTGTGGTCGCACAACGAGCGCGCCACCCGGCTCTACCAGCGGCTGGGTTACACCGGTCGTATCTCCCGTACCTCGGTGCGATTGGACTGAGCAGCACCGTTGGACTGAGCAGCGCCGTAGGACTGAGCAGCGCCGTAGGACTGAGCAGCGCCGTAGGACTGAGCAGCGCCGTAGGACTGAGCAGCGCCGTAGGACTGAGCAGCGCCGTTGGACTGAGCAGCGCCGTTGGACTGAGCAGCGCCGTTGGACTGAGCAGCGAAATCGGGCTGGCCAGCAGGATCGAGCGGGCTGCCGGGATCGGACTGGTCGGCAGCGGCCGGTGGTTCGGTCGGCTGCTCGGCTCCCCGCCTGCTCCGCCAGGCCGGCAGATAGAGCGGCGCGGCGAGAGCGAGCACGCCGGCCCCGACGAGCATGGCGGTGCTGGTGGTCGTAGCCCCGGCCATGGCGGTCAGGGTCACCCCGCCGAGTGCCCCGGCTGGCTGGGCCACCATCGAGTTGAGCGACACCACACTGGTGCGGTACGGCCCGTCGACCTGCCGGTGCAGTAGTCCCATGTGCAGCGGGTTGGACGCGCCGTGCGTGACGTAGCAGGCAAGGTAGGCGGCGATCAGGCCGATCGGGCCGGCGATCAGTGCCATTCCGACGACCGTCGCGCCCTGGAGGATGCGCAACAGTGCCGCCGCCGGAGCCACGCCGATCCAGCGGCTGACGAACGGGACCAGGGCGGCCCCGGCTGCCGAGGCCAGCCAGGCAGCCGAGCCCGCCGGACCGAGCAGGGCCGCCGCCTGGTCGGCGTCACCGACCACCTCGGCCAGTCGAACCGGCAGCAGCGACTCGAAGGTGACCATCCCGAAGCCCCAGAACAGTTCCACGGCGACCAGCGCGAGTACGATCCGGGACCGCCGTAGCAGGCCGAAGGCGCCCCCGATGACGCTCGGCACCTGCCGTACGGAGGTGCGCAGCGCCGTCATGCCCTTGGCCGGTCGTACCTCGACCAGCAGCAACATCAGTGCGATCAGCGCGGCGACCTGTAGGACGGCGGCCACCAGCACCGGCACCGTCAACGCGCTGAGCCCGCCGATCGGGCCGAGCGCCACCAGCCCTCCGCTGATCAGCGCGCCAACCGCGACGGCCAGGCCCAGGACCGTACCGCCGTGGCTCAGGCCACGTTCGATGTCCGCGTCCGGGTCGGCGGCGAGCACAGCGTCGACGTACCAGGAGTCCAGTGGACCGCTGTCCAGGGCCCGGTAGATCCCCTGGAGCACGAAGACCGCCAGGAAGAAGCCGAGGGTCTGGGCGACGGAGAAGAGCGCGAGCGACGCCAGGTTGATCGTCGCGGCAGCGATCAGCACCGGTTTGCGGCCCAGCGCGTCGGCCAGGCTGGCGGTGGGCAGTTCCAACACGAGTACGACCAGCCCCTGCACGGCGACGACCGTGCCGAACTGGGCGATGGACAGCCCACGCTCCAGCATGAGCAGAACCATGATCGGAATGAGCAGCCCGGTGGGCAGCCACCGCAGTCCGTGCAGGATCAGATAGCGGCGGTGCGCCTGACGTACGGTGAGCGTGGCCATCAGTCCCCCACCTGCCCGTCTGCCGTCGCGCCTTCGGCCTTCCCCGGCCCACGGCCGGGCGCGCCGTTTTCTTCCGGGTCAAGGTCGGGTGCTCCGCCCTCCCCCGGCCCACGGTTGGGCGCGCCGGGCTTCGCCAGTGTCACGCGCGGGAAGCTGGCGAAAAAGACCGCCACCTCCTCGGTCGGCTGGTCATCGGTGGAGCGGGCCGCCTCGTCTCGGTAGCGCACGATCACCTCGGCCAGTTCGTCGTTGAGCGCCCGCAGGCGTTCGGCGGTGAGCCGAAGGCCGTAGTCGTTCTGCGTGGCCGCGTCCTGCCACTCCCGGGGCAGCTGGTGCTGCGCTGCCCGCCACTTGGCCGCCTCTTCGGCGAAGGCGGTCACCTGGTACTCGGCGAGCCAGTCCAGTGCGGCCTGGTCGTCCGGATGGTCGGTGAGCCACCAGCCGTGGTTGGCGTGCGCCGCCCGCCAGAACCGCTGCCGACCGGCGCCTCGATCTGGCTCCTCGACCACCAACCCGACCTCGGCGAGTTGGCGCAGGTGGTAGCTGGTCGCGCCGGTGTTGGTGTCGAGCACTCGGGCAAGCCCCGTGGCGGTGGCGGGTCCGTCGAGGCGCAGTGCGCTCAACAGCCGGGAGCGCAGCGGGTGGGCGAGGACACGGAGTTGTCGACTGTCGAGCCAGACCTCGGGCTGACGGTCGCCAGTCGGTCGAGTAGACGCTGCCATGGGTGCACAATAACTCTGCATAGAAATTGTGCACAAGTTTTGTGCACAACCGTGGGCCGATCTGTGAAATCACGCGCGATACGCTCCTGCGATGCCTGATCCAGCGGTGTCAGATCCAGCGGCATGGCTCGCCGCCGCCCCTCTGCTGACCCCACGCCTACGCCTGGAGCCGCTTCGCGTCGAGCATGCGCAGGAGGCCGTCCCGGTCTTCGCCGACATACGGCTGCACACCTGGACCGGCGGGGAGCCCCGGTCGTTCGCGCAGCTCAAAGCCCAGTACCGCCGGCAGTCCGTCGGACGGTCACCGGACGGCACGCAAGGCTGGTTGAACTGGATGCTGCGCCGAGTGTCGGACGGGCAGCTGGTCGGCACCGTGCAGGCCACGCTCACCCGCCCGATTACCGGCGGCATCGAGGCGGCGCTCGCCTGGGTGGTCGGCGTCGACCACCAGCGCAACGGCTACGCCCGCGAGGGGGCGCTCACCATGGCGCACTGGCTACGCGAACAAGGGGTGGATCAGCTGGTCGCCCACATCCATCCGGGCAACGACGCGTCTGTAGCCGTCGCCCGCACGCTCGGCCTGAACCCGTCGGACACCATGCTCGACGGCGAGGTCCGCTGGATCGACAGTGGCGGTCCCGGTGAGGGGTCGACAACGGGTATGGCCACCCGAACGGTCAGGGCCGGGACAGGAATTCGCTGACCGCCCGTAGTGGGGTGGTCAGCAACGCGGCAGCCCGACCGCTGTCGAGCTGCACCTGAGGCGGGCGCGCAAGGCCCGACTCGGCGATGGTGGTGGTCCGCATCCGGGCCGGGTCGAGACCGTGAACGCGGGCCACCAGCAGCCCGAACTCCACCCGGCTGACCGCCTCCGGGCCCGCCACATTGATCAGCCCCGCATGGTCGGACTCGACCAACTCGAGCACCGCCGCCGCCAGATCGTCGACCGAGATCGGACAGCGGATCTCGTCGGAGAACAGGGCGACACTGCCCGTCTCCGAGATGGCGTCGAAGCAGAGCCTTACCTGCCTGCTCGCCGCGTCACCGACGATCACCGAGGTACGCACCAGCGCGGCGCTCGGATCAACCAGTCGTACAGCCGTCTCGGCGGCCGCCTTCGCCGCCCCGTACGGGAAGACCGGGGCGGGTGGCTCGTCGTCGAGGTAGGGAGTGCAGCGTCCCCCATGTACGGCGTCACTGGACAGATGCACCAGCCGGGCACCCGCCTCGGCTGCGGCGAGCGCCACGTGGGCGGCTCCGTCCGCGGTGACCACCCAACTGGCGTACTCGAAGGCACAGTTGACGACAACCCGGGGCTGCAGGGTGCCGATCAGCGCACCCACGGCGGCCCGGTCACGTACGTCCAACGGACGCCAGTCGACACCGTCGACGACACCGGGAGCCCGGCGATACGTCCCGACCACCCGCTGCCCCGCCGCGAGCGCCCGCCGACACACCTCACCCCCGAGGTGTCCACTCGCCCCAACCACCAGCAGCGTCACACCATCTCCCCAATCCATCCCGCTCCCGCTCCACCCCGCCTTCTCCCGCCCTACCCCGCTCCACCCCGCTCCGCTCCGTTGATCATGAAGTTTTCACCCGGAAGACGGCCGACATTTCTCGGCCACAACTTCATGATCAACGGGCAGGGGGCGGGGCGCCGGGGACAGCAGAACGGACAGCAGACAGGTCGAGTGGGTCAGGAGGGTTCGACCGGGGCGGAGACGCCAGCGGTGCCGGTGTGCACCGGCGCAGTCGGTGGCTTGGCCTTGGCGTCGACCCCGGCCTCGGCACGCTGCTGCGCGGTGATCGGCGTCGGCGCACTGGTCAGCGGGTCGAACCCGCCCCGGGTCTTCGGGAAGGCGATGACCTCACGGATCGAGTCCGCCCCGGAGAGCAGCATGCAGGTCCGGTCCCAGCCGAAGGCGATGCCGCCGTGCGGCGGCGGGCCGTACTTGAACGCCTCCAACAGGAAGCCGAACTTGTCGTCCGCCTCGTCCGGGGTGATGCCCAGCAGCTCGAAGACCCGACGCTGCACGTCGGCCCGGTGGATACGGATCGAACCGCCACCGATCTCGTTGCCGTTGCAGACGATGTCGTACGCGTAGGCCAGCGCCTCCTGCGGCGCGGACTCGAACCGGTCCAGCCAGTCGGCGTTCGGCGAGGTGAACGGGTGGTGTACGGCGGTCCAGCCACCGTCGTCCGTACGCTCGAACATCGGCGCGTCGACCACCCAGCAGAACGCCCACGCGCTCTCGTCGATCAGCCCGGCCCGCTTGGCGATCTCGATCCGGGCCGCGCCGAGCAGTTCCTGCGCCTCGCGGCGGTTGGCGCTGGCGGCGAAGAAGACCGCGTCACCCGGCTTGGCCCCGACCGCGTCGGCCAGCCCGGCAAGGTGCGCATCGGAGAGGTTCTTGGCCACCGGCCCCCGTGCCTCGCCGCTCTCGGCGTCCAGCACCACGTAGGCCAGGCCCCGGGCACCGCGCGCCTTGGCCCAGTCCTGCCAGCCGTCGAGTTCCTTACGCGTCTGCGAGGCACCGCCGGGCATCACCACCGCACCGACGTAGCCGCCCGCGTCGATCGCCCCCGCGAAGACCCGGAACTCGGTGCCGCGCAGGTATTCGGTCAGCTCGGTCAGTTCGACGCCGTAGCGCAGGTCGGGCTTGTCGGAGCCGTACCGGTCCATCGCGTCGTGCCAGGTGATCCGGGGGATCGGCAGGCTGATCTCGTGCCCAGCCAGCTCCTTCCAGAGCGTGCCGACGATCGCCTCGCCCAACTCGATCACGTCGTCCTGGGTGACGAAGGACATCTCGATGTCGAGCTGGGTGAACTCCGGCTGCCGGTCGGCCCGGAAGTCCTCGTCCCGGTAGCACCGGGCGATCTGGTAGTAGCGTTCCATGCCGGCGACCATCAGCAGCTGCTTGAACAGCTGCGGTGACTGCGGTAGGGCGTACCAGGTGCCGGGCTGGAGGCGTACCGGCACCAGGAAGTCCCGGGCCCCCTCCGGGGTGGACCGGGTCAGGGTCGGCGTCTCGATCTCCAGGAAGTCCCGGTCGTGCAGCACGTTGCGGACCAGCTGGCTGGCCTTGGAGCGCAGCCGCAGGGCGGCGGCCGGCCCGCTGCGCCGCAGGTCGAGGTAGCGGTACTTGAGCCGTACGTCGTCACCGGCCTCGATCTGGTCGTCGACCGGCAGCGGCAGCGGCGCGGCCTCGGAGAGGATCTCCAGTACGGTGGCGGTCACCTCGACCTCGCCGGTGGCCAGGTCCGGGTTCTCGTTGCCCTCGGGCCGGCGGGTCACCTCGCCGGTCACCCGGACACAGAACTCGTTGCGCAGGGCGTGCGCGGACTCCATCTCCTCGCGGAAGACCACCTGGACCACCCCGGAGGCATCGCGCAGGTCAACGAAGATCACGCCGCCGTGGTCGCGTCGGCGGGCCACCCAGCCGGCAAGTGTCACCGTCGTGCCGGCGTCCGTCGCGCGCAGGCTGCCGGCGTCATGGGTACGGATCACGGAAAGCGTCTCCTCACGGGTACCGAGCGTCCGGACGGCCCACGTTGTCGCGGTCCGGCCGGAGTACGAGTGCTGCCCCGCATTCTGTCAGGACGGTCCCGCATCGGGTCAGGACGGGCAGGGACAGCCAACGCCACTACCGGCTCGGGTTCCGATCCCGAACGTGCCGGGTTCCCGGATTTCGATCTACCCACCCCTTCGGTGATCATACGGTTACCAGGTGCGACCTCCGCCATGGTGGACGTTACTGCCCGCAGCCGCCGCACCGGTGCTGCTCTTCGCAGGCTGGACCGTGGCAGGGGAACGTCAGCCTGACGGTTACAACGGAGTGGACGACACCATCAGCGAACTCGCCGCGAACGGTGCCGCCGATCGCTGGATCATGAACCTCACGCTGCTGGCCGTCGGGTCCTGCTACCTGCTGACCGCCGCCGGCCTGCGCCCGGTACCGGTGGTCGGTCGGGCCATCCTGGCCATCGGCGGGATCGCCACCATGCTGGTCACGCTGTTCCCACAGCCCGAGGCGGGCCCCTCCGACGCTCATGGCGTGATCGCCTCGGTCGCCTGCCTCTCGGTCGCGCTCTGGCCGGCCGGGGCGGTGCTGGTGGGGCGACTGAGCGGGGCATGGCCAAGCGCTCTCGCCTGGGCGCTGCGACCGGCGGTGGCGTTGGCGGTGACCGGGCTCCTGCTCGTACTGGTGGGTTGGTTCGCGTTCGAACTCCAGTCCCGCGGCTCGTGGATCGGCCTCTCCGAGCGGATAGCCGCCGGCACTCAGGCGTGCTGGCCACTGGTCGTGGTGCTGACGACCCGTCGCGCGGCACACCGTACGACCGTTGCCGAGGTGCGGTAGCCAGCGTCCGAACGCGCGGTGGCCAGAGCCTGGAATCAGGAGGACCTGCACGTACGCGAGAGGATTATTCGCGTACGAGAGATCGAAGGCAACCGATGTTGAGCTAATTCACCCCACCTTCGACAGCACCCGACCGACGGTTGCAACAAGTGATTAACGTCTATACGATCCCGGCCACCGGAGCTCAGCTCCCCGGTCCTACCGCGATCCGGAGGCCACCATGCCGCTCGCTCGACGCCGCCGTCTCCTCCCCATCCTCCTCTCCGCCGTCACCGCAGCCGCCGCACTGGCCGCCGCCCCCGCCAGCGCCTCCCCGACAGCCGCAGATCCCGGCCCCCCGCCCAGCTCGATGGCGAGCCTGGGCGACTCGATCACCCGGGGCTTCAACGCCTGCGGCTGGTACGTCGACTGCACCTCGCGTTCGTTCAGCACCGGCGACGACACCTCGGTCAACGGCCACTACCCGCGTATCCGGGCGGTCAATTCCGCCATCAACGGCCGCAACCACAACGACGCGAAGTCCGGCGCGAAGTCCGCCGACATGGCGGGCCAGGCGAGCACCGCGGTCTCCCAGGGCGTCGGATACGTCACCATGCTGATCGGCGCGAACGATGCCTGCACCAGCTCCGAGTCGACGATGACGTCGGTGACCACCTACCGGGCGAACATCGACGCCGCACTCAACCAACTGAAGTCGGGGCTGCCGAACGCCAAGGTCTACCTGATCAGCATTCCGGACGTACACCGACTGTGGGCGGTCGGTAAGGACAGCTCCAGCGCCCGGAACACCTGGTCGCTCTTTGGCATCTGCCAGTCGCTGCTGGCCAATCCGACGTCCACCGCCCAGGCCGACGTCGACCGGCGCGCCCGCGTACGTCAGCGGGTCGCCGACTTCAACGGTCAACTCGCCCAGGCGTGTGTCGCGTACGGCGTCAACTGCAGGTTCGACGGCAACGCGGTCTTCAACTACCCGTTCACCCTCGGACAGCTCTCCGGCTGGGACTACTTCCACCCCAACGCGAGCGGCCAGCGGGTGCTCGCCGACGTGTCGTACGCCGCCGGCTTCGGCTGGTAGCCCTCACCTTCGCCTGCGCCACCGGCCCGCGAGACAACACACGGACAGCGATAAGGCCTGCTCAAACAGCTATACACGATGCGTATACACCGCGCGTATACGCATCGCGTATAGTCCTTCGACATGTCAGTCGGACAAACCTTCCTCGGGCTCCTGGAAGCCCAGCCTCGGCACGGCTACGACCTCAAGCGCGAATATGACGAACGGTTCGCACACAGCCGCCCACTGCACTACGGCCAGGTCTATTCGACCCTGGCCCGGCTGCTGAAGCAGGGACTCGTCGAGGTCGACGGGGTCGAGCCCGGCGGCGGGCCGGAGCGCAAGCGCTACACCATCACCGCCGCCGGCATCACCGACGTGCAACGGTGGCTGTCCCAACCGGAAAAGCCGGACGCCTATCTGCAGAGCACCCTCTACACCAAGGTGCTGCTCGCCCTGCTGACCGGCCGGGGTGCCGCCGAACTCCTGGACACCCAGCGCGCCGAACACCTGCGTCTCATGCGCGAACTCACCCGCCGCAAGGCCGACGGTGATCTCGCCGACCAACTCATCTGCGACCACGCGCTGTTCCACCTGGAAGCCGACCTGCGGTGGCTGGAGTTGACCACCGCGCGACTCGACCAGCTCGCCACGGCGGTCCGCCGATGACCACCCCACCCCCACCGGGTTACGACGTGCCCAGCACACCACAGCCCAGCACCCCGCTGCTCGCCGCGACCGACCTGCACAAGACGTACGGGTCGACGCCGGCACTGGCCGGTGCGTCGATGCACGTCGCAGCCGGCGAGGTCGTCGCCATCATGGGCCCGTCCGGCTCGGGCAAGTCCACCCTGCTGCACTGCCTCGCCGGCATCGTGCGGCCCGACTCGGGTCGGGTGCACTACCGGGGCCAGGAGCTGTCGGCCATGTCCGACCGGGAGCGCAGCGCGCTGCGGCGGGGCGAGTTCGGCTTCGTCTTCCAGTTCGGCCAACTCGTACCCGAACTGACCTGCCTGGAGAACGTCGCCCTGCCGCTGCGCCTCGACGGCGTCACACGTAAGGAGGCCGAACGGCGGGCCCACGACTGGCTCGACCGGCTGGAGGTCACCGACGTGGCCGGCAAACGGCCCGGTGAAGCCTCCGGCGGCCAGGGCCAACGCGTCGCGGTCGCTCGGGCCCTGGTCACCGAACCCCGGGTGGTCTTCGCCGACGAGCCCACCGGCGCGCTCGACTCGCTCAACGGCGAGCGGGTGATGCAGCTGCTCACCCAGGCCGCCCGGCAGACCGGGGCCGCCGTGGCACTGGTCACCCACGAGGCGCGGGTGGCGGCGTACTCCGATCGGGAGATCGTGGTCCGCGACGGCCGCGCCCGGGACACCACCCTGGTGGCACCGTGACCCGCGCAACCGGCCCGGCGGGCCGGCAGCCGGGACCGGTTCGGTGGGCCCGGGAACTGCTGCTCGGGGCCCGGATGGCCGCCGTCGGAGGTCGCGGGGGCCTGCTCCGCACCGGGATGGCCGCCATCGGGGTCGGGCTGGGAATCGCGATGCTGCTGCTGGCGGCCTCCCTCTCGACCATGATGGACGCCCGCTCCGAGCGGACTGCCGCACGTAACGACCTGCACCTGAGTGGGGAGCAACCGTCGGCCTCAGCCGCCACGCTCCTGGTCGCCGAGGCCGGCACCCACTACCGGGGCAGGTCCATCCGGGGCCGGGTCCTACAGCCGGAGGGCCCGCAGGCCCCCGTCCCACCCGGGCTCACCCGGCTGCCCGGGCCGAACGAGCTGATCGTCTCCCCCAAGCTGGCCGAGCTGCTGGCCTCGCCCGAGGGGGCGTTGCTGCGCCCCCGGCTGTCGCAGCCCGTCGTCGGCGTCATCGGCGACGCCGGGCTGGAGGGGCCGAACGAGTACGCGTTCTATCTCGGCAGCGACCAGCTCAGTCACGGTGGCGCGGTGCTCCGCATCGACCGGTTCGGCGAGTTCGACGCGGGCCCCGACGAGGGGCTGGACCCGGTGCTCCTGCTGCTGGTCGTGATCGCGTTCGTCGTACTGCTGTTGCCGGTCGCGGTCTTCATCGCCACCGCGATCCGCTTCGGCGGGGCACAGCGCGACCGCCGGTTGGCCGCCCTGCGCCTGGTCGGCGCGGACGGCGGGATGGCCCGCCGGATAGCGGCGGGCGAGGCGCTGTTCCTGTCCGCGCTGGGACTCGCCGCAGGGGTCGCCTTCTTCCTCGTCGGCCGCCAGTTCATCGAACTGGTCACCCTGGAAGGTCTCAGTGTCTTCACCGAGTCCGTCCGGCCGGACCCGGTGCTGGCCACGGTGATCCTGCTCGCCGTACCGGCGGCGTCGGTCGGGGTCACCCTGCTGACCCTGCGCCGGATCGTCATCGAGCCACTGGGGGTGGTCCGCAAGTCCGGTGGGGCCACCCGCCGACTCTGGTGGCGGCTACTCCTGCCGGTCGTCGGCACCGGGCTGCTCATTCCGCTGCTGGGCGGGATCGACCAAACCGGGGACACCTTCGATCAGACCCAGGTCGTCGTCGGCGTACTGTTGCTGCTGGTCGGGGTGACCGCGCTGCTGCCGTGGCTGGTGGAGAAGGTGGTACACCGGCTGCCCAATGGCAACCTGCCCTGGCAGTTGGCGGTACGTCGGCTGCAACTCGACAGCGGCACCTCGACCCGAATGGTCAACGGCATCGCGGTGGCGGTCGCCGGCGGGATCGCGCTACAGATGCTCTTCGCCGGAGTCGCGGAGAACTACACCCAGTCCACCGGGCAGGACCTCACCCGCGCCCAGGCCGTGACCTACCTCGATGGCGTCGACCAGGACACGGCCCGGAAGAATGCCCAGCGGTTCACCGCGCTCTCCGGCGTCACCCCCGTCGCGAGCCTCGCCCACACCAACCTTCGGCCCGCCAATGCCACCCCCATCCCCGATCAGGACCCACCAACCAGCCTGCTGTTGATCGGCGACTGTCCGTCCCTGGCCGAGGTGGTCACGGTGGACCGCTGCACCGATGGTGACGTCTTCGTCGTACCGCCGGAGCAACCGGAATTCACCGGCGAGCCGCTTCCGCCGGCACCCGGACAGCGAGTCGAGATCTTCAGCCACTACGACTCGACGTATCAAAGTTGGACGGTGCCGGCCGACGCGCGGTCGGCCACGTCCCGGCCGGACCCGGCGGGGCGGCTGCTCGCCGGGATCCTGGCCACCCCCGGCGCGGTCGAGGCGACCCGGCTGCCAAAGCTGGACCTGATGGTCTTCCTACGCCTCGACCCGGACGTGCCGGACGCCGTCGAACTGGTCCGCAACGCTGCGGGCGACGTCAGTCCGCTGACCCGGGTCAGCATCCTGCTGGAGAGCGAGGCGACCAACCGGTTCGCCGACATCCAACGTGGGTTGTACGTCGGTGTGGTGGCGACCCTGTCGTTGCTAGCAATGAGTCTGCTGGTCAACACCCTGGAGCAGCTACGGGAACGGCGGCGGCTGCTGGCGGTGCTGGTCGCCTTCGGCACCAGACGCACCACGCTGAGCTGGTCGATCCTCTGGCAGGCGGCCATCCCGGTGGTGCTCGGACTGGCGCTGGCGATCGGCATCGGCACCGCGCTCGGTGCGGTCCTGCTGAAGATGACCAACGAACAGGTACGCCTCGACTGGTCGAGCATCCTCGGCATGTCCGGTCTCGCGCTGTCGGTCGTACTGCTGGTGACCGCACTCAGCCTGCCGGCACTGTGGCGACTGCTGAAGCCGGGCGGCCTGCGCACCGAGTAGAGATGAGGAAGGGCCTCTTCTTATCGCTTCTGCCTCGACAGGGGCCCTTCCTCACACCTCAGCGCTTGGCGAGCCACACCTCAGCGCTTGGCGAGCCACACCTCAGCGCTTGGCGAGCCACACCTCAGCGCTTGGCGAGCCGGGCCAGCCGGGCGTCCCGCTTCTCCTCGAAGCGAGCGGCGGCCTGATCCAGTTCCTCAAGCTGACGGCCCAGCTCTTCCTGGGCGGCCACGCCATCGGCGTCCAGTCCGGACACGTTGAAGACGTCCCACTGACGTAGCACCGGTGCGAGTACCTCGTCGCGGTGTTGGCGCAGGTCGTAGATGCCGGCCAGGGCGATCGCCACCGACTTGCGGGCGAAGCCCTCGATGCCGTTGCCGGGCATCTGGAAGTCGGCCACCACGTCGGCCACGGCCCGCATGGTCTGGCTGGGCGCCACCTCGAACGCGGCGGCGAGCAGGTTGCGGTAGAAGACCATGTGCAGGTTCTCGTCGGCCGCCACCCGGGCCAGCAACCGCTCACAGACCGGGTCGCCGGTGGCCTTGCCGGTGTTGCGGTGGGAGATCCGGGTGGCCAGTTCCTGGAACGACACGTACGCGATGGAGTGCAGCATCTCGCTGTCGTGGGCGTTGCTGTACCCGGTCGACATGTGCACCATCCGGGCCCGTTCCAGCGCCACCGGGTCGACCGCCCGGGTGACGGTCAGGTAGTCGCGGATGGCGATCCCGTGCCGCCCCTCCTCCGCCGTCCAGCGGTGCACCCAGGTCCCCCAGGCGCCGTCCCGACCGAACAGGGTCGCGATCTGGTGGTGGTACGACGGCAGGTTGTCCTCGGTGAGCAGGTTGACCACGAGCGCCGTACGGGCCACGTCGGACAGTTTCGAGTCCTCGGGTGACCATGCCTCCCCGTCGAGCAGGCCGTCGAAGGTCCGCCCCTCACTCCACGGCACGTACTCGTGAGGGAACCATTCCTTGGCGAGCCCGAGGTGCCGGTCGAGGTTGCTCGCGACGACGGGTTCGAGTTCGAGGAGCAGGGCGGTTTGACTCAGCGGGGCGGTGCGGGCGGTCACGGCGTCTCCCTACGGTGGCGTAACTTACGCCACCGTAGGTTAAGAACGCGCGAAACGCCAGTGGATCTCACCCGAGGACGGGTCGAAGGTCCCCCGTCGGCGGGCTCCACACGTCGGCCACGGCCGGCGCCTGGTCGCCCGAGCGGATGTCCTTGACCTCGTCGGTCGCCCCGTCGACCCCCGGAAACCAGACGTACGGAATGCCCCGCCGCTCGGCGTACCGGATCTGCTTGCCGAACTTCGCGGCGGACGGGGACACCTCGGTCGGGATACCCCGGCGACGCAGCGCCTCGGCGATCCGGTTGCTCGCCGGACGCTGCTCCTCGGCCCCGAGCGCGACCAGCACACAGGTCGGCACGCTCCGGGAGATGGTCAACGCCCCGGCGCCGAAGAGCAGACCGAGCAGCCGGGACACTCCGATCGAGATGCCCACACCGGGGAACCGGGTGCTGCCGGCGGTGGCCAGGTTGTCGTACCGGCCACCCGAGCAGATCGAGCCGAACCGCTCATATCCGCGCAGCTGGGTCTCGTAGACCGTGCCGGTGTAGTAGTCCAACCCCCGGGCGATACGCAGATCCGCCACACAGAGCCCCGGCGAGTGTGCGGCGGCCGTCTCCACCACCGCGACCAGCTCGGCCAGGCCCTCGTCCAACAACGGATCCTGTACGCCCAGCGCCTGCACCGCCTCGGCGAACGATGCGTCCGGCGCGGAGATCTCGGCCAGCGCCAGGCATGCCTTGGCCTGTGCCGGGCTGGCCCCGGCGGTGTCCACCAGCAGCGTCGCCACCCGGTCGGGACCGATCTTGTCGAGCTTGTCCACCGCCCGCAACGCCGCCTCCGGGTCGGTCAGCCCGATCCCCCGGTAGAACCCCTCGCAGACCTTGCGGTTGTTGACCTGGATCAGGATCGGCGACTGGCCGGCGGACTGGCCCAGGGGCAGCCCACTCAACGCGTCCCCGATCACCAGCGGCAACTCCGCCTCGTAGTGCGCCGGCAGCGTGTCCCGGTCGACGATGTCGATGTCGGCCTGAAGGAACTCGCGATAGCGCCCCTCCTGCGGTCGTTCTCCGCGCCACACCTTCTGGATCTGGTAGCGCCGGAACGGGAACTGCAACCGGCCGGCGTTCTCCAGCACGTACCGGGCGAACGGCACGGTCAGGTCGAAGTGCAGACCCAGGGCGTCATCCCCGGTCGGCTCGGCGGGATCCTCGTGCAACCGCCGCACCACGTAGACCTCCTTGGAGGTCTCGCCCTTGCGCAGCAACTGGTCCAACGGCTCCACCGCCCGGGTCTCCAGCGGGGCGAAGCCGTACAGCTCGAAGGTGTTACGGATGTGGTCCAGGACGTACTGCTCGATCATCCGCTGCGGCGGCAGCCACTCGGGAAATCCGGAGATCGGCGTGGGCTTGCTCATCATGCTCCTTGAAACTCCCGGTGCGACGTGGCGCCGGGTGTGGTTACCAGCCTCGGGTGGGACCGGCCGGGCGCGTGCCGTCGCGGTCGGCGACCTCCCGCAGGTACGGGTTACTCGCGCGCTCGCGGCCGATGGTGGTCGCGGGTCCGTGGCCGGGCAGCACGACGGTGTCGTCGGCGAGCGGAAGGATCTTGTCCCGCAGGCTGGTCAACATCGCCGGCATACTGCCGCCCGGCAGGTCGGTGCGGCCGATCGAACCGGCGAACAGGACATCTCCGGAGAGGCAGAGCTGCTCCGCCTCGAACGGTGAGCCGGCCGCCGGCAGTCGGAACAGCACCGACCCGCCGGTATGGCCGGGGGCATGGTCGACGGTGATCTCCAGCCCGGCCAGGGTGATCGTGGCGCCGTCGGTCAGCTCGGCCACGTCCTCCGGCTCGGTGTACGGCAGCCGGCCGCCGAACATCTGACTCAGGTCCGTCGACAGCGCCTTCGTCGGATCGGCGAGCAGTTCCCGGTCGGCCGGATGGATGTAGGCGGTGACGCCCTTCGCCCCGCATACCGGCGTCACCGAGAAGGTGTGGTCGAGATGCCCATGGGTGAGCAGGACGGCGGCCGGCTGGAGTCGATGCTCGGCGAGTACGGCGTCGAGTTGGTCCAGCACCCCCATGCCGGGGTCGACCACGACACACTGCTCACCGCGACCGGGGGCCACCACATAACAATTGGTGCCCAGGAAGTCAGCGGGAAAGCCGGCGATCAACACGTCGGATATCCTCCCGTCCACGGTTGTCGTCCAGGAAAGACTATCCGTCGCTCCGTCCCGCTTTTCGCGGGCACACACCACTCCCGTTGGTATCAGTGGCAACAATGATGCTGTCCGATCACCACTCGGTCGACCTCGTACACCACTTTCTCAGCCGATAGCCGTACACTCTGGCGGGCGTGTGGCGTGGCGCACTTGACGCCCGACAACGGCAGCCTGCCGTCCGCCACGGGATCCGGGTCAGAGGAAAGGGGAGCGCGGGTGGCTTCCAGCAGGGACCGGCAGCGAAAACTGGCGCGGGCAAAGCTCGATCGGCAGATGGCCCGTCGGGCGGCCGCCGCCCGACGGAAGCGACAGATCCAGGCTGGTATCGGTGCGGCAGTGGCACTGGCGCTCGTCGTACTCGGCTCGGTCTGGGCGCTCGGCGGTTTCGACCGCGAGTCCACCCCGACCGCCAAGGAGATCTGTGCCTGGACTCCCCAGGACTCGTCTGGCAACAGCAACCTCAAAGAGGTGGGCAAGCCGGCCACGACGGGGCTGCCGGACGCCGGTACCCGCCCGATGACCATCACCACCAACCAGGGCGCTCCCATCACCGTCGCCCTCGACCTGGGCAACGCGCCGTGCGCGGGTGCGAGCTTCGCCCATCTGGCGAGCAACTCGTTCTTCGACAACACGAAGTGCCACGAGATCACCGACGAGGGGGCGCTGCGCTGCGGCGACCCGAGCGGCACCGGGCAGGGCGGCCCGACCTACTCCTTCGTCAGCGAGAACATCCCGTCGGTGCCGGCGGCGAGTCCGGCGCCGGGCCAGCCGGCGATCTACCCGGCGGGCACGGTGGCCTTGACCAGCAACGCCCCCGGGGCCAACGGCAGCCAGTTCCTGATCTTCTTCAAGGACTTCAGCCCGGCCCAGCCCGGCTACCCGATTGTCGGCAAGGTCACCGGCGGGCTGGACGTGGTCCAGAAGATCGGCGCCCTGGAGACCGTGGACAATGGTTCCGGGGCGAAGGTGACACCGAAGTCGGACGTGGTGGTGCAGAGCCTCACCATTGGTGAGGTAGACCCCACCGGTACGCCGGTCGAGTCGACCGCGAGCGCCGTACCCCCGACCACCGCGCCCTCGGCCACCCCGACCGCTGCCGCGAAGTCCTGACCTGCTCGGCCACGGACAGACCGCAGACTAGATACGCACCGCCCAGACAGCCCAGGAGGAGCCACCGTGACGTCCACCAGAGAGCGGCAGCGCGCTGCGGCGCGGGCACGACTGGAAAAGGAGATGGCCGAGCGCGCCGCCCAGGCCCGCAAGCGCCGTCAGCTGCAGGCCAGTATCGGTGCGGGCGCAGCCCTGCTACTGGTCGTGGCCGGTGCGGTGTGGCTGGTGACCAGCCTCGGTGACGACGACAAGGACCAGGGCACGACGCCAACCGCCGGGGCGGCGGTGTGTAGCTGGATCGAGGCACCGGCGGAGCAGCGCAGCCCGCAGACCAAGGATGTCGGCCTGCCACCGGTCGAGGCCAAGAACACCGGCAGCCAGGTGATGACGATCGACACCAACCTCGGCCCGATCGTCGCGCAACTGGACCTGGCGGCCGTCCCGTGCACCGCTTCCAGCTTCACCCACCTCGCCGAGAAGAAGTTCTTCGACAACACCAAGTGCCACCGGCTGGTCACCGAGGGCCTGCAGGTGCTCCAGTGCGGTGACCCGAGCGCCACCGGTGCCGGCTACCGGGAGAGCGACGGCACGGGCGGCCCGGCGTACCGGTTCGCCGAGGAGAACCTGCCGACCGACAAGCGTCCGGCCTACCCGGAGGGCGTGATCGCGATGGCCAACTCGGGCCAGCCGGGAAGCACCGGCAGCCAGTTCTTCATCGTCTACGGCGACTCTGAGCTGGACCCGGCCTACACCGTGCTGGGCACCATCACCAGCGGCATGGACATCGTCAAGCAGGTCGGCGCGGCGGGGCACGACAACGCCTTCGGCCAGTCGGCCGGCGGTGGCCACCCGAAGAAGGAAGTCCTGATCAAGAGCCTGGTGATGAGCGCCCCGCAGGGCTGACCCGCCGCCAGACCTCTCGAAGCGGCTGGTTCGTCGTCCGGACGACGAACCAGCCGCTTCGGTCGTTTCTGCCCTCGGTCCGGTCGCTGGCCCCGTGGCTGCGCCCGCTCAGTGACTGGGCCCGATCAGTCGCAGGCCCCCGGTCGGTCCTCCTCGGTCAGTCGCTGGCCCCGGGACGCAGCTCGTGCGCGATGCGCGTGAGCCACCGGCTCACGACCTGTAACTCCTCGGTGGTGAACCCGTCGGTGAGGCGGGTGTTGAGCCCGCCCAGGACGACCCGGGCGGACGCGACGGTCTGCCGACCGAGGGGGGTCAGGGTGAGCCGGGTGGCGCGAGCGTCGGCCGGGTCCGACGACCGGCTCAGGAGACCTGCGCGTTCGAGCCGGTTGACCAGCCCACTCATCCCGGACGGGGACGCGTCGAGGGCGGCGGTCACGTCACCGATCGACGCATGATCGTGGCTGGCCAGGTGGAACAGCACACCGGCCCCGGCCGCGCCGATCCCGGTGTCGCCGGACCGGGCGTCGATCCAGCGGCGTACCGACCGCTCTGCGACGGTGAGCTGGAAGACCAACCGGGGCGGGGGACCGATGTCCGTCATTGCGCAAGGTTAGCGATCTGTTTCTGGAGCCAGGTCAACAGTTCGGGCCAGAGCGTATCCCGGACGGTACGGCGGAAGAACCCGTGGTGGCCGATCGACGGCACCCCGGCGTCAGCCGGGGAATACGTACGACGCTCGACCCGGGCGGAGACGAGATGGTCGGTGATCGCGTCGATCTGCCGGGGTATGGCCCATGGATCGTCGTGCAACCCGATCGCCAGTACCGGCTGGGTGACGGTGGCTGCCCGCTCCAACGCCCGCATCGACGGATCGCCAAAGTAGTAGCCGCGATGGCGGGACCATCGGCCCCATTCGGTCATGGCGGCGGCGGGAAGGTCCTCGCCCAACCCGATGCGTCGCGCGGGGACGTAGCCCAGCACCGTGCCGAGCAACGGCCCCACCACGTTCAGCACCAGCCGGACCCGCATCCGCTCGACGGGGTCGGGGATCGTACGCGTCTCCCCCGCATGCGAAGCGACCAACGCGAGCGCCGTGAGTTCCTCGATGCCGTTGCCGAGGGCGAGGGCGTGCCCACCGACGCTGTGTCCGATGGCGAGCTGGGGCAGTCGCGGAAACCGTTGGCGTGTCCAGGCGGCCACGGCCGGGACGTCGTGATCCATCCAGTCGCGCATCCGGAGTGCGCGATGGCTGCGCGGTGACCCGGACTTGCCGGTACCCCGATAGTCGTAGGTGACGACAGCGAGCCCGTTCTCGGCCAGATAGGTCGCGAACGCCGCGTAGAACCGCTCGGGGGTGGCGGTCGCGGGATGGATGACCACGGCGGCGGTCGGTTGGTCCGGCGGCCACCACAGAGTGCCCGAGATCTCCCCCGCCTTCTGTACCGGCACCCGGACGACCTCGGATGTTACTGGCGAGTCACTTCGCATACGAAATAATTTACGGGACGGCTCCCCTGTGGCCAAGAGGGCAGGCAGGGCAGGCAAGGCAGGCAGGGCAGCAGGGCAAGCACACCGAGCAGCCTGAGTACCGGGTAGGAGCCTCCTACCCGGTAGTCGTCAGCGCTCAGGCGCCTGAGGTGACCCGGTACGCGTCGAAGACGCCATCCACCTTGCGTACGGCGGCCAGCAGGTGCCCCAGGTGCTTGGGGTCGGCCATCTCGAAGCTGAACCGGCTCACCGCCACCCGGTCCCGGGTGGTGGTGACCGTGGCGGAGAGGATGTTGACCCGCTCGTCGGAGAGGACCCGGGTCACGTCGGCGAGCAGCTTGTGCCGGTCGAGCGCCTCCACCTGGATCGCCACCAGGAACGTCGAGGCCGAAGTCAGCTTCCAGCTCACCTCGACGATCCGCTCGCTCTGCACCTTGAGGTCCTCGGCGTTGGCACAGTCGTCCCGGTGCACGCTGACCCCACCGGAACGGGTGACGAACCCGAACACGGTGTCCGGTGGCACCGGGGTGCAGCAGCGAGCCAGCTTGATCCAGACGTCGCTGACGCCCCGTACGACCACGCCAGGGTCGTGGCTGCTGGCCCGGCTCCGGGGTGGACGAGTCGCCACGGCGGTCTCGGCGATGTCCTCGACCGCGCCCTCCTCGCCGCCGTAGGTGGCCATCAACCGCTGCACCACCGACTGGGCGGAGACCTGACTGTCGCCGACCGCCGCGTAGAGCGAGGCGACATCGGCCAGGTGCAGGTCCCGGGCGATCGTCATCAGGTTGTCGGAGCTGAGCATCCGCTGCAGGGGCACCCCCTGCTTGCGCATCGCCTTGACGATCGCGTCCTTACCTGCCTCGATCGCCTCCTCGCGACGCTCCTTGTTGAAGTACTGCCGGATCTTCGTCCGGGCCCGGGGGCTCTTGACGAAACCGAGCCAGTCCTGGGTCGGGCCGGCGGTGTCCGACTTCGAGGTGAAGATCTCGATGACATCGCCGTTGGAGAGTGTCGACTCCAGCGGCACCAGCTTGCCGTTGACCCGCGCGCCGATGCACTTGTGCCCGACCTCGGTGTGCACCGCGTAGGCGAAGTCGACCGGCGTCGACCCGGTCGGCAGCGGAATCACGTCCCCCTTGGGGGTGAAGACGTACACCTCCTGGCTGGACAGGTCGAACCGCAGCGCGTCCAGGAACTCGCTCGGGTCGCTGGCCTCCCGCTGCCAGTCGAGCAGCTGCCGCAGCCAGGTCATCTCGTCGATGTGCGCCGGCGGGCCGACGATCGTCGCGCCCTTCTGCTCCTTGTACTTCCAGTGCGCCGCGATGCCGAACTCCGCCGTACGGTGCATGGCGTAGGTGCGGATCTGCATCTCGACCGGCTTACCGGTCGGCCCGATGACCGTCGTGTGCAACGACTGGTACATGTTGAACTTGGGCATCGCGATGTAGTCCTTGAACCGGCCCGGCACCGGCTGCCAGTTCGCGTGGATCACCCCGAGCGCGGCGTAGCAGTCGCGCACCGTGTCGACCAGGATCCGCACCCCGACCAGGTCGTAGATGTCGTTGAAGTCCCGACCCCGCACGATCATCTTCTGGTAGATCGAGTAGAGGTGCTTGGGTCGTCCAGTCGTCTCCGCCTTGATCTTCGCGGCCTTGAGGTCGACCTGCACCTTCTGCGTGACCTGGCGCAGCAGTGCCTCGCGCTGCGGCTGGTGCTCACCGATCAGCCTGAAGATCTCCTCGTAACGCTTCGGGAAAAGCGTGCCGAAGGCAAGATCCTCCAGCTCCCACTTGATGGTGTTCATACCCAGGCGGTGGGCCAGCGGGGCCAGGATCTCCAGCGTCTCCTTGGCCTTCTGCTCCTGCTTCGGCCGGGGCAGGAAGGTCAGCGTACGCATGTTGTGCAGCCGGTCGGCCAGCTTGATCACCAGCACCCGGGGGTCCTTGGCCATCGCGACGACCATCTTGCGGATCGTCTCGGCCTTGGCCGCGTCACCGAGCTTGACCTTGTCGAGCTTGGTGACCCCGTCGACCAGCAGGGTGACCTCGCTGCCGAAGTCCTCCCGCATCTGGTCGAGGCGGTAGTCGGTGTCCTCGATGGTGTCGTGCAGCAGCGCCGCGACCAGGGTGGTGGTGTCCATCCCGAGATTGGCCAGGATCGACGCCACGGCCAGCGGGTGGGTGATGTACGGATCCCCGGACTTGCGGTACTGCCCGGTGTGCCAGCGGGCCGCCAGGTCGAAGGCCCGCTGCAACAGCCGGACGTCGGCCTTGGGGTGGTGCTCGCGATGCGCCGCGATGAGCGGCTCCAGCACCTCACTGACCTGGGAGGTCTGCCAGGGGGCGTTGAACCGGGCCAACCGCGCCCGGACCCGCCTACCGGTCGGGGCGCTGGCCAGCCCGAAGCCGGAGGGCCCCGACCCGTCGTCACCGGTCGTACGCACCGCCACGGCGGACTCACCGGACGCGCGTACCGGCGCGGGCGAGGCGCCTGATCCGGCACCGGCAGCAGCGCCCGGTGCGGGGGAACCCTCGACACCGGCTCCGTTACGGGTCGACGACGTCTGGCCGGCCGTCGGCGGACCGCCCTGCTCGGGCGAACCGTTCGCGGCGCTCTTGGCCTCGCCAGTCGGATGCACCATGCCCTCCACCGGAGGGACGACATCGTGGGACACCGGCCTCCTCACACCTTCCGGAACGGGCCACCCGAACCCGGGCTGGCCGGCTCCTGTGTTCCCAGGCGGAACGGTCTCTACCTGGCCAGGAAAAGGCAATCGTACCCGCCGGGGCGGTCCGATGCCCTCCCTCGACCCGTACCGTGCCGACCGACGGAACGGCAGTCGCCTAGACGGTCAACAATGCATGAACCGGGCGGGGTGCGAGTCGCTCCCGACCGCTGAGAAAGGCCAGCTCCAACAGTACGGTGAAGCCGGCGATCTGTCCGCCGGCCCGCTCGACGAGGTCCAGCGTCGCCGCTGCGGTCCCGCCGGTGGCCAGCACGTCGTCCACCACCAGCACCCGGTGACCGGCGGTGAAGGCGTCCTGATGCACCTCCAGCGTCGCCTCGCCGTATTCCAGCGCGTAGGAGGCCGCGTACGCCGGGCGGGGCAGCTTGCCCGCCTTACGCACCGGGACGACACCCACACCGGTGGCGTACGCGATGGCGGCGGCGATCACGAACCCGCGCGCCTCGATGCCCACCACCACGTCGAAGGAGTCCCGACCGTGGTAGTCGACGATGCCGTCGATCACCTCGCGGAACACCGCGCCGTCGGCGAAGAGTGGCATGAGGTCCTTGAACATCACGCCCGGCTGTGGGAAGTCGGGCACGTCCAGCACCCGGCTCGCCACCAGCTGTGCCGTGGCCGGGCCGCTGTCTCCCCGTACCTCGGTCTGGGTCTCCGTCACCTGGTCCTCTTTCTCACGAAACAAGGCGTCCGTCATGCTGCTCGCACAGCATGCCGGACGCCTTGTCACCGGCGTGTTCCGGGGGTCAGCGTCGCTTGCTGCCGCCACCCGGTCGGTTGCCGCCACCGCCAGCCGGACGGCCGCCACGCGCACCGCCCGAGCGCTTGCCCGCCGGTCGGCTACCGACCTTCGGGGTCGCACCGGCGAGCGCCGCGTCTTCCTCCACCTCGTCCGCCGACTCGTCCGTCGTGCGCGCCCGCGCCGCCGCACCCTTCGGCTTGACCTCGCCCGAGGCGATCGCCGACCGACGGGCCAGGACCCGCTTGGTGTGCGCCTGGATGCGCGGCTCGTAGTCCTTCAGCACGCTCAGCACCGGCGTGGCAAAGAAGATCGACGAGTAGACCGCGATGCCCATACCGAAGAAGAGCACCAGGCCCAGGTCCTTCAGGGTGCCCGCCCCGAGCAGACCGGCACCGATGAAGAGCAGACCGCCGACCGGGAGCAACGACACCAGACCGGTGTTGATCGACCGCATCAGGGTCTGGTTGATGGCCAGGTTGGCCGCCTCGCCGTAGGTCTGGGTGCCGCTGCCGGTGATCGACTTGGTGTTCTCCTGGACCTTGTCGAAGACCACGACCACGTCGTAGAGCGCGAAGCCCAGGATGGTGAGGAAGCCGATGATCGTCGACGGGGTGACCTCGAAGCCGACCAGCGAGTAGATACCGGCGGTGAGCAGCAGGTCGAGAACGAGCGACGAGACCGCGGCCACCGCCATCCGCCACTCGAAGCGCAGGATCAGGTAGACCATCACCACCGCGATGAAGATCACCAGACCGAGCAGGGCGCGCTCGGTGACCTGGCTACCCCAGGCCGCGCTCACCCGATTGACGCTGACCTGGTCGACCGGGATGGAGAACTTCTGGGCCAGTTCCTGCTGGACCCGCGCCGACTCCTCGGTGTCCAGGTCGGTGGTACGCATCTCGTAGGTGCCGTTGGCCCCACCGATGCGCTGGGTCGACACGACGTGCTTTTCCTCGCCGCCGACACTCTGGATGGTTTCCTTGACCGTCTTCTCCGCATCCTCCAGGGTGCCGACACTCGCCGGGACCTGGAAGGCGTTACCGCCGCTGAACTCGATGCCGAGGCCGAAGCCCCGGATCACCATGCTGCCGATCGCGATCAGCACCAGCACGGCCACGACGCCGAACCAGAGTTTCCGCTTACCGACAATGTTGAGGCCGGCCTCGCCCCGATAGAGCCGGGTGGCCAGACCGCTACGACCGCTCATGTCAGGCCTCCTTGGCGCGCGGGTTGCGGGGGTTGACCGGCTCAGCCTGGTCGCTTGACTGGAGCACCCGGCCGAGACCGCTGACCCGTGGCGACAGGAAGGCGCTGGTCCGCGCGAACATCGTCATGATCGGATGCCGGAAGAGGAAGACCACCACCAGGTCGAGCACCGTGGCCAGACCCAGCGCGAAGGCGAAGCCCTTCACCGTGCCGACCGAGACGATGTAGAGCACGACGGCCGCCATGATCGTGATGGTGTTGGCCGAGATGATCGTACGGCGGGCTCGGGTCCAGGCGCGGGGTACCGCGCTACGCGGGCTGCGCCCTTCCCGGATCTCGTCCTTGAGCCGCTCGAAGTAGATGACGAAGGAGTCGGCCGCCACACCGAGCGAGACGATGAACCCGGCGATACCGGCGAGGGTCAGCGTGAAGCCGATCTGCCGGCCGAGCACCACCAGCGCGCCGAAGACCAGCAGCGCCGACATGATCAGGCTCAGGAAGATGACCGTGCCCAGCAGGCGGTAGTAGAAGAACGCGTAGATGGCGACCAGCAGCATGCCGATACCGGCGGCCAGCAGACCCGCCCGCAGGTAGCTGGCGCCCAGCGTCGCGGTGACGGTCTGCGCCTCCGACTGCTCGAAGGTGACCGGCAGCGCGCCGTAGCGTAGCTGGCCGGCGAGTTCGTTGGCGCTCTGGTTGGTGAAGCTGCCGGTGATCTGCGAGTTACCGGTCAGCACGCCCTGGATCTCGGGAGCGGAGATCACCTTCTTGTCGAGTACGACCGCCACCCGGCACTTGCCGCTGTCCCCCAGTGCACCGGCGTCACACGCCTGTCCCTCGTTGTTGAACGCCTCCCGGGTCAGGTTGGTCCACTTCTTCTGGCCCTCGCCGGTGAAGTCGAGGCTGACCACCCACTGGCTGGTGGTCTGGTCGAGCACTCCGTTGGCGTCGCTGACGTCGGTGCCCAGCACCTTGGCCACGTCGAGGAAGTACTTGACCGGCCCCTCACAGGCCACGGCCTGCTGGCTCTCGTCCCGGATCGCGGCCGGTGCCCGGTCGTCGAGCTGGGCGCAGGTGATCGTGGGAATGTTGAACTGCATCTGCGGGGTCAGCGCGCCGACCTCGCGACCGGAGAGCGCACCGAACGGCTTGAGCTTCTCGGCCACCGTCGGGTCCTGGGTGACGTCCGCCGGGGCCTGCAGCGCGCTGGCCGTCTGCCAGGCCGCCGCGCCGACCTTCTGCTGGATGGCGGCCCGCTGCTGCTCGATGCTCTGGGCGGCACCCGGGTCAGCCGGAGCCGAGGCGCTCGGCGTCGCAGCCGGAGCACTGATGACGTTGGCTTCCGCGGTGGGCGTGGCGCTCGGGGCCATGCCGCCCTGTCCGCCGCCGGCCCCGGCCGAGGCCGAGGCTCCGGGGGCGGGGGTGCCGGACGCGCCGGGGGCGGGGCTGCCCGAGGCACCCGGGGTCGGGGTGGCGCTGCCCGAGGGAGCCGGCGCGGGGGCGGCGACGCCGCCGCCGTCGGTAACCTTCAGCACCTTACGGAAGCGCAGCTCGGCTGCGGCACCGACGTCCTTCAGGTCGCGGTTCTCACCGGGCAGCGAGATGACGATGTTCCGGTTGCCCTCGACCACGACCTCGGCCTCGGCCACGCCGTAACCGTTGACCCGGTCTTCGATGATCCGCCGGGCCTCTTCGAGGTTGCCCTCGGACGGGGGCTGGCCGTCGCTGGTGGTCGCCTCCAGCGTCACCCGGGTGCCACCGATGAGGTCCAGACCGAGTTTCGGCTCCAGGCGCTCCTTCCAACCGCCGCTGGCGCCAGCGAAGAAGACCAAGAGGTAAAGGACGGCAAAGATGAGCCCGAGTACGGCAAGTTGCCGCCCGGGCCGCATCTGTCCCTGAGGTGGTGCCACGGCTGTCCTGTCTCCCTGCGCGGTTCGGCCGCTGATGCTCCGCGGCGAGTGGGGCGCCGGTATACCCGGCGACGTTCGTACCGCGCCAGGCGCTGGGGTACGCCGGACGCGGCTTTCAGATATTTCGATATATTACCTATCCTGGCCGATTTGGCGAGGACAGGTCACTCCTTTACTTCCACCTCTTCGACGACCGTCTCGGCCGGGGTCGCCTTGTTCACGACACGAGCGACGGCGGGACGGGCGTACCGCGTCTGGACCCCCGGCGCCACCTCCAGCAGCACCGTCTCGTCATCGACGCCGGCAACGGTGCCGTAGAGGCCACCAATGGTCACCACTTCGTCGCCCGGGCCAATCCCGGACTGCATCTGCTCCGCCTCGCGGCGCCGCTTCTGCTGCGGCCGGATCATCATGAAATACATAACGCCGAAAAGCAGAACAATCATGAGGATCGGCATGAAGCTGCCGGCTCCACCACTGTTCTCTGCTGCGTAAAACACGGTCAATGACCTTCCCATTGGCCTCCGACCGCGCCCAAGGGAACCGGAGCGGAGGCAGGATCTCACGTCCTGTACAGACGGCGGCGAGTCTAATCCCTGTTGCTGGGAACGCCGAAGGTGGCACGGATCACGAACGGATCACGGACGATCAGGGTCCCGAGAGAATAGATCGGGCGCCGGAGCGACACCGCCACTAAATGTACCATTTGGGACAGGCTTGCCCAGGTGCCGCCAGGCCGCCTCGGTCGCCACCCGGCCTCGGGGCGTACGGGCCAGCAGACCGGCCCGCACCAGGAACGGCTCGCACACCTCCTCGACCGTGTCCGACTGCTCCCCGACCGCCACCGCGAGGGTGGACAGCCCCACAGGCCCGCCCCGGAACGAGTCGACCAGCGCGGTCAGCACCGCCCGGTCCAGCCGGTCCAGGCCCAGGTCGTCCACGTCGTAGACGCGCAACGCGGCCTGTGCCACCTCCAGGGTCACCACCCCGTCGGCGCGGACCTCGGCGAAGTCCCGTACCCGGCGTAGCAGCCGGTTGGCGATCCGGGGCGTACCCCGCGACCGGCGGGCCACCTCCGCCGCCCCGTCGTCGGTGATCGGCACGCCGAGGATCCGGGCCGAGCGTTGCAGCAGCGCCTCCAACTCGGCCGGGGCGTAGAAGTCGAGGTGCGCCACGAAGCCGAACCGGTCACGCATCGGACCGGTCAGCAACCCGGCCCGGGTGGTCGCGCCGACCAGGGTGAACGGCTCGACGTCAAGCGGAATGGCGGTCGCCCCCGGGCCCTTGCCCACCACCACGTCGACCCGGAAGTCCTCCATCGCGCTGTAGAGCAACTCCTCGGCGGGCTTGGCGATGCGGTGGATCTCGTCGATGAAGAGCACGTCGCCCTCGGCGAGGCTGGTCAGGATCGCGGCGAGATCGCCGGAGCGCTCGATCACCGGACCGCTGGTGGTCCGGATGCCAGACCCCAGTTCGGCGGCGACGATGTTGGCCAGGGTCGTCTTGCCGAGGCCAGGTGGGCCGCTGAGCAGGATGTGGTCCGGCGGCGCACCGCGCTTCATCGCGCCACGCAGCAGCAGGTCGAGCTGGTCGCGTACCCGGTGCTGGGCGATGAACTCGGCCAGCCGCTTCGGGCGTACGGTCGCCTCGGCATCGCGCTCGGCGTCGCTGGCGTACGCCGAGACCAGGCCCTCGGGCTCGGCGGTCATCGGGTCCTACCGAGCAGCCGGATCGCCTGCTTGAGCAGGACCGGGACCGGCGGGACCGGCCCGTCGAGGCTCTCCGCCACGGCGGCCACCGCCTGGTCGGCCTGCCCTGCCGTCCAACCCAGCCCGGTCAACGCCTGGCGCACCTGCTCCGGCCACGCCCCGGCGGTGACCCCGGCCGCGCCGTCCGCACCCACCGGGACCGGGCCGATCTTGTCCCGCAGTTCCAGCACCAACCGCTCGGCACCCTTCTTGCCGACCCCGGGCACCCGGGTCAGGGCGGCGGTGTCACCGTTGGCGATGGCCTTGCGTACGGCGTCGGGGGTGTGCACCGCGAGCACCGCCTGCGCCAGCCGGGGGCCGACCCCGCTGGCGGTCTGGAGCAGTTCGAAGAGGTGCTTCTCGTCGTCGTCGGCGAAGCCGTAGAGGGTGAGGGAGTCCTCGCGTACGACGAGGCTGGTCGCGAGCCGGGCCGGCTCGCCCACCCGCAGGTTGGCCACGGTGCCCGGCGCACACTGCACGGCCAGACCGACCCCGCCGACCTCGATCACCGCCCCGGCGGGCGAGACCGCGGCGACGACCCCGCGCACGCTGGCGATCATCTCGTTCCTCCTTGTCGGACCCGGTCGGCTGCCGCGGCCAGTTTGGACCGGGTTCCGCCACGCCAGATGTGACAGATGGCCAGCGCCAGCGCGTCGGCGGCGTCGGCGGGCCTCGGCGGGGCGTCCAGCCGCAGCAGTCGGGTGACCATGCTGGTCATCTGGGCCTTGTCGGCCTGACCCGAGCCGGTGATCGCCGCCTTCACCTCGCTGGGCGTATAGGTCTGCACCGGCAACCCCACCCGGGCCCCGGCCAGTACGGCGATCGCGCTGGCCTGCGCGGTGCCCATCACGGTACGAACGTTGTGCTGGCTGAACACCCGTTCGACGGCCACACTGGCCGGCTCGTGCTCGGCCACCAGCCGGGTCAGCTCCTGGTCCAGTCGCAGCAGGCGCAGCGGCAGCTCCTCGCCCGGATCGGTCTGCACAACGTGGTAGGCGACCATGGTGCACGGCCGACCGGGCAGTCCCTCGACCACACCGACGCCGCACCGGGTCAACCCCGGGTCGATGCCCAGCACCCGCAATGCGGTCCCCTCCCCCGGTCCACCGGCCCACCCTCGGATCCGGCCGCACGTACGTGTGTTCGACACCCTACTGGCCGGGGGTGACACCGGCGCACGGGGACACACCGGACGGGCGGCTGTTCCGGGATGGCGGATCAGGGTCGGATGGCGATGCCGGCGAGGATGGCGTCGACCACCCGCTCGGGCAGATCGTGTTCGTCGATCCGATGCCAGTGCAGCAACCGCTGCAACAGCACGGGACCGGTCAGCAGTGACATGGTCAACTCGATGTCGAGGTCTGCGCGCAGCTCGCCGGAGGCCATCCCCCGGCGCAGGACGTCGCGCATCAACTGCCGACGCGGTTCGAGCATCTCCTGGTAGATCCGGTAGTGCTCCGAGCTGCGGTGGATCTCGGGCACCAGGCACGGCATGATTCGGGTGGCGCGCGGGTCTTCGTGGGAGCCGACCGGGCCGAGCAGGGTGACCAGGTCGTCGCGGATCGAGTGGCCGGCGGGGACCGGCGGCGGTCCCTTGAGGGTGGCCAGCGCGTCACGCAGCAACGCCACCTTGTTCGGCCAGCGCCGGTAGATGGTCGCCTTACCCACCCCGGCCCGGGTGGCGATCGCCTCGATGGCGAGCGCGTCGACGGTGTTGCCCTCGGCGAGCAGGTCCAGTGCGGCGTCGACGATCGCCTCGTCCGCGCGGGTGCTCCGAGGTCGCCCGGGGGACCTCGGAACACCCGCGTCAGTCGTCATGTCAGGCATTGTCCCCGACCTACGACACCGGGACCAACTCTGGTTCGCTGGTCGGTGCTGGCGTGACCTGTTGCTGTACGTGTCGGCCGGGCATCCAGCGCAGCACCACCAGGATGCCGAGGGCAGCGATGATCGCGGCCACCCCGGAGGCGACGTGCATGGCGGAGATGAACGCGTCGTTGGCGGCGGTGATCACGTTGCCACCGTCGGGGCCGAGCTGCCCCGCCACCCCGTACGCCCCGGCGATCGACTCGTTGGCCGCCGCCCGGGCCGCGTCGGGCAACGCCGAGGTGGCCGGCTCGATCTCGGTGCGGTAGATCGCGGCGAGCACCGAACCGAGAATCGCCACCCCGAGGGCCCCACCGACCTGGCGGACCGTGTTGCTGACCGCCGAGCCGACGCCGGCCCGTTCCCGGGGCAGTGACGACATGATCGATTCCATGGCCGGCGGCATGATGCTGGCCATGCCGGCCCCCTGGAAGAAGAAGACCGTGCCGACGATCCACACCGAGGTGTCCGCTTCGATGACCGTGAACGCACCGAGGGTGAGTGTCACCAGCACCAGCCCGATGGTGGAGACCACTCGGGCACCGTAGCGCCTGACCAGGGTGGCACTGGTCGGGGCGAACACGAGCTGGGCGCTGGCGAACGGCAGGAACAGCAGCCCGGTCTCCAGCGGTGTGTAACCGCGTACCAGTTGCAGGTAGAAGGCGCCGAAGAACATCATGCCCATGGAGGCGAAGAAGACCAGCCCCACCACCGCGATCGGAGCCGCGAAGCGGGGCAGCCGGAACAGCCGGACGTCCAGTGAGGGGTACTCGATACGCCGCTCGTAGGCGACGAACGCGGTCAGCACGACCAGGCCACCGACGATCGCGGCCCAGACCCCCGGCCGGTCGAAGCCGTGCTCGCCACCGTTGATGATGCCGTACGACAGGGCGACCAACCCGACCACGGAAAGCAGTACGCCGACGACGTCGATCCGGCCCGGCTGCGGGTTACGCGACTCGGGCACCAGCAGCGCCACCGCCACCAGTCCGGCCAGCACCACCGGCACGTTGATCAGGAAGACCGAGCCCCACCAGAAGTGTTCCAGCAGCAGCCCGCCGAGGATCGGGCCGATGGCGACGGCGAGGCCGACCGCACCGGACCAGATGCCGATGGCTCGGGCCCGTTCCCGGGGGTCGAAGACGTTGGAGATGATCGAGAGGGTGACCGGCATGATGGCCGCGCCACCCAACCCCATCAGCGCTCGCGCGGCGATCAGGTGGCCGGGCTCCTGGGAGTACGCGGACAGCAGCGACGCCAGGCCGAAGACGGCCAGTCCGATCAGGAGGAAGCGCTTGCGCCCGTACCGGTCGCCGAGGATCCCGAAGGTGAAGAGCAGGCCGGCGAAGACGAGCGTGTAGGAGTTGATCGACCATTCCAGCTCACCCTGGGTGGCGCCCAGGCCGTGCACCGGGTCGGCCAGGACGCGCAGCGCGACGTTGAGGATGGTGTTGTCCAGCACCACGACCAGGAGGCTGAAGACGAGCACCCCGAGGATGCTCCACCGCCTCGGGTGTCCGGTGTTCTCGTGCAGTTGCATCGGTCCGCTGCTCTCCCCCGGTACGCCCGCGCCGAAATACGACACGGAGCAGTTTCGTAACGGGGAAGGACGCTACAAGACGAAGAACCGATACGGAACCGTCTCGTTTCGCATGTGACCCAGCGCACCCACCGGATCGATCAACGGATGTTGCCGGTGTGCCCCAGCGAGTAGCGACCCGGCTGCGGCCAGATGGTCAGACCGTGCGGACCGTCGCCGACCGGAATCCGGGCGAGCAGTCTGCCGTCGTCGGTGCTCAACGCGTACACCTCGTTGTGTTGGCGACCGGAGAGCCAGAGCACCTTGCCGTCCGCCGAGATCCCACCCATGTCCGGGCTGCCGCCGCCGGGAATCCGCCAGGTCGCGGTCGGCTTCAGCGTGGCCAGATCGAGTACGGTCACACTGCCCTCCCCCCGGTTGGTCACGTACGCGACCCGACCGTCCCGGCTGAAGTAGATGCCGTGCGCCCCCTCGCCGGTGGGGATGAAGTCGAGCCGACTGGTGGCGGTGCTGTCGAAGACGTACACGCCGTCGGCATTCATGTCGGCCACCAGGAACCGCTGCCCATCCGGGGTCAACCGGGTGTCCTGCGGCATCCCGTCCATCACCTGGGGCAGGTCGAAGTGCCGGATCTTCTCGTGCGTCGTCCCGTCGAGCACCAGCATCCGGTTGGCGAACTCGCAGCTGAACAACATCACCCGACCGTCGGCCGAGTAGTCCATGTGGTTGATCCCGGCGCACTCCGGGAACTCCAGCGACTTCGTCCGCTGCCACGTCTTGAGGTCGTAGAAGTCCAGTCGCTTGTACGCCTCGGCGACCACGATCGCCTGCTGCCCGTCCGGCGTGAAGTAGAGGTTGTAGACGTCCTCCAGGTTCCGAAACTCGCCGGGCTTGCCGGTCCTCGGGTCGATCGGGATCAGGCCGCCGGTGGGGATCCGACTGGAGGCGACGTAGAGGGTGCGCATGTCGTACGAGGGGACGATGTGCTGTGGCTCCGGCCCGCCGGGGAACTTGTCGACCACCTTGTACGTGGCGGGATCGATGACGTAGACGTCGTCGCTGTTGGTGTTGGGCACGTAGACCAGGGACTTGTCCTCCCGTACCTGCTCGCTGAGCATGTTCGGCCCGGCGGCGGCGTAGACGCTCGGGCCGCCCAGATAGGCCGGCATGCCAGCTATCAGCTCGTTCGCCGGCACGGGCGGCGGCACCTGTTCGGGGATCTTCACCGAGCTACGGGGCACCTCGGTGCAGGCACCGAGCCCGGCCAGCAGTCCCACCAGCGTTACCGCGATCCCACGCTTCACCTTCTTCACAAATGCTGATTTTACTCATGAATTGGTGCTTTTCGGGCGGCTTCCGCCAGGTCAGGGATTCAGCGCCGCCCGCTTGAGCTGGTGCAACCGATGCAGGTCCTGTCGTAGCACCTCGGTGAGCAGTTGCCGCTCGGCGCTGGCCTGCGCGCCCGCCACCGCCGCCCGGAGACCAGCACGGTCCTGACAGGTGGCGTCCACTCGGGCGACCGCCAACTCGGCCCGGGCCGCCGCCCGGATCGCCGCGTCGTCGGCAGCCTGGGCCGCCCTGCTCTCGATCGCCTGACGCAGGTCGCTCGGCTTGGCCGCCGGGTGGCCCGCCCGACCGACGCACGCCGACCAGTCGGCCGTCGCCGCCGTCACCGCCGGGTCGGTCCCAGCGCGCTCGATCACGGTGTTGCTCAACGACTGGAACGTGTAGTAAAGCCGGTCCCAGTCGGAACCGTAGACATCGACGCGGGCCTTCGCCACGCAACCGTCCGAGGCGACCGCCACCTCCTCGCCACCGGGCAGCACGAGGGTGTGCCGCGCCTGTTCGCTGCCATTGAGCGCCGTCACGTAGGCCGGATCGGGCTGCGGACCCGTCGTCGCCACGGGACGCTCCCGACGCCGCAGCACGGCCGGCACGATCCCGTACCCGTCGGTGTTGGCCGTAGCCGCGTCGAGCAGGCCGTACGGGTTGTCGGGCTCGACCTCCCCGCGCCGGTCCAACAGTGGGGTGTAGTCGAACCCCCGATCCCGCATGCAGGCGGCGGTCGCCCGCTCCAGCACGGTTTGGGCGGTCCGCTCCTCCTGGACGGTCAGATAGACCGCGCTGTCGAAGGGATAGAGCCGCCCCGGCTGGGCCCGGTCGGCGAGGCTGTTCCCGCCACAACCGACCAGACCCGCCGTGCCGAGCGCCGCCGCCACGAACGCGGTGCTCACCCGTCGCATGCCGGTTCAGCAGCCGTACCAGAGGTTGCTGTACGCGTGATGCCACAGCGCCGAACCGATGATGTTCTGCCAACCCGTACCCCGGGCCAGCGGATACCGGCTGCCGGCGTAGCCGACCTTGGAGTAGATGTAGACATGGCAGGAGTTGCCGTTGTTGTAGATGGACTCGGCACCTCGCCACTTGGCATAGATGCTGAGGTCCCGGTTGTCCCCGTAGACCGGTCCGGGTGCCCCGCTCCAGTTCGTCGACGTGTAGGCACAGGTGGCCCCCGACGGGCAGGGGTCGGCACTGGCCGGCGCGGCGATTCCGACGAGGCCGGCGGTCGCCATGACGGTGGCACCGAGCACCGCCACGACCCGCTTCCGTAGGCGCACGATGGCTCTCCGTTCTCTTCGGCCCCCCGTCCGCTGATGGGACGGCGGTTGACGGCACCAGCGTGTCGGGTGCCGCTGTACCACCGCTGAACACCCGCTGAATCCACCCGGGCCCCACTGGTCAGTCGGCCGCATCGGCGGTGATTCCGCCGTATCGCAGCAACTGGGCCTGCCGAACGGCCCGGTCGGCACCCACCGCGTCACCGGTCCGCCGGCACACCTCCGCGAGCAGGTCGAACGCCTGCCCACCCCAGTACGGCATGCCCAGCCGCCCCCAGATCGGGCCGGCCTGTTCCAGCAGTACCCGTGCCGGCACCAGCCGACGCCGGCCGATCCGGGCCCGAGCCAGACTGACCAGCACCATCGCCCGACCGAACCGGCTACCGAACCGGGCGAAGACCCGGTCCGCGGACCGGAGCAGGGACTCGGCCCGGCCGTACCGGCCGCTGCGGGCATAGGCGTCCCCCAACAACTGCGTCGCGTACGCCTCGACAAGCTGGTCGCCGAGCGCGGCGCTGATCCGGCGGGCCCGGCGGAACAGCATGGCCGCCCGGGCCGGCTCACCCCGCACCAGGTGCACCAGCCCGAGGCCGCGAAGCGCCTGCGCCTCCCCCGCCCGGTAACCGGCCACCCGGCTGTGGTGCGCGCAGTCGGTGAACCGGACGGCGGCCTCGGCAAGGCGACCCTGCTCGAACCAGACCGCTCCCACGCCCTGCTCGGCGAAGATCCCGCCGTTACGGTTGCCGTCCCGCCTAGCCGCCGCCGCAGCCGTGGTGAACGCCTCGATGCTCAACGGATACCGCCCGGTCAGGCGATGGAGGTAGCCCAGACCGGCCAGCGAGGCGACCTCGTAGGCCCGCTCCCCGGTCTCCCGAGCCAACGCCAGCGCCTCGGTGAAGCAGCAGATCGCGGCGGCGGTCTCGTCCCGAATGGCGTGCAGTTCGCCGAGGTTACGGAGCATCGCCAGGATGATCGGCCGGAGGTTGGCGGTTCGGGCGGCGGAGAGCACCCGGGTGTGGGTGTCGACCCAGTGGTCGTAGAGGTTCCGGGTCTCCAGGAAGGTCGCCATGCCGGCGGCGAGCGCCCCGGCCAGCCGGACCTCACCCGTGGCTACCGCCTGCCGGACCAGCGCCACCAGGGCAGGCAGTTCGCGGGTGAACCAGGCCGCCGGGTCCAGCCGGACCGCGTCGATCCACACCGGTGGAACCGGGGGCAGCTCCGCCGGCTGTCGCCGGACGCCCAGGATGCCGGCCGCCAGCATGGCGTCCGCCCGCTCGGTGGCGGTTCGGTAACCGGCGAGACAGCGCTGCAACGCCTCGACGCGGCCGGTCGCCGGCTCCTCGATGGCCGCCCGCTCCCGGCCGAAGACCCGGACCAGCTCGTGGAAGCGGTAGCGGACCTCGCCCCCCGGTTCATCCAGCACCGGTTCGAGTAGTCGGGTGTCGACGATCGTCTCCACCAGCCGTTCCGCCTCGACCAGCGGCAGATCCAGCACGCAGGCCGCCGCCCAGGCCGGGAAGTGGGGCAGGTCGGCGAGGCTGAGCAGGCGTACCGCCCGGCGACCGGCCGGGTCCAGACCGCCGTAACCCACCGCCAGGGTCGCCCGTACCTCCAGGTCACCGGCGCGCAACGCATCCAGCCGGGCTCGCTCGTCGGACAGCTCGTCGGCCAGGCGTTCGGGGCGCAGATGTGGACGTTCAGCGAGGCGGGCGGCGGCGATGCGTACCGCGAGCGGATGATCGCCACACAGCGCGGCGATCCGGTCCGCGGCGGCCGGCTGCACCACGAGTCGGTGCTCACCGGCGATGTTGCCGAGCAGCCGTAACGACTCGACCCGGTCCAGCACACCGAGTTCGACCCGGATGGCATCGTCCAGCCCGACCAGCCGGGATCGGCTGGTGACCAGGACGGCGGAGCCACCGGCCCCCGGCAACAGCGGGCGAACCTGCTGCTCGTGTGCGGCGTCGTCGAGGACGATGAGCACCCGTCGTTCGACCGCGATGGACCGGTAGAGCATCAACCGCTCGGTAATGTCGTCGGGCAGCACCGCACCGGTTACACCGAACCCGCGCAGCAGGTGGCCCAGGGCTTCGCGGGGCGCCATCGGCTCCGCACGACTGCCGAGCAGGTCGATGAAGAGTTGGCCATCGGGATACCGGTCCCGCAGTTCGTGTGCCACCCGGATCCCGAGGGTGGACTTGCCGATCCCCCCGGGACCGGTCACCAGCGCCATGCCCGGTGGCGATCCGGACCGGCCCAGCCCCGCTCGAAGCACGTTCTTCGCCAGCGCCCTACCGACGAAACCCGCCACCGCCGGTGGCAGGGAGCAGACCGCGGCGGGCGCGGGCGGGTCGCGTGGTGCCGCCAGCGGCGGCACGGGCATCAACTCCGACCCGGGTACGACACCGCGCAGAATCGACTGCGCCAACTGTTGAAGTTCCGTGCCGGGGTCGAGCCCCAGCTCGTCGTGCAGGATGCGCCGCCCTTCGCGGTAGGTGTCGAGTGCCTCGGCGTGGCGGCCACAGCCGGCCAGCGCCAGCATGAGCCGGCGGCGGAAGCCGTCGTGCAGCGGGCGTTCCGCGACGGCAGAGCGCAACTGGGCCACCAGGAACCGGTGCCCGCCCCGGGCCAACTCCAGGTCGAACCAGCGTTCCCGGGCCGCACAACGCGCATCCTCCAGGGCAGCGGCATCGGCTCGCAGCGCGCCACTGGTCACGTCGGCGAACGGGTCGCTGCGCCAGAGCGCCAGCGCCTCACGCAGCAAGCCGGCCACCGAATCGGATGCCCCGCCCGCCACCCGCTCCTCCGCCAGGGTGGTGAGGCGGGTGAATCGCAGGGCATCCACGCGATCACGGTCCAGATCCAACAGGTACGCCTCGCCGCGGGTTCTCAGCACCTGGTCGGGGCAGCCGGCGTGCAGCAGCGCCTTACGGATCCGGGACACGTACACCTGCACCTGGTTGCGGGCACGGGCAGGCGGTTCGCCCGTCCACAGTGCTTCGATCAGCCGCCACATCGGCACCGGTTCGCCGGTCCGCAGCGCCAGCACCGCGACCAACGTACGGATCTGCTGCCCGGCCAGCGGTACGAGTGTTCCGGCGACCCGTACCTCGACGGGACCGAGGAGGCTGATCTCGAGGGGGACGGGAGCGGTCATCCGCCGACACCTCCCACACCAACAGCAGAACGATGTTTGTCAATGCTAACTTCGACGCTGCACATCGAGTCGATAGCCAACACATCGATCCTGTTCAGCATTCTCCGTTCGTCTTCCGCTCCGCTGATCGGCGCGAGGTACCGGCCCCTCGGCGGAGCGGCCCGCCCGCGCCGGGGATGTGCCAGTCACTCGGCAGCGGTATCAAGGGCTTGTCATCCGTGGAGCGCAGACCACCGCTACCGGCCCGAATTCGGGCGAGGGAGGACCGTTGACCCACATCGGCGTGGTGATTCCCACCCATCAAGGTTCGCTCCTGCTGGAGCGCAGCATCCATTCCCTGGCCGGACAGCACTTCACCGGCGACCTTCACGTGGTCGTCGCCGTCAACGACGACCGGCCGGAGAGTCTCGCCCAGGCCCGACGGTTGGCCCCCGTGCTCAGCGACGTCGGCGCGGAGTGCGAAGTCGTACGTACCCCGCCCGGGCGGGCCGCCGCCTTCGACACCGCCGAGCGGCACCTTCCCCCGGGACCCCGGCTCTACCTCGACCAGGATGCGAAACTGTCGCCCCTGGCCCTGGCCAACCTCACCGACGCGCTCGCCCCCAGCACCGGAATCCACTTCGCCGTCCCGGTGCTGGGGCTGGCACCACCACACAGCCTGGTGTCTCGGGCCTACTACCGGATCTGGCGGGAACTGCCCTACGTCCGGAACTCCCCGGTCACCTTCGGCGCGTACGCGGTCTCCGAGGAGGGCCGGCGTCGCTGGGCCCGCTTTCCCCGACTGCACTCGGACGACAAGTGGGTACGGTGGCACTTCGCGCCGCACGAACGGCGGGTCGTGGCGGCCAGTTACGAGGTGGTCGTACCGGACGGGCTGGCGGCCCTGGTCCGAGCCCGCTGCCGCTACCACCGGGGCAATCGGGAACTGGTGAGCGTCGCCCCGCTGCCGCCCCATCCGGACGACTTCGCCCGCTACCACGGCATCCTGCGGAACCTGGCAACCCGACCGGCCCGCTGGCCGGCCGTCGCGGTCTTCCTGGCCGTACACGGGGCGGTCGCGATGCTGCGCGGCCGGCTGGGGACGGGGTGACCACAGTGCCCGGACCGGCAGCGGGTCTCGGCCGCCGGCTCGACGTCGTGGTACCGGCCCACGACGAGCAGTCGCTGATCGGCGGCTGCCTGCGGGCCGTACTCTGCGATGCCAACACGATCGACCTACGGATCATCGTGGTGGCCAACGGCTGCTCCGACGGTACGACGCAGCTGGTGCGGGCGATCGCCGCCGATCTCCCAGCCCGGGATGGATCACGGCGGCCGGCGGAGGTCGTGCTGGTGGAGCTGCCGGCGGCGGGCAAGGCAGCGGCGCTCAACGCGGGCGACCGGCAGCGACGGGGCGACGCCTCGGTGCTCTATCTGGACGCGGACACCGTCATCACCCCGGGCACCCTGCCCGCCCTGGTCGACGCACTGACGGAGACCCGGGCGGCGCGGCTGGTCGCCCCTCGACCGGTGCTGGTACGCCCCACCGACCGTCTCGGACGGGACTTCGCGGCCGTGTGGCTCGCTCTTCCGGCCGTGTCCGGGCAGGTGGTCGGCGCGGGCTGCTATGCGGTGAACCCCGCCGGGCGGGCCCGGTGGACGGAGTTTCCCGAGCTGACCGCCGACGACGCGTACGTCCGGTCGCGCTTCACCTCCGCCGAGCGCCGAGTGGTCGGATCGGGGGGCTTTCTACTGGTGCTGCCCCGCTGGCGGGAGCTGATCGCAGTGGCCAGCCGATGGCGTCGGGGCAACGCCGAACTCGCCTCGCTGGCCCGCCACCACCGCGGTCCGGGCCGGGACGGAGATCGGTTGACGCGAACAGGTAGCGCCTCACCCGCCGCCGGGGCCGGCCGCAATCTCACCACGGTCGCCACCCAGCCGGCGCTCTGGCCGCGTCTGCCCGGGTTCCTGCTGGTGAACTGGGCCGGAAGGCTACGTCCCCGGCAGCGCTGGGCCCGGGCCGCCGGGCTGCGCGCGATGGCCCCGGACCAGCCGCCCTCCGGTCGCCCGTGCACAGTGGACGTGCTCGTCATCCGCCGGCCGAGGGTCGCCCTCGACCGCTGCCTCGCCAGCCTCCGATCCGACTGGGCCCGGCTGTGCGTCACCGTGGTCGACGCCGACACCGCAACGGTGAATCGGGTCGCCGATCGGGGCGAGGGAAACTATCTGCTGTTGGTGGACGGCGACGTCGAGTTGATCCCGGGTGCCCTCGACCAGCTTCTCGCCGTGGCCATCCGCTTCCCCACCGCCGGCCTGTACGGGGGCGCTCCGGCCGCCCGCCGCCCGCCGTCGGAACGGGCCGGCCCTGCCGACCGGCCGGGCCGGGCACGCCGGTACGACGTCCACCCGACCCGGAGCCTCCCCACGGGACTACTGCTCGTCGAGCGGACGTGGTGGCACCGGCTGGGTGGCCTCGACGGGCACCACCGCGATCCAGAAGGAAACCTCTGTCGGCGAGCCCGCCGCTCGGGCGCCGCCCCGATGCGCGCGTCGTCGGCGGCCTACCGGGACTGATCCTGTCCGGCGACCAGATCCTGGCCCGGTGGATCGACGCCAACGGCTACCGACCGCTCGGCCTGCACCGGGAGATCTACCTTGACCACCACCCGGACGCTGCCGAGCAGGGGGTGGCCGAACTCCAGATCGCGGTGGGTCAGGAGCTGACCGACAACGGCGGGCTGTCCCGATGAGCGGTCACCGGCAGGTCCGCCCAGTCCGATGGTAGGGACGGGGGGAGCCAGGTGGGATCCGGCCGCCACCTGGCCCAGCCCTCGTCCCACCACCGATGGCCCGCGTCGAGAAGGGCGGCGATCCGGTGTCCTTCGGCCCGAATCGCCGCCGCCTGGCCCGGATAGCGTCCCTCGACGAGACGCTGTTCGAACTCCTCGACGTCCTTCCATGCGTAGCGGTCGGCGTCCGCCGCCCACCACAGGTCCAACTCGTGATCGAGGGTGTCGACGCCGATCCGGGTACGCCGGAACGGGTCCTGCAGGTTGAAGTACCAACCCGCGAAGGACCGTTCCGGACCGGTCCAGAAGACGTCGATCGCGTGCGCCTCCCCCGGCCGGTGCAGCATCAACTTCCCGTGCCCGGACCATTGGCTGGACCTACCCTGCCAGGGGTGCCGGCCGGCGGGAAACCGTCCCGTCTCCGGAAAGCCGAAGACCGTGCCGGTGGGTACGTAGAGGGCGAGGAGATCGTCGGAATCCTCGACGCAGATCGTCGGGAAGGCGAACCACACCTCGCCGAGCAGGATCTCCCGCCGCACCACGACGTCACCGGGGGCGAACCGGCTCTCCGGTTCGGTAGTCCCAGTCGTGATCATCCGCCACCCCCTCACCCTCGGCTCCGGGCCGAGCTATCGGACTCCGGGCCGAACCATGCCCGGTGCAATCACCGGTCAGGACCGTCAGCCGACGGCCTCCATGACCTCGTCGGAGACGTCGAAGTTGCCGTAGACGTTCTGCACGTCGTCGCAGTCCTCCAGCACGTCGATCAGCTTGAAGACCTTGCGCGCGCCCTCCTCGTCCAGCGGCACGTTGACGCTGGGGATGAGGGAGGACTCAGCCGACTCGTACTCGATGCCGGCGTCCTGCAGCGCGGTGCGGACCGGGATGAGGTCACCCGGCTCGGAGACCACCTCGTACGCCTCGCCCAGGTCGTTGACCTCCTCGGCTCCGGCGTCGAGCACCGCCATCAGCACGTCGTCCTCGGAGAGTCCGGCCTTGGGGACGATCACGACACCCTTGCGGGAGAACATGTAGGACACCGAGCCGGCGTCGGCGAGCGAACCGCCGTTGCGGGTGAGCGCGGTGCGTACCTCGGTCGCGGCCCGGTTGCGGTTGTCGGTCAGGCACTCGATGAGCAGCGCCACACCGCTCGGGCCGTAGCCCTCGTACATCACGGTCTGCCAGTCGGCGCCGCCGGCTTCGAGGCCGGAGCCACGCTTGACCGCGCGGTCGATGTTGTCGTTGGGGACCGAGCTCTTCTTGGCCTTCTGGATGGCGTCGAACAGGGTCGGGTTCCCCGCCGGGTCACCACCGCCGGTACGTGCCGCCACCTCGACGTTCTTGATCAGCTTGGCGAACATCTTGCCGCGCTTGGCGTCGATGACCGCCTTCTTGTGCTTGGTCGTCGCCCACTTTGAGTGGCCGGACATGGATGACCTCCGTAGCTACCCCGACTCGGCGTCACCCTCCACGATCTCCACACCCCGCCCAATTTCCACCGTGATCGATGCGCGACCCGGTGGTCATGATGCGCGAAGGCAGCCGCGGCCAGGCTCGGCTCCTGAAACGGGCCAATCCTACCGGCGGCCCGCCGCGCCGTGACCACACCACCACCGGTGGCTGTCCGCTGACAGAACTTGGCGGGTCATGAAACCCGCTAGGGACATGACCCGCCAGGATCCAGCGTTACTCAGGCGGCAGCTCGGACGACGTCCACGAAATAGCGGTGCACCCGGAGATCACCGGTCAGTTCCGGGTGGAAGGCGGTGGCGAGCAGGTTGCCCTGTCGTACCGCCACCACCCGGCCGTCGGCCGGACCGTCGGTCACCCGGCCCAACACCTCCACCCCGTCGCCGACCCGCTCGACCCAGGGGGCCCGGATGAAGACCGCGTGGAAGGCCGGCCCGGGAACGCCAGTGATCTCCACCGGCGCCTCGAACGAGTCGACCTGCCGACCGAACGCGTTACGCCGTACGGTCATCTCGATCCCGTCGAAGCCGCGCTGGTCGGGCCGGCCGTCGAGTACCTCGGTGGCTAGCATGATCATCCCGGCGCAGGAGCCGTAGACCGGCATACCGTCGGCGATCCGCTTCCGGATCGGGTCAGCCAGCCCGAACACGTCGGCCAGTTTGCTCATCGTGGTCGACTCGCCGCCCGGGATCACCAGGCCGTCGACCTGGTCGAGTTCCTCGGGGCGACGCACCGGCCGGGCGGTGACACCGCTCTCGGCCAGTGCGTTCGCGTGTTCGCGTACGTCGCCCTGCAGGGCGAGCACACCGATGGTCGGTCGGGCCATCACCAGCCGCGCTCGGCGAGCCGGTGCGGGACGGGGATGTCGTCGACGTTGATGCCGACCATCGCCTCGCCCAGACCACGGGACACCTTGGCCAGCACGTCCGGGTCGTCATAGAAGGTGGTCGCCTTGACGATCGCCGCGGCGCGCTGCTCCGGGTTGCCGGACTTGAAGATGCCGGAGCCGACGAAGACACCCTCGGCACCGAGCTGCATCATCATGGCCGCGTCGGCCGGGGTGGCGATACCTCCGGCGGTGAAGAGCACCACCGGCAGCTTGCCGGTTTCGGCGATCTCCTTGACCAGCTCGTACGGCGCCTGCAGCTCCTTCGCCGCGACATACAGCTCGTCGGTCGGCAGCGAGGTGAGCCGGCGGATCTCGTCCCGGATCTTGCGCATGTGGGTGGTGGCGTTGGAGACGTCACCGGTACCCGCTTCGCCCTTGGAACGGATCATCGCGGCACCCTCGGTGATCCGACGCAGCGCCTCGCCCAGGTTGGTCGCCCCACACACGAACGGCACGGTGAAGGCCCACTTGTCGATGTGGTTGGCGTAGTCGGCCGGGGTGAGCACCTCGGACTCGTCGACGTAGTCGACGCCGAGCGCCTGAAGCACCTGCGCCTCGACGAAGTGTCCGATCCGGGCCTTGGCCATCACCGGAATGGAGACGGCGTTGATGATCCCGTCGATCATGTCCGGGTCGCTCATCCGGGAGACGCCACCCTGGGCCCGGATGTCGGCCGGCACCCGCTCCAGTGCCATCACCGCGACGGCACCCGCGTCCTCGGCGATCTTCGCCTGCTCGGCGTTGACCACATCCATGATCACACCGCCCTTGAGCATCTCGGCCATCCCCCGCTTGACGCGGGCGGTGCCGGTTACGGGTGTGGTGGCGGCAGACTGCGTAGCGGCATCGGACACGGCGTTTTCGCTCCTCAGAGGTGGTGGAATGCGACTCAGCCCCGATGCTACTTCGGGCTCGGCCCGCGACCGACAGCCAATCGACCCACCGGTGGCCTGCGCTGTGGCCTCGCTCACCCCTGCGCGGTGGCACCGCTCACCCCTGCGCTGTGGCACCCGGTGGTGCCGCTCACCCGACCGACAACGGCTCCGGGGTGAGGGTCGGGTCGTCCACGTCGAAGTAGCGGGGACGCTCATGCTTGCGGGACATTCGCAACAACCGTACGACCGGACGTCGCCGTACGGACAGGGCGTCCCGGACCAGGTCGGTGTGTACCTGACGAGCCAACACCAGGCGGCGGCTCGCCGCCACCACCGCCTCCGCCGCCTGTTCGTCCGGCACCAGCGGAGTGCTGCGGAGCTGGCGGGTGAGATCGTTCTCGGCGGCCTCCCGCTCGTCGGGTCCGGCGTCGAGTGCGATCCGGGCCGCCGCGTACAACTCGACGGCGTAGCACTCCTCAGCCAGCACCGCGGCGGCGGCGGCCCGACGCAACAGGTGCGCATCCAGCGCCCGGGCCGCCGATTCGACCCGGCGATGGAGCCGATCGACCCGGGCCGCCGTCCAGGTCAGGTATGCCGACGTCAGGACAACCACCACTACGATGCCCACCACCCACCACATGCCCGGCATCGTAGTGTCGCTCCCATTCAGTTCCGCGAGGGCGCATCCGACGCCCACGGCGCTTCTTCGACCTCGCGCCGCATCCGATAGCGGTCAGCGCGGTTCAATCCACTCCTCGTCGATCACCCGACCGTGGGTGGCCTCGATCGCTGTTTCGTATACCTCAAGAACTCGACGAGCAACCACCGGCCAGTCGAAGGATGACACCACCTGCTTAGCGCATGCCGACAACTCCGTGCGCCGGTCCGGGTCGTCCAGGAGTTCGGCGAGCGCCCGGCGCAACGCCATCGGATCACCGGTGGTGAAGAGCTGCCCGGCTCGCCCACCGTCCAGCACCCGACGGAACGCGTCCAGGTCGCTGGCCACCACCGTCGTCCCGGCCGCCATCGCCTCGGTCAGGATCATCCCGAACGACTCGCCGCCGATGTTGGGCGCCACGTAGAGGTCGACGCTACGCAGCATCCGCGCCTTCTCCTCCTCGGGGACCATGCCGAGGAAGGTGATCCGGTCCCGTAGGTGCGGTGGCACCCCCTCGTGCAGATCGGCCACGTCGCCCGGTCCGGCCACCAGCAGCCGCAGTCCGGATCGCTGTTCGGCCAGGGTCACGAACGCCTCGCGCAGCACCGGGAAGCCCTTACGCGGCTCAGTGAACCGGCCCAGGAAGCCCAGCGTTCCGCCCTCACCCGGGCGACACTCGCCGGGCCAGCCCGGTAGCGGCTCGGCGTCGGCGAACTTCGCCACGGCGACCCCGTTGGGGATCTCCACCGCGCCCCCGTCGAGGTGCTCCACCTGCACCTTCCGGGCCAACGCGCTGACCGCGATGCGCGCGGTGATCCGCTCCAGCACGAGTTGCAGAATCCCCTGCGCGGCGGCCATCGCCTTCGACCGGGTCATCGCGGTGTGGAAGGTCGCCACCACCGGTCCCCGGGAGGACAACACGGCCAACAGCGACAGGCTGAGTACGAACGGCTCGTGGACGTGCAGCACGTCGAAGTCGCCCCGGGCCAGCCAGCGCCGTACCCGGGCGGTGGAGACCGGACCGAAGGTGATCCGGGCGACCGAGCCGTTGTAGGGGAACGGCACCGATCGACCGGCCGGCACCACGTACGGCGGCAGCGGTGCGTCCTCGTCTGCGGGGGCCAACACGCTGACCTCGTGACCGAGGCTGATCAACGCCTCGGCAAGGTCCATGATGTGGTTCTGCACCCCACCGGGGACGTCGAAGGAGTACGGGCACACGATGCCGATCCGCACTGGCGCCGCCCTCCCCCTCAGACCGGCCCGGACGTGGACGGTGGGCGCACCCCGGAGGACTCCCCCGCCGACGGGAGGTCACCGGTCAGCGGGGGGACCATAGACGGGTCGCCCGTCGTCGGGCTTACCCCGACCGGTTCCGCCGGGACGGTGGTGGCGGCGCCGGTCGGATCGTCGAGCCACATGCGTTGAAGCATGTGCCAGTCCTCCGGGTGCGCGGCGATGCCCGCCGCCAGGCAGTCGGCCACCCGTTGGGTGAGCACCCGAACCCGCTGGTCCAGTGATCCGCTCTCCGGGTCGGGCACCTCCAGTGGACCCTCCAGCCGGGCACACGGAATATCCGGTTCGTACCACATCGAGGCGACGTAGAGCGGCGCGCCGGTACGGATGGCGAGCAGCGCCGGCCCGGCCGGCATCCGGGTACGGCCGCCGAAGAAGGTCACCTCCACACCCCGCGCGGAGAGGTCCCGGTCGGCGAGTAGCGGTACGACATGTCCGGCGCGTACCCGGTCGACCAGAATGTCGAACGGTGGCCGCGCCCCACCGTGGGTCGGGATGATCTCCATCCCGAGCCCCTCCCGGAACGCGACGAAGCGCTCGAAGACCGCCTCCGGCTTGAGCCGCTCGGCGACCGTGGTCAACGGCCACCCCATCGCCGCCACCCAGGCCCCGGCGGCGTCCCAGTTGCCGCCGTGCGGCAACGCCACCACCGCGCCCCGTCCAGCGGCCACATCCTCGGCCAGCAGCTCGTGCCGTTCCAGCCGGAACCCGCGCCGCACCTGTTCCTGGGACAGGGAGGGCAGTCGGAACGCCTCCATCCAGTACCGGGCGTAGGAGCGCAGTGCCCGACGGCTCAACGCGTCGAGTTCTGCCGCCGGCAGCTCGGGGCCGACCACCCGGCGGAGGTTGGCGGCGAGTCTCGTCGCACCCCGGCCGCCCCTGCGATGTGCCTGGTCGGCACCCACGCGGAAGACCGCCTCGGCAACGGGGCGGGGCAGCGCCCGTACGACGCGCCAGCCGGCGAGATAACCGAGTTCGGCCAGATTCACGCGTCCACGTCCAGCTCGGCCCGCTGCGCCTGGCGGTAGACGTGGGCGATCCGCTGCCCCACGGTGACCAGTGACAGGACCGCCAGCACCCAGAGCGCTGCGGTCAGCCCCCAGTCGACGACCGCGCTGAGCAGACCACCGATCCCGACGATGATCAGTCGTTCGGTGCGCTCGGCGAGCCCCACGTTGCAGGTCAGACCCAGCCCTTCGGCGCGGGCCTTGACGTAGGAGACGATCTGGCCGAGCACGAGGCAGATGAGCGCCGCCGCGACCCCCCAGGAGTCGCCCTGGCTGGCCAGCCAGTAGGTCACCGCGCCGAAGATGGCACCATCGGCGATCCGGTCCATGCTCGAATCCAGGAAGGCGCCGAATTTGCTGGAGCCGCCCCGCATTCGGGCCATCGTCCCGTCGAGCAGGTCGGTGAGCGCGAAAACGGTGACGATGAGGGCACCCGCGACCAGATGCCCACGGGCACCGAAGCCGATCGCGCCGATGAGTACACCGACGGTGCCCGCGACCGTGACCGCGTTCGGGGACACGCCCCGCCGCAGCAGGCCGCGCGCTATTGGTTCGACGACGCGGGCCATACCCGCCCGGGCCGACACTTGGAAGATCTTCGCCATGGCGGTCCCACGATATCGGTCGCCGGTCTCCGGCGGTACGCACGGTGGCGCCTACTTCGCGTCGCGGGGTTGTGTACGGACCGATACGGGTGTGGGATCGGAAGGGGAAACGTGAGGTAAGTCACCCGACTGCCCGGCACGTTCCCGGCACTCAGCACGCCACCCGAGGATATCGCCGCAGGAATCGCCCGGGCAGCTCCCCCGTCGCGCGCGGCGGTCGCCACCATCCATCGGCCTAGGGAGGTGCGCCCGAATGGCGCAGAGAAATCAGGAGAAGGGAGTCACCGGCTCGGCGCCGGTGGTGAACGAGCCCGGCAGGGTTCGCAACGTGGTGCTCGTCGGCCATTCCGGGGCCGGTAAGACCACTCTGGTCGAGGCGCTGCTCGCCGCGACCGGCACGGTCAGCCGGGCGGGCACCGTCACGGACGGCACCACCGTGTGCGACCACGATCCGGCCGCGATCCGCCAGCAGCGCTCGGTGAGTCTGGCCTGCGCGCCACTGCTGCACGACGGCGTGAAGATCAACCTTCTGGACACCCCGGGCTACGCCGACTTCGTCGGCGAACTGCGCGCCGGGCTTCGGGCCGCTGACGCCGCTCTCTTCGTCGTCTCCGCCGTGGACGGCATGGACGCCGCCACCGCCGCCCTGTGGGAGGAGTGCGCGGCGGTCGACATGCCCCGCGCCGTCGCCGTCGCCCGGCTGGACCACCCCCGGGCAGACTTCGACGAGACCGTGGCCCTGTGCCAGCGCGTCTTCGGCGACAACGTCATGCCGCTCTACCTGCCGATGCTCGGTGACGATGGTGTCTCGGTCGCCGGTCTGCTGGGGTTGATCACCCGGCGGGTCTTCGACTACACCGCTGGCCTGCCGGCGGACGTCCGGGACCCGGATCCGGAACACCTGCCCGCCATCGCCGAGTCTCGGGACGAGCTGATCGAGGGCATCATCGCCGAGAGCGAGGACGAGACCCTCATGGACCGCTACCTCGGCGGTGAGGAGATCGAGGTCTCGCTGCTCATCGAGGACCTGGAGAGGGCGGTGGCCCGGGGACACTTCTACCCGGTGGTCCCGGTGTGCGCCGAGACCGGAGTGGGCCTCGACGGCCTGCTGGAGGTGCTGACCGCCGGGTTCCCGTCGCCGCTGGAACACGAACTGCCCGCCGTCGCCGGGATCGATGGCTCGCCCCGGCCGCCGCTGACCTGCGACCCGGACGGCCCCCTGGTCGCCGAGGTGGTCAAGACCACCATCGACCGGCACGTCGGCCGGGTGTCCCTGGTCCGGGTCTTCTCCGGCACGCTACGGCCGGAGCAGACCCTGCACATCTCCGGGCACGGCATGGCCGAGCGGGGGCACCCCGACCACGACGCCGACGAGCGGGTCGCCCACATCTACTCGCCGCTCGGCGCTACCCTGCGCGAGGTGCCGGAATGCCGGGCGGGCGACATCTGCGCGATCACCAAATCGGGTACGGCGGAGACCGGCGACACCATCTCCGCCAAGGACGATCCGCTGCTCATCGCCCCGTGGGAGATGCCCGAGCCACTGCTGCCGGTGGCGATCGTCGCCAAGACCCGATCCGACGAGGACGCCCTGGCCAAGAACCTGGCCCGGCTGGTGGCCGGCGATCCGACGATGCGGCTGGAGCGCAACCCGGAGACCCACCAGTTGGTGCTGTGGTGCATGGGCGAGGCGCACGCCGACGTGGTGCTCGACCGGCTGCGGGCCGGTGGGGTCGACCTCGACACCGAACCGGTACGGGTCGCCCTGCGGGAGACGTTCGCAGCCAACTCCAAGGGACACGGCCGGCACGTCAAGCAGTCCGGCGGTCACGGCCAGTACGCGGTCTGCGACATCGAGGTGGAGCCGCTGCCCCGGGGCGGCGGCTTCGAATTCGTGGACCGGGTGGTCGGTGGCGCCGTACCGCACAACTACATCCCCTCCGTGGAGAAGGGCGTACGCGCCCAGATGGAGCGGGGCATCGTCGCCGGCTACCCCGTGGTGGACGTACGGGTGAGCCTGTTCGACGGCAAGGCGCACAGCGTCGACTCCTCGGACGCCGCCTTCCAGACCGCCGGGGCTCTGGCCCTGCGCGACGCCGCCGAGAAGGGGCAGATCCTCCTCCTGGAGCCGGTCGACGAGGTGGTCGTCCGGGTGCCCGACTCGTTCGTCGGGGCGGTGATGAGCGACCTCTCCGGTCGGCGTGCCCGGGTGCTGGGCACCGAGCCGGACGAGAGCGGCGAGCGGACCCTGGTCCGAGCCGAGGTGCCCGCCACCGAGCTGGTCCGGTACGCCGTCGAACTCCGGTCGATGACCTCGGGCACCGGCACTTTCCGCCGGTCCTTCGCCCGGTACGACCCGATGCCCGCCCACCTCGCCGAGCAGACCCGCAAGAGCGCCTCGGCCCAGGAGTAGCTTCCGGCCGGTGCCCGTTCAGGCTCAGGCCGGCTGGTCCGCTCAGGTCGGCCAGCCCGAGTAGCTACCAGCCGGCCGGGTCCGCTCAGGCTCGGGCCGGCCAGGCTTCGGCGAGCATGTCCCGGGTGTCGGCGAGCAACTGCGGCAGCACCTTGGTCCGGCCGATGACCGGCATGAAGTTGGCATCGCCGCCCCAGCGGGGCACCACATGCTGGTGTAGGTGGGCGGCGATGCCGGCACCTGCCACGCCGCCCTGGTTCATGCCCAGGTTGAACCCGTGGGCGTTGCTGACCTGTCGGATCACCCGCATCGCGGTCTGGGTGAGGACGCCCAGCTCGACGGTCTCCGCCTCGTCCAGCTCGGTGTAGTCGGCGACGTGCCGGTAGGGGCAGACCAGCAGGTGTCCCGGGTTGTACGGGTAGAGGTTGAGCACCACGAAGACGTGCGCACCTCGGGCCACCACCAGGCTCTCCCCCGGCTCCTGCCCGGGTGCCCGACAGAACGGGCAGCCGGCCGGTTCCTCGTAGCCGCCGGCGGGTCGGTCACCGCCGGAGATGTAGGTCATCCGATGCGGCGTCCAGAGCCGCTCCAACCCGTCTGCCATCGCGGTGCCCGCGCGCCAATCCACCCCTGTCACACCGCCGATCCTACGGTTCGGCGGGCACGGGGTGCCCACGCCGTCGCCGCCCTTCACCAGGTACCGGATCAGACCGGTAGTTCGAAACAATGTCAACGAATGAAGGCTCTTGACCTCCAACGCCAACATCATGAAACTTTCATCCAATAATCATGATAGTCATCGATGGAGGTCTCATGGCTCTACGTACCGCTTCGATGGTCCGGCGGCTGGGCAAACTGCTGGCAGCAGGGGTGCTCGCGGCCGCCACCACGCTGGTGGGGGTCGTCGCGACCAGCACTGCCGCTCAGGCGGACGGCTGCTACACCTGGGGACGTGCCCTCGTCTCCGGGATGACCGGCGAGGACGTCAGGCAGCTCCAGATCCGCATCTCCGGCTACCCCGGCTACAACTCGGAACTGGCGCTCGACGGATCCTTCGGCCCGGCGACCCGGTCCGCCCTGATCCGGTTCCAGCAGGCGTACGGCCTCACCGCCGACGGCGCGGCCGGACCGCAGACGTTCAGCAAGCTCTACGCGTTGCAGGACAACGACTGCACCCCGATCAACTTCACCTACCCGGAACTGAACGGCTGCAACAGCACCTGGTCCGGCGGGGCGGTGGCCGCTGGCACGGCCAAGTTCAACGCGCTGGTGTCGATGTGGAAGCTCCAGGCACTGCGCCACGCCCTCGGCGACCAGTCGATCCGGGTCACCAGCGGGTTCCGCAGCTATTCCTGCAACAGCGCGGTCGGTGGGGCCTCAAACAGCCGTCACCTCTACGGCGACGGGGTCGACCTCGGTGTCGGGCCGCACTCGCTGTGTCGCCTCGCCCAGCAGGCCCGCTACCACGGTTTCACGCAGATCCTCGGCCCCGGTTACGTCGGGCACAACGACCACGTACACGTGGCCGACTCTCCGTCGCGGTTCTGGTCCGCCCCGACCTGCGGCATCTGACCTGACCGGACGTGAGGAGGAGCCCCTTCCTGTGCAGGAAGCGACAGGAAGGGGCCTTCCTCACTACTCAGCGGACGGGCCGGCATTGGTCCGGGACCGGACCACCTCGACGACGTGCGCCACCGCCTCGGCCAGCGGTACGCCGTTGCGCTGCGAGCCGTCCCGGTAGCGGAACGACACCGTACCGGCCTCGACGTCGGAGTCACCGGCGATCGCCATGAACGGGATCTTCTGCTGCTGGGCGTTGCGGATCTTCTTCTGCATCCGGTCGTCGGAGGCGTCCACGTCGGCCCGGATGCCCTCGGCCCGCAGCGCCGCCACGAACTCGTCCAGGTAGCCGGTGTGCTCCTCGCGGATCGGGATGCCGATCACCTGCACCGGTGCCAGCCAGGCCGGGAACGCCCCGGCGTAGTGCTCGGTGAGCACCCCGAGGAAGCGCTCGATCGAGCCGAACTTCGCCGAGTGGATCATCACAGGCTGCTGCCGGGTGCCATCCGCCGCCTGGTACTCCAGCCCGAAGCGGGCCGGCTGGTTGAAGTCGTACTGGATGGTCGACATCTGCCAGGTCCGGCCGATGGCGTCGCGGGCCTGTACGGAGATCTTCGGACCGTAGTAGGCCGCGCCACCCGGGTCCGGGACCAGCTCCAGTCCGGTCTCCAGGGCGACCTCCTCCAGCACCCGGGTCGCGTTCTCCCACTCCTCGTCCGAACCGATGAACTTGTCCGACTTCGGGTCCCGGGTGGAGAGCTCGATGTAGAAGTCGTCCAGGCCGAAGTCGCGCAGCAGCCCGAGGATGAAGTTCAACAGGTGCCGGATCTCGCCCGGGGCCTGCTCCGGGGTGACGTAGGAGTGCGAGTCGTCCTGGGCGAAGCCGCGCACCCGGGTCAGGCCGTGCACCACGCCGGACTTCTCGAAGCGGTAGACCGAGCCGAACTCGAACAGCCGCAGCGGCAGATCCCGGTACGACCGGCCGCGCGAGCGGTAGATCAGGTTGTGCATCGGGCAGTTCATCGCCTTGAGGTAGTAGGCGCTGCCCTCCAGCTCCATCGGTGGGAACATCGTGTCGGCGTAGTACGGCAGGTGGCCGGAGGTCTCGAAGAGCCCCTGCTTGGAGACGTGCGGGGTGCCGACGTACTGGAAGCCCTCCTCGATGTGGCGGGCCCGGACGTAGTCCTCCATCTCCCGCTTGATCACCCCACCCTTGGGGTGGAAGACCGGCAGGCCCGAGCCCAGCTCGTCGGGGAAGCTGAACAGGTCCAGGTCGCGACCGAGCTTGCGGTGGTCGCGGCGGGCCGCCTCCTCCAGCAGCTTCAGGTACGCCTTCAGCGCGTCCCGGGTCGGCCAGGCAGTGCCGTATACCCGCTGTAGCTGCGGGTTCTTCTCGGAGCCGCGCCAGTAGGCGGCGGCCGAGCGCATGAGCTTGAACGCCCCGATCAGCCGGGTGTTCGGCAGGTGCGGTCCCCGGCACAGGTCGGACCAGCAGACCTTGTCCTCGTTGGCGGCGAGGTTGTCGTAGATGGTCAGCTCACCAGCGCCGACCTCCATCACCTCGCCGACGTCGAGCCCGGCACCCACGCCCGCGTCGGTGCCCTTGACGTCGACAAGCTCCAGCTTGTAGGGCTCGGCGGCCAGCTCGGCCTTTGCCTCGTCGAGGCTCTCGAAGCGCCGGCGACGGAAGCGCTGACCGGACTTGACGATTTCCTGCATCCGCTTTTCGAGCTTGGCCAGGTCCTCGGGCTGGAACGGCTTGTCGACGGCGAAGTCGTAGTAGAAGCCGTTGTCGATCGGCGGGCCGATGCCGAGCTTGGCCTCGGGGAAGATGTCCTGCACGGCCTGGGCGAGCACGTGGGCGGTGGAGTGCCGCAGCACGTTGAGCCCGTCCGGCGAGTCGATGGCGACCGGTTCGACCGGGGTGTCGGCCTCCGGCGTCCAGTCCAGGTCACGCAGCCCGCCTTCGGGGTCGCGGACCACCACGATCGCGGTCGGGCCGCTGGTGGGCAAGCCCGCCGCGGCCACCGCGTCGGCCGCCGTCGTCCCGGCCGCGACGACGACGGGGTCGGCCACGACAGGGGTACGGGGTGCGGACACGATGACTCCTTCAATCGGGATAAAAAGGACGAGGCCATGGTTCGGCACCTGCGATGTTATCGGTCGTGTTTTCAACGCCCTCCGCCGACGCGACCGCAGCGCTACATTGACGCCGTGGGAACATCCGACCTGGTCGACTCACTACAACGCAGGTACGTGCGGTACTTCGCCGCACGACCGGCGCTGCCGTTCGCCGTAACGACCAACGGCGGTCCGGCGCACCGGTTCGGCAGTGGTGATCCGCTCTTCACCATCAGCGTCGCCGACCCGCGCGGTGCGAAGGCCCTCGCCGACCTGGACCAGTTCGGCGTGGCGGTCGCCTACCTACAGGGCTGGCTCGACGTCGAGGGTGACCTCGCCTCGGCGCTGAAGATGCGCGCCTTCTTCTCCGACTTCCATCCGGTGGCCTGGCTGGGTCGGTTCCTGCCCGCGGTCGTACGCGGCGGCCGGCAGGAGGATGATCGCCGGACCATCTCCCACCACTACGACGAGGACTCGGAGTTCTTCCTCACCTTCCTCGACACCCGGCACCGTTGCTACACCGAGGGGGTCTTCCTCTCCGACGACGAGCCCCTCGAAGACGCGATGACCCGCAAGATGGACCTCGCCCTGGACGCGATCGGCGTACGGCCGGGCGACCACGTCCTGGAGGTGGGCGGCGGGTGGGGCGCCTTCGCCGAGCACGCCGCGCGCCGGGGAATCAACGTCACCACGACGACGCTGTCGAAGGAGTCGGAGCGCTACCTCACCGAGTTCTTCGACCGGGAGCAACTGCCGGTACGGGTGATCCGCAAGCACATCTTCGGCTACACCCCCGACCGGAGGTACGACGCCATCGTCAACATGGGGGTCACCGAGCACCTGCCCGACTACCGCACCACGCTGCGCAAGTACGCCGAGGTCCTACGGCCCGGTGGTCGGGTCTACCTGGACGCGTTGGCCATGCGCCGCAAGCACGCCGCCTCGACGTTCATGAAGCGCTACATCTACCCGGGTGCCTCAGCTCCGCTGCTGCTGCACCAGTACCTCCACCAGGTGGCCCGGTCCCCGTTCGAGCTGCTCAGCCTGGCCGACGACCGGCACAACTACTACCTGACCTGCCGGGAGTGGGCGCGCCGGCTGGACGCCGCCCGGGAGGAGATCGTGGCCCGCTGGGGTGAACCGCTCTACCGTCGCTTCCGCCTCTTCCTGTGGGGCTCGGCCGCCGGTTTCGACACCGGGTTGGTGCAGGCGTACCGCTGGACGCTCCGTCTGCCCTGATCCGGTTGACCGACGGCGGAACGGCCGGAGGTTTAGGACTGCCCGGGTCGGCTATACCCGCCGCACAGCATGATCCGCGTGCGAAGGCACCGCGCCGGCTCGGCGACGGGGGGTTATCGGAATGGCAATCCCGACCGAGGAGTTCTTCAAGGGGCTCCACCAACGCCGGATAGCGGAACTCCCCCCGGACGTCACCGGGACGCTCCGGTTCGACCTCGCCACCGAGGCGGGCATGGACCGCTGGTTCGTCACCTTCCGCGAGCAGAACGTATGGGCCTCGCGCGAGGGAGAGCGGGAAGCCGACTGCGTGGTCAGCGCGGATCGAAGGGCATTCGACCGGATGATCACCGGCGAGACGCAGCCGGCGGCGGCGGTGCTACGTAACGAGATCTCCTCCTGGGGACGACTGCCCCTGTTCATCCACTTTCTGCGACTCGTTCCCGGGCCGCCCAACGCCCGGCATCCCCGAGCGATGGTCAACGCGGAGCGGAGGCAGCAATGACAACAGATGACCTTGTCAGCATCATCGACGGCAGCAGCTTCGTGGTCAGCGACCGGCGCGGCGACATCGACGCCACCCCCAGTGTGCCGACCGGCATGTTCCTCTACGACACCCGGTTCCTGTCGAAATGGCATCTGACGGTCAACGGCGAACGGCTCAACTCACTCTCGGTCGACGATGTCCAGTACTTCGAGACCCGGTTCTTCCTGGTGCCGGGCGAGCCGACCCACTACGTCGACGCCAAGGTGTCGATCATCCGGCAACGCACCATCGGGGGAAGTTTCAGCGAGCACCTGACGGTGCTCAACCACAAGAACGAGCCAATCGAGCTGACCATCCGGATGGAGGCGGCCAGTGACTTCGCCGACCTCTTCGAGATCAAGGACATCCAGCACAAGAAGGGGCAATCCTACGTACGGGTGGAGAACGGCCTGCTCCGCCTCGGCTACCAGCGGGAGAGCTTCCGACGGGAGACGCTGATCTCAGCGTCCGAGCCGGCGCAGTTCGACGAAGACGGGCTGACCTTCCGGGTGCGGATCGAACCGCACGGCAGTTGGGAAACCGATCTACGGGTCGACACCCGGGTGGAAGCGGTGGGCGGACGGGACATCCGCGAGGGGATACACCAATCACCCGCGTGGATCAAGACAAGCATGCAGGAGAAGCTGGAAGACTGGCTGGCCAACGCCCCGACACTCAACTGCGACTCCGAGGCGCTGGCGACGTGCTACCGGCGCAGCCTCGTGGACCTCGCCGCGCTGCGGTACCAGCCGCTGGGCGCCACCGGGCAGACCATGCCCGCCGCCGGACTGCCCTGGTTCATGGCGTTGTTCGGACGGGACAGCATCATCACCAGCTTCCAGGCGCTGCCCTTCATCCCGGAACTCGCCCACACGACGCTGCGGGTGTTGGCACTGCTGATCGGTACCCGGCTGGACGACTTCCGAGACGAGGAGCCGGGCAAGATCCTGCACGAGATGCGCAACGGGGAGTCGGCGGCCTTCGAGGAGCAGCCCCACTCGCCCTACTACGGCAGCGCCGACAGCACACCGCTGTTCCTGATCCTGCTCGACGAATACGAGCGCTGGACCGGTGACGGCGGCCTGGTCCGGGAGTTGGAGACCGACGCCCGCGCCGCACTGCACTGGATCGACGAGTACGGCGACATCCTCGGCAACGGCTACATCTGGTACGAGCGCCGGAACACCAGGAACGGCCTGGAGAACCAGTGCTGGAAGGACTCCTGGGACGGGGTCTCCTACCGGGATGGCCGGTTGCCCCCCTTCCCCCGGGCCACTTGCGAACTCCAGGGCTACGCGTACGCCGCCAAGCTGCGGTGTGCCCGATTGGCCCGCCGGTTCTGGAACGATCCGGCTCTCGCCCAGCGGTTGGAACGGGAGGCTGCCGAACTCAAGGAGCGGTTCCACCGTGACTTCTGGGTGGCCGACGGCGAGTACTACGCGCTCGCTCTCGACATCGAGGGCCGACCGGTGGACGCGCTCTCCTCGAACATGGGGCACCTGCTGTGGAGTGGGATCGTCGACCAGGATCGGGCCGGGAAGATCGCGGAGCACCTGATCGGACCACGGCTCTTCTCCGGATGGGGCGTCCGTACGCTGGCCGAGGGCGAGGGGCGGTTCAACCCGGTCGGCTACCACGTCGGCACGGTCTGGCCCTTCGACAACTCGATCATCGCGGCCGGACTCCGGCGGTACGGTTTCGCCGAGGAGGCGGGGCTCATCGCCGAAAGCATGATCGACGCCGCGCAGTTCTTCCACGGACGGCTGCCCGAGGCGTTCGCCGGCTACGACCGGGCGCTGACGAAGTATCCGGTCCAGTACCCCACCGCGTGCAGCCCGCAGGCCTGGTCGGCCGGAACACCGCTGGCCCTGCTGTGGACGCTGCTCGGGCTCCAACCGTGCGGCGAACACCTGGTCGTGATCCCCGCCCTACCGGAGCAGATGGGCCGGATCGAGTTGCTCAACATTCCGGGCCGGTGGGGGCACGCCGACGCGTTCGCCCGGGGACAGGCTGGCAAACCCGACACCCATCGTCACCAGTCGTACCCGGTCTGAGCACCCCGCTCCGCCGGTGCCGCGCCCCTCGTCCCGGGGCGGTGACGCACCGCACCCGCAGCGGGCAGTACGGTCTCTACGTGGCCACGGTGCTCCTGGTCGAGGACGACCATGTCGTACGCGGCGCGATGCTGCGCTCCCTGGCCGACCGGGGGCACGCCGTGCACGCGGTCGGTACGGCCCTGGAGGCCCTGCGTCGGGTGGCCGCCGAGGTGCCGGACCTGGTGGTGCTCGACCTCGGCCTACCCGACCTCGACGGCTCGGACGCGTTACGGATGCTGCGCGGCATCACCGACGTCCCGATCATCATCGCCACCGCCCGGGACGACGAGCAGGCGATCGTCCGGCTGCTACGTGCCGGGGCGGACGACTACATGGTCAAACCGTTCACCGGTGCCCATCTCGATGCCCGGATCATGAGCGTGCTCCGCCGGGCCGGGCGGTCCAGCCGGGAGGCACCCCCCGCCGTACACGAGGTGGGCGGACTGCGCATCGACGTCGGCGAACGTAGCGCCCACCTCGACGGGACCCCCCTGGCGCTGACCCGGAAGGAGTTTGACCTGCTGGCCTATCTCGCTGCGCGCCCGGGCCGGGTAGTCTCCCGCCGGGAGTTGTTGGAGGAGGTATGGCGGCAGCCGTCGGTCGGCGAGGACCAGACAATAGACGTACATCTGTATTGGCTTCGCCGCAAACTGGGCGAGTCCGCAGCGAAACCCCGCTACCTGCGCACCGTGCGGGGGGTCGGATTTCGGCTGGTGGCCCCGGACTGAGGCGGGCGCTGGCCTATCTTGGTGCCGGCATGAGCACCATCGTGGCCCTGGCCTTCCTCATTCCGTTGGGACTCGTGCTGCAACGCGAGGCGTACGAGGAGGCGGTGGCCGACGCGGCCCGGCGTAGTGCGCTGGTGGCCGGCGCGCTGCTGGTCGACGCCGAACCGGCGGCGGTGCAGCGGGCGATCGCCGCGAGTGGTGGCGACCCGGCGACGCGGCCGGTCGTACACGGATTGGCGGGCAAGGCACCGAGCCGGGCCCGCGCCGAGGACGTCACGAAGGCCGCCACGCAGCGCGAGCCGCTGGTGACCGAGGTGCCGGGCGGGGTGGTCCGGTTGGATCCGCTCCTGGTCGGCGACCAGGTGGCGGTGATCGAGGTCTTCGTCACCCAGGCGACGCTGCGCGAGGGTACCCGCACCACCTGGCTCATGCTGGTGGCGATCGCGGCCGGGTTGGTGGTGGCCTCGGTGATCGTGGTCGACCGGATCGCCGCCCGAGCGGTGGCGTCGGCTCGCAACCTGGTCCGGGCGGCCCTCGCGGTCGGTGACGGTGATCTCGGCGTACGGATCCAGCCCAGCGGGCCCCGGGAACTGGCCGAGGCGGGGTACGCCTTCAACCGGATGGCCGACCGTCTGGTCACCTCCCGGACCGACGAACGGGAACTGGTGGCCGACCTGTCCCACCGGTTGCGGACCCCGCTGACCGTGCTGCGGCTGGACGCGGACGCGCTGGACTCCGACGACACCAGCGCCGGCTCGTTCAGTGAGGCCGAACTCGACCGGCGGCGGACCATCCGACGGATCCGGCAGGCGATCGCCACCCTGGAGGGCGAGGTCGACGTATTGATCAACACCACCCGTAAGACGGTCACCCAGGAGGCCGGTCCGGCGGTCTGCGACGTCAGCGAGGTGGTCCGGGATCGGATGGTGTTCTGGTCCGCGCTGGCCGGCGACCAGAACCGCCCGCACAAGGTACTCGGCGCGCAGCTGCGCATCCCCGTACCGGTCCCCCGGGCCGAGCTGGCCGCGGCGCTGGACGCCGTGCTGGGCAATGTCTTCCGTTACACGCCGCAGGGCACCGCGTTCGAGGTGGTGGTCTCCCGGCGGGATGGCTACGTCGCGGTCCGGGTCGACGACGCCGGCCCGGGCATCGCCGACCCGGACCGGGCGCTGCGCCGGGGCAGCAGCGACCAGGGGTCCACCGGCCTCGGACTCGACATCGCCCGTCGGGTGGCCCGACAGGCCAACGGCTCGGTCAGCATCGACCGGGCCCACCTGGGTGGAGCCAGCGTCGTGATGCTGCTGGCCGATGCCGACGCCGCCCCCCGCCAGGTCAGCCGGTTCGGCCTGGTGGGGCGGCTGGCCCGGGAACGGGACTCCAGTGTCCGCCGCTGGCCGCGAGCCCGTTCGTCGGACAATTGATCCCGATTGGCTGAGCTGTGCCGGTCACCAACGGTGTCGGAACGATCGAGTGAAACCTTTTCGTGTTGGTCAGATCTTCCTTATTTCTGAATTAACTACGTATCGACGCGCCGCGACCGATGGCAACGTCACCGGTGATCCAAGAATGGTTCCGCCGGAGTTCACCTCGACCGCCCTTAAGATCCGACGGAGCCCGGCGCGCGTGGCGGGATGCGGTCCCCCACCCTCAGGTCCCGCCTCGCGCGCCCACACGCGACTCGGCCTACCGGATCATTTCCCGCTGGTCGCCAGGTAGTCGTCGATCTCCCTGATCAATCGCGCCTGGTCGGGCGCGGGCAGGAACGAGGCGGAGACCGCGTCCCGGGCCAGTCCGGCCACCTCGGCAGGACCGTAACCGAGCAACCGGGCGGCGACGGCGTACTCGTCGTTGAGGGTGGTACCGAACATCGGCGGATCGTCCGAATTGATGGTCACCAGCACTCCGGCGTCGATCATGGTCCGCAGCGGGTGTTCCTCGATCGTCGGCACCGCCCGGGTCCGCACGTTGGAGGTCGGGCACACCTCCAGCGGGATCCGTCGCTCCGCCAGATGTTCCAGCAGCCGAGGGTCCCGTACGGCGGAGGTGCCGTGTCCGATCCGTTCCGCGCCCAACTCGCGGAGCGCGTCCCAGATGGTCTCCGGGCCGGTGGTCTCGCCGGCGTGGGGTACGGACCGCAGGCCGGCCGCCCGCGCTTGGTCGAAGTACGGCTTGAACTGTGGCCGCGGCACGCCGATCTCCGGCCCACCCAGACCGAAGCTGATCAGGCCGTCCGGCCGCTGCTCCAGGGCGATACGCAACGTCTCCTCGGCGGAGGTGAGACCGGCCTCGCCGGGGATGTCGAAGCACCAGCGCAGGGCGATGCCGAAATCGGCCTCGGCCCGGACCCGGGCGTCCTCGATCGCCTCGCAGAAGGCCGGGGCGGGGATGCCCCGACGGACATGCGAGTAGGGGGTGACCGTCAACTCGGCATAGCGGACCTGCTGCCGGGCCAACTCCCGGGCCACCTCGTGGGTGAGGATCCAGACGTCGGTCTGGTCCCGGACCAGGTCGACGACGCTCAGATACACCTCGATGAAATGGGCGAAGTCGCGGAACGCGAAGTAGTCGGCGAGCGCGTCGGGGTCGGCGGGCACCGGGGTCTGTCCCTCGTGCCGGGCGGCCAACTCGGCCACGATGCGCGGGGAGGCGGAGCCGACATGATGCACGTGCAGCTCCGCCTTGGGCAGCCCGGCGATGAAGGCCGACAGGTCGGTCACGAATTCTCCCTCTGGTCAGGTACGGGTCCGGGCGACGAAGAAGACCCGACGGTACGGAAACTGCACCCACCCGTCCCGGACCGGGTACGCCTCGGCGAGCCGATCGCCCAACTCGGTGCGGAACCGGTCCCACTCCGGCCCGGGGCCACCAAGCACGGCGCGTACCGGACGCAGGGCGGTGCCGTCCAGCCAGGTGAGGACCGGATGCTCGCCCCGCCCGAAAGCTGGGGTCGGGCTGGCTGGGGTCGGGCTCGCTGATGCCGGGCTCGCTGATGCCGGGTCGGCCGCGTCCGGGGCAGCCAGCTCCCGGGCCGGCAGCAGGTGCACGTAGGTAGTTTCCCAGGCGTCCACCGCACAGCCGACACCGACCATCAGGTCCACATAGTCGCCGAGACTCCGGACCGGATCGGCACGCAGCACCGGTGCCACGACCTGACGCCAGTGGGGCTCGGCGGCGAGCTGCCGCAGAGTCCGGTGTGAGGCGGCGTCGAAGTTGTTGGGCAGCTGGACCGCGATCCAGGAGGCGGGGGCCAGTTCCCGGGCCCAGCGGGCGAGCAGCGTCTCGTGGTCGGGCACCCACTGCAGGGCGGCGTTGCTGACCACCACGTCGACGTCCGGTTCAGGGGTGAAGTCGCGCAGGTCACCGACGCGGAAATCGACGGTGGAGCCGAGCCGGGCGGCCTCCTCGATCATCTCCGTCGACGAGTCGCGTCCACTGATCCGAGCAGCGGGCCAACGTTCGGCGAGGCGCACAGTAAGGTTGCCCGGTCCGCAGCCGAGGTCGGCCACCGCGCGCGGGTGCTCGGCGGCCACCCGGGTGAGCAACTCGTCGAACGGCCGGGACCGCTCGGCGTCGTACCGGCGATAGGTCGTGGGATCCCACATGACGCCTCCCAAAAAACCGTACGTCCGTCTTGTGACTGACCATAATGCGGAGATCACGCCGGGCACAAGCTAGGCTCGGAGCGCTGGCCAGGGGCAACTCCCTGGCCGTAAGCGTCGGAAGGAAGACGATGAAGGGTTGGCTACCGCTCACGCTCGGCCTGCTGGCGGTCATCATGGGAGCGATGTGGACGGTGCAGGGGCTGGGCCACGTCGAGGGCAGCATGATGACCGGGGTGACCCTCTGGGCGATGATCGGCCCGCTCGTCGCGCTGGTCGGGGTCGGTTCCCTGGTCCTCGGCCTACGCAGCCGGCGAGACCGTACGCCCTCCACCTGACCGCCCCGGCCGGCACGGCACCCCACCTGGCACCGCAGCCGGCGCTCCACCTGACCGCCCCGGCTGGCGCGGCGCCCCCCTGGCATCGCAGCCGGCGCTCCACCTACGCCACAACTCGCGCAAGCGCCAGTCGCGCGGGACCAAACGGCATCGAGCCCCGCACTCGAACAGAGTGCGGGGCTCGATCGTTGATCCGTGGCCGAACCCTGACGTGGTCGGATTCTTGGTGGCCGGATACCTCGTGGCCGGCGGCAGCCGGCCGGCACCGGATCAGATGGGGCGGACCTGCTCCGCCTGCGGGCCCTTCTGGCCCTGAGCGATCTCGAACTCCACCCGCTGGTTCTCCTCCAGCGTGCGGTAGCCGCTGGACTGGATGGCCGAGAAGTGGACGAAGACGTCAGCACCCCCGCCATCGACGGTGATGAAGCCGAAGCCCTTGTCTGCGTTGAACCACTTCACGGTTCCCTGCGCCATGTGTATCTCCTTCTAAAACTGGCGGCCGAGCACGCCGTGCGGCCGATTGGCCGTTTTCGAGCAGCGGCGCCTGAGTCGGCCCCCACGAAGGAGGACTTCCCTCAACCCACGCCATCTCTCAACAGCGTGGAACAGCAAACCACGTACGCAAAAACTTCGCACAGCCTACCCGACGAAATTCTCCGACATGTGACCTGAGGACCGACGAACTTCATCGCTTCCCACACTCCCGGCGACGGTCGAACCGTCCACCCCACCGGGCCACCTCTCCCCGCCCCCGCCAGACGAAGGAAGGGTCCCTTTCTATCCAAAGAACGATGGAAAGGGACCCTTTCTAACACCTCAGTCGGGCCAACTGCCGGTGAGTCGACGTACGCCCACCGCGCCGCCCCGATCGACGGCCGCCTTGACCACAGCGAAGATCGCGCCCTGCAACGCGGCAGCGGCCAGGATCTCGCCCCAGCCGTGGTCCTCATCGGTGGCCCGCGGCGCTTCGCCGTCACCCGCCGTCAGTTTCCATACCTGCTTGAACAGTGCGCCCGCGAGCACACCCGCGCCGATCCCCAGCAACATGCCCACCGGCTTGTAGACCGCCCGGTTGATGGCCTTGCTCACCTGTGCCTCCTGCGCATCACCAATATCAAGATCACGATAGCCGCCGTCCCCACCGCCGCCGCACCGACGACAGCGGCCGGAACGATGTTGCGACGAGCGAGTTGCCCGGCATCACGTACCGGTCGCCGGACCGCACCGGCCGCCCGGTCAGCCTGTAGCCGAACCCGCTCCTTGGTCTGGGTGGCCGTACTCCGCAGTCGCGCCTTCACGTCCGCCTTCGCGGCCAGCGCCTCGATGGTCTCGCCCAACTCCGCCCGGGTGCGCCGGATCTCGGCCTGCAACGCCTCCCGGTCACCCATCCCGTTGTTGATCGTCATACCGCCCGCCCCCGATCCCGCAAGGCTGAGCTGGCCGTTGCCAGATCGGCGCGTACGCTCTCCGCAGCCGCCGTCGGCACCAGCGGCACCGCCTGCTGAACCTGCTTTCTACCGATCAACGCCAGGATCGCGGCCAGGACGAACAGCGCCACCGTCACGATCAACGCGGCGAGCCAGGCGGGCATCGCCAACGCCAACGCCAGGATGATCGTGGTGACGAGCGTCCCGGCTCCGAACAGGGCGAGGACCCCGCCCGCACCGAACAGTCCTGCGCCCAGCCCGGCGTGTTTCCCCTTCTCGACGAGTTCGGCGCGGGCCAGCGCCATCTCGTCGCGCACCAGTCGGGAGAGCTGCTCGGTCGCCCGTTGCACCAGCTCGGCCGTCGTCTGTTCGCCAACCGGCCGGGGGGTGGTGCCCTTGGCAGCATCGGCCATGGTGTCCTCCTTTCCTGGTACCCGAGGTCCTGTTTTCCCGTGCCCGGGGTGTATGCCCCGCCTTCGTGGCGGTCAATCCTCTACCCAGGCCTTGACCTCGGTGGGAACAGATCGGTCCTGCTGGCACGATTGTCCCGCTCCACGGCCCTGGCCATGGCCCAACCGCCCAGGTCGACACCGCTGCCGGTCAACGCGGCGCGTCGACCGGTTCCTCGGGGCCGACGAAGGTGGTGCTCCGGGCGTCGCCGTCGTCGCTGCCGCCGAAGACTCGCGCGTCATCCGGTACGCCCTGCTCGGCCGGGGTCGGGTTCGGTCGCCGGGGCTGGACCCACTGCCAGGCGAGGTCGCTGTTCGCGTCGCCTATCTCGGTGCGCGTACGGGGTAGGGCGGTGGGTCGCTGGTCCCGGAGCCAGCCGACCAGGTGCTCGCGTACGAGGCAGCGCAGGTCCCACAGGCTGGGGCTGTCCGCCGCGCTGACCAGCGCCCGTATCCGGACCACCCCACCGACGGCGTCGGTGACCTGGAGTACGCAGACCCGACCGTCCCACAGTTCGGTGCCCTCCACGGCACGCCGCAGTTCCTCCCGCATCGTCTGCACCGGTACCGACCAGTCCACCTCGAACTCGGCCGTGCCGAGCACGGCGGCCTGGGTCCGGGTCCAGTTCTGGAACGGCTTGGTGGTGAAGTACGAGGTGGGCAGGATCAGTCGCCGGTCGTCCCAGATCTGCACCACGACATAACTGAGGGTCATCTCTTCGATCCGCCCCCACTCCCCCTCGACCACCACCACGTCGTCGAGGCGTACCGCGTCGCTGAACGCCAGTTGCACTCCGGCGAAGACGTTGCCCAGGACGCTCTGCGCCGCGAGGGCCGCCACCGCACCGATCACACCGGCGGAGGCGAGCACACTCGCGCCGACCCCCCGCACACTGGGGAAGGTCATCAGGGCGACGCCGATGGTCAGCACCACGATGGCCGCCACCGTGACCCGACGCAGGATCCGTACCTGGGTCTTGATCCGCCGGGCCTGGCGGTTGTCCGGCACGTCGGTGCGGAACCGGGCCAGCGCGGTGTCCTCGGTGACCAGGAGCAGCGACGCCACCAGCCACGCGGTGGTGACGATGACGACCAGCACCAGGATGTGCAGCAGCGCCTGCCGCCACGGCTCGCCGACGGCATAGCCGGTGGTGGCCCGTACGGCGAACTGCACGGCGAGGACGGTGACCGCCACCCGGAACGGGCGGTAGGAGTGGTCGGACAGTTCCCGCATCAGCAGGGATCGCCGGCCGAGTGGCCGGACGAGCCGGTGGACCACCGCCACCACGATGAGGGCGATCGCGGCGGCGGCCAGCACACCGACGATCGTCCCTAGGTAGGTCTGCACCGGGTAGCTCCTTCCCCATGAACCAGTACGCAGTCGAAGACCGCCCGTCGGTCGGTGACTGGCGGTCTTCGACAAAGTGGGATAGCGGGCAATTTAGCCCTTTTGTCCAGGACTAAACCCTGAATCAGACCTTGCGATACTTCGACTGCACCAGGCAGAAGGTCGCGAAGGAGGCGATGCCCAGGGCGACAAGAACGAGCAACACCGCTCCGTACGGTTGCTCCCGCAGCGTGTGCAGCGCACCGTCCAGGCCCCGGGCCTTCTCGGGGTCGTAGCGCACCGCGGCGACCAGTACGAGCAGCCCGGCGATGCCGTACGCGACGCCCTTGGCCACGTAGCCGGCCATACCGAGGCGGCGGCTCACCTTCCGCACCTGGGCGCTCATCTGCTCGGTCTTCAGGTGCCGCTCGAAGCGCTTGACCGCACCGTAGTAGACCAGCCCCGCCCCGAGGGCGGCCAGGCCCAGTCCGACCAGACCGACCAGCCACCGACCGCCAGTGGAGGACATCACCTGCTCGGTCAGGGCCTGCTGCTTGTCCGCGCTGGAGGAGGCGGCGTTACGCACCACCTTGACGCCGGTCCAGGCGAAGTAGAGGTAGACGAGCGCGCGACCGGCGGAAGTGATCCGCTCCAACAGCCGCTGCCGGCCTTGCTCGTCACGATGACCTACGGCGGCTTCCAGCGCCTGCCACACCGCCATCGCGACGAGACCGACGCAGATGGCGACGACCAGGAACTTCCCCAACGGCTGCGCCGCCAGGGTACGCAGTGCGCCGGACTGGTCGCCCTCCTCCGTGGGCCGGTCGAAGGCGATCTGCAGGGCCAGCCAGGCGAAGAGCAGGTGGACGATCCCGTAACCGATGAAACCGGCTCGGGCGAGGGTTTCGAGCAGGCCATTGTCCGCAGTACGGGTGGCGGCGGCCTGAGCGTCACGGGTCAACGACATGGCGACTCAATTCACCCGTCGCCGAGATTTCCAAACGTGACCCGCGCCCAACCGTCACCACCCGCATGCCGGCCCGCACGCCCAACCGTCAGCCATAGGTCGGCCCGCACGCCCAACCGTCAGCCGTAGGTCGGCCCGCCGGCTCAGTTCCGGGCGATCCGCACCGCGATCGTGTCGTCGGTGACGCTCTCCAGCACCACCGACAGGCCACCCACCTCGGTCGCCTGCTGCCCGACGGTGAGGGTCAACCGCTCACCCGCGACCTCGATGGTCGCCATGTCGTTGTCGACCCCGACCAGTTTGGCCTCGACACCGAGCACGCTCGCCCGAGCATCGACGCCCCGGTTGAAGGTGACGGTGCAGGCGTCGACCCCGCAGTCGGTGCTGGCACCTTCGGAGTTGCAGCCGGTCAGGACGGCCAGACCGAGAGCAAGGCCGGCGAAGAGACCGGCGGTACGACGGAGGGCGGACGCCGAGGGGGACGTACGTCGAGTCATCACCCGGCCAAGGGTACGAGGCGAATGCACCTCCGGCCCACCACGACTGCCCCGGGATCTGCCCGCAAGCCCCACGACCGGGCCACCCCGGGGGACAATGGCGCGGTGAATCTTCTGGTCGAGGACAATCCCGCCCGACGCCGCTACGAGATCCTGGTCGACGACGCGTTGGCTGGGTTCGCCGGCTACGAGCAGCGCCCCGGCCTGGTCGTCTTCACCCACACCCAGGTCGACCCGTCGGTCAGCGGCCAGGGGGTGGGCAGCCGACTGGTCCGGGAGGCCCTCGACCAGACCCGGGCACGGGGTGACCGGGTGGTTGCTCGCTGCCCGTTCGTAGCCGCCTTCATCGATCGACACCCGGAATACGCCGACCTGCTCGCCACCCACTGACCGCTGACCCGGCGCAGGTCCCACTGACCGCTGACCCGGCGCAGGTCCCACGGGCACCCGTGGCGGACCGGTCAGGGGCGGCCGGCAAGGATGCTTGCCGCAGCCCAGCCGCTGGCCCGGGTCGCGCCGTAGGTGGCCAGATGCACGTCCCCGACGACCCGGGCGGGCACACCGAGTTCGACCACGACCGCGTCCGGCCGGGCGGCCAGTGCTCGACTCACCGCCGCCGCCATCCAGTCGTGCCGGTGCAGGTCGCGAACCACCAGTACGAGCGGCCGGTGCCTCGCGTCGGCGACCAGCGCAGCGGACGGCTCGACATCCGGGGGCAGGTCTTCAACGCCGATCCGGACGGTCGTGGTGCCCGGCAGCAGCGTGGCGAGCGGGGCACCCACCCCCCACGGTGTCTCGGCACCCATGGCGATGTTGGTCGGGGGCGCGAACTCCACCACGTGCGCCGGTCCGGTCAGCGGCAGGACACCGTCGTGCTGTGGCGAGACGGTCACCCGTACGGCCCGGCGGGCTGCCGCCGTTCCGATCGCGGAGCCGTTCTGGTCGGCTCCGGTCCACTTCGGGCGGGTGGAACCGGCCTGTATGGTCCAGGCGGCCAACTGCTCGATCCGTTTGGCGGCCTCGGCGAGCCGCTCCTCGGGCAGCGTTCCCTCAACCACCGCCGCCACGATCGCATCGCGTAGCCGCCGAGCGGAACCCTCGTCGGAGTGTTCCCCGCCGACACAGATGGCGTCCGCACCGGCGGCGAGCGCGTGTACGGCCGCCGCCTCGAAGCCGTACCGGTGGGTGACCGCCCGCATCTCGATGCCGTCAGTGATCACCACCCCCTGGAAGCCCAGTTCGTCGCGAAGCAGTCCGGTCAGGATGCGCCGGCTCAGGGTCGCCGGGCGACGGGGATCGAGGGCGGGCACCAACAGGTGGCCGGTCATCACGGCCTGCACCCCGGCCGCGATCGCGGCCCGGAACGGGGCCAGCTCGCAGGCCACGAGTTGTTCCCAGGTCGCACCGATGTACGGCACGTCCGCATGCGAGTCGACGTTGGTGTCCCCGTGCCCGGGGAAGTGCTTGGCACACGCGGCGATCCCGGTGGCCTGTAGCCCTCGGATCCACGCGGCGGTGTGCCGGGCCACCAACTCCGGATCGGCACCGAAGGAGCGGACACCGATGACCGGGTTGTCGGCGTTGGAGTTGACATCGGCGTCCGGGGCGTAGTTCAGGTTGATCCCCGCCTCGGCCAGTTCGACACCGAGGTCCCGGGCGACCTCCTCGGTCAGCTCGGGATCGTCGATGGCGCCGAGGGCCAGGTTGCCGGGCCGGGAGCTGCCGAGGCGAGACTCGAACCGGGTGACGTCGCCTGCCTCCTCGTCGATGGCGATGAGGAGATCGGGGCGTTCCGCCCGCAGCGCCGTGGTGAGGGCGGCGACCTGTTCTGGACTGTCCACGTTGCGGGCGAAGAGTACGACTCCCCCCAGCCCTTCCCCGAGCCAGCGTCGCACCCAGGCCGGCGGGGTCGTGCCTTCGAATCCGGGCTGGAGGACCGTGCTGGCCAGGCTCGTCAGGGCGTCCAACGAAGTACTCATCCGGTGCCGTACCCCCGTCATACGCAGGATCACCCTGCCACGGTCGAGGCGGGCTGGTGCCATGGTCACATCGAGACAAGCAATAGTCAATAAACCTTCCTATTACTGTTGGCGCGCTCCCACCGGAACAAATCGTCACATCGCCGGCCAGCCGAGCTGCCGACCTCGACTTCCCCACGCCGGCACCCCTCGCGCCGCCGGGCAGCCCGTGCAAGAGTGCCAGGATGCGACAGATCCTGGCCGCTGAGGAAGTCAGTTGGTACGACGTGCCCGGTGTACAACTGCTCGGGGCCGTACTCGGCACGCTGCTCCTACTCGCGGCGATCCGCTCCCTGTTCGGCCGGGGCGGTCGCTGACCCGGCGACCAGCCGCCCGCCCAGCCTCCTGTCCAGGCACCGTCCAGGCATCAGCGGCCCCGATCCGGGTATCACGTCCGGTATCGGACACCGCGCCGCGCCGGGCATGCGACATCACGCCCGAGCCTGTGAAGGAGGACCAGATGCGGATCGGCTATTTCCTGTCCTGCGAGGAGTTCACCCCCGCCGAACTACTGGACCAGGCACGTGGTGCCGAGAAGGCCGGCTTCCAGGCGCTGTGGATCTCCGACCACTACCATCCGTGGACCGACAGCCAGGGGCAGAGCCCGTTCGTCTGGTCGATGATCGGTGCGCTGAGCCAGGTGTGCCGGCTCCCGGTCACCACTGCGGTCACCTGCCCGACGACCCGCATCCACCCGGCGATCGTCGCCCAGGCGGCGGCCACCAGCGCCGTACTGCACGAAGGGCGGTTCGTCCTCGGTATCGGCACCGGCGAGGCGCTCAACGAGCACATCCTCGGCGACGCCTGGCCCAATGCCAACGTCCGTCTGGAGATGCTCGAAGAGTCCGTCGAGGTGATCCGCAAACTGTGGACGGGCCGGTTCGTCAACCACCGGGGCCGGCACTACACCGTGGAGCAGGCCCGGATCTACACCCGGCCGGAAACCCCACCACCGATCTACGTCTCCGGCTTCGGCCCCAAGTCGACGGCCCTGGCCGCCCGGATCGGCGACGGCTACCTCTGCACCATTCCGGACGCCGATCTCGTCAAGCGGTTCCGCGACGACGGGGGCGGCGACAAGCCGTGCCAGGCCGGCTTCAAGGCGGCGTACGCCGACAGCGTGGACGAGGGGGTACGGATCGCGTACGAGCGTTGGCCCAACGCCGGAGTGCCCAGCGAGCTGTCCCAGGTGCTGCCCTCCCCGCGACACTTCGAGCAGGCGTCCCAACTGGTCGATCCGGAGATGATGAAGGAGGTCTTCGTCTGCGGCAACGATCCGGCCGGCCACCTGGAAATGATCGACCAGTACGCCAAGGCGGGCTTCGACGAGGTCTACGTCGCCAATGTCGGGCCGCACTACCAGGGACTGTTCGATCTCTACGCCGAGCAGGTGCTGCCCCGCCTGCGCTGACGCCCCGCTACCGAGGATCGGTCGACCGCGGACTGGGTCGCGGTACTCATTGCGTGCCGACGCTGGTCGGGAGAGGGTCATGGCGTGACTGAAGTACACAATGACCGACGGAAGCCGGACTCGGCCGCACTCTGGGCGATTCTCGTCGCGGTGGGTACGGCGGCCGTCTACGGCGCGCTCTTCGCCTGGGACCAGCACAGGGACCTCGACCCGGAGACCATGTCCGAGTCCGGGCCGTACGAGGCGTGGCAGGTCATCCTCGCCGTACTTCTGCTCGGCCTGCTCGCGTTCGTCGCCGGACGGCGGGGCCGCCCCTGGGTGGCCACCATCGTGCTACCGGTGGTGTTCACCCTCTGCTTCACCATCGACGCCGCTACCGACCGGAACGCCGACGGACTGTGGATCATCGGGGCGTTCCTGGTCGCGATCGGCTCGCTGGCCGGCACGGCGGCGTCGGCCGGACTCGGCCTCGCCCTCCGCAACCGGGCCCTCCGTGGTGCTGCTCCGCAGCACCCCTGATCGGCCCGAGGTGAGGAGCGGCCCCTTCCCAAGGCAGAAACCGATAGGGAGGGGCCCTTCCTAACCGTCGTCAACCGGCCATGGCACGGCGACAGCGGGCCAGTTCCGCGCGCAGGTCGCGACGCAGTGCCCGGTCCACGCCGGGCAGAGCGAGCGCGTCGGTGAAGTCGCGGGCGGCCTCGTCCCATCGTCCCAGTCGCATCAACGCCGTACCCCGGTTGTAGCGGGGCTCGGGTGCCGCCGACAGCGCGATCGCCCGATCCAGATCGGCCACGGCGGCGGCCGCGTCCCCCCGGTCGAACCGGACGGCAGCCCGGTTCGTCCATGCCTCGACCAGGTCCGGATCCCGAGCCAGGGCCCGGGTCAGCAGCTCGTCGGCTTCGACGAGGCCGCCGCGCTCCGAGCGGATCAGTCCGAGGGTGCACAGCAGCGCCGGTTCCTGCGGGGCCAGTTCCAACCCGGCCCGCGCACCGGCCTCGGCCGCGTCCAGTGCGCCGCGTTCGAGGTGCAGGTTGACCAGTGCGATCCGGGCATCGACGTGCCCCGGATCGATGGCGAGTACGCGCTCCAGGTCCTCCTGCGCCCGTGCGACGCGACCTCGCTCCTGCTGGAGTACGGCCCGGTTGTAGTACGCCTCGGGCAGGTGCGGTCCCAGCCGGATGGCGGTGTCGTAGTCCCGGATCGCCGCCTGGATACGGTCCGCCGCCCGGTGCAGAGCAGCTCGGTCCACGTAGTACTCGCAGTTGTCCGGATCGTCCGCGATGACGGTGTCGAGGTCGGCCAGGGCCTGCGCCGGATCCCCCAGGGCGAGGTGCACCTGGGCCCGGTTGTGGCGTAGCCGGGCCAGGTCCTGCCGGCGCTCGCCGGGGGCGAGTACCGCCGTCAGCCGGGCCAGCCCGTCGTCCACCAGCCGCAGCGCGCGACCGGTCTCCCCCGCCCGGCTGTCCAGCAGGGCCAGGCCCTGCTCGTAGAAGACGGTGGAGAGTGTCCGCTGTCGCGAGTCGTCCACTCCGGCGGCGAGTGCGACCGCCCGTTCCAGCCAGCGCCGCGCCCGTGCCGGGTCCTGCTCTGCCGGTGGCAGGTGCCGGGCGTAGAGCATGGCCGTGGCGTACGCGGCCGACATGGCGATCTTGGGATCGTCGGTGACGGCGCGCGTCTCGTGATAGAGGGCGAGCGCTTCGGCAGCGCGGTCCAGCGCCACCAGGGCGGTGGCCAGGCCGGTGGTGAACGCCCACCAGTGCCGCAGGTCGCCGTCCGGGGTCACCATGCCGCGTCCGCGCTGAGCGGTCCGGGCGGCGTGGTGGTAGAAGCCCCGGGCCAGGCTGTCGCCCAATGCCGTACGCAGTGCCTCCGGCGTCGGGTCGGCCGGCGTCGACGGGTCGGGGCCACCGTCGCGCAGGTCCAGGCGCAGCAGCGGCGACTCGATCCGTCGGGTCAACGCCGCCAGTAGTTCGACAGTGGTCTCGTCGGCGCTGTCGACGTGGTCGAACCGCACCGTGACCGGCTGCCGAAGGGTGTCTGCCCAGGCCGCCACGAACTCGGCCGCGCCGTAGGCCAGGTAGGCGGTGCGCCGGGCGGGATGGAACCGGATCGGCTCCTCCTCGGCGGCCGGTCGCGCCGCGTGGTCCAGCCGGGGTGCGATCGCGTACAGCTCCACCTGGTGGCGGGAGACCAGGCGGGGACGGTCGGCGGCGATCCGGCCCAGAAAGTCCGCGACTCCCGCGTACGGTCCGTGGTCGCGGTGGCAGTCGTAGCCGTCCGGCTCACCGGTCAGGTCCATCTCCGATCGCCCCAGGGGCGGGCGCCCGGGGGCGCCCGCCGTGCCGGGAGTTACCAGCACCACTCGATCCAGAGCCGACGGGCACCGGACACCAGACGCAGCGCACTCTTGCGGCGAATTGCCATCTTCTTCATGAGGCACCTCCATTGTGATCCATCTCCGGACTGGCCCAGAGCGTAAACCCGATCAAGGGAAATATGAAGACTGATCGTTGGCCGCACTCGCGCGGTCAGGCTAATCGACAAAAGTCGTAGGATCATTCGCCAGGAGAGGTCAAACCGGGCCAAGATCGGCCACCTCGGAGCGAGTCGCCACGATACGCCACATCAATTCGCGAGCACCCGGAGCAGCAGAACGAGCAGGCGTCACGCGCCCATAGCGGAATCAGCTGACTGCACCCTGCCACCTTCGACGACACTCTGAATCGTTCTGCACAGCAACCGCACAAAGGATGCTCCGGGAGAGCAAATAATTCATGAATCGACACCCAGCCCGCCGGTGCGACTACGAGAACTCTGGCCACGACAGGGCGCTCGTTCCGAGACGGAATGAGGCTCCCACCGAACAGGGCAGCAGATTCCACCACATTTCCATAGAACTAATGAGGTCTATGTCCCGCCCGGGTCGGTCGGGGTCGTTGCGGAAGACCACCGGATACCTGAGGGTAACGACCGAGCACACGCCGAGCAGCCGCTCACCCCCGGCCTGTCCGACGCCGGGCAGTGACACCGGGCAGTCTGGTGACGACCTCGGCGAGTCAGGAAGTTTGGCTCTATCGCACTAAGGTTACTGTGACAAAACGTCCTGGCGCGACTCGCGCTGCCATGAATACGGGAGGGCATTGCCGTGACCACCCCACCGGTGTCCAGCACGTTCGGGTTCTCCGATGATGAGTGGGGGCTGTTGGTCGGCCTCCCCCAGTCGGTGCTCACCGCAGCCAGCGCCGCCGAATCCGACGGTGCCCGACGGACCCGGACAGAGAACGCCGTGGGCCTGGAGGCGATGGCCGCCGGCCGGGAATCGGCCAGCCCGCTGGTCGCCGCCATCGCCGGCGAACTGGTGTCCCGGGTCGGTGACCCGGAAGCGGGCGAGGAACTGCCGGCGATCGAGCCGACCAACCCGCAGGCGGTGATCGCCGACGTGCTGGAGCGGGCCCGAGCCGCCTCGACCCTGCTCGCCAGGAAGGTCGACGAGGGGGAGGCGGGGGCGTACAAGCACTGGCTCGTAGCGATCGCCGAACAGGTGGTCACCGCCGCCAGCACCGGTGGTCTGCTCGGCCTCGGCGGCGACATCGTCACCGAGTCGGAGCGGCGGTTCCGGGACGAACTGTCCCACGTGCTCAACGACTAGCGGCGGCGGTGCGCCCCCTGTAATAAGGCGTGGGAAGGGACGGCTGGGCCGAATATCTGGCCCGGCTGGCCTGTCCTTGGACGGCCCGAAGGCCTGTCTTCGTCCCCTCCCGTCGTCCGAGTAAGCAGCGTGTCTGGCGGCCGTGTCAGGGTTATGACCATGAGACGATTCGTCCTCGCGGCTGCGGTGTCAGTGCTAATGGTGACCGGTTGCTCCAGCGGCGGCGACACCACGGCGAATACTGGAACCGATTCGGCGAGATCAGCGGCACCGTCGGTGTCTGCGGAAGCCGATACGCTGCTGGCCCGCTTTGGCTTGGCTGGGAAGAGCACGGTGGAGGTCATCGACCAACTCGACCGGCTGGACCTGCAACAGCGGCCGGCTGACCTGAAGGCGTCGGTGCGCCCGAGCGAACTGATGGTCTCTGCCGGTGGGCAGGAGCACAGCCTGGCCCTGCCCGGCGACCGCTTCTACCTGTCGGTCGCCCCATACGTGCAGCGGACCCACGAGTGCTTCTACCATTCGCTCACCACGTGCAAGGGTGAGCTGGCCGGTGTTGAGGTGCAGGTAAGGGTCGTGGACGACGCCAGCGGCAAGGTGCTGGTCGACGAGGTGAGCACCACCTTCGCCAACGGCTTCGTGGGATTCTGGTTGCCTCGTGGCATCACCGGCACGCTGCGGATCGCCTCCGGTGGCAAGGTTGGCGAAACAACAATCTCCACCGGCCCGGAGGCGCCGACCTGCCTGACGACGTTGCGGTTGGCCTGAGCACTCTCTGGCGCGTCCGTGCCTGGTCGGAGGCGGTCCGTGATCGACCGGGTACGGACGCGCGACCTATCGGGGTGGTAGGAACCGGAGCATCACCCGACAATGGTCGCCGTGACAAGCGAGACCCCTGAGCCCGAGGCAAACACTCCTGAGCCCGAAGCAAGCACCCCTGAGCCCGAAGCAAGCACCCCTGAGCCCGAAACAAGCACCCCTGAGCCCGAAGCAAGCACTCCTGAGCGCGAACCGACCGCCACGGTAGCCATCACCACCCCGCAGACCGCGACGAAGGTCCGGGTGGACACCCCCGGAGTCACCGTGGAGATCGAGGCCCACGAGCCGCTGGAACAGGTGGTGACCACCGCGATGCGCCTGTTCCACGAAGCCGGTGGCTGGCCCCAGGAGAGCCGGTACGCGGCCGGGTTCGCCCAGGTCGAACGCCGAGACACCCCGCCGACGCAGGCCAGTTCCATGCCGTACGGCCCCGGCCCCTATCCCGTACAGGCACCCTGACCCGGCCAGCCCGTCGCCGGAGGGATCACTCCTTCTCCGGCGCGAGCAGGTCCAGGACGGCGTTCTCGGCTGCCTCCCGGGAGGTGTCCGCGTCGACCCTGGCCACCACGCCATCGTGGTAGAGGTCAACCACCCGAGGATCCACATAGGAGGTGCGGGCCACGGTCGGAGTGTTGCCCAGCAACTCGGCCACCTCCCGCATCACCCCGGCCACCACCCGCTTCCGCCGGGTGGCCGACGGCTGCGGCCCGGCGGCGGCGAGCTGCGAGCCGGCCAGCACCGTGGCGTGCCAGGTACGGAAGTCCTTGGCCGTCATCTCGCCCCCGCTGGACGCGCGCAGGTAGTCGTTGACGTCGTCACTGCGTACGTCGTGCCAGGCTCGACCATCCCAGTAGCCGAAGAGCCGATCCGCCGTACGACGACGGGAGCGCAGGTCACGCAGGACAGCACACAGGTCCGGGTCGACCACCTCGCAGATCTGTTCGATGCCGCCCTTGGCCGGAAACTCGAACACCATCCGCCCCCGGCGGGACCGGGCATGCTCGGGGCGCAACGTGGCCACTCCGAAGGTGGCGTCGTCGCCGGCCGCGTACTGGTCACTGCCGACCCGGAAGGTCCCCATGTCCAGCAGCTTCGTCACCGTGGCCAGCACCCGCTCCTGACTCAACCCTCGACCGGCCAGGTCGTTCTCCACCCGGTCTCGCAGCTTCGGCAGCCGGGTGGCGACCTCCAGCACGTGGTCGAACTTGGCCTCGTCCCGCTTGCGCCGCCACAACGGGTGGTAGAGGTACTGCTTGCGACCGGCGGCATCGGTGCCGGTGGCCTGGATGTGCCCACCCGGATGCGGCGAGATCCAGACATCCCGCCAGGCCGGTGGGATGGCCAGCGCGTCCAGTCGGTCGATCTCGGCTCGGTCGCGGATCGGCTGCCCGGCCTGGTCGAGATAGGTCGTGCCACGGCCACGACGCCGCCGCCCGTAGCCGGGTTTGCCGAGGTCACTTCGTCGTAACCGCACCGCGCGCCTGCCCCGCCCGGTCGGCTTCGTCCGCCGCCACCAGCACCTGGTCGATGTCGATCGCGGCCAACGCCGGCCGCACCCACTGCCAGTCCGCCCGCCGATCCGCACGTTGATCCGTCCCGACCCGGCCGGTCAGCTCCTCGCTCCACAGCGTGCGGTGCCACGGGCGGTCCGGCGGCGGTCCCCACCGTCGGGGCGAGACCGGACCGAAGAGCACCACCGAGGGCGTCTCGTACGCGGTGGCCAGGTGCGCCACACCGGTGTCGGCGCTGACCACGAGCCGGCCGTGCGCCACCAGGGCGGCCAACTCGGCCAGGTCGCCCCGTCCGGCGAGCACCCGGTCCCCCGGCAGACCGGCCTGGCGGGCGACCCGCTCGGCCAGGTCCCGCTCGGCCGTCGACCCGGTCACCACCACCCGATGCCCCAGCCGGGTCAGCTCCCGGGCCACCGTCGCGAACCGCCCCGGCGCCCACCGTTTGCCCATCACCTTGGCGCCTGGATGCACGATGGTCACACCCACCGGTACCCGATGCGGGCTGGGTCTACGCAGCCCCAGGTCGGTCGGGTCGGCGGGGATGTCGTACCAGGCCAGCAGGCGGCACCAGCGGTGCACCTCGTGCTCGTCGGCGTCCCACGCCGGGCCGTCGTGGTGATCGGCCGGGGCGCAGGCGAAGGCGACCAGTCGCTGCGGGCGCGCGCCCAGCAGCAACCGGTGTGACTGCGGCCCCTGCCCGTGTAGGTTCACCGCCCAGTGCGGCGGGTCGATACCCCACTCGCGGCTGGCCAGGCCGTCGGTAGGAACGATCTGGTCGATACCGCCGATCAGCTCGACCAGCGGGATCAACCAGGCCGGCACGGCCAACGCCAGGGTCCGGTCGGGGAACGCGGCGCGCAGCCCGCGCAGCGCCGGCACCGCCGTGGCGAGGTCACCGACGCCGAGCGCCCGCAGCACCAGAATCACGGGTACGAGGTCTCCGTCTCGGCGCAGACCACCATCTCCCGTACGGCGCAGCCGGCCGGCTGCCCGAGCGCGAAGAGCACCGCCGAGGCGACGTGGGTCGGGTCGTTGAGCGAGGCGTCCGAACCGGGGCGGTACTTCTCCTCGCGTTCGTCGAAGAAGGCCGTACGCATGCCACCCGGCACCAACAAAGTGACCCCGACGGAGCCGGCGAGTTCGGCGGCGAGAGCCCGGGTGAAGCCGACCACCCCGAACTTCGCAGCGCAGTACGCGGTCGCGTCGCCGACCGCCTTGACGCCCAGCGTCGAGGCGACGGTGACGATCCGACCGTGTGAGCGTTCCAGATGCGGCAGGGCCGCCCGGATGACCGCGGCGGTGGCCAGCAGGTCCACGGTCACCACCCGTTCCCAGGTCTCGGCCGGTACGTCCACCAGCCGCCCGGGTACGTCCATGCCGGCGGCGGTGACCACCGCGTCCAGCCCGCCGGCCCGCTCGGCGAGTTCCCGGGTGGCCGCCTCAGCGGCCCGGGTGTCGGCCAGGTCACACTCCACCCAGGGCACCCCGTCCTCGGGGGCCTGCCGATCCAGCACGTACGGCCGCCCGCCGGCCTTCACCACCCCGGCGACCACGGCTGCGCCGAGTCCACTCGATCCGCCGGTGACCAGGACGGCCGGACCGGTGCCCGGTTCCGCCCCGGCCGGGCCGATGTCCGATCGGTCGTTCGTCATCGGCTCTCCCCCACCGGCTGGCGGCCGGTCGTCCGGGCCGCGTCGATCATGCTGGTGGTGGACCGACCGTCCAGGTAGGGCACCACCACGGTCTGTCCACCCCAACGATGCAGGAGTTCCGCCTCCGGCAGCCGGGGTTCGTCCCCACCACCGGTGTCGTAGTCGCCGCCCTTGACCCAGATGTCGGGTCGCAGCCAGGAGAGGGCGGCGTGCGGGGTGGACTCGTCGAAGACCACGACCGCGTCGACGCAGCCGAGCGCGGCCAGCAGCCGGCTCCGGTCCGCCTGGCGGACCAGCGGCCGGTCCGGTCCCTTGAGGTTCGCCACGCTGACATCGGAGTTGAGGCAGACAACCAGGCAGTCGCCCAGTCGACGGGCGGCTTCCAGGGTGGCGACGTGCCCGGCGTGCAGCAGGTCGAAACAGCCACCGGTCGCCACCACCGTCCCACCGGCCGCCCGTACCCGGGTGACGACCGCGCCGGCCGCCGCGACCCCGATCCGCTCCCCCCGCCCGTTGACCGGCACCGCCACCGCCACCTCCGGGGCCGGCGGGGTCACCGCCACCGGGGCCGGTACGGCCGCCGCCACTCCCCCGCCGGCAACATATCGAGACGCCTCGGCCACCCCGTGCTGCACCGCCTCGGAGACCAGCGCGCCCCGCGCCAGTGCGACGGTCGCGGCAGCGGCGAACCGGTCGCCGGCCCCGCAGGTGTCACCATCGGCGCTGGTCGGGGCGGGCACCACCAGCGGCGTCTCGCCGGCGTGGCACAGCAGCGCACCCTCGCCACCGAGCGTCACCGCGACTGCCCGCGCCCGCCAGCGCTGCCGCAGTCCCTGCGCTCCGCGCGCGGCGACGTCCAGCCGCGGTCCGCTGGTGGCGGTACCGGACAGTTCCCGGGCCTCGGTCTCGTTCGGGGTGGCCAACCACACGCCAGGCACCGCCCCCGGGCCGCGTGGGTGCGGATCCCACACCACCGGGGCCCGGGTCGCGGCCAGCGCGGACCGCAGACCCGGCTGCCGCGCGACGCCCCGACCGTAGTCGCTGACCAGGATCGCCGCCGCCTCGGCCAGCACCTCCAGCACCGCCTCGGTGGGCTCGCCGGGTGCGCCGGCCGGGCCACCCCGGTCGTAGCGCAGTAGCATCCGGCCCCGGGTCCGCAGCCGGATCTTCTCCGGTGTGGAGCCGGGCAGCGGCAACGCGTAGACCTGTACCCCGGCGGCGGTGAGCAGGGTGCTGAGCCGGGCTCCGCCGGCATCGTCGGCGAGCGCCGTTACCAGGACCACCTCGAATCCCTGGTCGACGGCGAAGAGCGCGGCCAGGCCGGCGCCGCCGGGCCGGTCCACGTGGTTACTCTCGTCCAGCACCGGCACCGGCGAGTCCGGGCAGAGCCTGTTGACCATGCCCTCGACGTCCCGGTCGAGCAGCGTGTCGCCGAGGACGACCAGCCGGCCGGTCACCAGCCGGCTCCCCGGCCCGGCTCGACCTGAGCCTGCCCGACCTGTGTCTGCCCGACCTGTGTCTGCCCGACCTGAGCCCGCTCGACCTGATCGGCGAGCACGCCCGGCAGGGCGGCGTCGACGTACTCACACAACACGTGCGCCGAGACCAGGTGCAGTTCCTGCACCACCTGCGGGTCGGACGAGGGCACGGCGACCACCTCGGCGCAGACCTCGGCCAACGGGTTGGGGGCGGGACCGGTCAGTGCCCAGCACCGCAGCCCCACCTCCCGCCCGGCCTGCGCGGCGCGAACCAGGTTGGCGCTGCGGCCGCTGGTGGAGAGCAGCAGCAGAATGTCGTCCGTGCGGCCATGGGCGCGTACCTGTCGGGCGAACATGTTCTCGTACCCGTAGTCATTGCTGATCGCGGTCACCGCCGAGGTGTCCGCGCAGAGGGCGATCGCCGACAGCGGCTGACGGTCGTCGCGCAGCTTGCCGACCAGTTCGGTGACCAGGTGCTGGGCCTCGGCCGCGCTGCCACCGTTGCCGGCGACCAGCAGCCGTCCCCCGGCAACCAGCCGCCGGGTCAGCTCGTCACCCCACCGGCTGAGCCGGTCGGCCACCTCCCGGTAGGGCAGCAACGCCGCCGCCAGGCCGGCAAGGTGACTGTCCAGGATGCCGGCGGCCCCGGGCCGCAGTACGTCGCCTGGCCGCAGCGCATCGCCCGGCCGCAGTACGTCGCCTGGCCGCAGCGCGTCCCCCACGGTCTGCGGCAGCACCGGGGTGACCGGCTCCCGGCCGGTGTCGCCGGCCAGCACGTCCCTGCCGATGGCTTCGGTCATCAGGCCACCACCCGACTCGGCCGGCGTACCCCGCTGACGGCCGCGTAGATGGCGGTGAGCTGGTCGGCGGCGCGCCGCCACGAGTAGTGGTCCCGGATCCGGTCCAGGGCGGCGGTGCCGTAGCCGAGCCGGCGTACCTGGTCGTCGAGAAGGCTCCGCAGCGCCAGACCGAGTGCCCGGGAATCCCGGGGCGGCACCAGGTCACCGGTGAGCCCGTCGACGATCGTGTCGGTGAGGCCACCGACGGCGGTGCCGACCACCGGCACACCGCACGCCATCGCCTCCAGTGGGGTCAGGCCGAACGGCTCGTACCAGGGGGCGGCCACCAGTACGTCGGCCGAGCGATACCACTGCGCCATCTCCTCGCGGGGCACCGCACCGACGAGGCACACCCGGTCAGCCACCCGGTACGTCTCGGCCAGTGCCCGCAGCCGGCGGGCCTGCGGATCGTCGGCGAGCTGCTCGGGCGGCGGGCCGCCGACGATCACGCACTCGGCCTCCGGCACCAGCCGCATGGCGCTGATCAGGTCCTGGAAGCCCTTGCGTTCGACCAGCCGGCCGACGGAGAGAATCCGGGGCCGGTCGCCCCGGTAGGCCACCGCCCCGACCGGCGAGAAGTTCTGCTCGTTGACCCCGGAGGGGATCACCGTCATCCGGGACCAGGGCACCCCCATCCGGATCAGCTCGCGTACCTCGTCCTGGCTCTGCGCGACGACCCGGTCGACGGTACGGCCCAGGTCGCGTTCGTAGCCGACCCGGTTGGCCGGGCTGGTGTCCATCGCGCCCTGGTGTCGCCGCTTGACCGTGCCCAAAGCGTGGTACGTCTGCACCACCGGCACCCCGGTCAGCTCGCTGGCGGTCAGGGCGGCGAGCCCGCTCATCCAGAAGTGGGCGTGTGCCACCTCCGGCACCCAGTTGTCGCCCTGCCACTGTGCGGCCAGCCATCGGCCGAACTCGTCCATGTACGGCAGCAGTTCGTCCTTGGCGATCGGCTCCGCTGGCCCGGCCGGTACGTGCACCACGGAGACCCCGTCGAGCATGCGCACCGTACCGGGCAGGTCGGCGCTGTCGCGTCGGGTGTAGACCCGTACGTCGTGGCCGGCGGCGGCCAGCGCGGTGGACAGCTCGGCGACGTGCGTGTTCTGGCCACCGGCGTCCTCCCCGCCGAGCACGGCGAGCGGGCTGGCGTGCTCCGAGATCATCGCTAGGCGCATAGCTCCTCCTCCAGCAGCCGGTCCCAGTCCGCCAGGAACCGATCCAGGCCGTACCGGGTACGGGCGACCTCGCGGGCGCCGGCCCCGACCCGGTGGGCGACCGCCGGGTCGTCGATCAGCCGGCGGGCGGCGTCCAGCAGGGTGTCCACCCGGGTGGAGAGCACCCCGGCCCGGGGCGGTACGGCCGCGACCGCCTCGGTGGCGGCGAGCACCACCACGGGCATGCCGATGGTCATCGCCTCGATGAGGCTGAGCCCGAGGGACGTCCAGCGGCACAGGTGCAGGTACGCCCGGCGGCGGCCGAGTTCGGCCTGCATCCGGGCCTGCGGCAGGTCGTCGTAGGTGGTCATCCGGTCCGGGGGCAGGCCCAGGTGCTCGGCCAGTCCGGTGACGCCCATGCCGAAGACGTCCAGCGGGGCAATCTCAGCGAACTGGGGCAGCAGGTCGGTGCCGGTGACCCGCCAGCGGCGTACCGGTTCGTTGACCACCACCGCGAGCCGGTCCAGCTCACCGGTGTACCGCACCGAGGGCGCGACGATGCCGTGCTCGACAACCGTCGTACGGGTGCCACCGGTGTCCCAGCACAGCGAGTTGAAGTGGGTGACGTGGGCGATGAGCAGGTCGGCCCGGTCAGCCATCGGATGCCGGCTGTTGGGCACATCCCCCTTCGGCGTGTTGTGCTCCACGTAGATCGCCGGCACGTCCCGGCCGACCCGGCGGCCCAGCCAGACGCAGGCCAGCTCGTACTCCTCGGGTCGTTGCAGTACGACCAGGTCCACGTCCTGGTCGGCCAGTTCCTCCGCGGACACCTCCTCGACGGTGTCCGGCCAGGGATAGGTTCGGGCTCGCCCCAACCCGTACGGCCCCCGGTCTGGCGTGACCGGGACCAGGTAACGGTGCTTGCCGTGCACGAAGGCGGTGGTCCAGGAGCCGTGCACGTGCCAGAGCAGGATGTTCATGGCGACCTCTCCCCGAGCAGCCGAACCGCCTCCACGACGCTGTCCGGCTCGACGGTGGACAGGCACGGGTGTCCCGCGACCGGGCAGGTGGTGGCCCGGGTGTGCCGGCAGGCGGCGGCGGCGTCGCCGAGGCGTACCGCCGGGACCCGATAGGGGCCCCACTGTCCGTACGAAACGGTGGGGGCGAAGAGGCTGACCACCGGGGTGCCGACGGCGGCGGCCAGGTGAGCCGGACCGGTGTTGCCGACCACCAGGCAGCCGGCTCGGGCGATGATCGCGGCGAGTCCGGTGAGCGAGGTCTGCCCGCCGAGGTCGACACCGTGCCGGCCGGCGACCCGGGTGGCGAGTTCGCCCTCCCCCGGCCCGCCGGTGACCACGACCCGATGGCCGGCGGCGGAGAGCGCGGTGACGATCCGTTCGCAGAGTTCCGGTGGGCAGGCTCGTGCCTCGACCGACGATCCGGGATGTACGACGACATACCCGGGTTCGGCCACCCCATCGTCGCCATCGCCATCGCCATCGCCATCGCCATCGCCATCGCCATCGCCGGGCTGGGAGGCTACGTAGTCGACGGTGAGGCAGTCGGCGCGCAGCCGTAGCACCGGTTCGTCGTCGGGGGGCAGTGGGAAACCAGCGGCGGCGGCGAGGGAGAGGGCCCGTTCGACCTCCGGGATACCCAGCGGCACCCGATGCCGTACGTCCAGCAGCGAGCCGGGATAGTCGTCGCTGATCGCGGCGATGCGACCCACCCCGGCCAGGCGCAGCACCAGCGCGAGCGGCAACGCGGACTGGTGGAAGGAGGTGAAGAGCACCGCCTCCTCGGCACCGACCTGGGTGAGCTGGTCGACCATCCGGTCCACCATGGCCCGGTCGATCGGCTCCGGTTGCGGGTCGATCCAGGGCAGCGGCCACTCGATGAGTTCGTCCACCCCGGGCAGAAGTTCGGCGGCGGCCCGCCCTCGGGGGCCGCAGAGCATCACCACCCGGTCGGCTCCGGCCGCGACGGCGCGGATGGCAGGGCCGGTGACCAGGACGTCACCGGCCGAGTCCGGGCGGGCCACCAGGACGCATCGCGGTCGTTTCCGACCGGTGCCCGCGCTGCGGACGGCACTGGTCAATCGGTGCCGGCGCAGGATCAGGTCGACCGCGCTGGCCAGGTCACCGGCGACGGCCGGCGCGGCGGCCACCTCCTCGGTGCGGGTGACCGGGGTGGGCACCAGGATGCCGGCGGCACCGGCTGCTCCGGCGGCGGTCATGTCGGCACCGATGTCCCCGACGACCACGCACCTGCCGGGTGTCGTGCCCAGCTCGCGTGCTGCCGCCCGCACCAGGCCCGGGGCGGGTTTGCGGCAGCGGCAGCCGACCTCGCCGGGGGCCGGTGCGGCGTGTGGACAGACCTGCCAGGTGTCAAACGGGCCGAGTAGTTCTTCGACGCGGGCGTTTACTCGGGCCAGGTCCTCGGCGGTGAACCGTCCCCGGGCCACACCGGACTGGTTGGTCACCACTCCGATCCGCAGGCCGGCCGCGCGGAGCCGGTCGAGGGCTTCGCGGGCACCGGCGACCGGTCGCACCCGGTCCGGGTCTCCGTTGTACGGAACGTCGTGGATCAGGGTCCCGTCACGGTCGAAGAGAACGGCCTCGAACAGGGCCGAAGACTCGAACCGGGCCACCCCCTCGAACGGGGCGGATGACTCGATCGGGGCGGGTGACTCGAACCGGGCCACCCCCTCGATCGGGGCGGAACCGGAGCCGGGTCGCATCGCACCGAGGCGGGCGCCTACCGCACCCGGCCTACCCTCGCGAGGATCAACCCGGTCGTTTTGCACGCGGGCAAATTCCCAGGAGCAGGAGGGGTAAACCTGGGCTGCTCCCGACCGGCATCAGGCCGCCACCCGTACAACTTCGGTATTTTGTCCCGAATTATCAGGTGATATCGGCCGAATCATCATGATCTTGGCCGACCACAGTAAAGGGCCGCGTTCTGCATTGACTACCCTTGCCACTGACCGCTATTGGCAAACCGAGGATGCCCCGATGATCGAACCCGTACAGTTGCCCTCTCCGTGGCGGGACGCACGCCTAACCGTCGTCGTACCCACCTACAACGAGGCTGACAACCTGCCTGTGCTGGTCGATCGCCTCCTCGCTCTCCCCCTGCCGGGCCTGAGCATCCTGATCGCCGACGACAACTCGCCGGACGGCACCGGGGACGTGGCCGACAAGCTCGCCGCCGAGCACCCCGAGCGCATCCAGGTCGTGCACCGGGCCGGTAAGGAAGGGCTCGGTCGGGCGTACGTCGATGGCATCAGCCGCGCCCTGGAAGGCGGCGCGGAGTACGTGGCGCAGATGGACGCCGACCTGTCCCACCCGCCGGAGGCGCTGCCCGGCATGCTCGGCACTCTGCTCTCCACCAAGGCCAGCGTGGTAATCGGCTCTCGTTACGTGCCCGGCGGGCAGCTCGACGAGGCGTGGCCGCTCTACCGCCGCATGCTCAGCGGCTGGGCCAACCTCTACGTGCACACCCTGCTGCGGGTACGTATCCGGGACCTGACCGCCGGCTTCAAGATCTGGTCCGCCGACGCGCTGCGGGACATCGGCCTGGACCGGGTGCAGTCCAACGGCTACAGCTTCCAGGTCGAGATGCACTACCTCGCCACCAAACTCGGACACACCATCCTTGAGGTGCCGATCCGGTTCGAGGAGCGCCGCGACGGCGAATCCAAGATGACGACGGCCACCAAGATCGAAAGTGCCCTGATGCCGTTCAAGCTGCGCAGCCGGCACCGCAACATCACCCGGAACGACCCCCAGCCGAAGTAGACCCGCTCAGGCGGAACGGCCCGCGCCTCGGGGCCGTTCTGCCGCCGTGCGGCCACCCACCCCAGCCAAGCCGCTCCCCATGACGCCGCGCCCCATGATCGGATGCGTCTCACGAGTACGACACGCCGCCCGCTCTGCTGCTGAGCCGCCACCGATCGCACCCATCAGGTGCCCTGTTCCACCTGCGGGCGTAACGTCGGCGTCGTGGAGGTCCTGCTGCGGGGCGGGCCAGGTAGCGGGCAGGTCGTGCCCGCTACCGGCGAGACCGCGCTGTGGCGGACCTGCCTCTATCAACGCACCGGCGACTGGGGGCACGCTCAAGGCAGGGACCTACGCGTGTACGACCACCGGCCCGACTGCTGCGAGCCCTTTGGTCGAGGCGCCGAGGACCGCTGCGAATAGCCCTATGGTCCTACTCTCGCCGTTTGCGAGGGTCACGCGCGGAGTGCCCGTACCGCAAACCCGAGCAACGCGTCGAGAAGCCCAATCGTGCGGTACAACGCATAACAGACCCAGACGCCGAACAGGCATGCGGCAATGATGAACAGCGCAGGCCCGACAAGAGCCGAACCCTCGCCTGCCATGCCGCCCGCCATCGCGACCGTGAAGACCACACCCAGTAACACAATCGCACGGCCCACACCTTTTACCGCCAACCACAGGACGTACATATAGACGGAGAAAGGCGGATCACCCGATTCGGTGATGCTGGGGAGCATCGCAGATCTCGGTGCCTGCGCCGCCAGTTCTTCGAGTTGCCGACCTGCGGCTCGGTCGCTCTCCTGTGAGGAGGCACCCAGTACCGCTACCAACGCACGCAGATCTTCCTCGCTCCGTAGCTGTCCGGTGCGCGGATCGCTGAGCAGCAGGTCCGCTACCTGGTGCCCCTTGTGCCCCGGGGAGGCCAGTAACCATGCTCTGCCGAAGCCTTTCAGCAAGCCAGATCGCAGCACGTTGACCGATCCGGAATACAGGTTGGTCCGATGGTGCACGCCGGCTATGCCATTCACCAGGTCTGCACCGTCGATCGCTGCTTCTCCGTCGGCCAACCCTCGGCAATCGCCGGAGGTTACCCAGATTTTCGCGGTCCCGGCGACGATCACCACCGCAGCCGCCACCAAGACGACGATGCCAAGAAACTCGTTGTACCGTGCCGCCAGGCCAACAAGTAGCAACGGAGGGACGAGGACGAACAGATACCACCCGGCGAACCGCAGGGCCTTCTGCCGGTCCAGCCAGCGCATCAGCCGGGCGTGGTCGGGCCCGTCCGGGAATCGGCGTAGCGGAATCGCTCTCGTCGGCCGGGTCAGCTGGCGGCAGAGGTTATGGAAGCGGTCGCCAGCCAGCACCACCAACTCTCGCGCGAACCGGGCCTCGTCGTAGTCCACCTCATTGAGTTGGAACAGTTCTACAGCCGCCCGCCCGTCCACCGGGTTCTCTTCGGTAGGCGACACCCCCAGGTTCACCCCGACTGCTGGTACCAGCAGCAGCCGCGGACCCGCCCTCGCACGTGGACGCTGTGCTGCGGGGGGCATCGGCAAGAACAACCGCAGCTATCTCGTCCCAGCGCAGGTGCCGGTTGAGCCTCGGCGTCCGAATCGACCAGCCCTGCGAGTCGACATCCACTCGGAACGGCAGCGCCGCCTGCCGCACGAGTCGACCGCCCATCGCCAGGCCAAACAGCGCAACCGCACCACAGAAGAGCCAAGCAACCCAGCCGACGCCCTGGGTCGCCGCCTCGTACGGAAGGGAGACCGCTCCGGCAAGCAGCAGCATCCCGAACAACAGAACAAGAACCCGATACATGTACGGGCGGCGCAGCTTCACCGGGCCATCATGTGCCGCCTAGTCAACCGCCCACCTCTGCGTTGTCGTCAGCCAGCGGAGACTAGATCCGCCGATCAGAAGCTGTAGAGGATTTCGCGTACGAATTCCGGTGGTCCTGAGTTGACCACGGTGAACAAGCTGATGAAGAGCATCAGAAGGGTCGGGATCATCAGCGCGTAACCCAGGATCAAGCCGGCAAGGGCCATCCCATAACCGCTAGCCTCGTCGCGGCGGGTATGGGCAAGGCCCACATGTCCGGTGACGATGGCCACGATCGGTGGCAGCCCGCAGAACAGGCAGCCCCCTACCGCACCGAAGATGCCAGCGATCAGGCTCACCATGGCGACAGTGGAGGTAGGCACCACCCGGACAGTCGCCGGTGCCGGGTCGGCGGCCGGCCTCTGCTGGGCATCCGGCCCATGGTCAGTGGTTATCACCGGGTCAGAACTGACATCGGGGCTGGGACTAGTCATGCGTCGATTTTAGATATGCCGATATGCCTTTGCGCTTCCCGTAATCGAGCAACACTCGACACTCGCGACGCGGTTCCCCTGAGGTCCCAGACGCGACACCCGCCGAGACGGTCGGGCCGGGACGAGGCGTCAGAGCAGGCCGTCGAACTGCCGTAGGCCGGCGTTCCGGCCCAGGCTGACACACGCCCCGGAGAAGCCCACCTCGATCGCCGCTGGTTCGGTGCCCGCGATGCGGCTCAGTACGGTGTTGGACGAGATCACATCTCTCGGCACCTGGTTGACCAAGGTCGCCAGCCGTCTCTGTCTCAACGTGCTCTCCTCGGCGCGAGCCCGGCGGGAAACCTACGTCGGCGAGTGGATCCCCGAGCCACTACCCGAACCGACCGAATGGATCATCGGACGGTCGGACGGCAGCAGCGTCGACCCCGCCGACCGGGTGACCCTCGACGAGTCGGTCAACATGGCCTTCCTCGTCGTACTCGAATCGATGACCCCGGCGGAACGCGTCGCGTTCATCCTGCACGACGTCTTCCGCTATCCCTCTGGCGAAGTGGCCGAGATCGTCGGCCGCACTCCGGCGGCCTGCCGCCAGCTGGCCGCATCGGCGCGGCGGCGCATCCGGTCCGCGCAGGTACCTGCGGCTGCGCCATCCCGGCACGCTCGGATCGTCCGGGACGTCAAACGGGCGTGGGAGGCCAAGGACATCGACGCTCTCGTCGCTCTCCTCGATCCGAGCGCCACGGTGATCGCCGACGGCGGCGGCCTCGTCCGGACCGTGCTGCACCCGGTCGAGGGTGCCGAGCGCATCATGCGCTCGCTGCTCCTTCTCGGGGAGCGGTTCCGCGACCAGACCATCCTGGAGCGCACGGTCAACGGCCAGCCGGGTCTGATCGCGCAGCAGAACGGCGTCACCACCTCGGTGTACGCGTTCGAGATCGTCGGCGACCGGATCAGGCGCATCTGGGCCGTACGCAACCCCGACAAGCTCCTGCCGTGGACGGTGCGGCTAGCAGATCCCGCGTAGGGGCTTCATGCCTCCCTCGACGTAGTGGGCGATAGGACGAATCGCCGCCCGTCGAGATGACACCGCTCGGGTGCCGCAGACCCGGCAGGCGAGCTGTGCCCGTCGGCGCTAGTTGTATCCAGCTGCCTGGCAGGCCAGCATCACCTTTCGGTGAGCGGCAATCCGCTCCCGCAGTCCCCGGGTGAGGGCGAGGACATCGTCGACGTCGTCGGTTCCCGCGCTCTTCTTGGCGTTGACCTCTTCCAAGGTGTTCGCGTACTTGTCGAAGGCCGCCGCCTCTTCGAGAATCGCCGATCGAATGTCGGCGTTGTTGGCCTTCTCCGCAGCCTCGCGGTAGTGCGCTGCCCACCTGCGCTGTTTCGCCGGGTCGCCGGCATCACCGGAGTTGTCGGACGGTGCTCCCCGGAGCGCCTCGGCGCAGCCGGCGGTCGGGTCCGTACCGGGCAAATCCAGCCCGACTCCTCCCCCCGGGCGGTCGCGGAACGCGAAGTAGGCGACGCCACCGGCGCAGGAGCAGATCAGGCACAGCGCGATGACGCCGGCGATGACGAAGTAGTACCACTTCACGCCCCCACCACGCGGGCCTTGCGGTGAGATCGGCGGCGGCGGACCTGTCTGCGATGTCGGGGGTGCGGGCGGCGGCGGGAACGAATCAGTCGGCGGTGTCGGACCTGTTTGCGGCGTCGGGGGCGAATCATCCGGCGTTGAGGGTTGCACGATTCCCCTTCAGACAGTCGGCGTGGAAGCTGCCACGAGTGTCGCAAAATACCCGACTCCGAGGAAGATGGTCGATGGGCGGTCGGCGGGACAGCTCACCACCACAGCCGTATCCCCGCACCGCGCTCGACGGAGACGCCTTCTACCGGTCAGGCCGCGTGGTTCCCGACGGCCACGTCGAGGACCCAGGTGATGCCGAACGGGTCGGTGACCATGCCGTACAGCGGTGCCCAGCCGGCCGGGCCGAGGTCGACCAGCACGGTCGAACCCTCGCTGAGCTTCTTCCAGTAGCCGCTGATCTCATCGGCGTCCGTACCCCGGACGGAGACGAAGAACGACTGGTCGCCCTGGCTCCACGGCCGCGACGCCGGCACGTCGTACGCCATGATCGAGAACCCCTCCGGCGAGGTGACCTGACCCCACATGATCTGGTCGGCCTCGTCGGGGTTCTGCACGTTGTGGGCGTCGGCGTAGGTGACCGCGACCAGGTTGCCGCCGAAGACGGACTGGTAGAACTCCAGAGCCTGCCGCGCGTTGCCGCGCAGGTTGATGTGAGCCACGGTGTTGACGCTCATTGCGGTGTCCCCTTGCTGTGCTGCGACCCTTGCGGGTCGTCCTGTTCCGGCGGGTACGGCGCTGCCCCGCCGGCCTGAGGTCGGAGTGGTTGCCCCGACCACGAAGACAATCGCGGGTGAAGAGGTCAGCAACTGGCCACTACTTTCGGCAGGATCGGATTCATGCCAAGAACTTCGGCGCGGCTGCTGTCGTTGCTCTCCCTGTTGCAGGCCCGCCGGGACTGGCCGGGCGGCCTCCTGGCCGAACGGCTGGAGGTCAGCCCCCGCACCGTACGACGCGACATCGACCGCCTACGCGAACTCGGTTACCCGATTCAAACGTTCAAAGGACCCGACGGCGGATACCGGCTCGATGCCGGTACCAAGATGCCACCACTGATGTTCGACGACGACCAGGCGGTCGCCATCGCCGTTGCCCTGCAGCTCACCGCCGTTTCGGGCACCGACATCCAGGAGGCCGCAGCGCGGGCGCTGGCCACCGTCCGGCAGGTCATGCCCAGCCGACTGCGTCACCTCATCGACCTGTTACAGGTCACTGCCGTCGAAGCACCCCGCATGCGGCCTGCTTCCCCGGCCGACACCACCGTGCTGGCAGCGATCGGCACGGCTGTCCACGCCCGCGAGGTGCTGCGCTTCGACTACGCACCAGCCGGCACCGAGCCGGACGCCCAAGCGCCGCCACGCCGGGTGGAGCCGCACCACCTCGTCAACTGGTACGGCCGGTGGTATCTCGTCGCCTGGGACCTCGACCGCGACGACTGGCGCATTTACCGGGTCGACCGCATCAACCCCCGCATTCCCACCGGCCCACGCTTCACCCCACGGCAGCTGCCGACCGCGGACGTGGCCACCTTCGTGGCCGGAAGGTTCCGTGGTAACGGGAACTCCTCGGCCTGGCCGTGCGTCGGCGAAGTCATCCTCGACCTCCCCGCCACGGTCGTTGCCACCTACACCCGGGACGGGATCGTCGAAGAAATCAGCCCCGACCGCTGCAAACTCGTCCAGGGCTCCTGGTCATGGACCGCTCTCGCCGCCTCACTCGGCCGGTTCGACACCGACGTCGAAGTCATTCGTCCCCGGGAGCTGAAGGACGCCTTCGCCCGACTCGCCCGCCGCTACGCTGGCGCGGCCGCATGACACCGACGCGCCACGTGTACGACGCCGAGCGCCGCGCCCGGCTCGCGACCCGGCACGCGCTCGCCCCGCAGTTCCGCGTCGGGTCACCGGAGGCGGTAACCCGGGCGATGACCGTCCTGCACGCCACCGAGCCCGCCACCGTCTACCTCTCGTGCTGGGCAAGAACAGAGTCGATGACGACAGTCGATGTCGACCGGGCCCTGTACGACGACCGTAGCCTGGTCAAACAGCTCGCCATGCGGCGTACCCTGTTCGTCTTCCCCCGTGACCTGCTGCCCGCCGCCTGGTCCGGCCCCGCCACCCGGGTCGCCGCCACCGAACGCGCCCGCATGGCCAAGGAGGTCGTGGCGGCAGGGCTCGTCACCGACGGCAACGACTGGCTCGACCTCGCCCGTACCGAGGTGCTCGCCCTGCTCGCCGACACACCGGAGGGGCGGATCGCCCAGGAGATCCGCCGCACCGTACCGACGATCGACGTCAAGGTGACGGTCAACCCGCACGACCCCTGGACGGCGGCATCACGGGTGCTGACCCACCTCGGCCTCACCGCCGACGTCGTGCGCGGCACCAACACCGCCGGCTGGTCCACCTCCCGGCCCCGGTGGACCCTGATGCGCCACTGGCTCGGTGACCTGCCCGACCCGGTGACCGCCACCGAGGGATACCGCGAGATCGTGCGCCGCTGGCTGTACTTGTTCGGCCCCGGCACCGAGGACGACCTCGTCTGGTGGCTCGGTACCACCAAGACCATCGCCCGCAAAGCCCTCGCCGACCTCGCGGCGGTGCCGGTCACGCTGGACTCCGGCCAGATCGGCTGGCTGCTGCCCGACGACCTCGACCGGGTGCCGGACCCCGGACCGTGGGCGGCACTGCTGCCCGTACTCGACCCGACCGTGATGGGCTGGCAGGAGCGAGGCTTCTTTCTCGGCCCGCACCGCGACCTGCTCTTCGAGCGACGTGGCAACGCCGGCACCACCGCCTGGGTCAACGGCAGGGCCGTCGGCTGCTGGGTACAGGACGATACCGGCACCGTGAACGTACGGCTGGTGGAGCCGATCGCGGCAGCCGAGCAACGCCTGCTCGACACCGAAGCGCAACGCCTGACCACCTGGCTCGCCAGATTCCGTGTCCCCACGATCTACACATCACCAGCGATGAGACCCTGAAGCGGCGAATTCGGCCGATCAGTGCAGGCTGCGGTTGTATGCCGGCTCGTTCACGATGACCTGCCCGGTGCAGAGATCGCGGGCGAAAAGGTGGATCAGCGAAGCGGAGAGAATCCGGCCGGGATACTGCGGGGTGGAGACGAACTCGACGCAGTGCTCGGGGAAGAGCGTCAGGTGTTCCTCCACCCGTGACTCAAGCTGCTCGTACATCTTCACGTTCTCGGCCTGGCCGAAGGTGACCAGGTTCCGCGCGCCGCCGTTGCCGCCGAGTACCTTGGCGAGCAGGTGGGCGCGGGCCTGCTGGCCGCCCTCCGCCGTACCGGATATCCCGGTGACGAAACCAGCCGGGTCGTCCTGTGGTTCCTGCCCGCTCCAGGTACGCCCTTTGAGGATCGCTCGTACGCCGGTGGCCCGCCCGAGATCGTCCAGCGGCCCGTAGAGAGGGTCGGCACCCGGCTTGCAGTCGCGGCAGTCGTCGCCACCGTCCTGATGTTCTCGCTGACCCTGCGGCGCGGATGACGGCGCGCTGCCCGACATCGTGTCCACCTCGGGTTGCGCCAGCCCGCCGCCCGGGGGCAACGTGCCGCCGTACTCCTTCAACGCCTTGTCGACCTCCTCGGCATGGACGATCGCCCACCCCACGGCGTACGGGCCGAGCAGGCCGACCAGGAACGCCACACCGACGACCGGTACGCGTACGGCGAGACTGACGGCGATTCGCGCGGGTGCCGTCCCGGCCACACCGGTGGCGACGGCGCTACCTTCGGCGCCCGCGAGAGCAGTGGTGCCGCCGGCACCACCGGCACCGGCACCCGAACCGGCAGTACCCAGAAGGTTCCGGATGGCCGCCTCCGACGCCGGGGTCAGCGGGACGTCCGCCTGGCTCACCAGCAGCAGGCCCTCGGCGATCTGCCGAGCACCAATCGACGCCCCCTCGCCGCGCGCTGCGGGCGTCGTCACCTCGACGGTCGACTCCCCGCCCGCACGAAACTCGCGGACGGCACCGAGATCACGTCCGCCGACCACGAGGTGTCCAAGCCCGTCGGGTACCTCCACACCTCGCTGGCTGGCCATGCTGTTCGCCAGTCGCGTGATCCGCTCGCTCAGCTCGGGGGCGGCCCCGCAGAGCGCCCGCAACGAGTCCGGTGGCAGCTTTCGCAGCCGCGCGGCGATGTCCACGTCCGACATGGCGTGCAACTGCTGCACCGCCGTCGGCCAGTCTCCGCTGCGGAGAGCCTCTTCGTACGCGTGGTAGATCCGGCCGATCCTGGCCACCTCGGCCCGGCCAGCGTCCAGGGCCGCGATGATCGCCTCTTCCTGGGGCCAGCCGGCGAGATAGGTGGACACGGCCGCTCGGGTGTTCGCCGCCTCCCCCACCGACAGACCGGCCGCCAGCCGCTTGATGTCAGCGGTGTTGAAGCCATTCAGCCGAGTGGCCACCTCCTGCCACTGCCCCGCCTGCACGGCGGTGCGCAGCGCCGTCAGCAGGTCGTCACGGCTGGACCGCTGGACAACGATCGGCCCGGAGGTCAACAGGCCCGCCACCGCACGGTTTCCCGCCATGCGCTGCATCGCGAGCAGCGGGTGGGACCGGGCGGGGGCGGCGATGCTCCCGACAGCACGGGGGCGAGCGGCGACAGCGGGCGAACGAAAGCCGTGCATAGATACACGGTCCCACGACGGGATGTCATAGACACTGGACGAAGGTGCATATCCGGGGGGAGCCATCCGGCATCGGCTCGTGATCCAGGGACGCCGCTCGCCACCTGAACATCGACCACCTGGGGTGGACCATGAGCCCCGACCCATTCGATCATGACTGGAGAGCGTCAACCAGTGGAGATTTCCGAATGAAGCTGGCGAAACGACCCCACCTGCTCGCGCCCATTGGTCGAGCAGACCTGCTACCCGACTGCTAGACGCGCGGCATCGTGAAGCAGGGCGTCGAGTTCAGCATCAGACAGGTTGGCTTCCGATAGGGCTTTGTACGCGGCGAGAGTCTGAATTGCGCCAAGCGCCTCTGGGGTTACGGCAAGCTCTAGCCCATCGTCGAGGGTGGCAGCAATGACCCGTTCTGCCACCTTTGGGTCCATCTCGAATTCCGGGTTTTGAGACCGCAGCTCCGCAACGAAAGCCAGGATCGACCTGTCATCACACTTTCCTTGGAAGCGCAAGTCCATCGCATAGAAAAATACGGCACTCATGAACGAGGCAACCGCTTCACCCCACTTGCCATCACCAAAGCGCACTTCGATCTGATCGTTTGCTTCATGGTCATCCCGCACAAGAGTGCGCACGTACTCCACGACATCAGGGCTGATCGCCACTAAACCACCTCTCCAGGCTCCTGCTAGGCCGCTCTCGCATTCTCGATAACCGAGTCCTGATCCGTGGGGCACTCTTGCCCCAGCAGCTACATGAACTCAACGGCTGGCCCTTCGGCCTCCTTGATAAACGATTCGAGCTCAGCTTCGGCAAGGCGATCATCCTGGAGCAAGATTCCAAAGATGAAAATCTGAGCAGACAACGCAATGTCCGGACTAACAGTGTCCATCAGATCCACCTCGCCCAACGCAGCTCGGATCAGCCCTTCCATTTCGAGCACCGGCAATCCCCCCCATCCTGGTACTGCGAGCGCGTCTCGGCAACAAAGCGGCTGATCTGATGCAGGTCCGCTCGACCATGAAAACGTCGATAAACAGACAGAGCAAACGCCGTGCCTATCTCCTACGTCGCCCCATCCCATTCGAGCGCGCGCAGCTCGTCTAGCAGGCGGTCGATCGTCCCCAGTCACGCCGAGCCATCGCCCGGATCAGTTCACTCAGTTCCGCTCACGCGCTCGCAACCTCGCCACTCCTACATAAACCGAACCGCCGAGGCAAGCCCAGGCATGGCCTATTGCCTGGCAAGGACCTCCGCCTCTACCAGGAAGGCGTCGAGTTGCTCTTCCGATGGGCTCGCATCCGACACGAGCTTGAACAGAAGCTGGCCTTCGATTTCCGCCATAGCACCGACGTCGAGGCTGTCGATGATTTCTTCGACGTCAGGAAAATCCATATCGAGGGTGGCGCAGATGAGCGCTTCGGCTTCCCGGGTGGGAAGGTCTCGTCCCTCAGAGAGGAAGGCTCGCGCATCCGCAACGAAGCGGATGACATCGTCCATGCTCCGACTATGCCCGAAGCGCTGATGTACGGCGAGGTGGAAGGCAGTGCCGATGATTGCCACTGGCGTCCCCTTGCCCTGCTGCTCGAACTCAGCCGAGAGCTTTTCGAACAAGTCCCAGTCCTGCTGAAGCATCGCTTTCAAGAAGAGGGTGTTCTTTTCCATCTCTACGCTCCTCGCTTGCCCTTCATCCGGTTGCTCTGGACTTTCCGACGCAACCTTGCAGCCAACTCGGCACCTTTCACACCCATCACAGCCACCACCAAGGTCGTCAGCAGCACGTCGCCTGCATGTGCGCCTTGAGGAGCTGACGATGGTTTAATAGTCGGCCCCACCGTCTTCGGCGCTGCTGTTCCGCTGGGCCGTACGGCATCTTGGATCGCATTCGCGATCTTCTTGGCATGCTGCAAACCGTCATCCGAGTTCGCAACATCTTTAGTCTTGTTCAGGAGTCGACTTGACAGGGATCCGCGCCGCCCCGGCAACCTAACCAGTTGTTCGCCGCCGAGCATCCCCTCCGACGTCGCCGATGCGATAGCCACACTACCGGGCGCTATGTGGTTCACGTACTCAGCAAACGCCGTGGCCGCCTCCGAAAGAAGGCGACCAGCCTTGCCAGCCTTTTCGGCGGCAGTCTGAGTCGCCCGCTTCGCGCGAGTCACATCATCATGAGCGCTGCCGCGCATCGCCTTGTCGTAGTGACCGTACGCTTGCTCTGTAACCGCCTGCGCATACTTCACCACACCGGCGGTCTGGTCCAACGCATCGATCACTCGTTGGAACTGGCGGACGACGTCCCCGACGCTATCCCCCATCACAGACTTCTGAGGTATTTATCGGCGGCAGAGGTGCCGTCGGCCAGCCGCCGCTGGGTCAGGGTGATCTCCCGGTCCACTGCCTTGAGAAGCTGTAGTCCCTTGGTCAGGGTGTCATGCTGGCTATCCTGAGCAGTCACTTCCGCAAGCTCGTGGGTCTGACACACCTTCCCCCGGACTTCATCCATCAGCTGGCTGCTCCGCTCGGACGCCTCAATACCTGCCTGGATGGCTGCCTTGACCTCGCCGATATTCATCGGCTGGCCTCAGCCGAGGAGGCTGCGGTATTCGCGGGCGGCGGCGGAGCTGCCCTGGATCAGGACGGCGGCCTGGGCGAGCTGCTGCTTGGCCTGTTCGGCACGGGCGATCGCCTCGGCGGTCTTCGGGTGCCCCGTACCGGCCGAGACGGCTCGCAGCCGGTTGAGCACCTGCTCGACGTTGGCGGCAGCGGCCTGGATCTGGTTGACCGTGACATTGCCCTGCTCGGCGGCCTGGGCAAGGATTGCTTTGACTTCCTCGATGCTGGCCATGTGATCCTCCTGGTAGCGGCTGTCGATGGCCGAGCACAGAGGGGCGGGTCACCGACACGACGTAGGGGTCGTCACCTATCCGTGACCCCACGCACACTATCGGGCGCGATCACCCTCGTGCAGCCCCGCGTCTGACGCGGGGAGCAGGCGAGCACGCCCGCAGGTTGGCCGTCAGTCCGTATTCCTTCTCGACGCTCGCCCAGTCGCGGCCGATGTGCATACTGGACGGTCAGGTCCCGGTAACGATTCAGGTCAACTCTCCGACGTTAGGAACCACTCGATGCCTCTCGCGGTACTGCACATCGAGAACGGCAGCGAGAATGATCTCGCCAGCCTCGTCGACCTCCTCAGCGACTACGACGAACTTCGAGGCCGCATCCGACCAGTACGCGCATTACCTGGGCCGGATGAGATGGGTACCGCCATCGAGGCGATCTCCATCGCCCTCGTGCCGGGTGGCGTAGCGACCATCCTCGCCACCGGGCTGGCTCTCTGGCTGCGCCGTCGCTCGCCTGGCCGACCAGGCAAGGTCGGACTGCGATTGGAACTTCCGGATGGCACCAAACTGCACCTCGATGCCAAGGGCGTCGAGGACGTGGAGGCGGTGGTCGCCGCAGCCGTCAAGCCGTGGACTGACACCCACTGAGATGTCCGGTCGCCTCTTCGACCCGGCCGCCTCCCGCGCGGTGCTCATCGGCACCAGCCGTTACTCCAGCCTGCCGCCCCTGCGTTCGGTACGGCGAAGTCTGCGCGAGATGGCCGCCGTGCTGACCGACGAAGGAATCTGCCGGTTGCCTTCCAGGCACTGTTCAGTGGTCCAGGACCCCACCGACGGCAATGCGGTAGGCCGCGCGGTAGGCAAAGCCGCTGCCGAGGCGACCGACATGCTGCTGGTCTACTACGCCGGCCATGGGCTGGGCGGGTTGCGTCGCAGCCAACTCTTTCTCGCCCTCAAGGAGACCGATCCCGAGCGGCCCGCCTTCCACTCGCTGGCCTACGACGTACTGCGCGAGGAGGTGCTGGACAGTCCCGCGAAGAACCGGGTGGTGATCCTCGACTGTTGTTTCTCGGGCCGTGCGGCGGCTCCCATCATGGCCGCCGAAACCGCGGCGCTCCTGGAACAGCTCGACATCGCCGGGGCTTACGTCCTCACCGCAAGCCCGGCGAACCAGCCGGCGATTACCGGTACGAAGATCACCGAGTTCACCAGCGAGCTGGTCCAGATGCTGCGGCACGGGGTGCCGGGTGCCCCACCGCTCCTGACCCTGGACGTCATATACGCACATCTCCGTGCCTGTATGAAGGCCCGTAACCTTCCACAACCACGCCGGCTGCACACCGACGCTGCTGGTCGGCTGGCGCTTGCGCCCAACCCGTTGCACCGGACCCTGATGGACGACGTCCATCAGTCCCGTGAAGGCACCGAGGCACCGTTACAGGGAACGGAACCGGACAATTCTGCGCCCGCTGTGCTCCTGGCCAATCTGGCCCGTAGATCGCAGTATCTGGTGCACCGACTGCTCGTAAAACTAGACCGGCTGGAACGCGACACAGAGGACCCGGACCGTCTGGTCGAACTGTTCGAGCTCGACCATCTCGCCTCCCGCATGCGCCGCAACAACGACAACCTCCTGATACTGGCCGACGCGGACTCCGACGTCGTGGTGCGCCAGCACGCAGCCCTTCATCATGTGCTACGTGCCGCCCAGAGCGAAATCGAGCAGTATACGCGGATCAATCTTGACAAGATCGACCCTGACATCGAGATCGCCGCGCACGCCGTCAACGGACTCGTATGCTTGATCGCCGAGCTGTTCGAGAATGCGACCGCGTTTTCGCCACCGAACTACCCGGTTACCGTGCGGGCCCGCCGACTTCGTAGCGGAGTAGCGATCGAGATCATCGATCGCGGCATCGGTATAGGGCCGACACAGCTAGCTGAAATCAACAATCGACTTGCCGCGCCGCCTGACTTCCGGGTGGCAGAACATCGAATGATTGGGCTTCTGGTCGTGGCTCGGCTAGCGGCTCGCCACAGGGTCAAGGTGGAACTCCGCACAGCCGCCGAGGGCGGCACCATCGCCGACGTGTTGTTGCCGGCCACCGCAATCATCGACCAACGTCGGCCGCCTGACCGCACGTCGCAGACCCCCGGGGTAGCAACCGCCCCGGTGCACGCCGCGAGAGGTCGGGCGCAAGTCCCTGGACAGGCTTCGAGCGACGCCACGGAGACCCTGAAGGAGGCCAGGTAGACCCAACCCACACAGGTTGGCCGTCAGTGTCGGGGCCGCGCTGCCTGGAGCGGCCACTCAACGTCTACCGGGGAGCAGTACGGCGGACTTCCGCCGACTGCTCCCCCGGTTTGCGCTGGCTATCGGCTGGTCCCGCTGTCGCGAAGCCCGGTGACGAACGCCGCCCACGGGCGGGCGGCGAAGGTCAGGGCGGGACCGTGCGGGTCCTTGCTGTCCCGGACGGCGATCACGTCGGGCAGGTTGTCCGCCACCTCGACACAGTTGCCTCCATTGCCACTGCGGGTGCTCTTGCGCCAGACAGCGCTGGTCAGGTCAGCCATTGTCGAATCCCTCCAGTGCCTCGGTGATCCGCTTTCGCGACACGTCCTCGTCGAGGGCGCGGCTACCCAGATCGTCCCAGGCAAGCTCGTACGCGTACACCCACCGACGGCTTGTTGAGATGCGGCAGGCAGGCCGAGTGCACGCCCCGGGACATGCTCCCTGCTGGATGCGGTCACCACTATCGCGTTAGCTGATCAGAATCCACCCTGTAGCAAGCACGCTTGACAGTGCTACCGCAGCGAGTATGACGACCGCACATCCTCCGTCGTTGTTGCCGAAATGCTCTCAGGCGCATGAAGGGCTTAAGACCACAGCAAAAGGTCAAATCTCGATCATGGGTTCGTCTTCGTCGTCGGGTAGCAACCATCTGTCGCGGGGCTCTACAAACGTGCCCTTCCCTTGATGACGACGCACGAGGCGACGCGCTTCGAGGCGTACCAGCACCATCTTGATGGTGGTCGCGCCGACCTTGTAGCGCTCCGTCATCTCAGCGATTGACGGGAGCTTGTCTCCAGGTTTCAGCGTCCCCGCGACGATGGCCGCCGCGTAGGCATCTGAAATCCGAACATAGTCCGGCTGTGTAGGCATATGGACTCCCCTTGCATGGCACCTCCGATTTGATCACGAAGAGCAAGTTCTCGACAAGAATTCGTTGACTTAGGCGCGTAGGCCGCCTAAGTTGGTTCGCGAGCACTCCTTGCATGGCACTTGGGGTGTTCACCTCCGGTCGGGGCGGGCGACCCATACGAGCTGCCCGTCCCGGCCCCGTTCGTTGCTGTGCGCTGCCAATCCCGATCCCTCCGGGTCCCTCTGCTGGCAGCGTGGGCGGCTCGGCCCCTGCGGCAGGGTGCCGAGCCGCCCCTTCAACCCCCATGAGCTGCGGAAAGGACGGTCTGATCCGGTGAGTGAGATACGAAAGGTCGAGTCGACGCGGTACGTGGCACATCTGCCGTTCACGGCACGCGACCTGAGTTCGGCACTGATCTTCACCAGGACCCTGGTACGGTCCCTGGCGTTCCTGGACGAGCTGGACGGCGGCGAGGCCACCCTCACCTACGAGGGCGAGCAGAACCAGCACCATCGGATCTTCTGCGACCTGCTGGTCGCCAACGGGCGACGCTGCGAGCGCCGGGCCGGTCACGACGGGTCGTGCCAGCCCCGAGGTGGGCTGCGCGCGTGACCCTGGAGATGTTCTCGCCACCGGTCGTGTCCTGCGACCACTGTGAGGGCCAGGGCCGCAAGCTGGTGCTGTGCCAGTGCGTACGCTGGGGCAACCGGTTCCTCGTCGACGCGACCAGCGACCGGCACAGCGCGGACGGCCGCGCCTATCAGGACTGTGAGCTGTGCAAGGGCAGCGGCTACGTGGGCCACGACTGCGACCAGTGCCGCCGGACCGGGCGACGCCGGGCCCAGCTCGTACTCACCGTGGCCAACCTGGACACCGGCGCGGTGCGCTCGCTCAACGTCGTACCCGGTGGGGTGGAACCCCGGCGCAACGCCGGCGGGCGGTGGGAGCTGGCCCTCTCTCCCGTCGTCGCCGCCCTGGCCGCCGAGGTGGGGGCGGGCGAGTGGTGGGACGCCTTCCCGCCGGGTGGTTCCGCTGACCCGCTCCCGATCCTGCTGCCCACCGATTGGCAGCCGACCCTACCGGCCGCCGACCGGTGGCAGTTGGAGGCGGCGGCTATCACCCGCCACTGCTGGCATCCGTGGCGACTCTGGTTCGCCCGCACAGAGCCCTCCCCGGAGCGAAACCTGGACGCCGAGTTGGGCTGGCTCTGCCACCTCGCGGACCTCTGGTGTCTGGACCTGGTGGTCGAGGTCCGCCGCCGTGGCCAGGGGTTACGTGTCCGCAAGCCAAATGGCCGCGGATTGAACTGGGACATCCGGTATGAGCTCCCGGGCGGCGGGGTGCCCAGCAGGCAGCGGAGCTGGGCCGAGGACCTGCCGGCGGCGGTCGCGGCCACCACCGCGCAGGACGCGATGTTCAACCTGGTCGAGCGGTCGTTGACCGCTCCCCCACACTTCCTGCGGCCACACCGGCCACACCGGTCGGGACCGCCGGTGATCGACGTGGATCAGGTCGAGCGACGGGTGTACGCCGACCTGGAGGGTGTCGGCGGGGCGGCGCATGGGGCACAGGCGATCTGGCGCGACGGCCGCTGGCAACACACCCGGCTCCAGGTCGAGGATCAGGTCGAGGTGCTGACCGAGCAGAGCACCGGCCAGGTCGTGCGGGAGACGAAGATCGTCCTGTCCCGCACCTGGGAGCCGCCGGCCCCGGCCTGGCACGGTGATCCGATCCCCTACGACCCGTGTCCGGCCTGCGACCCGCAGCATCGGCTACGCATCTGCCTCTGCACGCTCGGCAACCGCCCACCCGATCCGGCCTGCCCAGGGTGTGACGGGGCCGGGGTCGCTGCCGAGACGGGCGCGTGCCACGCCTGCCGGGACAGCGGCCGGGTCTACCGGGGAATGGTGGTCACCCTGACCGACCTCGCCGACACCACGCTGCACCTCAACTGGCTGCCCCCGGAAAGGTCTGTCGACGCGCCGCAGGCCGACGTCGACCTAAACAACGCGCCGCAGGCCGACGTCGACCTGAACGACGCACCGCAGGTCGACGTCGACCTGAACGACGCACCGCAGGCCGACGTCGACCTGAACGACGCACCGCAGGCCGACGTCGACCTGAACGACGCACCGCAGGCCGACGTCGACCTGAACGACGCACCGCAGGCCGACGTCGACCTGAACGACGCACCGCAGGTCGCCACCCAGCCGGGCGGTAAACCGGTCCGGCAGTTGCCGGCGCAATATCAGCTCGGGCACTGGGCGCGGGTCCTGGACGCCCGACCGGCCGATCTCACCTATCTTGACGGCGACCATCGCGTCGAGCAGGACCTCCTCGACGGTACGGTCACCGTCGACCATCTCGGCGTCGACCCGTACGCCCGGTACATCGCCGACGCCAGCGGTCAGCATCCGGCCGGTCGACTGCTGATCGACATCTCGCCACCGGCGGCCGTACGGATCACCAAGCTGATCCGGCTCGCCCTCGGCCTGCACCAGACCCTCGTGGTCACCCTGACCGACCATCGGCTCAACGAGCACGACCCGCGCCTGATCCACGGGGAGAGCTGGAACATCGCGATGATCCCGCCGGGGCAGCCACTCGACCCCGCACTGCAGCCCTATCAGTCCAGCCCGGAGGCCGCCTCCGCGTACTTCCTCGAATACCTGGAGAACGCGTTGGCCGACGCCGTACCGGCCGACCCGAGGCAGGGCATCCGCGTGCCGCAGACCCCGGAACCCGCCCCGCTGGTCGAGGACCTGGTGCCGCTGATCCGGCGGCTCGCACACCACCACGCCGGGCAGCCGGTGAGCATCCGATACCACCACACCGGCTGCCACCTCTACGTCCACGAGCACCGGGACAGCCTGCGGCACCTGGTCAGCGCCCGTACCGTCCCGATCGCCCTCGCCGCGATCGGTCTCGCACCGGGCTAGGCCGTGTCCTGCGGATCACGAACTATCTGACGGGCGAGCACGCCACCTCGTCAGGCCGACCAGCTCCGAGCCTGCTGGCCCGGCCGTATCAGCCCGGCCCGGTCGCGTATTAGCCCGGCCCGGTCGCGTATCAGTCCGGCCCGGTCGCGTATCAGTCCGGTTCGGTCCGAGGCGTCCTCGTGATCTGCGGGTTGGGTCCGCGAAACGGTCAGGTCGAGCTGGTTGGCGGTCATGATGGCCAGGGTTTGTGAACATCTGTTGCTGCCCTGCGGGCTGTTGCGAAATGAAGTTGGGGGCGGTTGATCTCCTTTTTGTGCATATTTAGATAGAATGGTGGTATGGCAAAGGGGTACCGACCCGTTGATCGTGATCAACAGTTTCTGATGCCGCCGGATATGCGGCAGTGGCTGCGGGCTGATCATCCGGTGTGGGTGCTGATCGAGGCGGTGCGGCTGTTGGACACCACGCAGATACATGCCCGGTGTCGCACGGGTGGGGTGGGTCGGGCGGGCTTCGACCCGGACATGATGCTGACATTGTTGTTCTATGCCTACGCGCGGGGGATCCGCTCGTCACGGCGGATTGAGCGGCTGTGCTGGGAGGACGTGGGGTTCCGGGTGATCTGCGCGCAGGACGTGCCGGATCACACGACGATCTGGCGGTTCGCTGACATGGCCCCGCAGTTGGTGGAGAACTTGTTCGCCGAGGTGCTGCTGCTGTGCGCGAAGGCGGGGATGGGGCGGCTGGAGACGATCACGCTGGATGGGATGAAGATCGGCGCGAACGCGTCGATGAAGGCCAACCGCAGCGAGGAACGGATTCGCGCCGAGTTGGCCGAGGTGGCCGCCGAGGCGGTGGCCGAGCACCGGGCCACGGACACGGCCGAGGATGCGCTGTTCGGCGGCGCCTGCGGCGGTGACCAGCTGCCCGAGGAGTTGGCCGATGAGCGCTGTCGTGGGCCGCGGCTGCGGCGGGCATTGGCCGAGCTGGAGGCCGAGCGGACCGCCGGACAGGCCGAGGCTGGGGCTAAGGCGGATCAGTATCTGCAGCGTCAACGTCGCGGTGAGCGTATCCGCGGTAACGTGCCGGTCAACGCGGAGGTTGCCTCGGCCAGGCTACGGCTGGAACAGGCCATCGCCGCTCGGCAAGCCACGATCGCCGAGTGGGAGCAGCGCAACGCCGACAAGATCGCCGCGACGGGTAGCGGGCTGGTCGGTGCGCGGCCCCGCCCGGTCGATGAACACTTCGCGGTCGTGCGGGCGCGTACGTGGTTGGACAAGGCGCTGGCGCGGGCGGCCGAGCGGGAACGCCAGGTGGCCGATCAACGGCCGCGGGTGCGTAACGTCACCGACCCGGACAGTCGGCTCATGCCGACCAAGTCCGGGTTCATCCAGGGCTACAACCCGCAAAACGTGGTCTCGGCCGACCATCTGATCATCGCCACCGAACTGACCCAGGACACCGGTGATGTTGAACAGGCAAAGCCGATGATGGCCGCCGCCGAAGACGCCGCCAACCTCATCACCGGTGCCCATCGCGACCAGGCCGAAGCAGCGCAACTGACCTGCACCTGCCCACCAAAAGACAGCCAGGACTCACCGCCAACACCAACCGCCTCGCCGGCCACCGGTGCGACCCGCCGATCCTGTCCGCGCCACCCGAACGGGATCGGCACAATGGTCATGGACGCCGGCTACCTGTCCGAGGAGAATCTCACCGCCGCCGGACCCGACCGGCTCATCGCCACCGGCAAAAGCCACGACGTGGAGAAATCGGCCCGTACCCAACCCGCCGACCCGCCACCGGATCCCGACCAGCCCCACCACACCGATCCGGTCCAGCAGATGGCCCAGCGGTTACGCACCCCCGAAGGCATCGCCACCTACCGCCAACGCGGACACATCGCCGAGACCCCCCACGGCCACATCAAACACAACACAGGCATCCGCACCCTCACCCGCCGCGGTCTGGACCGTGCTACCGCCGAATGGAAGTTCATCTGCGCCACCTACAACATCAACCGGCTGGTACACACCCTCCGCACCACCGGCCATCTCCTACCCGGCAAGGCATAGCGCAGCCAGTCCACGAACCACCCCAACCCGCCGGCCACACCCCACAGGCCCCAACAACATCAAACCCCGAATACCACCAGCACCCGCTAACACCCCCCAACTTCATTTCGCAACAGCCCGCCTGACAGCAACAGATGTTCACAAAGCAGTGGAGCAGTCACCCCCTGGCGGGCATGATCATCAGGATCTGCTGGATTAACCCCCGCCGGATCGTTCTGGCCTGGCGACCAGCTAGGACAAGTGGCGCACATCTCCAGGCCGCCCCTGGACCTGGGCGCGGCCCTCGACTGGCTACGCGCCTTCCCAACCACCAAGATCCGCGAGTCAGTACCTAGACGAGCCGGGCGCCGCTCCTCGGACGACGTCGTCGAGGAATGCCTGGGTGGCTTCGACGATCGCCTTGGAGCGCGGGGAGTGGAAGATGTCGAAGGTGTGTCCAGCGCCGGGTAGTTCCGCGTAGACGACCGGGCTGGGCGAGCGGGTACGCAACCGCGCGACGAACTGGCGGGCGACCTCGACCGGCATGAGGGTGTCGTGCGTACCGTGCATGATCAGAAACGGTGGCGTGCCGGGTGAGACGTCGATCGCGGCGAGGTCGGGGTAGCCGCCGTAGAGCATGACGACGGCCTTGAGGCCGGGACTCGCCTCCGGGAGGACCGCCCGCGCGGCGAGATGGGCACCGGCCGAGCCGCCGGCAAGGACGATCCTGTTCGGGTCGGCACCATACCGGTGTGCGTGCGCACGTACCCAGGCAATGATCTCCCTGACGTCGGTGACCTGGTCGTCGCGGCTGGCGGCGGGGCTGAGCCGATAGTTGGCGCTGACGCACCACCAGCCGGACCGGGCCAGCTGGTAGATCAACGGCAGGGACTCCTGGTTCTTGCGGCCACCGACGAACCCGCCGCCATGCAGATGGATGAAGACCGGCCGGTTTCCCGCACCAGCGTGCCGGCGGCGGTAGAGGTCGAGGGTGTGGAGGTGGGCGTCGCCATACCGGACGTTGGCAGTCCGCTGCACGTCGAACCGGCGGCGCAGGTTCGGCCACAGCAGCATCCGCAGCACGGAAACGCGGGTCCGGGCTCGGGTAGGGAGCGGACCCCACTGCTCGGTCAGCGCACGGGTCAGGACGCGACCGGTCCGCAGCGCCCTGGCGACGAGGACGGCGAGCCCGAGCAGCGTAGGGAGGCTGATCGCGAGCGCGAGCCAACCGACGCTGGTGTCCAGGTCACCTTGCCCGGCTGCCAGCGCGGCGGAGCCGATCAGAAAATAGGCGGCAAAGATCGGAAGCTCGTTGATGAACCCGAGGTAGAAGAAGATGGTTGCCAGTGGTCGCGGTGCGCGACGCGCGGCGAACACCGCCAGGACGCACACCGCCGGCAGGGTGACGGAGGTCAGGTAACCCCAGGGCATCGTGGTTCACCCCACCGGGCCATGGCCGGTGGCTCCGACGATCGCCACGATCCTCAGGGTCCGGTGCCGGCGTCGGGACATCAACGCGAAGACGGCGGTGAGCACAACCAGGTCGAGGTCGGGCCAATCGCCGGTCACGTCGACGTGGATCGCCCCCCGGGGACGGGCTGGTATCCGCAACCGGATCCGGCAGCCGTCGCGGGTCAACTCGCCGCCGCGGTGTCCGGGATGCCAGCGGACCGGCCCGCCGGGGCCCGGCACGTGCGACTGCTGCGGGTGCAGCCGTACGGCCGGACTGTCGCCCGCGTGGGCGGTGACACCGATGCGGTGCCGGTCGGTCGGCCCGACGGTCCAGACCCGCTCGCCGATCCGGATCTCGGCCCGCCGCCACGTCCATCCCGTCCGCAACGTTGCCGCTCCGAAGGCAAGCGAGCCCTGTCGGTGTTGTACGAACATCCCGCTCATTTGCTGTGTCATGGGCCGAAGCATGCCGGTGGTCCGGGTCCGCCCACATCCGTCGCCGAGCGCCGCCGGCTCCTCCCGGAAGAACCGACGGCCCCTCCTTTAGTAGGTGGTCGCACCCTCCGGCCGCTCGGTAGCCTCCGGCGGTGAACGCGGTGAGCTGGACGAACATGCGGTCGAGGGTCGCCGCGACGGCGATATCGATGGTGGCGATCGGCGTACTCGTGGGTCTGATGGTGTGGACGACGACCCGTTCGGAGTCGCCCACGCTCGTCGGGCTTGATCTGGTGACTGCCGCGTTGTCCCTGGTGGTGACCGCGTGGATCGTGCGGCAGCCGATCGCGGGCGGTGTCGTGGCCGGTCTGCTTGCGGCGGTGTCCCCGGTGGCCACACCGGTCGCGAGTTTTGCCGCGCTGCAGACCGCACGGGTGCGGCCGTTTCCCCAGGCGGCACTGGTCGCCGCGGCCGGTGTGGCGGGGCAGGCCGTCCAGGGCCTCTGGCGGCCACCGGCTGGCCTGCCCTACCGGTGGTGGCTACTGCTCATGACGGCGGCGTACGCGGCGCTACTGGGCTGGGGCACGTGGGCGCAGGCCCGGCGCAAGCTGCTGGCGGCGCTACGCGAGCGGGCCCGCCGGGCCGAGCAGGACCAGCAGCACAAGGTCGCCGAGGCCCGGCAGGCCGAACGGGCCCGGATCGCCCGCGAGATGCACGACGTGCTCGCGCACCGGCTGTCGCTGCTCGCCACCTACGCGGGGGCGATCGAATACCGCCCCGACGCCGCACCACAACAGCTTGCCGCAGCCGCCACCGTCATTCGGGACAGCGCACACCAGGCGCTGGTGGAACTCCGCGAGGTGATCACGCTCCTGCGCAGTGACGACGCCGACGACGCTGATGCCGACCTTCCGGCGATGAAGTCGCTTGGCGACCTGCCCCGGCTGATCGGGGAGGCACGCGCCGCCGGCCAACCCGTCCAGGTCGACAACCCCCTTCCCGCAACTGAGCCACCGCAGCAGATCGGTCGCACCGCGTACCGCATCGTCCAGGAGGCGCTCACCAACGCCCGCAAGCACGCCCCCGGGCAAGCGGTGCACCTCCGGCTCACCGGTGGTCCCGGCTCGCGCCTGACCATTGAGGTACGCAACCAGACCGTCGCCGGCAGCCCCTCGGTCCCGGGATCGGGCACCGGGCTGATCGGTCTGGCGGAACGGGTGGCGCTATCCGCTGGTGGGCTGGAGCACGAGATCGACGCCGCCGGGCAGTTCCGACTCTCCGCCTGGCTACCGTGGCCGGCATGACAACGATCCGGGTCCTGATCGTCGACGACGATCCGCTCGTCCGTGGTGCGCTCGCGATGATGCTCGACGGCGCGAACGGCATCACGGTCGTCGGCGAGGCGGTGGACGGCACGCAGGCGATGGCGGCGGTCGACCGGCACGCCCCCGACGTCGTACTCATGGACATCCGGATGCCCGGTATGAACGGCATCGCCGCGACCGAACGTATTCGTCGCCGTCCTCGGCCACCGGAGGTCATCGTGATGACCACGTTCGACACCGACGACCACATCATCCGAGCCCTGCGGGTAGGTGCCAGCGGGTTCCTTCTCAAGGACACCCCACCGGCCAGGATCGTTCAGGCGGTCCAGGCGGCGTCAGCCGGTGAGCCGTTCCTGTCCCCAGCCGTGACCCGCCGGCTCATGCAACACGTGGCCTCCGGCGCAGCGTCGTACGAACGAGCACGCGCCACGCTCGCCGCCCTGACTCCGCGCGAACGCGATGTCGTCATCGCCATCGCCCGGGGCCACTCCAACGCCGACATCGCCACCGAGCTGGCGATGAGCCTGACCACCGCCAAGGCCCACGTCTCGAACATCCTGACCAAGCTCGACCTGACCAACCGCACCCAGATCGCTCTCCTCGCCCAGGAGGCCGGGCTCATCTAGCGGCCCGTCGTGGGCTTCGCGGCCGGGTCAGCAGCCGCAGGTGTAGTAGAGGATGTCCCAGTGGCTGCTCTCTCTGGTGTAGAGGTTGCCCGCCGGGGACTCGTACTGGTGGCCGAAGCCGGCAATGTAGCCGAGGTAGGTGTAGTTGGCCGCGATGTAGTCCTGCACGCAGGCGCTCAGTCTGATGTCCACCTTGTAGCCGTTGGAGTGGCTGTAGCCGAGGCCCGGGTGGCCGGTTTCAGTGGCTCCCGTGATGGCGACCGCACACCCACTGGCCTGCTGGAACGTGATGATGCCGGCGATCACGGCCGGTCGGATCCTCTCGAACGAGGTGCAGATCGACAGTTCCTGGTCGTTGCAGCCTCCGGTGGAGGTCCAGGGAATGCCGGCGGCCTGGAGTTGGGACGTGGCCTCGGTATGGCTGATCGCGTGCGCTGGGCTGGCGTCGGCGAGGACCCCGAGGGACGCGGGAAGCGCAGCACCGAGCGCGGCGAGAGTCCGGCGGCTGAGGATACGACGAATCAACGACATGGGACCTCCGAATCCCGGCTTCGGGTAGATGTTCGACGCGTGTTGGCCGGGCCTGGACTAGGTCCGCGGCACACTTCACCCCATCGCGACAGACAGCTGACGAGGGTCACCACCGCCCCTCGAACGAGGAGCACTTCGCGCGATCATCACGTTACCGGCGGCTAGTTCCCGGTGTCACCGCAATGGCCACGAACCTCGCGGTTTCCAACGAGGAGCACGGGGCGGTGCAACGCGAAACCAGCCGGACAGTCAATCACCGAACGTATCTGTCAGATCACGGGCAGATGGCGATCTCTCAGCGTTGTGACAGTTAACGTCCCGGGCAGTTGACCGAGTCGGCGCAGGCGGCGAGGTCCGCCGGAAGGCCTTTGGCTGCGCCCGATCGTCCCGTTCATCCCTCTACGGCAACGACACCATCGTCGACCCGCCCCGGTACGGCCACCTCAGCAACCACGACCCCCGGTACGAAATCGTCTACATCCGCGATGCCGCACACGGACTCACCGACAGTTTCGTCTATCGACTCAGTCAGGACGGTCGTACGGACACCGCCACCGTCACGATCCGCCTGAAGGACTGAACCACCACCCAGGGCGGTGGGCGGCGAGCAGATCCTGCTCGGACCTCGATCCGGGGGTAGCGGCGAGCAGAGACGACAACACGACATCCCACAGATCTACGTATTCGCGATCATCGTTCAGCTTGAGCATTGGGGCCGGCGGAGGCGCTTCCGCCGGCCCCTTCCCGTGGCAACGCCGGAGCCGGAGCCGGAGCCGCCGCCTTCCCGAGTCCCCAACGAGAGGAGCAGCGATGCGAATCCACCTTCTCCGGAAGGTCGCGCTCGGCGCGGCAATGATTCTGGCGAGCACGTCATTGGTCGGAGTCGTCACCGCGTCCCCGGCCCAGGCCGCACGCCCCGGTTTCCAGGCACCGTTCCCCTGTGGCGAAACCTGGGGTGGCAACACCCGCTCCGGGCACGGCTGGGCCATCGACTTCAACTACGGTGCCGGGGCAGACGACCGGGGCAAACCGGTGCTCGCCGCCGCATCCGGTACGGTCACCGGCTCCGGCGTCTACAACGACGGCGTCTCCTATGTCATCGTCGACCACGGTGCCGGCTGGTCGACCCGATACCTGCACATGGAGGTCAGCAGCCTGGCGCCGACCGGCACCAGGGTGAACATGGGAGACCAGGTCGGCCGGGTCAGCGACGTGGGATCGCCCGGGTCGTACCACCTCCACTTCGAGGAACGGCTCGACGGCGTACGACAGCCAGCCGTCTTCAACGGCGTGTCCTTCACCTACGTCGACTTGCCAGCACGCAGCTATATCACCAGTGAGAACTGCGGGCGGGCCACCACACGGCACGACCTCTCCGGAGACGGCACACCCGACGTCCTCGCGGTCCGGGCAGACCACCAACTCATGCACTACCCCGGCGGCAATGGTTGGCTCGACTCCACCAAGGCCCGATCACTCGGTGCCGGCTGGGACGCCATGGGTCTGATCACCACCACCGATCTCAACAGCGACGGGCACACCGACGTCATCGCCCGGAAGGACGCCGACGGAAGCCTCTGGCTCTATCCCGGCAACGGCACCGGCTGGCTCGACTCCACCAGGGCGTACCCCCTGGGTAGCGGCGGCTGGAACGACATGGACCGAATCTCGGGGGTCGGGGACTTCAACGGCGACGGCACCAACGACCTGCTCGCCCGCCGCACCAATGGCACCCTCTGGTTCTATCCCGGAACCGGCGCTGGGTGGCTCGATTCCACCAAGGCCCGCTCGCTCGGTGCCGGCTGGGACGCCATGAGCTTCGTCATCGGCGTCGGCGACCTCAATGGTGACGGGCACGTCGACGTCGCCGCCCGCAAGGATGCCGACGGAACGCTCATGTTCTATCCCGGTAGCAGTAGTGGGTGGCTCGACTCCACCAAGGCATATTCCCTTGGCGGCGGCTGGAACGGCTTCACCGAACTCGTCGGCATCGGTGACCTCACCCGTGACGGCAACGACGACATCCTCGCCCGCAACACCGACGGCACCCTCTGGTGCTACCCCGGCACCGGAGCTGGGTGGCTCAACTCCAGCAAGGCGTACCCTCTCGGCCCCGGCTGGAACGACTACCGCCTGGCCCCCTGACGCGGCACGTGCCCACATCGGCTCGGGTCGGGGCAGACTCCCGACCCGAGCCACCCGTGCCGGTCGAACCACGCATCGAGCCGCCGCCGCGAGGTAGCACAGTGCGCCAAACATCCGTGACCGCCGTACTACCCGAGCAGGGCCGGGTGCGCTACCGTGCCAACGTGGAGTCAGTCCAAACGCGACAGGCGCGCACGCCGGATCCCGGAACCGGTGCGCAGCCGACCGATGTTTCACCGCGGCCGATGCCACAGGGCGGTGACAGTGTCTCCCTGAGCCTGCCGGAGCTGCGTAAGACCATCTCGCAGGCGAACGATGTCACGAGCGAACTCGACCAGGCCCGCAGTGCCTGGGCTGGCGACACCAACGAGCCACAGCAGGCGATCGGCCTACGCGAGGCTAACCAGGCGTACGTCAGCATGCAGGATGCGTGGTTCGACGAAATCGGCGTCTACATGGAAGCACTCTCGCTGGTGCACGACGGCCTACAGCGTGCCGCCAACTCCTACGACGACACCGAGAACGCGGCCACCCGGGCCCTTGGTCGGGAGTTGTCGTAGCCGTGGCGACCGAGGCCCAGCTCGAGGAAATCATCAAGGGCATCGAAGCCCAGTCCACCGAACTCAAGGCCGCCAGGCCGAACCTGACCGCCAGACGGAACGCGATGCTGACCAGCATCTACACCGTTCTAGGGATGCTGGTTCGTCCGCCGGGTCGCCCCAAGCAGCTGGACGACCTCGCGGATGCCTTCGGTCGGCTCGGCGGGCAGGTCGAGAAACTCGTGGACAATGTCGAAGTGATCGCCCGGAAGCGGTTGCCCGAACTGTGGGAGAGCTCGGCCGGGTTGTCGGCTCGCGAGGTGGTCAGCGCCACCGGCAAGCTCATGGACCGCACCCAGCCGGCGATGAGAATGGCGGCGAAAGCGCTGCGCGAACACGCGGAGCAGGTACGGGAACTCGCCGGTCAGCATGAGCGCCGCTACAACCGGCTCGTCAACGTGTACAACGAGACGGCAGCCGCCGACAGCCGGGAAAAGTTGAAGGACCTGGCCGAACGGGCACTCCGCCTCTTCGAGCTCAACCAGCAGGTCTACCGGAACAGTCTCAAGGCTAACGACAAGCTCATCAAGGAACTCAAGGAAGTGCAGCGGCGTGCCGTCGCACAACGGTTCGAGGGCATGGGCGCGGTGAACGCGGTGCTGCTGGCAACCGCGACGAAGGGCGGCAAGTTCAAGACCATCCTCACCGAGGACGAGGCCAAGAAAGCAGCCGATCTGCGCAAGAACCTGTCTCCGGAGGAGAACGCGCGCCTCAGCGCCCTGCTGTCCGCCGCACCCACACCGGAGCACCAGGCCTACCTGCTCAAGGCATTGGCGAACGGTTACAGCCTGGACGCGGTCGGGAAGTTCGCCGAACAGATCAAGAACAAGTCGCCGGAGTGGCTCGCCAATCAACCGAACCTCATCACGCCGGTCGCCAAGCCAACCTCCGACAACCAGAACAACAACAACCAGAACAACAACCAGAACCAGAACGCTACCGATCCGAACGCGACCAACCAGAACGCCAACGACCAGGGCCAGCAGACCCCGCAAGGCGGTCAGAATCCCGCTGGCTCGTCAAGCCCGTCGAGTTCCCAACCGGGTGGCTCCGACCCGTCCGGGCAGGATCCGAACAACACCGGCAAGAGCGGCAACGACACTGGCAACACCACCGGTCAGAACGGCAACACCACCGGCAACACCTCGGACCAGTCGCAGCAGCCGGACGGCGACCCAACCGGGGGGATCAGTGCTCGGGCCAACCCCTACTGGTCGGACATGGCAACCGAGAACCCAGAAGGCATGGCCAACGGGCTCAACAAGCACTCGTCCGAACTCGGCACCACGTACGGAGCACGCGAGGTCGACCGCAGCGACAACGACTCGGTGAAGACCGCCCTCAAGGATTCGGTGGCCGCAGTCGACAAGGGGCACAGCGTTCCGGTGCGGATCGGCGAAGGCGATTCCCAGGAGTGGATGCTGCTGATCGGGCGCGACGGCGACGAGCTCATCTTCGACAACCCGGAAGGCAAGGTCGTACGGGTCAAGGAGGACGACTTCCTCAACGGCTGCATGGGCGACGACAAGAAGTCGGCCGTCTCGAGTGTGGTGCTGCCGAAGGACACCGCCAAGGCGACCGCTTCGGCGTAAAGGCTCGCCCCGGGCCCTGCCGCATCCGGGGCCCCACCACCGGGCGCAATGGTGTTTGTTCCGGCCAGACCGGGGCATCCAGGGCCTCATGTACGAGGTGCGGCAGCTCATCGGCGGCACGTGGGGCGCGGACGGGGACGCGGGCCAGTTCGTGGTGGTCGATCCCGCGGACGACTCCCCGGTCAGCCGGGCCCCGATAGCCAGCGAGGCGGCCGTGGCGGCGGCGGTCAAGGCCGCCCGCGCGATCGCCCCGAGCTGGGCCGGCACTGCGGCGGCCGAGCGCGGCGCACTCCTGCACCGGGCGGCGAACGCCGTGGAGGCCGCGATCGACCAGCTCGCCACGGTGCAGACCGCCGAGATGGGGCGGCCGATCGGGACGGCCCGGGCCAGTGTCGAGGCCGCCGTCGGGACGCTTCGACAGTACGCCGAGTTGGGGCCACTGCATCGGGGCCGGGCCCTGGCCGGCGCCCCGGAGGCGATCGACCTGATGGCCGTACAGCCCCGGGGGGTGGTTGCGGTGATCACGCCCTGGAACGATCCGGTGGCGGTCTCCTGTGGCCTGCTCGGCGCGGCCCTGGTCACCGGCAACGTCGTCGTCTACAAGCCCAGCGAGCGCACTCCGGCCACCGGTTGGCTGCTGGCCCGGGTGCTGGACGAACACCTGCCACCCGGCGTGCTGACCCTGCTCACCGGGGACGGCCGGGTAGGGGCGCAGCTCGCCGCCCAGGAGGTGGACGTGGTGGCCCATGTCGGCTCCACCCCCACCGGCCGGGCCATCGCCGCCGCGTGTGTCCGGACGTACGCCAAGGCGGTGTTGGAGAACGGCGGCAGTGACCCGATGATCGTGGACGCCGATGTCGACCCGGAGTGGGCGGCGGAACAGGCCGCGCTGGGCGCGTTCGCCAACTCGGGGCAGCTCTGCGTCTCGGTCGAACGGATCTACGTACACCGGGCGGTGGCCGAGCCGTTTCTTGGCGCACTGGTCCGGCGGGCCGAGGCGATGCGGATGGGATCGGGTCGGGACCCGGCGACCGACCTCGGACCGTTGGTCGACCGGCGGCACCGGCAACACGTGGCGGCCCAGGTCCGGGCGGCGGTGGAGGATGGCGCACGGCTGCGCTGCGGCGGGACGGTTCCGGAGGGACCGGGAGCCTTCTACCCGCCCACGGTGCTCGCCGACTGCTCCGACGGCATGACGGTGATGCGGGAGGAGACGTTCGGTCCGGTCGCCCCGGTGCTGACCGTGGCCTCCTTCGACGAGGCGCTGTCCCGAGCGGCGCGGTCGACGTACGGGCTGGCGGCGACCGTACTCACCGGATCGATGAGCAACGCCCAGCGGGCCTGGCGAGAGTTGCCGGTCGGCACGGTGAAGATCAACGCAGTCTTCGGTGGGGCTCCCGGCGGTGCCGCGCAGCCGCGCCGAGGCAGCGGCCAGGGATTCGGGTACGGCCCCGAACTGCTCGACGAACTGACCGTCGCGAAGGTGGTGCACCTCGGTGCCCCGGGCGGCCCGGTCGGGCACTGGTGACAGCGCCCGACCGGCGGTGGGCCGTACCCGTCGGGTCAGCGCCGCCCGCGCGCCTTCGCGGTGGCCCGCGTGTTGGCCTTCTCGATCGCGCTGACCAACTCGGACTTGTTCATTCGAGAGCGTCCCTTGACGTCCAGCTTCTTGGCGATGTCCATCAGATGGTCCTTGCTGGCGTTGGCGTCCACACCACCAGCGGTGGGCGCCCGACGAGCCGGACCACCGCCGGCCGCCTGGGCGTCGCTGGGCCCCTTGCGTCCCTTCGGCTCCCAGTGGTCGCCGACCTTCTCGAACGAGTGCTTCAACGACGCGAAGGCGGTCCGGTGCGACCGTTCCCCCTCGCCGTAGGTCTCGACGGCCGAGTCGTGTGTCTTGACCCAGGTGTCCTGGGCCTTCTTCGGGGAGCGCTGCACGGTGCTCGGTAGTGACTCGCGACCAGGCATGTTCATCTCCTCCGTTTCCGTGCCGACTGCATCGGTCCTGTCTTGACCCGTTCCCTCAGCCGCCACCGGCAAACCGGTAGCAGGGCGTTTGTCCGGTTCATCCCTGGGGTACGGCGGTCTCGCGGGTCACACCCCCGCAGCGGCGAGGGGAGCGGAAATGGCACACGAGGCAGATCCGGACACTGCGGACGAGACATGGCGGCAGCACCTTCCTCGCCGGTTACGGCAGTTGCGCTGGTCCACCTGGCGTGGCGTGCTGGTCCGCAGCGTGAAGGGTTTCTCCGACGACAACTGTGCCGACTGGGCCGCCGCGCTCACCTACTACGGGGTACTGGCGCTGTTTCCCTCCGCCATCGTGGTCGTGGCACTGGTCGGTCTGGTCTCCAACGGGGAACAGACGATCGACACCATCATCGACCTGGGCCGGGACATCGGTGCCGGTTCCGTGGTGGCGAGTGAGGGCTTCACCAGCGCCATCAAGGAGGTGGTGACCCAGCAGAGTTCGGCGAAGGTACTGCTCAGCTTTGGTCTCATCGGTGCCCTGTGGTCCGCGTCCGGATTCGTCGGAGCGTTCACTCGGGCCTCCAACGCGATCTACGGCATCAAGGAGGGGCGGCCGTTCTACAAGTTGCGTCCGCTCCAGCTCGGCATGACCGCCGTCGGCCTGATCCTGATGGCGGTGGTGGCCACCCTGCTGATCGTCAGCGGGCCGGTCACCAACGCGGTAGGCGATGCCCTCTCCCTCGGCGACGCGCCTCGGATGGCGTGGACGGTCGCCAAGTGGCCGCTGCTGGTGGCCATCATGATGCTGCTGCTCTCGCTGCTGTTCTGGATCGCGCCCAACGTCCGGCAGCCCCGGTTCCGGTGGCTCACCGTCGGCGGTCTGGTGGCCCTAATCTCCTGGGGGGTCGTCTCGTACGGCTTCGGCCTGTACGTAGCGAACTTCGCCTCCTACGACGTGACGTACGGCAGCCTCGCCGCCATCATCGTCTTCCTGGTCTGGCTCTATCTGTCCTGCTGCGCCCTGTTGTTGGGCGTCGAAATCAACGCCGAGCTGCAACGGGGGCGAGCCATCCAGGCCGGCGCCGAGGACCCGACGGAACCTGTGCTGCAACCGAAGGAGGCAAAGGAACCACCCGCGTCCTGAACCGGGCGCGTCGGACCGGAGAGGTGTTTACCCGGACTACCGGAGGGTAGGGCAATAGACATGGAACGGGGTAACAGCAAGCACGGACCGAGGCTCGATGACGAGATGAGCCGGGAGGTCAGCGGTACGGTGCAGGGCACCACCGGCTCGCGAGCCCAGGAGTGGCGCCAACCTGAACCGGCCGGCGAGGACCAACCGGACGCAACCACCGTCCTCAACACCGAGACCCGCAGTGGCGCCCCGTGGGGCATGACCCCGCTGGAGGTCGAGCAGCGCAGTCGGCTGGGGCGGTTCATCAGCCTCTCCGCGTTGCCTGGAGACCGGGAGAGCCTGTGGCGTAACGCGCAGGAGAACGAAGCTCCCGAGGACCTCCTCGCCGAACTCGCTCGCCTCCCCTCGGGCGTCGAGTACCAGACGGTCTCCGAGGTCTGGGCTGCGCTGGGCCACGAAAACGAAACCCAGCGCTGGTAGGGACGCCGCCACGGGGGTAACAACCAACCAAGGCCGGTCCGGTCACCCCGGTCGGGCCGGCGGACGAAGGAGGAACCAATGAGTGGGGTAACCGAATCTGTGGACGTTGCGGTGCCGGTGCGTACCGCGTACGACCAGTGGACCCAGTTCGAGGAGTTCCCCCAGTTCATGGAGGGGGTCGAGGAGATCCAGCAGATTTCCGACACCATGACGCACTGGAAGGTGGAGATCGCTGGCGTCAAGCGTGAGTTCGACGCGCGAATCACCGAACAGATCCCGGACGAGCGGGTGGCCTGGACCTCCACCGACGGCACGAACAACGCCGGGGTGGTCACCTTCCACCGGCTCGACGACAACCACACCCGGGTCACCGTGCAGATGGAGATGGAACCGCACGGTATGGCGGAGAAGGCCGGCGACAAGCTCGGTCTCGTGGACCGTCGGGCCAAGGCCGACCTGATGCGGTTCAAGGAGTTCATCGAGGGTCGCGGCACCGAGACCGGCGCCTGGCGCGGCAAGGTCGAGCAGCATCACTGACCTGCGACAAGGTCGAAGCAGCATTGACCTGCGACAAGGTCGAGCCAGCAGCATCGACCGCAGCCCGAGCCGACAGCACGCCGGTGGCCGGCGGAGACTTTCTCCGCCGGCCACCGGTCTGTTTGCCGCAGTTTGCCGGCATACTGTCCGGGTACCGCAGTAGGTATGACCGACAACGATGGCGCGGTGTGGCGCGACGAGGAACGACTCCCGCTCAGCGAACTGGAACGCGCGATGGCCAGCCCGGCGGCGGACGGCGAAGTCGACGACGCCACGGGCAACGACGCCGGGGCAGAGTCCGCATTCGGTCACGGCCCGGAAGCCGCCGACGAACGACCGGACCGGACCGCCAAGGGCCGAGAGATGACCGACGACCAGCGGGCGTACCGGCCCTCGACCACGGGCCGCACAGGCCCCCACTGAGGGCTCCGGGTCTGTCCGCCGACCCTGTTGGCTACGTGGGGTTGCGCACGCCGGATCGCTCGGTTACCACAGCCACCTCGGGACGGGCCCGCTGATTCGACGCGGCGTAGACGGCGAGCAGGAGCAGTAGGGACAGTGCCAGCAGGGCCGGCCCCAACACCTCGACGTCCACCCGGCTGATCAACACCCCGATCCCGCCCGGTACGAGCGCACCGGCGGCACCGGCGACCCCGATCTGAAGCCCGATAGCCCGGTCGGCGTGCCCTGCCCCCACCCGCTCAACGGTGGTCAGGGTGAGCAGCGGAAACACCGGCGCGGCCCCGAAGCCGACGACGGCCAGACCGACGACGGCGAGCCAGCCGGGTCCGGGCAGCGCGACGAGCACCGCGCCGAAGGCGATCCCGAGCAGGCTCCACCAGAGCACCTGTGTGCTGCCCACCCGCTCGGCCACCAGACCCTGGACGACCCGGCCGAGGAAGAGGCTGCCGTAGTATCCCGACACGCAGAGCCCAGCTGCCGTTGCCCCCATCCCCCGACCCTCGGTGAGCAGCAGGAACCCCCAGAGTCCGGCACCCAGTTCGATCGAGACGTACGCGGCGAAGGCCAGCACCCCGAACCAGACCGCGGGTAGCCGCAGGGTGTCCCGGGCCCGCGGTGCGGAAGCTGCGCCGGAGGGCACCTCTGCTGGCAGCGTTCGACGCCGGCCGGCCGTCCAGGCTCGTACGGTGAACACGAAGGCCAGCGCCAACGCCACCTGGGCGACGGCCACCAAGCCGTATCCCCACCGCCAGGTGAGACCGGTGCTGATCGCCGAGGTCATGATCAGTGGTCCGACCGCGACGCCGAGCCCGAAGAACGCGTGCAGCCAGTTCATGTGCCGGGGGCCAAAGGCACTGGCGGCGTAGGCGTTGAGGCCCGAGTCGATCGCGCCGCTGCCCAGCCCCAACAGCACGGCGAAGCCGATCATGACGAGGAGTCCAGGGGTCAGGGCGTACCCGGTCAGGGCAAGGCTGGCCACCGCGGTGCTGCCGGCCAGCAGCCAGCCCACCCCCAGCCGGGCGATGCTGAAACCCGCGGCGATGCTGGAGGTCAGATAGCCGGTGGTACTGGCGGCGAGTAGTAGGCCGACCGCCTCGGTGGGCACAGCGAAGTCCGACCGGATCGATGGCCAGCCGACGCCGATCAGGCCGTCCGGAAGGCCGAGGCTGACAAAGGCCAGGTACGCCAGGAGGAGCAGGGAGAAACGAGGCTGCCGGGTGTGCATGATCGTTGATCCTTCCGGACCAACCAGTGGCCTGCCAATGCTGATGGTGCTGTCCGCCACTATCAGCGGCACAGTGCCGTGAGGGCTCTCACTTGCCGCTTAGCGCTACCAACCCGGACAGAGCAGTCAGGTTCGTCCGATCGGCTGACGGCAACCCACCGAATCCGGAGGCAGACTTTCGGAATGCATCAGGCTTCCGGCTTCCTCTCCGCGCGTCAGCGCCGCTGGGCCTGGCTCGGCTTCGTGTTGACCGCGCTCCAGGCCCCCGTCTCCGCCCGACTGCTCAGTGACGACTCGTGGTTCTTCAGCGTCTGCGTGGCGTTGATGGTGGCGACCGTCATCATCGCCGACGACGCTCGTCGCCGCCGCCCGGCCGACGCGCGTTCCGCCGAATAGACCGCCGCCTGGCATGAATCGACCGTTCAGTGGCGAGGCCGCCCGTCGTACCGCCGACAAGTCGGCCCGGGCCGCGCTCACCGACCTGATGGCCTCGGTGGGCACCCCCGGGCTCTCCGCCGCAGCACGCCGGCCGGGCCTACAAGCCACCCTCGACCAGCACGCCGCCAGCATTCGGGACAGTCTCGATGGCGACCGGCGACCGATCGGCGCGGTGCGGCTGGCCGGCTACGCCGAAGGCGTACGGGAGGCTGCCGCCGACAACGGCTGGCACCTGCCGGTCGAACCGATCGAATGGGCCGACGCCGACTGGATGCTGCTGCGACTACTGGCGGTCTGCGATCTGGCCCAGCGGTCTGGCGCTGTGGCCCGCGTCGGACGCCACTGAGATCTCGCATTGCATGCCGATGCCCTCGATCCACTGGATCGAGGGCATCGGCACACCATCGGCAGATCGATGCTCGGGCTTGGGTTACCGTTCGCAGATCGCCTGCTCGGGCTACCGTTCACAGATCGACGCTCGGGCCCACTGTCGTCTGATCAGCGGTTTCCGGTGCCCGGCTGGTCGTGTCGGGCACCCCCGCCGCCGGGCATCCGTGCGGGTTCCTCGGCGCGCGGCAGCACCTGGGTCGGACGGTCAGCCATTTGACGTTCGACATCCCCACGGCCGGCCGAGTACGCCTGGTTGCGTTCCCGGATCGTCTGCGACTCGTTGGCAGCCCGCTGCAACCAGCCCTCCCAGCGCTGCTGCATCGGCCGGACCAGCCCACCGCCGACCCCGACGATGAGGATCCCGGCTACGGTGGCGAGCACCGCGATGAGAACCGGTGTGGTGACCGTGGTCGCGATGCCCACCTGGTTGAGGGCGGCGATCACACCGAGCGCGATGATGAAGACCGATGCCAGGTTCGCCAGGAGTCGGCCGTAGGTGAGCCCACCCAACGCGCCGGTGATGAGATCCCGTACCGCGCTGGCGATGGCGGCGGCCACGACCACGATCACGATGGCGACAAAGGCACGGGGCAACCAGGACACCACGCCTCGGATCAGGTCACTGATCGCGTTTGGCCCCCAGATGCCGAAGGCGAACTGCAGGGTGAACAGCAGGATCGCGTAGTAGGCGAGCTTGGCAAGGATGTCGCTGGCGTCGTACCGGGTGCGTTCCATGGCCCGCCCGACACCGCCCCGCTGCACGGCACGATCGAACCCGACCCGTTCCAGCGCCTTGTCCACGATCTTCAGCACGAAGCGTGCGACTATCCATCCGACGATCAGGATCGCGACGAACGCGATCGCCCGTGGAACGAACAGCAGCACCGTCCGCCACATGTCCATCAGCGTGCTCCCGATGTCGGCCTGCCTGACCGCGAGAGTTCCGGGCATGGTCGTCCCCCTATGACACTTTGACCCAACCGGCGCCGCATACCCCTCCGCAACGGAATCAACCGGCGTCGCGGCCCGAAAATGCTGCCGTCCAAAACCGAGCACCCGATCCCAGACACGTGTCGGCCGGGGCGATCAGGGGCGATCCGGTCATTGATCAACATCGCCCATCATCCCGCCAGTTAGGCTGCTGACATGCCAGGCACGGTGGGGCGAGGCCCCGCAACACCCATCGGGCCGTCCGGCAGCTCCTCGTCGCCGGGTGACCCAAACCCACTGGATGACGATTATCGATGGTCGGAAACCCCCCTCGGCCCCCGAAAGTTGTGGGATCCCACCCTGCGAGCCGTCGTCGACCTCGTACTCTCGTCGCCGGTGGCGATGGCACTCGCCTACGGCGACGACCTGACACTGATCTACAACGACTGCTGCGCCGAGCTGCTCGGTTCCCGACACCCGGCCGCGTTCGCGCAGCCCGCCGCGCAGATCTTCGCCGAGACGTGGCGAGCGCGGGCGGTCGGCGACATCATCCAGCGGGTCTACCGCACCGGGGAACCCTTCCTGGAACGGGAAACCTCGCTACCGCTCCGCGCTACCGCCGGCCGGGCCGATCAGGCGATCTTCGTACGGGGACACTGCGCCGTACGGGACGACGCTGGCCGCGTCATCGGTGTCCTGACCGTGGCCGCCGAAACGACGCAGATGACCCAGCAGCTACAGAGCCTGAGCGAGCTGAGCACGGCCTTGGCCGGCACCGTGACCCTCGACGACGTCGCCCGGGTGGCGCTACGCCACGCCGTCAACTCCTTCAACGCCGACCAGGTCGCGTTCGGCGTCGACGACGGCATGGGCTGGCGGCTGGTCCGACGGGTTCGTGGCGACGTACTCGACGAGGCCGATGAGCGTCTGCCACCACTGTGGCGGCGTCACCCGACGGACTCCCCCGCCCCGCTGATCGTGGCCGCCCGCGACGGCGTACCCGTCTATACCAGTGACGGGCAGCCGCTGCGGGACACCGCAACCGACCGGCACGACGAGAAGGTACGGGCACTCGCCACGCTGCCGCTGCGTACCGCCTCGTTGCACGGCGCACTCACCCTCGGCTACCAGACCCCGTACCCCTGGCTGCCGGCCGAACGGGCACTGCTCTCGGCCTGGGCAGAGCTGGTGGCACAGGCCGCCGAGCGGGCCCGACGCTTCGAGACCCAGCACGGCACGGCGCAACTCCTCCAACGCAGCATGCTGCCGGAGAACCTGCCGGAGCTGCCCCGACTACGGATGGCGGCCCGCTACGCCCCCGGCGTGGACGGCAACGCGGCCGGCGGCGACTTCTACGACGCGTTCACGTTGCCGGACGGTCGGCTCGCCGTGGTCCTCGGCGACGTGGCCGGACACGACGTACGGGCCGCCGCCCTGATGGGGCAGGTACGGGCCGCGTTGCGAGCCCTCGCCCTCGGCGAGCCGGACCCGGCGATCGTCCTGCGTGGGCTCGACCGGTTGGTGACGAGTCTGGGTGCCGAGGCGCACAGCGACGAACTCTTCGTGACCGTGGTGTACGGCGTCATCGATCCCGCGACCAATGAGCTGACCCTGGCCAGTGCCGGGCATCCCGCCCCGCTGCTCCGTCGGGGCAAGCCTGGCGAACGGCCGGCCGCCACGTACGTGTCGGTACCGCCCGGTGTGCCGTTGGGTCTGGACGGTCGACGAACCACCAGTACCGTCGACTTCCTGCCCGGTGACACCCTCCTGCTCTTCAGTGACGGCGTGGTCGAACGTCGACACCGGGACCTGTCCGACGGGCTGCGGCGGTTGTCCACGGCGCTCGCGACAGCGACCGGCGGTGATCCTCGTACGCTCTGCGCGGTGGCCACCTCGGCGGTGCCCGGTACGACGGAGGACGATGTGGCGGTGCTCGCGGTGGAGCACGCGCGGACCCCCAGTCGGTCGGCGTCGATGGCGGTACCGGCGGAGCCGACCGCGCCGGGTCGGGTCCGGCGCTGGATGACCGCCCAGCTCACCGCCTGGCAGGTGCCCGAGCCGATGATCGGCGCGGCGGTGCTGTGTGCGAGCGAGTTGGCCACGAACGCCCTTCTGCACGCCGGTACGGCGGCCCGGGTGGAGATCGACCTGAGTTCGGAGCGGTTGCTGGTGTCGGTGGCGGACAGCGGCACCCGGGGAACGGTGACCCGGGCACGTACCGACACGCTCAGCAGTCGGGGACGGGGACTTGGGCTGATCGAACAGCTCAGCGACGCATGGGGTACGGATCCGACGGTGCGGGGGTCGACGGTCTGGTTCGAGATGCTGCTTCCCGGTTAGGAAGGGCTCCTTCCGAGGCAGAAAGCGACAAGAAGGGGCCTTCCTGACCTGCGAGCGGGGTGGGTTGCCGAAGCGGCAGGGGTTACCGCGGGGCCGGGGTGGGGAATCCAGCTTGTTGACGAAGGAGGCAGACTAATGACCACACCCTCGACTTCGAGTACGGCCTGGCCGGGTATGCCGGGTATGCCGGGTGGGACTAACCTGCCACCCGGACCGGGCGGTCAGCCTTCGATGCCCAGCGGCGACGGTGGGCTACACATGGGGCGTCCCACGGTCACCATGGCGTCCTATCCTGACTACCCATCCGCCCAGCGGGCCGTGGACTTCCTTGCGGACAACAGGTTTCCCGTCGAGCACACCGCCATCATCGGCACCAACCTGACCCTGGTGGAGACGGTGCTCGGGCGGATGACGACCGTGAAGGCGGCCTTGGCCGGTGCGGCCACCGGTGCCTGGTTCGGTCTGTTCATCGGGCTGCTCTTCGGCATCTTCGCCACGGCGAACTGGTTCGCGGTCATCATCGTGGCGCTGCTGATCGGTGCGGTGTGGGGGGCGGTCTTCGGTGCCATCGCCCATGCCATGACCGGTGGCCAGCGGGACTTCTCCTCGACCAGTTCACTACGAGCGGGCCAGTACGCAGTCACCGTCGACACTGACTTCGCCGACCAGGCCCGGCAGTTGCTGACCCGGATGAACTGGCAGGCGGCACCAACCGCGCACTAGCTCCCTCAGCGGCAGCGGTGCGGCTACGGCTACGGCTACGGCTACGGCTACGGCTGAACGAGCTGCCGTTGGGAAGGAACGAACAGGTGCCCGGGGCGTTGATTCGCCCGGGCACCTGTCCATGTCGGCGCGTCGTCGTGGTCCATGTCCCGGCTCGACAGGTCGTCACGGACGAGGCGATCGACCGTCCGTGTGCGGCACCCGGGCGGCGGGAACGACGCCCAGCCGACCGGCCTGGTAGTCCTCGAACGCCTTGATCAACTCGTCCCGGGTGTTCATCACGAACGGGCCGTAGTGGGCCACCGGCTCCCGGATCGGCTCCCCACCCATCAGGTAGAGGTCCAGCTGCGGGGTGTGGCTGTCCTGCTGACGGTCCGCGGCGAAGCGCAGGGCGTCACCCGGCCCGTGTACGACGAGCTGGCCGGTGTGCACCGGCCGCCGGTCGGGGCCGACCGTACCGCGCCCGCCGAGCACGTAGAGCAGCGCGTTGAAGTCGGGACGCCAGGGCAGCTCCACCTCCGCACCGGGCTGGACGGTGACGTGGCTGATCGTGATCGGGGTGTGGGTGGAACCGGGTCCCCGATGGCCGGCGATCTCCCCGGCGATCACCCGGATCAGGGCACCACCGTCCGGGCTGGTCAACAGGGCGGATTCCTTGCCTCGGATGTCCTGGTAGCGCGGCGGGCTCATCTTGGCCACCCGGGGCAGGTTGACCCAGAGTTGCAGGCCGTGGAACAGCCCACCGCTCATCACCAGGTGCTCCGGCGGCGCCTCGATGTGCAACAAGCCACTGCCGGCTGTCATCCATTGAGTATCACCGTTGGTGATCGTGCCGCCGCCACCGTGCGAGTCCTGGTGGTCGAAGATGCCGTCGATGATGTAGGTGACCGTCTCGAAGCCCCGGTGCGGGTGCCAGGCGGTCCCCTTGGGCTCGCCGGGCGCGTAGTCCACCTCGCCCATCTGGTCGAGGTGGATGAACGGGTCGAGTTCCCGCATCGGCACCCCGGCGAAGGCGCGCCGGACCGGGAAACCCTCGCCCTCGTAGCCGCTGGGGGCGGTGGTCACCCGCGTCACGGGACGGTAGTGGGTGGTCGTTTGGTCCAGTTGGGGCAGCCGAGGCAGGACCAGGACATCCTGGACGGTGACAGCAGGCATGGCGGTCGCTCCTAGCGGTTCGAAAGGTCGGATGCTGTGGTGGTGGGGGCGCCGAGTCGCCGGCCGAGTCGCTCGAAGACCCGGGTCAGGCAGGCAACCTCCGCGTCGTCGAGGTCGTCCATCAAGTGGGTACGCACCGACGCGAGGTGATGCGGGGCAGCCTCGCGTAACGCGAGCAGGCCGGCGGCGGTCAGCACCGCCTCGCTGCCCCGGCGGTCCCCGGGACAGGACTGCCGGGCTACCAGCCCCCGCCGCTCCATGGCGGAGACCTGGTAGGTCAGCCGACTCGGCGAGAAGATCAGGCGATTGGCCAGCTCGCCCATCCGTAGCCGCTGACCGGGGACCTCGGAGAGCAGGACCAGGACGTGATAGTCGGCGAAGCTCAGCTCACTGGTCGCCCGCAGGTCCTCCTCCAGGCGGGTGAGCAGCCGCTGACTCGACTCGATGTAGGCGCGCCAGCAAGCCAGCCGCGCACTGTCCAGGCTCTCCGTCATGCCTCGACACTAGCAGTTATTTCAAATTCGAAGCACTCATCGGCGTGAGGCGGTGATCACGCCTGCTGCCTCGAATCACGCACTCTTGGAACTTTTAAGAATTCGAGTGGATTGGGTAGTTGTCGCCCCAGGGCCCACCCGAGCGAGCGAGGGTCACGCGGAGACCGCGAAGATCCCGGCTACGCCGAGCAGGACCATGACCAGCACCGCGACCAGCGCTCCCCGTTCACTCTCCACCGGCTTTTCTGCAGGGTTCACCTGGGGGTTGGTCGTCTCCGGGGGCATGCTGGCCTCCTCGCCACTGGTTCGTTCCGGGATGTCGGGGGGCACGTCTTCTCCGGACGCGCCAGGTCGCCTCGTACCCACGCCGTCGTCACACGTCCGCTCGTTCCCTACCCAGGACGAGCAGCGTCGACTCTCCCCTCGCGAAGATCGACCCGGGCTGGCGGCGGCGACCGGGGTCCGGCCGCACCAACCTGTCGATGTGGCAACCTGCGCTGTGAGTTGCCGCTATGGTGCTGCGGAAACCAGCGCTACCCCGCCTTTTTCCCGGGTTCTCCGCCGGCCACCCGCGCGGGTGCGCCACGTCGGGCGGTAAGTCCCGTCTGCCCCACCGGTTGCCCAGGCCAGCCGGACAGACGAATTCGACCCTGCCCCAGGGGAAGACCCCAGACTGGTCGGCATGATGAACATCGGCGAGTTCGCGGAGCTGACCGGGTTGAGCGTGAAGGCCCTCCGGCTGTACGACGAGCGCGGACTGCTCGTACCGGCGGCTGTCGACCCCTGGACCCGCTACCGGCGGTACACCGCCGCACAGCTGGCCCCGGCGATCCGACTCAAGGCGCTGCGCGCCGCCGGGGTCTCCCTGACCGACGCGGCCCGGATCCTGGCCGATCCCGACGACGCCGAGCCGGTACTGACCCGACACCGGGCGCAGGTCGCCGCCGAACGGGAACGACAAGATGCCGCGCTGGCCGCCCTCGAACCGGTGCTCGGCGCGGAGAGTTGGCGCTGGACGGTCCAGGAACGTACGGCGACCGGCACCCACTGGGTCGGCGTACGGCTCCGGCTCCCGGCGTCCGACGACATCGATCCCGAAGCCGCCGACGAACGGGCCAACGCGGGCTTCGCCGCGTTGTGGCGAGAACTGTCGGCGGATGACAACGCCCCGACCGGACCATTCTGGTCGTCGTTCCGGACCGCCGGGTCGGCCGACCCCACGGCCAGCACCACCCGTCCGGCAGCCGAGGAGGGTACGGCGATCGACCTGCTCTGCTGCTGGCCGGTGGCCCGTCCACCGGCACCCGGTTGGTCGGTGCCCGGCTGGGTGACCGAGGTGGGGCAGGTCCCCGCAGGTCCGGAACTGGTGGTCCGGTGGCGACACGACGAGCCGATGCCAGCCGTCGTGGGGGCCACCCACCCGGCCGTCGTGGCGCTACTGGTCGAGGCCGAGAACCGGGGCCTGGAGCTGGACCTGCCCCAGCTACGCCAGATCGGGCTGATCGAGGATGGTCAGCCGGTAGGGGTCGAGGTGGTGATGCCGGTGCTGCCCGGCACGTGACAGCGTCAGCGCAGTGTCGGCACCTCGCCACCGGCCGCCCACTCGACACTGGTTCCGGCTAGGCCGGCGGTCCAGGGGGCGGTGATCTCGGCGAGCCTGGCCGGATCCGGGGGCACGGGACCGATCCCGACCGCGAAGCGGGCCAGCTCCGGCTCGTACTCGAACGGCCGGGGCCAGGCATGCACGTCCCGTACCCCCGCCCGTTCCAGCGCGGCGAGCAGTGCCCGTATCCGGCCCCGGACCCGGCCCAACGTCACGCCGAACCCCTCACTCCGCTGGGCCCGTACGGTGACGATCGCCCACGCTCGGTGCCGCCGGTGCAACGGCGGTGGCGACAGCAGCTCCGGCCAGGGATCTCGGCCGTCGTCGCTCGCCGCCTGCACGGTCTCCCAGGCGTGATAGAGCTCCTGTGTCAACAGTTCCCGCCCGGCGACCCCGACCTGCTCGCTACCGGAGCGGACCGGAGCCGTGGGGGTCAGCACGCACACCGCCGGGGCCTGGTCTGCGTCCGACGAGTCGGGGACGGACGCTGGCGAATCGGGGACGGTCCCTGACGAGTCGCCGCCCGGGGGTGGTCGGAGCGCGATCGGTCGACGCCAGTCCCACGCCGCCCACTGGCCGAAGAAGTGCCCGAGCAGGTCGGCGGTGGGGATGGCTCCGGCGTCGCAGACCGTACGCGCCGCCAGGATGGTCCAGGCCAGGCCGGGTAGTCCGCCGAACGGGGCCGAGTCGAGTCCACGGGCCCGCGCCCAGGATTTCACCTCTCGGGCCAGGCGAACGAACCGCAGACGGCTCACGTCGACCCCGGCGCGGCTTTCGTCCACCCCGGCAGAGCCTTCGTCCACCCCTGCGCGGCTCCCGTCCACCGCAGCGAGGATCGCCTCCGCGTCACTGACCGCGCTCAGGGCCATCGCCGCCGGCTCCCCCAGCTCCGTCCGACGGGACACCGCCTCGACCGGGGGAATCCCCGCGGTGGCGACGACGACCAGGTCCACGTCCAGGTCGCCGACGCGTAGGCGTAGGCCGGGCACCCGGGCACCGACCACCGGTCGTACGTCGGTCGCCGCCGGCAGCGCGGCTGCCACCCGTACCGCCAGCTCGGTCAGGTCCACCGAATCGGGCAGCGCCACCACCAGGTCCAGATCCGCGCCGGCCACCGCACAGCCCAGCCGGCGAGATCCGACGACGTGGACGACCGCATCCGGCAGTGCGTCCCGTAGTCGTCCCACTAGCCGTTCGACCCGGCCCGTCCCGGCGACAACATCGATCGGAGCCACGGCACCGATCTGGTCCACCCAGCGCACCGCTCCGGTACCGAGAGCGACGGTCGCCCGGGGGCGCATGGGCTCCACACCCCGCCGGGACAACAGGACCAGCTCCCCCACCTGGGCACGATGGTGGCCGAGTCGCACCTCGAAGTCAGCGGCGAGCCGATCCGGTTTCCGCGACCGACCGAGGCTCAGATGCGGCACGAATCCCGCACCACGACCACGACAGCGCGGGAACCTCCGTTCCACCGTGTCCCGTAGCCCGATCCACGGTGCTGCCCCGGCCGCTGCCGGATCGAGCCAGACCGTCGCGTCGTCGCCGTGCGAAAAGGCGCGTACGCCCCGGAGTAGCACCGAAAACGGGGCGATCTCCGCCACGACATCGACCAGCAACGAAACCGCCGCCTCGAAGTCGGCCTCCGGCACGAATCCGAACATCACAGAGACATGCGGCGGCCATCGGTGCAGTTGCGGGTCATGCGCCGAACGGATCTCCTGGATCGCCGACCAGAGCTGTTCCGGCGGAAGCCAGACCAGCGCCGTCCGGGCGGTCGGATGGGCGTCGAGGACATCGGCGTAGTCGCTGCCCCCGGGGGTCCCACCAACGACCACGTCCACGGCCACGCCGTAGTGGTCGGACACGAACAGGTTGTCCGGGGTGGCCGGCGAGTCACCCCGTACGGCCGCGTCGGCGACCCGCAGGTCCGGCCCCCGCAGCAGTACGCGGTCCAGTCGCCCCGCCCGACCGGAAAGCGAGGAGACCGCCGCCAGCGGATTGGCCTGCGGGTCGAAGGTCGGGGTGCGGTCGTCGGACCCGTACACCTCGGTCCACGCGTCCCGCAGACGCAGCGCCTCGGCGGGTCGGTCGCCACCGTCGTTGAAGTCGCCCACCAGGATGAGGTTGGTGTCCACCGTGGTCAGCGCCTCGGCGACCCGGGCCAGTTCGACGTCCCGCCGACCCGGACCATCGTCGGCATGGTCGCTGGTGAGATGGGTCGTGGCCACCACGACCGGACCGGCGGCCGACTCCACGGTGATGGCCACGACGGCCTTGTACGGGCCGAGGGGCAGCCGGCCCGCTTCCCGTACCGGCAGTCGACTGAGCAACAGGAGGCCGTCGCCGTCGACCTCACGGGACGTGGGATCGGTGGTCAGGGCGTAGCGGGAACGGATCCACGGGCTGCCGGCCAGCAGGGCGAGCAGGTCTACCTCGACCTCCTGGAGCGCGATGAGGTCCGCGTCGGCGCGTTCCAGCGCGGCCAGCAGCAGCGGCCTGCGCCGGGCGGTGTCGATGCGGTCGCTGTCGTAGCGGTCCCACAACGTGTTCCAGGTCAGCACCCGCAGCGCCGCCGACATCGGGGACGCCGACGCCACCCGCCCAGTCGGGCTGGTCGCCGCCGGGCACCAACCCGCGACCGGATCCCAGACGTACGGCGAGCGGGCGGTGAACAGGGGTGCCCGCAGCAGGCGTGGCTGCCGGACCCGGCCAAGCTGGGACGAGTCGAGGTCGTCCACCCCCGCCGACCGGTCCCAGACCACCTCACCGTCCGCCTCGATGAACAGGACCCGGTGCCAGGGAATGTCGCCGCCCGGAACGAACGCGGGCAGCGGCACCCGCTTGGGCGAGGCTCCGCGTACGTTGATCCCGAGCACGAACCGGGCCGGGTCGAAGCGCGGATCCCAGCGAATCCGGTGGTAGATCTCCTCGCTGGTCCGCATCTCAGTCCTCCTCGCCGGCCAGGGTCCCGGCGACGTCGCGGACCGCCCCAGTCGCGTCGACATACCAGGTGTGGTGCGCCTCCCCCGGATACGGCGGGCAGAAGCGCCGTAGCTGTGCGGCCAGCACGGCTGACGGCACCTGGTGGAGACGTTCGGCGTTACGCCGGATCAGCACGTCTTCAGGGACCAGCAGGACCGCGTGGGTGGTCGACGCGTTGCGGCGTCGGGCCACGGCATGCACCAGGGAACGCTGCTGCCGGTTCAGCGCGGTGGCGTCCCAGACCACGGTTCGCCGATCGGTCAGCAGATCGTCGAGCTGGCGTAGCCCGTGGTGCAGGATGGCCGCGTTCGCCCGTTGGTCGGCCCGGGAACCGTGGGCGGCGCGCAGGTCGTCGAGGGAGACGACATCGTCGACGCCGGGCAGACGCCGGGCCAGGCTGCTCTTTCCGCTGCCCGAGGGCCCCACCATGAGGACCAGCCGGGGAAAGTCGCCGTCGCGCCACCGCCAGGTCGCCGCTACCGCCGAGTCGGCGGTGGTCACCCGCCCCAGCGCGTACGCCTCCCGTGCCTCGGCCCAGCACCGGTCCGCCGCGTCGGCGGCGCACCCGCGCAACGCCTGCCGTAGTCCGGTCCGGAGGGACGCCAACGGCGTCTCGCCGAGCAGACCCGCCTTCTCGGCGTACAGGGCGGACCAGTCGACCTGTTCCCGGGCGTCGGCAGCGTCTTGACTGTCGGCGTGGGCTGAACCGTCGACGACAGCTCGGCGGTCGGCGTGGGCTGAACCATCGACGACAGCTCGGGCGGCCAGGCTGGCGGCGGCGACCGCGTGCAGCACCCCCAGGTCGGCGACGGCGGTCCACCGGACCAGGCCGGCTCGACGCGCATTGTCCGGAAACGGCCGGTGCAGCCGGGTGTGCAACCCGACCAGGTCGGCGATCCGGCGGGCCAGCGGCATACCGAGCGGAGCCACCAGCCGGGGAGCCAACCAGGATCGGTGACAGCCGTGGAACAGCGCCGCCAGCACGCCGGCCAACCGGGTATCGCCGCAGCGACCCAACAGGTCGAGCCGGGTGCGGACGTCGACCAGCCCTGCCTCGGCCCGCGCGACCGCGACCGGCTCCGGTACGTCCGCCGCGCTCAGTTCCGAGGTACCGACGCCGACCGCCGCGAGCAGCGACGACAGACCTGGATCGGCTCCGGAGCGCACCGCCCACAGCGGGGCGGCCACCCCCAGGCCGTTCTCGACGACCGGGGCGAGCATCCAGTGTTCGTCGGTCTGTACGTGCCCCGGCCGCACCCACTTGGCCACCCGCTGGGCGAACTCGTCCCGGTGGAAGCCGTCGACGGTCCGTACGACGTACCCCTCCTGGCGGGTGCGGTCCAGGCGCAGTTTCCGTAGGGCCCGCTCGTCGAAGTTGCCCCGCCACAACACCGGTGGGGTCGGTACGCCCAGCCGGCGGGCGAACCGTACCGTCCGGTCCCAGTCCAGGCAGTGTTCGCCGGTCCAGACGGAGAAGGCGTAGAACCAGCTTTCCAACTGGTGGTAGGCGATCGAGTGTCGGGCGTAGAGGTTCTCCCCGCACACCCGCCACCCGTCGGGGATCGTTCGCGCGATCCGGCCGTGCAGGGCCTTCACCCAGGCCCGGGACGGATGGTGCGCGGAGTCCAACGAGCGGGCGTGCAGCCCGTCGGCGTACATGGTGGTGTTCTCGCCGTCGAGCTTCTCGGTGACCACCACCTCCCGGCCGACCAGTCCGGACAGGTCCCCGGCCCGTACGTCGTCCGCCCCTGCCCCGGGTGACCAGGGCAGGTGCGGCGTACGTGGATAGTGCACCCGCATACCCTGCCCCCGATGACCGATGAAACGCTGCGCGGAACTGTAGGAGGCGCAAGCGTCGTCGGTCCACCGAATAGCCGCCGCTCCCCTCGGCTGGCCGCACCGGGCCGGCTCCGGCCGGACGGGACCGGCTGGCAGGATCGGTGGTATGGAGTTGTGGAACAACCCGTCCTGCTCGAAGTGTGCCGGTGCGCGGAACACGCTGGACGAGGCACGCGTGCCGTACCGGTTACGGGCCTACCTGGAGCAGTCGCCGACCGCCGCGGAGTTGACCGAGGTGTTGCGCCGCCTCGACGCGCAACCGTGGGACATCTGCCGCACCGGCGAACCGGCGGCGGCAACGCGGGGCATGGCGCAGTGGCCTCGCGACGAGGCGAACGCCCACCGCTGGATCGAGGCGATGGTCGAGGCACCCGAACTCATCCAGCGGCCGATCCTGCTCCTCGACGACGGCTCGGCGCTGGTCGGTCGTACCCCGGAGGCGCTGGCCGAGGCGATCCGCCGCAGCGCAGGCTAGGCGGACCGCCCCGGGTGCCGGTCAGAACTTCTGGTACATCACGTGCAGGCCGACGAGGCCGAACCTCGGGTGGTCGAACGCCTCCGGCACGGTGGCGAGGATCTCGAAACCGAGGGAGAGCCACAGGCGTACCGCGACGCTGTTCGTCTCGACCACCGCGTTGAACTGCATGCCGTGGTAGCCGGCGGCACGGGCCCACTCGACGGCATAGCTGCCCAATGCTCGGCCGACGCCAGTACCCTGGTGGGCCGCGTCGACCATGAAGCTGGCGGTTGCCACGTGGGCACCACGCCCGGGGCGGTTCGGCCCCATCTTCGCCGAACCCACCACCTGGTCACCGCGTACGGCCACCACGGTCTGCCCCGGGGGCGGCTCCATCCACAGTGATCGGGCCGTATCAGCGGTCATCCCGTCGGGATAGGCGTACGTCTCGCCGTCCTCGACGATTCGCGAGAAGAACGGAAATATCTGCGGCCAGTCCCGGTCGTCGTCGGCGGCTCGGATCCTCATGTGGAAACCCTACTGAGCCGAGGTGCATGAACACGAGCACCTATCGCAGGTGGTGGGGGCAGCGGATAGGCGTGCTCGACCGGCAGGAGTCGGGCGGCCTGCGCCAGGTCTCCCTGTCGGACCAGGGTGTGGATCTCGTGAGCGAGGTCGGTGACGTCCTCGACGGCGGTCACCCAGTCGTCGACATAGCGGGTGACCGCCGGACCGGAGAGTCCCACCTGGATCGCCCGGTACGACAGTGGGGCGAGGTGCAGGTCCCGTTCCGGATCCCACTGGACCCGCACCGGGGACGCACGCAGCGACTTCCGCCAGGCATCCCGGCTGGCGTGTAGCTGCGGGTCGAAGTGGCTGAGTGCGGCGTGCGCCAACGCCCACTCGAAGCCGTCACGCCGGATCCGGATCGCCAGCACCCGTTCCTGCCCCGGCTTGGTGGCCCACCCGGAGCGATACATCATCCAGCGGAAGGACGGCTTGATCCAGGTCATCCGGCCCCGGTTGTACCAGTCGGGGAATCCCCCTCGCTCTACCGTGGGTTCGGCTATGTGCGGCGGATAGGCCTGGTAGACGGTGAGGGTCGAATCGTCGTACTCGGCTCGAATCTGGCGGTTGTCGCTGCTCACCGACCCATGGTCGGCCCGCGACGATCCGGGGGCGAGCGGATTTCCCGCCCGGGGTGTTGGCACACCGGCGCGGGCCGGGGCTGGTCGGTCGGCGACGCCCGATGTGCCGCACCGAACACCGGCCGGGGCTTCCCGCAGGCCGCTCTGGTCGGGCCGAGACAATCACCCGGTGAACTTGGCATCCGTCGGCACCCGGCGAGTAGCGTCAATCCGGCTCTTCAGCCCACTGATCCTGATCACCGTGCTCGTGACCGGGTGTACGAAATCGCCCGCGCCGACCCCTGCCGCTACCCCTCCGGCCGCCCCCACCAGCGTGACTCCCGCCTGCCCGGAAGCGGGCGTAATGATCGAATCTGGTCCGGTCGAAGCCGCCATGGGACTCCGGGTGACCCGCCTGGAGATGATCAACTGCGGGAACGACCCATACCAGGTCACCGGATATCCGGCGGTCCGCGTCCTTGACGCGGAACACAAGCCCATGGCGATCGACGTCCTCGATGGTTTCTCGGCCATCACCTCGTCCATCACGGGCTTCGACGGCGCACCGAAGCCGGTCGAGTTGCCACCCGGCCAGGCAGCAGCGGCCGTCGTAGTCTGGCGCAACACGGTGACGGACGCGTCGGTGACCGCGACGACCGCCACCTACCTGGAGATCGCCCCTGCTGACGGGCAGAGCCCGCAGGTGGTGGCGGTGGACGGCGGCCTCGACCTGGGTACGACCGGCCGACTCGGAGTCAGCCCGTGGACACTGCCGAAGGGGCCCTCGTCACCGCGCTGACCAGCGCGCAGAACTGACCCGTGCGCCGTTTCCCGGCCGATCAGCCGGGGTACCTGCGCAAAATGAGCACACCGGAACAAACACCACTGCCCACCGCCCAGGAACAGCCGTACCCCGGTCAGACCGAGGGGATGGACCCGCACCCGCGCGACGAGATGACCGACTACGTCGGTCGCGGTCTCCTCGAAAACCGGCGCGCGCTGGTGACCGGCGGCGACTCCGGCATCGGGCGAGCGGTCGCGGTGGCCTTCGCCAAGGAGGGCGCCGACGTCGCGATCGCCTACCTCAGTGAGGAGAAGGACGCCCGGCACACCGCCGAACTGGTCGAGGCGGCCGGCCGGCGCTGTGTGCTGATCCCCGGCAACCTGGCCGAGGCCGAGCACTGCCAGCACGTGGTCACCCAGACCGTACGTGAGTTGGGTGGGCTGGACCTCCTGGTCAACAACGTCGCCTACCAGCAGAACGCCGACTCGCTGACCGAGATCAGCGACGAGCAGTGGCTACACACCTTCGACGTCAACATCCACAGCTACTTCCGGGTGACCCGGGCGGCCCTGGCCCACCTGCCGGAGCAGTCGGCGATCATCAACACGGCCTCGATCAACGGGCTGAAGGGCAACGACCATCTGATCGACTACTCGGCCACGAAGGGTGCGATCATCGCCTTCACCTACTCGCTGGCTCAGTCGCTGATGGAGAAGCGGATCCGGGTGAACTGTGTCGCCCCCGGCCCGGTCTGGACGCCGCTGATCCCGGCCACCTTCGAGGCCGAGCAGGTCAAGGAGTTCGGCCAGCAGGTGCCGATGGGCCGCCCGGCACAGCCGGACGAGATCGCCCCGTCGTACGTCTTCTTCGCCAGCAACCAGTTGTCGTCGTACTACAGCGGCGAGGTGCTCGCCCCCATCGGCGGCCTCACCCTGCCCGGCTGAGATCACGGGAGCCATCATGCGAACGACCCTCCGGGACACGCCACCCCTCCGGGACACGCCGGTCCCCCGTACCAGGGGCCTCGACAGCACCCTGGCCCTGGTCCGGGACGGATACGACTTCATCTCCGACCGGTGCCGCCGGTACGGCTCCGAGGTCTTCGAGACCCGACTGCTGTTCGAACGCACCCTGTGCCTGGTCGGCGCCGAGGCAGCGAAGGTCTTCTACGATCCGGACCGGTTCGAGCGGGCCGGGGCCGCGCCGGCTCGGTTGCCGAAGACGCTCTTCGGGCAGGGCGGGGTGCAGGGGCTGGACGATGCGGCCCATCGGTCCCGCAAGCGGATGTTCATGTCGATCATGACGCCGGAGAGCATCCGCGACCTGGTCGACATCTTCGAGCAGGAATGGCAGGCCGCCCTCGACCGATGGAAACGGGTCCAGTCGATCGTCCTCTACGAGGAGGTCTCCTGGGTGCTGTGCCGGGCGGTGTGCCGATGGGCCGGGGTGCCACTGGCCGCCTACGACGTACGTCGGCGCACCGCGGACCTCCAGGCGCTGATCGCCGCCCCGGCGGCCGTCGGTCCCGCCTACTGGCGAGGGCGGCGGGCCCGACGGGACTGCGAGCGGTGGCTGGCGGAGATCGTGCGGCAGGTCCGGCGGGGGGAACTGACGGCTCCGGTCGGCGGCGTCCTGCACACCTTCGCCGAGCATCGCGAGCCGGACGGGCACACCTTCGCCGAGCATCGCGAGCCGGACAGGCAACTGTTACCCGACCGGGTCGCGGCGGTGGAGTTGCTGAACATCCTGCGGCCCGTGGTAGCCGTCGACCGGTTCATCACCTTCGCGGCGCTCGCCCTGCACCTGCACCCGCGGTGCCGGGAGCAACTGTCCGACGGCTCCGATCCCGAGGTCGCCCGGCGGTTCACCCAGGAGGTACGCCGGTTCTACCCGTTCTTCCCGGCCGTCGTGGCCCGGGTCCGGACCGACTTCGACTGGAACGGGGTGCGGTTCCCGCAGGGTCGGCGGGTGCTGCTGGGTCTCTACGGTACGGACCACGATCCGCGGCTCTGGTCGGATCCCGACCAGTTCCGACCGGAGCGGTTCGTGGACCGTCCGGAGGACCCGTGGACGTTGATCCCGCAGGGTGGGGGCGACCATCACGTGAACCACCGCTGCCCGGGTGAGTGGATAACTATCGAGCTGATCCAGAGCGCCGTCACCCTGCTGGCCAGTGGGATGAGCTACGACGTACCGGACCAGGACCTTCGGGTCAGTCTGCGGCAAATGCCCACCCTGCCGAACAGCCGCCTGGTGCTGGCCAACGTCAGCCAGCGGTAGCCGAGGCGTACGCGGGTACGCCAGACAGCGGTAGTTGAGCCGGCCGCCGGACGTATGCCGAGTTGAGCCGGCCGCCGGACGTATGCCGGTCGCCCCGGCCGCGCGCGGAGAATCCGGGCGGCGGCCGGGGGCCTGTGACAGGCTCGGGTCATGGACGACAGCACGATTCTGAGCCGGATCACCGAACTCGTCGACGAGGAACGCCGGCTGCGTGGGAGCGCCCAGTCAGCGCAGGGCAGCACCGACGAGGACCGGGACCGGCTCCGGGAGTTGGAGCAGTCCCTCGACCAGTGCTGGGACCTGCTGCGTCGGCGACGGGCGGCCCGACAGGCCGGTGCCGATCCGGAGACCGCCCACACGCCCAGCAAGACCGAGGTCGAGCGCTACCTCCAGTAGTCGACTGACGATACCTCCGGTGACCGACCGGCGAGGGTCGGCGGCTCACCGCAGTCCCACCTCCGCGAGGAGTTGCCGGGTCAGCTCGCCCGGGTCGATCAGCTCGACCGGCAGCCCCCGGGCCGCGAACCACTTGGACACCACCTGTACGTCCCGGGCCAGGAACTCCGCGCCCTGCGGATTGGCCACCACGTCCACCACCTGCGGCAGGTCGATGAGCACCAGCCGACCATCGCGCACCAGCAGGTTGTACGGCGACAGGTCACCGTGCGCCAGCCCAGCCCTGGCCAGTACGACCAGCGCGTCGACCAGCTGGTGCCACAGGTCGCGCAGTTCGGTGGGTTCGGGTCGCAGTTGGGCCAACCTGGGGGCGGCGTTGCCCGTGGCGGCATCGCCGACGAACTCCAACATCAGCTCGGTGCCGAGCAGCTGGACCGGATAGGGCACCGCGATGGTGCCGTACTCGGCACCGATCTGCCAGAGCTGGGACAGGGCGGCGAACTCGGCAGCCGCCCACTGGCCGGCGATCATCTGGCGTCCGAAGGCGGTGCGGCCCTCCATCGCCCGGTTCTCCCGGGACCGGCGGACCCGACGGCCCTCCAGATAGCCGGCGTCCCGGTGGAAGAGTCGATGCTCGGCCGCCCGGTAGCGCTTGACCGCCAGCAGACAGGACCGGTCCGTGTCGGGTACGCCCCGGCGCATCAGGTGCACCTCGGCTTCCTTGCCGGTCTTGAGTACGCCGAGTTCGGTGTCGACGGCGGCCAATTCGGTGACCAGCCAATCCGGGTACGGGGTCGGCCCGGTCACCGCCTGGTCCCAACTGGACCAGCGGTCGCCGCTCGACGGCTCGTCGGTGTCGGCGTTGGTGTCGAAGCTCGGTGCCGGCTCGTGCCGGGACCGTTTCAGGAAACGCGGCTCGTCATCGTCGAAACGACGGTTGCCACGGGCTCGGCGCTGGGAGGCCGATGAAGTCTGGTCGTGCTCACGCACAGCGGTGTCCCCTTGAACGAGGTGAGAGAAGACATGACGAAGTGGGACCTGGAAGCAACCATTGCCCTCTCCTCTCGTTCGTTCAGGGGCACGCCGGATTCGGCAGCCGGCGCCATCTTGCGCCCACCGGATTGGTGGAGCAACCGAATTAGCTGGCGAGTACGGTGGCGAGCGCCGGAATCAGCCCGTCCACGACCCGGGTGGGGGCGAACCGGGGTTCCATCCACCGGCGGCCGCGATGCAGCCACACGCTGGGCAGGCCCATCGCCGCCGCACCACCGATGTCGGCCTCCGGGCCGTCGCCAACGATCCAGGCACCGCGTAGGTGCATCCGGGCCCGTTGGGCGGCGAGCGCGAAGATCCGGGGGTTGGGTTTACTCACCCCGGCCTCCTCGGAGATGACCCAGTCCGCGACGTAGCGGTCCAGGCCGGTCCGGCGAATCTTCGTATCCTCCTGGCGGACCGTACCGTTGCAGACCACCACCGGTACCCAGCCCGCATCGCTGGCGATGCGCAGGGCACAGGCGTTCAGCGGATCGAGTCGGAGATAGGCACCCACCCCTTCATCCTGCGCATCGACCAGGTCGATGGCGGGAGTATGCAGGCCGTAGCGGTCCCGGATCGCGTCAGCGACATCCCACCGGTCGGTCAGCCCGTCCGCGTCCACCGACAGAAGCCAGTCGATGTCGCTGTCCGGTGCCCCGATCTCCGCCAGGAAGCTCTGCGCCCAGGACCGGAAGGCCCCGGCCCGGTCGAGCAGGGTGTTGTCCAGATCGAGGAGCAGCAGTGGCACGCCGCGACCCTACGTGACCCGGGGACTCGGCAACAGTCCGCCAGCTAAACAAACTGCGCGGTCAATCAGATTTTTACTTAGCCGACCAGCAGGCCACGACCGGTCCCCTGGTCAGCCAGCCGATCGACGAGCATGGTGTGGGCGGTCCGCACCCGGGTCAGCTCGGCCGGGTCGAGGGTGGCCACGGCCACCGCCTCACCCTCGTCCGCCGCTCGATCCAATGGTCGGCCCTCCGGGTCGTAGATCGCCGCGCCACCGTTGAACTGCCACGGCGGGGTCCCACCGACGATGTTGGCGAAGACGACGTACATGCCGTTGTCCAGCGCCCGAGCGGGATAGTAGAGGTCTCGGCGGTGGGCCGAGCCGGTCAGGTAGCCACTCGGACACAGATATCCGTGTGCGCCGTCGTCGGCAGCCGCCCGTCCGTGCTCCGGAAAGCAGGCGTCGTAACAGATGCCCAACCCCAGCCGCCAGCCCTCGACCACCAGGGTCGCACCGCACGGCCCCGGGGTGAACAGTTCGATCTCGTCCGGCCCGCAGAGGTGCTGCTTGTCGTACCCCACGGTCACGTCGCCGCTGCGATCGACCACAAGGGACGAACAGGTACGACGCCCGTCCGGGTGGCGTACCGCCGCCCCGACGACCAGCACCGCCGAACCGTCCCGGGTGGCGGCCTGCAGCGGATCGAGCCGAGCGTCGGCAACCCGCCGATCGGCGGAGGCGGCCAGGTCGGTGCCGGCGGGGTCGACGCGCAGCGCCGGTGGGTGGTAGGCGGGGAGGAACAACTCCGGGAGTACGACCACGGTGGCGCCGAGATCGGTGGCCCGACGGACGAGCCGGGCGGCTGTGGCGACATTGGTGGTCAGATCGCCGGGGACCGATTCGGCCTGTCCGGCGGCGACGGTCAGCGGGCCCAGCGGGGCTGGGGTGGCGAGGGGAGGCACGGCAGGATCCTAACCGGGACCGCCAGCGCGTCGGGACACCCGACTTCTCGCCTGTTCCTCACTCGTCGCTACCGAACTGACGAGACCAAGCCGTACGTACGGTTTGCATCGCCGGTGGTCAGCTGGAACGATCAGATGATGCCCAGGGTAAGCCAGGACCAACTCGACGCACGCCGCCAGGAGATCCTCGCCGCAGCCCGGGCCTGTTTCGCCCGGCACGGCTACGAGGGTGCCACCGTACGCCGACTGGAAGAGGCCACCGGGCTCTCCCGGGGAGCCATCTTCCACCACTTCCGGGACAAGGACTCGCTCTTCCTGGCGGTGGCCGAGGACGACGCGGTGACGATGGTGGAGACCGTGGCCCGCAACGGTCTGGTCCAGGTGATGCGGGACCTGCTGGTCCGGGCGGATGCCCCGGACACCGCCGGCTGGCTCGGCAGCCAGTTGGAGGTGTCCCGTCGACTACGCACCGACCCGGCCTTCGCCGAACGCTGGGCCCAACGGTCGGCCGCCATCGCGGAAGCCACCCGGGACCGGCTCGGCCGGCAACGGGACGCGGGGGTACTCCGCGACGACGTACCCATCGAGGTGCTCGCCCAGTTCCTGGAGTTGGCCTACGACGGCCTGGTTCTACACCTGGCCATGGGCCGCCCTGCCGGTGACCTGAACCAGGTCCTCGACCTGGTGGAGGAGGCGGTACGCCGCCCCGAGGGCGGGCCGGCCAGCCACTGATCTACGAGGATGGCCGGATTGGCGAGGGTGTCCCACAATGGGCGCCATGACGATCAGCCTCGCCGCGGCGGGTGACACCTGGGGCATCTCCGGGCCGGTCTTCCTTCTGGTCTACTTCATCGCCGCCGACCTGTTGGTCTTCGCCACCCTGGCGCACCGGTTCCTCCTCTTCGCCGGCCCCCGTGGTTTCCGGGACGCGGACCGACTGCACCCGCAGCAGGTCGCCTACCTCAACGGCGGGGCCCGACTCGCCGTCGACGCCGCGCTGGGCGGGCTACGCGCCGCCGGGGCGCTCAGCGGCCGCAACGAACGCATCGTCAGCAGCGGATCGCTGCCGGTCGGCGCGACGCAGCTGGACCAGGCGATCTACAACGCCGTCAGCCAGGGAATCCGGCCCAGCGCCCTGCGAACCCACCAGTGGGTGGTGCAGGCAATCGACCAACTGCGCCGGCAACTGGAGGTCGCCGGCCTCGTGCCGACCCTCGCGCAACGCCGTACGGCCCGACTGGTCCCACTGCTGCTGGTCGGCCTCGTCGGGCTGGGCGCGGTCCGGCTCATCGCCGGGCTCAGCGCCGACAAGCCGGTGGGCTTCCTCATCGCCCTGCTCGCCATCGTCACGGTGGTCACCGTGGTGCTGCTGGTGGTCGTACCCCGGCAGACCAGGGCAGCCAAGTCGGCACTGCGGCAACTGCGCATCCGCCACGTCCACCTCAGCCCCGGCAACTCTCCCTCCTACTCGTCCTACGGGACGACCAGCGCGGCGATGGCGGTCGGACTCTTCGGCGGTGCCGCACTGTGGGGGCTCGACCCGCGATTCGCCGCCGAGGCCGAGGTGCAGCGCAATGCCATCGCCAGCGGTGGCAGCAGCGGGAGCAGTGGATGCGGTGGGGGTGGCGGCAGCGACGGGGGTGGTGGCAGCGGGTGTGGTGGCGGCGGGTGTGGCGGATGAGCCGGTCGGAAGACCAAAGGGACGGGGGCGAGGGTGCTTCACAATGACGCAATGACGGCTGTCCTGGCAGTAACTGCCGACACCTGGGGCATCTCCGGTCCGGTGTTCGCGCTCTTCTTCCTCCTCGCCGCCGCCGGGCTGACCGTGGCCACCCTGGTGCACCGTCGGTTCCTCTTCGCCGGTCCCACCGGCTTCCAGGAAGTGGCCCGGCTACACCCACAACAGGTCGCCTACCTCAACAGTGCCTCGCGGGCCTATCGCCCCCAGCTCACCGTCGACACCGCGCTGGGCGGGCTGCGCGCCGCCGGGGCCCTCGGAACACAGGGCGGTCACCTCGTCGTCACCGGGCCCCTACCGCACGACGTGACCCCACTGGATCAGGCGGTCTACCACGCCGCCGGCCAGCGAATCCGCCCTCGGGATCTGCGGACCAACCCGCAGGTGGTCGCCGCGCTCGACCAACTCCGGCAAGGGCTCGAGGCCGCCGGCCTCGTGGCGACCACCCAACAGCGACAATCGGCGCGAATGATCCCGCTGCTGCTCGTCGGCCTCATGGGGCTGGGGGTGGTCCGACTCGTCGCCGGGCTCGCCGACGGCAAACCGGTGCTCCTACTCGTCCTCCTGCTCGCCGTCCTCAGCGTCGTCACCCTGGTGCTGCTCCTGGTCCTGCCCCTGCGTACCCGGGCCGCCAGCTCCGCCCTCCGCCAACTACGGATCCACCACGCGTACCTCTCCCCCAGGAGTTCGCCCGCCTACGCGACCTACGGCGCGGCTGGCGCGGCGATGGGCGTCGCGCTCTTCGGCGGTGCCGCACTGTGGGGGCTCGACCCGGGCTTCGCCGCCGCGGCCGAGGTGGAACGCCACTCCATTGCCAGTAGCGGGAACGGCGGCAGCGGCGGTGGGGATGGTGGCAACGGCGGCGACGGGGGCGGTTGCGGCGGAGGCGGCGGGTGCGGCGGCTGTGGTGGGTGCGGCGGATGAGCTTGCCCCAACTCGGTGTGGGCATCGGCTGGCGGCCCGACATCGCCGGCATTGTCGCCGACCTACCCGGACTGCGATTCGTGGAGGTGGTCGCCGAGTCGATCACCGCCAACCCGTCGCCACCGGAGATGTTGACCGCACTACGCGAACGCGGTGTCACCGTCGTACCGCACGGGGTGCGGCTCTCCCTCGGCGGCGCGGAACCGGTCGAAGCAGCCCGGGTCACCCACCTCGCCCGGGTCGCCGAGTCGCTCTCCGCACCGCTGGTCAGCGAGCACATCGCGTTCGTCCGAGCCGGCGGGGTCGAGGCCGGTCACCTGCTACCACTGCCCCGGACCCGGGATGCGGTGGACGCGATGGTCGCCAACGTACGCCGGACCCAGGCCGAGTTGCCGGTGCCGATCGCGCTCGAACCGATCGCAGCCATCTTCGACTGGCCCGACGACGAACTGGACGAGGCGGCCTTCATCACCGAGATCCTCGACCGGACCGACGCCTGGCTGCTGCTGGACATCGCCAACATCTACGCCAACGCCCACAACCGAGGCACCGATCCGGTCGCCCTGCTCGACCGGCTGCCGTTGGAACGGATCGCCTACACGCACGTCGCGGGTGGCAGCGAACACGACGGCATCTACCACGACACGCATACCGACCCGGTCCCGGCACCGGTGCTCGACCTCATCGGCGAGTTGTGCGCCCGACACCGTCCCCCGGCGCTGTTGCTGGAACGCGACGGGCGCTACCCGCCGGCGGAGCTGTTGCGCCGCGAGCTCGACGCCATCAGTGCCGCCTCCGGCTACCCGGTGATCACGTGACCGGGTCGGTCGACACTTCCCGCGCCGACCTCGCCAGCCGACAGGCGGAACTGGTCGCGACGCTGGTCTCCGGCGCGGCGGTGCCGTCCGGCTTCGACCCCCGGCTCATCGGCGTAGCCCGGGAGGCGTTGCTGCGTAAGCGCGCCGGTGACGTCGCCCGGCACTGGCCGCTGTTGGCGGCGGGGCTCGCCGACCGGTGGCTGCCCACCTTCACCCGGTGGGCCGCCACCCGTCCGACCCAGGGATCGCTCCGGGATGGCTGGGACCTGGCCCGCAGCCTGACGGCCGAGGGCCCCCTACCCGTACCGGCCACCGAGGAGTTCGCCATCCGCGAGGCGGCCTGGCGCTACGACGGCCGCACCGCACCGCGCCCACGCCGACTACCCGCCGTACGACGGGTCGCCGACGGCGTGGTGGTGCAGTTCGCCGGCCGGATCCGGATCCTGCGCAGGTGGCAGCGCGGTTAGCGACCGCCCCGCCGATACGGCAGGATCGACGCATGGATCTCGGACTCGCAGACCGGGTGTACGTGCTGACCGGAGCCTCCCGGGGCCTCGGTTACGCCACCGCCGAGTGCCTGGTGGCCGACGGAGCACGGGTGGTGCTCTCCGCCCGCGACGGCGATCGGGTGGCGGCGGCGGTCGAGCGGCTCGGCAACCCACGGCAGGCGGTCGGGGTGGCCGCCGACCTGGCCGACCCGGCCGCACCCGGACGACTGGTCGAGGCGGCACGTGAGCACTTCGGCCGGCTGGACGGGGCACTCGTCTCGGTGGGCGGTCCCCCGCCGGGCACCGCCGCCACAGCGACCGACGCGCAGTGGCGTGACTCCTTCGAGACGGTCTTCCTCGGCACGGTCCGCACCGCCCGTACGGTCGCGGCGGAACTCCCCGACGGGGGTGCCATTGGTCTCGTGCTGTCCACATCGGTACGTAGCCCGATCGCCGGTCTCGGTATCTCCAACGGTCTGCGTCCCGGCCTGGCCGGCGTGGCCAAGGACATGGCCGACGAGTACGGTCCTCGGGGCGTACGGGTCTTCGGGCTGCTGCCGGGGCGGATCATGACCGACCGGAATCGGGAACTCTTCGCTGCGACCGGCGATCCGGCGCGGGCACAGGCCGAGGTGGAGCTGGCCATTCCGTTGCGCCGGTTGGGCGAGCCCGCCGAGTTCGGCCGGGTCGCCGCCTTCGCTCTCTCTCCCGCCGCTGGCTACCTGACCGGGGTGACCATCCCGGTCGACGGCGGCGCACTACGCAGCCTGTGAGCCGCCGCGCAACTGAATGAGGGAGGCCGGGTGAGCCGCCGACGTGTTGGCGATGCCGTCTTCCGGCCCGGTCAGGGCCGGTCGTAGTCGCGTAGCGGTACGGTGATCATCGGATCCGGCCCGACGCTGTCGACGTGTGGGGCGGGCGAGTCGGCGACCGCGAACTGCGTCCGGTAGAGCTCGGCGTAGAGGCCGTTCTGGGCGACCAGTTCCTCGTGCCGGCCGCGTTCCACGATCCGCCCCCGGTCGAGTACCAGGATCTGGTCGGCTTCCCGGACGGTGGAGAGCCGGTGTGCGATGACCAGGGCGGTACGGCCGTTCAGGGCCACCGCCAGCGCCCGCTGCACGGCCGCCTCGGACTCGGAGTCGAGATGCGCGGTCGCCTCGTCGAGGATGACGATCGACGGGGCCTTGAGCAGCAGTCGGGCGATCGCGATGCGCTGCTTCTCGCCACCGGAGAACCGGTAGCCGCGCTCGCCGACCATGGTGTCGAGTCCGTCGGGCAGGTCCCGAACCAGTTCCTCGACCTGCGCACCGCGCAGCGCAATCCACAGTTCCTCGTCGGTGGCGTCGGGCTTGGCGTACCGGAGGTTCTCGGCGATGGTCTCGTGGAACAGGTGCGAATCCTGGGTCACCACACCGATCTCGTCGCGAAGCGACTCCAGGGTCGCGTCGCGGACATCCACCCCGCCGACGCGTACCTCGCCCTCGGTCACGTCGTAGACCCGGGAGACCAGCATCGAGGTGGTCGACTTGCCGGCCCCGGAGGGTCCGACCAGGGCCACCATCTGCCCCGGCTCGACGGTGAACGAGACGCCACGCAACACCGGCTCGGTGATCGTACGATCCAACGTCGCCACGTCCTCCAAGGAGGCGAGTGACACCTCGTCGGCGGTGGGATAGCGGAACCGGACGTCACGGAACTCCAGCCGCCCGGCGCTGCGGGGGATGGCCACCGCGTCGGGCTTCTCGGCGATGGTCGGGTTCAGGTCGAGCACCTCGAAGACCCGGTCGAAGCTGACCAGCGCGCTCATCACGTCCACCCGGACGTTGGACAGGGCGGTCAGCGGGCCGTAGAGCCGGGTGAGCAGGAGGGCGAGTGTGACCACGGTGCCGGCGCTGACGTTGCCGTTGACCGCGAGCCAGCCGCCCAGGCCGTAGGTGAGCGCCTGGGCCAGCGAGGCCACCAGCAGCATCGCCACGAAGAAGGTACGCGAGTACATCGCCGACTGGATGCCGATGTCCCGAACCCGTTCGGCCCGTTGGGCGAACCGCCGCGCCTCGACGTCGGGCCGTCCGAAGAGCTTGACCAGTAGCGCACCGGCCACGCCGAAGCGCTCGGTCATGGTGGCGTTCATCTTGGCGTCGAGGTCGTACGACTCCTTGGTGATCTCGGCGAGCCGGCGGCCGACCCGGCGGGCCGGAATGATGAAGATCGGCAGCAGTACCAGCGACAGCGCGGTGATCTGCCACGACAGGGTGAACATGACGGCCGCGGTGAGCACCAGTTGGATGATGTTGCTGACCACACCGGAGAGCGTGGAGGTGAAGGCGCGCTGCGCCCCCATCACGTCGTTGTTGAGTCGGCTGACCAGCGCCCCGGTCTGGGTACGGGAGAAGAACTGCAACGGCATGCGCTGCACGTGGTCGTAGACCCGGGTACGCAGGTCGAGGATGATCCCCTCCCCGATCCGGGCCGAGTACCACCGCTGGGCGAGGGAGAGCAGGGCGTCGATGACGGCGAGCCCGGCAATGAACAGCGCCAGCCGCACGATGATGCTGCCGGCCTGCGGGCCGCCCCGGCTGATGGTGTTGATGACGTCACCGGCGAGGACCGGGGTGGCGACACCGATGCCGGCGGCGAGGATCACCGTGACCAGGAAGACGGCGATGTCCCGCCGGTAGGGCCCGGCAAATGCGACGATGCGCCGACTTGTGCCCCGGGTCAACCGGTGCGTCGTTACCTCGTCGTGGCTACGCATCGAACGCAGCATGTGCCAGCCGCCCATGCTGCCACCGCCGCCCATCGGATGGGACACCCGTCACCTCCGTGTCATCGCTGTCACCGGTGCCGGCTCGGCTACAACGGCCCGCCCACACCTCGTCGAGTCAGTCTCCTCGACGACTACGACAACCTCACTGGTAACCGGTTTCTTCCCAGTCGGTCCTTACGAATCCGATTGTCCGCGCAGGCTCGAATCGGACATCGCGCCCGGACGACGGATCAGCCACCCACTGCGGCACGCAATCGAAGGGACGGTCGCCTCACACCAAGCGAAACATGACGGTCATTCTCCGATACCGGCCAGATCACGCAGCCGTCGGGCCTGCGCCTCTCGCTCTGCCCGTTGCTGCTCGGCCGGCGAGCGGTTGGCGGCACCGGCGAGGAGCGCCTTGATCTCGACCACCGCGTCCCGGTTGCCGGCCAGGATCGCCGAGCTCAGGTCACGCACCGCCCCGGACAGCTCGGCACCGGGTACGACCACCGTCGCCAGCCCCAGCCGGTGCGCCTCGGTGGCGTCCAGACGACGGCCGGTCACACAGATCTCCAGCGCCCGGGCGTAGCCGACCAGGTCGACCAGTCGCCCCGTCCCGGCCAGGTCAGGCACCAGGCCCAGGGTCACCTCGGCCATCGAGAACTTCGCGTCGTCGGCCAGCACCCGCAGGTCACAGGCGAGCGCCAACTGGAAACCTGCCCCGATCGCATGCCCCTGCACCGCCGCCACCGAGATGATGTCCGGTCGGTGCAGCCAGGTGAACGCGGTCTGGAACTCGGCGATACGATCCGCGCACTGCTCGGGTGACAGGGTGACCAACTCGGCGAACGAGTCGGCACCCGTACCCTGGGCGACCGAGAGGTCGAGGCCGGCAGAGAAGGCCCGGCCCTCTCCGCGCACGACGACGACCCGGATGCTACCGGGAAGATCGCGGGAAAACCGCCGCAGTGCCCGCCACATTGCGGGAGTCTGCGCATTGAGCACGTCGGGCCGGCACAACGTGACGGTCGCTACCGGCCCTTCGCATTCCAGCCGCACTCCGACGTCTTCGGTCACTGATCGAGCCTTCGACGAGCGGGGGCGGACCAGTTCGTTGAGCGGGTCACGCCTTCTTGCGACGGCGAGCGCCGCCGCGCTGGCGCAGCTGTACGCCGGACTCGGTGAGCACCCGGTGGATGAACCCGTAGGAACGGCCCGTCGAGGCCGCCAGGGCGCGGATGCTCTCGCCGGAGGTGTACCGCTTGACCAGGTCCTTGGCGAGCGTCTGGCGCTCGGCTCCGACGATCCGGCGACCCTTCTCAGTGCTGGTGGCTGTGCCGGTGGCTGCCATGTTGATTCCTCACGTCCCAGACTGTGCGGTTCGATACGGTCCCACCTATTAGACCGCCTCGAACGATCATGCGCTAGATATCAACTCTTCGCCAACCGACACGCACAGCAGTGTCAGTTTCCCGATAGCGTGATTACGCCGATGGTGAAGAAAAGCGGTCTCCCGGGAATCCGTACCGAAGGATTTTCGGGAGACCGCTGACCGACATCAGCAGCGGGGAACCAGTGCCCCGGCAAAGTCGTGGCTGTGAAGCTCAATCGCCGAACCGGGCGACGAGCCGGCCCGTGACCTCGTTGTTGCGGAGCCGTTCGAGGCTTGCCCCGATCTCCTCAAAAGCGATCTCGGTGTAGGCGGGCTCGATCTCCCTCCTGAGCAACAGGTCGAAGACCTCCTCGATGTCCTGCACCGTGCCCCCGAGCGACCCGACGATGCGCTTGCCGAGGATCGAGGCGGTCGCGATCGTGAACGTCGGTCGGCCCAGACCGACCTGTACCACCTCGCCGCCACGCTTCACGGCGTCGATCGCCTTCTGCGTCGTGTCGAACCCGGCGTAGTCGACGACGAGATCGAAGTCCTGACCGGACCACTCGGCCGCGTCACGGACGACCGATGCGGCGCCCGCGGCCGTGGCGAGCCCCCAGACCTCCTCCTTCATCTCGGCGACGTGCACTTCGGCACCCGTGAGGACAGCGGCGCGGGTACCGATCTGACCCAGGCCGCCGTAGCCGATGACGCCGACCTTCATTCCGGCCGTCGCCCCGCCGGCCTTGATGATCGCGTGGTAGGACGTCATGCCCGCATCGGTCGCCAGGGCGGCCAGGGAAAGGTCCAGTCCCGCGGGGACGCGGGCGAGGTCCGGCGCGTTGGCGACCAGCTTGCCGGCGAAGCCACCGTGCGTGAACATGCCCAGCGGCGGCCGGACACCGGAGGAACAGACACCCACAACGTCGCCGACCTTCCAGCCCTCGACCCCCGCACCGAGCGCGCTGATCACACCCGCGTTCTCATGCCCCTGCGTCATGGGCAGGAACGGCATCGTGGCCTCGCCGATCTCCATGTACATGAGATCGCTGTGACAGAGCCCGGCAGCCTTCACGTCGATGATCACCTCGCCGGGACCCGGCTGCGGATCCGGCACCTCGTTAAGGGCGATCGGTTTGCCCGTCCCCTCGAACTGCCAAGCTCTCATGCGCGGTCTCCTTCCGATGATGGTCCCGATGACAGCCCACACGCGACAGCACCGAGACGTGCCCGATCTGCGATCCGGCATGCGCACAGCGACGCGAATATCCGTACACAAGTGTACGCTTAGCCGTACGGGTGCAACAAGATCGTGCGGTGGATCGCCTCAGGCCACGAAGAGCGCCCGATGGAGCATCTCGCGAATGCGTTCGTCCCAGCGCTCGCGGCTTACGCGCTCGTTCTGAGCCATCGCACCCTCTGCCATCTGCAACGCCAGGAAGATCTCGGCCATCCCGACGCCCGCGTGCACCACCCCGCCGACGCGCCCCCGCACGAGCACCACCTCGAACGCTGTCACCGTCCGTTCCGCCAGGCTTCCGAACCAGGAGATGTCCGCTCCGGCGAGCACACGCACCAGGCTGCGATTCGCCCGCTGCAGGTCGAGCACGAAGTCGAAGAGCTCGACAACACCGGTCGACCGATCGGCGAGCTCCCTCGCCCGCGCCTCCACCAGCTCGACCGCGCTCTCGTACACCGTGGCCACCAGCTGTTCCCGCGTCTCGAAGTTGCGATACAGCGTTGTGCGGCTCACTCCTGCGGCAGCAGCGACCTCCTCGAGCGCCACGTCAGGCCCGCGCTCGGCGAACAGATGACGGGCGGCCTCCAGCAAACGCTGTCGATTGACCGTAGCGTCACGTCGCAGGCCACTTCGCGGGTTCGCCGACATGTCGGCAGCGTACTCAGCGCCCAGACCGGGGGCGGAAGTGGGAACGGCCCGGATCAGGCCAACTCGACGAGCTCCAACAGGTCGTCACTCCACGCGTCCTCGTCGCCGTCGGGCAGCAGGATCGCCCGGTCCGGCTTGAGCGCCATTACCGCGCCCGGGTCGTGGGTGACCAGGACGATGGCCCCGGGGTAACGGGCGATCGCGTCGAGCACCTGCTCCCGGCTGACCGGGTCGAGGTTGTTGGTGGGCTCGTCGAGCAGCAGCACATTGGCACCCGAGCAGACCAGGGTAGCCAGGGCCAGCCGGGTCTTCTCCCCGCCGGAGAGCACCCCGGCCGGCTTGTCCACGTCGTCACCGGAGAAGAGGAACGCACCGAGGATCTTGCGTAGGTCGGTGTCGGACTGCTCGAAGGCCGCGCTCCGCATGTGATCGAGCACGCTACGGTCCACGTCGAGTGTCTCGTGCTCCTGGGCGTAGTAGCCCAACCGCAGCCCGTGCCCCGGCTTGACCTCACCGGTGTCCGACTCCAGCAGGCCGCCGAGCATACGCAGCAGGGTGGTCTTGCCGGCACCGTTGAGGCCGAGGATCGCGACACGGGAGCCCCGGTCGACCGCCACGTTGACGTCGGTGAAGATCTCCAACGAGCCGTACGACTTGGAGAGGCCGGTGGCGGTCAGCGGCGTCTTACCGCAGGGCGCGGGGTTGGGGAAACGCACCTTCGCCACCCGGTCGGAAACCCGCACCTCCTCCAGCCCGCTGATCAGCTTCTCTGCCCGGCGGGCCATGTTCTGCGCGGCGACGGTCTTGGTCGCCTTGGCCCGCATCTTGTCCGCCTGGGCCATCAGTGCGCCGGCCTTCTTCTCGGCGTTGGCCCGTTCCCGGCGACGCCGCCGCTCGTCGGTCTCCCGCTGTTCCAGGTACGCCTTCCAGCCGAGGTTGTAGAGGTCTACCTCGGAACGGGTGGCGTCGAGGAACCAGACCTTGTTGACTACCGACTCCAGCAACGAGCCGTCGTGGCTGATCACAATCAGGCCGCCCTTGTGGTTGGCGAGGAAGCTGCGCAGCCAGGTGATCGAGTCGGCGTCCAGGTGGTTGGTCGGCTCGTCGAGCAACAGGATGCCGCCGCCGTTCTCGCCAGCGTCGCGGAACAGGATGCGGGCCAGCTCGATACGGCGGCGCTGACCGCCGGAGAGGGTGCCGATGGTCTGGGCGAGCGCCCGGTCCGGCAATCCGAGGTTGGCGCAGATCCGGGCGGCCTCGGCCTCTGCGGCGTACCCGCCGAGGGCGGCGAACTGATCTTCGAGCGCCCCGTATCGGCGGACCAGCTTGTCGTCGGTGCGCTCCGCGAGCTGTTCTTCGATCTTCTTCATCTCGGCCATCAGCACGTCGAGGCCGCGCGCGGAGAGCACCCGATCGCGACCGGTGACATCGAGGTCGCCGGTGCGTGGATCCTGCGGCAGATAGCCCACCGCGCCCCGGCGGTCGATCTGACCGGCGTAGGGCTGCCCTTCACCGGCCAGCACCTTCAGGGTGGTGGTCTTGCCCGCGCCGTTGCGCCCGACCAGGCCGATCCGGTCGCCCGGCTGGACTCGCAGGGTGGTGTCGGACAGCAGGATCCGGGCTCCGGCGCGCAGTTCCAGGCCGGTGGCAGTGATCATCTCAGGGGACTCGCTTCCGGGTTCGAAGGCTGACTCAGGGCACACGGAAGTGCCGACGGGAAAACTCTGCCGTCGGCACGGGGCGGTTCAGCCTTCGCAAAGCAGCACGCGGCAAGTGTACCCGCCGACCTCGGATCGCCCCACGGGATTCCCAATCAAGATCATCGGGTACGGAACAGGACGTCCGGACCCGGTCCGGCCAGACGGTCAACGACGGATCGACCAACGATCGGGGTGGCGATGGAACTCAACGAGAACGCGCGGATCGATACCGACCAGATCGACGACCAGCGCGGCTCCGGTGGTGGTGGCCTGGGTGGGGCGGGCATCCCGATCCCGATCCCGGGTGGCGGCGGCAAGGGCGGACTGATCGGCGTCGTCGTCGCGGTCCTACTCGCCCTGGTCGGCGGCGGCTTCGGGCTCAACGCAGTGACCGGCGGCTCCGAGTCGGGTGACAACACCGAGCTGGAGCAGAAGTGCGACGCCAGCGACGCGTTGCAGCAGCTCGACTGCCGCAACACCCTCTACGTCAACTCGATCCAGGCATGGTGGCAGACCGCCCTGCCGCAGCACTTCAGCCGCCCGTACGAGCCAACCACCACGGTGCTGTTCAACCAGTCGGTACGCAGCGGCTGCGGGGTGGCCGACTACGGCGTCGGCCCGTTCTACTGCCCCGCCGACAGCAAGGTCTACATCGACCTGAACTTCTATCAGACCCTCGCCCAGCAACTCGGTGCCGGCGGTGAGTTCGCCCAGCCGTACGTGCTCGCCCACGAGTACGGCCACCACGTGCAGAACCTGCTCGGTACCAACGAGCAGGTCCGCCGCCAGCAGCAGCGCACCCCGGCTAACGCCAACCAGCTCTCGGTCCTACTCGAACTACAGGCCGACTGCTACGCCGGCGCATGGGCCCGCAACGCCACCGGTACGGCGGACGAGACCGGCCAGAAGATCTTCAAGAGCATCAGCCAACAGGACATCCAGCAGGGGCTGGACACGGCGGCGGCCATCGGCGACGACGCCATCCAGCAGCGCTCCGGCGGCCGAATCGACGAGTCACAGTTCACCCACGGGACGTCCGCCCAGCGCCAGGAATGGTTCGGTCGAGGCCACACCACCGGCGACCCGAAGTCCTGTGACACCTTCAGCGGCACCCTCTGATCCGATTCACCTTGCTCCCCGCGCCCACCTGTTGCTGCCGTGTGGCGGCACTACGGTGAGAGGATCCGCACCGGTTGAGGAGAAGTCGAGATGTCGAAGCCGCCGCTGCCCGACGAAGCCGTCGCCCTGCTGCGAAAGGCGAACCCCGCCGTCATCACCACGCTGCGCCCGGACGGCCAGCCGGTCTCCACGGCGACGTGGTACCTCTGGGAGGACGGCCGAATTCTGGTAAACCTGGACGCCGGACGCAGGCGGCTCGGTTACCTACGCGCCGATCCACGGACCACGCTGACGGTCCTGGACGAGGCAGGGTGGTACACCCATGTGAGCCTCATCGGCCGGGTCGTCGAGTTCCGTGCCGACACCGAGCTGGCCGACATCGATCGCCTCGCGCGCCACTACACCGGCAGCCCGTACCCGCGCCGCGACCGGGAGCGGTTCAGCGCGCTAATCGAGATCGACCGCTGGCACGGCTGGGGTGCGCTCAAGGACAACGAGCAGGCCTGACCGGCTCAGTCCGCGACCGGTTCACGTACCAGGATGTGCACCGCCCAGGCAGCGGCGACTGCCTCCACCAAGACGGCGTGCCGAGGCTCGGGCACATCGAGCAGGCGTTTGGCGCGCAGCGCCGCGATCGGGGCGAGACGTCGGTCGGCCAGAATCGTGTCGATGGCCCGCCGGTCACCGCCGGGCACCAGGGCGGTGAGGCTGTCCACCTCGGGTAGAAGCAGCCGGAGGGCCAACTCCCCCGCGTCGGCCATCGCTGCCTTGGCCTGGTTGTCCCGGCGGCGGGCGAACCGCTGCTGGGACCAGCCGCCAGCAGCGGTACGCCCCTGCACGTAGGCGCGGTCCACCTTGGAACTCACCAACTCGGTGCCGTCGGCGACGCCGACCGCCACGGCGCCCTTGCGGGCCAGCAGCAGCCCGAGCCGCCGTGGCCGCCCCGCCTCCGCGACGAAGTCGGCGAGATTCGCCGTAGCAGCCGCCCCCGGCGGGGTGTGCAGTTCGGCGAGCGCGCCGTCGGGTGCGGCGAGCAGCACGCCGTACGCCTCGGTGGTGGTCTCCGGGGTGCCGTGCCGGGCGGTGAAACCGTCGATCCAGCGGGCGAGGCGGGCCGGGGCCACCTCGACCCACCGGCCGCCCCCGGCGGCGGGTCGGCTACGCATGCCCCGACGGTACGGCACCCGGTCGGCACCAGCCCGACCCGCTGCCGATCTTGTCGATTTCTTGCGCACTGAACAGCAACAGGTCGACAAGGTCTACATCCCATCGGGGGCCCAACCGGCTGCGGCGAGTGCCCGGCGGAGCTGCTGCGCCACCTCCGCCGGGGCGTGTCGTACCTGCCAAGCGGAGAATCGCAGCACGCGATCTCCGCTGATCCAGACATCGTTCTGCCGACGCATATCCGCCTCCCAATGACGCACATCCAGGTGATGCGCGCCATCGACCTCGACGTGCAGCCGCCACAACCGCCAATACGCGTCCAGGTAACGCACCCGGCCACTCGCGTCCCGCCGTCGCTCCTGCAAATCGGGCCGGGGCAATCCGTACCGTCGGCAGAGTCGAAGAAAGTCGATCTCGGACAGGGCTTCCGCTCCGCCCTGCGCATCGCGGGCCGTCTCAAGCACCAATGCCCGCCGCCGTGCCCGGGGCAACCGATCCACCACCGCCGCGATCTCCGCCGGCGTCACCAGCCGTTGCTGGCATCCGGCCGCGACCACCCGGCGGGCCTCGTCGTCACTGCGGGCCCAACTCGCCGCGTCGACCAATGAGCGGGCCGTCACGGTACGCATCGGCCGGGCCGGCTGAACGTGTTCACTCGGCAGGGTGCGGGCCCGATGTACCCGCACCCCGGGCATGCCGGGCTGGAGCCGCCGCCGCGCGACGGCGCTGCTGCGCCCTTCCCGGACCAGCAGATCGATCGGCTCGGGCCGAAACCCGCGCAGCCCCGACGCGACGGCGGCACCCAAGCCGGCGAGCACGGCATCCCGGCCCACCGACAGGACCGCCACCCACAACTGCTGTTGGCGGGTCAGTTCGGTGGCATGTGTGACCAGCACACCCCGGCACCAGCGTCGCCACCGACCGGACGCCACCAGATGGCGCACCCGGGCCGGCGTCAGGGCCTGGGCCGCCTGGGCCCAGGTCAGTACACCGCTCTGGTCGAAGAGCAACCAGTCCAGATCGCTGGCGTCATCGGGTGGTATCCGCATGGGGACATCCCACCCGGGATGTTGACGAGTTGTTGTCGAGGTAGCGACGACAACTCGTCAACATTCACGACAATCGCGGGCTCAGACGTTGAAGCCGAGCGCCCGGAGCTGCTCGCGACCCTCGTCAGTGATCTTGTCCGGACCCCATGGCGGCAGCCACACCCAGTTGATCCGGATGTCCTCACACAGCCCGCCCCCGGGGCCGGTGGTCAGCGCCTGCCGCGCCTGGTCCTCGATGACGTCGGTCAGCGGGCAGGCCGCCGACGTGAGCGTCATGTCGATGGTGGCCACGTTGTCGTCGTCGACGTGCACCCCGTAGACCAGGCCCAGGTCGACCACGTTGATGCCCAACTCCGGGTCGACGACGTCCTTCATCGCCTCTTCGACGTCGGCGACGGCGGCCTTGGTGGCGACCGCTCCGGTACGTGGTTCGGCTGGGACGTTCGCCTCCGCGAAAGTCGGCTCCGTCATGGCGGTGCTCTCCTCGGAACTCATGATGTCTTCACCTCCGGGCTCGCGCCCACCCCAGCGCGTGCCGCAGCGTCCTTGAACGCCATCCACGGCAGCAACGCACACTTGACCCTGGCCGGATAGCGCGCCACGCCCGCGAACGCCACCCCGTCACCGAGCACGTCCTCGTCCGGCTCGACCTGGCCCCGGCCGGAGAGCAACTCGACGAACGCCTCGTGCACCGTGAACGCCTCGTCCGGGCTACGGCCGTTCAGCAGCTCGTACAGCACGCTGGCCGACGCCTGGCTGATCGAACAGCCCGCACCGTCGTACGAGATGTCAGCCAGCGTGTCGGCATCCGCCACGACCCGCACGGTCACCTCGTCACCGCAGGTCGGGTTGACGTGGTGTGCCTCGCCGACCGGGCAGTCGCCCCCGGCCGGCTCGCGCAGCCCACGTCCGTGCGGGTGCTTGTAGTGGTCCAGGATGATCTCCTGGTAGAGCTGGTCGATCTGCATCAGCCGAACACCTTCCGCGCCTGTTCCAGGCCGCGCACCAGCGCGTCGATCTCACCCGTGGTGGTGTACAGGTAGAACGAGGCGCGAGTCGTGGCCGGTACGCCGTACCGGACGCAGACCGGTCGGGCACAGTGGTGGCCGACCCGCACCTGCACTCCCACCGAGTCGAGGATCTGCCCCACGTCATGCGGGTGCACGCTGTCCAGGGCGAACGAGATCGTGCCGCCCCGGCCGACCGGCACCACCGGACCGAAGATCCGCAGCCCCGGTACGGTGGCGAGCGCGTCCAGCGCGTACGCGGTGATCTCCTTCTCGTGCCACTGGATGGCCCGCATGCCGATGGCGGAGAGGTAGTCGATCGCCGCACCGAGTCCGACCGCCTCGGCGATCGGCGGGGTGCCCGCCTCGAACCGGGCCGGCGGCGGCGCGAACGTCGAACCCGACAACGCCACCGTCTCGATCATGGAACCGCCGCCGAGCACCGGCGGCATCGCCGCCAGCAGCTCCGACCGGCCCCAGAGCACCCCGATGCCGGTCGGGCCGCACATCTTGTGCCCGGTGAAGGCGATGAAGTCGGCATCCAGGTCCACCACGTCGATCGGCTGGTGCGGCACCGACTGCGAGCAGTCGAGCAGCAGCAACGCCCCCACCTGGCGAACCCGCTCGGTGATCCGGGCGGTGGCGTTGACCGTACCGATGATGTTGGACATGTGCACCAGCGAGACCAGCTTCGTCCGCTCGTTGACCAGCTCGTCGAGGTTCGACTCGTCCAGCCGGCCGCCCTCGGTGATGCCGAACCAGCGCAGGGTCGCGCCGGTGCGCTGGCAGAGCAACTGCCAGGGCACGATGTTGGAGTGGTGCTCCATCTCGGAGATGACCACCTCGTCGCCGGGACCGAGCCGGAACCGCGGGTCGGCGGCCGGGTCGAGGGAGGCGTTGGAGAAGGCGTACGCCACCAGGTTGATCGCCTCGGTGGAGTTCTTGGTGAACACCACCTCGTCGGCCCCCGGCGCGTTGATGAAGGCGGCCACCTTCGCCCGCGCCCCCTCGTACGCCTCGGTCGCCTCGGTGCCCACGGTGTGCACCGAGCGGGACACGTTGCCGTTGTGCCGCTCGTAGTGCTCCCGGATCGCGTCGAGCACCTGCCGGGGCTTCTGCGAGGTGTTGGCACTGTCCAGGTAGACCATCGGATGTCCGTTGATCTCCCGGCCCAGGATCGGGAAGTCTGCGCGCAGCTTCTCCACGTCCAGGCGGGGTACGTCGTCGTACTGCGGCATCCCGCGCGGGATCGTGATGGTGGTCATCTCCGGCAGCACACCCTTTCCTCAGGTTCCTCGGGCCTCGGCCTGGTCAGGCCCTGGCCGCACCGGCTCCGCTGACGTACCGCTCGTAGCCCTCGGCCTCCAGCTTGTCGGCCAGCTCCGGGCCACCCTGCTCGACGATCCGGCCGGCCACGAAGACGTGTACGAAGTCGGGCTTGATGTAGCGCAGGATGCGGGTGTAGTGGGTGATCAGCAGCAGGCCGGTCTGCCCGGTATCGCGTACCCGGTTGACCCCCTCGCTGACCACCCGCAGGGCGTCGACGTCCAGGCCGGAGTCGGTCTCGTCGAGGATGGCGATCTTCGGCTTCAGCAGTTCGAGCTGCACGATCTCGTGCCGCTTCTTCTCCCCACCGGAGAAGCCCTCGTTGACGTTGCGCTGGCCGAACGCCGGGTCCATCTGCAGCCGCTCCATCGCACCGCGCAGCTCGCCGGCCCAGGTGCGCAGCTTCGGCGCCTCGCCGTCGATGGCGGTCTTGGCGGTACGCAGGAAGTTGGCCACGGACACGCCGGGCACCTCGACCGGGTACTGCATGGCCAGGAAGAGACCGGCACGGGCCCGCTCGTCCACGGACATGGCCAGCACGTCCTCGCCGTCCAGGGTCACCGAACCACCGGTGATCTCGTACTTCGGGTGGCCGGCGATCGAGTAGGCCAGGGTCGACTTGCCCGAGCCGTTGGGGCCCATGATGGCGTGGGTCTCCCCCGCCCGTACGGTCAGGTCGACCCCGGCGAGGATCGGCTTCAGCTCGCCGTCGGGCAGCTTGACCGACACCTGCAGGTCACGGATCTCCAGAACGCTCACGGGGTAACTCCATTACTTGGCGTAAGGCTGAGGTAGATGTCGCCGTCGCGGATCTCGACGGGATAGACGGGTACGGGTTCGGTGGCGGGCAGCCCGGTCGGCTCACCGGTACGCAGGTCGAAGCGGGAGCCGTGCAGCCAGCACTCCAGGGTGCAGCCGTCCACCTCGCCCTCGGAGAGGGCAACCGCGGCGTGCGAGCACTCGTCGTAGATGGCGTAGACGTCGCCGTCCTCGGCGTGCACGATGGCGATCTTGGTGCCCTCGACGTCGGCGCTGATCACGGTGCCCTTGGGCACGTCCTCGACCGAGCAGATCCGGATCATCAGGCACCGGCCTTGGAGAGCCGGGCCTCGATGGTCTCGCCGAGCCGGTCGCGCAGCGCCTCGACCGGGATCTTGTTGATCAGCTCGGCAAAGAAGCCCCGGACCACCAGCTTGCGTGCCTCGGTCTCCGGGATGCCCCGGGCCATCAGGTAGAACAGCTGCTCGTCGTCGAACCGACCGGTCGCGCTGGCGTGCCCGGCCCCGGCCACCTCACCCGTCTCGATCTCCAGGTTGGGTACGGAATCCGCCCGCGCCCCGTCGCTCAGCAGCAGGTTGCGGTTGATCTCGTAGGTGTCGGTGCCGGTCGCGGCGGCCCGGATCAGCACGTCACCCACCCAGACGGTGTGCGCGCTGTCGCCCTGGAGGGCTCCCCGGTAGCCGACGTAACTGCGGCAGTCCGGCACGGTGTGGTCCACCAACTGCCGGTGCTCCTGGTGCTGCCCGGCGTCGGCGAAGTAGAGCCCGTACAGCTCGGCCTCGCCACCCCGGCCGGCGTAGTCGACGCTGGTGAACTGGCGGACCAGGTCGCCGCCGAGGGTGACCTGGACATGTGTGACCTTGGCGTCGCGCCCGAGCCGGATCCGCAGGTGCTGGGCCTGGACCGCGTCCGAGGCCCAGTCCGTGACCGTGACCAGGGTCAGCTTCGCACCCTCGGCCACCTCGACCTCGACGTTGTCGGCGAGGGTGACCGAACCGGTCTGCTCCAGCACCAGGGTCACCTCGGCGAACCGGCCCACCTCGACGAAGGTGTGCCCGAACGACGCGCCGTCGGCTCCCTGCCCGACCAGGCGGATCGCCACCGGCTCGGCCGGCCGGGTCTCCGGCGCGACCGCGATGACGACCGCCTCGCTGGTCTCACCGTGGGCCAGCGCGCTGATCCGGTCGAACGGGGTCAGCACGCTGCCGATCCGCGGGTCGCCCTCGTGCGCGCCGCCGAAGGTGACGCCCTCGGGCAGCGCGTCGAACTCGTAGCGCAGCTTGCCGGCGGTCGCGGTGAACTTACCGTCGGCCAGCCCACGCAGCCGCTTCAGCGGGGTGAAACGCCAGTCCTCCTCCAGCCCGGTGAGGGCGGGGAAGTCGGCGACATCGTACGAGCGCAGCACCTCTGACTTGGTCGTGGGCGGCGCGAAAGCCTGCGTAGTCATCTCATCCTTGCGTTCGTCTCGCGGACTCTCCGAGCGGGTACGGGCGGCGTCAGCCGACCGCGCCCTCCATCTGCAGCTCGATCAGACGGTTGAGTTCCAGGGCGTACTCCATCGGCAGTTCCTTGGCGATCGGCTCGATGAAGCCGCGCACGATCATCGCCATCGCCTCGTCCTCACTCAGGCCCCGGCTCATCAGGTAGAAGAGCTGGTCCTCGCTGACCTTGGAGACGGTCGCCTCGTGCCCCATCGCCACGTCGTCCTCGCGGATGTCGACGTACGGGTAGGTGTCCGAGCGGGAGATCGTGTCGACCAGCAGCGCGTCGCACTTGACCGTGCTCTTGCTGTGGTGCGAGCCCTCCAGCACCTGCACCAGACCCCGGTACGAGGTACGGCCGCCGCCCCGGGCGATCGACTTCGACACGATGGTCGAGGAGGTGTGCGGCGCGGCGTGCACCATCTTGGCACCGGCGTCCTGGTGCTGCCCCTCGCCGGCCATGGCCACCGAGAGCACCTCGCCCTTGGCGTACTCACCGGTCATGTAGACGGCGGGGTACTTCATGGTCACCTTGGAGCCGATGTTGCCGTCGACCCACTCCATGGTCGCGCCCTCGTGGCAGACGGCGCGCTTGGTGACCAGGTTGTAGACGTTGTTCGACCAGTTCTGGATGGTCGTGTAGCGGCACCGCGCGTTCTTCTTCACGATGATCTCGACGACCGCGCTGTGCAGCGAGTCGGAGGAGTAGATCGGGGCGGTGCAGCCCTCGACGTAGTGCACGTACGCACCCTCGTCGACGATGATCAGCGTCCGCTCGAACTGGCCCATGTTCTCCGTGTTGATCCGGAAGTAGGCCTGCAACGGGATCTCCACGTGCACGCCCTTCGGCACGTAGATGAACGAGCCACCCGACCACACGGACGTGTTCAGCGCGGCGAACTTGTTGTCGCCGACCGGGATCACCGTGCCGAAGTACTCCTTGAAGAGCTCCTCGTGCTCCTTGAGCGCGGTGTCGGTGTCCAGGAAGACGACGCCCTGCTCCTCAAGGTCCTCACGGATCTTGTGGTAGACGACCTCGGACTCGTACTGCGCCGCGACGCCGGCGACCAGCCGCTGCTTCTCCGCCTCGGGGATGCCCAGCTTGTCGTACGTCTTCTTGATGTCCTCGGGCAGGTCCTCCCAGCTGGCGGCCTGCTTCTCCGTGGACCGGACGAAGTACTTGATGTTGTCGAAGTCGATGCCGGTGAGGTCGGCCCCCCAGGCCGGCATCGGCTTGCGGCCGAACAGCCGCAGACCCTTCAGCCGCAGGTCGAGCATCCAGGCGGGCTCGTTCTTCTTGCCCGAGATGTCCCGGACCACCGCCTCGTTGAGGCCACGCTGAGCGGCCGCGCCGGCCACGTCGGAGTCGGCCCAGCCGTATTCGTAACGGCCGAGGGCGGCGAGGTGCTCCTCCTGGCTGATCGGCTGAACGATCTGCTCGGTCATCTATCTGTCCTCACAGTGGTGACGGTGTTACCGGTCTGAGCACGCCCGGACTGGGCCGGAATGTGCGTGGTGCACACCCCGTCGCCGTGCGCGATGGTGGCGAGGCGCTGTACGTGGGTGCCGATCAGTCGGGAGATGACCTCGGTCTCGGCCTCGCACAGCTGGGGAAACTCGGCGGCTACCTGCGCCACCGGGCAGTGGTGTTGGCACAGTTGACCGCCAGAGGCGATCGTGGACGCGTTGGCAGCGTATCCCTCGGCGGTCAGCGCGGCGGCAAGCGCCTCGGCCCGGGAGATCGGGTCGTCGGCGGCACCGGCCAGCACCGCCTCACAGCGCGCCTCCAGCGCGGCCACCTGCTCCGCCGCGAAGGCGAGCACCGCCTGCGGACCGCCCTGTTGGGCGATCCAGCGCAGCGCGGAACTGGCCAGACCGTCGTAGGTGTGCGTGCCGCAGCGGATCCGGGCCGCATCGGTGAGCAGGAAGACCTTGGCCGGCCGACCCCGGCCGCGACGTCCGCGTACGGACTGCTCGCGGGAGATCACGTCCCCGTCGGCCTGCATCGCATCGAGGTGTCGGCGGATCGCCGCCGGGCTGAGTCCCAGCTCCGCGCCGAGCTGGGCAGCGGTGGCGGCACCATGCTCCAGCAGCAGTTGGGTCACCCGGTCCCGGGTACGCAGATCCGCGAAGTCGCGGGGGCGCAGGTCGACGCCGGCAGCGGGCACGGCGGTATCGGCGGCCGTACCGGCCACCGACTCACGCTCAGAGAGCTCCGCCGCGTTTTTCACTACGCCAACGTTACGTATTTCGGGGAGTGCCTGCAAATCCCACCGGCGGTGATCCACACCACCGGGTGACAGGACACTGCCCGAACCGACAAGAACTACAGTGCGTAGGATCAGCGCCGTGAACGGAATCGCCGGGTATTTCGGCAGTCCGCGCGTGCTACGCCGGCTCGCCCTGGCCTCGATCATCGCCAACATCGGCATCGTCGTCACCGGCGGCGCCGTACGGCTCACCGGGTCCGGCCTCGGCTGCCCCACCTGGCCCCGCTGCACCGAGGACTCCTACGTCACGACGCCCGAAATGGGCATCTACGGGATGATCGAGTTCGGCAACCGGCTGTTGACCTTCGCGGTGGGCCTGATCGCCCTGCTCGGGATCCTCTCGGCGCTGGCCCAGCGTCCCCGACGCAAGTCACTGGTCCAACTCTCCATCCTCGTGTTCCTCGGTGTCCCGGCCCAGGCCGTCATCGGTGGCTTCACGGTGCTCACCGATCTCAACCCCTGGGTGGTCGGGCTGCACTTCCTCGCCTCCATGGCGGTCATCGCGGCGGCGTACGTGTTCTGGCGGGCGGCGTTCGAGCCGGGCGAGACCGCACCGGCCGAGACGCCGGCCCCGCTGCGCACACTGAGCTGGATCACCACCGTGGTCAGCGCCGCGGTGCTGGTGGTCGGCACCTGGGTGACCGGGAGCGGGCCGCACGCCGGCGACCAGGACGCCAAGCGCCTCGGCTTCGACCCTGAGTCGATCTCGCAGGCGCACGTCGACCTGGTCTTCCTGCTGCTCGGGCTCTCGGTGGCGCTGTGGTTCGCGTTCCGCGCGGTCGGCGCGACGGTCGCCGCCCGAGCCGCGCTGGTGCTGATCGCGGTGGAACTCGGCCAGGGTCTGATCGGCTTCGTGCAGTACTTCACCCACCTGCCCGGCATTCTGGTCGGCGCGCACATGCTGGGCTCCTGCCTGGTCTGGCTCGCCACTCTCGCCGTCCTCCGGGCCACCCGCATCCACCAGCCGACGGCGACCACCGGCCCGGCCGCCCCGTCGACTGACGACGCCCGGCAGCCGGAACCCGTGGCCGCGCACTGATTGGCCCAGGACGCGGGAACGGGCCTGGCCCGCCTGCTCCGGGCCCACCTCGTCAGCAAGAAAGTGGAGCCCGCACCGGTCTGGTGCGGGCTCCACTTCCTGACGGGGTCGAGGTGGGGGGCTAGCCCCAGCCGCGGGCGGTGCCGGGCTCCCCCCAGCCGTGGACGGTGCCGGGCTCCCCCCAGCCGTGGACGGTGCCGGGCTCCCCCCAGCCGCGGGCGGTGCCGGGCTCCCCCCAGCCGTGGGCGGAGCCGGGCTCAGCCGAGACGCAGGGCGATGGCCTGCGCCAACCGCTCGGCGGCCCCATCGGCGTAGCCGAGGAAGAGCGACGGCTCGGTCAGCTCCAACTCGACCAGCACCGGGGAACCATCCGGGCCGGGAATCAGGTCGACCCGGGCGTAGAGCAACCGCTCCGGGCCACCCGGTACCGCCGCCAGCACCCGCTCGGCGACCGTCCGTTCCACATCGCTCGGGATACGGGCGGTGATCTTCTCGGTTCGGTAGAGACCCTCGACGCCATAGTCCGGCCCGGTCAGCATCGGCCCCTTGCGGATCGCGTGGCTGAACCCGAGACCGTCCGGCGTGGCGAAGAACATCAGCGCGGTCTCCCCCGCCGTGTCCACGTCCGCCAGGTAGGGCTGCACCATGGTGACCCGGCCGGCGGTGGACAGGCGGGCCACGTGTGCGGCGGCCAGCCGCCGGTGCTCCTCGTCGGCGCAGTCGTACCGGCCGGTGTCCACGCTGCCTGCGCCGACAGCCGGCTTGATCACGTACTCGCCGTCGAGCGGAGCTGTCCAGCCCTCCCCCGGCCGGACCCAGGTCGTCGGCACCGTCGGCACCCCCGAGGCCGTCAGCGCCTCCAGGTAGCGCTTGTCGGTGTTCCACTCGACGATGTCGGCCGGGTTGGCCAGGACCGGCACGGTGGCGGCCCAGGCGACGAACTCGTCGCGCCGTGTCGCGTAGTCCCAGGGAGAACGGAGCACGGCCGACCGGTAGGCGGTCCAGTCGACACCGGGGGCGTCCCAGACGACCGCCTCGGCCCGGATTCCCAGGGCGGCGAGCGGTCCGAACACCAGCCGGTCGTCATCCTCCAGTTCGGGAAGCTCGGTGCAGGTGACGAGCGCGACCCGGGGCTCCCCGGGCGCACCGCCGGGGTGGGGTGTCGGCATTCAGCGGGCCAACGTACGGCGGGCCATGGACCGCCAGAGGTCCCGGTTGGGACGCATCTCGTCCATCAACTCCCGCTCCCACTCGTTCTCGACGGTGACGCCCGCGCGGGCGCAGGCGAGACGGGCGACATCGGTGCCCTCGGCGAACTGGTCGGCCCATACGCCGTCCGCGCCGACCAGGACGATCCGGGCGCCCCGCTTACCGACGTACTCGATGACCGCCTTCGCGCCGCCGTGGCCGGCGGCAAACTCGCGGATACCGGAAACCAGACCGGTGGCGGTCTGGGTCGTGACGGTCTGATCGGCCGTCAGCGTTGTATCGGAACCATCTGCCATAGCGCGAAGCGTAAGCAGAACTCAGCTCACGTGCCTGATGGCTACCGATTATTTGTGATGCCCATTACCTCATCACGAATAAATTACGGACGGCAGTTTCGACCACTTTATCCGGATATCTACCGATTTTGCAGCCCGGCAAAACGGCCAGAATGGGCGCGTGACCAGCCGGACCGACAGATAGTGAGATTTCGCTACTTCGGCGACAAACAAGACAAACGGAACATTCCGCCACTTATCGGCGACTAGCGGTTCAGATCAGCGCATCAAGCGCGATGACGGCGAACAGGATGGTCAGGTAGGTGTTGGCCCAGTGGAACAACCGCATCGGCTTGATCGCCTCTCCCCGGGCAGACCGTCTGGCCAATCGGTGGGCCTCCACCAGGAAGACCGCCCCCGCCACCACCGCGGTGACCCCGTAGATCGGGCTCAACCCCAGCGGCCAGGCGACCAGCGAGGCGAACACAGTCAACCAGGTGTAGGCCACGATCTCCAGGTTGACCCGCCGGACCGAGGCCACCACCGGCAACATCGGAATGCCGGCCCGCGCGTAGTCGACCTTGTATTTGATCGCCAGAGCGTAGAAGTGCGGCAACTGCCAGAAGAAGACCAACGCGAACAGCGCCCATGCCGCCGGACTCAACGACCCGGTGACCGCAGCCCAGCCGATCAGTACCGGTGCCGCCCCACAGATGCCACCCCAGAAGGTGTTCTGCGCGGTGGTGCGCTTGAGCCACAGCGTGTAGACGAGGTCGTAGTAGGCGATCGAGGCGATGGTCAGGATGGTGGCCAGCCAGTTGGTGAAGGCCGCCATCAAGGCGACCGAGACCCCGGCGAGCACCAACCCGAAGATCAGCGCGCTGCGCGGTGCCACGACGTGGGTCGGCAGCGGACGACGCTTGGTGCGCCGCATCAACTGGTCGATGTCCCGGTCGATGTAGCAGTTGAGCGCGCTGGCCCCACCGGCGGCCAGCGCGCCACCGACCAGCACGACGGCCATCAGCCACAGCGACGGCAGCCCGTCGGCCGCCAGCATCATCGTCGGGATCGTCGTGACCAGCAGCAACTCGACGATGCGGGGCTTGGTGAGCGAGACGTACGCCCGAACCACCTCGCCGGCACCACTGCGTTGCTGCCCCCGAACACCGGCCGTGGACTGCTCGGCCGTCGATCTGCTGGGGCCGGTGGTGACCGGTGGCTCGGTGATCATGCTCACGAACTGCCAACCTTCCAGCGTCGGCGCGGGAGTTTCGGATCAGCGGCGACCGGGCACGATCTGCACGCCGACCGACAGCCTACGCGGCGATATTTGCGCTGCCCGGGCGACCCAGCAACGGTGCCCGCGATCACACGTCCGGGCGGAATCCGGCCGGTCGGCACATGTCTCGCGGAACGGGCATACACGATCCGCAGGCGTACGTTTAGGGACGATCGCTAGGGTCAACAGTGAGGGTTCCGCCCACTGCCAAGGAGCACAGACAATCGTGGCTGCCAACCGACCCACGCAAGACCCGTTGAACTGGTCCGATCTCGACCGCCGCGCCGTCGACACCGCCCGCGTCCTGGCCATCGACGCCGTGGAGAAGTCCGGCAACGGCCATCCGGGCACGGCGATGAGCCTGGCGCCCGCCGCCTACCTGCTGTTCAACAAGGTCATGCGGCACGACCCGACCGCCCCCGACTGGGCGGGCCGGGACCGCTTCGTGCTCTCCGCCGGACACACCAGCCTCACCCTCTACGTCCAGCTCTACCTCGCCGGCTACGGACTGAGCCTGGACGACCTGCGGTCGCTGCGGCAGTGGGGTTCGCTCACCCCGGGCCACCCCGAGCACGGGCACACCAAGGGCGTCGAGACCACCACCGGCCCGCTGGGGCAGGGCGTCGGCAACGCGGTCGGCATGGCGATGGCGGCCCGACGGGAGCGGGGCCTGCTCGACCCGGACGCCGAACCCGGCAACTCGGTCTTCGACCACCACGTCTACTGCATCGCCTCGGACGGGGACATCGAGGAGGGCATCAGCCACGAGGCCAGTTCCCTCGCCGGCCACCAGAAGCTCGGCAACCTCACGCTGATCTACGACGACAACGAGATCTCCATCGAGGACGACACCCGGATCGCCAAGAGCGAGGACGTGGCCGCCCGCTACGAGGCGTACGGCTGGCACGTGCAGACCGTCGACTGGCGGGCCGACGATCCGGACGACGGGCACTACAAGGAGGACCTCCAGGCGCTGTACGCCGCGCTGATGGCGGCCAAGGCGGAGACCGGGCGGCCCTCGTTCATCGCGCTGCGCACCATCATCGGCTGGCCCGCCCCGACGAAGCAGAACACCGGCAAGATCCACGGTTCGGCGCTCGGCGCCGACGAGGTGGCCGCCACCAAGGAACTGCTCGGCTTCGACCCGGGACAGCACTTCGCCGTGGACGACAAGGTGCTCGCCCACGCCCGTGAGGTGCTGGAACGCGGCCGGCAGGCGCGCGCCGAGTGGGACGAGGCGTACCAGGCGTGGGCGCAGGCCAATCCGGAGCGCAAGGCGCTGCACGACCGGCTGGCCTCCCGGGCCCTGCCGGCCGGCTGGACCGACGCGCTGCCGGAGTGGGCCGCGGACGCCAAACCGGTCGCCACCCGGGCCGCCTCCGGCAAGGTGCTCAACGCCCTCGCCCCGGTGCTGCCCGAGCTGTGGGGCGGCTCGGCCGACCTGGCCGAAAGCAACAACACCACCATGGAGGGCGAGCCGTCGTTCATCCCCGCCGAGTACGCCACCAAGGCGTTCCCCGGCCACGAGTACGGCCGCACCCTGCACTTCGGCATCCGTGAGCACGCCATGGGCGCCATCCTCAACGGCATCGCCCTGCACGGCGGCACCCGCCCGTACGGCGGCACCTTCCTGGTGTTCAGCGACTACATGCGCCCCTCGGTACGGCTCGCCGCGCTGATGAAGCTGCCGGTCACCTACGTCTGGACACATGACTCGATCGGCCTCGGCGAGGACGGCCCCACCCACCAGCCGGTGGAGCACCTGACCGCGTTGCGGGCCATCCCCGGCCTGGACGTGGTCCGTCCGGCCGACGCCAACGAGACCGCCATCGCCTGGCGGGAGACGCTGCTGCACACCGACCGGCCGACCGCCCTGGCGCTGACCCGCCAGCCGGTGCCGGTGCTGGACCGCAGCACGCTCGCCGCCGCCGACGGGGCGGCCAAGGGCGGATACGTGCTGGCCGAGGCCTCCGACGCCCAGCCCCAGGTGATCCTCATCGGCACCGGCTCCGAGGTGCAGCTCTGCCTCACCGCCCGGGAACGGCTGGAGGCCGAGGGCACGCCCACCCGGGTCGTGTCGATGCCCTGCCAGGAGTGGTTCCGAGCGCAGGACGAGGCGTACCGGGAGTCGGTGCTGCCACGCGGCGTGCGGGCCCGGGTCAGCGTCGAGGCCGGCATCGCGATGTCCTGGCGGGACCTGGTCGGCGACTGCGGCGAGACCGTGAGCCTGGAGCACTACGGGGCGAGCGCACCGTACAGCGTCCTGTACGAGCAGTTCGGCTTCACCCCGGACCGGATCGTGGCCGCCGCGCACGCGTCGCTCACCCGGATCGGTCAGATCACCGGCAGCACCACCGGCAACTGAGAGAGCGAGGTCGACAATGACGGACAGGTTGAGTGAACTGACCGCCGCCGGCGTGGCGGTCTGGCTCGATGATCTATCCCGGGTACGGCTCAGCTCCGGCGGGCTGGACCAGCTGCGCCGGGAGCAGCACCTGGTCGGGGTGACCACCAACCCGACCATCTTCGCCAAGGCGCTCAGCGACGCCGACGAGTACAACTGGCAGCTGCGTGACCTCGCCCAGCGGGGGGTGACCGTCGAGGAGGCGGTCCGCATGCTGACCACGTACGACGTGCGGTGGGCGTGCGACGTGATGCGCCCGGCGTACGACGCCTCGGGCGGGGTGGACGGCCGGGTCTCCATCGAGGTCGACCCGCGGCTGGCCTACGAGACCGAGAAGACGGTGGCCGAGGCCAAGGCACTGTGGTGGCTGGTGGACCGGCCCAACCTCTACATCAAGATCCCGGCGACCGAGGCCGGTCTGCCGGCCATCACCGCGACCCTGGCCGAGGGGATCAGCGTCAACGTGACGCTGATCTTCGGGCTGGAGCGCTACTCGCAGGTGATGGAGGCGTTCCTGGCCGGACTGGAGCATGCCAAGGCCAACGGGCACGACCTGTCGAAGATCGGCTCGGTGGCGTCGTTCTTCGTCTCCCGGGTCGACACCGAGGTCGACAAGCGGCTGGAGAAGACCGGCTCGGCCGAGGCCAAGGCGCTGCGGGGCAAGGCCGCCCTGGCCAACGCGCGCCTCGCCTACGAGCGCTACGCCGAGGTGTTCTCCTCGGGCCGCTGGCAGGCGCTCGCGGACGCGGGAGCCCACCCGCAACGCCCGCTCTGGGCCTCCACCTCCACCAAGAACCCGGACTACCGCGACGTGATCTACGTCGAGGAACTGGTCGCCCCCGGCACCGTCAACACCATGCCGGAGCCGGTCATCCACGCCTATGCCGACCACGGTGAGACCCGGGGTGACGCGGTCACCGGCAGCTACACCGAGGCCCGCCAGGTCTTTGCCGACCTGACCGCCCAGGGCATCGACTTCGACGACGTGATCGAGACCCTGGAGCGTGAGGGCGTGGAGAAGTTCGCGGTCAGCTGGCAGGAACTACTCGACGGCGTACGCGATTCGCTCGAAGCGGCGACACAGGGCGAAGGCCAGCCCAACCGGGCCGCCCAGGGGCACGCCCAGGCCGCACAGCAGGCAGGAGGCAACGCGTGAGCCAGGCGACCAGCGACCTGTTCGACGGCCCGGTCGAGGCAGCGGCCGGGCTGGCCGTATACGGCGCGGAGGCAATCGACCGCTCCGCGCCCGCCTCCACCCGGACCGCCCTCGCCGCCGACGATGCCGCGCGTCGGCTCGCCGAGAAGGACCCGACCCTGTGGGGGCCGGAGGCCCAGGACGAGGCGAAGATCCGGCTCGGCTGGGTGGACACCTTCCGCCGCAGCCGAGAACTGCTCCCCCAACTCGCCGAACTACAGGCCGAACTGGCCGACCTCGACCACGTGGTGCTCGCCGGAATGGGCGGATCATCGCTGGCCCCCGAGGTCATCGCCCGCACCACCGGCCGGCCACTGACCGTGCTGGACACCACCGACCCGGGACAGGTCCGGGCTGCCCTCGCCAAGCGGCTGCACCGCACCGTCGTGGTGGTGGCCAGCAAGTCCGGCTCGACGGTGGAGACCGACAGCCACCGGCGGGCCTACTGGCAGGCGTTCCTCGACTCCGGCCTGACCGAGGCGGAGGCGGGCCGGCGGTTCGTCATCGTCACCGATCCCGGCTCGCCGCTGGCGACCACCGCCAACGAGATGGGCGCGTACGTGGTGCTCGCCGACTCGGACGTCGGTGGCCGATACTCCGCGCTGACCGCGTTCGGCCTGGTCCCGGCGGCCCTGGCCGGCGTGGACGTGGCCGAGTTGCTGGACCAGGCCGAGGCCCTGGCCCAGTCGCTGGCCGGTAACGAGGGCAACCCGGGTCTGGCCCTCGGTGCGGCGCTCGGCACCGCCGCCACGACCGGGCGGGACAAGATCGCCCTGGTCTCCGACGGCACCGGCATCGAAGGACTCGGCGACTGGATCGAGCAGCTGATCGCCGAGTCGACCGGCAAGACCGGAATCGGCATCCTGCCGGTCGTGGTCGAGGGCCCGCACAGCCCGGGTGCCACCGGCGACGATGTGCTGACCGTGACCTACGGCGGCGCGCTGTCGGCCGGTGCGGTACCCGGCAACGGGGTGAGCCCGCACCTGGCCGTCAACGGCCCGCTGGGCGCGCACTTCCTCGCCTGGGAGTACGCCACCGCCATCGCCGGCGTGCTGCTCGGCATCGACCCGTTCGACCAGCCCAACGTGACGGAGTCGAAGGAGAACACCAACCGGCTGCTGGGCTCGGGCCTGCCGGCCGAGGCACCGGCCTTCACCGAAGGCTCGATCGAGGTGTACGCCCCGGCGGGTACCCCCGGTGACCTGGCCGGTGTGCTGCGCTGGCTGGTGGCCGGGCTGGGCACGGAGGGCTACCTGGCGGTCATGGCCTACCTGGACCGGTTCGCCGACGCCGACGCGGCTCGGACCCGGCCGGCACTGGCCGAGGTCGCCGGCCGCCCGGTCACCTTCGGCTGGGGGCCACGATTCCTGCACTCCACCGGCCAGTACCACAAGGGTGGCCCGCAGGTCGGTTCCTTCCTGCAGGTTACCGGCGCGGTCAGTGACGACCTGCCGGTACCGGGCAAGCCGTACACGTTCGGGGAGTTGCAGGCGGCGCAGGCCGCCGGTGACCGGCAGGCGTTGGCCGAGCGGCAACGGCCGGTGGTACGGCTGCACCTGACCGACCGGACGGCCGGGCTGGCCCAACTGCTCGACACGATCCGCAGCCTGCGGTCCTGATCCGCCGCGATGAACGAACAAGGAGGCGGCGTGAACCCGCTGCGCGACCCGCAGGACCGGCGGCTGCCGCGCATCCCCGAACCATGCGCTTTGGTGATCTTCGGGGTGACCGGCGACCTGGCTCGCAAGAAACTGTTGCCGGCCGTGTACGACCTGGCCAACCGGGGTCTACTCCCACCCGGATTCGTGGTGCTCGGCTTCGCCCGGCGTGACTGGGGGGACGGCGACTTCGAGTCGTTGGCCTACGAGGCGGCTCGCAAGCACGCCCGTACCCCCTGGCGGGAGGAGGTCTGGGCCCGGCTCGTCGGCAACATCAAGTTCGTCGGCGGCTCGTTCGACGACGACGAGGCCTTCGACCAGTTGGCCGTCATGCTCGACGAACTGCGGGGCAGCCACGGCATCGCGGGTAACGCCGCCTTCTACTTCTCCATCCCACCGGCCGCCTTCCCGGTGGTGCTCAAGCAGCTCGCCCGTACCGGCATGGCGGACAACGCCAAGTCGGGCGGGTGGCGGCGGGTCGTGGTGGAGAAGCCGTTCGGCTTCGACCTGCCATCGGCCAAGGTGCTCAACGAGCTGGTCGACGACGTGTTCACCCGCGACGACGTGTTCCGGATCGACCACTATCTGGGCAAGGAGACCGTACAGAACATCCTTGCCCTGCGGTTCGCCAACAACCTGTTCGAGCCACTGTGGAACACCAAGTACGTCGACTCGGTGCAGATCACCATGGCCGAGGACGTGGGCATCGGCTCCCGGGCCGGCTTCTACGACTCGGCCGGCGCGGCCCGCGACGTGCTACAGAACCACCTGCTGCAACTGCTGGCCCTGGTGGCGATGGAGGAGCCGACCAGCTTCGACGCCGCCGAGATCCGGGCCGAGAAGCTGAAGGTGCTGCGGGCCATCACCATCCCCCGGGACGTGGCCAGCGGCACCGTACGCGGGCAGTACCTGCCCGGTTGGGTGGCCGGCCAACGGGCGGTCGGCTACCTGGAGGAGAAGGGGGTGCCAGCCGACTCCACCACCGAGACGTACGTCGCGGTGCGGCTGGGCATCCAGAACCGGCGCTGGGCCGGGGTGCCGTTCTACATCCGGGCCGGTAAGCGCCTCCCCCGGCGGGTCACCGAGGTCGCCGTCATGTTCAAACGCGCCCCGCACCTGCCGTTCAACCATGCCGACGTGGAGATGCTCGGCAACAACCAGCTCGTCATCCGGGTCCAGCCCGACGAGGGCGTGGTGCTGAAGTTCGGTTCCAAGGTGCCCGGCACCGCCATGGAGGTCCGGGACATCGCGATGGACTTCCAGTACGGCGAGGCGTTCACCGAGTCGAGCCCCGAGGCGTATGAGCGGCTCGTGCTCGACGTACTCATCGGGGACCGGACGCTCTTTCCCGACGCCGCCGAGGTCGAGCAGAGCTGGCAGGTCATCGACCCGCTGGAGGCCGCGTGGCAGGACACCACTCCCGACCCGTACCGGGCCGGCGAGTGGGGTCCCCGCTCGGCCGACGAGATGCTCGCCCGCGACGGCCGCTCCTGGCGGCGCGCGTGAGCGAGCGGAGCGAGCGAACCGGCAGGCTCAGTTACCAGGTCACGACGCCGCCGAGCATGGCGAGGGGCGGCGTGAGCGAGCGGAGCGAGCGAACCGGCAGGCTCAGTTACCAGGTCACGACGCCGCCGAGCATGGCGAGGGGCGGCGTGAGCGAGCGGAGCGAGCGAACCGGCAGGCTCAGTTACCAGGTCACGACGCCGCCGAGCATGGCGAGGGGCGGCGTGACCGAACCAACCTGGAGGTTCCGTTGATCGGGCTGTGGGACACCACCGGCAACGAGGTGGTCAAGGCGTTGGCCGCCGAGCGGCGCAGCGCTGGTGGGGTGGCCAGCGGGATGGCGCTCACCCTCATCGTGGTGGCCGACGAGCGGCAGGTCCGGGAGGCCGAGGCCGCCGCGACCATAGCGGCAGCCGCCCACCCGTGCCGACTGCTGGTGGTCGTACGCTCTGATGTGGACCGGGACCGGGACCGGCTGGACGCCGAGATCGTGGTCGGTGGCCGGCTCGGCCCGTGCGAGGCCGTGGTGATGCGGATGTACGGACGGCTCGCCCTGCACGCCGAGTCGGTGGTGATGCCGCTGCTGGTGCCGGACGTACCGGTGGTGACCTGGTGGCACGGGGAGCCGCCGGAGGAGATCGCCACCGACTTCCTCGGGGTGGTCGCCGACCGCCGGATCACCGACTCCGCGCAGGCGGCCAACCCGATCGAGGCGTTGCGGTTGCGGGCAGCGGACTACGCTCCGGGCGACACCGACCTCGCCTGGACCCGCATCACCCTCTGGCGGACCCTGGTGGCCGGTGCGTTCGACACCGTCAACGCGGAGATCACCGAGGCCACCGTCGTCGCACCGACCTCGGACCCGACCGCGGCGCTGATGTGCGGTTGGCTCTCCGCCCGACTGGGGATTATCCCGAAATGGGAGCAGTCGGACCATTTCCAGCGGATGCGGTCGGTGGAGCTGTGCACCGCCAGCGGCGACCACCTGCTGCTGACCCGGGAGGACAGCGTGGCGACGTTCCAACGCACCGGCCAGGCGGAACGACAGCTGCCGCTGGTCCGACGTCCCCTCGGCGAGGAACTGGCCGAGGAGTTGCGGCGACTGGACCCAGACCAGATCTACGCGGAGGCTCTGGGGGCGATGGCCGGCACACCCGGCCTGCAGGCACGACCGGACCGGCGGGTGCACGTCTGGAAGGATCCGGCGACCGCGCAACGGGCGGAGGCGGGAATCACCTCGCACGCCACGACGAGCGAGACCGGGCGTCCCGATCTGCCGCAGGGTGGGGTGGTATGAGCGAGACCAGTGTGGTGGTGCACGCGGACCGGGACGTGCTCGCCCAGGCGGTCGCCGCCCGCCTGATCGTCCGGCTGATCGACGCCCAGGCCGAGCGGGGCCAGGCCGGGCTGGTGTTGACCGGCGGGCGGGTCGCCGCCGCCGTCTACCGGGCGGTGCGCGACCTGCCGGCGCGGGACGCGGTCGACTGGTCCCGGGTGGACGTGTGGTGGGGGGACGAGCGCTTCCTGCCGGCTGGCGACCCGGACCGCAACGAGACCCAGGCCCGGGAGGCGCTGCTCGACGCGTTGCCCCTGGATCCGTCCCGGGTGCATCCGATGCCGGCCTCGGACGGCTCGGAGGGTGACGATCCAGAGGCCGCTGCGGCCACCTACACCGCTGCCCTGGCCACCGCTGCCCGGCCCGGTACGGCGACGCTGCCCCACTTCGACGTGCTGCTGCTCGGTGTTGGCGAGGACGGGCATGTCGCGTCGGTCTTCCCGGGGCACCCGGTCACCTACGAGACCCGCCCGGTGAGTGCCGTACGGGGCAGCCCGAAGCCGCCACCGGTTCGCACCACCCTGACCCTGCCCACCATCAACACGGCGGACGAGGTGTGGCTGCTGGCGACGGGCACCGACAAGGCCCGGGCGGTCGGCATGGCGCTGGCCGGGGCGGGCCCGGTGCAGCTGCCGGCGGCCGGGGCGTGCGGGGTGAGCCGTACCCTCTGGCTGCTGGACCGAGCGGCGGCGGCCGACGTGAAGCCCACCTTCCGTAGTCTGCGCTGACCCCCTTTTCGTTTTGATCAAGAGATTTGCGTCAGCTCAGGGCAGGCCCGGCGACGTGAATCTCTTGATCAACGGGTCAGAACGCAGTGGTTGATCAGGTGGGAGGACTCGTCGCGGCGGAAGAGCGATACCCGCCGGGCTGGCACTACCGGTGTGCGGCCAGAGGAAGCGACAACGATACGAAGAAACGACTGAGCGCGGCCCGTGGGAACGGGCCGCGCTCAGTCGTAGAGCTGCTGTACCAGAACGGCGTCAGGCTGCGCCATTCGTCGCCAGCTTGAGCCAGAGGCCCAGGCCGACGATGCAGGCAAACCAGACAATCCCCACCAAAACCGTATAGCGGTCCAGGTTCTTCTCCGCTACCGACGAGCCGGCAAGGCTGGAGCTGACACCGCCACCGAACATGCTCGACAGCCCGCCGCCCTTACCGCGATGCAGCAGGATCAGCATGGTGAGCAGCACGCTCGTGATGATCAGCAACACGATCAACGTGTACGCGAACCAGATCGGCATAGTAGGGGGCAGTCCTCTCGTCACGATCCTCGCCCGGCTGTCGACCGGGACGCATCGGCACCGACCGGCGGGCGGGGCTCGTCAAGGATAGCGAGCAGTCAGCGGTTGATGTGCTCCGGGAACCGACAGATTTGCACGAACTCCTCGGCGTCCAGGCTTGCCCCACCGATCAGCGCCCCGTCGACGTCCGGCTTGGCCATAATGCCGGCGATGTTCGCCGCCTTCACCGAACCGCCGTACAGGATCCGCACCTTGTCCGCCGTCTCCTGGCCGAACGTATCGGCCAGTCGCTGGCGGAGCGCGCCGCAGACCTCCTGGGCGTCCTCCGGGGTGGCCGTCTTACCGGTACCGATCGCCCACACCGGCTCGTAGGCCACCACGACCTTCTCCACCTGCTCCGGGGTAAGCCCCTTCAGCGCCGCATCGAGCTGGTCGCTACAGTGCGCGACCTGGCGACCCTGCTCGCGGACGTCCAGCCCCTCCCCCACACAGAGGATCGGGCTGAGATCGTTGGCCAACGCCGCTACCACCTTGGCGTTGACCAGCTCGTCGTCCTCGTGGTGGTAGGCCCGCCGCTCGGAGTGGCCAATCGCCACATACTGGCAGCCGAGCTTGGCCAGCATCGGGCCGGAGATCTCCCCGGTGTAGGCCCCCGACGCGTGCGGCGACAGATCCTGGGCCCCGTAGCCGATCAGCAGCTTGTCACCGTCGACCAACGTCTGCACGCTACGCAGGTCGGTGAAGGGCGGCAGGACCACCGTCTCCACGTCGGTGAGCTGCTTCTCGTTGAGGCTGAACGCCAACTTCTGGACCAGGGCGATGGCTTCCAGATGGTTGAGGTTCATCTTCCAGTTGCCGGCCATCAGCGGACGGCGTACAGCCTTAGGCACTGAGTCCCCTTTCGTTCGCGACTGCGGGGCTCGCAAGCTCTTCTCGCATTCCGGCGCGGTCGCGTCCCACGCGAGCCGCCCCGAAACGCTCGCGCCTCCCGCTCACGTCACTTCTCCAGAGCGGCGACACCGGGGAGGGTCTTGCCCTCCAGGTATTCCAGCGAGGCACCCCCGCCGGTCGAGATGTGCCCGAACGAGGACTCGTCCAGGCCCAGCGCGCGTACCGCCGCTGCCGAGTCACCGCCGCCGACCACCGTGAAGCCGTCGACCGCAGTGATCGCCTCGGCGACGCCCTTGGTGCCGGCTGCGAAGGCGGGCATCTCGAACACACCCATCGGGCCGTTCCAGAAGACCGTCCGCGCCCCGGAGATCACCTCGGCGAACTCCGCCACGCTGCGCGGCCCGATGTCCAGACCGAGTCGGTTCGGCGGGATCGCGTCAGCGGCCACCACGTCGTGCGTGGCGTCCGGGGCGAACGCGGTGGCGGCCACCACGTCGACCGGCAACACGATCCGACCGTCGGCCCGAGCAAGCAGATCCCGGCAGGTGTCGAGCATCTCCTCTTCGAGCAGCGAGGTGCCCACCTCGTGGCCCTGGGCCTTGAGGAAGGTGAAACACATCCCGCCGCCGATCAACAGCCGGTCGACCTTCGGCAGCAGCGCCTCGATCACCGCGAGCTTGTCGGAGACCTTCGAGCCGCCGAGCACCACGACGTACGGCCGGTCCGGCTCCCCGGTCAGCCGGGACAGCACCTCGACCTCCCGCAGCACCAGCCGGCCGGCAAAGTTCGGCAGCCGGGCCGGTACGTCGTAGACACTGGCGTGCTTGCGGTGCACCGCGCCGAAGGCGTCATCCACGTACGCCTCGGCGAGGCCGGCCAGTTGGTCGGCGAAAGCCTCCCGCTCGGCGGCGTCCTTGCTGGTCTCCCCCGGGTTGAACCGGAGGTTCTCCAGCAGGGCCACCTGCCCGACGGTCAGCGCGTCGACCGTGCTCCGAGCCGACTCCCCGACGGTGTCCGACGCGAACGCGACCGGCGCGTCGATCAGCTCGCCGAGCCGGGTGGCAACCGGCGCGAGGGTGTACTTCGGGTCCGGCGCACCCTTCGGGCGGCCCAGGTGCGAGCAGACGACGACCACCGCGCCGGCCTCCCGGAGCGCGGTCAAGGTCGGCAGCACCGCGCGGATCCGACCGTCGTCGGCGATGGCGCCGGACTCCTTGTCAATGGGCACGTTCAGGTCGGCGCGCACCAACACGCGCCGACCTGAGACACCCTCGGCAAGGAGATCGTCGAGGGTACGAATACTCACCGTGCCGACCCTCCGCTCACGAACACGGTCCGCACGCTCACAGGGAGCTGCCGACCAGCTTGACGAGGTCCACCAGGCGGTTGGAGTAGCCCCACTCGTTGTCGTACCAACCGACCACCTTGGCCTGGTTGCCGATCACCTTGGTCAGCGGCGCGTCGAAGATGCAGGAGGCCGGGTCGGTCACGATGTCGGCGGAGACAATCGGGTCCTCGTTGTAGGTGAGGATGCCCTTCAGCGGCCCCTCGGCAGCGGCCTTCATCGCGGCGTTGACCTCGTCCGCCGTGGTCTCGCGGCCGAGGGTCACGGTCAGGTCGGTGGCCGAGCCGGTCGGGATCGGCACCCGCAGGGCGTAGCCGTCGAGCTTGCCCTTCAGCTCCGGCAGCACCAGCCCAATCGCCTTGGCCGCACCGGTCGAGGTGGGCACGATGTTCAGCGCGGCGGCCCGGGCCCGACGCAGGTCCTTGTGCGGCGCGTCCTGCAGGTTCTGGTCCTGGGTGTACGCGTGGATCGTGGTCATCAGACCCTGCTCGACGCCGAAGGTGTCCTGCAGGACCTTGGCCATCGGCGCGAGGCAGTTGGTGGTGCAGGAGGCGTTCGAGATGATGGTGTGCTTCGCCGGGTCGTACTGGTCGTGGTTGACGCCCATCACGACCGTGACGTCCTCGTTCTTGGCGGGCGCCGAGATGATGACCTTCTTCGCGCCGGCGTCGACGTGCGCCTTCGCCTTGGTCGCGTCGGTGAAGAAGCCGGTCGACTCGATGACCACATCCACGCCCAGGTCGCCCCAGGGCAGCTTGGCCGGGTCCTTCTCGGCGTACGCCTTGATGGTCTTGCCACCCACGGTGATCTCGTCGGCGGTCGCCTTGACCTCCTCCGGCAGCCGCCCGAGGATGCTGTCGTACTTGACGAGGTGGGCGAGGGTCGCGTTGTCGGTCAGGTCGTTGACGCCGACAACCTCGACGTCAGCGCCGGACGCCAGTACTGCCCGGAAGAAGTTACGGCCGATCCGGCCGAAGCCGTTGATGCCAACCCGGATGGTCACAGGTCCCATCTCCTCGCATTCTGGTCCGCCGGCGTCTGCCCGATGGCCGGCGGAAGTTGGTGCGCCGACCGTTGGAGCCGGTCGTTGCCAATCATCTCGGCCACCCCGCCGCGGTCTGGAGACCTGACCGCCCGAGGCGGTGAGTGCGGCGAAGCGGCCCGTTCGGCCTCGTCGCCGTACGCTGCGACCCTATCGGAGCGAGCCGCGCCGCGCTGCGTCGGGGCATAATCCGGCCCGACGGTTTCGCCGGGCCGGATCTGCGCGGTCGGGGATCCCGGCTCGACCCGGCTCGACCACCCGGTCAGACCACGAGCATGTCCGGGGTGACGGCGGCTTCGGTGTCCGGGATTCCCAGGTCCCGGGCGCGCTTGTCGGCCAGGGCCAGCAGCCGGCGGATCCGGCCGGCGATCGCGTCCTTGGTCAGCGGCGGGTCGGCGAGCGCGCCCAGTTCTTCGAGCGAGGCCTGCCGGTGCTTGAGTCGCAGTTCTCCGGCGGAGGTCAGGTGGTTGGGCGCGTCGTCGGCGAGGATCTCCAGAGCCCGGGTGACCCGGGCGGCGGCGGCCACCGCCGCACGCGCCGAGCGCCGCAGGTTGGCATCGTCGAAGTTGGCCAGTCGATTGGCGGTGGCCCGCACCTCGCGGCGTACCCGGCGTTCCTCCCAGGCCAGCACGCTGGAGTGCGCGCCGATCCGGGTGAGCAACGCGGAAATCGCGTCACCGTCCTTGACGACCACCCGATCCACGCCCCGCACTTCGCGGAACTTGGCCGTGATGCCGATCCGGCGGGCCGCCCCGACCAGTGCCAGCGCCGATTCCGGCCCCGGGCAGGTGATCTCCAGCGCGCAGGACCGGCCGGGCTCGGTCAGCGAGCCGTGGGCCATGAACGCACCCCGCCAGGCCGCCACCGCACAGCAGACGTTGGCGGCCACGACGTGGGGTGGCAGACCCCGCACCGGCCGTCCCCGCACGTCGAGCAGGCCGGTCTGGCGGGCCAGGGCCTCGCCGTCCTTGACCACCCGCACGATGTAGTGGCTGCCCTTACGCAGTCCACCGGGGGCGAGCACGTGGATTTCGCTCGGGTAGCCGTACACGTCGGCGACCTCCCGACGCAGGCGTCGGGCGACCGCTCCGGTATCGAGTTCCGCCTCCACCACGACCCGACCGGAAACGATGTGCAGTCCGCCCGCGAACCGCAGCAGGGCGGCCATCTCCGCCCGACGGCAGCAGGGTTTGGGCACGTCCACGCGGCTCAGCTCGTCCTTGACCGCAGCCGTCATCGCCATTCTGTCGTCACCTCACGGGCCGGTTTCCGGCATGCTGCCGGTTGTTCGTACGTGCTTAACGATCGGCGCCCAGGACAGGCACCAGCGCGGCCCCCAGCGCGGCTGGATCATGTCGGGGCGTGCCGTCCAAGACGGCCACTGGGGCGAGCACGAGACGGGCACCCAGCGATTCTGCCGCACGCTCTACGGGTTCTGGTTCCCCCACCGCCTTCCCGTCGGCCAGCACCAGATCCACCCGCAGTTCGGGCAGGTACCACCGCAGTGCCGCGAGATGATCGGCGACTGACAGCCCAAGGGTCTCCTTCTCTGCCGCAAGGTTCAGGGTGACCAGCCGGCGGGCGGGGCTGGCCACGATCGCCCGGGCCAGTTCGGGCACCAGCAGATGCGGCAGGACGCTGGTGTACCAACTGCCCGGACCGAAGATCAACCAGTCGGCCGCGCCAACCGCCGCGACCGCCTCCCGACACGCCGCAGGGTCGGCCGGCACCAATCGCAACGATTCAACCCGGCCGGTCGTCACGGCCACCTGGTGCTGACCGCGTACGGTCCGCACCTCGTCGGGTCGCTCGGGTACGGCGCCGCGCACCTCGGCCTCGATCCCCACCGGCTGGCAGGACATGGGCAGGACCCGCCCGACCGCACCGAGCATGGCGGCGGCATGGTCGAGGGCAGCCACCGGGTCGCCCAGTAGCTCCATCAGCCCACACAACACGAGGTTGCCGACCGCGTGGCCGGCCAACGAGTCGTCGGCCGCCGCGCCGGCGGCTGGTGCGGCGAAGCGGTACTGCAACAGGTCGGCGCTGCGCCGGGTGGCCGGGTGGTCGCCGGCCAACGCCACCAGCGCCTGCCGCAGATCACCCGGGGGCAGTGCCCCTCGCTCGGCCCGTAGCCGACCGCTGGAGCCACCGTCGTCGCCCACCGTCACCACGGCGGTGATGTCCAGGTCGAGTTCCGGCGTGCAGTGCCGCAGCGCCCGTAGGGACGCCGAGAGCCCGTGGCCACCCCCGAACGCGACCACCCTTCGCGCCGTCATTCGCGCCCCAGGTCGCGGTGCTGGGCGTTGGCCGCGAGTCGGGCATGCCGCAGTTGGGACGCCAGTTCCTCCGCGATCGCCACACTGCGGTGTTTCCCCCCGGTGCAGCCCACCGCCACGGTCAGGTAGCGCTTTCCCTCCCGTTCGAACCCGGGCACGGTTGCATTGATCAGGCGGACGTACGACTCCACGAACGGCACCGCGCCATTCTGGCCGAGAACGTACCGACTCACCTCCTCTTCGCGCCCGGTGTGCTCGCGCAGTTCTGGCACCCAGTACGGATTCGGAAGGAATCTGGCATCAAGGACAAAGTCTGCATCCGGCGGTAGGCCGTACTTGAAGCCGAAGGAGAGGACGGTCACCCGCAACCGGCGAGCGTCCTCGCCGCCGAAAAGCTCCTCCACCCGACTCCGGAGCTGGTTGACGTTGAGATGACTGGTGTCGATGATCACATCGGCCTGTTCCCGCGCCTCCGCCAGCAGGCCACGTTCGACCGCGATGCCGTCGGCGAGCCGCCCGTCACCCTGCAGCGGGTGCGACCGTCGTACGCTCTCGAACCGCCGAATCAGCACTTCGTCATCGGCGTCGACGAAGACCACCCGGGGCTGGAAGCCGCGGCCCTTGAGATCGCGGATCGCCCCGGCCAGATCAGTCGAGAAGGCCCGGCTGCGTACGTCGAGCACCATCGCGGTGTTACGGGCCGCACCGCCGGCCCGAAAGGCCAGTTCGGCCATATCGAGTAGCAACGCCTGCGGCAGGTTGTCCACCACGTAGAAGTTGACGTTCTCCAGCGCTCGCGCCACGGTGCTGCGACCACCGCCGGAGACTCCGGTGACCACCACGAGTGTCATGTCCGACCGGTTCGACGGCACGACCGCCGACTTCCCAGTCTCGGGTGTTCCGACCATCTCGCTCGTCACCTGGCCCCCAAAAAACTCGTGTCCGAAAAACTCGTGTCCGAGACCGTTCGGCCGATCATCAACCAACTCCACGCGTACCGGATCGATGTATAGTCGGCAGCCACCGTCCCAGGCAGCTGAGCCGCATGTGGAGTGTGCCCCCGTGGAAGACGCCGAGGATCAGCGTCACTATCGCGTAGTTGTCAACGATGAAGAGCAGTACTCTATCTGGCCTGTCGGCTCCAGCCTGCCACCGGGTTGGCGACCGGACGGCACCGAGGGTGATCGGGCAACGTGTCTGGCCCACATCGACGAGGTGTGGACCGACCTGCGACCACGCAGCCTTCGCGATTGGCTAGCCACCCAGCCCTGACCACACCAAATAGCAAATAACGGGCGTCCCGAAGTTGGGGCGCCCGTTTTGGCATGTCGGGCGGCAGTTCCGATAAACGAACCCACGACATCCAGATAGTTCGATAGAATCCTCATCAGAACCACGCCATCATCGAACGCAATCCCCCTGCTTTCGACATTTCCCAAAGCACCGAACATCCTGAATGTATGCCACCAACGCGGGACACGAGCCGGCAACGCTTACTTCGTAGTCTTTTATCATAGCTAAGACCGCCAAATCGGACCGTATCGCAGGATCAGGATGACTCTCCGGCAGGGTTTCGGGCGACTGTTGACACGCCCCGAATAGCTCTCGTATTTTCTTGGACACCCCCGGACCCCTTGCCTCAACTCCTGCTTTTCAAAACCGTTCGCCACATACCTCGCCGCCGTTCGCCCGGCCCAGGAACGCGTGCGCGACGGTTTCCTGCTGTGCGTCGCCAAGGAGGAAAATGACCGTGTGGTCGACGACCAGTGGTGTTTCCGCGATTGACGGAGACCAACCGACCACCGTGACTGCCCAACCCGCGATCGAGTCCTACGAGGCGCTCGCGGTGCAGCAGGGCCTCCTCTTCCACAACCAGTACGAGCCCGGTTCCGGCGTCGACATCATCCAGGTGGTCATCGACTGGCCGGAGCCCCTGGACCCGGCCAGCTTCGCCACCGCGTGGCAGCACGCCGCCGATCGACACGCGGTGCTGCGTACCGCGTTCACCTGGCAGCACGGCGAGACGATCCAGCAGGTCCACCCCCGGGTGACCCTCCCCATCGAACGATACGACTGGTCAGCCGACGCCCCCGAGCACCGGGCCACGCGCCTGACGGACCTCCTCACCGCAGACCGGTCCCGTGAGTTCGACCCGTCGACCGCCCCGCTGGTCCGGGTAAGCGTCGTCGACCATGCCGCTGACCGACACACCGTGGTGTTCAGCCTGCACCACGCCGTGTTGGACGGTCGCTCCATCCATCTGCTACTCCACGAGGTCCTCGACGAATACCGGGCGCTGTGCCAGGGCACCGCCTTCACGCCCCCGGCCCGACGCTCCTTCCAGGAGTTCGCCGTCTGGGCGAGCCGGCGAGACCTGGCCGACGACCGGGAATTCTGGCGCACCCAACTGGCCCACCTCCCCCTGCCTACGCCACTGCCGCTACAGCCGGCCGCCGAACTGCCACCCCGTACGCCGGACTCGGTCCGGGAAATCACCACCACCCTCAGCCGGACCGCCCGCGCCGAACTGGCGGCTGCCGCAACGGCGGTCGGCGTACCGCTCGGCACCCTGGTCACCGCCGCCTGGGCGCTGCTACTGCACCGCTACGGCGGCGGGGACGACGTGGTGTTCGGCGCGACCCGGACCTGTCGCCAGGGGACGATCGAGCAGGCCGACACGATCGTCGGCCTGATGATCAACACGGTGCCGATGCGGATCACCGTCGACTCCCGACAGACCGTACGAAACTGGCTGGTCGACGTACGGGCCCAGATCGACACGATCCGCGGTCACCAGCTCACCCCGCTACCCGCCATCGGGCAGTGGCTCGGCCTCCCTTCGGCCAGCCCGCTCTTCGAGAGCCTGCTGATGTACGAGCACCGCAACCTACAGACCGCGCTCTCCGCCTCGGTCGACGGCTGGGCCGAACGCACCACACGGGTCCATCGGCACCCCGGCGCACCGCTGACCGTCTGCGTGTTCGGCGAGCCCGACCTACAGGTGCTGATCTACCACGACCGGCGACGGTTCTCCGATAACGCCGCCGATCGTCTACTGCACCACCTGACCACCTGCCTGACCGGGATCGCCGCCGGACTCGACGCCCCGGTCTCGGCGCTGCCGCTGCTCGACGCCGAGGAGATCGAGCAGCTCACCAGCGAGTGGGCCGGAGCCGCCCCGACGCCCTACCCGGCCGACTCAACGCGGGCCGCCCCGACGCCCTACCCGGCCGACAGCAACATCCCCGAGCGGTTCGCCGCCCAGGTCCGGAGAAGCCCGGACGCCGTGGCGGTCACCGGACCGGACGGGACGCTGACGTACGCCGAACTCGACGCCCAGGCCAACCGCCTGGCACACCTGCTGATCCGGCACGAAATCCGCACGGACCACCCGGTGGCGGTCGCCCTACCCCGGTCGGTACGGATGGTGACCGCCCTGCTCGCCGTACTCAAGGCCGGCGCGGCCTACCTGCCCCTCGATCCGGCCGACCCACCGACCCGGATCCGGGACCTACTGGCCAGCAGCGGCGATCCACCGGTGGTCACCACCGACGAAGCCGCCGTCCCGCTGCCGCCCGGCCACCCGACCATCCGACTCGACCAGGTCGTCACCGAGTTGGCCGCCCTGCCCCCGGTGGCTCCGGCGGTGGCGGTGCCCCCGGCCGGGCTCGCCTACATCAGCCACACCTCCGGATCAACCGGGGTGCCCAAGGGAGTGGCCGTACCGCACCGGGCGGTACTGCGGCTGGTCCACGAGCCGGACTACCTACGTCTCGGCCCCGACGAGACGGTCCTGCAACTCGCGCCGGTCGCCTTCGACGCCGCCACCCTGGAAATCTGGGGCAGCCTGCTCAACGGCGCTCGACTGGTCGTCGCACCGGCCGGACCGCTCGGCCCCGCCGAGATCACCCGGCTGCTCCGCGCCGAACAGGTCAGCGTGCTCTGGCTGACCGCCGGGCTGTTCCACCAGATCATCGAGCAGGACCCGGGGAGTCTGGCCGGGGTCGGTCAACTGCTCGCCGGTGGCGACGTACTCGACGCCGACGCGGTCCGCACCGCGCTGCGGGTCCGCCGGGGTCGGCCGGTCGTCAACGGGTACGGCCCGACCGAGAACACCACCTTCACCTGCTGCCACCGGATGACCGACCCGGACGCCGTACCCGATTCGGTCCCGATCGGTCGGCCGGTTCCCCGCAGCACCGTCTACGTCCTCGATTCCCAACTCCGACCGGTGCCGGTGGGCGTCCCCGGGGAACTCTTCACCGGGGGCGACGGGCTGGCCCGGGGCTACCTCGGTCGCCCCGCCGCGACCGCGGAACGCTTCCTGCCCGACCCGTTCGCCCACAGCCCGGGAGCGCGGATGTACCGCACCGGAGACCGGGTGCGGTGGCGTCCCGACGGCACGCTGGAGTTCCTTGGCCGGATCGACCGACAGGTCAAGATCCGGGGCTTCCGGGTGGAGCCCGCCGAGGTCGAGGCGGTGCTGCGTACCCACCCCCGGGTCGGTGACGTGGCCGTGGTGGTCGACGGCGACGGGGAGCGCCGCCGGCTGCTCGCCTATCTCGCGCCGGGTAGCGGGGCCGGGCCGGAGCCGGTGGCACCGGCCGACCTCGACGCGTACGCCGCCGCCCACCTGCCGCCCTACCTGCGGCCGGCCGCGTACCTCGTCCTGCCGGAATTGCCCCTCAACCGCAACGGCAAGGTCGACCGGGCGGCGCTACCCGCGCCCACCACCGCACCGGCCCCGCCGGTCGTACCGCTCACCGACGCCACCCAGACCCGACTGGCGGCACTGTGGAGCGAACTGCTCGGGGTGGCGGTACGCGATGCCGGCGACGACTTCTTCGCCCTGGGTGGCAACTCGCTGCTCGCCACCCGGCTGACCTTCCTGGTGAGCGAACGGTTCGGCGTCGAGTTGCCCATCCGGGTGGTGTACGACCAGCACGAGCTGGCCGGCTTGGCGGCCGAGATCGACCGGCGACGCACCGCACACGCCGGCACCGGAGCCGGCACCGCCCCGAGGATCACCGCCCGGGACCGGAGTGCCTACCTGCGCACCGGCCCGGCCACCGACTCGGCCAACGGTCAGGTCCACGCCAACACCAACACCAACACCAGCGGCAGCGGCAGCGGCAGCGGCAGCGGCAGCGGCAGAATCGGACACGGCACCGCCGACGCCAACGACACAGCCGGTAATGCCGGAACCGTTGTTTCCCCGGCCCCGGGCCACCTGGTCCGGCCGATTCCCGGCCCGTGGGCGATGTGGCGCTGGGTGGGGCTACGCGGGGCGGGCTTCCCGGTGGAGCCGCTGACCCGGTTGGGTGACCTCGACCATCTGGCCGCCACGGATGCCGTACTGGCCAGCGTGGACCAGGTGGATGCCGCCCGCCGACGGCTGACCGACCTGCTCTACCAGGCCCGCCGGGCCGGTTCACCGGAACAGCGATCCCGGTGGAACCGCGCCGACCGGCAGGTACGCCAGGGCAGCCTGCCGGAGGCACTGCCCGAGGCCGCCGACCCGGCGCTGCGCGAGGCGCTGTCGATGGCGGTCGCCGACCTCGCCGCCGCCCGCGACCGGCTGCACACCGACCGGCTCACCTTCGACCGGTCCCACGAACAGGCGAGTGTCCGCCGCTCGCAGGGCTTACGGGCCGCCGCCGGTGACCCCCTCTTCCGGGAGGCGGTGACCTGGCAGAACCGCCACGCGCTGCGGACCGGGATCGACGCCCTACTTGCCCACGACCCGGCCGACGGTGCCGCCCGCGGCTCGAAACATCGCCAGCACGAGGCGCTGGTCGCCAGCTATCTGCAGCGCTACTGCGCCAAGAACGACACGATCGGCTTCTTCGGACCGGTGGGCTGGGCTACCGTCGCCCCCCATCAGGACACCCCGCTACGGATGCGACACGGGGTCGCTTCGTTGGCCACCCGTACCGTCTATTTCGAGAACTGGGCGGTGGCCGGCCTGGCGGAGGCGCTGGCCGACCGCGATCCCCGGCTGCGGCCCTGGCTGATCCCCCGCCGGCTGCCCTTCCTCGCCGTCCTCGACGACCAGCTACTGCTTCCGCTGACCCCACCCACGCCCCTGCCGCACGCCGTGGCCCGGCTGCTGGCCGCCTGTGACGGGATCCGGTCAGCCGGTGAGATCGCCGCCGAGCTGGTGGCCGACCCGACGGTGGAGGTCTCCACTCCGGAGGCGGTCTACCAACTGCTGGCCGAGCTACGCGACACCCGCCGGGTGAGCTGGTCGCTGGAGATCCCCAAAGAGGACCTCTTCCCCGAACGAGCGCTGCGGGACCGGCTCGCCACCGTGACCGATCCCGCCGTAAGCGGCCCGGCCCTGGCCGCCCTCGACCGACTGGAGCAGGCCCGGGACACCGTCGCGGCGGCGGCTGGGGACGCCGACCGGCTCGGTGCCGCCCTGGTCGGCCTGGAACAGACCTTCACCGAGTTGACCGGAGCGGCCCCGACCAGGCGGGCCGGACGGGTGTACGCCGGACGCACCCTGGTCTACGAGGACTGCCGTTCCGGCACCGAGGTCGGGCTCTCCCCGGAGTTGACCGCCACCCTCTGGCCGGCGTTGAGCCTGCTGCTGGAGAGTGCCCGCTGGTTCACCTTCGCCGGGGCCGCCCTGTTCCGCCGGGCCTGCGTCGAACGCTACAAGGAGCTGGTCGCCCGGACCGGCCAGACCTCGGTGCCGTTCACCGACTTCTGGCTCTGGGCCAACGACCTCCTCTTCGACCTGCCGGAGAAGCTGATCGCCCCGGTGGTACGCGGGCTGCGGGACCGTTGGGCGAGCATCCTGCCGGAGCTCGCCGGCCAACGTCGGGTGCAGGTCGACTCGGCGGCGATCGCCGACCGGGCGGCCACCGCGTTCGCCGCGCCCCGACCCGGCTGGATGGGCGCCTACCAGCACAGTCCCGACGTCATGCTGGTCGCCGACGGGGCCGAAGCCGTGGCCCGAGGCGACTTCCAGTGGGTGGTCGGCGAGGTGCACCCCGGGGTGAACACCCTGCGCTCGGCGCTGTTCGTGGCCCAGCATCCCGACCCGGAGCAGCTGGTGGCGGCGATGCGGGCGGACCTACCCGGTCCCCGGGTGGCGCTGGCCGCCACGGGCGAGGAGGGCGGAGCGCCGTCCCGGATCACCGACAAGCTGATCACCGAGCGCGACCTGCGGCTGATGTTCGGCCACGACAGCGGCGGGCTCGACCCGAAGACCGCGGCGGCGGTCGCCGACTGCGTGCTCGAACCCCGGGACGGGACGCTCGTGGTTCGTACCCGCGACGGCCGTCACTCGGTGCCGTTCACCGAGATGATCGGCGAGACGATCATGTTGCAACTGCTGCAACGCTTCGACATCCTGCCCCCCGGTGACCACCAGCCACGGATCACCGTGGACCGGGTCACCATCGCCCGGGAGAGCTGGCGGTTCCGGGCGGCCGAACTGGACTTCGCCCGTACCGCCGACGAGGCGGAACGGTTCCAGCAGGTGCGCCGCTGGCAACTGGCCGCTGGCCTGCCCCGGTACGTCTTCGTCAAGACACCGGTGGAGAAGAAGCCGTTCTTCCTCGACTTCGCCAGCCTCGCCGCCGTCGACTGGTTCGCCCGGTCGATCCGGCGCACGGTGGACGGCGAGGGGCCGACGGCCACCCTGCGACTGACCGAGATGCTGCCCTCTCCCGACCAGCTCTGGCTGACCGACCCGGCCGGTGGCCGGCGAACCGCCGAGTTCCGCCTGGTCGCCGTGGACACCCGCGACAGCGCGGACTCCCGCCCCCGCTCCGACACCCGCCCCGGCCTGGGCACCCACGGCAGCGTGGACACCCGCGACAGCCACCCCGCCTCGAAGCGAACCAGCGAGGAGACGTCATGACCGGAGACACCTGGGTCCTGCCCGCCTCCTCGACGCAACGTCGACTGTGGCTACTCGACCAGCTGACCCCCGGCTCCCCGGAATACAACATCGCCTGGTCGGTCCGGCTGACCGGCCCGCTGCGTCATGACGCCCTGGAAGCCGCGTGGAGCTGGCTGGTCGACCGGCACGAGGCGCTGCGTACCACCTTCACCGCCGTCGACGGCGAGCCGGCGCAACGGATCCAGCAACCCTGGGCGATCCGGCTCACCGTCACCGACCTCGCCGACCTGCCACCGGCCGACCTGGAGCGACGGCGGGCCGAACTGGTCGACACGACCAGCCAGGCTCCCTTCGACCTGGCCGCCGGGCCGCTGCTGCGGCTCCAGTTGATCCGGCTGGCCGCCGACGAGCACCTGCTGGTCGTCGTGGTGCACCACATCGTCGCCGACGGCTGGTCGTTCAACACCGTCTTCGCCGAACTGGGTCACGCCTACCAGGCCGCCGTCTCTCGCATCGACCCGTCCCTGCCACCACCACCGATCCAGTACGCCGATTTTGCCGTCTGGCAGAGCGAACAGGCGACCAGCGACGCCTTCGCCGAGAACCTGGAATTCTGGCGGTCCGAGTTGGCCGCCGCACCCACCCTGCTCGACCTGCCCGCCGACCGGCCCCGACCGGCCGAGCAGACCCCAGCCGGTGGCCTGGCCACCTTCGACCTGCCCGCCGAGCTGGCCACCGGGGTACGCGAGCTGGCCCACCGGGCCGACACGACCACGTTCGCGGTGCTACTCAGCGGCTTCCAGGCGCTGCTGCACCGGCTCAGCGGACAGGACGACCTGCTGGTCGGGGTGCCGGTGTCGGGGCGTACCCGGCCGGAGACCCAGCAGGTGGTCGGGTTCTTCGCCAACACGCTTGCGCTGCGGGCCCGGTTCGAGCCCGGCACCACGTACGGCGAGGTACTGCGCGTCGCCCGAGCCTCGGCGGTGGCTGCCCAGTCCCGGCAGGACGTGCCGTTCGAGCGGGTCGTGGACCTGCTCGCACCGACCCGCAGCCTCGCCTACTCACCGGTCGTGCAGGTCATGTTCGCCCTGGACGAACCGCCCGCCCCGACCACCGTGGCGGGCCTGCGGATCAGCCCGGAACTGCACGAGAACGGCACGGTGAAGTTCGACCTGACCCTCACCGTCGAGCAGCGGCCGGATGGCCTACGCGGGCGGTTGACCTACCGTACCGACCTGTTCGACGCCGAGCGGATGCGACGGTTCGCCGACCAGTACCTCGCCCTGCTCGGTGCCGCCGTCGCCGCCCCGGACACCCCGGTCGCCGAACTCGCACTGCTGAGCCCGGCGCAGCGGCAGGAGATCATCCGGCGGTGGCTGGCCACTCCCGTGGCCGTCCTGGACAGCTGCGTACCGGAGCTGCTGGACCGGCATCCACCGGCCGACCCGGACGCGGTCGCGGTGGTCGCCCCGGATGGCGCACAGATGACCTACCGACAACTCACCGCCGCCAGCAACCGCCTCGCCCAACTGCTCCGCGCGCACGGGGTAGGCCCGGACGTACCGGTCGGACTGTGCCTGTCGCGCGGCACCGACCTGGTCACCGCCATCCTGGCCGTCTGGAAGGCCGGCGGTGGCTACCTGCCCCTCGACCCGGAACTGCCGACCGAACGGCTGGCCGCCATGGCCGCCGAGGTCACGCCCCCGGTGCTGGTCACCGACCTCGCCAGCGCCGAAGGTACGACCGGCGCCTGGCCCGCCGGCACCCGCGTCGTCCGACTCGACGACCCGACCGACGTGGCGGACCTGGCCAGTCGGCCGGAGACCGCGCCGGAGCGCAGCGGGCACCCGGCGAGCCTGGCCTACCTGCTCTACACCTCGGGCTCCACCGGCACCCCGAAGGCGGTGGTGGTGACCCACGGCTCGGTCGTCAACCTGCTCACCGCCGTCGACCGGCAGCTCTGCCTGACCTCCGCCGACCGGATGGCCGCGATCACCACCCCCGCCTTCGACATCTCCGTGGTCGAACTGATCCTGCCGCTGCTGGCCGGTGCCCGGGTGGAGCTGATCGACGCCCGGACCGCGGTGGACGCCGCCGCGCTCCGGGCCGAGTTGACCTCCCGACAGATCACCGCCGCCCAGGCCACCCCGGCGACCTGGCGGATGCTGGTGGCGGCCGGGGGCGTACCGGCCGGGGTGCGGACCCGGATCAGCGGCGGCGAGGCCCTGCTCCGGGACCTGGCCGACGCGCTGCGCACCGACGGTGCCACCGTCGTCAACGGCTACGGACCGTCGGAGACGACGATCTACTCGTCGATCGGGCAGGTCGGCGTGACCGGTCCGGTCGACCTCGGTGGCCCGGTCGACAACACCGGGATCTATCTGCTTGACCCGGCCGGCAACCCGGTCGGGGTGGACGCGGTCGGTGAGGTGTACCTCGGTGGCCTGGGCGTCGGCCGGGGCTACCACGGCCGGGCCGGGCTGACCGCCGCCCGGTTCCGTCCCGACCCGTACGCCGGTCGGCCCGGGGCCCGGATGTACGCCACCGGGGACCTGGCCCGCTGGTTGCCGAGCGGCCGGCTGGAATACCTGGGCCGCGCCGACCACCAGATCAAGCTACGCGGTTACCGGATCGAGCCGGGCGAGATCGAGACGGCGCTACGGGAGCAGCCGCAGCTCCACGACGCGGTGGTGACCACCTGGCAGGCGAGCGCCGACGACATCCGCCTCGTCGGCTACGTCGTACCGGCCGAGCCGGGCGCGCAGCCGGCCCAACTGTGGCCACCGGTACGGGCGGCGCTGGCCCGCCGGCTGCCCGAGTACATGCTGCCGGCGACCCTGGTGGTACTGGACGAACTGCCCCGTACCGGCTCCGGCAAGGTCGACCGTCGAGCGTTGCCGGAGCCGAGCTGGTCCGACGGCGACACCGAGCACACCGCCGCCCGTACCCCGGTGGAGGAGCGACTGGCGGCGCTCTGGTGCGAGGTGCTCGGTCGTACCGAGGTCGGGGTGCACGACAACTTCTTCGCCCTCGGTGGACACTCGCTCACCGCCACCCGGTTGATCGCCCGGATCCGTACCGCCTTCGGCGTCGACCTGCCACTACGCCTGCTCTTCGCCGCGCCGACCATCGCCGAACTCGGGGAGCTGGTCGACGCCCCGGCGGCCGGGCCGACCCGGACCGCCGAGCCGGTCAGAGATTCGACCGCGTCACCCGACCGGATCGCCTCACCCGACCGGATCGCCTCACCCGACCGGATCGCCTCACCCGACCGGATCGCGGCCGGTCGGCCGAGCCCGGAGGACCTACTCGCCTCGCTCGACGACCTCTCCGACGGGGAGATCGACGAGCTGCTCAACACCCTGATCGCCGAGGAGGGCGCATGATGGACGGGCACCGCCCGACCAACGACCGCCGGGACCGGGCCGTAATCGTCGGCGCCGGACTGGCAGGTTCACTCGCCGCCGTATACCTGGCCCGGCGCGGCTACGCGGTGGACGTCTACGAGCGACGCGACGACCCCCGACTGGCCCCCGCCGGGCTTGCCGGCCGCAGCATCAACCTCGGCCTCTCCGCCCGGGGCATGAGCGCGCTACGCGAGGTGGGCCTCCTCGACGAGGTGCTCAAACGCAGCGTCCCGATGCGCGGCCGGGTGGTGCACAGCCCCGACGGTACGGTCAGCTTCCAGCCGTACGGCGTACGCGAACACCAGATCCTGCATTCGGTGCTGCGCGACGAACTGATCGCCGTGGTGGTGGACGCCGCCGACGCGCAGCCCGGGGTCCGGTTCCACTTCGGCTGGCGGATGCAGCGCCTCGACCGGGACCGCCCCTCGGTCACCGTCGTCTCCGAGGCGGACGGGACCTCGACCGAGGTCACCGCCGACCTGGTGGTCGGTGCCGACGGGGCGTTCTCCACGGTCCGCCAGCAGTTGCAGCACGGCTTGCGGGCCAACCACGCCCAGGAGTTCCTGGACTGGGGTTACAAGGAGCTGACCATCCCGGTCGGCGACGACGGCCAGCCCCGGGTACGGCTGGAGGCGCTGCACGTCTGGCCCGGCGAGCACGCCATGATGGTCGCCCACCCCAACCTGGACGGCTCGCTGACCTGCTCGCTGTTCATGGCCTTCGAGGGTGAGCCGAGTCTCGCCACCCTCACCTCGCCGGCGGCGATCCGTGCCTTCTTCCAGCAGCACTTCCCCGACGCCGAGGCGCTGATGCCCCACCTGGTCGAGGAGATCCTCGACCACCCGACCGGGCACCTGGTCACCGTCCGTACCGCGCCCTGGCACCACGCCGACCGGGTGGTGCTCGTCGGCGACGCCGCCCACGCCGTCTATCCGTTCTACGGGCAGGGTATGAACTCCTCCTTCGAGGACTGCCTGGTGCTCGACCAGTGCCTGGCGGCGCACCCGGACCGGGGCGCGGCGCTGGCCGCGTACCAGACGGCCCGCAAGACGCACACCGACGTGCTGGCCGACCTCTCCACCCAGAACTTCGAGGACCTGCGGGCCCGGGTGCACCGACCGGGCTACGCGCTGCGGGCCGCCGCAGATCGGGTGCTGAACCGGCTGCTGGCGGACCGGTGGACCCCGCTCTACACGATGGTCGCGCACACCACCACGCCGTACGCCGAGGCGTTGGCCCGATCCCGACGCCAGGACCGACTGTTGCGCTGGTCGGCGGCGGGTGCGGTGGCCGCCGGTACGACCCTGGCCTATCTCACTACCCGCACGCTGGCCCGTGCCGGTCGGGGACGGTGAGCGCAGATGCTGACCCATCCGAAGAACCCGGCCTACCAGCTCGTGGAAGAGGACGACCTGGCCACCGAACCGGTCGCCCCGTGGCTGGCCGACATGGCCGACCCGCTGCGCTCGGTGTTCCGCTGGGCCCGGGAATACCTGTGCCGCCCCCACGTCGAGCTGGGCCGTAAGGGGCCGGTCTGCCCGTACGCACAGGGGTCCCTGGACCGGCACACCTTCCTGCTCGCCGTACATCGTGGTGCCACGGTCGAACCGGACACTCTGGACGCGCTGCTGCTGGTCTACCGTGACTGGTTCCGCGAGCTGCCGCCGGTCGCCGGCCCGGCGGCTCAGTTCAAGACCATCCTGCTCACCCTGCCGGACCTGCCGGCCGGGACCGCCAACGACATCGTGGACGCCACCCAGGCCCGGCTGAAGCCGCAGTACGTGGCCGAGGGGCTGATGCTCGGCGAGTTCCACGACGGGCCGCCCGACAAGGGCGGGTTGTGGAACGCCGACTTCCGGCCGTTGCACAGTCCGGTGCCGCTGCTGGCGGTGCGGCACATGGTCTCGTCGGACTTCCCGTTCCTGGCCGACGACGCCGACTCCGTCGCCACCTATCTGCGGCTGTTCGGCGCCAACATCCCGACCATCCTGCGCAGCCAGGTCGACGCCGCCGCACGACAGTTCGGCCTCGCCCTGCCCACCCCGGCCCCGGCATCCCGGATCGCCCCCCAGGGAGCGTCATGACCGAACTCGCCCCGCCCGGACCCAATGTCGATCCGGCCCGCCCGGCGACCGACAAGCGGGCGCTGCTGGCCCGGATGCTCACCGAACGAGCCAACACGCCCCGGACCTACCCGGTCTCCTTCGGACAGCAGCGGCTGTGGTTCCTGGACCGGTTCCAGCCCGGGGACCCGGTCTACAACATTCCGGTCGCCTTCCGGCTCCGGGGACCGCTGGACCTCGACGCCCTCCGGGCCGCCCTCTCCCTGATCGTGTCCCGGCACGGTGCGTTGCGTACCACCTTCGCGGACTCCGGAGGTGAACCGGTCCAGGTCGTCCGGCCCACCGTCGACGTCACGCTACCGGTCACCTACCTGACCGCGACTCCGGCCGAGGGCCGGGCGGACGAAGCGACCCGGTTGATGTGGCAGGTGGCCCGAGAACCGTTCGACCTCGCCACCGGCCCGCTGTTCCGGGCCCGGGTGGTCCGGGTCGCCGACGACGACCACTACCTGTCGCTCTGCCTGCACCACATCATCTCCGACGCCTGGTCGCTGGGCGTGCTGTTCCGGGAGCTGAACACCGCGTACGCCGCCCTGCTCGAAGGGCGCGACCCGGAGCTGCCCGCCCTGCCGGCGCAGTACGCCGACTATGCGCTCTGGCAGCGGGAACGGCTAGCCGGCGACGCGCTCCGGGCGCAACTGGACCACTGGCTCGACCAGCTACGGGGTGCACCAGCCCTGCTCACCCTGCCGACCGACCGGCCCCGGCCAGCCGTCGCGTCCTACCAGGGCGCGGTGCACTACTTCGACCTGCCCGCCTCGCTGGCTCGCCGGGTCCAGCAGTTCAACCAGGACACCGGGGTCACCCTGTTCATGACCCTGCTGGCCGGCTTCACCGCCCTGCTGTCGCGCTACAGCGGCCAGGACGACGTGGTGGTGGGCACCCCGGTCGCCGGCCGCAACCACGCCGACCTGGAGCCGCTGATCGGCTTCTTCGTCAACACCCTGGCGCTGCGGGTGTCGCTGACCGGCCTGCCCACCTTCCGGGACCTGGTCGGCCGGGTACGCGAGGCGGCGCTCGGTGGGCTGGCCAACGGCGACGTGCCGTTCGAGAAGCTGGTCGAGGAGCTACAACCGGAGCGCAGCCTGGGCCACGCCCCGGTGTTCCAGACCCAGCTGATCCTCCAGAACGCCCCCGGCGGGGACTTGGAACTGGCCGGCACCACGCTCACCTCGCTGCGGGTGGACAGCGGTACCGCCAAGTTCGACCTGTCCCTGGTGGGCGAGGTGACCCCGACCGGCGGGGTGTGCCTGGCGGTGGAGTACGACACCGCTCTCTTCGACGCGAAGAGCATCGCCCGGCTGGGCCGGCACCTGACCGCCCTGCTGGACGCGGGCACCGCCGACCCGGACCGGCCGGTGGCGGAGATCCCCCTGCTGGCCGGGGTGGAACGCTGGCGGTCGGTGGTGGACTGGAACGCCACGGCCCGCAGCCTGCCTCCGGTCTCCTCGGTGCTGGAACTGCTCCCGACGGAGTCAGCTTCGGCGGCCGTCACCGGGCCGGACGGGGCAGTCGACCTGGCCACCCTGACCGGTCAGGCCGCCCAGCTGGGGCACCTGCTGCGGGCCCGGGGCGTTCGGCCGGACACCCCGGTCGCCCTGTGCCTGGACCGGGGCGTCGGCCTGCTGGTCGGCGTGCTCGGCACCTGGTGGGCCGGGGCCGGCTACCTGCCGCTGGACCCGGCCCTGCCCGAGGAACGGCTGCGCTACATGCTGGCCGACTCCGGCACCCGGGTGCTGGTGACCCAGCGGGCGGTCCGGGAACGACTCGGTGACCTGCTGACCGCCGTACCGGTCGTGGTCTGCCTGGACGACGACGCGGAGGCGCTGGTCACCGCCCCGGCCGACGCCGTGCCGACGCCCGTCCACCCCGACTCGCTGGCCTATCTGATCTACACCTCCGGGTCGACCGGCCGTCCGAAGGGCGTGGCCGTACCGCACCGGTCCGTGGTCAACCTGGTCGCCTCGTTCCACGACGATCTCGGGCTGACCCCCGAGGACCGGTTCGCGGCGGTCACCACGCTCTCCTTCGACATCTCCGTACTGGAGCTGTTGGTGCCGCTGGTCAGTGGCACACCGCTGATCATCGTGGCCGGTGACGAGGTCGGGGACGGTACGTTGCTGCGCCAGCGGCTGCACGACGACGGGATCACCGCGATGCAGGCCACCCCGGCCACCTGGCGGCTGCTGCTGGCCGCCGGCGGGGTGCCGGTCGGTCTGCGGACCCGTCTCTGCGGCGGTGAGGCGCTACCCCGGGACCTGGCCGACGCGCTGATCGCCGACGGCGCGACGCTGTGGAACTGCTACGGCCCGACCGAGACGACGGTGTGGTCGGCGGCGGCTGCGGTGCCGCCCGCGCCGGCCCCGATCGACCTGGGTACGCCGATCGCCAACACCGAACTGTACGTGCTGGACCGGGCCGGCCAGCCGGTGCCGGTCGGCGTGGTCGGCGAGGTGCACATCGGCGGTACCGGCGTCGTACGCGGTTATCACGGCCGGCCGGGGCTGACCGCCTCCCGGTTCGTGCCGGACCCGTTCACCGGTCGGCCCGGTGCTCGGCTCTACGCCACCGGCGATCTGGCCCGGCAGCGCGCCGACGGACGGCTGGAGTTCCTCGGCCGTACCGACCACCAGGTCAAGGTGCGCGGCTTCCGCATCGAGCTGGGCGAGATCGAGGAACAACTGCGCGCCCACGCGCTGGTCGCCGACGCGGTGGTCGGCACCTGGACGGCCGGCTCCGGGGACGCCCGGCTGGTGGCGTACGTGGTGCCCGCGCCCGAGGCCGCCGGTAAGGACGACCTGTGGGCGGTGCTCCGCCCGTGGCTGGCCACCCGACTGCCCGGCTACATGGTGCCCGCGACGCTGGTCAGTTTGCCGGCGCTGCCGGTCAATGCCAACGGCAAGACCGATCGGGGGGCGCTGCCGGAACCGGACTGGCGGGACGGGGTCGCCGCCGAACGGATCGCCCCGCGCACCGCGGTGGAGCACGTGCTGGCGGAGGTCTGGCAGGAGGTCCTCCACCTGCCGGAGGTCGGCGTACACGACGACTTCTTCCGGTTGGGCGGGCATTCGCTGTTGGCCGCGCAGGCGTTGAGCCGGATCGGTGCCGCGTTCGAGATGAACCTGCCGATCCGGGTGCTGTTCGAGGCACCGACCATCGCCGCCATGGCCGAGACGCTGACCGCCCGGGAACCCACCCCCGGCCATCTGGCAAGCGTCGCCGAGCTGCGGCAGGAGCTGGCCGGTATGTCGACCGAGCAGCTCCGCGCGCTGCTGGGCGAGTAGGTGGGGGCGACAATGGAAGGAACGCGACTGTGACGGGCTCGATCGAGGTGGACGCCGCCGAGCGGGAGCGGTTGATCCGCCAACTGCTCGCCCGCCGAGGGGTGGCCGCCGCGAGTCCGGCCAATCCCATCCCCCGGCGCGCGGTGGGTAGCCGGATTCCGCTGTCCCCGCTGCAGGAGGGGATGTGGTTCCTCGACCGGCTCGACCCGGGCAACCCGGCGTACGTGGTGGCGATCCCGGTACGTCTGCACGGCACCGTCGACCGGGCCGCGCTCCAGTCGGCGGTGGACACGGTGGTGGCTCGGCACGAGGCGTTGCGTACGACGTTCAGTGCCCGGGACGGGCACCCCGAGCAGGTGGTGCTCCCCGAAAATGATCCGGCTGGCCGGGTCAGTGTCACCTTCGTGGACCTCGTCGACGTAGTCCCAAACCCGGACCGGGAGGAGCTGGACCCGGACCGGGAGCAGCGGGCTGCGGATCGGGAGGAGCGAGTTGCCGCGCTGCTTCGGACAATGGCCGAGACCGGCTTCGACCTGGCCGACGGGCCGCTGCTACGGGTGCTGCTGGTCCGCCTCGCCGCCGACGAGCACCTGCTCGCGCTGAGTCTGCACCACATCATCAGTGACGAACGGTCGATGGGGATCGTCCTGGACGAGATCCTCGCCGAACACCAGCGGATCGTCGTCGGTGGTCCGGCTCCTGCCCCGCCGACCGTGCAGTACCCCGACTACGTGCTCTGGCACCGGGAGAAGTTCGACGCCGGCGCCGCCGAGCGGCAGCGCCGGTTCTGGTCCGAGCGGCTCGCCGGGGTCTCCGGTCTCCTCGACCTGCCCACCGACCGGCCGCGCCCGCCGGTCCAGACGTTCGCCGGTGCCACCGCCCACTTCTCGATCGACGTCGAGTTGACCACCGCCCTCGACGACCTCGCCCGGCGTACCCGGTGCACCCGTTTCATGATCACCCTGGCTGCGGTGCAGCTGGTGCTCGCCCGCTGGACCGGTCAGGACGACATCTGCGTCGGCTCGCCGGTCTCCACCCGCTCCGGCCCGGAACTCCAGTCGGTGGTCGGACTGATGGTGAACAGCCTGGCGCTACGTACCGACCTCTCCGGTGATCCCACCCTCGCCGAGGCGCTGGACCAGGTGAAGGCGGCCTGCCTCGACTCGCTGGAGAACGTCGACCTTCCGCTGGACCAGGTGGTGCAGCAGGCCGACCTACCCCGTGACCCGAGCCGCAACCCGCTCTTCCAGGTCATGTGTGTGGTCAACCCGGCGGGCGCGAAACGGGAACTGACGGGCCTTTCGGTGCGGCCGGTGACCCTCACCCGGGACACCTCCCGGTTGGACCTGACCCTGGTCGTCTACGAGACCTCGCCCCGCCTGACCGTCATGGTCGACTACAACACCGACCTGTTCGACGCCACCACCATCGAACGGTTCGTCGACCGGTTCCGGCTGATGTTGCGCGCCCTCGCCACTGAGCCCGACCGCCGGCTCTCCGAAGTGGACCTGATCGGTGTCGCCGGGCGAGACGAACTGGCCCGCTGGAACGCCACCGACCGGGACTATCCGGCCGGAACGCTGCACGAGCTGGTCCGGGCTCGGGCCGCCGCCGCACCCGACGTGCCCGCCGTGATCGACGGGGACGACGTGATGTCGTACGGCGAACTGGATCGCCGGTCCGACCAGCTGGCCCACCGGCTGCGTGCCGCCGGGGTGGGGCCGGACGTGCCGGTCGGACTCGCCCTGCCGGCCGGCACGGCGGCGATCACCGGAATCCTCGCGGTACTCAAGGCCGGCGGGGCGTACCTGCCGCTGGACCCGAGCCACCCGACCGCCCGGCTGTTCGGCCTGCTCACCGAGGCGGCTGCCCCGGTGACCCTGGTCGGCCCGGCGGACGTCGACCGGTTCACCGGCTGCCCCGGCACCCTGATCGTGGTCGACCCGAGTGGGATGCCGGCGGCAGAGTCGGCGTCCACGCCGACCCCGGCCGGGCACCCGGACCAGTTGGCGTACGTCATCTACACCTCGGGGTCGACCGGCACGCCGAAGGGCGTGATGGTCAGCCACCGGACGGCGGCCAACCTCGCCCTGGCCTTCGCCGAACTGCACGACATCCGGGCCGGCGATCGGCTGCTGATGCTGCCTCCACTCAGCTTCGACGCCTCGGTCGGTGACATCTTCCCGGCGCTGGTCAGCGGGGCTGTCCTGGTGGTGCACCGGCATCCGGCCGAACTGACCGGGCCGGGTCTGCTGGAGTTCTGCGCCGAACAGCGGATCACCCTGGTGGACGCGCCCGCCGCACTGTGGATCCGGTGGGTCGCCGACCTGGCCGACGCGCCGCCGCAGCCGGAGACCCCGCTGCGGGTGATGATGATCGGCGGCGAGGCCGCGCCCACAGCGGCGGTACGTGATTGGGCCCGCGCCACCGGCGGCCGGGTACGCGTGCACAACCACTACGGACCCACCGAGGCGACGGTCTGCGCCACCACCCATGCCACCACCGACGCCACTGAGCTGCCCGGTCTGAGCCACCTGCCCATCGGCCGGCCGGTGCCCAACGTCCGGGTGCACCTGCTCGACGCGGCGCTGCGGCCGGTGCCGGTGGGGGTCACCGGTGAGGTCTACATCGGCGGCACCGCCCCCGCTCGGGGCTACCTGAACTCCCCCGGCCTGACCGCAGACCGGTTCGTGCCCGACCCGTTCGGGACAGCGGGCGGCCGGCTCTACCGCACCGGGGATCTGGCTCGCCACCGGCCGGACGGGACGCTGGACTTCCTCGGCCGCACCGACCGGCAGGTGAAGATCCGGGGACACCGGATCGAGGTGGGCGAGGTGGAGGCGGCCTGCGCCGCCCAGCCGGGAGTGGCCCGGGCGGCGGTGGTCGTACGCGACGACGGGCAGGGACCCCGGCTGGTCGCGTACGTGGTGCCCGCTGGCGAGCAGCCGCCCAGCCCGGCGACGCTGAAGGCCGGGCTGCGTCAGCGACTACCCGAATACCTGGTGCCGACCGGCTTCGCCATCCTGCCGGAGTTGCCGCTCAACTCGCACGGCAAACTCGACCAGGCGGCCCTGCCGCCGCCGCAGGACGGCGCGGCGGAGTACCAGCCACCGGCCACGGAGACCGAACGGAAGCTCGCCGGCATCTGGGCGGACCTGCTGCGCGGCAATGCTGCCGGGGCCGGTCATCCTGAGCGGCCGCCGGTCGGCCGTCGGGACAACTTCTTCGACCTCGGTGGCCACTCGCTGCTCGCCGGGCCGCTGGCCGCCCGGATCACCGCCACGCTCGGCGTCGACCTGCCGCTGCGGGCCCTCTTCGAGACCGCCGACCTGGCCGGCATGGCCGCCCTGGTCGACGCGGCAGCCACGAAACCGGTCCGGACCGACCGGACCCCGCTGTCGGTGGTACGCGCCGACGCCCAACTGCCCGACGACGTCTGCGCCAACCTGTCGGCCCAGTCACCGGCCCGAGCCGCCGAGGCAGTATTGATCACCGGGGCCACCGGTTTCCTCGGTGCGCACCTGCTCGCCGACTGGTTGGGGCACAGCAGCGCCACGCTGCACTGCCTGGTCCGGGCCGGTACGTCAAACGCAGCCCTCGACCGGGTGCGGGACAACCTGCGGCGGTACGGCCTGTGGCGCGACGAGTACGCCGACCGGCTGGTGGGCGTACCGGGCGACCTCGGCGAGCCGACGTTAGGGCTGAGCCGCCACGACTTCGACGCCCTGGCCGACGGGGTGGACGTCGTGCTGCACAACGGTGGGCTGGTCAACTTCCTCTACCCGTACGAGCGGCTGCGGCCGGCCAACGTCTCCGGAACGGTGGAGGTGCTGCGGCTGGCCGGTGCGGGCCGGCCCAAAGCCCTGAATCTGGTCTCCACCCTCGGGGTGTTCCTCACCCCGGAGCGGCGCGGCGGCGTGGTGCGCGAAAGCGAGCAGCCGGACGACTGCGCCGGTCTCGGCGACGGCTACAACGCGACGAAGTGGGCCTCGGACGCGCTGGTGCGGGCGGCCCGCGACCGTGGACTGCCGGTCAGCGTCCACCGGCCAGCCCGGATCACCGGGCACGCCAACACCGGGGTCGGCAACGCCGACGACTACTTCAGCCGGCTACTCAAGACCTTCGTGCAGCTTGGCGCGGTCCCGGAGATCCGGGACGACCCCGCTGACCTGGCCCCGGTCGATTACGTTGCCGCCGGCATCGGCCACCTGTCCCGGCAGCCCGACCGCTGGGGGCAGGACTTCCACTACTACAACAACCACACGATCTCCTTCCCCGAGCTGGCCGGGGCGCTGGCCGGCTACGGCTACCCGGTGGCGCTGCTGCCGTACGACCGGTGGCGGGCCGCCCTGCTGGACCGGCCGGACGTGGCACTGGCCCCGTTCACCCCGCTCTTCGGGACCGGGGTGCCGGAGCGTACCCAGCCGTACTTCGACTGCTCCGCGACCGAGATGGCGCTGGCACCGGCGGGCATCGTCTGCCCACCGGCGGACGCCGCGCTGATCCACGCCTACCTGGACTGGTACGTCCGCACCGGTTTCCTCGCCCCGCCTCTTCCCCATTCGCCGGCCGGGACCTTCCTCGATCCGCCGGCCCCGAGCACGGCCAGCACCAACGACGCATCCCGGGAGGACCAATGACCGAGCGGGTACGCGCCAAACTGCTGATCACCGTCTGGCTCGGTCAGCTGGTCTCCCTGATCGGCTCCAGCCTGACCGGCTTCGTGCTCGGCGTCTGGGTCTACCAGAAGACCGGCTCGGTCACCCAGTTCTCGCTGATCTTCCTGGCGAACACGCTGCCGGTGGTGCTGATCGCCCCGTTCGCCGGGGTGCTGGCCGACCGCTGGGACCGGCGTCGGCTGATGCTGCTCAGCGACCTCGGCGCCGCCATCGGCACCGCCACCCTGGCCCTGCTGGTGGCCGCCGACAACCTGGCGGTCTGGCACATCTACCTGGCCACCGCGCTGAGCGCGGCCTGCTCGACGGTGCACCAGGTGAGTTACCAGGCGATGACCCCCGCCCTGGTCGGCAAACAGCACCTCGCCCGGTTCAACGGCCTGATGCAGGTCTCCAGGGCGGTGCAGATCGCCGCGCCGCTGCTCGCCGGGACGCTGGTGGTCACCATCGGCATCGGCGGGGTGATGGTGGTCGACCTGGTCACGTTCAGCGTCGCGTCGTTGACGCTGCTGCTGGTCCGGCTCCCCGCCGAGGTCACCCGACCGGCCGGTGCCCGGGATCGGCAACCGGTACTACGGGAGGCCGCTGCCGGTTGGCACTACCTGCGGCAGCACCGTGGACTGTTCCACCTGATGGTGCTCTTCGGGGCGTACAACTTCCTGTTCGGCATCGCCGGGGTGCTGGTGCAGCCGTTGATCCTGTCCTTCGCCTCGGCAGACACCCTCGGTGTGTTGATGTTCGCCGGTGGCGCCGGACTCTTCGTCGGCAGCCTGGTGATGGGTGCCTGGGGCGGTCCGGCCCGGAAGGTCCACGCCATCTTCGGTGGGCTGGCGCTGGGCGGCGTGGCGCTCGTCCTGCACTCGCTGGCCCCGTCGCCGTGGCTGATCGGGGTGGTGGCATCACTGTTCCTGTTCACCCTCCCGGTCGTCAACAGCTCTGCGATGACGCTGGTGCAGACCAAGACCGAGCCGTCCGTACTGGGTCGGGTGCTGGCCGCTGCCCGGGTGATCGGCGACTCCAGCATCCCGTTGGCCTATCTGCTGGCCGGACCGTTGGCCGACGGGGTCTTCGAGCCGTTGATGCGTACCGACGGTGCGCTGGCGGACAGCGTGGGCCGGGTCATCGGCACCGGGGAGGGCCGCGGCACCGCACTGGTCTTCGCCGTGACCGGCGCGCTGATGGTGCTGATCGTCGCCCTCGGCTGGTCGCGTCGTCCGCTGCGCGAGGTGGACCGGTTGCCGGACGCACTACCCGCGTCGACGCCAGCACCCACAAAGGGCGAGTCAGCCGGAGCAGCCGGAGCAGACGAGTCCACCGAGTCAGCCGAGCCGGTACGCGGCTGAACCAAGGCCCTCGCTGTCCTGCCAGTAGTCATCCCACAGAGGAGAAGTGGTCATGCCGGTGCCGTTGTCGCCCGACGAAGCACGCCCGTTCATCGACACCGACCAGGCCCCAGCGGCGCACCTCGACATGCTGAACGCGCTGTCGTTCCGTACCGTCGTCGCCGGGCTACGGCTCGGCGTCTTCGAGGCGCTGGCCGACGGACCGTTGCCGGTGTCGACCCTGGCCGAGCGGACCGGCACCGACCAGTTGGGCCTGCGGCTGCTGGCCGACGCGCTGGTCGGATTCAACTACCTGACCCGATCCGGCACCGACTACGCCAACAGCGCCAACACCACCCGCTGGTTGCTGCGGTCCGCGCCGGACAGCTTCGTACCGGTGTTGTCGTTCTGGGGCACGGTCGTCACCGAGCTCTGGGGCGACCTGGAGACCTCGGTCCGGCAGGGTGGCCCGACCGGCGACTTCTACGCCTGGTTGGAGCAACGGCCGGACACCCTCGCCGACTTCCAGACCATGCTCCGTCGCCTCTCCGGCTGGCTCTCCGAGGAGATCGTGTCGCTGGTGCCCGCTCCGCCCGCCGACGGCCGGGTGTTGGACCTGGGTGGCGGGCACGCTGGCTACACCGTCGCCTTCTGCCAGGCGTACCCGGGTTTGCGCGGCACCGTCGTCGACCTGCCGGGAGCGCTGACCCAGGGGGCCGCCGCAGTCGCCGAAGCCCAGCTCGACGACCGGGTCGAGCTACGTCCCGGCGACCTGCTCACCGCAGACCTCGACCCCGGGTACGACCTGGTGCTGCTCTTCAACATCGTGCACGGGTACGACGAACCGCAACTGGCCGGTCTACTCGATCGGGTGGCGGGCGCACTACGGCCAGGCGGCCGGGTCGTCCTGCTGGAACCGTTGGCGGAGGTGCCGCAGCGCCCGCCGGGCGTGGCCGACTCGTTCGTCCGGGCATTCAGCCTCAACTTGTTCCACACCCAGGGCGGTCGGGCCTACCGTTTCGAGGACCTGGCCAAACTGCTGGCCGCCGCCGGGTTCACCGATGTCGAACAGCATCTACTGACCCGCTCCGACGCGGACCACTTGGTGATCGCCACCAAGCTCTGATCTACCTCGTACTGTGGGCGGATCGGCCGGTACTGGTTCAACCGCCGTCGGCGGAGCCGGTTTCCGAGGATTCTGGTGGCCCGCCGGATCGTACGGACAGCAAACGGCCGGTGGCCGGTCCCCAGGGTTTCGGGGGCCGGCCACCGGCCGTTCACGCGATATGTAAGCCGTACGTCAGCTGTTGTTCCAGTGCTCGGCGACCAGGTCAGCAGCCTGGGTCTCCCACTGCGCATAGTGGAACGGGTACGCCGACACCTGAACCTTCTGCGCCGCCTGCGTCAACGGCATCTCCTGCCAACCGTCAACCTGCTTCAGACCCTTCAGGAACGCCGTCGTCGAGTACTCCGGATCGGTGATCTGCTCCACCGAACCCCAACCCGAAGACGGACGCTGCTGGAACAACCCCTGCGAGTCGTGATCATTCCGGTCACCCAGATGACCCAGGTTCTCCAACTTCGACTCCTGCAGACTCGTCGCGACAGCCACCACAGCAGCCCGCTCGTCCATACCAGCCTTCTTCGTAGCCTTGACGATCTCCTTGACGTTCCCGGTCTGCTCACCGTTCAACGGAATCCGCGACTGCTCACCCTGCACACCGTGCGGGATCAGCTTGTCCTTCGCCGGCTTGTCAGCCTGCACGGCGACACCAGTCGACTTCGGCGACGCGGTGACAGTCTGGTCGGCCAGCGCCGGACCCGCGAACACACCACCGGTGAAAGCAAGACCAGCAGCAGCAAGCACACTCTTACGCAGAATCGTGTTCATGACAAAGCTCCAATACGGGGGAAAGGAAACGCCTCCCGGGGGACAGAAGACGCCAGGGAACACACGCGCAGACACGCGCCACGCTCACCTGAAGAAAAGGGGGGAAAGAACCAGAACGCCACACCCAACCCCAAGGTCCCGGGGCGGGGGCGTAGACAAGATGTAACGACCGGCCGACCGCCAACATTCCACGGTCCCGCAACCCAGCCGGGGTGATCACCCACCCGGGGGTCGCGCTACTCAGCCGTACGCGAGATACAACCACCCGCCGGCCGCCAACATTCCGCGTCAGCCCGTCGCCAGCCTGGTGATCATGGCGCGATATGCCCCAGGCGGTAATGCGTCACCCTCGCCAACCAAAACCGGACATCGCGCGAGACACCCAGAATCGGACATCAGGCGCACTGTGCATCTTGGACAGCTTTTCGACGGGGTGGCACCTTCGCCGGGGCATATGTGAGGATGCCGCCATGGAACAGACGTTGAGTCGGCAGGCGGCTTCGGACGCGGTTAGTGACCAGGGCTGGCGCTATCTGCTGGGCTCGCTGCGTACGTCCGTACCTGTCGGTTCACTGCCTCAAGCGACGGACGTGGCGACGCAGGCGGTGGCGGCGTGCGGCGCCGACGCGGACGGACATCTACGCATCGACCTCCGGGCCGACCGGGTCGTCCTTACCTTGCAGTCGCTTGACCAGGCAAGGCTGACGGATTGCGATATCGACCTCGCCCATCGACTCTCCGCCGCCATCAACGACATCGGACTACAGACGCAGCCGGAAATCGGCACGGCGGCACTGCGGTCAGTGCAGTTCGTGGAGCTCGCCATCGACGCACTCGACATCGCAGCGGTCCGGCCGTTCTGGAAAGCCGTACTGGGCTATACGGACGAGCCGGAAGCCGCCGGTCCCACAAATGCAATCGTCGATCCTGTCGGGCAGGGGCCCGCGATCTGGTTCCAACAGATGGACCAGCCGCGCCCACAGCGGAACCGCATCCACTTCGATATCTGCGTCCCGCACGACGAAGCACCTAGGCGGATCGAAGCCGCCCTGGCGGCCGGTGGTCGGCTCGTTTCTGCGTCCGAGGCTCCCGCATTCTGGGTGCTCGCTGACCTCGAGGGCAACGAGGCTTGCGTGACCACCTGGCAGGGCCGCGACGACGCATAGTACGACGGGTTCGCCGGATAACAAGTAGAGCACCGATCACCCGCCGACTCATACTGCCGACCGTGACCGCTCCGCCCAATCCCCTTGCCTCTCCGCCCGACACCCTCCCCACGAACCCCGACACCCTCGCCGCGAGTCATGCCCGCCGTGTTGCCCGGGGCGAACGGATCAAGTTCCTCTACTTCTGGGGCCACCGCCCCGAACGCGACGGCCGCGTCGGGTCGGGGTGCCTGAGCCAATGGTGGCCAGCGGCATTCACCGTCGAGGGCAGGATCTATCCCACCGCCGAGCACTACATGATGTGGCGCAAGGCGAAGCTGTTCGGCGACGACGAGGCCGCCGAACGAATTCTTGCCGCTTCTCATCCGCAGCGGGCCAAGGCACTCGGTCGACAGGTACACCACTTCGACCAGCGACGCTGGGAGGAAGTGCGGTACGACATCGTGGTCGAGGGCAACGTCGCCAAGTTCAGTCAGCATGCCGACCTGCACCGATATCTGATGACCACCGGCGAACGGGTCCTGGTCGAGGCCAGTCCCCTGGACCGGGTCTGGGGCATCGGCCTCGCCGCCGACGACGAGCGAGCCGCTGACCCCGCCCGCTGGCGCGGGCTCAACCTGCTCGGTTTCGCCCTGATGCGGTCCCGCGCGATCCTGCGCGAGCACTCTTCCGAGCGCACCGAGTAAGACCTGTCACCGCCCGGCTGCCACGGCTGGGGCCCTTCCTAACACCAAGGCGGCGGTGGCCGGCCCCCATGGGTTTCGGGGGCCGGCCACCGCCGTCATGCCTATCCGTATCAGCTGTTCCAGTGCTCGGCGACCAGGTCAGCAGCCTGGGTCTCCCACTGCGCATAGTGGAACGGGTACGCCGACACCTGAACCTTCTGCGCCGCCTGCGTCAACGGCATCTCCTGCCAACCGTCAACCTGCTTCAGACCCTTCAGGAACGCCGTCGTCGAGTACTCCGGATCCGTGATCTGCTCCACCGAACCCCAACCCGAAGACGGACGCTGCTGGAACAGACCCTGCGAGTCGTGATCATTCCGGTCACCCAGATGACCCAGGTTCTCCAACTTCGACTCCTGCAGGCTCGTCGCGACAGCCACCACAGCGGCCCGCTCGTCCATACCAGCCTTCTTCGTGGCCTTGACGATCTCCTTGACGTTACTGGTCTGTTCACCGTTCAACGGGATCCGCGACTGCTCACCCTGCACACCGTGCGGGATCAGCTTGTCCATGGCCGGCTTGTCAGCCTGCACCACACCGACGACGGGCTTGGACTCGGTCGAAACGGTCTGTGCGGCCACAGCGGTACCGGCGATCGTGCCACCGGCAACAGCCAGTCCGGCGATACCCAGGGCGGTCCTACGAACAACGGAAGTCTCTGTGATGGCCGGGAGCCATCGGCTGAACTTGGTGTTCACGATGGTTACCTTCCATTCCGGGGGTGAACGCTCCAGGGGTGTTGGAGCGCTTCGGGGGAAAAGAGAAACGCCCGGACTGTTGGTGCTCGGGCGTACGCAATGTGTAACGACCTGCGGGGGCCAACCATTCCGGGGCCACCAGGTTGGTGCGTGATCGCGCCAGCTACTCGGTCGTACGTGGGTGTAACCGCTGGGGGCCGCCCCGCATTCCGCTGACGCGGCCCCCGGTCACACCACCTTGCGCAACATGGGTTCACATCTGGCACACAGGTCAGAGACAGACCGTCTCCGCGACGGGTTTCCGACCGGCCGGCGACCCTGCCGCCAGCGGTCCGGACAATACAAACCCAAAGCTCACGTTACGCCGCAAACGCACTCAAACTCGCCCTGGACCCCCGCCGGGGCATCGGTGTCAGATCTCGGCACCTCGCCGGGCATATATCTCGTTGAGGAATTTTCGTCGCAGTGGTGGAACCCGACTGGTGAGGCCGAAGTAGCTGCGCGCGGCCAGCAGCACGAACCGTCCGATGATCGGCCGATAGAGCGGATCGTCCCCACTGGTGCCGTTGTTGGCCAGCGAGTCGCTCACCCGGGCAAAGCCGTACGGGATCATCTCCGCCTCGTAGTCGGCGATGGCCTGGTGAAGCGTTTTGTCTCCGCAGCTCACGGCAGTGAGTTGCCGACAAAGCAGCGCAGCGTCGCGGAGGGCGGTGTTGGCACCCACCCCTCGGCCGGGGGTCATGGTGTGGATGGCGTCGCCGATCAGGGTGACGTTCGTCGACTTCCACGGCTCGACCGGCTCGGAGGTGGCGACCTTGACCGGTATGCAGCTGCCCGGATCACACTGGGCCAGCAGTTCCCGCAGATTGGGGTGCCAGTTTCTGGTCAGGTCCTGAGCGACCTGGACGAGGTCCATGCCACGCCGGGACATGATGTCCGCTGGAAAACGACGGTGGGCACTCCAGATGATGAGGTTGATGTAGTCACGCGTGTTGTCGTAGAGGAGACCGGGGCTCTCCGCGACCAGCGCCGGATCGGTGCCCCCGATCCCAACCTGGGGTACGGTGCCGAGCCTGGCCCAGTCGAAGCGCATGACGTGCAGGACGCCCATCAGCCCACCAGCACCGAAGATGAGCGAGATGCCGTCCCGCACCTGTTCGGTCAGCAGAGCCTCGGTCTGGGGAGTCAATGGGATCTTGATGGCGATGTTGATGCTCCCGGCATCGTTGATCCGGGCATGCGGCAGGTACTGCCGGCGAATCACCGAGTGTGTCCCGTCCGCCGCCACCAGCAGCCTCCCGGTGGCCGAGGTGCCGTCGGCGAAATGGGCGGTGACCGTGTCGTTGTCGTGCTGTTCGTAGTGGGTGCAGGTCTTGTCGAAATGCACCACGTCGTCGAGTCCGGTGAGCAGAACCTGCCGGAGGGTCATCCGGGAGACCGCGTGGTCACTGTTCATCGGGTCGGTGTCCGGCAACAACTCGAAGGACGCCGTCTGCCCCAGTTTCTCGGTCAGGACGTTGAAGTATTTTGGTGACCGGGCACAGGTGGCCAGGAAGGTCGAGAAGAGCTCCGGCGGCAGGCACTCCTTCAGCGCCCGGGTCCCGGTAGGACCGATGCCGAGGCGGTAACCGTGCAGTCCGTCCCGCCGGGTCCGGTACCGCTCGTAGACCGCGACCCCGATGCCGGCCCGTTTGAGACCGTGTGCCAGGCACATACCACCGGTGCCGGCACCGATGACGATGACATCGACCGGTTCGGTGGATGTGGTCACTCTGGGTTCCCCGACGCGAGTATCGGCGCATCCCAACGGTAGAAGCACGTCATCATGGCGTCCCGGGGCGAGCGCCAGGTGGCCAGGTACGGCGACGTGCAGGTCGACAGCTCCTTCTGCATCTGGATGAACAGCGGGTGCCGGGTGCCCGCCTCCAGTCCCGGACCGGCCCCGTCCATTTCGAGCAGGTGCACGAAGAGGTCGCCCAGGCGATACAGCGACCGATGTCGGGTGCCGGTGATGTCGGGCAGCTCCGACCTGTCCGACTCGGTGAAGATCTCCGCTATCCGCTCTTCCGCGCCGGGAACGATCTTGCCAGCGATCAGCAGACGACTCATCAAATCCCCCAGCCCTGGTGCTTCTTCCCTCTCGCAGGGCACCGACCTGTGCACCTGCTGTGAGCACCATGCGGGGTATGACGTCAACCAACCGTCACCGTCGGCCTGCCGCGTGGTGACGGGCGTCGCCGTACCGCAGCCGGCACAACGGGACCGGCTGCTCGACCGTCAGGATGCGACTGGCGGGTCGCCCTTCTGCAGGGCAGCGACGATCGTCTCGGCGGTACGTCGACCGATGCCGGGCACCTCGACGACCTCGTCGACGGTTGCCGCCGCGAGCCGCTTGACCGACCCGAAGTGCCGCAGCAGTGCCTTGCGGCGTACTTCGCCCAATCCGGGGACGTTGTCGAGCCCGGAGGCGGTCATCCGCTTGGACCGTCGCTGTCGGTGGAAGGTGATGGCGAACCGGTGTGCCTCGTCCCGGATGCGTTGTAGCAGGTAGAGCCCTTCGGAGGTGCGGGGCAGGATCACCGGGAACTCGTCGCCGGGCACCCACACCTCCTCCAGCCGTTTGGCCAGCCCGCACAGGGCGATGTCGGTGATGCCCAACTCGGCCAGTACGGCCGCAGCGGCGGCAACCTGCGGTTGGCCACCGTCGACCACCACCAGTTGCGGTGGGTACGCGAACTTGCGTGGCCGCCCGGTGGTGGGGTCGATCCCCGGCCGTTCCGGTTCGGCCACCACGTCGTCGTCAGCCGTTTCGTCGCCGAGTACCGCGTCGTCGGCCACACCGTCACCGAGTGCCGCGTCGTCGTCAGCCGTTTCGTCGCCGAGTACCGCGTCGTCGGCCACACCGTCACCGAGCGCGGACGCGTCCACCTCGCTCGGTCCGTCGACACCGAGGTCGCCGGCCTCGGTGGTGAAGTAGTTGCCCGCCACCACCGAGGCATCGGGTTCGCCCTGGGTACTCGCCGCCGCGTCGAGGTAGCGAGCGAACCGGCGACGCAGCACCTCGGACATCGCCGACAGGTCGTCGGTAGCGCCGCGGACCGCGAACCGGCGGTATTCGCTCTTACGGGGCAACCCGTCCTCGAACACCACCATGCTGGCCACCACATCGGTGCCCTGGATCTGCGAGACGTCGTAGCACTCGATGCGCAGCGGTGAGGTGTCCATCCCCAGTGCCTCGGCGATCTCGTCGAGCGCCTTCCCCCGGGTGGTCAGATCACCGGCCCGGCGCAGCTTGTGCCGGGTCAACGCCTCGCCGGCGTTACGGGCGACCGTCTCCAGCAGCGTCTTCTTGTCGCCCCGCTGCGGCACCCGCAGGGTGACCCGGCTGCCCCGATGTTCCGACAGCCAGGCCGTCAGTGTGTCGGCATCGCTGGGCAGTTCCGGCACCAGCAGTTCCCGGGGTACGTCGGCCTCACCGTGCTCACCGCCGTAGACCTGGGTGCAGAAGTGCCGCACCAGGTCACCGGGGCTGAGGTCCTCCACCTTCTCCACCACCCAGCCGCGCTGGCCTCGTACCCGGCCGTCGCGGACGTGGAAAACCTGGACGGCGGCCTCCAACGGGTCGTCGGCGAAGGCGACGACGTCGGCGTCGGTGCCGTCACCGAGCACCACGGTCTGCTTCTCCATCGCCCGACGCAGTGCGGCGATGTCGTCGCGCAGCCGGGCGGCCCGCTCGAACTCCAACTGCTCGCTGGCCTCGATCATCTCGCGTTCCAAGCGTCGGACCATGCTGTCGGTACGCCCGGCCATGAAGTCGCAGAAGCCGTCGACGATATCCCGGTGCTCGGCTGGTGACACCCGCCCCACGCAGGGCGCGGAGCACTTGCCGATGTCGCCCAGCAGGCAGGGACGCCCGACCTGACCGGCCCGTTTGAAGACCCCGGCCGAACAGGTCCGCGCGGGGAAGACCCGCAGCAACAGGTCCAGCGTCTCCCGGATCGCCCAGGCGTGCGAGTACGGCCCGAAGTAGCGCACCCCCTTGCGCTTGGCACCCCGCATCACCTGCAGCCGGGGGAACTCCTCGTCGAGCGTCACCGCCAGATAGGGGTACGACTTGTCGTCGCGGTACCGCACGTTGAACCGAGGGTCGTACTGCTTGATCCAGTTGTATTCGAGCTGGAGCGCCTCGACCTCGGTGCCGACGGTGACCCAGTCGACGGAGGCCGCGGTGGTGACCATTTGCTGGGTGCGCTGGTGCAGGTTCCAGATGTCGCCAAAGTAGGAGTTGAGCCGGCTGCGCAGGCTCTTGGCCTTACCGACGTAGATCACCCGACCGGTGGGGTCACGGAAGCGATAGACCCCGGGCGCCTCGGGGATGGTGCCGGGCGCCGGACGGTAGGTCGAGGGATCAGCCACAGCGGCAAGCCTAATCCGTACCTCTGTCAAGATCCGTTAGTGCGACGGCTGGGCGCGGCACAGGCCGTGCTAGCGCGACGGCTGGCGCGACCTGTTGCCGCGCCAGCCGTCGATGGTGGTGCCGGTGGTGCCGGTAATCTCCGTCAGAGCAGGTGGATCTGGTCGCCCTCGACCTTGATCTTCTTTTCCGGCAGCGGCTCGGTGGCCGGCTTCACCTTGACGGAGCCGTCGACCACGGAGAACTTGCTGCCGTGGCAGGTGCAGTTGATCGTGCCGCCATCGACGCTGGAGAGCGGGCACTCCTTGTGGGTGCAGAGCGCACTGAAGCCCTTGAACTCACCGGCGGTGGGCTGGGTGATCACCACCCCCTGCTCAGCGAAGATCTTTCCGCCGCCGACCGGGATGTCGCTCGTCCGGGCCAGCGCACCGGAGTTGCCCGGGGCGGTGCCGGAGCTGCCCGGGTCGCTGCCGGTGGGCGGCGCCCCGGTCCCGTTACCGGTCGTACCCTCGCGCCCCGCGTCCCCGTCGGAGTCGTCGCTGCCGCATGCGGCCAGAACCGCCGCGACCCCGACCGCACCGGCGCTCGCCAACAGCACACGACGCGTACGGGCACCCGACCCGGGCACCGCCTGATCCTCACTCATGCCTTGCCTTCCTCTCGGTTGCCACGCTTCCGACCGCCCGCGACCAGGGCGGATGGACGGCCATGCCAGTAGACACGCAACCGACCGTCGATCGGTTCATCCCTCTCGACCGGTTCATCCCGGCAACTGGCTCATCGCCCGTCGACCGGTCCGTCGACGGGAGAGCGCCCAGGCGTATGCCTCGGAGCTACCCGTTGTCAGCGCGACCGGCGGCGGATTTCCGGGTCGCTCGGGACTTTCCTCCGGTGGCGGTGCCATTGGCCTTCGCCGCCCGGGCGGTCGCCTCGGTCGCCCCCTGCGGCTCACCGTCGAGGCCGAGTACCGGCCGCAGGAACCGACCGGTATGGCTCTCCGGCACCTCGGCCAACTCCTCCGGTGTGCCGGTGGCCAGCACCGTACCGCCCCGGTGACCGCCCTCCGGTCCCATGTCGATCAGCCAGTCGGCGGTCTTGATCACGTCCAGGTTGTGCTCGATGACGATGATCGTGTTGCCCTTGTCGACCAGGCTCTCCAGCACCCCGAGCAGCTTACGGATGTCCTCGAAGTGCAGGCCGGTGGTCGGCTCGTCAAGCACGTACACCGTCCGCCCGCTTGAGCGTTTCTGCAGCTCGGACGCGAGCTTGACACGTTGTGCCTCACCGCCGGAGAGGGTGGGCGCCGGCTGGCCCAGCCGCACGTAGCCGAGCCCGACGTCGACCAGGGTCTTTAGGTGCCGGTGGATGGCCGGGATCGCGGAGAAGAAGTCGGCCGCCTCCTCGATCGGCATCTCCAGGATGTCGGAGACCGTCTTGCCCTTGTAGTGGACCTCCAGGGTCTCCCGGTTGTAGCGGGCTCCCTTGCAGACCTCACACGGCACGTAGACGTCGGGCAGGAAGTTCATCTCGATCTTGATCGTGCCGTCACCGCTGCACGCCTCGCAGCGCCCGCCCTTGACGTTGAACGAGAACCGGCCGGGGCCGTACCCCCGGACCTTGGCCTCGGCGGTCTCGGCGAAGAGCTTGCGGACGTGGTCCCAGACCCCGGTGTAGGTGGCCGGGTTGGAGCGCGGAGTCCGGCCAATCGGCGACTGGTCGACGCCGACGACCTTGTCCACCTGGTCGAGGCCGGTGATCCGGGTGTGCCGGCCGGGCACCAGCCGGGCCCGGTTGAGCTGATTGGCCAGTACGGTGTAGAGAATGTCGTTGACCAGGGTCGACTTGCCCGAGCCACTGACCCCGGTGACCGCGATGAACTGTCCCAGCGGGAACGGCACGGTCAGGTTACGCAGGTTGTGCTCCCGGGCACCGTGCACCACCAGCTCCCGGCCCGGGGTCTGCGGCCGGCGCTGCTTCGGCGTCGGGATCGACCTACGACCGGAGAGGTACGCCCCAGTCACCGATTCGTCGCTGCTCAGCAGCTCGGCCACCGGGCCGCTGTGCACGATCCGACCGCCGTGTTCCCCAGCCCCCGGTCCGATGTCGACGATCCAGTCGGCGACCCGGATGGTGTCCTCGTCGTGCTCGACGACGATCAGGGTGTTACCCAGGTTCCGGAGCCGGACCAGTGTCTCGATCAACCGCTGGTTGTCCCGCTGGTGCAGGCCGATCGACGGCTCGTCCAGGACGTAGAGCACGCCGACCAGCCCAGACCCGATCTGGGTGGCCAACCGGATGCGCTGCGCCTCGCCACCGGAGAGGGTGCCAGCCGGCCGGTCCAACGACAGGTAGTCCAACCCGACGTCGACCAGGAACTGCAACCGCGCGTTGATCTCCTTGAGCACCCGCTCTGCGATCAACTTCTGCCGGTCGGTCAGGGTCATGCCGCCAAGCAGCTCCGCGCACTCCCCCACGGAGAGGGCGCAGACCTCGGCAATGCTCCGCCCGGCGAGGGTGACCGCCAGCACCTCCGGCTTGAGTCGGGCCCCGCCACAGGCGGCACACGGTACGTCCCGCATGTAGCCCTCGTACTTCTCACGGGACCAGTCCGACTCGGTGTCGTTGTGCCGGCGTTCGATCCACTGCACCACGCCCTCGAAGCCGGTGTAGTAGGAGCGCTCGCGGCCGTACTTGTTGCGGTAACGGACGTGCACCTGGTCGCCGGAGCCGTGCAGGATCGTCTTCTGCGCGCGGGCCGGCAGCTTGCGCCACGGGGTGTCCAGGTCGAAGTGCTCCGCCTCGCCCAACGCCTCCAGCAGGTGCAGGAAGTATTCGAGGGTCTGCCCGCCGGCCCACGGCTGGATCGCCCCTTCCCGCAGGGTGCGCTCCGGGTCCGGCACGATCAGCTCCGGGTCGACCTCCTTCTTCATCCCCAGGCCCGTGCACTCCGGGCAGGCACCGTAGGGAGCATTGAAGGAGAAGACCCGGGGTTCGAGGTCCTCGATCGCCAGCGGGTGGTCGTTGGGGCAGGCCAGGTGCTCGGAGTAGCGACGTTCCCGGTCGGGGTCGTCCTCGGCCAGGTCGACGAAGTCGAGCAGGACGATCCCGCCGGAGAGGCCGAGCGCGGACTCGATCGAGTCGGTGAGTCGCTGCTTGGCGCTGGCCTTCACGGCGAGCCGGTCGACCACCACCTCGATGGTGTGTTTCTCCTGCTTCTTGAGCTTCGGCGGCTCGGTCAGCGGATGGACCACCCCGTCGACCCGGGCCCGGGCGTAGCCCTTGGCCTGCAATTCGGCGAAGAGGTCGACGTATTCGCCCTTGCGTCCCCGCACGACCGGGGCGAGCACCATGAACCGGGTGCCCTCCGCCATGGCCAGCACCCGGTCGACGATCTGCTGCGGGCTCTGCCGGGAGATGCGCTCGCCACAGACCGGGCAGTGCGGCTCGCCGACCCGGGCGAAGAGGAGACGCAGGTAGTCGTAGACCTCGGTGATGGTGCCGACGGTCGAGCGCGGGTTGCGCGAGGTGGACTTCTGGTCGATCGAGACGGCTGGGCTCAGGCCTTCGATGAAGTCGACGTCCGGCTTGTCCATCTGGCCGAGGAATTGCCGGGCGTAGGAGGAGAGCGATTCGACGTACCGTCGCTGCCCCTCGGCGAAGATCGTGTCGAAGGCGAGGCTGGACTTGCCCGAGCCGGAGAGGCCGGTGAAGACGATCATGGCGTCCCGCGGCAGGTCGAGGCTGACGTCACGCAGGTTGTGCTCGCGTGCGCCACGGATGATCAATCGATCGGTCACTGTCCGCGTACTCCAGGGAGGATTAAAAGAGCTTTTGTCCGGTTTTGTCAGTGCGCTAGGCACGCATCGGCAACTCTAGCCCGGGGGTACGACAGTATTCCGGCTCGACGAATCGCGCCCGATGAGGAAGGTGCGACGCGCCCGGTTGGCAGGTGCGACGCGCCCGGTTGGCAGGTACGACGCGCCCGGTTGGCAGGTGTGAGGAAGGGCCCCTTCCAAGGCAGAAGGCCATGGAGAAGAGACCCTTCCCGACCTGCTTACGGGCGGGCGGTACGGCGCTCCCGGCGAAGCCGGCGCCAGTCCGCCCGGCGCACGGCAGCCAACCGGGCATCCCGTCGCCGGGTCTCGAACTCCACCTCACGCTGGAGCTTCTGCCAGCTCTCCCACCGGCGATAGGCCAGATCACCGGATTCCAGCGCGGCCCGTACGGCGCACCCTGGCTCCCCCTCGTGGGCACAGTCGGTGAACCGGCAGGCCGCGATCAACTCGGTGACGTCGGCGAAGGTGTGCTCCAGCCCGTCGGCCATGTCGAGCAGGCCCACCGCCCGGACACCCGGGGTGTCCAGCACCGCCCCGCCACCCGGGATCGGGACGAGCGCCCGATAGGTGGTGGTGTGCCGCCCCTTGCCGTCCGCCCGCCGGATGCCCTGGGTGGTCATCACCGTGGCCCCGGCCAACGCGTTGACCAGCGTCGACTTACCGGCACCGGAGGGCCCGAACAGCGCCAGGGTACGACCGGCGACCACCCACGGTCGGAGCGTCTCCACGCCGTCCCCCCGCTCGGCGCTGACCGGGAACACCTCGACCCCCGGAGCCACCTCCGCCACCTGGGCGGCGACCGTCGCCGGATCCGCCACCAGATCGCTCTTGGTCAGCACCACCAGCGGCTGCGCACCGGACTCCCAGGCGAGGGCGAGCAGCCGCTCCACCCGGGCCACGTCCGGAGCCGGGTGCATCGGCTCGACCACGGCCACGACGTCCGGGTTGGCCGCCAGCACCTGCCCGACCGAGTCCTTGTCGGCGGTACGCCGGACCAGGGCGGTCCGCCGGGGCAGCACCGCCTCCACCGTGCAGCGGTCGTCCGACCAGGCACGGACCAGCACCCAGTCCCCGGCACAGGGCAGGTTGACCCGGTCGACGGAGGCGGCGGCCAGCATCGCACCGCCGAGGCTGGCCCGAACGGTGCCATCGGCGCACAGCACGGTGCAGATCCCCCGGTCGACCCGGACCACCCGGCCAGGTCGATGGCCGGCCGCGATGCGGCGGCGGCAGGTTGCGGCGAGGGAAGCGTCCCAGCCGAGGGACGCGAGATCGAACAGCATGTCAACCCCTGTGGATGTCGACGACGGAGATGGGGAACACGCGCACGGCGACCGGCATGCTCTCCACCTCCGTTCCAGGACCGGGTGACGCGTCAGCCTCGACGGTAGGGGGTGGCCGGGATCCACGGAAAGCCATTTCCGGCCTGACCGGGACCGGCCTGGCCGCTAGGGTCAGGGCGTGACGGCAGACCCACTCCTTCTTATGGGCGAGGTGGACCTCGCCACCGAGCGGTTGCTCCAGAGCGCGGCGTCACTCGACGAGGCCGGGCTCGCCGGCCCGTCGCTGCTGCCCGGCTGGACCCGTGGGCACGTACTGGCCCACCTCGCCCGGCAGGCCGACGCGATGATCAATCTGTTGACCGCCGCGCGCACCGGCGAGGACATTCCCGCGTACGCCAGCCCCGCCGACCGCGAGGCCGACATCGAGGCGGGCGCGGGGCGTACCCTGGCGATCCATCTGGACGACCTGCGGGAGTCCACCGCCCGGTTCGCGGCCGTGGCCGCCGCCATGCCGGTGGAGGCCTGGGCCGCGACGGTCATCGCCCGGGGTGGGCCGAGGGTGGCCGCCACCCTGGTCTGGAGTCGACTCCGCGAGGTGGAGGTGCACCACGTCGACCTGGCCGCCGGGTACGCCCCGACGGACTGGCCCGAGGCCTGCGGTCACCGTCTGCTGCACGAGGTGGTCACCGACCTCGCCGGCCGCTCCGACGTACCGCCGTTGGTGCTCACCCTCGACGGCGCGGCCCACCAGCTGACCATCGGTGAGCCGGACGGCGCGCCGACCATCACCGGGCCGGTCAACGAACTGGCGGGCTGGTTGATCGGCCGATCGAGTGGTGATGGTCTCACCGTCACGCCCGCCGGTCCGTTGCCGGTTCCACCAAGATGGCTGTAAGGGTAGGGCATGTCATACACCGGAGAGATCCCGCCGGGCGATGGCCCCGTCATACGTGAACTGGCTGGCCTGACCATCACCAAGGTGTCGGTCGGCCCGATGGACAACAACGCCTACCTGCTGCGCTGCCGGTCGACCGGTGACCAGTTGCTCATCGACGCGGCCAACGAGGCACCCCGGCTGCTGGAGCTGATCGGGGATGCCGGACTGTCCACGGTGGTCACCACCCACCAGCACCCGGACCACTGGCTGGCACTGACCGACGTTGTGACGGCCACCGGTGCCCGTTCACTGGTGCACACCGACGACGCCGACGGCCTGCCGATCCCCTCCGAGACACTCGCCGACGGCGACGTGGTCCGGTTCGGTGACTGCGAACTGGAGGTCACCCACATCGTCGGGCACACCCCCGGTTCGGTCGTGCTGCTCTACCGCGACCCGGAGGGCATCCCGCACCTCTTCACGGGGGACGTTCTCTTTCCGGGTGGGGTCGGCAACACCGACCGGGACCCGGAGCGGTTCGCGCCGCTGATCGACGGCGTCGAGCACAAGATCTTCGGCCGGCTGCCGGACGAGACCTGGTTCTACCCGGGCCACGGCAAGGACGGCACCCTCGGCAACGAACGGCCGGCGCTGCCCGAGTGGCGGGCCCGAGGCTGGTGACGGCCAGTTCTCGACTCGGGCCGGGTGCCTCCGCCGGCAGGCGGCACCCCGCCGGGCCGAATCAAGTCGAAAAGCGGCAGATAGGGTCTCATGGTGGATGAGTCAGAGCTCTGTCACCTCCGCCGGTGCATCGAGTTGGCCGGCGAAGCCCTGGACCAGGGCGACGAACCTTTCGGGTCGGTGCTTGTCGCGGCCGACGGGACCGTACTGGCCGAGGACCACAACCGGGTCGCGGGTGGTGACCGGACCCGGCACCCGGAGTTCGAACTGGCCCGCTGGGCGGCGGCCAACATGTCCCCGGCTGCACGAGCACAGGCAACGGTCTACACCTCCGGTGAGCACTGTCCGATGTGCGCGGCGGCACACGGCTGGGTCGGTCTCGGCCGAATCGTGTACGTCAGCTCCTCGGCGCAGTTGGTCACCTGGCTGACCGAGTTGGGGGTGCCCCCACCCCCCGTCCGTCCCCTGCCGATCCAGGAGGTCGCACCTGGCGTCCTGGTGGAGGGGCCGGTGCCCGCACTCGCCGAGCAGGTACACGACCTGCATCGCCGGTTCCACGGAACCCGCTGACGGCGGTCGAGTGTGGGACAAGGAACAGCGGGGCCAGACGACGCTGTCCGGCCCCGCTGCCCGTACGGGCTCAGGTCAGTTGACGCTGACGACCGTGCCGGCACCGTTCGGGTACTCGACGTAGCCCGTGTGCCGCCCGGCGGGCACACCCGACCAGTTGGCCGTGACCGTCAACGGAGTCCCGGGGGTGACCTTGGGGTTCTTGGGGGACGCGGTCAGGCTGCCGACGCCGCCCTTGCCGGTGACCTGGTTCACCTGCAGGGTGAACGGCGTCTCCGTGGTTCCCGGTAGCGTCTCGAGGGCGACGACCACCACGAAGTACGTGCCGGGCTTCGGGTTCGCAATCGCGTGCCGCTCGTCGGCCGACCCGAAGCTCGACACGTACTCGATTGCCAGGGTTCCGTTCTCCTGCCGGAAGACGGCCAGGAAGAGCGGTGCCTGTGGGTTGTCCGCACGTACGCTGAACTCCGCGGCCTTGGTGCCAGTGGGCACCGTGACCTGGAACTGCGTGCCATTGGGGTCATAGCTGTTCGCGGTGGCCGGGACCAGCGGCCCCGAGACCATCCCGTACGCCTTGATCGGGAACTTCTTGACCGCCGGGGTCACCTCGAAGGACACCGAGCCTGCCGGGCCGCTGCCGCGCACCTGGGTCGGCGCGATCGCGGTCTGCGGGGTCACCACGATCGGGCTGCGTACGGCGGTGCCACGGCCCGTCCAGGTCAGCGAGCCGACCGTCGGCACACCGACGGGAGCCGTCCTGAGCTGCATGGTGACGGTGAAATCCTTGGTCTCCCCCGCCTTCCTGAACTTCAGGGTGGACGGGCTCACCTTGACCTTCAAACCGGGCAGGTCCACCTTGGCGTGGTAAACGCCGGGGGTAACGGCGGTGACCTTACGGGTGACGGTCCGGGTGCCGAAGAGATCACCGACAGCGATCGACGGGTAGTTGAGGTCGCCGCTCTGGATCGGTGCGACCCCTGAACCCGTCCGGTAGCCCAGACCCTCCAGGAAGCCCAGCCAGTCCCGCTCGGACGCGTCGTAGACGAGGCCGGGGGTGAGCATCCGGGCCGGGTCGACCTGCCCCGCACCCTGGGCGAAGACGTCGGTGCTCCGCTTCCCGGTCGCGGTCTTGGTCGCGAAGGTGGTGGTCATCATCGCCGACTTGACCTCTGCCGGTGACCAGTCCGGGTGCTTGGCGAGGTAGAGCGCCGCAAGACCAGCGATGTGCGGAGCGGCCATCGAGGTGCCGGAGTAGAAGTCGAAGTTCTTCCCCTCGTTACCGGGCGGAGCCACCGCCGCGAGGATCGCGACGCCGGGAGCCGCGATGTCCGGCTTCAGCAGGTCCCCGACCCGCTCCGCCGGACCACGCGAGGAGAAGGCCGCCACCTGGGGGTATGGCATGCTCGGCCCGGTCGGCAGCAGGGTGACCTGCGCACCGGCGGTCGCCGCGTACTCCTGCGCGGCCTGGGTGTCGGGCGCGTTGATGTGCACGGTGGGCACGCTGTGCAGGTCGCCGCTGAGGTCCTGGTCGGTCGGGTTGGCCAGCACCATTCCGACACCGCCGGCCCGCGCGACCTCGGCGGACTTCTCCGTCCGTGCGACGACGCCACGGAGGCAGAGGACCACCTTGCCGGCCACCTTGGCCGGGTCGAGGGTGCCGGCCATGCAGTTGTCGGCTTCGGCGTCAGCGGCGGTGGCGGCCTTCGCTGCCCCGGCCGCGATCAGTGGCTTCGGTCCGAACGCCGCCGCGACGGTGGTGCTGGTGCCGGTGAAGCGGGCACCGTTGCCCAACTCCACGCTGGCCGGGTACGGAGCGACTGTGCTCGCGGCCACCGTCGTGTTCCACGGCGCGGTGTTGTCCAGCGTCGACGCGTCTGGTCCGCTGTTACCGGCGGAGGCGGAGACGAAGACACCCGCCGCTGCCGCGTTCAGGAAGGCCATCTCGGTCGGGTCGTTGGGGTACGACTCCGACGACCCACCCACCGAGTAGTTGATCACGTCTACGCCGTCGGCGACGGCCTGGTCGATGGCGGCGACGATGTCCGACGCGTGCCCACCGGTCAGATCGTCGTCGGTCGCCTGCCAGAGCGCCTTGTAGACCGCGATCTTCGCCCCCGGGGCGACGCCGGAGATCTGCCCGAAGTCGACCCCCCGCTCGGTGACCGGGACGGCGGTGTTCCCAGCCGCCGTTCCGGCGGTGTGCGTGCCGTGCCCCTGCGCGTCGCGGGGAGAGACGTAGTCCTTCCGCTTGGCCGGCGGAACGATCTTCAGCCAGGAATCCCCGAAGTACCGGGCGCTGATGACCTTCTCGTTACAGACGGTCGCGGCGAATTCCTCGCCGGTCTGGCAGGTGCCGGTGAACGTGCCACCGTCGGCCTTGCGCATGACGGTGGTCGTGCCCTGGAGATAGGGCCGGTACGGATCGGTCGCCGTGGGTGGGGTCGCGCCGAGCGCCGGCGCGGTGAACGACGTACTCTCCGGCCAGATTCCGGTGTCGATGACGCCGACGACAACGCCCTTGCCGGCGTTGGCGGTGCCGCCAAGCGTGGACCACACGCCCTTCCTACCGGAGAGCCCGAGGAAGTCGACCGAGTTGCGGTCGTTGGTGGGCTTGTAGAGCTTGTCCGGGGCGACGGAGACCACGCCACCCGTGGCCATCAGTTTCACGACCTGGGCACGGGTCAGTTCCGCGAGGAAGCTGTTGGAGGTGACGGAGTAGCTCCTGAGTGGCTGGGCGCCGACGGTGCGCGCCGCCCTGGTGTGCTTGTCCTTGAGGTGGGTGCGGTAGCGCTGGGCGTTGGCGGTGCCCACGTCCACCTTCTTGCCCTTACCGGGCTTGGTGCCAGCGATTCCGGCAACGCCACCCTCGTAGGTGGCGAGTGGCTTGTCGGCCAGGGTGACGATGTACCTACCGATGCCGCCGGCACCCGAGGGCAGGACGCTCGGCACATTCGGGGCTGTCGGCTGGGCGAATGCCGCGACCGGGCTGACCGTGACCGCCAGGGCTGCGGCGACCAGCGCCGCGCCGTACGCGTGGGTCTTTCGAATCTTGCGGGCCATTGCTCCTCTTTGGGGGTAGGGGCGAAGGGAGCTTGTCCACTCGGCAAGATCGCCAGGTGGGACGGGTAGCAGTCAACGGCCAGGCAGCGGGCGTTGTCGAGATATCTTCATGACGTCTTCGGTCACGTGGCGAACCTCGCCACCGGCCCGAGCGACACGATCATGGGTCGGGTGAGACGTGCGGAACGAGCCGGTGCTGGGTGCGGTGGGCATCAGCGAATTCGACGAAGAGGTCTACCGTCTCCTCCTCGGGCGGCCCGACGAACCACTGTCGGCGATCGCCGGCACCCTGGGCGTCAACCCTTCCCGGGTCCGCAACGTCGTCGCCCGACTGACCAGGCTCGGCCTACTCCGACGGATCGCTCCCGGCAGATACGAGCCCATCGGTCCGGAGACGGCGCTCACGGCACTCGTCTCCCGGCGACGGCTGGAGACGGAAGCCGCGCTGGACGGCGTACGGGCCGCAACGGCGGATCTCGCCCGGCTGTTCCAGACCGCCCGACTCCGCGATCCCGTACGTTGGATCGAGGTGCTGTCGGGGCAGGAGACGGTCAACCGTCGGGTGGACGAACTCACCCAGTCGGTACGCACCCACCTGTGGGTGCTCGACCGGCCGCCGTACATGAAGCAGGTGGCCGGCATTCCAGACACCAACGAGGCCGAGATCGCCGAGACCGAGGATCTGATCGCCAAGGGGGTGGACATCCGGAGCGTGTACTGCCCGGAGTCCCTGGGACGGCCGGGCCGGTTCGAGGTGCTGGTGGAGCTGGCCAAGGCCGGCGAGCAGGCCCGGATGCTGCCCGAGCTGCCGTTCAAGCTGCGGATCATGGACATGCGGATGGCCCTCGTCTCGCTCACCGGCGGGGTCTACGACAATCTCGCGCTGATCCACCCCTCCGGCCTGCTCGACGCACTCGTCGAGTTGTTCAAGGCGTACTGGGAACGGGCTACGCCACTGCTCGGCGCGCAGCAGCCGGCGGACGACGAGCCGAGCGACGAGGACCTGCTCCTGCTCCGAATGCTCAAGGCCGGCCTCAAGGACGAGGCCATCGCCCGTCAGCTCGGGGTCAGTGCCCGCACCGCCACCCGTCGGATCGCGTCGGTCATCGACCGGCTGGGGGCCACTACCCGGTTCCAGGCCGGGGTCGAGGCGGCTACCCGGGGCTGGCTCTGACCGTACTCGGACGCGGCCGACTGCCACCAGGGTCGGACGGCGCTGGTATCGACTACGGCCGGATGGACCACGCAGATCACATCGATGGTGCACCATGTACAGGGGGTGGAACGATATCGATGCGGGCGGGGGTGGTCACGGTGTGGGACCGGGGTTCGGTCAGTCGGCGAGCGTTCGTCGCGGGCTCGACGGTCGGGGTCGGCGGCCTGGCTGGTGCCGGTGGGCTGGCCGGCGTGGCCCGGGGTGCGGTGGCGGAGACCCCGTTCGCGGACGGTACGGCCGACGCCGGGCTCGTCTACTTCGACACGTTCTTCACCGGCGCGACGGTCGACGAGAAGATCGCAGCGATGAACGCCTGGCACCTTTCCCAGGCCGGTAACGCGCCGACCCCGGCGGTGCTCTTCGATGCCAAGCAGTACCCGTTCTCCACCCCGATCAAGCTCTTCTCCGGGATGGCCCTGCTCGGCGGCAAGTCCGCCCCGGCCCGGGAGTATTCCCGGGCCACCGTGCTGAACTGGACCGGTGGGGCTGGCAGCTCGATGTTCGTGTTCCCCGGTGAGCAACCGAGTCAGGGCTACCCCTCGGACAACTCGCCCCGCGACGTCACGGTCGCCTGGATCCAGATGCAGGGTGGCGGTTCGACGCACTGCATCACCAAGAACGACCCGAGCAACTCCACGCACACCGGCAAGGTGCTGTGGATGTCGAACTTCCACGGCTGCGGGTTCAAGAACTTCGCCACCGTCTGGTGGGGCTGGGGCGACGGTACGAGCATCAGCGGCCCCACCCACGTGCAGGGCTGTACGGACACCCCGTTCTTCCTGGCCGGCTCCGAGAACTCGATCTTCGGTACGGACGCGTTCTCCTTCATGGACTCGTTCCTCGCCGCCTGGGCCACTGCGGGCAAACCGTTCATCCGCAGCCGGATGGAGAAGTCGAGCATCGGCCACGTCATGATCACCGCTCGGCAGACCGCCAGTCACCTCTCCGTCGAGGGCGGCGGCAACCTGCTGGTGAGCGGCACCTGCTTCGATGCGCAGAACGCCGACCCGGTGCACGGGTCCGCGCTGCGGATCAGCGGCGGGGACGGCATCGTGGTGCAGAACGTCAGCTTCAAGGGCGCGATGAACGCGCCGGCCTCCGCCCCCGGCGGCACCGCCGCCAACCGGGGCTGGGCACACGTCACCGGCGGTTCGCAGATCACCTTCGGGGGTAACCTCTTCTCCCGCAAGGGCACGGCGGCCACGGCGGCGACACCCCTGGTGTACGTGGGCAGCGGCGTCGCCGTCGGACAGGTGAAGTGGGGCTTCAACACGTACGGCAACTACGCCGGCGCGAACGCCGTACTCCAGCAGGCGGCGGCGAACCGCCTGGTCGTCACCACCGACCCGCTGCTGACGGTGACCACCGCAGTCTGACCGGGTTACCGGGATCCCCGAACCCGCCCGGCTGCGGTGCGTTCTGTGGCCCGCCCGGCTGCGTGCGTCACGGCGGCCCGTCTACCCCTGGGTCGTCGTCCTCGTACGCTGCGCCCACCAGCCACGTACGCCGAGGACACCCACGGTGGTGCCGATCGCCAGCGACGCGGCGATCAGCAACGCGTGGATCCAGAGGAAACTGGTCGGACTGCCCTGTGCCACCTCGCCGGCCGACCAGGAACGGGGGTCCTTCCAGATCGCGACGGCGAACCTCGGCCAGATGGCCCAGGTCCACACGCCCACTGCGGTGAGAAACCAAGCCCAGCCACGCGACAGCACCATGAGCTGCGAGTATGCCAGCCGGCCCGGCGACGCGGTCCAGGCGGACCGCCACCGGCCTCCACCGGCCCGACGGATAGGGTCTGGCCGCCTTCTTGTCGCTGGCGCTGGCGCTGGTCGACCGTGGGTCGGGAGCGGGCTGCGGTCTCCCTCGCGCTCGGCGCGTTGGCACCACATCTGCCCCGGTACCAGCGTTCCGTGGCCTACTACGCCCAGCTGCTCGAAGAGGCATGACCCTTGCCGACGGCAATCCCTCGCAACTGAGGGGTTCGCGACATGCCGGGGACCGAGTACGGTGTGCCCGGGTGATCCACCCGGGGCATGCCCTCCCGGCATCGCCGTTGCCCTGCGCGCGAGGAGTCGACATCAGATGAGCGATCGGGTCCAGAGCCGTAGTCGCACCGCACCGACCGGTGCGAAGCCATCGCCCCGCGGGAAGTCGTCCACGGGCGCAACGCCACCTACCGGCGCGCCGCCGCTGACCAAGTCCGAGAAGCGTGCGGCGGCAAAGGCCGCCAAGGCGCGGGCGGCAGCAGCGAAACGCCGCCGGCAGTTGCTCACGAACTTCCTCGCTGGTGTCGCGGTCGTCGGGGTGCTCGTCGCCGCCGTCGTCCTGATCGGACGCGCGGTCAGTTCGGAGAGCGACGACAACCTCGCCTCCTCGGCGGGCACGGCCGGGGCCAATGCCTCCGCGTTCCCGCCGCTGCCCGAGGGCGCGGACCCGGCCCTGGGCACCCGACCGACCCCCAAGGCCGGCGAGGGCGAGCTGACCAAGCTGACCGTCACCCCGCTGATCGAGGGTACGGGTCCGACGGCGGCCAGCGGCCAGAGCATCACGGTCAACTACGTCGGCGTGACGTACAAGGATGGCAAGGAGTTCGACGCCTCCTGGAACCGGTCCGAGCCATTCACCTTCCAGTTGGGTGCCGGCGGCGTGATCAAGGGCTGGGACCAGGGGCTGGTCGGGGTCAAGGTCGGCAGCCGGGTGCAGTTGGACATCCCGTCCGAGCTGGCCTACGGCGACACCGGGCGAGTGCCCGGCCCGCTACGCTTCGTGGTGGACGTCCTGGCTGTGCAGTAGCGGACGTCCTGGCTGTGTGGCAGTGGACGTGCGGACCGAGCAGTAGTGGACGTACTGGACTGCCGCCGTAGCGGCACCGGCAGCCGCCGGTCACCGTATGGGTTCCAACACGTCCATCCGCTCGATATCGAAGTCGCCGAAGGCACCGGCCGTCGAGGCCCGGTAACTCGCCAGCACGCGTAGTCGCTCCCGGGGCAGGTGCGTCCGGCCCGGGTCACCAATCAACATCCGGGCCCCCCGTCCGGTGACCCGCTCGATGAACGGCAGCATCCGTTCCGCCATGGGCTCGCTGTAGAAGACGTCCCCCGCGAGCACCACCTCGGCATCGCCGCCGTCGCCGTCGAGCAGGTCACCGTGGCTGGTGGCGACGGAGACGTCGTTGGCTCGCGCGTTCAGGATGACCGCGGCGAGCGCGTACGGGTCGACGTCGTTGGCGGTCACCGTCGCCGCTCCGGCCTGGGCGGCGGCGATGGCGGCCAGCCCGGAGCCGGTGGCCAGGTCCAGCACCCGCCGACCGGTGACCGTCTCGGGATGGTCCAGCAGGTAGCGGGCGATGGCCTGGCCGCCGGCCCAGGCGGTGGCCCAGAACGGCGGCGTCAGGCCCTCGCCGGCCTCCGCCTCCATCCGTGCCCACCACACCATGGCGTCCTCGGCCAGGTGCAGCCGGATCTCGGGTACGGAGGACGCCACGCCGAGCCGGAGCCGGTCGAGACCGGGGCGGTCGTCGCCGCCGAGGTGTGCTGGCCGTACCTTGCGCTCAAGGTCGGCCAAAGCCGACGCGGTACAGCTCGTCATCGGTCCAGCATGCCGGAAAAGGTCGACAGAAGGCGGCAGCCGGGATATATCCCATACCGGCATGCGGCCCAACTTGCCGGCAGTATCGCGTCCGGCCGGCTACTGTCGTTGTCGTGTGGGCAATCACCGGTCGCGAGGCCGGGGAGATCAGGACTTCTGTGCCCACCCGTAGAGGAGATTTGCATGGCAACCGGCACCGTGAAGTGGTTCAACTCGGAAAAGGGCTTCGGCTTCATCGAGCAGGACGGCGGAGGACCTGACGTCTTCGTGCACTACTCGGCCATCGGCGGCTCGGGCTACCGGGAACTCAACGAGGGCCAGAAGGTGGAGTTCGAGGTGACCCAGGGACAGAAGGGTCCGCAGGCGGACAACGTACGGGCGATGTGAGTTCCGCTCACGCCTGATCGATGGAGGCGGGCCGGGACGGTAGGTCCCGGTCCCGCCGGATCGGTCCGACCAGCAGGATCAGGCCGGTCAACGCCAGCCCACCCGTCATGATCCACATTGTCGGACGGACACCCAGGGCAGTGCCGAGTGCTCCGGCGAGCAACGCGCCGATCGGGATCGTGCCGAAGTTGAGCAGTTGCATGCTGACCGTGACCCGCCCCAGCATGTAGTGCGGGGTGTACGTCTGCCGGAAGCTGCCCTTGATCACGTTGCCGGCCACCACCCCGGCGACCAGGATCACTCCCCCGAGCACCGCCAGCACCAACCGCGGCCCCGGGGCGGCGAGCGGGATGAGCAACCCGAACGGTGCCGCCACCAGTTCACTGAGAATCAGCCCACGGGCCGTACCGTACCGGCGGGCGATCGGGGTGGCCAGCACCGCGCCGAGCACTCCACCGAGGCTCATCCCGCCGATCAGTCCCCCGACCAGACCGGGACTCAGCCCGACCTCGTCAGCCAGGAACACGACCAGAATCGCCTGGTAGCCGATCAGGCCGAGGTTGCTCACCGAGCCGAAGACCGCGAGCACCCGCAGGTATGGGTCCCGGAGCAGGAACTGGAGCCCCTCGCCGATCTCCCGGCGCAACGAGGTCGACCGACGCTTCTCGTCGCTACGCGGCTCGCGGGCGCGGATCGCCAGCAGGCAGACCGCCGAGACCAGGAAACCGATCGCGTCGGCCAGCAACGCCAGAACCGCGCCGAAGGCCTGCGCGATCAGCCCGGCGGCCCCCGGCCCGGCGACCTGGGTCACCGCCTCGGTGCCCTGCAACTTGGCGTTGCCCTCCGGCACCTCCTGGCTGGTCAGCAGCGCCGGCAGGTAGACCTGGTAGGCGGTCTGAAAGAAGACGCTGGCCGTACCGGCTCCGAGCGCCACCACCAACAACTGCCCGATGGTCAGCGCCCCCAGCCAGGCGGCCACCGGAATGCTGAGGAACAGCAACGCCGACACGATGTCGCAGATCACCATCACCGGCCGGCGCGGCAGGCGGTCGACCCAGGCACCGGCCGGCAGACCGATGATCAGCCACGGCACCCAGGTGGCGGCAGCCAGCAGCGCCACCTGGAACGTGGTCGCACCGAGCGTGGCGATCGCCACCAGTGGCAGTGCCACGCTCGTCACGCTGCTGCCGAACTTGCTGGTGGCCTGCCCGATCCAGAGCAGCCGGAAGTCTCGATGCCAGAACAACCCGCCCCGGCGGCGGGGGTGCTGGGCGCCCGTCGCGGGCGCGGCCTCGACGACGGTCACGGCTGCGCCGGTACGCCGTGAGCAAACAGGAAGACCGGCTCCCGCCGCTGCCCGTCGTCGGGCAGCTCGCGGCTGGCCCACCGGTTCAGCACCCCGGTGATCTCCTGCTCGACCTGCGCCAACTCGGCCGGGGTCAACCGCAGCCACCTGTCCGAGGCGAAGGCACTCTCGCCCCAGGCCTGTTGCTCCGCCTCGCTGGCGGCGAGCCAGGCCCGGGCCAAGCTCATGTGCCGGTCGAGGTTGAGCGACGCGGCGGCACTGGCCACCGCCTGGGTGGCCGGGTCGTCGCCGAAGTCAGCGGCGGCCCACCGTAGGCCGGGCGAGACCAGCCGCCACCACCGCTCGCGGCGGTCCCGGGCCAGTTCCGGGGCCTCGGTGACCAGGTCGCACCCGCCGAGCACCTTCATGTGGTGGCTGACGTTGGCCACCGCCTGGCCGGTGCGTTCGGCGAGCATGCTCACCGTCGACGGTCCGTCCACCTTGAGTACGTCCATCAGCCGTCGCCGCAGCGGGTGCGACACGGCAGCCAGCACCTTGGAGTCGGTGACTTGGCGAACCTCAGCATCACTCATGATCGCCACGATGCCATGCGCAACCCTTGTTTAGCAAGAGTAGTTGCACGATTATTCTTGCTCATATGAGAGCGGGCCTCCCATCACTAGGGTGCTGCCGAACGCCGCCTCCATGTCGATGCGGCCGCGCCTAGGGTCGGGCGACCAGCCCGACCGGGACACGGACTGGTCACGCAGCCCCGCCATTCGGCGATCGCCTCACCACCGTCGGTGAGCATCGCCGCCAGATCCACTGCGGTGCGGCCCGAGTCGCGGCCGCTCTGCCGTTGTCACCGCCTCACCGACACGCCTACGAGGCGACCGGATCAGTTGTCCCAAACGTCAGAGGACGGAGTCGTCAACCATCGCGAGATCTTCCCCGTCGAGCAGTTCGTGACGCCGCGAACCGGTCACCGAGGTTGTCCAGCGCCCGGCCAGTCACGCCGTACTGGGCAAAGTCGTCGGGATCGAGCACGTTGGCTTGCCCGAGAGCATCGGCGAAGACGCGCCGGTCGAACCCGCGATCAGCGCGTTGCGCGAGGTCGAGGAGAGCCCCCCGGGTGTAGCGGCCGGATCGGAGCGCGGCAGTCGATATCGATGAAGTCACGTGCGAACGCTCGCCTGTAGAGCGCGCTCGTTGGGCGAATGTGTCGTACTACCGCTCGATGTCGACGGTTAGGCCGTCGTCACGATACGAGTCCACGGCAGCGGTGACCGCAGCGTTGAACTCGTCACGGCAGCCCAAGTCGTGAATAGGTCGACATCCTCGCAGAGTCGCTCGAAAAGTCTGGCGGAAGTAATCTTCACTGACGATAAGCAACGCCGCCTAAAAAAATCCGGGCTATTGCCCTGCCCCCGTCGAACCGGCAAGACAATAGCCCGACACACAAACTAGGCCAAACGGGAAATTCTAGTTGCTATTTCGACAGAATTCACATCCGACTGATCAGAAAGTATGCGCCAGTAGGTTCCGTCCCTCACCTCGATCACCAGCACACACCTATCAACCCTATCGAACGCCACCAGACTAACATCGATGGGCTGATCCACATCGTCCGCAAAGAGGAGCAAAGTTTCCCAGGAGTAGTTTATTCCCTCCATCGATGAACGAATACTCTCCTCCAACTCAAGCACATTGAGATTCGATTCCAATCTGGAGGTTCCCTCAAAGTTGAGAAGACGCCACGACCATCTCTGTGACCGCGTTTCACGCAGGACTTCGGACAGTGAAAGCATTTCACCATCCATCCGAAAGGCTGGCATGCGAAACTCGATCATCAACAGAAACCGTCCAAAGGAATAGCTACTCCCCGTTTGCCAGTAATGGGGTCGTAGGGATGCTGGTGCGGATTTGTGTGAACTGACGGATCACTGTGGTCGGACCAATGGATTTGCCGCACAAGTCTGCCGTTCTCGTCGAACTCTTGAGCCGCATTATACTCGCTTGGCTTTCCCCGATTGTCACGGTACAGCTGAGTATGAGGTGCATCAACATCCGGCTTCGGCTGCCCGTGAGCCCCCTTCGGCTTATCCCTGTCCGGGAAAGGATTTGCGCCGGAATTATGGACCAAAACCGGCGTGTTCCCCGCCAACACGTAGTACGTATGGATGTCGTGAACCGTAAGATTATAGGCCGTCTCAATACGGGTTGAGCCGTCAACAAGCCCTCCCACCAAGACATGCCCACCACTGGCAGTTAGCAGAACGTCACCCTGGTCGAGTTCGTCGGCTCGTTGCCACTGCTGGTCGGTAGCATTCCAGTACGGGTGGTTCTCGGTGGTGGCGAGAAGGTCGCCACCAACTGCAAGGTTGACGATTTCGTCCTCATGGATCCACAGTTGGGTTACTGGACGAGGACCCTGCTTCCCAGTCTCCGGATCCACTGCAAGGACGAGGTCACCGATCTTAATCTCGCTAATTGATTTAGCGGCACCGTCAGCCATAAGAACAAGGGTGTCCCCACCGAAACTACAGGCCCCCTTGTATAAGCGATACGCCGTTGTTGCAGTGACATCACCCGCCCTTCCAGCCTTACCGATACCGAAGGGGACAAAGCCGATCGCGACCCAGGCACATCCCGACATGCTGCCGTTAGCACAATCGACGTAGTCAGAGATACCCGTTACGTCCAGCAAGAAGTTGTTGACAACCTCCTGCTGCGCATCGTTCATCGCTTTGCAGTAGTCAGGGTAGTTGTAACAAAAGACGGCCCATCGAAGCTCATGGCGCCGCACCGAATCCAAGTTGGATAGATGGGTGCGATACACGATTTGGGCGTAGACTTCTTCTGTCATATTGCCGCGCGACGGAGCTTTCCTACCTCCGGGACCTTCCCCGGTCCAAGTCTTCGGATTGTGGGGGTCTTCCCTATTTCCACCTGGCTTACCGTACCTCGCCTCCGTGTTCTCCTGCGAGTGCTTGTCCGGCGGCAGCCCGCTCCACTGGGCATCCTCGGGGCTTGTCCCCTTGGGGTCGGTGAGAGTTGCGGGCGTGTTGTTGGAATAGGCGTATGCATTCCAGGTCTGCGGGTCGCCGATATCCATGATTGGATCTACAGAGATAAAGCGGCCGAGGGTCGGATCGTATTCGCGAGCTCCAAGGTGAGTTAGGCCGGTGTTGTCCTTGGTGCCGCCGACGAAGCCTTTGTCCATGACGGTTGGCCAGGTGCCAACAGGAGTACCTCGACCTTCGCCAAACGGCAGGGTACGACGACGGGAAACAGTCAGGTTAGTGTTGCTGATCGTGACTTCGGCAGTGTTGTGGTGATCGCTGCCGAGCCAGTCGAGTGTGCCGGCTGAGGTGCGCATCGCGATAACCGTGCCACCATGGCTGTAGTAGCGAGTAGAGGTGGCGGCGCCGTTTTCCGGCTTCCGGACCTCCATACCCCCAGGCAGGTAAAGGGTCGAACCTGCCGGATCCCGGCGGATAAGCCGGTTGCCGTCGGCGTCGTACACGTAGCTGCTGGCCCCGGTGGTGTCGGTGACGGTCGCCAGCTGGCCTTCTTTGCTCCAAGTTAGGGTCTGGTCACCGTTGTCGCCGGGGCGGGTGAGCGTGTTACCTGCTTGGTCGTAGGTGTAGGTCTCCGTCTTGGTGGTGGCACCAGTGGTTGCTACCGATGTAACGGCATGCGGCTTGGACCCGGCAGCACCGCCCTGAGCAGGGTAGGTGTAGGTGCGGGTGGTGTTGCTGCTGGCGTGCCGGGTTTCGGTGAGACGGTTGCCGGTGGCGTCGTGGGTGTAGGAGTGCCAGTAGGGGGCAGGCCCGCCCAACTCGGAGACTGTCGGGTCGGGGGCGCAGTCACCGCTCGTCGGAGTCCAGGCGTTGGTAAGCCGGCTTAGGTAGTCGTAGCGGTAGCACTGTGTGTCCGCGGCTCCGCCTTCGGGCCTGTCCGCGATGCTGGTTAGGTTGCCCGCTTCGTCGTAGCTGTAGGTGAAGTCGAAGATCTCGGGTTTCTGCTCGGGAATGGCGTAGGCGTTGGTCAGTCGGTTGGTTGATTCCTCGTAGGTGTAGTTGAAGGTCGTCCGCTTGCCATAGTCCCCGAGGACACGCTGGGTTAGTTGGCCGAGCTTGTTGTATGCCGTCGAGTAGACGTAACCCTGCTCGAAGTTACCGGTCGAATAGAAGTAGTCGGATGCGCCGACGTCGTTGTAGGCGAAGGAAAGCTGTTCACTCGCCATACCGGCGGCGCTGGGCAGGGTCGTGGTAGCAACCTGCCCGTTCGCCCGGTAGGTCGTGGCGTAGTCATAGACGCATGGGGTGGTGGTGCCGGCTGCACACAGCCCACCTTCGCTGCTGGGGATCGTCACCCTGCTACCGGTGGGACGGCCTGCCGCGTCGTACGCCGCGATCTCGTTGATGTAGGCGTTGGCGGAGCCGGCGGGTTCGTATCGAATGGACTTCGTTATCTTTCCGACCCCACCGGGAAGGGTGTCATAGACCCATTCAGCTCGCTTCGCCCCGGTGGCGGATCCGTCTCGGAGGCTGGTCTTCCGGCCAAGCGCATCATAGGTGTATGCCAGGGTGATGCCGCGCGCGTCAGTGCTGGTGAGCAACTGCCCCGCAGCATCGTAGGTCGAGGTGGAGATTCCTTTGTCGGGATCCTCGTCTCTGACCTTTCGACCACGCTGGTCGTAGACGTACCGCCAGGTATTGCCAGCAGCGTCAGTGACACTGGCGAGTTCACCCCGGCGGGTGTAGCCGTACTCGGTTTTGTCGAAGGGAGAAGGGGTGTCGTTACCTACATCGGCGGGGTTTTTGTAGTGGCGTAGCTCCACTGTCCGGCCACGAGCGTCGGTGATGCTGGTGGTGGCAGTTCCGCCTCTGGGAGGTGTGACGCTGGTGCGGTCTCCCCCGTACGAGGTAACCGTACGCCACTTTTCGCTAACGCCTGACTTGAGGATTGCGTTGGTTAGCCGGCCGGCTTCGTCGTAGGTATTGGAGACAAGGGAGGGAATCGCTGCTGTACCTGGGCCGGCAACAAGGGTGGTGTTCGGAGGTGTGTTGGTGCTGTCGTAATAGGGGTTGGAAGCCCATTCGACCAGGCCACGCGAGTCGTAGACGGTGTCGGTGAGCACACGCCCGCCTCCGGGTGCCTGGCTCTGGGTCTGTCGCTGCCGCAATAGACCGTCGTACAGCGTCACCGACGTGTGGTATGCCTGGGTGCCGCTCGGTAGCAGAGATTTGATGGTGACGGCGGTTGGTGCGGTGTTCCGCACCAGGTAGGCGAACTCGCTGTTTGGGCCGTTAGGGTGGCTGGCCTTGGAACGACCGGGGAGCCATACCTTGAGAACCCGTCCCAATCCGTCGTAGGCCAGGTCGGTCCGAGCAGCGTTGGCATCATCCACGGTTGCGACTGGCAGGCTCCATGCGGGTTCCATGGTCGCGGTGGCGGTGTGCCCGAGGTTGTTGGCGACACGTACGGAGACGACGGGTCCGGCGACTAGGGGTGTAAAGGTGGTAGCGGTTTTGCGCCCCAGCACGTCGTAGGCCTCGGTTGCCCGCCCGTTATCGTCGTACATCGAGCGGGAGGTGGTGATCCAGTTCGGCGTTGCGCCGCTCCACGAATCGACTTCCTCGACCTTGGCGACGTTGCCCTTGACCGGCAGATACGTGTCCCAGTCGTTTGTCTCCGCGTCATAGGTGGTGCGGGTCCATGTCAGTACGTCCCCTGGCAAAGCTGGCTCGGCCGCGCAGTTGACGCCGACTGTCTTGCTTTCCTTGACCCGGTTGAGCATCCAGTTTGCCGAGTTGCGGGCGTATACGGTGCGGACGCAGATGTCGTCGTCGGTCGTCGCCGAGTTCTCGTCACCGAGATCGTCGACCTGAACTGGAAGGTTGTCACTGTTGTAGGTGGTGACGGTCTTGGTCCAACGCACGGCGTCGCCGGAAAGCTTGGTGCGGTTACGGACCGTGCCGACGTTGGTCATCCATGCTCTCAACGGGCCAGATGAAGCAGTCGGCCCCTGCCGGACCGGGGTGTTGATCGTTCCGTAGATCCAACTTCCACCGGAGCCGAGAAGGGTCGTCTCCTCGCGAAGTATCCCGTTGTAGGCCTCGTGATCCTCGAAGGCTTCGCCCTGCGAATCGGTGACCACGACATTACGAGTGCCAGTAGGCTGCTTGTCACCGTGCATGCCGCGCAGATAGAGATACTCGGTAGCAGTTTGTATACCGGATTCGAGTCCCTTGCGGACGCGGACCTTGCCGTAGCCGCGGAACTGGCCCCACGTGCGCTTCTTCTCCTCCACGAGTTCGGAGTCGTCGTAGTGCCAGGCCGGTGTGTCGAGGTAGTCGTAGTTGGTTTGTTCGTGCGTAAACCCGCCGGTGTTGTCGTATACGTCAACACGGGTCACCACGTACTTGTGGAACCAGTCCAGCTTTGGCTCTTCACCCTCCGGTGCGTAGTACTGGGGATAGCAACGTTTGTTGTTGTCATGCACGGTGGGCAGGCTGGACCGGACGCATTCGGGGGCGGAGTAGGACACCGCGAGTTGGGCACCGGATTCGGTGGTGATGGTGTTGATCCGGTAGCGGAAAAGGTTGGAGCGACCGTCGGCCATCGCGTCGACCCGGTTCGCCAACGCCTCGGTGCCCGGGTCGAACACTACCTCAGGGTCGGTTACCTCCGGCCCGCCAGCGGTGGTCACCTTGCCGGTGCGGGTAATTCCGGCCAGCCACATCGGCTTACCTTCGTTGTCACCCGACTGTAGATAGGTGTGACGAAGGGTCCACCACTCCACCTCGTTGTACACATCTCCCGTGCCGGAATACACCTGGGAGCGGATCCGCGACAGTCGTTTGGCGGTCCAGAAGGTCGGTGCCAACTGGTCCGTGCACGGAGCCGTCTTGCAGTACTGGTCCCACGGGGTGTCCAGCCAGGATGCCTTTACCGGGTCTGCGCCGGTCCAGCAGTTGGTGTCACAGCGATCAGCGACATCAAAGATGACTCGGGCCGCTGCCTGGGTGGTCGCGGCAGCGTCCGCACGGTTTCCGTATTCGATGCGGGACAGCCAGCCGCCCCGGTCGTAGGTGGTGCGCTTGTCGACATCGCCTTCCCGGCCGTACGCCCCAGACTCCCGCTCGTAGAAGTAGGTCATGGTGTTGCCATGCGGGTCGATGACGTAGTCGAGGTTCCACCGCCACCCCTGGGTGGTACGGGATCCAGAGAAGTCGCCGGCCTTGTAACCGGGCTCATCCGGGTGGTTGCCGTAGATCGGAGCGGTCCAGACCGACTTCGTGACGGCCGTACCGGACGCGCCGCCCGGTCCGCTGTTCCGGCCGAAAAAGTACTGGGTACCGTCGATGGCGGTGACCTTCCAGTACTCCCCGTCGTTGTCGCCATTGCCGAACGAGGCGTCCTTCAGCAATTCGATCTTCGCGCCGTCGTCGGATACCCCCTTCCACGTGTTACCGGCAGACTTGACCAGCTCGGTTGCCCGACCGTTCAGCGAGATGGTGGCGTTGCCCTCCGGCTTGAACCAGCACAGGTCCCCGCCGTACACGGTCTTGTTGTTCGGTTGCTGGCCTCGCTCTGTGTCCTTGTCGTCGGCACACGCCTTGAACTTGCGCTCGACGTACCCGGGCCACATGTCCCAACCGTCACCGATCCACGAGCCCTGAGTGTTCGTGCCACCCGTGCGGCCATCGACAGATCCTGACGAATATGCCAGCCCCAAAGAGGGCTCTGGACCGCCAACCGCCGGCACCATACGCAATGGGTACGACCAGGCAAAGTCGCCCGTCTGCTGGGACACCTGCCAGGTGCTCGATGGGGAGAGACTGGTCGCCGTGTAGTCACCGTTGTCGCCGGAGGGACCAGCGGTCGCCGCAAGGATGGTGGCACCACCGTCAGCCGCCAAGGGCACCTCGGCTGTCACCGTGCTGGAGCGCGTGTCATTCCGCGATGCTAGGGGTTTTCCATCGGGCAACATCACCAGTCGCAACCGCGACGCCCAGTCCCCGCCGTACGCACCTGCAAACGCCGAGTAGTCCACGCTCACTGAGACATGGCCGGCTCGAACCACCCCATCAGCTCGGCTCACCTTCAGTACCAGACCGGAGACACCAGCACGGTCAGCGGTGGCGCGATCAGCAACCTCCACTGCCACCCGGTCGACAACGCCCGATGCCCCAACCATGCCGCGCTGCACGTCCTGGCCAGCGGATAACGGTGCGGACGCTACCCAGACCGGCAAACTGCCGGCTTGATTACCGGCTACCGCCCCTGCCTCGCCAGCCGCTGTAGCGGATGATTGCGATAGATCGGCGTATGCCTTGCCGGGTACTGGCCAGGCGACCTTGTGAGTTCCTTTAACCTCGTTGCCTGCTGCTGTCCAAGACGGGCGCACCTTGGGTTTGACCGGTGCGACCGCCACCCCGGTCACATCCTTCGGGGTCGGTGCCTTCCACTTATCAATAGGAGCGGCGGCCGCAGGTATCTCGCTCGCCAGAGTGATGGCCATGACGGTCGCCACCGCACCGGCTAGCCGACGACTGGCACGTCCCATGGTCGACATAGCTGTCCCCCGAAGCGGACGGCTTCCCACCGCACCCACTTTGCATTCCCTCCACCGCGCGACGATCCAACGACTCAAACTCATGTACTGCTACCGGTTGGCAAAACGATCGATGTCGGAGCTGCCCCAGACTCGCTGTGCGGCGTAGACGTGGTCGAGGTCGCCAACCCACCGTCCAGCGGTTGCGCCGCTCCATGCCCTGCCCATCGCGAACACGCCAGTTGCTGACCAGCCGCTGCTGAAGTCAGCCTCGGCAACCACACCACCGAGGTTGTCAGTCCCGTTCACGTACAACCTGATCTTGCTAGCGGATTTGTCGTAGATGCCGACCAGGCTCACCCAGTCGCCTTCGATGACGTACTCGGTGGTGCAGGCGCTGGTCTCTGCCGCGTCGGCGGTGTCGGCCGCAATTACGGTGAAGCACCATTCCGCGTCGAGTACCTCGTCGCCGTCGAGGTCGCGGTCCTTGCGCAGGCCGAGGCGGAACATCGAGGTGTTCACGCCGTCCTGGGAGATGGCCGTGTGGGCGGTGCTGGTGTCGGTCGCCCGGACCCAGGCAGCAACGGTGAACCCGGCCGGTGCGGTCGTGTCCAACACCGGCGAGCGCGTGGCCAACTGCCCGTTGCCGTCGAGGGTGACCGCGCCGGTGCCGACCTTGCCGGCTGGCTGCCACGACACCCCGGTTCCACTGACGTCCGCCGGGAACGTGTCCGGTACGGAGTTGGCGACGGTCGCGCCGGCGGGTTCGTCCAGGGTCCAGTTCCAGGAGCCCGCGCTGGGGGTGACCAGGAAGTCGTACACGCGGGGGTCGCTGGTAGTGCCCGCGGTGTTGCGGGCCCATACCTCAAGTCGGTTGAGGCCGTCCCGTGCTGGCATGATCGTCTCGACGCCGGTGTCGCCGATGACCTCGCGTACGGACATGTCGTCCCAGAACACCGACTTGTTGGAGCCAGTCGGGAACCCGTTGTACAGCCGAACGAACGCATCGGTCGCAGTCGTCGGAATCGTCATCACCGTCGACAGCTTCTGCCACGTATCGACCGCTGTCGGCTTCAACGACATCGCGTCGGTGTAGACGCCGTTGTCCTTATAGCTGGGCACGATGCTCAGCCCCCGGGAGTCGAGCGGGCTGAGACCGGTCGCGGCCGGCACATAGATCCAGGCGCTGATCGCATACCGCTTGCCGGCCTGCATCCCCAACCGCATCGCACCGTAGTCGTCGCCGATGGAGGCGAAGGTGTCGCCGTTCGCGCCCGCGCAGCAACCCGTCGGCGTCGGTGTCAGCTTCAGCGACGACGGACTGTCGTGCCCGTGTTCGGTGCTGCGCACCATCGTCAGATACGCCATAGCGGTGAAGCCGGTCAGATCAGTGGAGACCTGCTGCTGGTTCTCGGTCAACTGCTCGGCCTGCGCCTGCCCGGCCGGCACCATCACATAGTTGCCACCGTTGAGGCTGTAGAGGTACTCGGCCATCCCGGTGGTACCGCTAGCCGGCGCGAAGGTGAACGCACCCGGCTGTCCAGGACCGCCGTTCCACGTCCCCGTCGACTTCTCTGCGTACGGTGTCGCGGTCACCACCGGCAACGACACGTCCTGCGTATTCACCGTGAAGGTGAACCATGCCGAGTAGACCCCACACACGTACGAATCACACGCCCGAGCCCGCCAATGATAGGTGCCGTCCGGCAGCGCAGCACCCGCTGACGGCACCACCCGCCACGGCCGGCCCGTACCCGAGGTCACGCCCGTGACCGCCGTTCCCGACTTCGCCACCTGCGTGGCCTTGGCGTTGTCAAACACCTCGTACTCGGTCCGCAACACCCCGGCATCCGGGTCCGACACAGTCGCCGTCAACTCTGGAGTACCCGAGCGGACCACCGCCGGCGAGGCGCACGCCGAATAGCATGAATCGACCTTCAACCCCGTCGGCACGTTCGGCGGTCGGTTGTACACCAACGTCACATACGGCCGGTTCGACGCCGCCTCAAACGAGTTGAACTTTTTCCACCCATCGTGGTTCGACTCGCTGGTCGCCCGCAGCCCGACGTTCGCCGTGGAGTCAGTCGAGGAGAAGGCCCCCTGGAAGGTCTTCTTCACCGACACCGACACCCAACCGTCACCACATGAACCGGTGCCGTACCCCTTCGTTCCCGTCGACTTACCATCCAATGCCCGCCACGTCGGCTGGCTCCCCCATCGCGCGGTGTGGTTCACAAACGACGTCGTCCACGCCTGCCACTCCGTAGCGGTGCACGACCACGAGTGGAAGTTCCACAGGAACAATTCCGCCGACACCACCGTCGCGCCCCGATACGCCTCCATACCGTGGAAACTCAGGAACGACCGGGCCTTACACCCCGAACCACAGCCCTCAGACGCGTCGTCACTAAACCCCAGCCGCAGGTCCTTCTCACCGGACTTGTCCGTGTTCAAGATCGTGTCCTGCACATACCCGTCGAACGCGGGATTCAGATTCACCTTCGGGTCGATCGTGACCGGGTACGTCACCTGCGGATCCGTATAGAACGCCGGATCCGGCGTCAACACCAGGTCAGTGCCACCGCTCTGGTTCGCCTCGGTCGCCACCTGAACATCGGATGTGTGCACGGGCTCACCCGTCGTCGGTGACACCCGGGCATCCCACATAATCGCCTCGGACACCACCACTGGCGTTGAGCCGGCCGTCGAGCGCAACCCAGCGGCACTGCGCCCGGCAACCACCACCGGTTCCAGCGATCCGGTATTCCACGGCATCGACACCGTGGCCAGCCCCGCCGCCGCCTCCGGCGTCTTCACCACAAGGAAGTACTCAAACCCGGTCCGTCCGGCCTCGACCACCAGGTCAACACCGGGCTTGACCTCGACGTAGGTAGCCTTCTCCCCGTCCAGGACCGGCTCCGGCAGCTCGCCACGCCAGCCGAGCCGCACCTGCGCATCCCCAAGGCCCAACGAGACAAGACCGTCCGCGCCCGCGCCACGCGCACCAGACAACGAAAGCCCACGAGGATGCGCCTTCGGCGCAACGCTGCCGTCCGGCTTCCGCTCCAACGTCAGGTCCACATCCACCCACGAGCCAGCCTCGTTACGGGTGCGCTCCGGCCCGACATGCAACTCCGACTTGAACGTGCCATCCGGCAACGCCCACGTACGCCCGGCCTCCGAGGTCATCCCTGACACCTCGACCGGCTTACGGGTCCGATACGCCAGGGCCATCGCCGACGCCTCATCCGAGGCCGACAGTTGGTCAACCATGGGTGGCGTCGCACTCGTCTCTGCCAACGCCTGTGACGCCACCCCAACCGGCGCAACGGTTCCTACCAGCACAGCAGCCACGGTTATCCCGAAGCGCCGGCGCAGCCGCCTACGCCTGCCCACAGCCGCATGCCCAGATGGCCAACCCAGCCCCACCATGACTCCCGATGATCTAAATAGACAGCGCGGGAACCATAGACGATCTCGAAGGGCCGCTGTAAAGGGCCGATCACAAACTGCAACCACAAACCGGGCAATGCTGGATACATCAACAGTGGACTTTACTCAAGGTCATCTTCTCGGATGAGGCCAACCGGAACGTTCAGTCGGCCAGGGCACCAGCCGAGCGACCCTCGTGCAGGGTCAGGTTGCGACCATTGGCCGGGTCGAACAGGTGCAACTTCTCCAGGTTCACCCAGACCCGACGGGTCTCCCCCTCCCGTACGGTGGATTCGGCCGACAGGCGGGTGACCAGTGCGCTCCCCGCCCCGGCGAAGTCGGCGGCCCCGGCGTCGGCGGCCAACTCCTCCAGCTCGGCGGCGCGGGCCCGCTCGCCTTCCACACTGAAGTAGACGTACTTGTCCGACCCCATCGACTCGACGATGTCGACCGGTGCCTCGAACTCGATCCCCTTGGGCCGGGTCTGCTCGTCGACCAGGTCGGCATCCTCGAAGTGCTCCGGACGGATACCGAGGATCAACTCCCGGGGCGCGTCGGCGGCGGCCAACTCGCGGCGCAGCCGCTGCCCCAGCGGCAGGTCACCCAGCGCGGTCCGCAGCCGACCGTCCTCCACCGCCGCGTGCAGGAAGTTCATCGACGGCGAGCCGATGAACCCGGCCACGAAGAGGTTGATCGGGTGGTCGTACAGCTCCTGGGGTGGGCCGACCTGCTGCACCGCACCGGCCCGCATGATCACCACCCGGTCGCCGAGGGTCATCGCCTCGGTCTGGTCGTGGGTGACGTAGACGGTGGTGGTGCCGAGCTGCTTCTGCAACCGGGACACCACGGTACGCATTTGCACCCGCAGTTTGGCGTCCAAGTTGGACAGTGGCTCGTCCATCAGAAACGCCTTCGGCCGACGGACGATCGCCCGCCCCATCGCCACCCGCTGCCGCTGGCCGCCGGAGAGGTTGGCCGGCTTGCGGTCCAGCAGCGGAGTCAGCTCCAACACCTTGGCCGCCTCCTCGACCTTCTCGTCGATGGCAGCCTTGTCCAGCTTCGCCAGCCGCAGCGGGAACGCCATGTTCTCCCGTACGGTCATGTTCGGGTACAGGGCGTAGGACTGGAAGACCATGGCGATGTCCCGGTCCCGGGGTGCCCTGTCGTTGACCCGCTCCCCATCGACCCGCAGCTCACCGGAGCTGATGTCCTCCAGCCCGGCAATCATGTTCAGGGTGGTGGACTTGCCGCATCCCGACGGGCCGACCAGGATGACGAACTCCCCGTCGGCGATCTCCAGGTCGATGTCACGCACCGCCACGGTGCCGTCCGGGAACCGCTTGCCCACCTTGTCGAGCACGATGTCAGCCACGAAAATCACCTATCCCTTGACAGCGCCGGAGGTCAGCCCCGACACGATGCGGCGCTGGAAGAAGAGCACGAAGAGGATGATCGGAACGGTGATCACCACGGCGGCGGCGGAGATCGCCCCGGTGGGATCCTCGAACTGCGACTCGCCGGTGAAGAACGACAGCGCCACCGGAACCGTACGGGACCGCTCGGTCGAGGTCAGCGAGATCGCGAAGAGGAAGTCGTTCCAGCAGAAGATGAAGACCAGGATCGCCGTGGTGAACACCCCCGGCGCGGCCAGCGGGGCGATCACCCGCCGGAACGCCTGCCCCTGCGTCGCGCCGTCCATCTTGGCCGCCTTCTCCAGGTCCCACGGGATCTGCTTGAAGAAGGCCGACAGGGTGTAGATCGCCAGCGGCAACGCGAAGGTGATGTACGGCAGGATCAGCCCCGGCCAGGTGTCGAAGAGGCCGAGCTGTCGTTCGATCTCGAACAGCGGTGACACCAGCGACACCTGCGGGAACATCGCGATCAGCAGGGAGACCCCGACCAGCAGCCCCTTGCCGGGGAAGTTCAGTCGGGCGATCGCGTACGCCGCCATCATCCCGAGCACGACGGCGATGACGGTGGCGATGATCGCGATCCCGATCGAGTTGACCAGGGCCCGGACGAACTGGTCGGTGGTGAAGATGGCCCGGTAGTTCTCCAGCGTCCACTCGCGTGGGATGAACCGGCCGTCGGTCAACGTGGCCGGGGTCTTGAACGACAGCGACGCGATCCACAGCACCGGGATCAGGGCGAAGACGATGACGACGACGTCCAGCAGCCCCCAGCGCCACTTCGCACCGGTCGTGGTGTCCAGGGATGCCATCAGCGCTTCTCCTCATCCGAGCTGCCCGGGGCAGCCGTACCGAACAGCTTCACGAAGATGAATGCGATGATCGCCACGGCAAGAAAGATCAACACCGACATGGTGGACCCGATGCCCAGGTTCAGCCCGCGAATCAGGTTGTTGTAGGCGAGCATCGACACCGACGAGGTCTGGTTGCTGCCGGCGGTCAACACGTAGATGTTGTCGAAGACCCGGAACGCGTCCAGGGTCCGGAACAGCAGCGCCACCAGGATCGCCGGCTTCATCACCGGCAGCATCACCTTGGTGAACCGCTGCCAGGCGGTCGCCCCGTCGGTCGAGGCCGCCTTCATCAGGTCGTCGGGGACCAGCGCCAGCCCGGCCATCAGCAGCAGCGCCATGAACGGTGTGGTCTTCCAGATCTCGGCCAGCATGATGATCGCCAGGGAGGCGGCCCGGTCGGTCAACGGTGCGCCGTCGCCGAAGACGTTCGCCAGGTATCCGGTGCCGGGCGTCCAGGCGTACCGCCAGGAGAAGGCGGCGACGACCGTGACGATCCCGTACGGGATCAGCGCCGCGGTCCGGACCAGGCCGCGCCCGACCAGGGTCCGGTGCATGACGATGGCCAGTCCCATGCCGAGCGCCAGTTCCACGGCGACGGTGACCACGGTGATCAGCAGGGTCACCCCGAACGCGGTCCACCAGTACTCGTTGGTCAGCACGGTGACGTAGTTCTCCAGCCCGACGAACTCCCGCTGGTCGGGGAACTTCAGGTCGAAGCGCTGCAACGACAGCCAGACCGAGTAGAGGATCGGGTACGCCGTCACCGCGACCATCACGATGGCGGCCGGGGCGCAGAGCAGCCAGCCGAGCCGCCGTTCGGCCCGCCGGCCCTCGCTCAACGGCGCGCGGCGGCGACGCCGTCGGCCTTCGGCCCGCTCCGCCCGCTCGGTCTCCTCGATGGCCAGTTCCGCGCCCAGGGGCGTTCCGCTCTGCCCGCTCATGGCAGTACCCCCTTCGACTCCAGCGCGTCGGCGATGGACCTACGCAGGTCCTTCGCGGTCCGGTCGGGCTCGATCGCCGACGGCGGCGAGAGCTCCGCCGAGATCACCGTGGAGATGTTCTGGTACGCCGGGGTCAGCGGCCGGGTGGCGGCATCCTTCAACTCCGCCAGGATGGTCTCCTTCATCGGGTACGCCTCGTCCATCTCCGGATCGGCGTAGACCGACTCCAGCGTCGGTGGCGTCCCGCCCTTGACCGCGCTGATCTTCTGGTTCTCGGCGTTGCGCAGGCACTTCGCCGCCTCGAACGACTCGGCCGGGTGCCGGGAGAAGGCGCTGACCGCCAGGTTGGAGCCGCCGATGGTGGCCCGGCTCGGGGTGTTCTCGTCCACCCCCGGGTAGCGGGCCCACTTGACCTTGGCGGCCAACTCCGGGTCGGCCTCCTGTAGGGCGGGGTAGACGAACGGCCAGTTGAGCTGGAACGCCCCATTGCCGGACTGGAACTCCAGCCGGGCCGGGTCCTCGGTGGCGTTGGCGAACGACGGGCTGGTCACGCCCGAGGTGGCCAGTTGCTTGAGCTGCTCCAGCGCCTTGACCGCGCCGTCGTCGAGTACGACCTTGGTGCCCTCGGTGTTGAGGATCTGCCCGCCGGCACTGGCGACCATGGTGTTCCAGAGCACCACGAGGCCCTCGTACTGGGCTCCCATGGTGATCACCCGGTACGGCTTGCCCTGGCCCTTCAGCTGCTGGGCCTGCGCGATCATCTCGTCCCAGGTCTTCGGCGGCTGCGGTACCAGGTCGGTGCGGTACCAGAGCAGCTGCACGTTGGTGTGCTTCGGCGCGGCGTACAACTTGCCCTGGTAGCGGGCGGTCTCCAGCGGACCGGCCAGGGTGCCCCGCTGTGCCTCCTGCGCGTCCTCGCCGGTCCACTCCCGGATCCAGTCGGCGCTGGCGAACTCCTGGGTCCAGGTCACGTCCACGCCGAGTACGTCCATGCCGGTGTCCTCGGCGGCGAGCCGCCGGACCATCTGCACTCGCTGGTCGTCGGCCTGGCGGGGCAGCACCCGGTAGGCGATCCGGTACCGACCCTGTGCCTGGGCGTTGCAGGCGTCGACGACCTCCTGCATGCTCTGCTCCGGCGGGTAGTACAGGTTGATCGTCGGCGATCCGCTCTCCTCGCCCGACCCGCACGCGGTCGGCGCCAGTAACGCGAGGGTGGCCGCCGCCGCGACCGTACGGGCACGCCGTGGCCGGCTACTCCCGGGACTGCTCATCGTCCCCTACTTTCTGTGTCCAACTGCCGGGAGGGTCCGTGCCCGGCGCACGGCGACACGCTCGCCCCGGACCGGGACTGCTGCTGGGGCCGCGTGGGCGGGCGTTTCGTGCCACCTCCCTGCCCTGGGCCGGCAACGGCGAAACATCATCGAGAGCAGGAGATCAATTATATGGACGAACGGAACATATAGCCTGGAAACCCGGGGTTCGGCGGGCGCAGTGTCCGACCCGTTCAGCGGTCCGCGACGCCGGTGACCGGTGGCGGGTTTGCCGGACCGCCGGGACGGGGTATCGCGGGGCCCTCACGGAGGAGAAAACATGTCAGAGCCACACGTCTCGCTCGATCCGAGCGAACTCACCTCGACGCAGGAGAAGCTACGCGGCCCGTTGGAGGAGCAGCTGACCTCGGCGCTACGAGCGGCGACCGATCGGGTCCAAGCCCGGTACGCGGGCGAGCCGGTGGCGGAGGTCTGCCGTCACCTGCTCGACGAGACCCGCGCCGGGCTGCACCCGGACATCGCCGCCGGCTGGCAGCCCGACATGGCGCAGTTCTGTCAGGTCGCGGAGGCCATCGTCGACGGCACCATCCACTGAACCAGGGCGGTGGCATCCGCCACTGAACCAGACCCGTGGCAGCAGCCACCGAACCAGAACGGTGGGGCCGGCGGCTACCGGGCCGATGGCCCACGACTGGCCGGCCCGGTACGAACCGGCCAGTCGACGATCAGTCGGGTGGGCGGGGGGTGTGCCGGGCGGACCAGCCGCCGAGGAAGGTACCGACACCGGTGACGATCAGGCCGATCAGCCCGACGACCGGCAGCGGCACCTCGGGCGGCCCGTCGCCGGCGTAGAAGAGCTGGTCCACCACCCAGACGATGAACGGGGCGATCACCCCCGCCGACCCCGCGCCAGCCACGGTGGCCACCTTGACCTTGGCCTCCACCGGTGCGTTCTCGGCCACCGCTCCCACAGATGCGCTCGGCATATCCGATCCTCCTTCTCGACATGGGGCGGACGGTCGATGCGCCGCGCCGAGCCCCGGGGGACGACTTCCAGGTCGACGGCGGTCAGCCGGCGGCGAGTTTGGCGGCCAACTCCGCCGATCGCTTGCCGAAGACGGCCCGTAGGGCGGCTGCGACGGTGTCCAGGTCCTTGCCACCGAGACCGGCGAGTACCCCGTTGACGATCTGCTGCTCGTCGACCCAGTCCTTGCCGGCCATCGCCTGCTGGTTGGCCTTGACCTGAGTCAACAGCGCCTCGATGTTGTAGAAGTACTGCCGGAAGTCGGTACGGCCGCTGCCGTCGGGCTTCTGAGCCCCGCTCCACAGGATGTAGTTGATGTCGGTACAGAGCTTGAGCAGCCGCTGCTGCTCCTCGTCAGTCAGTGCGGACATGACGCTCTCCTTCGTGGACTGGGTTTCGGCGACGTCCCGCCGAAACTGGTCCATGTCGAAACTCGGATCGGTCTTGCTGCTGGCGTGCCCGTAACCGCCGGGCTGGTGTTCCTTGTGGCCGCCGACACCCCAACCGGTGTGCCGGCGGATGGCGGCCACGCCCCGTACGTAGGACTGGTACTGCGTCGCGGTCCATGGCTCGCCGAGCGCGTGTTGGGCCTCGATGCCGAGCAGCCGGGTGTTACCGGAGCCCTTGAACGGACCGGCCCAGCCGACCCGTACGTGGTTGCACCGGCCCGATGCGACGACATGCCAGTCGCCGGTGCGGGACAGATACAGTTGGGCGATCGGTGGTGGCGCGGTCTTCGACCCGTGCAGCAGGACGTTGATCTCACCGGAGTCGGTGGAGTTCCGAGAGCCACGGGTCTCGTGGCAGATGATGCCGATCGGGTCGAACTCCGTCGATCCTCTGTTCCGCCAGCCATCGACCTCGTGCACGGTCAGGCCAGCGTTCCGTAGTACCTCGGGGAGCCAGAGCAGTCGCATGGTCAGCCCTCCAGAATCGGGGCCGGTACGCACGGCGGCACCGCGCGTCGGGGCGTGTCAGGCGGCCGGCGAACCGACCGACAATCTCGTACACAGCGCCAGGCGATACACGAACCGTAACTATGCCCAGAAGCAAAAGTCCAGGTCAGAGATGTGCCAACCTCGATTGACTACGAGTGGTAGTGGACTGGTAGGAACACTGCGGACGGGTGCGCCGGGTCGTGCAGGACCTCCCGGTAGCCGGCCCGCAGCGCTACCGCCGTACCGAGTGGCTCCCCGGTGCCGGGGTTGCGGGCGTACCGGGGATGCGCCCCGCCGCAGACCTGAAGCCGGAGTCGGTGCCCGCGGGCGAACCGGTACGCCACCGGCCACATCGACACCGGCACCCGCACCACGTCACCCTCGGCCGGAAACCGGTCCGGGCTCACCCGGACCAGACCGTCGCAGACGTTCCACGACCGACCCCGCCGATCCACCTCGCACAGGCGCAGGAACACGTCCAGATACGACAGTGCGCTGCGCAGGTGCACCTCGGCGGTCACCGGGCCGATCACCTCCAACGGCTCGGCCAGCGGGGCGCTGGTGTAGGTGAGCACGTCCGGGCGGCGCTCCACCGGCCGGTTGTCGACCCGCCCGGCCCGCTGCGCCACCAGCAGCGGGCCACCGAGCGACGGCGTCGGGTCGCTCGGGTCGTACCAGAATCCGTCCGCTCTGGACGGACGTGGCGCGCGGGTGGCGAGCCCGCCGCCGGGGTGCAGATGCCAGGCGGTACGCGCCGCCGGGGGTGGCCACGCCGGCAGGTCGCGCCAGCCACCGCCGGCACCACCGACGTGGATGCGTACCGGCGCGGCGCGTAGCCCACTGTGCTCGCCGGCCAGGTGTGCCCGCAGCCAGAGCAACCCCTCCCGCACCGACGCGCCGAGCAGCCGTGGCCCGCCGTGGGTCCACGGCCCGATGGTCAGGTACGGCCGCCCGCCCGCCGCCCGCAGCGCCGCGTAGTCGGCCAGTTGGGCGGGAAGGAAGATGTCGTGCCAACCGGTCACCATCGCCACCGGGGCGCGTACCCGGTCGAGGTGCGCATCGAAGACCCGGGACTGCCAGTAGTTGGCCCCGGGCGTGTGGTGGCGCAGCCACTCCTGGAAGAACCGGATGGTGCCGCCGGTGGCGATCCGGTCGGCCTCGGCCAACGGCAGGTGGGCCAGGCCGGCCAGCAAACGGGGCTGGCCCCGTTTGAGTTCGAGCTGCCGGGCCAGCCACGACACGGTCTGCGCCTCGATCAGCTCGGCCCAGGTGAGCACGGTGTCCAGGGAGAACGCGCCACCCGCGTAGGTGGAGTCCCGGGTCGCCGCGGTGGTCACCACCGCCACCATGGCCCGCAGGTCGTCGCCGACGTGCGCGGCCACCGCCCACTGGGTGAACCCCTGGTAACTCGCCCCGAACATGCCGAACCGGCCGGCGTACCAGGGTTGCCGCCGTAACCAGTCGACGGTGTCCAGCCCGTCGGCGCGCTCGTGCGCCAGTGGCTCGAAGGTGCCGCCGGAGCCGAACGTGCCCCGGCAGGACTGCACCACCACGTGGAAACCGTGCGCGGCGAAGAGCCGGGCGAGCAGCCGGATCGGCCCGCCCCGCCCGTACGGGGTGCGGATCAGGACGGTCGGCGCGGCCGGCAGGTCGGGGGCGTCATGGGTCGGCAGGTCGGGGGCGTAGTGGTCGGTGAGCAGCGGCACACCGTCCCGGACCCGGACCCGGATGTTCCGGGTCACCGTCACCCGCTGGGTACGGGCCCGGGGTAACCGCAGCAGCCGCCCGGCGACCCCCACCACCAGCCGAGTGATCACCGTTGGACCTGACGGAGGTCGACGTCGGGACGGGCGGGGCCGTCGTCCCCGCCGACGGCCCGGTCCCGGGTCGCCCAGGCGACCATGAACACGGCTGTCCAAAGCACCCCGAGCAGCACCGAGGTGACCGTCTCACTGGCCGAACTCCAGCCGAGGTAGAGCCGGGCCCCGCTGATGGTCACCACCCCGACCGTGGCGACGGTCCACACCGCCACGGCGACCGGCCAGTGGGCCCGCCGGGTCAGCAGCCAGGCCAACGTGCAGAGACTGGCGGTGACCACGGCGTTCTGGGTGGGGAAGAGCGTCACCGGGGACGACACTCCGGCGGATGGCGGCTCGCTCGGCGTCGTCCCATCCGGCGTGGCGGCCAGGTCGGATGGGGGAGGCAGATCCGGCTGGGCCAGGTCGGCCACGACGGCGAGCAACACCAACGGCACGAACGCCCCGACCGTACCCACCACGCTGACCAGGTCACCGCGCCAGGCCCGGGTACGCCAGCCGAGCACCACCGCGACCAGGGCCACCACGACGATCAGGAACGGGCCGCGCAGCACGCTGATCACGTCTACCGTGACATCGACCACGCCCTCGGTCCGCCGACCGGCGAACCAACCGGCTACCGCGCCGTCGACCACCGACAGTCCGCTGTGCCGCACCACCACACCGAGCAGCCAGGCCAGGGTCAGCCCGATCGCGAACAACAGGGCCAGGCCGGCAACCAGGTTGATCAGCAACGCCCAGCCGGGACCGATCCGCATGGAGAGCAGGAAGAACAGCACCCCGTAACGGCGGGTGACCCAGCGCAGCGGGGGCAACCCACCGGCCCGGGCCAGCAGCGCCCGTACCGGATCGGGGTTACGCCCCAACCACCGACCGACCAGCGCGATCACCACGATCGTGGCGATCAGCCCCAGCACCGCCCCGGTCGCGTCCCCCAGGACCCGGGACACCGTCTCGTAGGAGCCCCCGGCCAGATAGCCGGCCAGCACCGAGCCCCCGACCCAGGTCACCACGCCGGCCAGGTTCCACAGCACGAACCGCCGGTACGGCATGCCAGCCCCGCCAGCCAGCCGGGGCACCAGGGTCCGGGCGAAGGCCACCCACCGGGCACCGAACACCCCACGTCCACCCAGCCGTTCCAGCATCGCGTCCGCCCGTCGCCAGCGGGCCTCGCCGATGCGGACCCCCCAGCCGCTGGCGCGCAGCCGGGGGCCATGACGACGGCCGCTACGGAACGCCAACGCGTCCCCGGCCGCTGCCGCGACGACCGTCACGATCAGTACCGGGGCCAGCCGCAGCGTGCCGGTGTAGGCGAGGAAGCCGACCAGCAGCAGGGTGGCCTCCCCCGGCAGCAACAACCCGACGATCACGGCGGTCTCGGCCATGACGACGATCGCGGCGAGCAGATAGACGACCGGGGCCGGTAGCTCCCGCAACAGCGTCAACAGGTCATGCACGTCGATCTCCCGGCCACGTTGGCCAGCATGCCACCCGCCAGCGACGTCCAGACACCGATTGGCACGAAGTCCCGGGACACGCAGAGTGACCCCCCGATTGGCAGCGACGACGGGGCACCCGGGAGGATAGGGACATGCAGACCCGCGCCGACCTTCGTAACGTCGCCATTATCGCCCACGTCGACCACGGCAAGACAACCCTGGTCGACGCCATGCTGCGACAGGCCGGCGCGTTCAGCGCCCGCGCCGAGATGGCCGACCGGGTGATGGACTCCATGGACCTGGAACGGGAAAAGGGCATCACCATCCTGGCCAAGAACACCGGCGTGCGCTACGTGCCGGCGGACGGCTCCGACCCGGTCACCATCAACATCATCGACACCCCCGGTCACGCCGACTTCGGCGGCGAGGTGGAACGCGGCCTGACCATGGTCGACGGCGTGGTGCTGCTGGTCGACTCCAGCGAGGGCCCGCTGCCGCAGACCCGGTTCGTGCTGCGCAAGGCGCTGCGGGCCCGGCTGCCCATCATCCTCGTCATCAACAAGGTGGACCGGCCGGACGCCCGGATCAAGGAAGTCGTCGACGACACCTACGAACTCTTCCTCGACCTCGACGCCGACGAGGAGCAGATCGACTTCCCGATCATCTACGCCTGCGCCCGGGACGGCATCGCCTCGCTGACCCAGCCCGCCGACGGCACCATCCCCGAGGACAGCACCTCGCTCGAACCGCTGTTCCGCACCCTGCTGGGGACCATCCCGCCGCCGGCCTACGACGAGACCCACCCGCTACAGGCACACGTCACCAACCTCGACGCCTCCCCGTTCCTCGGCCGGCTCGCCCTGTGCCGGGTCCGGCAGGGCACCATCCGCAAGGGCGAGACGGTGGCCTGGTGCCGTACCGACGGCACCACCCAACGAGTCCGCATCTCCGAGCTGCTGATGACCGAGGGGCTGGAGCGCAAGCCCGCCGAGAGCGCCGGCCCGGGCGACATCATCGCCGTCGCCGGTATCCCCGACATCATGATCGGCGAGACCCTGGCCGACGCGGAGAACCCCGTCCCGCTGCCGCTGATCACCGTCGACGAGCCGGCCATCTCGATGACCATCGGCACCAACACCTCGCCGCTGGTCGGCCGGGTCAAGGGCGCCAAGGTCACCGCCCGCATGGTCAAGGACCGCCTCGACAAGGAGCTGATCGGAAACGTCTCCCTGCGGGTCCTGCCCACCGAGCGCCCCGACGCCTGGGAGGTGCAGGGTCGCGGTGAACTGGCCCTGGCCATCCTGGTCGAGCAGATGCGCCGCGAGTCCTACGAGCTGACCGTCGGCAAGCCCCAGGTGGTGACCCGGGAAATCGACGGAAAGACCTGCGAGCCGGTAGAACGCCTCACCATCGACTCGCCGGAGGAGTACCTCGGCGCGATCACCCAGTTGCTCGCCACCCGCAAGGGCCGGATGGAGCAGTTGGTCAACCACGGCACCGGCTGGATCCGGATGGAGTGGCTCGTGCCGGCCCGCGGCCTGATCGGCTTCCGTACCGAGTTCCTGACCGACACCCGGGGCACCGGCATCCTGCACCACGTCTTCGAGTCCTACGAGCCGTGGTTCGGCGAGCTGCGTACCCGCAACAACGGCTCGCTGGTGGCCGACCGGTCCGGCGTGGTCACCCCGTTCGCGATGATGAACCTCCAGGAACGCGGCACGCTCTTCGTCGAGCCCACCACCGAGGTCTACGAGGGCATGATCGTCGGGGAGAACTCCCGCTCCGACGACATGGACGTCAACATCACCAAGGAGAAGAAGCTCACCAACATGCGCTCCTCCACCAGCGACGAGACGGAGAAGCTGATCCCGCCGCGCAAGCTCTCCCTGGAGCAGGCGCTGGAGTTCTGCCGCGAGGACGAATGCGTCGAGGTGACCCCGGTCGCCGTCCGGATTCGCAAGGTCATCCTCGACCAGACCACGCGCGGCCGGGCCGCCGCCCGCCGCAAGCACACCAACTGAGCGACGCTTCGAAGATCGGCTACGGTCGGCGTCATGATCTGGAATGATCTCGACGCCGACCTGGCCGGCACCCCCGGCACGATCTCCGTGTACGTGGGCCGGCTGGACACCGCACCGACCTACACCCGGCTGCCCGACGCCACCCACTATGCCGCCAGCACCATGAAGGTGGCGGTACTCGCCGCCCTGTACCGGGCCGCCGAGGCCGGCGAACTGGACCTGGACACCCGGGTGCCGGTCCGCAACGACTTCGCGTCGGCGGTGCCCGACACCCCCCGGTTCGGTTGTGACCGCAACGACGACAACGACGAACCGGTCTGGGACCGGCTCGACGGTACCGCCACCCTCCGCTGGCTGGCCAGCCGCATGATCGTCAAGTCCAGCAACCTGGCCACCAACATCGTCCTGGCCCACGTCGGCCTCCCCGCCGTCGCCGACGTCTGGGCCCGGGCCAACACCCGACACAGCGTCACCGGCCGGGGCATCGAGGACTTCGCCGCCCGCCAGGCCGGAATCACCAACCTGGTCACCGCCGCCGACCTGGCCGCCCTACTCGGTGCCATCGCCCGAGGTGCCGACACCCCCGGACCGATCGCCGCCCCCGCCACCTGCTCGGCCATGCTCGACGTGCTGTTCGCCCAGGAACACCGCGACGACCTGGCCCTCGGCCTACCGCCGGAGACCCGCATCGCCCACAAGGGCGGCTGGGTGCCCGGCGTACGCCACGGCGCCGGCATCGTCTTCCCCGACGACGCACCGCCGTACGCGATCGTCGTCTGCACCACCACCGACCTCGCCGACGGCGGCCCGACCGGCGAAAGCGCGGACGACGCGGCCTGCCGCCTGATCGCCCGGATCTCGGCGCTGGCCTGGACTGCCCGGCACGACCTGGCCCCGGTCGGATGACCACCCCGAGGGTTACCACCAGGTAGCCGCGGGCGGTGACCCGGGGTACGCTCCGCGCAATCCGCTGGGCCGACCGACGGCCGGCCCAGCGGTTCCGCCCCGTCGCAGGAGATCCCCCGATGCTGCGTAGCCGCGCCATCCTCATCGTGTTCGCCCTGGTGTCGGCCGTGAACCTGATCGCGGTGGGAATCCGGAACGACGCCCTGGAATGGGCAACCAAACCGCTGCTGATGCCGTTGCTCGGGATCTGGCTGTGGCTCGCCACCCGGGAAAGGAACGGCCGGCCGAGCCGACTCGTGCTGACCGGTCTGGCCCTCTCCACCGGCGGGGACATCGCCCTGCTCTCCCCCGGCACCGGCTGGTTCCTGACCGGCATGTCGCTCTTCCTCGGAGCGCAACTCTGCTACCTCACCGCATTCCTACGGGCCCCAGCCCGCTCCGGACCCGGTCGAGCCAGCACGGCCCTGCGCCGCCCGCCGCTGGTCGCCGTCCCCCTCGGGTACGCCGTCCTGGGTACCGCCGCGCTCGCCTGGCTGTGGCCCGGCCTGACCGAACAGGGTGTGGCGATACCGGTCACGGTGTACGCGACCGCGCTGGCCAGCATGGCCACCAGCGCGGCGGCGCTCGGCTGGCGGATGGGCCTCGGTGGAGCGTTCTTCCTCGTCTCCGACCTGATGATCGCGGTCGGGGTGGCCGACGCCGCCACCCTGCCCGGCCCGCCCATCTGGGTGATGACCACCTACCTGATCGCGCAGACCCTGCTGATGACCGGTTGGGCGGCCCGCCCGACCCGCCGCCCCGCCACCGCCTGACCTCCGGCTTCGGCCTGGCGGGACGTCGATCAACTACCGGTAGGGTGCGCTGATGACGATCGCCTCGGTACGCACCCACCACCTGTCCGCCCCCTTACACACTCCGTTCGTCACGGCGCTCCGGCGGACCACGACGGTGGAGACGCTGGCGGTGGAGATCACTGACAGCGACGGCCGGTCGGGGTTCGGCGAGGCACCGCAGGTCTGGCAGGTGACCGGCGCGTCGGTGGGCGGGGCGGACGCCTGCGTCACCGAGATGCTCGGTCCGCTGCTGGTCGGCCGCGACCCCGACGACCTGGTGGCCCGGTGCGACGAGGTACGACGTGCGGTGGCCGGCAACGAGGCGGCCAAGGCGGCCGTCGACATCGCCCTGCACGACCTGGCCGCGCGGCGGCTCGGCGTACCCCTGGTACGGCTGCTCGGCGGCACCAGCAGGCGGGTGCCCACGGACGTGACGTTGGCGGCGGGCGACGCCGTCGACCTGGCCGCGAAGGCACAGCAGCGGACCAGCGAGGGGTTCACCGTACTGAAACTCAAGGTGGGTGCCGATCCGGCCGGGGACCTGGCCCGGGTACGCGCCGTCCGGGCGGCGATCGGTGCCGAGCCGAAGATCCGGCTCGACGCCAACCAGGGCTGGACGCCCCGCGAGGCGGTACGCATCATCCGGGGTATCGAGGAGGCGGGACTCGACGTCGAGCTGGTCGAGCAGCCGGTGCCGCATTGGGACATCGAGGGACTGGCCTGGGTCACCGACCGGGTGGATATCCCGATCCTGGCCGACGAGTCGGTCCTGGGCGTCCGTGACCTGGTCGAGGTGATCCGCCGCCGGGCCGCCGACATGGTCAACGTGAAGCTGGCCAAGTGTGGCGGGCTGGGGCCGGCCCGCACCCTGCTGGAGCTGGCCACCGCACACGGCCTGGGCACCATCGTCGGTTCGATGATGGAGAGCCAGATCGGGGTGGGAGCGGCGGCGAGCCTGGTGGCGGCCTACGGCACCAGCGCCGTCTCCGACCTGGACGCCGCCTGGTGGATCGCCAGTTCTCCGGTTCAGGGTGGGATGCGCTACGACGGGGCGACGGTGGTCCTGCCGGACAGTCCCGGACTGGGAATCACCGGCCTGCCTGAAAAGAACATTCGGGTTAACGGTTGAGACCTGGCGTTAATTTTCATACCGTCGACAGACAGGTTAGCGACGGGGAGGAAGCTTCGGTGCCGAACGACGCGAGGGCCGCAGTGCCACAGGTGGGCCGGGAAGCCCTTGTCCGGGCCAGCGTCGCGACACTGTGGACCCGACCGGAGGCCGTACGGTCGATCGACGGACCGGTAACCGGCATCCGTCCGGACGTACCCGGCTGGATCGCCGCGATGGACCCCGACCAACGGGTCGGCGACTGCGTGCTGAGTCAACTGCTACTCGGTGAACGGGTGCACGTCGAGGAGATCCGGCCCGACGGCTGGGCCCGGGTGGTCGCCGCCGAACAATCCGCCGACCGTCTGGACCCCCGCGGCTACCCGGGCTGGCTGCCGCTCGAGCAACTCACCACCCACGACCCGACCCCCGCCGACTACGCGGCGCTGGTGGTCGACGCCGACGCCACCGGCCTGCACGCCGCACCCGACGGCGACCTGCTCCTCGACAACGCCATCCTGGGTACCCGGCTCGCCTCGGCCGGGGCACCCCGGCAGGGCTGGCAACCGGTGCACGTATCCGGTCACGACCAACCCCTCTGGGGCAGGGCGGAGCATCTCGTGCCGGTGCCGTCCCAGCCGTCCGTCGCCACCGACATGCTCGCCGTGGCCAGCCGCATGATGGGCGTCCCCTACGTCTGGGGCGGGTTGTCCCCGTACGGCGTCGACTGTTCCGGGCTGGTCACCCTGGCCTACCGCCGGCTCGGCGTACGACTGCCGCGGGACGCCCGCGACCAGGCCCAGTCGACCACCGCCCTACCGGATGGTGCCGAGCGGCCCGGGGATCTGTACTTCTTCGCCCGGCCGGGCCGGCCGATCCACCACATCGGGGTGGTCACCGCCGCTCCCGGTGCCGATGGTGAGCGGCGCATGCTGCACGCCTGCTACCGACAGCGGCGGGTGCTGGAGGAGGCGCTGCCGGCCGACCGGGTCGCGACTCTGGTCGGGGCGCACCGGGTCTGATCCACCGCCCCTGATCGTCGTTCTCCGGCCGCGCCGCTGGTCCGCGCGTCTGCGGTAGCGCCCATACATACGAACGGTGTCCCCGGCCGAATCATCCGGCCGAGGACACCGTGGGTCAGTGCGAGACCTGGGTCAGGAACTGATCCCGGCAGCCTCGCGTCGTCGGTCCCGGGACGACTTGATGAGGCTGGCGATGGTGGCAACCCCCAGAGCACCGAGGATCACGGTCAGGGAGAGCCAGATCGGGATGTGCGGTGCCCAGGTCACGTTCTCGCCACCGTTGATGAACGGCAGGCTGTTGTCGGCCAACGCCTCCAGCACCAGCTTGACCCCGATGAAACCGAGCACCGCCGCGAGTCCGATGTTGAGGTAGACCAGCCGGTCGAGCAGCCCGCCGAGCAGGAAGTACAGCTGCCGCAGCCCCATCAGCGCGAAGACGTTGGCGGTGAAGACGAGGTACGGCTCCTCGGTGATGCCGAAGATCGCCGGGATCGAGTCGAGGGCGAAGATGAGGTCGGTCGTACCGATCGCGATCATGACGACCAGCATCGGGGTGAAGACCCGCCGGCCGTTCTCGTGGGTGGTCAGCCGGGCACCGTCGAAGGTGCGGGACAGCGGCAACGCCCGCCGGCTCCACCGGATGAGCAGGTTCTCCTTGAAGTCGTCCTCATCCGGCTCGCCCTGACGGAGGAAGTTGATCGCCGTGTAGACCAGGAACGCGCCGAAGATGTAGAACACCCAGGAGAACTTGGAGATCAGGGCGGCTCCGGCCGCGATGAAGCCACCACGCATGACCAGGGCCAGCACGATGCCGACCAGCAGCACCTTCTGCTGGTACACCCGAGGCACCGCGAACCGCCCCATGATGATCACGAAGACGAAGAGGTTGTCCACCGACAGGCTGTATTCGGTAAGCCAACCGGTGTAGAACTCCCCGGCCAGCGTCCCGCCCGAAGTGACCCAGATGCCGGCTCCGAACAGCAGGGCGAGACCGACGTAGAAGGCGACCCAGAGGCTCGATTCGCGAATGCTGGGCTCGTGCGGCCGACGGCCAATGATCAATAGGTCGACGAGCAGCACTGCCGTCAGGACGACAAGGGTAACGACCCACACCCATACGGACACGTTCAACGGACTCCTCCGGCAGACACGTGACATCACGTGCACGGACGCATACGAGAACGCAGGCCGCACCGGTGATGCCAAAAAGGGGTGACTGTCGGAGGTCTCTTCCGCCACCGTGCCACGGACGCAAAGCCGTGTCGCCGGCGACCAACGACGCCGGGTCTTGGGCCGTTCGAGTGACGGCTGCAACCGTGTTGACGACATCGCTGCGAGGGAATACTCCCCTCCTCGGGCGCCATTGTTCACCATCGGCACCCGCTTTCGCACATCGACCTCGGGAGTGCCGTGACGGAGCACACTCGCTAGGGCATCCTAGGAGGCTAGATATCTATCGGTGGCCCTGACGGCAAGCCGCTCGCCGCGCCATGCGACGCTGCCGACCATGGTGCTTGAAGTCGCTCTCATCGACGTGGTCCCTGGGCAGGAGGAGGCGTTCGCCTCGGCGTACGCCAAGGGGCACGAGGTACTCGCCGGCACTCCGGGCTGCCGATCGGTACGGATGACCCGGGGCATCGAGTCCCCCACCCGGTTCGTCCTGATCGTGGAGTGGGACTCGGTCGCGGCCCATGAGCAGAACTTCCGGGCCACCGAACGGTTCACCACCTGGCGCAGCCTGATCGGGCCCTACTTCGCCGGGCCACCGGTGGTCGAACACTTCACCGACGTACCCGCCTGAGCCTCGGGCCGACCCGGCCGGAGCCTCCGGATCGGCCCGTCAGCGGCCGGAGCCCGGCCAACGGGCCCGGCCAACGGCGCCACGAAAGTGTCGTACCGTCGGGTTAGCCTCCCGACGTCCGTCACGCCCTGCCACCCTCCCGCTGGGAGATCAGCCCAACTGGGAGATCAGCCCAACTGGGAGATCAGCCCCACCGGAAACTTGGCCATCTGAAGAGTTGGCCAGGGCTGGAAGCTTGGCCAGGGCTGGGAGTGCCCGCGCCCGGGTCCTCCCATCCGCCGGACCCGGCGGGTTCGGGGCTGCCGGGCCCGGCGGATGACGGGGTCCAGGCGAATCTTCAGCCAACGTGCCCCGGTCAGCCAGCCGACGTGCCCCCGGTCAACGCAGTGCGCCTGGCGGCACCCCCCAGTCCGGCGCGGTCACCGGCCGCCGATCCAACGGTGCGACGGCTCGATTGGCAGTGGACACGGCCGGGATGCGTTCGAGTACCCCGCCGGCGAAGACGTCGTAGAGCGGCAACGTCTCCAGATGCACGTAGCCGATGTGGCAGTCACAGATTGGCAGTGGACACGGCCGGGGGCGAAGCGCCGTCCGGTACGAACCGTCGTAGAGGTTTCCCAGCGGCTCGACGACGAAGTGACACCGACGGACGCCACCGTCACCCTGTACGGAGATGACCGTGTCCCCGGTACGGCAACCCCGCCCGCCGGAGAGATGCGGTCGGACGGAGTAGCCGAAGAGCGGATCGACGGCTGCCCAGTCGGCCTCCTCGGCGCCGCTGTAGTGGTGCCCCTCGGCGGCGTTGACCCACAGGTAGACCTCCTCAGGCAGGGCTTCCCGAAGGGCGCGGGCCTCGTCGAGGTGGGCCGGCAGGCCGACCACACCAACCGAGAACCGCACGCCGGACCCGCGCAGGGTGGCGCAGCTACGCAGGAAGGTCGACCGCGACACCTGGTCGGGGTGGTACGTCGCCCAGAGCGCGACGGTACGGCGATCCGCCTCGGCCAGCCAGTCCAGCCGGCAGGCGAGGTTGGTCTGGATCGCCACCCGCTCGACGTGGTCGAGTCGGGAGAGCGTCACCAGGGCGTTCCGGTACCACGACCGGGTCAGCCCCTCCCCCCAGGGCGTGAAGAGCACGGAAAGTTGGTCTCCGTCCGGGTTACGGACCACCCAGTCGACGAATCGCGCCAGGTCCGCCCGGTCGGCCCGCAACTGGTCCGGGCTGTCCCGGCGCTTGGCGAACGGGCAGTAGGCGCAGTCGTAGTTGCAACTGGCCAGCGGCCCCCGGTAGAGGATGGACAGGTTCACCGGAGTGCGTATTCCGTCATCGCGACGCGGACCGGGCCGGAGACCAGCCACGGTCCGATCGCGTCGGAGCGTTCCACCCCGGCGTCGGTCAGCGCGATCCGCTCACCATCAGCGCTCAGCCACCCCCGGTCGGCGAGCGCCGTCAGGGCCGGAAAGTCGTCGCGCACCCCGGTGCCGAACCGGTCCGAATAGGCTGCTGGAGTGAAGCCCTCGGTGCGTAGCAGTGACTTGACCAGCCACCGCCGGCGTTGTTCCACCGGGTCGAGCCGGAAGCCGACCTCGGCCAGGTCGAAGTCCTCGACCGGGCGACGCAGGTAGTCGTCGATGATCGCCCGTACCTGACCGATGCCGACCGCGTAGTCGAACGAGTAGTGCAGGTCGGTGGTGTAGGAGCGGGCACCGCAACCCAACCCCACCATGCCATCGGACTGGCAGCAGTACCCCGGGCCGTCCGTGCCGGACCGGTCACCGGACAACTCGGCGGGCAGATCGGCCCGCCGGAAGTGGCGCATCGACAACTGCCGGTAGCCGGCCGCCCGGAGGGTGTCCCGCCCCTGCCGGTAGAGCGCCAGCCGCTGTTCGTCCCAGGCCTGGTCCGCCAGGTCACTGCGTTCGCGGCGGCCGAGACCGGTGAGCGGCCGGACGTAGAGCGGATAGAGGAACAACTCCTCGGGACGCCAGGAAAGTGCCGCAGCCAGTGACTGGGCCCAGGTCCGCGCGGTCTGCCCGGCGATGCCGTAGATCAGGTCGAGGTTCAACTCGGGGACCGCGTGCGCCCGAATGGTAGCCAGGGCCCGTTCCACCTCCGGACGCCGTTGCGGGCGGCCGGCGGCCCGCGCCTCGGCGTCCAGGAAGCTCTGTACTCCGATGCTGACCCGCTTGGTGCCCCGCTCGGCGAGCACCCCGATCCGGTCGGCGGTGGCGGTGGCCGGTGAGGTCTCCACTGCCATCGGTACCGCGCCGGGACGGGCACCGAACTCCGCCACCAGGTCGAACATTGTGGACAGCTCGGTGGCGGTCAGGTAGGTCGGGGTGCCGCCGCCGATGGCGATCCGGGCGACGTCGGTGCCGGTCGGCAGCGAGTCCCGTACCCGGGTCGCCTGCCGACGCAGCTGATCAAGGTAGGCGGTCACCTGCTCTGCGGGTGGGTTGGCTCGGGTGAACAGATTGCAGAACCCACACCGCATCTCGCAGAACGGCAGATGCAGATAGAGGAAGAGGGCATCGGTACGCTCGCCAGCCCAGACGTCGCGCAAGGCGGGGCGGGGCACCAACGGCCGGTATGCCGTCTTGTGCGGGTACGCGTAGAGATACCCCTGGTACGGCGACCCCGTCAGCATCTCGTCGGTCACGGCCAGTCCCCCAGCTTGTCCCAGTCGCCCGGCTCGATGACGAAGTGGGCGTACGGCACCGTCCACACCACCTCGTGGCCGAACCGGTGCCCAGTGTGGCCGTCCTCGCCGTACGCCGTGCCGTGGTCGGCGCAGAGCACCACCAGGCAGGGGCGGTCCCGGCTGGTGGCCAACGCGAAGAGCCGGCCGATGTGCCGGTCCACGTATTCCAGTGCGGCGGCATGGCTGGCTCGGCTGTCCTGCTCCGCGCCGGGCAGGTAGTGCCGGTTCGGTTGATGCATCGCGGCGACGTTGACGAACAGGAACAGCGGTCGGTCAGCCGGGGCCGCCGGCACGACAGTCGCGATGCGGTCGAGTTGCGCCTCGAAGCAGTCCGGGGCGGTCACCCCGAACGCGGGCTCCCAGTGTGCCTCGGCGAAGAGGCCGGGTAGCACCGCGCCCAGTGGTGAGTGCGGGTTGAAGAAGCCCACCCCGCCGACGCAGACGGTGTGGTAGCCCGCCTTGGCCAACGCGGTCACCACATCGGGTGCCTCGAAGACCCAGGTCTCCTCGGTGGTGCTCTCGCTGCCGGGGAAGGCCGCGGCGAAAAGCCGGGGATGCGGCCCTGGTCCGGTGGGCGTGGGCAGGAAACCGGCGAAGAACGCCTGGTGGGCGGCGTAGGTGAAGCTCGCCGGGCTGTGTCGACGCTGCCAGGTCCCGCCGGGCAGGGCCCGGGCCAGATTCGGGGTACGTCCGGCTGCGCCCAACTCGGCGGCCACGTCGTAGCGCAACGTGTCGAGGGTGACGAAGAGCAGATCGTGACTGCCGATCAGATCCTTCATCTGCCCCTCCCGGCGAGGAAACCCGTCTGCCAGCGGTCGAACCGGCCGGTACGCCACGCGTGCAGCGCGGCGGCGTAGGTGTCCCGACCCGCGCCGTCCAACAGGTGCGGCAGCAGATCGCCGAAGGCGTTCACCTCGGCCACGCTGTTACGCCGCCAGTCGGTTCCGATGAGCAGGTCGACCCCGGCGTGCAGGCTACCGGGGAAGCAGGCGGCGGCCCGCACGCAGGTACGCATGGCGGCCGCCCAACCGGCCTCGCCCAGCCGCGCACGCACGGCGGCCAGGTCACCCCGGGCGTTGCCCAGGTGCAGGTTGGTCAGTGGACCCCGGCCGGCCCGGACCACCACGTGACCGGGTTCGCCGGCGACTACCAGTACCCGCAGGTCGAACACCTGCCCGGCCAGCCCCGCCTTGGGAAACCAGCGTTCGACGTGCAGCCCGTCCGGGGCCAGCCGGTCCACGATCGCGGCCACCTCCCGCTCGTCGCGGTAGGTGCGCACCCGTAGCGAGTTGAACAGCCGTCCGTCGTCGGCCAACTCCACCGAGGTGGTCGCCGATACCCGGGTCGGGGTCGGCCCGGTAGATGCACCCTGGCTGATCCGCAGGGCGAGCACTCCCGATGCCGACGACCCGTGCGCGGGCTTGACGAAGACCTGGGGCCAGCCCGCGTCGCGCAGTGCGGACCGCAGCTCACCGTAGTCGTGAACGGGACCGGGCAACGCGGGGGGCACGGGCACCCCGGCCTCGGTCAACCGGGCGTGGCAGGCGCGCTTGTCGAACATGATCGCGATGTCGGCTGGGGCGTTGAGCAGGGTCGCCCCGGCGACGTCCACCGCATCGGTGAGCCGGCCGAGAGCGCTGCGCAGGCCGACGTACCAGGCGGCCATCCCGACGATCTCGCCGTGTTCGGCGGGCCGGTCGGCACCGCGCAGTAACCGGTCCACCTCGGCGTCCTCACCGGGCGAGTCGACCCGTACGACGGCACCGGCCGGTAGGTGGACGGGGCCGGTGGCCAGCCTGCGCCAGGGCAGCACCTCGACGGCCAGACCGGCCCGCGCGGCGGCGGCCCGGAACAGGGTGACCCGCCGGTTGTCGGGGTTGCCGACCACCACCAGCGGCGATTCGATGTTCACTCGGAGACTGCCACGTACCGCCGGTCGTTGTCGGCCGCCTGGTGGTCGGAGAGGTCGACCTCGACCCCGGCCAACTCGGCGGTCAGTCGGTCGGCCAGTTCCCGGTTGACGTAGTGGTGGTGCAGGTCGAGCCGGCGCAGATGGGTCAGTGGCTGCCCGGCCAGCAAGGCCGCCACCCCCTTGTCGCTCAGGATGCCCAACGACAGGTCCACTGTGTCCAGTTGAGCCACCACCGGGGCGGTGGCCAGCGTCGCCGCCACCTCGTCGGCGATCTCCGCATCCCGCAGCCCGAGGTAGCGCACCGCCGGCAGCCGGGTGCCGGCCAGAATCGGGGCGAGGTCGTCAACGGTGGTGTCGCCGCCGTACTCGTCGGTGCCGAGCCACAACTCCAGGTGGGTCAGCGCCGGCAGGTCGCACGCGGCGACCGCACGGACCACCGACGCCGGCAGGCCACCGGACTCGAACGCCAACTCGCGCAAGGCGGCGTGCCGCACCGGAGCCAGGGCCAGCCCGTTCGTGCCCCGCACCCGCAGCACCTCCAGGTCCGGGTAGGCCGCCAGCAGTGGGGTGATGTCTTCCTGCTCAATCCAGGAGATCTCGCACTCCTCGAACGTCATCTCGCCGAGGAACACCGCCCGCAACCCGGTCAGGCGGGACGCGAGACCAACCAGCTGTTCGACCGACAAGGGCGCGTCCCACGCACAGATGATCAGGGCCCGGACGTCGGCCGGGTCGACCACCGTCGGGAGATGTTCGACCTGTTCGGGGATCATCTCGCTGAGGTCGTGGTCTTCGGTGATCCGCCAGGCCACCCCGCTCGGGTCGGCCGGCGGTTCCATGTCCGGCACGAAGTCGACCACGGGCAGACCAGCGAACTCGGTGATGTGCTCGTTGATGGTCATCGGGGATCTCCTGGACGATGAAAGGGCACCGGGAGCGGCCAACGTAACAGGCCGATCCGACACGGCTCACTCGCTGACGGCCACGTAACGATCGCCGTCCTCGTCGGGCTCCTGGGGGTCTGACAGGTCGACCTCCACGCCGGACAGCGCGGCGCTCAACTGCTCGACCATCTCCTCGCCGAGATAGTGATGATGCAGGTCGAGCCGGCGCAGATGGGTCAACGGCTGCCCGGCCAGCAGCGCCGCCGCCCCCTCGTCGGAGAGGGTGCCCAGTGACAGGTTGATGATGTCGAGCTGGGCGACCACCGGCGCGGCAGCCAGCGCCGCCGCCACCTCGTCGGCGATCTCCGCGTCCCGCAGCCCGAGATAGCGCAGCTCCGGCAGCCGGTTACCGGCCAGGATCGGGGCCAGGTCGTCAACGGTGGCGTCACCGCCGTAATCATCGGTGCCGAGCCACAACTCCAGAACCTCCAACGCGGGCAGGTCACACTCGCCGACGCCCCGCACCACGCTGCCCGGGAGCCCACCAGACTCGATCACCAGCTCCCGCAGCGCGGTATGGCGTACCGGGTCGAGACGAAGTACCCCAGGCTCATCAGCCTGTTGTGGGTCCGCGCCGCGCACCCACAACACCTCCAGATCCGGGTACGCCGCCAGCAACGGCGTGATGTCCCCCTGCCGAATCCAGGAGATCTCGCAATCCTCGGAGGTGATATCGCCGAGGAACAGCGCCCGCAGCCCGGTCAGCCGGGACGCCGCCGCGCAGAGCTGTTCGATCGGTGCGGTGTTGGAGGCGGCGTAACCCCACGACCCGATCACCAGCGCGGTGACCGTGGCCGGGTCGACAGTCCCGAGGAAGCTCTCGAACACCCGCTGGAAGGTCGGCGACAGCTGGGCCTCCCAGTCAGGATCGTCCTCCCCCCAGGCCTCGACCCGCCAGGCGACTGAGGCGGGGGTCTCGGGCAACTCCGCGCCCTCCTCGAACTGGAAGCAGGGCAGTCCGGCGAACTCGGCGACATGTTCACTGATGGTCATCGTGGCGTCTCCTGAGAACGGTGGCGAGGGGGCGACACCGTACCAACCCCCGGCGACATCTCCGCTGAGCACTTTCCTAACGCCACGCCACGCCACACCGCGCTGCGGGGGCTACTTCACGCCGGCCGCGTCCATCCCGCGTAGTTCCTTCTTCAACTCGGCGACCTCGTCCCGGATCCGGGCCGCCACCTCGAACTGCAACTCACGGGCGGCGGCCAACATCTGGTCACTGAGTTCCTGGATGAGCTGGGCCAGGTCGGCACGGGCCATCCCCTCTCGGGACGGACCGGCAGCCACCCGGCCCCGGCTACGCGTCTCGGCGACCGGCGCCTTGCCTCGGGACAACTGGCGTGCGGCACCGCCGACCCGGGTCATCCCGTCGGTGTCCTCCGCCTCGCGGTAGATGTCGTCCAGGATGTCGTGGATCTTCTTCCGCAGCGGCTCGGGGCTGATCCCGTTGGCCTCGTTGTGCGCGACCTGCTTGGCCCGTCGCCGGTTGGTCTCGTCGATCGCGTCCCGCATCGACGGCGTCATCTTGTCGGCGTACATGTGCACCTGACCCGACACGTTACGGGCGGCCCGGCCGATGGTCTGGATCAGCGACCGGGCGCTACGCAGGAAGCCCTCCTTGTCGGCGTCGAGGATCGCCACCAGCGACACCTCGGGCAGGTCGAGGCCCTCCCGCAGCAGGTTGATGCCGACCAGTACGTCGTAGTCGCCCTTACGCAGCTCGCGCAGCAACTCCACGCGGCGCAACGTGTCGACTTCGGAGTGCAGGTAGCGCACCCGGATGCCGTGCTCCAGGAAGTAGTCGGACAGGTCCTCGGCCATCTTCTTGGTCAGCGTGGTGACCAGCACGCGCTCGTCCCGCTCGGTACGTAGCTTGATCTCGTGCATCAGGTCGTCGATCTGCCCCTTGGTGGGCTTGACGATCACCTCGGGGTCGACCAGACCGGTCGGTCGGATGACCTGCTCGACGAACTCACCACCGGCCTGCTCCAACTCCCACGGCCCCGGAGTGGCCGAGAGGAAGACCATCTGGCCGACCCGGTCGAGGAACTCGTCGAAGCGCAGCGGCCGGTTGTCGGCGGCGCTGGGCAGCCGGAACCCGTGGTCGATCAGCATTCGCTTACGCGACGCGTCGCCCTCGAACATCCCACCGATCTGCGGAATGGTCACGTGCGACTCGTCGACCACGGTGAGGAAGTCGTCCGGGAAGTAGTCGATCAGACAGTGCGGCGGGCTGCCCGGCCCACGACCGTCGATGTGCATCGAGTAGTTCTCGATACCGGAGCAGAAACCGACCTGACGCATCATCTCGATGTCGTAGGTGGTCCGCATCCGCAGCCGCTGTGCCTCCAGCAGTTTGCCCTGCCGGTCCAGCTCGGCCAGACGCTCGGCCAACTCGGCCTCGATACCGGCGATCGCCCGTTCCATCCGTTCCGGCCCCGCCGCGTAGTGCGTCGACGGGAAGATCAGCAGGTGCTCGACCTCCCGGACCACCTCGCCGGTGAGCGGGTGCAGGTAGAAGAGCTTCTCCACCTCGTCGCCGAAGAACTCGATCCGCAGCGCCAGCTCCTCGTACGCCGGAATGATCTCCAGCGTGTCGCCACGGACCCGGAACGTCCCTCGGTTGAAGGCCATGTCGTTACGGGTGTACTGGATGTCGACCAGCCGGCGCAGCAGCTTGTCCCGCTCGATCTCCTGCCCGACCTTGACCCGCACCGCGCGGTCGAGATATTCCTCCGGGGTGCCCAGGCCGTAGATCGCCGACACCGTCGCCACCACGATCACGTCCCGGCGGGTCAGCAGGGACATCGTCGTCGAGTGCCGCAGCCGCTCCACCTCCTCGTTGATCGAGGAGTCCTTCTCGATGTAGGTGTCGGTCTGCGGAATGTACGCCTCGGGCTGGTAGTAGTCGTAGTAGGAGACGAAGTACTCGACCGCGTTGTGCGGCATCAGCTCGCTGAACTCCTTGGCGAGCTGGGCACAGAGGGTCTTGTTCGGCGCGAGGACCAGGGTCGGTCGCTGGAGCCGCTCCACCAGCCAGGCGGTGGTCGCGCTCTTGCCCGTCCCGGTGGCACCGAGCAACACCGAATGACGATCACCACGCCGCACCCGACGCTCAAGGTCAGCGATTGCCGCCGGCTGGTCACCGGCGGGCTGGAACTCGCTGATGACCTGGAAGCGGCCATCGAGCCGCGGGATGTCTAGCGCCATGACCTCAACGGTACGCCGCAGCTGTGACACCGGACCTCGGAGACCGTACGTGCTCAATCAACTTCGATATGTCGATTGTGTGGCAAAGATCACCAGGCTACGGTGCTAGGGTAGGCCGCTCGCGGCGGCCGTCCGGATCGCGACCCCACATCAGTATCGATGGTCGCGACCGGCGCAAAGGGTTGCAGCCCCGGCACTCGGCCGGCGTGCGCACCGGACGCGGTCGCGCGGAACGCGCAGACCGGCCGCCGCGAGCGCCTTACCTCCACCGTCGTGCTGCTGCGGTCAGGCCGGTGACCACTGCTGAACCGCACGGGCAGCCCTCGGCACGATAGCTGCGGCTGGGCTACCCGCCGGAACCGGGACTCCCCCGGGGAGCTGCTCTGGCCCCAGGTTCCGCCGCCCTGCGGCGGCCCGCTCCGGGATCGCGGCGAGCAGATTGTCGTGCCTGCTGCGCGGTTCCCACCACGTCGCTACGGTCACCTGGTCGGCATCGTCATCCCACGACTCCCCCGGATGGTTCCCAGCCGGTTTCCACCGCCCACTGCTCGGCCGATCGGATCTGCTCGTCGTACGCCGACGTCGCCGACCACCGCTGCGGGTCGTCCCGCAGGTAGTCCCGTAGCAACAGGGCCGCTCGCCAGTTGGGCAAGCCGATCGGGCCAAGCCTCAGGTCGACCGGGCGGGCCGGGTCGGCACCGCCATGTCGGCGTTCCGCCCCGGTCGCCGACGACACCGGCGGGAACCCCGCATCGGCCAGTTGGCCGGCGAGCAGGCCCAGGTCGGCGTCAGCGGCTACACCCACCCGGATCTCGATGACGTCCACCGACGGCAGCCCCGCCACCGAGGCTGGGCCGACCTGGTCGATCCGTTGTACGGCGGGGCCCAGCGCGTGCCCGATCCGGGCGGCGAGCCGGGCGAACTGCGCCGGCCAGGTCGGATCCGCTGTGGACCCACCGTCGGTGGGAGGCATGGGAGCCACCCGACGCTCGCGCACGTTGCGCTCGTACGGCACCAGCCGGCCCTGCCACAGCGCGTCCACCGCCGCGTGCAACTCGTCCAGTCTCCCGTTGTTGGTCAGCAGGGCGTCAGCAGCGGCCCGCCGCAACGCGTCGCTGGTCTGGGCGCGAATCCGCTGGTACGCCTCCTCGGCGCTCATGCCCCGATCCCGGACCAATCGGTCAATCCGGATGGACTGCTCCGTCTCCACCACGATCACCAGGTGGTACGTGGCGGCGAGCCCCACCTCGACCAGCAGCGG